>JADGEI010000008.1 GCA_016744455.1 Alcanivoracaceae bacterium
CATAAAAATTACTATTTTATGAAAATATTCTTTGAAATGATGTGGGTGATTTCCTAAAGTGGTGTAGGATCTTTACTTTTAATGTGTGTGTCTTTGTTTGTTAATTTCCTAAAGTGGTGTAGGATCTTTACTTTTAATGTGTGTGTCTTTGTTTGTTCTTGTTTGTTCTGTTTGTTCTGGAATAGTTTGAGTAAGGCGAATCATATATTTCTACTGTAAGCCTATTGCTTGTATCGCGGTTTGTGTCACTTGCATAGGGTTTAGGGTTCTAAAATAAGAGAAGTTAGAATATGATCTTGCCAACGGCCATTAATTTTCAGATAATTTTTTGCATAGCCTTCTTTTTTAAATCCTAAACGTTTGAGTAAAATTTCACTTCTGGTGTTTCGTGGTATGTAATTAGCCATGATGCGATGCAATTTAACTTCATCTTTTATGTATTTTATCGTTGTTTGAGCCACTTCATACATTATATTTTTACCTTGATAGGATTGATCTATGGAATAGCCCATATGGCAGGCCATAAAACAACCCCAAACAATGTTACTATAACTGCATGTAGCAATAACGTGAGTTTCAGTTTTATCGAGGGCAACAAAACGAATGGCATTTTTTGATTTAAATAATGAGATAGAGTCAATTACTTGCTGCTGCCAAAATTCTAGTGTATAAAAATCATCACTTCTATTGGGTTCCCAAGAAGCTAAAAAATCTTTATTTTTCTGATAATAATCACATAGCAACTGTGCTTGATTGAATTCAAGTAATTTGATAAGAGTGTATTTGGTTTCTAGTGTTGGAAAGTTCATCAATTAATCTTTATCCCAAGTGTAATTCTCTATTGGCAGAAACTTTTTATAACCATTATTCATGGTGATTTTTTCATGACATTCTCGTCAAATTAATCACATGTTTTTTCTTTACCACAATGTTATCTTCAATTCGTATACCACCATAGGGTTTGAAATCGTCGATTCGTGACCAATTGATATAGTGTCCTAGACCATCGGCCTTGGCTTTTTCTAACAACATGTCTATAAAATAAATACCCGGTTCAATGGTGATAACGTTGTTTTTCTTGAGGGTACGGGTTAGACGTAAGAAAGGGTGTAAATCTGGTGGAGGTTTGATATTTCCTTTTTTGTTTTTTTGATGGCCGCCAATATCGTGAACTTGTAAGCCTAAATAATGGCCTAGACCATGTGGAAAAAAAACATTGCTAAGTCCAGTATCATGTGCTTCTTGAGCATCGCAATTTATAATGTCAAACTCTTTTATAATGGTTGCTAATTTCAAATGAGCTTGTTGATGTAAATCAACGTAGCTTGCCCCTACAGTGGCTTTGTTGCCAATTTTGATTTGCATTTTTTCAACAGCTACTATCATTTGTGCAAACTCATCATCGTTGTAACTGTATGTGCGAGTGATATCAGAGGCATAGCCATTAACTTGGCAACCAGCATCAATTAAGAAGGATTTGAGGTTTTCTGGTTTGTGTCGCAATCTTTGCATGTGTTGGTAATGTAGTATTGCACCATTTTCATTTTGAGCAATAATGTTGCCATAAGGTAGTTGGTATTCATTATGCTTAGTAGCCAGCATGTAGGCCATGTGAGTTTCAAACTCGCTATAGCCTTTGCGAAAACTGAGTTCAGCGGCTTTGTGGCCTTTTAAAGCTAGTTGATTGGCTTGCTTAATGTTCTCAATTTCATATTTGGTTTTATTAGCGCGTTTCCAATGAATAAAGTCCATGTAAACTTGGGGGTTAAGTTGCAGGTTGTCGTATTCATGTGAGTCATTTTGCCCAATCCAGCCATGGTTCTTGAGGTGGCTGAAATCAGGTACATCTTCTTTACAACTAATGGGGATAATTTCAAAGTGATCAGCCCAGTCTCCTTCGGTTGTTTTGGGCAATGAATGCCAATAATCTTTGGGTTGGTATAAATATAGTACCGGCTTACTATCAAGTTTGAAATGAATAATGCAATGTGGGGTTTCAGTAATCGGTACCAACCATTTAAAATGTGGATTACAGGCAAAGGCATAGGGCATGTCATCAAGAAAATAGTTATGAACATGTCCAGAATAGATAAGAACTCCATCAAGTTTGGCCTTATTCAATCCTTTATTGATTATTTTGGAAACATATTTATAATGCTTGTTGTACATATCATTCACTCAATAATTAGATAGACCTATATTATGTCACAAAACAATGAATCACCAGGCGAAAAAATCCTTGCCAATTGGAAAAAACTTCAAAACAAACCTTTTGGAAAACAGATGTTTTCTCGAGCTGTTGGTAAGATGGCTGCCTATACAGGAACCATAAAAGCATTGATTACGGATTTAAAACCAGGGCATTGTCAATCGTTTTTAAAAGAAAGGAGACTCAATAAAAATCACTTGAAAAGTATCCATGCAGTTGCATTGATTAACTTAGGTGAAGTGACCAGTGGATTAGCTGTATTATCTGGAATGACTAGCCAAGTTCGCGGAATTTTAACTAAGATGGAAATGGAGTATATTATAAAAGCCAAAGGAGATTTAACGGCTGAATGTATTTGTGATATTCCTGAAGTAAAAGAAAACCTTGAATATACGGTCAAAGCTTCTATTAAAAATACTAAAGGTGAAGTGGTTGCTGTTGGTACATTTCATTGGTTATTGTCGAGAAAAGGATGATTAAGTGTTTATACCTATTATTGTTACCCTTTGCACTTAATGCTCAAGATCCCCGTGTTCTTGTTGTCGGTGATTCGTGGGCGCAGTTACAGATTGATAATGCCACTCATAATCAAGTATTCGCCAATAATGGGTTTGCAAACACTGTTATTCACCCAGTTAGTGATTTAGTAGCCGAAGATGGTAGAGAAGCGGCTGACTGGGCTATACCAACTGAGTTACAGCTGATTATTGATGCAATAAATAATAATCCGGAAATTGACACTGTACAGTTGACTATTGGAGGTAATGATTTTCTTAATGCATGGACGATTAATATGACTATGATGGAAGAGTTGGCATTGCAACAGCAGATTAGTGACGATTTAACCATTATTGTTGATGCTGTCTTGGCACAAGACAGTGGAATAGAGGTGTTGTTAAGTTTTTATGATTACCCAAATTTTGAAGACACGATTGGTGGTGTTTTTGGGCAAACATGTAATGATTTACTGAACGACATGGGCCTGCCAACTACCTCAGAACTCAACACAGCGGCCCGAACATTTGAAGAGGTATACGCACAGATTGCATCAAATAACCCACGAGTCTATCAAGTTTCTCACTTTGGCCTGATGCAAAGTTTTTTTGGGTTTCCTGATGATGGTATCTCACCTGGAGATATTTTACCACCAGGTGATATAAGTAGACCATCGCCAGTTGAAGCGATGCGTGATTTTGTATTTACCCGTGATTGTTTTCATTTAAATCCACAAGGCTATGAGTATCTTGTTCAGAACTCCTTTGATGGTTATTTTCAACAACGTTTTATTGGGGTCATTTTCCAATCAAGTTTTGAATAGTGTTTATTTAACCTTCCAAACAACAGGTTTCCATTTGTTTGGATTCCTATCACTGGCATCATAACCAATATAGTAAGTTTTTCCGTCTTCGACAGATATTTCTAGTGTATTGTGATTTTTTGCAGGATTGCTCTTTTGTCTTGTCGTCATGCCAGTACTTCTTTGAGATAGATTGACTATTGATGTAACTTTGAGGCTATGTTTTCCTGGGGACAACCAAACTGCATTAGTGCGTTTAATAATTTGTTTTCCATCAACTTCGTATAAAGAAACCGGAAAAATATTTTTCGATTGATGATTGGTTGCAAGGTCTAAGATACCGCTTGGTTGCGATGGTTTTACAAATGGGTTGGCACTAACAGCATCTATAAGAAAAATTAAGAATAAAATGGTAGTCTTCATGAGGATGTGCTCCAGTTATTATGGCACTGTTAATACTAAAGCTTTAATAGGTGATTTGTCAAATGTATAGAGTATGATGTTCAGGTTCTGTTCAGGAATAAAAGTAAAGCTCTCTAATTTTCAGAAGTTAACAATGCCACTTTGTAGAAAACTGGTTTAAAAATAGTAAACCTACCTCAAAACGACCTCAAAGCAATTTTCTTTTACTACGCTTCCTTAATGTCGGACAAACTCCTAGTATTCAGGGGTTTCTTAAGGTTATAATTAACCATCCAAAATATTTAATTCTTAATCAAATGAATTCACAAAACAATCAAATTATTTATCGAAAAGACTATAAACAACCTAATTATTGGGTAGAGTCTGTTCATCTAGGTTTTATGATAGAACCTGATTTCACTTTGGTTAAATCTAAAATTAGTTTTAAGCATAACAATGGTTCAGATCGTACTGTTGAGCTTAATGGTGTGGATTTAGAATTATTGAAAATTGGCATTAATGGTAAAATGCTAAAAGCTGATGAATATGTTATCGATAATGAATCCTTAATTATTGAAAATACACCAGAAGAATTTGAATTGCAGATTGAAAACAAAATCTACCCAAGTAAAAATAAAGCATTAGAAGGTTTATATCAATCTGGGGAATTTTTTCTTACTCAATGTGAGGCTGAGGGTTTTCGCAAAATAACTTACTATCCAGATAGACCAGATGTAATGGCGCCTTATGAAGTGACATTGATAGCAAACAAGCAAAAATACCCAGTACTATTATCCAATGGCAATTTGGTTAGTTCAGGTGATTTAAAACATGGCAAGCATTATGCTAAGTGGTCTGATCCGCACCCTAAACCATCGTACCTCTTTGCTATTGTGGCTGGCGAACTAGAGTTTATTGAAGATAACTATACAACTAGCAATGGAATGGATGTTAATTTGAGGGTTTATGTTGAAAAAGAAAACATAGATTCGTGTCAATATGCACTTGATTCGCTTATACGTTCAATGAAATGGGATGAAGAACGATTTGGATTGGCTTATGATTTATCACATTATAATATTGTTGCTACCAATGATTTTAATATGGGCGCTATGGAAAATAAAGGGTTGAATATTTTTAACTCAAAATATGTGTTGGCACGTCCAGAAACTGCAACAGATAATGATTTTATAGGTGTTGAAGCTGTAATTGGCCATGAGTACTTTCATAATTGGACAGGTAATCGAGTTACTTGTCAAGATTGGTTTCAATTGAGTTTAAAAGAAGGGCTAACTGTATTTCGGGATCAAGAATTTACCGCAGACATGCAATCAGCTGCAGTTAAACGTATTGAAGATGTACGTATTGTTAAGGCATTTCAATTTACTGAAGATGCAGGTCCTATGTCACATCCAATTCGCCCAGATTCATTTATTGAAATCAATAATTTTTATACATTGACCGTTTATGAAAAAGGTGCGCAGGTTGTTCGAATGTATCAAACTTTAGTGGGTAACGATGGATTTAGGAAAGGCATGGATTTGTACTTTGAACGCCATGACGGCCAAGCAGTTACGTGTGATGATTTTAGAAGTGCCATGGCAGATGCTAATCAAGTCGATTTGGAGCAATTTGGGCTGTGGTATTCTCAGAATGGTACGCCACAGATAAAGATAAAACAAAGTTACGATGCTGAAAAGCAAGAGTTTAAGCTGAAAATCATTCAAAAACACCCTATAAATGTAAATAAGAAAGATTTTTCTGCTATGCATATTCCTATGCGAATTGCGTTGTTCGATGAAAGTAGCGAGCAATTATCGCTAGATGAATCAGGAAACATTGAAAAGGTTTATAGTATTAAAAAATTGAAACAAGAAATTGTTATTAAAAATATTAATGCCAAGCCATTGGCTTCAGTTTTTAGAGGTTTTTCAGCCCCTGTTATTGTTAACTATAAACGATCTAATAAAGATTTGCTGAAGTTGATGGTGTGCGATACCGATTCTTATAATCGTTGGGATGCAGCACAAATTATTTCTGCTCAAGTCATAATGAAAGCCTATGACTGTTTTGCTAAAGGTAAAGAAGCTGAATGCCCTGAGTATTTTATTTCGGCGATTGCCAAAGTATTAACTGATTCCAACACCGATCCAGCTTTGTTAGCAGAAACACTAACTTTGCCTGACTTAAAAACATTGATGGTTTCTATGAAAAACATTGATGTTGAAAGCTTGGATAAGGCTCGAAATTTTATAAAACAAGCATTAGCCAATGCTTTGGAAGTTGAGTTTTTGTCTATTTATAATCAGAATTTTTTAACTGGAGAATATAAAATTGAATCAGCTGATGTTGCAAAGAGAAGTTTGAAAAACACATGCCTTAGTTATCTTATGTGTACGGACAACCCAGACATTTTGCGTTTATGTAAACAACAATATGATGATGCTAATAACATGACAGACTCTATTTCTGCACTTAGCCTTTTTGTTCATAACGAGGCTGATGGCTACCAACAAATGTTGCAAGATTTTTATGATAAATGGCAGGATAATGCCTTAGTGATGGATAAGTGGTTTATTGTACAGGCAACAATACCTGCCAGAAATACTATCAATTTGGTGAAGGAATTGATGACACATAATTTGTTTAGCCTAGAAAACCCAAATAAAGTGAGATCTTTGGTGGGTGCGTTTTCCTCTAGTAACCTCATAGGTTTCCACACTCGGGAGGGCTATCAATTTTTAACCGATCAAGTCATTGCATTAAATAAAATTAATCCGCAAATAGCATCAAGAATGGTATCAATTTTTAATACTTGGAAGAAGTTTGAAAAATCACTACAAGCATTAATGAAAACGGAACTTAAACGAATTCACCAAACTAAGAATCTTTCTCCTGATGTGTTTGAAGTAGTAGATAAAGCCCTGTCATAAGCTAAACTACATTAGTTAACATTTTTTAACTTTACTTTGTTAGTGGAATTAATCATAATAACCGTGATGGGAATAAAACATAAAGATAGAGCATGAAAGAAATTCAAGAAAAAAAGCAAGCAAAAAAGAAAAAGAGTTACCAAAAACCTGTTTTGAAACCTCTCGGTGATATACGTGATGTGACAATGGGTGGGTCACCTGGGTTTGGAGACAGTGGAGCTACCGCAGGAACTCATGATCCATTCATGTAAAGTTTCCCACAAGTGAAATACTATGAGAAAAAGTTTGGGTGTTTTAGAAGGGATTTTTTTTAAAAATTATACTCCCTAATAGGTGCGTTATTTAAGCCAAGAGGTTCCTGCAAATGTATATTATCAATACAGGATTACGGACTCAGTATTTGTTGTTAATTTTGATATACCAGAATTAAACAACTTACACTTATCCAAAAGCACTTCTTGTAATAGTTTCCCTGTTCAAAAAGAGACTGGTTTTCAGTCGATCACATACCATGATAAAACACTTATTGGTGAGAATAACTATTTCTTACGAGTGGAAACCAATAGGGAAAACAATTATCGATTGACACACGATTCAAGTGTTTATACCATCACCAAAAATCATATCCAAAGTAATGGTAGTAGCCATGACATTATAGTGTTATTAGGCCCTGTTCTGCTATTAAATCTTGCCATAAATAAAATGTACTGTTTGCATGCATCTGCATTTCTATTAAATTCTACAGTGTTTGTTGTTATGGGAAATTCTGGCACAGGAAAATCAACTATTGCTCGCTATTTTGATACTTTAGCAAATGGCCAAAGGTTATCAGACGATCTTATGCCGTTTAATTGTCCTAATGAAAAATTAACACTCTACCCCAATTTCCCACAATTGAAATTGCTTGATCAGCATCAATATTGTGGCGGCCCAATTAAGGGGAATATTGTATTTATCTTTGCAAGTAAGTCTGAGTCAAAAATAAAATTAAACAAAGAAAACCCTATTAATGCTTTGAAAAAAATGATTAATCATACTGTGGCTACTAAATTATTTAGCCCCCTTGATTTGAAATCGCACCTAGAAATTTGTTCTAAGGTTAGTTTAAAAATCCCTTGTTATCAACTTGAATATCCTCATGGGCAAAAGAGTTTAGAGAATCTTGCTGGAATGTTAAATGAAATTACTTGATCTGTTTCATGCCTTTTTATTAGTTACCAGTGCCAGAGAGCATATTAAGAATATTCAACTTCAATTAGAATACGTGCCATATGATCAACTTGTAAATCAGGATCATAAACTTGTAACTAAGAAACAATCAGCGATTGCTATAGCCAAAGCGTATTTTTGGGCTTCTCGAACGCTAAAAAAAGGCAATTGCTTACCTCGTTCAATTGCCATGTCTCAGTATTTAAAAGCATCAGGGTATGAAGTTAATCATAGGATTGGTGTGAATAAAAGCCAGGGTTGTTTTTCAGCGCACTCATGGGTAGAGTACAAAAATAATCCGCTAAATGAGCATGTCGATCTTCACAAAAGGTTTACAATATTAGAAAATAAAAATGATTAAATTGATGTAAATCATATTTAATACCTGTTTGCATGTGTATTATACGCTTTTTTAATTGTAGTAATAATCATGCAATCAACTCCAGAATTTAATTTAGACTTAATCAGAAAGTACGATAAGGCGGGCCCTCGGTATACCTCTTACCCAACTGCCGTAGTGTTCAATGAAAAATTTACTGCTGATGATTATATTAGCCAAGCCAAACATAGTAACCAAAGTAATAAAACTCAGCCTATTAGCCTCTATTTTCACATTCCTTTTTGTGATACCTTATGTTTTTTTTGTGCATGCAACAAGATAGCCACAAAAAAACGTGACAAAGCAGATACTTATCTTGATTACCTCGACAAAGAAATGGCCATAGTCTCAAAATTGTATGATAAAGATAGGGTGGTTGAACAAATGCATTTTGGTGGTGGAACTCCTACGTTCTTAACGGATGCACAATTTGAAAGAATGATGGCATTAATTGCTAAGTATTTTCCATTGATTGATACTGACAAACGTGATTATTCAATTGAAATTGACCCGCGTTCTGTGACAAAAGAAAGCATAAAAAAATTAGCATCTTATGGTTTTAATCGCTTTTCATTAGGGGTTCAGGATGTTAACCCTATCGTACAAGAAGCAGTTAATCGCATACAACCCACTGAGATGACTGCAAATATTATTTCAGCCTGCAGAGAGGTGAAGGCGCGATCTGTAAGTATTGATTTAATCTATGGACTACCGTTTCAGAATTTGAGTGGTTTTGCTAAGACTGTTGATGCAGTAATTGAGATGTCGCCTGATAGGTTATCAGTTTTTAACTATGCACATTTACCTCATTTGTTTTCCCCACAAAAGCGCATTAAAAATGAAGATTTACCTAAAGCTGATGAAAAACTCGCAATTTTACAAATGACTATAGAAAAGTTAACTCATGCAGGTTATGTTTATATTGGAATGGATCATTTTGCAAAGCCCGAAGATGAGCTTGCTATAGCTCAAGCCAACGGTACGTTACAAAGAAATTTTCAAGGTTATACAACCCATGCAGAATTAGACCTAGTTGCAATTGGCGTATCCTCGATAAGTTCTGTTAATCATTCGTTTAGTCAGAATGTTAAATCAACTGAACAGTACTACACCATGCTGGATAGTGGTAAACTCCCAATCTACCGTGGTTATATACTAACGGATGACGATAAACTTAGAAAACAAGTCATTCAAAATATTGCGTGCCATTTTGAATTGAATTTTAATGCTATTGAAGAAAAATTCAACATAGATTTCATGAACTATTTCAGCAATGAAATTGGTGATTTAAAGATCATGCATAAAGATGGTTTGCTTAAAATGGACTCTAACGGTTTTACAGTCACCGCGGCTGGTCGACTTTTGGTACGTCATATCTGTATGGTTTTTGATATTTACCTAAGAAAACAAAGTAAGCAAAGATTCTCTAAAGTGATCTAGCAGTGGTACAAGGTCATAACTCATTTATAAAACATTAAAGTCTTTGTCAACAAGGTTAACCAGTAGCATTTCTCCGTTTGCATAACGGTACTCACCATAAATGGATATTTGGTATTTACCTGCGGTACCTTCTTGAAAATAATATGCATCTGTTGTGAACTTGGTTTGCCGATTTCGGTATTTATAAGGAATCATGTATTGGTTTTTTGTAAGCTCTTGATTGTGAAATAAGTCAACAAATGAGACGACATTGTCACTGTTTTTTTCTACGACTGCGAATCCTTGTTTGTTAGGTATGGTTTTATTTGGGTTTAATAGATTTATACGTTGTGTTATTTCATTGGATAAGGCAAATCTAAGGCGCATATAATCACCTTGCATTATTGAACGTGGATCAACTGGAGCAAGTTTGAATAGGAGTGTTTCACCATTCTTGATTAAATCTTGTTTCTTATTAATATTGATATTAATCGCAATTATAGCAATGAAAACTGTAGCAGCAGCTAGCCACTTATTTTTATTAATCGCTTGAAACTTAACTGATTGTAAAGTGTATTTTTTCTTTTTTCCATAACTATAATTGATTGCCAGCCAAGCCATTAAAAGGGCAATACCAAGAATGACTAAAGTGATTGATTTGATTAAAAGGCTTACCTGTAAATTGTAGTAATACCATGAGAAAAAACTGATAGATGAAAGTGCACCTAATACAATTAATGTTATCCGTTGTTTGGCAAACCCTACAATAACAATAAGGACCCCAACACTGAGGCCATATACCTTAAAACTAATTAGTACCAAACCTAGTGCCGCAAACAAAGATAAAATTGCTGTTTTCGAATCATATTTAACCTTGTATTCTTTTAACAATACGATAACTAAGTTAACCAATACTAATGCAATTAATAGGCTACTAAGAAATTCGGCATTGTAAAACAACCAACTTTTTTGGCCTCGTACTGATTCGTTCAATAAATACTTGCCTGTAATGAGAAATCCACTACTGAAAATTATGGTAATAGCAACACCGAATCCAATGGGTTCCCATAATTCACGTTTTTCACCCCAATTGTTTTCCTTAACCCAAATAAAGGCAAATAATACAGCAATCATTGCACTGCCAACCCCGTGAAATCCAAGCATATTCAAACTAATTAACAAAGACAATAAACCAAAGCTGGTTGATAGTAAGCGATGGGCGTATTGAGGAATAATCCAGGCAAGTGATAACTGGTAAATACCTAATAGTAAAAAGGCTGTATCTGTTTTTGTTTTTAATACAAAAAGGCCAATAGCAAACATCAACTGCCCCGATAAACTGAAAGCCATACCTACTTGATCAAAAAAATCATTTTTTCTCATACGAATGAGTAGGTATGCTCCTATCGAACACATTATGCCTAAGGAAACTAATAAACCACCGGTTGGGTTTTTAAATGTAAAAGAAAAGGCTGCAGCAAAAAAACCAAATATAAATAGAGCGGCTACCCATCCCGCAAAGCCTTGCATAACCCGGATGTACCAGGGTATCTGAATAGCATCCAAAGATGGTTTATCTCCAAAGACAAGGTTTTGTTCTACTAATTTGTTCCATAAATTGTTCATTTTTTCTCTCCATGAGTAGATGCTTTTTCTTCACTTAACAATCCCAATAACCACTTTCCACCTAAGGTTGATAAGCCAATGATCACAAGTCCAAACAATAAGAAAGTGCCACCTTCAAAATCATGATTTATTGTTTTGGCTAATAAAGAAATTACTCCAATAATACCACTTACTACCCAGCTGGATAAAACCAATACATCAAGGTTTTTAAGTCGGTAGAAATAATAAATACCAGTCATCCAACCTAAGTAGAATAAGGCGTCAATTCCTTTTTGGTTATTAAATTCGAAAATGGAATAAATTGCCACCCATGTAAATGCAACCATGGTAACAACTAGTGCAATTTGTGCAGCGATTCTATTGTTAATTAATTTATAAGGGCAATAGAATAAAAACTCGAAGATTCCAGTGGCAACTAACCCTAAAAAAGCATACAACAACATTTGCCTTTCATTTCCAAATATTCCACCGAATAAGCCATACCTTACCCCTAATATTAAATTAAGGGTCAAAAAAGCCAGTGCCATCCAGAAGGTCCATAAACTGCTGCTTCTGGAGGTAAATGCAATGGGGGTCACGAATATAGTCCATAGCATAAATAACTGCCAAGGGTCTTTACCAGTTTGATAAGTTTGCCCAAATAAGGCAAATAAAGACCCCAATAAAACAGCAATAAAAAATAGAATTGCTGTATTAGTATTAGAATAACGTTTGGTTTGGGTGTAGGCTAATAAACTAATTAAAATTAACACCTGTAACATAACAAATTTTGTTGTAGCTGTGATATTGTCCCAATTATAAGCAAAAAAGAAAATAACCCCTGAAGCTATTGATAAAACGCTTAACCATATTAGCGAATGACTGATAAAGTGAAACCATTGATTTGGAGAGTTATTGGCTCCGGTAGTTTCTAGAGCTTTGGAGATGTTCTTTCTTTCAATTAGGCCTTGTGCTTGCCAATTTAAAATTTGATTTCTGATTTTATTCATAGATATTACCTCTTCAATTTGGAAATAGCATAAATGATTAAGGCCAATTTATAAAACCTTTGAAAGTAAATACGGCAGATAATCAACTCGGGGTGCTATAAAGTGATACTTTTTTCAAAAATCTGTGCAATTAATTCGCAACTATTCTGATCCTCTTCATCAAACCTATTTAGAATTGGTGAGTCAATATCTAAAACAGCTATGGTTTTATTGTTAATATTTATAGGTATAACTAGCTCGGAGTTACTAGCAGAGTCACAGGCAATATGGCCTTTAAATGCATGAACATCTTTAACCTTTATGGTTTTGTTATGACTAAATGCTGTACCACACACACCTTGTCCGAGCGGTATGCGGCTACAAGCCACTTGACCTTGGAAAGGGCCTAATACTAATTCGTTGTTTTGTAACAAATAAAATCCAACCCAATTCACCTGATCTAGAGAGTAATATAATAAACTAGATAAATTGGCAGCATTGGCAATGATATTACTTTCTTTTTCTAGTAAAGCTTCTGCTTGTTTGAGTAATAAATTGTATTGATTGGTTTTTTGACTTGACATAATAAAGCCTCATAGTGTGAGGCTTTATTTTAAAATGAATACCTTTTGTTGACTATTTATTTTTCAGTGCATCTCGAATTTCTGTTAAAAGTACTTCTTCATTTGTTGGTTTAGCAGGTTCAGCTGGTTTTTCTTCTTCTTTTTTCTTCATTTTGTTCATGGCCTTTACAACCATAAATATTGCAAATGCAATAATAATAAAGTTAAGAAGAGTTTGAACTGAATTTCCCCAATTGAGTGTTACAGCATCAGTTTCTGCAGTAGCCTCTTGTAAAACAAAGTTCAAATCTGAGAAATCGACACCTCCAATCAACATACCAATAGGTGGCATAATAATATCGTTTACTAATGATGTAACGACTTTTCCAAAAGCAGCTCCTATGACTACACCAACTGCCATATCGACGACATTACCTTTCATTGCAAAACTTTTAAATTCTGACATCATACCCATATTTCTTTCTCCTAATTTGATTAATTCCCAAATTTACCAACAGATAAACTCGGGGTTAATTTACATTTTAAATGATAATCACTGTCATTGCAATTTTGGCAAAATACCTCTTTGTAAACAACTGTTACAAACAAAGAGTTATAACGAGTAATACATGTCAAACTCAACAGGATGAGTTGTCATGCGTAAACGTGTTACTTCTTCCATTTTTAAAGCAATAAATCCATCAATCATATCATCATCCATAACGCCACCAACTTTTAAGAAATCCCTGTCTTTGTCTAATGCATCTAATGCTTGATCTAATGAATGACACACTTTAGGAATTTTTGCCTCTTCTTCAGCCGATAATTCATATAAATCCATATCCATTGCTGGACCGGGATCAGTTTTATTTTTAATGCCATCAAGGCCTGCCATCATCATCGCGGTAAACATTAAATAAGGATTACCAGTGGCATCACCGAATCGCACTTCAACTCTTCGGGCTTTTGGATTGGCAATGAAAGGAATACGTATTGAAGCAGACCTATTTTTGGCAGAATAAGCTAACATTACAGGTGCTTCAAAACCTGGAACCAAGCGTTTATAGCTATTGGTTGATGAATTACTAAAGGCGTTAATGGCTCTTGCATGTTTGATAATTCCACCGATATAGTACAACGCCTCTTGTGATAAATCACCATATTTATCGCCGTTAAACATATTGCCAGTTTTATTAAATAACGATAAATGCACATGCATACCACTACCATTGTCGCCTACCAAAGGTTTTGGCATAAATGTAGCCGTGTAACCGTATTCGTGTGCAATATTCTGTACCACGTATTTCATGGTTAATAGTTCATCTGCTTTCTTTGTTAATGTATTAAAGCGTGTGCCAATTTCACATTGACCTGCAGTTGCAACTTCTTGGTGATGAACTTCAACTGGTAAGCCCATGCCCTCTAATACGATACTCATACTGCTGCGTACATCTTTGAGTGTATCTACAGGAGGAACGGTGAAATATCCACCTTTTTCTGGTGTTGTATGACCTGTATTATTTTCGATGTTGGTATAAGAGCCCCACGCACCTTCTCGAGAATCAATTTCATAAGCCATTTTTTGAATGTCTGTTTGCCACCGAACACCATCAAAAAGAAAAAACTCAAGTTCAGGGCCGAAATAGGCATGATCAGCTATACCACTTTCGTGTAGATAATTTTCGGCTCGTTTGGCTAGGGAACGTGGATCACGGTTATATGATTTCATTGTTGCTGGATCTAATACATCACATCTAATGACTACCGTAGGGTGAGATGGAAAGGGATCAACAAAGGCACTATCAGGATCTGGCATTAATACCATGTCAGATGATTCTATGCTACGCCAACCTGCAACAGAAGAGCCGTCAAACATTTTACCTTCTACAAATAAACTTTCATCTACTGCACTAACAGGGAATGTAACTTGATGTTCGTTACCAAAGGTGTTGCAAAACCGTAAATCTATAAATTCTATTTCTTGCTCTTTGATTAAGGCAAGTACGTCTTGGGCATTCATAATTATCCTCTAAATTTGCTTATTGATTAATTAATTAACTAGAGATAAATAGTCAAAGCAAAACACTAATTACCAGCTAGTGTCCTGCAAACAAAGAAAAGAATTCTTCATAGGCTTGGACTTTCAAATGTTAGCAGATGAAATAATAAAGTAAATTAAATTGTGAGAATAAACTAATAAAAGAGTTAAATAGGCTTGAATACCTGTTTTGTTAAACTTAACTTAACATCAAGGGAGAGAAGGGTGTACTCAAACCTATTTAACTTAAAAGTGGATTATTTGAAACTAAGCTTATATTAGTACGAATTTAATAGTATGTCAAGAGTTCCTTGAGTAAATACTAAACATCTAGTAGTATTTATAATATTAGTTATGATGGTAAGAATATGAAAAAAATAGATTTAGTTATAATTACAATTCTAATAATAAGCACATCAACTGTTTTAGCTCAAGACCTTAAGGGATTTGTTCTTGAAAAAAGAAATGCTTCATCAACCTATACACCAAAGCAGCAGTTACAAAATACAGCATCAGAACCAAAGATAAATAAAATGACACAAGACACTGGGTTTATTAGTGTACAAGTTAATACAGATAGTAATCACAATAATATTCTTAATGATGCGGCAAATGAGCCTTCAATAGCAGTAAACCCGTTAAACCCTAATCAAATAGCTATTGGTTGGCGTCAATTTAATACTGTTACAAGCGATTTTAGACAGGCTGGTAAAAGTTATAGTGACGATGGTGGGCAAACATGGAATTACCAGCAGGTATTTGAGCCAGGTGTTTTTAGAAGCGACCCAGTTTTGGCTTCCAATGCTGATGGTGAATTTTACTATCAAAGTTTAAAAGTAGTTGGTAATACTTTTAGAGTTGACCAGTGGAAGTCCTATAATGGAGGTAAAACATGGGTAGAAAAAACACATGCTTATGGTGGAGATAAAACTTGGATTGCTATTGACAAAACTGATGGCCCAAATAGAGGAAATATATATGCGGCTTGGAATATTGCTGGTAATACATATACGCCCAACACGTATAATAGATTGTTATACAATGAAACAAACTTTTCTTTCCCATCAGAAATACATAAAATTCCAATTTTTGGTACTTTGGATATTGATTCTAGTGGGAAATTATATATTGTTGGTCTTGATGGGGCGCTTCAAAATTTAGGATTGATCTATCTAATTATCTCAGCTAACCCTGAACTTTCAACACCTTACTTTCATCAAGTAACTCCTGTAAATATGGGTGGAGCATTAAGGATAGGTGGGGTTGTAAATTCAGTTGGCTTAGACGGACAATTATATGTTAAATTGGATAAATCAAATAGGCAGTCAAAGAATAATGTGTACATGCTTGCCTCTATCGATCCAGTGGGTGGAGACCCGCTTGATATTCATTTTTTAAGGAGTACTGATGGAGGTATATCCTTTACTGATCCAATAAAAATTAATACTGACTCTGCAACTAACTGGCAGTGGTTTGGAACAATGTCAGTTGCACCAAATGGTAGAATTGACATTATTTGGAATGACACAAGGAATGATGACGGGTCACTAGGTAATAAATTCACCTCGAAACTCTATTATACCTATTCTTATGATGCAGGGATGACATTTGCAAAAGAACAAGCTATGGGTCCAGAATTTAATCATTTAAGAGGATACCCCGTACAAAAAAAAATGGGTGACTATATTGATATACAGTCGGATAATCTTGGTGCTCATATTGCCTATAGTGCAACATATAATGATGAACAAGATGTGTATTATCTTTATGCCAAACCTTCTGCAATCGAAGAAAATCCAGATTTCCCATCACTATTAACTAATAATGTATGGGCAGTTGAAGGCGTACCATCACAAGGTGTGTTATCAACAACTTTAATTAATAATGGTAATCCAGAAAATCCTCTTTTAGGTTTTGAAGCCATTTTTACAGCTACGCCTGATGGTACGCCAATTTGGTTGGTAGCAACAGGAGAAATTCCTAAACATGGTGATAGTTATACTGTTCCACTACTTATGCCTACAGGTGACTTGTCTACTGGAGGTGTGCCTTTATTAGCTATTGGTACCATGACTAAAAGTAGATTAAGGGATGATAATAATGAGTTGATTAATAATAAATTATTTTATACTTTTAATATGACTGATTCTGTTAAGCAAGAATTACAAGAGTCATTGGGTAGTAAATACAATGAAGAATTTTTTAATAATAATCCTTTTTATAATTTAGAAAAAGAATTGGTGTTCAGCTCATTACTACCTAGAGAACAAGACCGAAAAGATTTATGTAATATTCATGGTCAGTTTTTAACTAGCCAAGGGGAAAAAAGTGAAGGAAGAATACAATATGTATTTAACGTAGAAAGCGAATTAAAGGTTTTTGCAGCTGATTTTACCTATAAAAAAAGGGTTGATGAACAGGGTGCGGCATCTTATGAGTTAAACGAACATGGCTTTGCACAACCAATTTGGCAGGTCATTCAATCAAATGAATTTGGTGTTTTGCAAGATGGATCGGTAGAAAATAGAATATCTATTCCTAATGGAGGGTTAGGGTTTTTTGAAGAAGGAAATGAAACGGGTATTACAGATATAGCTATAGAACATGTCATACAACAAGGCCATCAATTAATTACGGTAAAGTCAGATAACACGACTGAAATTATGCAGGTCCTTGCTTATAATGCCTATTGTGGGGAGATATAATGAAGTAAGAATGAAGGTTGAAAAAATTTTTGGATTTAGCAATTTATTACATGTTTTTTGTGATGTGAAAATGTGTCATTAAGTGATTAAATTAGGTGAATACAAAATTTAGGCATGGGGTAATAAATTTACTTGCTTCCATTGTTTTCTTGATAGGCCATAGATTTAGACAACTATTGGTATTCCTCCACAAGGTTCAAGTGCTGGACTAAAACACTTAGAATTTATAACAAAGCATAGGTTTAATAGTGCAGTTATGTAAACATTCCGTTATCATAGCGAATTAATAAAAAACCTTGGAATGCTTCAGTGAAAACCACAAAATTTCACCTACAAACACGTAAAGAAACTCCTGCAGATGCTGAAATTATCAGCCATCAATTAATGATTAGAACTGGAATGGTAAGTCAATTAGGTTCTGGTTTATATAACTGGACACCGCTAGGCTTGAAAGTGCTGCGTAAGATTGAAAAAATTGTACGCGAAGAAATGGATAAGGCTGGTTGTTTGGAAATGATTATGCCGACTATTCAACCATCAAGTTTATGGGAAGAAACTGGTCGTTGGGATAAATATGGTGATTTATTATTAAAAATAAAAGACCGTGCTGGTCGAGACTTTTGTTTTGGCCCAACACATGAAGAGGTTATTACTGATTTTGCTCGCAAAGAAATAAAATCGTATAAACAGTTACCTATAACGTTTTATCAAGTCCAAACAAAATTTAGAGATGAGATTCGACCGCGTTTTGGTGTTATGCGAGCTCGTGAATTTTTGATGAAGGATGCTTATTCTTTCCATTTGTCTACAGATTGCCTGAAAAAAACATATGCTAAAATTCATCAAGCCTATTGCAATATTTTTGAACGTATAGGATTAACATATCGTCCTGTAGAAGCTGATTCTGGTGAAATTGGCGGAACTGGGTCACATGAATTCCATGTACTTGCGGATTCTGGTGAAGATGCTATCGCCTATTCTACAGGAAGTGATTATGCGGCTAATGTTGAAAAATGTGAAGTACTTGCACCAACTAAACAGCGTAAAGAAGCGATAGCTGAATTAACTGTAATCGATACACCAAACAAGAAATCAATTGCTGATGTGGCAAACTTTTTAAGTGTTTCGCCAAAGAAATTGGTCAAAACATTATTAGTTGAAGGTGTTGATTTTCCTGTGGCATTGGTATTACGTGGTGATCATGAATTGAATGAAATTAAAGCAGCAAATTTAAAGCAAGTAGCATCACCTTTTACTATGTTAGATGATGAACAAATAAAAATGATAGCAAAATGTGATGCAGGTTCAATTGGTGTTAAAGATTTGGACTGTTATATTATCATAGACAGAGCGGTAGAAATTATGAGTGACTTTATCACTGGTGCTAATCAAGATGATAAACATTTAACCGGCGTAAATTGGGATAGAGATGCAAAATTTAACCAAGTTGCAGACTTACGTAATGCTCAAGCTGGTGATCCAAGTCCAGATGGTAAAGGTAAGATAAAAATAGCACGCGGAATTGAAGTAGGTCATATTTTTCAATTGGGTGATACGTATACAGATTCGATGAATGCTGTTGTATTAAATGAACAAGGGAAATCTCAACACATGACAATGGGTTGTTATGGTATTGGAGTATCACGAGTCGTAGCAGCAGCTATTGAGCAAAACCATGACGATAAAGGCATTGTTTGGCCACAACAGATTGCCCCGTTTACTGTTGTCATATTGCCAATGAATATGGCGAAGTCTGAACGGGTCAAGCAAGTTGCTAACAACCTGTACAGTGACCTAACCAAGTTGGGAGTAGAAGTTATAATGGATGATCGCAAAATACGACCAGGTGTCATGTTTGCTGATGCTGAGTTGCTGGGTATTCCACATCAAATAACGATTGGAGATAGAGCCTTGGATGAAGGCGAGGTCGAATATAAGTCACGAAAAGAAATGCAAAATGTACGTATTAAGCTTGATGAAATTGTAAATCACATTACATCATTATTGTGAGTAAAGGCAGTAAATTACCGTTAAATGAATCATTATTGTTTTTAAAAAATGCAGCATTAAACCCGAAACAGATAGCCTATGTCTTTCCGAGTACACGCTGGTTAATTAGGGCTATAGCTGATAGTTCTCAACTACAATCTGCTAAACATATTGTTGAACTTGGCCCTGGTACAGGCGGAACGACAAAAGGTTTTTTGTCTCAAATGACAGAAGATGCGGAGTTAATAGCTGTAGATATAAATAAGGACTTTATTGCTTACTTAAAAAAAACAATTAGTGATAAAAGATTAAGCCCTGTCCTCAATGGAGCGCAAAATTTAAAGGAAATCATAGCAAATAAAGGCTGGGATCATGCGGATATCATTATCTCTGGAATTCCATTTTCTACTTTACCTAAAACTGTAGCGAAAGAAATTATGCAAAGCATATATGATAACACTAAACCTGGTGGTTTATTTGTGGCTTATCAGTTTCGTGATAGAGTGGGGCAATTAGCAACTCCACTATTTGGGCAAGCCACTACGTGTTGGGTATTTAAAAACTTCCCCCCTATGCAAATATTTATTTGGAAGAAGTCTTAGGAAATTACTGACCAATTGTATTTGATACATAAAAAACTATAGAGTTTAACAAACCTCTCTAATATTTTTTATTAAGGTAAGCCTGCAATATTATGAACTCAATACCTAATTGCTTTGGATCATACTGTTACTTACAATCAAATGGGTTCTTAATGATAATATTTTCATTTCGATCAGGGCCAGTTGAAATCATATGTACAGAACTACCGGTATAATCTTCAATTTTTTCAATTAATGCCTTGGCTTGTTTTGGTAGGGTATGTATTTCAGTCATACCTTGAGTGTGGCTCATCCAACCATCCAATGTTTCGTATATTGGTTTGATGTTTTCCCATGCTTCGGCTGATGCTGGAAAATCATGGATTATATCATCCCCAACTTGATAAGCTGTACACACTTTGATGTATTTAAAAGTGTCAAGCACATCTAATTTAGTGACACAAACACCCGTTACACCGTTCATCTGTATGGCACGTTTCAATGCAACCAAATCTAACCAACCACAACGGCGTGGACGGCCAGTAGTGGCTCCGAATTCGACACCGTTTTTCGCTAACATTTCTCCATCACTATCAAATAGTTCGGTTGGGAATGGCCCTGATCCAACCCGTGTTGTATAGGCCTTGGTAATACCTAAAACATAATTAATATCTGTAGGCCCTAAACCAGTACCTGTTGAAGCAGCACCAGCAGTTGTATTGGATGAGGTAACGAAAGGGTAGGTGCCATGATCAATGTCCAATAAAGATCCTTGAGCGCCTTCGAGCAAGATAGAACTCCCATTATTTTGTAATTGGTGCAATTCAGCTGTCACATCAGCACTCATTTGCTGTAGTTTTATGCCATAATTTAGTGACTGTTGATAGATTTTTTCAAATTCTAATGCAGTGCTATTAAAAAATTTTTCTATCACAAAATTATGGTAAGTTAATGTTTCTTTTAGTTTATCTTTAAGTCGTTGGGGGTCAAATAAATCGCCAAAACGAATACCACGTCTAGCAATTTTATCTTCATAAGCAGGGCCAATACCACGCCCTGTTGTACCAATGGCTTTTCCGCCTTTTGCTTTTTCGCGTAATTGATCAAGAATGATGTGATAAGGCATGATGATGGGGGCAGCACGTGATATTTTTAACCGCGTTCTTACATCAACATTGGCATGTTCTAATTGCTTGATTTCTTTTAGAAGTGCCTCTGGCTCTACTACAACACCATTTCCAATATAACAGTCGACACCTTCACGTAAAATTCCTGATGGCACAAGATGTAATACAGTTTTATGGCCGTTGATGATCAGAGTATGACCCGCATTATGCCCGCCTTGAAATCGAACAACAGCATCTGCTTTATCTGTTAATAAATCAACGATTTTTCCTTTGCCTTCATCGCCCCATTGTGTACCTAAAACAACTACATTTTTTTTCATTTATGTGTTCCTGTGCCCCCAAAGGCAATTTGGTTTTATTTTTTATTAAAGTGTTTAAAGAAATCAGAATTTGGATCTAAGACCATCATGCTGTCAGAACTGTCAAAACTTTTACTGTAAGCTTCTAAACTACGTAAAAAGGAATAGAGTTCTTTGTTTTTATTGTAGGCACTCGCATATATCTTGGTAGCGGCTGCGTCACCTTGACCTTTTAAAAGTGCTGCATCTTTAGTCGCTTCGGCTACTAATATTCTAACTTTTTTATCAGTATTTGCTCTAATATTAACGGCTTCTTTTTCACCATTTGATCGATGTTCAGCTGCTTCTGCCGCTCGTTCAGAACGCATTCGGCCAAATACAGAATCGCTGACAGCGTTACTTAAATTGATTTTTTTAACACGAACATCAACCACTTCTATACCAAAGTTTTCAGCAATTGGAGTGGATTTTTCTTTTAGTGATTCTGTTATTTCAATACGTTGTGTAGAAATTACTTGTTGTAGTGTTCTATGAGAAAACTCTTCTAGTAAACCATTCTTGATAACATCACTTAATCGTCTTTCAGCATCAGTTTTGTAGCCATTAAATGTGGTGTAATATGTCACAATATCTTTGATGCGCCATTTAACAAAATAGTCGACTTCTAAGTACTCGTTATCGGTATTTAAGATAGAAGTGGGTTTATTGTCAAGTGTCTGGATACGAGAATCAAATTTTCTAATCGTATGCAACCAAGGGACTTTCCATTGTAAACCGGGTTTATAGTCTGATTTTATCACTTTACCAATCTTAAATTTTAAGGCAAGTTCTTTTTCATTGACTGTAAATGTAAAGGCCTTAACCACGATTACTGAGAGTATAAGTAGAATTAAAAGTATAGGTAATTTGTTGTTCATATTATCTGTCTCCTCTGCCAACACGTTTGGTTGAGTTACGACTGCTGCTTTGATAGGTTGAGTTAGAAGTATTCTGAGGTGGATTCACAGTTGATGTACCAAGATAAATTGTTTCTGGAGTTTGGTCTTTGTTATTTTTCAACATCTGATCCAAAGGCAAATACATCATATTGTTGCTATTTTTTGAGTCAACAATAACTTTAGATGTGTTGCCCATTACGTTTTCCATTGTTTCTAAATATAATCGTTCTTTGGTCACTTCAGGAGCGAGTTCATACTGTGTTCTTACTAAATCAAATTGTTGTGCTTCACCTTCTGATTTTGCAATGGTCGCTTGTTTATAGGCTTCAGCATCTTGGATGATCTTTAATGCAGAACCTTCTGCTAATGGCACTTTTTCTCGCGCATATTCATTGGCTTCATTAATGTAAGTTTTAGCATCCTCTCTGGCTTTTACCACATCGTCAAATGCTGATTTTACTTGTGCTGGTGGGTGGACTTCTTTAAAGTTAAAGTTAGTTACTTGAATACCTGATGTGTATTGGTCAAGCATAGCTTGTAGTTCTTCAACAATATTATTGATAGCAACTTCTCTGTTGACATTAAGCAAATGTGTCATAGTATTTGTACCAACAACTTGCCTTACGGCACTTTCTGCAGCGTGTTTTACTGTTGCATCTGGGTCTTCTAGCAAAAAGAGGTAATCTCTTATTTTGCTTTCACGAATTCGGTATTGAATGTCAAATTCAAGAAAGACTAAGTTTTTATCTTCAGTCAACATTTCACCGCTGTTATTAACAGAATATAATTTGCTAATATCTACTTTATAAACCTTAGAGATAGGGTTTGGCCAAGCAAAATTTAATCCAGGTTGCATTGTTTTTGAATATTTTCCGAAAGTTAATACAACACCTCTTTCTGCTTGTTCGATTTGATGTGCAGAAGTCCAAAGAGCATAAACTGCGAAAGCGAGTAAGATTAAAACGACAGGGAAGGCAGAATTTGATTGCTGGTTGTTACTTCCAGAGCCAGTGCCCCCTCCAAAAGTAGATTTAATTTTTTTAAAAAAATCACCAACAACTTTTTCTAAATCTGGCGGTTGATTTCCACCTGAACCCCATGGATTTTTTGGTTTGTTATCATTGTTGCCTTTGTTATCATCATTGTTATTGTCGCCAGGTTTGTTCCAGGCCATAATTTACTCCAAATTTATTTAAGTAAAGTGTGGACAAAATTTCCACATTCATCATTTCTAGCAGCTAGCATATTCCACTTTGAAGATGGAAGTTCTATCTTTAGTGACCAAGTATTATTGTCATTAAATCTCTCTTCTCGAATACCATCCATTTTATAGAATAATGCTCTCAATTTTCCAAGGCTAGCTGGTAAAATTATATCTTTTGTAACATGGGTACGATTAAAGCGTTCTTCAATGGCTTTAAGTAATAAATCTACACCTTCCCCTGTTGTGGCTGATAACCAACATTGTGTGACTAACCCATCATTGTCAGAATGAACTTTAGTACCAACATGTGATAAATCAATTTTATTGTAAACTTCAATTACGGGTATTTTATCAGCGTTGATTTGTTTAAGCACGGATTTGACTTCAAAAATATGTTCATCTTGTTCATGGTTGTTGGAATCAATAACATGAATTAATAAATCAGCTTCTATTGCCTCCTGTAACGTGGCTTGAAACGCTGCTACTAAATCATGGGGTAAATCTCTAACAAAGCCAACTGTATCACTGGCAACTACTTCATTCCCTGGGATATTAGGTAGCTTTCTAACTGTTGGATCAAGTGTGGCAAATAGTTGGTCTGCAGCATATACTTTGGCTTGGGTTAAGTAGTTGAAAAGAGTGGATTTACCCGCATTGGTATATCCTACAAAAGCTATCATTTTGGTACCGCTTTGTTTGCGAGAATTTCTACCTTGTTCACGCTGTTTTACTACTTTTGTAAGTTTGGCTTTGAGTTTCTTAACTCGAATTGCCAATAATCGTCTATCTGTTTCTAACTGAGTTTCTCCTGGTCCACGCATACCAATTCCGCCTTTTTGTCGCTCCAGATGTGTCCAGCCTCGAACTAATCGGGTGGATAAATGACGTAATTGAGCAAGCTCAACTTGCAACATTCCTTCATAAGAACGCGCACGTTGAGAGAAAATATCTAAAATTAAGGAGGTTCTATCAAGTACACGACATTGACAGAGTTTTTCAAGATTTCTTTCTTGGACAGGTGATAATGCAACATCAACTAAAACTAAATTAGCATCATTTTGTGAAACTAAATCAGCTACTTTATCGGCATTTCCTGAACCTATAAAAAATTTGGGTTCAGGGAATTTTCGTGCCGTTATTAGTGTATTAATAATTGTTGCGCCAGCCGATAAGGCAAGCTCTTTAAATTCTGCAATTTTTTCAGCATGTGCTAATCCAGACATAGCAAGGTTGGGACATACTAAAATGGCTTGATTGCCTTTATGACTACGTTCTTGATCTAACACTATATTTTTTTAAAATAATAAAGCTGTATTATAAACTAAGCACAGTTTTAATTGAAAAATGAAACAAGAAAGTCGTAACTTTTTTTAGTGCCCGTTTTCAAACTCTTGAGTATTAACATGTTTAGAAGGTACGATGGTTGAAATAGCGTGTTTATAGACCATTTGGTTGGTGTTATTATTCAAAACTATTACAAACTGATCAAATGATTCAATTGTGCCTTGCAGTTTGATACCATTCATTAAGAAAATTGATACTGGAACTCTATCTTTTCTTAGTGAATTCAAAAATGGATCTTGTAATGAGGTTCCTTTAGCCATAATTTTGTTCTCCAATATTTTTATATGTTATTATGGGTGCATAATAACACAGCAATACTGCAATATTTTGCGATAGAGTGCTAAATGTTACAATTGTTCACCTTCTGCCACTAAACAAATTTTTCCAAATAGCATTAACAATTTTGGTGCCAAAGCGTCTAGCAACAGTTTTCCCTGCTGTTTCCCATACACTTTGTTTTTTTCTGCCAGTAGTTTTTTTTCTCAAGGCTTTTTGTTGAAGTTTTTCCTTCTCAAGTAATAGTTCGGCTTGGCGTTTTTGTTTGTCAATTTGTGCTTGTCGTTTTTGTAATTTTTCAGCAGCAGACTCTTTGTCTAAATCTTTGTCATATTTGCTTCCTATGGGTGAACGCGATATAACCAACTGCCTTTCTTCAGAGGTAGCTGGCCCCATACGGCATCTTGGTGGAGCTATTTTTACTCTATCTACTACCGATGGAGCACCTTCGTTATTCAAGGTTGATACAAGGGCTTCACCAACGCCAAGTTGAGTAATAACATCTGCCGTTTTAAAAGCAGGGTTTGGGCGAAAACTATCTGCGGCGGCTTTGATTATTTTTTTATCTTTTGGAGTGTAAGATCTTAATGCATGTTGAACTTTGTTTGCTAATTGGCCCAAAATTGATTCTGGTATATCACCTGGTGATTGTGTGCAAAAATAAATTCCTACACCTTTTGAGCGAACTAAGCGTGCAACTTGTTCAACTTTACGTAATAATTCTTTGGGAGCATCGTCAAAAATTAGATGAGCTTCATCGAAAAACAAGATTAATTTCGGTAATTGTTGATCACCAACTTCAGGTAAGGACTCGAAGAGTTCTGTCATTAACCAAAGCATGAATGTAGCGTACATTTGAGGGTTTTGGATTAAATCGCGAGAATCCATTATATTAACAATGCCACGACCTGATAAGTCTTGTTTCATTAAGTCTGGAAGCTCAAGTGCGGGTTCACCAAGTAAATTTTCAATGCCTTGTTGTTCAAGTTTTAATAATCTGCGTTGAATTGCTCCAATTGATGCACTTGTAACTCGGCCATATTTATTAGAAATGTTTCTAAAATTATCACCCATGTAAGTGAGTAATTGTTGTAAATCCTCTAAATCTAGTAAAGCAAGTTTTTCCTCTTGTGCTAATTTAAAGCCAATATTTAGTACGCCTTCTTGGACCTCTGATAATTCTAAAAATCGTCCTAGTAGCATAGGACCAAGTTCAGCAATAGTTGTTCGTACTGGGTGACCAAATTGACGATAAATATCCCAAAATATGCTAGGCGATCCTTCAAATTTGTAATCTAATACATCAAGTTTTTGAGCACGAGTAATGAGTTTTTCCTTAGTTTTTCCTGCTTGAGAAAGTCCAGATACATCACCTTTTACATCTGTAACAAAGACTGGGACACCTAATTGAGAAAAATTTTCTGCCAATACTTGTACAGTAACAGTTTTGCCTGTACCTGTGGCACCAGTAATTAACCCGTGACGATTAGCAAAATGTCCTAGTATTTGTGCAGGTTTTTCTCCTTTACCAAAATGAAGTTTAACCGTTTCAAAATCATTGCTCATATTTTTCTCATTTCATTAGTAAGTAATTAGTGTGTGACTATAAATTTGTGAAGTTATCCAAACCGTTTGGAAATCCAGTTATACATAGCTGACATGCCCAGTGCATCGCCGCCTGTTGGATGCCCAACTCTTCCATTGGACCAGCCAAATGTGTCAATGTGAACCCATGCAATATCTTTACCAACAAATTCTTCTAAAAATAAAGCTGCAGTAATACACCCTCCCATTGGAACTGACCCTGTGTTTCTTAAATCAGCTATATCTGGGATGATTTGTTTCTTATAGGGTTGATACAAAGGCATTGGCCACAATGGATCATATACTTCATTGGAGCAAGCCATTATTTCATTGTTGAAACTGGATTCATTGCTGAAAACTGGTGGTAAGTCTGCACCTAAAGCAACACGAGCTGCCCCCGTTAAGGTGGCAAAATCAATAATTAAATCGGGGTTAAATTCACTAGCATAAGTTAATGCATCAGATAATACCATTCGACCTTCTGCATCGGTATGACCAATTTCTACTGTTAATCCCTTACGTGTTGTTACAATATCACCCTGTCTGTGAGCATTGCCGGAGATGGCATTTTCAACTGCTGATATTACCACCTTAAGCTGGATTGGCAATTTTAAGCGCATAATCATTTGCGCTAGTCCTAATACGTGAGCGGCTCCACCCATGTCTTTTTTCATATTACGCATACTACCAGCAGGTTTTACATTGTTACCACCAGTATCAAAGCAAACGCCTTTGCCTACAAGACAAACTAAAGGATCGTTAGCTTTACCCCAATCAATGGTAATGACGCGAGGTGCTTTAAATGATGCACGACCTACCAAGTGAACGGCAGGGAAGTTTTGGTGTAATAAGTCATCTCCTACAACTTCATGGTATTGTGCGTTATGTTGTTCTGCTATGCTCGCAGCCTCTATTGCAAGCTCGGTAGGTCCCATATCATCTGCTGGCGTGTTGATCAGGTCTCTAACCAATGTTGTAGCATTAACTGTTTCGCAGGCTTTAGCATATTTATCGGATAAATTTTCTACTGTAAGGGTGGCAAATTTTTTAGCTTCTTTATAACGATCAAAAAAATAACTACCAAAGCCCCAGCCAGTAATACAAGCAGCTATTAACAAGTTATCTTTAGAGTCTAAATAATAATTCTTTAATGGCAAATCACTTGGCAGTTTGCAAAAGTCATGAAAGTTATAATCGGAAGAAATTAGACATATGACCTTTACTAGTTCTCTATCGTTATCTAAGATGCAAAGATGGCCCCCTATAATTTTACCAAAGTTGAACAATTTTACTAAATTTTTAGTTTCATTATTTTGCTCATTTAACCATGTTTTAAAATTGCTTTTTTCAATGGCTTCAATGGCGATGCTATTGGTGTGTTTTTGTTGAATTATGTTTTTTAGCATAAAATTGTATATTGGTTAAAAATGTATTATAACAGTCAATGACTCCATATTGTAGCATTACACAAGCCCCTATATAGAAAACTCATAAAGCTGTGAGAATAAAAAAATAAAAATAGTTGTAACTTTTTAGTTCACAACGGTCTATTAACTTATAACATCTAAAAAAAGAGATCATATATGAAATATTTAATATTAATGCTATTTATAGGGTTTTTTGTACCTAGCTATGCAAATCCAAATACAGTGATTTCTTCGAGTTTACACATGGATAAACAAGGTCACCTAATACAGCCAGATAAAATTTACTTAGGATATGCTTTTGAGGCTTATCAAAAAGAGTACAATAAATCAGCATTAACATACTTTAAAAAAGCAGCAGCACTTGGTAACTCTATCGCTCAAAAATATGTCGGCCTTATGCACATTAAATCCCTAGGAGTTGAAGAAAGTTGGGCAAAAGGATTTGCATGGATAAAACTTGCAGCTAGTGATGGAAAAAAAGAAACAACAAAACTACGTGATGAAATACTGGTACAATTAACACCACAAGAAGTGAAATTAGCAGATATTGAATATAAGAAAATCAACGATCAATACGGAACTATTGCAGCATTGACTCGTAGAGACAGGTGGGTTGCTAAACAAAAAATGAAGATGCTAGGAAGTAGAACAGGCTCGTTAGTGTTTGCTCCTATACTATTTGACACGCCTCACGGTAATGGGTTATATAATCAGATGAAGTCATTTGTTAATGACTTTGATTACGGCTATGTTTCAGGTGGGGAAATTATTCCGAAAGAAAATGGAGAAAGAAATGAAAACAATTAACGTACTTATATTACTAGTTTTAGCCTTTAATGTTAATGCTAATCCAAATGCTGTTATAAATTTAAAACCCCACTATGATGCGCAACATAACTTAGTAACACCAGATAAGATTTTATTAGCTAAGGCAATCCGTGCGTATCAAGGTGGATACAATAAATCGGCGATGACAAAATTCCAACAATCTGCTGCTTTTGGAAACTCTGATGCTCAAATGTATATTGGTTTAATGTATATAAAAGCTTTAGGTGTTCCTAGTAATTGGGCGAAGGGATATGCATGGATAAAGTTAGCCGCGCAAAGCCAAAATCGGAAACACATAGAATTAAAACACAATATAGAGAAGAACTTGAAGCCTGATGAACTTAAGCAATCTGAAATAGAGTATCAACTAATAAGTAAAGATTACAATGATGTTGCAACTTTAAAGCGTAGAGATAGATGGGTAAGAAAACAAAAGATGAAAAGTACAGGATCAAGAACAGGTTCTCAAACAGCAAATGTGCAGACTCAGGCATTAAATGGTGCTAAATTAAACAGCGATGCCACTTCAAATCTTGAAACTATGAATGAATTTATTAATGAATATAATTTCGGTATAGTCACAGCTGGAAAAATAAAAACAAAAGATGATTAGTTTGGACTTTCAGAAATAATCAGTTGTGGGTCTAATCTGGTTTTGCCAAGATTGACCCGCCAGTCCAAATGAGGGCCTGTGGCACGACCTGTCATGCCAATTTCACCAATTTTTTCACCTTGTTTTACCTGTAATCCCACTTGTACATTAACCTGAGAGAGGTGCATAAATGTTGTGGTTAATCCATAACCATGATCGATGATAACAGTCCCTCCGGTGTAATACATCCCTGTTTCTGCCAATCGAATAATGCCACTGGCAGGAGCTACCACCTCCGTACCAGTCTTGTTAGCAATATCCATGCCATAATGTGGACGTTTAGGTTTGCCGTTCAGGACCCTGCGAGAACCATAGACACCGCTGACACGACCATGACTTGGCCACATGAAAGTCTCTAAAAAGCCCCTTCTTAAATCCATAAAAGAACGAGCTTTCGCTACTTTAACATTGTCTGCTTTAATTTGTGTATATACACTGGTAGGTGGAGTAACTTTGTTAGTAGGCAAGCCATTAATTATTTCGGTTGGAAAGTCTCTGGTTGTTACATCAATGGTGGCCTTAAAGGTCACATTTTGATAAGTAATTGCCAGATTAATCGGCTTTTCGTCAAACCGACCAAAACCAAACATGAAATAACCATCTTTAGTTGTATTGGTATTACTTCCATTAATTTTAACTGCGGCAGTTTTATTGGTCTGAGCAATAATTAAACCACCTTGGGTTGGTTTTCCCTTGAGGCTGAGAAAATAGTCTTGGGCAAAGACTGGCTTCAATAAAGTTAATGTAAGAAAAAACAAAAGTGTAATTTTCATGGTTAATTTAATATTATTTTAGAAAGTAATAATATTTTATAGTAAATAGTATATAAAAACAAATGAGAATAAATTGTTAATAGTATGAAGTGTTATGGGAGCTATGATGCTGTTGAATTTGTAATATATCCAGCATAATGTAGATGAGATGGTGAATATCCCAAGAAATAACATAAATTTAGTTTCTAATGGTGTATTTATTAAAAAATAATAATAATGTACGGCTACAAATTCACAATTTATTATTAAGGTTCCCAAAATAGCTTTTTTCTTTTCAATAAAATATCGAAATAAAAGTCCTCTGAATAATAACTCTTCAACTGTAGGAGCAATGATCACAATGAAGATAAAAGCAACTATTGTTTCCTTGCGTATAAAATTGTTTAGGTTCTGCGGGTTGCTGTCTATTTCTATATTTAATAGGTGTACAAAAATAAAGTTTAATAAAACTGATAAGGCTATAAATAGTGAAACAAATTTAAATAGCTTTTTATATTTCAGCTCTTTAATTTTGGCTTCTTTAGGTTTTACTATTACTAACCAGATAATAAATACAGGAACAAAAATAAAAAATATGTACTTTATATAGGTGAGTTTATAATTGGTGTCAGTTGTGGAATAAAAATGAGATAATGATATTCCAGGATTTTGATTTGAAAGTAATGTGTGTAAAAAATTATTTGCATCTTTAGAGAACTTAACTACAGTAAAATTTATTACAGCTTGTTTCTCATCAAGTAGGACTTCTATATTTTGATTAATATGTAATTTTGAAATTTTAGTTCTATAAGCTTCTAATATTTGATTTTGCCTACTTTCTTCAAAAAAAAATGCTAAGCTTTCGATTTTTTCAGTAAAATCATTTGACCGAGTGCTATATAGGACTATTAATTCGAAAAGTATTATTGCTATAATTATCCATTTAAGGTGTTTTTTTTCCTTCATTTTAATAAAAACGAAACTAATGACTCGTAGTGTGATTACGAGTCATTATATCAAATCTACATACTATGGGTAAATAGTAAATGGCCCACTACTTAATATAGTGTCCCCGAAATAACCCCATGGATTGAATAAAAACGAATTTTGATCTGGTGGAGGGTTGCAGTGTACTTCACAAGAATTAGTCCAACAACTTGATCTACATACTGAAGCCCCATATCTACAGTTGTTACATCTCGTATTGCACATAGCAGTATTTGTTGCACAATTTGCAGCCCCAATAAGCACAATGACTACGCACCAAGGACATTTTTTATCATTCGAAACCCCATTGTCACGATAGAATTTATTAATATCAATATGACCTGTTTTTTCATTTCTCAAGCCTGATGGATTGTATACTTCCCAGTATACGATAGCCTTTTTTATGTAGTATTTATATGGAACCTTGTCTTTTAATTCAATTACTCCTTGATAATTAGAATTTGAAAAAGATTCAGCAAAAGTTTGTTTTTCTTTCTCCTCATCATAAATGAATTTATTTATACTGATGTTTGATATGTATTGCATATACGAGTCATTCATAACAGCTTTGACCATCTCTGAGTCAAAGTATCCTTCTTTGTTTTTATATGTCGTTGTTTGAATTTGTGCAAATGATACTATAGAAAAGAGTATCAGAATTATCGTTAAATTAATTTTCATGTGGTTCTCCTTGGGTTCTTAAAAAAATCCTATAATTAAATTATCGGTTTTTTAATATAATTAGTAGGAATTGGAATAATATCCTAATACGGGATAATTAACAAGGTGATTTATATTCTTTTTCATGAAAAGAAGTATATGGCATCAAAACTATGTAACTTTGAGGAAACAATTAAAAACTTTAAGAGTTGAAAACAACTTTACACAAGTTGAATTATCTAAAAAGTTAGATAAACATCAAAGTTACGTATCAAAATATGAAAATGGAGATAGGAATATTGATATTATTGAGCTCATTCAGATATGCGATGCTATAAATGTTGATTTAGTAAATTTCATAAAACTTTTGTATCAGGATATAACTAAACATAAATAATGGGAAACTTTACAGCTATTCGATTTACATAGATTACTTCGATACTAATTTATCTATTTAAGGCTTGTGTGATAATTATGTTTTTATAAGAAGTTACTTGTATTAAAAATGTTCTTTTAAATCATTAGCTTTGCAAATAAGAAATTTTGAAGCTCTCTAGAAAGATATGGTAGCTTACTGAATAGTTGTTACTTCTTGCTTAATAAGCAACTTGACTGGACTGCAACACCTTCGCCACGGCCACAGAAACCAAGTTTTTCAGTGGTTGTGGCTTTTACGCTAACTTGGTCAATTTTAAGATTCATAATTGATGCCAGGTTTTTGCGGATTGGGGTAATATGAGGTTGCATTTTGGGTTCTTCACAAACAATAGTGCTATCAATATTGTTGATTTGGTAGCCTTCTTTCGTAATTAATTTGACAACATGTATAAGAAACACTTCACTTTTACAGTCTTTCCATTTGTTATCATCAGGTGGGAAATGTTGGCCAATATCTCCTAAAGCGAGAGCACCTAGCAATGAATCACAGATAGCATGAATCAATATATCGCCATCGGAGTGTGCTGCAAAGGAACGGTTGAAAGGTATTTTTATGCCTCCAAGCGTTAAGTGGTTCCCTGCACAGAAGGCATGAACATCATAACCTGTACCGATTCTGATCACTTTTTATTTAAAATAAATGTAGCCAGTAACAAATCTTCTACATATGTAAGTTTTATATTATCACTTCGCCCTTTGATTAACAAAGGTTTGATGCCAGATTGCTCAAAGGCTGATGCTTCATCTGTAGTGGACTTCTTGTCAGATTTCCTAAGAGCATCTATTAATTGTTGGTATGGAAATAGTTGAGGTGTTAAAGCAGCATACAGATTGTTACGATTGATTGTTTTTTCACTGTTTTTACCATCCTTACTATACTTAATAGTATCAATCACAGGCTTAACCAAAAGCCCGCCTTGATTTTCATTTTTACAGTGTGTTATTAGTTTTTTAATATCTTGAGTAGTAACACATGCTCTAGCTGCGTCATGAACTAAGATCCAACTTGTATTTCCAACAGATGGTGCCAATATTTCTAAACCATGTAAAACAGATTGTACTCGAGATTCTCCGCCCGTGGTATACATTAAAGGCTTGTTAGCTTTAAGTTCAATGTCTTGCCATAATTTCTGGTTCGCGGGCATGACTAAGACAATGCCTTCAACTTCACTTATGTTGTCAAAGGCATCAATAGAATGTTGAATGACAAGTTTGCCTGCAATTTCAAGAAATTGCTTAGGTGTATCAGAAGCAAATCTTTGCCCACTTCCTGCAGCGACAATTATGGCATACATGGTAGCGTCATTCTGTTTTTTTGCTGAATATCCATAGGTCTTTAAATGAAAAGAGTTTAGATTCTAAATCCAATTCTTCACCTTGTAGATAACTGTGGTTAGGAAAATTTTCTTGTAAAATTTGTTGGTTAGACGTTGCTAACTCTTGTTGTTCCAAATGCCTGTAAGATTCTATCATTACTGCCAATGTATCAGCAACTGAATCTGTTTTTTGGTATGTTTCTAACACTTGTTTACAGCGATTAATAGCTGCCACATAGGCTTTGCGACGTAAATAATATTTTGCCACTTGCAATTCAAATGCTGCAAGCCTATTGCGTATAAAAATCATGCGTTTTTCCGCATCAGCAGCATAAGTACTATGAGGAAATTTTTCAACGAAAGTTTTAAATGCAACAAACGCTTGTTTGGCATTTTCTTGATTTCTATCATAAGAATCATCAGGTTTTACCCTCTGCATTAGACCTCTTTCATTTTCGAAATAGATAAGACCCTTAAGGTAATATGCATAATCTAAGTGTTCGTGTGCAGGATAGTTTTTGATGAATCTATCTAAAGTAGAAATGGCTAAATCCATTTCATAATTTCGGTAATAAGAGTATGCTAAGTCAACTGAACCTTGTTCTGCATATCGACCAAAAGGGTATTGGTTTCTTAAGTTTTTAAAACCTAGAATTGCATTGTCCCAAATTCCTAGTTCCATTGCTTTTTTTGCTTTATTGTATAAAGTTTCGGCACTGTATTTCGTTACTTCAACTGATTCTTTCTTAGAATCTTTTTTACAAGCGTTAATACTAAACATTAGTGCTGAAATTAAACAAATTGTATAAATTTTTCTCATTAAATTAATAACCACTTTAATAAACATCGACATAATACTGTAAAATACAGCCATGAAACAACAAAACAGTCAAATTATAACACAAATAAACAATGCCACGCCTGCTGATGCTGGATTAAGAATAGACCAATATATTACCGCTTTGTTCCCTGAATACTCACGAGGTACTATTCAAAAGTGGATTAGCAATGGAGATGTGTTGATAAATACCGCAACCTGTAAGCCAAAACAAAAATTAAAAGGTTTCGAAAATATCTCTATAAATGTTAAAATAGAAGCAGCTGTTGAGGATAAGCCTCAAAAGATGAATTTGAATATTCAATTTGAAGACGATGAAATAATGGTTCTTAATAAGAAAGCAGGTGTTTTAGTTCACCCTGGTTCTGGTAATCCAGATAGGACTCTTCTAAATGGTCTTCTCGCACATAACGATACACAAAAATTATTGCCAAGAGCGGGTATAGTTCATCGTCTTGATAAGCTTACCAGTGGTTTAATGGTTGTTGCCAAGACATCTAATGCTTTCAATTCCTTGGTTGAACAATTAAAACAGCATACCGTGACTCGGCAGTATTTTGCCATTGTAAAAGGTGTATTAACTAAAAATAATCGTATTGATATGCCAATAGGGAGGCATAAGACTAAACGCACAAAAATGGCTGTTTCAATAAATGGGAAAAGGGCCGTAACTAACTTTGAAGTGTTACATAATTTTAAACATTACACGAGCATTAAAGTGTTTTTGGAAACAGGTCGCACCCACCAAATACGAGTGCATATGCATTATGTCGGTTATCAATTACTTGGTGATCCTGTTTATGGCAATCACTTGCGGGTCGAGCCTGATTTGGAATCAGGGTTAAAAGATGTTATACGTGAATTTCCAAGACAAGCTTTACACGCTAAAGTTTTATCATTTATCCACCCAAGAACAAATAAGCAAGTAACCTTTAAAAGTAAGCTTCCAGAAGACTTGTTGGAATTGATGGATGAGTTAACTGATTTTGATAGTTTTAATAGTGAAGGTGACAATGATTGGGAAGTGATGTACCCAGAGGTTTAACTTTTTACCTTAGTCATTAGGGGTGTATAAATAAAAGAAGTGATGATTAATAGTAATAATATAATTAAGGCATAAAGGTTATTAACAGGAACCGACTGTGGCGAGCCTCTTACTATAAGAGTTATTGAGTTGTTGCTGATATCGGGGTCGTTGTCAGAAATAATATTGACTGAATTTATAATTTCACCGAATCCACGTGCATGTGCTTTCATTGCGCATTGTATACTTGTGTTAGCCGCGATCTCTCCCAGGCTTATAGAGTGTGCTTCTTCGGTTACTACGATATTGACATCATCAGAACAAGTTAAGCTCGTGAATTGTAAATTCTCAGAAATAATATTTTCTAGGACTACATTGGTGGCAAGTATGTTGCTTAAATTGTTAATGGTTATATCGAAATTTATGATTTCATTGGTTGGTAATATATCGTTAGCGTTTGATGTGTATTCTAAAGCTAAATCGGCCTCAATAGCCGCTGCAACATAAGGGCAATTTGCTGTCATTTCTAAATTCACTCCCCAAACTTTTAAAGAGCCGCTAATATAGCGTGCATCAATAGTGTTTGGTGAATCGTCTGTTTCTTCATATAGCTGAATGTAAAATTTGGAATCGCTTAAAGAAACCACGTCAACATTGCCAGTATCGGTAATATCTAATATTGAGCTTGTTGAAAAACTCATCGAACCAGATGAGTGGTTGCCGGCACCAACTCTAAATTTGATGCTATTATCATCTCCTTGATTGGAATCGCTGAAATAAATGATTGCTTCAGAAAAATAACTTCTTCCAACGGTTTCGATAATAATATTAGAAGTCTCAAAACCTGTAATTGTATCGCCATTAATGCAATTGGTCACAATGTTGTTAGGTTGATCTTTGGCATCCCATGATTCTCCATCAACAACAGAAAAATCTAATTCTACAAAAGAGTTAGGTGTTGATTGAACTGCATTAGATGAAATGATTCCTTCAATAAAATTATTACTTCCTAGGTTTTGTTTTTCTGCACAGACAAGCGTTGTTACGATGAGCATAACAGCTATATAAATCATTGTCTGAAATTTAGTAAGCATTGAGAAAACAATTTCCTTTAAAATTATAAAACGTCAATTAACGACATTATAGTAAAATAAACTGCTAAAAGGTAGTTATAAATCATGAAATATTTATATAATCCTAATATTATGATAATAAAACCAGAAATATTCACAAATTTATCGGTTCAGTCGCTACAAACAACTCGGCGAGAAGGTAAGAGTACAAAACCATATAACTCTATGAATTTAGGTGTTTTTAATGACGATGAAATGGTGTTGTCAAATCTCGAATTGCTTACCATAGAGCACGGCCTTCCTCATATACCGGTTTTTATGCAACAAGTCCATGCAAATCATGTGGTTGAATATACTAAGCTACCCAGCTCTCATGGAGAAAAACAAGCCGATGGGTGTTTTACTCGTAAAAAAGGAGTCATATGTGCGGTTCTATCAGCGGATTGTCTGCCAGTGTTAATTGCGGATAAACAGGCAACAGTCGTTGCAGCCGTTCACTGTGGTTGGCGTGGATTATATTCAGAAATACTCAAAACTACTGTCAACAAATTGGCTGTCAATGCCAAGGATTTACAGTGCTGGCTTGGGCCTTGTATTTCTTATAAACCCTATCGTGTGGATGAAAAATTTAGAGCACAATTTGTAAAAAAAGACCCAGAATATGCCCATAGTTTTTACCGCAATAACAAAGGCGGTTGGCATGCAGACTTGAAGAAAATAGCCGTACAACAATTAAAAACATTAGGCGTAAAAGAAATTACTCAAACACCTTATTGTACACATGGGAATAAAAATCTTTTTTATTCTTATCGAAGAGATGGTGAAACTGGTCGAATGGCAACTTTGATATGGCTTGCAACATAAAATGTGCTTATTTTAAGTGTTGTTGATATTTAACATAATATCCCTATATTAATGTCATATTAATACTTTATATAGGTAATGAAAAATGCAAATAGATAAATTTACTAGCAACTTTCAGCAAGCCATACAAGAAGCTCAATCGATAGCTGTTGGCAGCGATCACAATATGGTGGAGACATCTCATTTGATGTCTGCATTGTTGAATCAAAAAGGGTCGTCAACAGCTTCATTGTTGCGTAAGGCGAATGTTGATGTAGCTAAGCTCAATCAAGAAATAGCAGAAATAATTGACAAATTACCAACAGTATCTGGCAATGAAGGCAATGTAAACCTATCAAATGGATTGGTTAGAACGCTAAATTTGTGTGATAAGTTGGCGCAACAAAGAAATGACTCATATATCTCAAGTGAATTATTTGTCTTAGCTGTTTTACAAGTCAAAGACAGTACTGCTCGTGCTCTAGAAAGTGCGGGAGCCAAACAAGGCGATATTGGCAGAGTTATTGAAGACATACGAGGAGGAGAGTCTGTGAATGACCAAAATGCTGAAGAAAACCGTGGAGCACTAGATAAATACACTCAAGACTTAACAGCAAAAGCGGAACAAACTAAATTGGACCCAGTGATTGGGCGTGATGAAGAAATTCGCCGCATGATACAAATCCTCTCACGAAGAACTAAAAATAATCCGGTGCTTATTGGTGCTCCAGGCGTAGGGAAAACAGCAATTGTTGAAGGTTTAGCGCAACGTATTGTTAATAATGAAGTACCTGAAAGCATGAAAAACAAAAGAGTATTATCTCTAGATTTAGGTTCTTTGATAGCTGGTGCCAAATACCGTGGTGAATTTGAAGAACGCTTAAAAACATTGCTCAAGGATTTATCCAAGCAAGAAGGCAATGTCATTTTATTTATCGATGAAATGCATACATTAATTGGTGCTGGTAAGGCCGAAGGTTCAATGGACGCTGGTAATATGCTTAAACCAGCCTTGGCTCGTGGCGAATTGCATTGTATAGGTGCAACCACTTTAGATGAATTCCGTGAACACGTGGAAAAAGACAAAGCCATTACGCGTAGATTTCAAAAAATTATTGTTGATGAGCCATCGGTTGAAGACACCATTGCCATATTACGTGGTCTCAATGAACGTTATGAAGTGCACCATGGTGTAGAAATTACAGATCCAGCGATTGTGGCTGCTGCAATGTTATCACATCGCTATATTACAGATAGAAATTTGCCAGATAAAGCCATTGATTTAATGGATGAAGCGGCTAGTCGAATTCGTATGGAAATTGATTCTAAACCTGAAAAGCTCGATCACTTAGAACGTAAGATGATTCAGCTGAAAATTGAAAAAGCATCATTGAAAAAAGAAAAAGATGATGCTTCAAAGAAACGCAGAGATGAATTGACAGATAGAATTAATGAAATGGAACGTGAATTTTCAGATCTCAATGAAATTTGGAAGGCAGAGAAAGCAGCGGTAGCAGGTACAACTCATTTAAAAGAAGCCTTAGAGCTGGCTAGAGCAGAACTAGAAACAGCCATGCGTACTAATGATTATGCCAAAATTTCAAAAATACAATACGGTGATATCCCTAATTTAGAAAAAGAAATTGAACAAGCTAGCCATGCGGAACAACAAGAATTTACCTTGCTACGATCTAAAGTTACAGAAGCAGAAATTGCTGAAGTCGTTGCAAAATGGACTGGTATCCCCGTCAATAAAATGATGCAGGGAGAAAAAGATAAACTGTTAAGTATGGAAAAAGAACTGCATAAAAGATTGATAGGGCAAGATGAAGCTGTTGTTACAGTATCTGATGCCATCAGGCGTTCACGAGCAGGATTATCTGATCCAAATCGTCCAACAGGTTCATTCTTGTTTTTAGGGCCAACAGGTGTTGGTAAAACAGAACTATGTAAATCATTGGCACATTTTATGTTTGATTCCAGTGATGCCATGGTGCGCATTGATATGTCAGAATTTATGGAAAAACATTCAGTTGCACGTTTAATTGGTGCACCTCCTGGCTATGTGGGTTATGAACAAGGTGGATACTTAACAGAAGCTGTTAGACGCAAACCTTATTCGGTTATCTTATTGGATGAAGTAGAAAAAGCCCATAACGATGTCTTCAATATTTTATTGCAAGTCTTGGATGATGGCCGTTTAACCGATGGTCAAGGTCGAACGGTAGATTTTAAAAACACCGTTATAATTATGACATCGAATTTGGGTTCGGATATTATTCAGGAAAAAATTGACCATTCTTATGCAGAGATTAAATCATCAGTTATGGAGGTTGTTGGGCATCACTTTCGCCCTGAATTTATTAACCGAGTTGACGATATTGTCGTCTTTCATCCGCTTAATAAAGAAAATATTCGTGCCATTGCTGCCCTACAAATCAAGTCATTGGCAAAACGACTGGTTCCAAGAGAAATTGTCTTAACCGTTAGTGAAGTTGCTTTAGATTATATTGGTGAATTGGGCTACAATCCTGTTTACGGTGCTAGACCATTAAAACGAGCCATCCAAGATGTACTAGAAAATCCATTGTCAAAAGCCTTGTTGTCAGGCAAGTTTCATAATGGGGATCATATTGAGGCTAGTTTTAAAAATGGACAAATGTTATTTAATAAGTTAGATTAATTACTGAGCCTTTCAAACTCTTTTTTTTATCGCCCCTGAGCTATGTAATAATAAGTTTTGAACAATCATTGAGTTTTGTAGAAAGAATATAGAACTCAATGATTGTGAAGGGTTTTTTATTAATTAAACTTATAAATAGTTGTATCTGCCAAATGCGAAGGTACAACATTTTTTAATGAGCGTGAAATGTTTTCGATTCGTCCAGGGTTGATCTTTTCCCAGTCTTGCAGCATCATTTTTATAGCTTGACGTTGCATATTGTCTTGAGAACCACATAGATTACAAGGGATAATTGGGTAATTGGCTATATTTGCGTAAGCCAAAATGTCTTTTTCTGCACAATACGAAAGTGGTCGAATGACGGTGTGTTTCCTGTCATCGGAGAATAATTTTGGTGGCATGGATTTAAGTTTGCTGCCAAAAAACATATTTAAGAATAGTGTTTCTACTCGGTCATCACGGTGATGCCCTAAAGCTATTTTGCTACAATTGTGTTCCTCAGCAAAAGAATATAGAATGCCTCGACGTAATCGTGAACATAAGCCACAGGTCGTTTTTCCTTCGGGGATTATGTTTTTTACTATGCTGTAGGTGTCTTGTTCGATGATATGAAAATCAACGCCTAATTTTGTTAAGTACTCAGGTAAAATGTATTCAGGAAACCCCGGTTGCTTTTGATCAAGATTAACTGCCAATAATTCAAATTCAATTGGTGCTTTTTTTTGCAAAAATAATAGCATATCAAGCATAGCGAAAGAATCCTTGCCACCCGATAGGCAAACCATGATTTTGTCACCTTCTTCAATCATGTTGAAATCAGCAATGGCTTTACCAGTTAGGTGTTTGAGCTTGTTCTGTAGTTTATTGAAAGCTTTATCTTGCATTAGGATTTTGTTTGTAAATCAGTATAAAAATGGTATATTGTAAGTCTCATTTCTCATAAGTAAATAAAAACAGTGCAACAGCAAGACATTAGATCATTAGAATTACAGTTGTTAGAGTTGCGCAGTGAGCATCGAGATTTGGATGAAATTATTCAAGAAATGATAGATTCTCAACACCCTGACCAGTTAAAAACCCAACGTCTAAAGAAAAGAAAATTACGTTTAAAGGACAGTATTACTCAACTTGAGAGTATGTTGATACCTGACATAGATGCTTGATTCGTTATACTAGAGTTTCTTCTAAATCTTCTAAACTCCACCTAGGATAGGCTTTTATTTTATTGCTTTGACTTTTCTCTTTTAATAACCGTAAAGCACCTGCAAAAGCTATCATTGCACCGTTGTCAGTACAGTATTTTAGGGCGGGGAAATATGATTTAATTCTTAGTTTTGTCTCTAGCTCTTTTAGTTGGATACGCAATTCGGTATTAGCACTAACGCCTCCAGCAATAACTAATGTTTTATAGCTTGTTTGTTTGATCGCTCGCTGACATTTTTTTACTAGGGTATCGACAATGGCTTCTTGAAAACTTGCAGCGATATCATTGATGAGTTTCTCTTTGTCTCTGCTTTCATCGTAGTTATCTTTTTCAATTTCTTTCAAATAAGTCACACGTACAGCTGTTTTTAAACCAGAAAAGCTAAAATCTAATCCAGGGCGATTCATCATGGGGCGTGGAAATTTGAATCGATTCTTGTCTCCTTTTGTGGCGAGGTCTGAAAGGATTTTGCCGCCAGGGTAACCCAATCCAAGTAATTTTGCAGTTTTGTCAAAGGCTTCACCTGCAGCATCATCGAGAGTGTCGCCTAAAATTGTATAGTCACCTAAACCTTTGACGTCTACTAATAAGCTATGCCCACCAGATACTAAAAGACAAACAAAAGGGAACTCAGGTTTGTCCTCATCAAGTAAGGGTGCTAGTAAGTGCCCTTCCATGTGATGAACTTCTATTGAGGGTAAATCAAGTGCCCAAGCCAACGAGCAGCCAACACTTGAGCCAACCAACAAGGCACCAATTAATCCGGGGCCTGCAGTATAAGCGATGCCATCTAAATCATTTAAAGAAATATTGGCATCAATACAAGCTTGTTTAATCAATGGGACAGTTTTTTTAATGTGATCACGTGATGCAATTTCTGGAAATACACCACCATATTGAGCATGTAACTCAATTTGCGAATAAAGCTGATCAGCAATTAGGCCATTATCAGTATCATAGATGGCAATCCCTGTTTCATCACAGGATGTTTCAATTCCAAGAACTATCATTGTATAACCTGTCTTTCCTTACTTTAAGTAAATTAAAAACTTGGATTTTGCCACATCCAGTGACTGAATTCTATCTTAATCGAGTTGACTTAAATTTTTATTACTAAAATATCACAAGGTGTCCCATGTACGACACTAGATGCCGTAGAGCCAAGCAACAATGCAATTCCGTGTCTTCCATGAGAGCCCATAACAATGCAATCAGCTTGGTGCTCTTTGGCAAAATTCCTAATTTCCTTAGCAGGGCTTCCTGTTAATATATGTGTGTGCTGTTCATTAAAGCCATGTTTTTCAGCTAGTTTTGTTAATGTATTTTGCACTTCTGCTTTTTGTTCATGCGTTTCAGATGTGTAGCCCATAGGCACTGCGAGTGGAGATCCTTGGAATGCAATAGGAATTTCATCCCAAACATAAATTAAATCTAACGCATTATTGTTTCCTGCCAATTGCTTCGCTTTTGAAATTATTTCATCAGAATCAATGAGTGGATCAATGGCAACGACTACTTTTTTATATAAAGGCATAATTCCCTCCTAAGGGTTATATTCTTATTAAGTTTAACACTATGCTGATTAAATTTAATTGACGAATGTCATTAACAAGGCAGATGAATAATAATTTAGGTGGATCATTTTTAACCTGAGTTATCCAAAAAAAAATTGTAAAAACACAACTCAGTGTTGATAATTAGTAAACAGGAGTCAATATGTTTCGCTTTCGCATTGATTTGAACTTTCAATACCCTTTTCTCATCATGTCAAGATTATGCAAAACCCTCTAGGTTATGTTATAATTAAAACAATACGTGAAAGTAATAATGTTAGAAAAAAATTCAAAATTTTTCCCTTGGAGAGCAAATAATTCATTTAGCCTATTGATGAATGGTTCATCGTTTTATGAAAAAATGTTGCTTTCCATAGATCATGCAGAAAACTTCATTTTGTTAGAAACTTATTTTGTTGAATCTGGTGAAGTTTGCTCAAATTTTATTCGTTCTTTAATCGTTGCAGCCAAAAGAGGTGTGGATGTTTATGTGATGTTTGATGCCATGGGGTCAAGAGGTGTTAAAAAAGCAGATATTACATTATTGAATAATAGTAATATTAATTTTTGTTTCTATCATCCTATCAAATACAGCTTTTTATTAAATAATTTTTATCGAGATCACAGGAAATTACTGTTAGTCGATAATGACGTTGCTTATGTTGGAGGGGCTGGTATTTCGGATCATTTTATTGGCCAAAATTATTGGCGTGACAATATGTTGGAAATATCAGGAGCTGTTGTAAAAGATTGGACAAGTTTGTTCATTTATAATTGGCAGAAACAAAATAATTGCACTTTGAAAAAATTTAAACGTAAATTTATAGTAGATAAACTACATATTACGAAGGGTAAAGTTGCCTATAGTCGTGGTTTTTTTTTCAACCAAATTAAGAGCAACCTCATTAATCAGATAGAAAAAAGTACGAATAGAGTTTGGCTTGTCAGTGCTTATTTTGTACCTTCATTAAAGTTACGTAAGGCATTGATTTTGGCTGCAAAAAGAGGTGTTGAAATCCTCTTAATGTTACCTGGGGTTAAAACAGATAATGCTATGTCAAGATACATAGGGCATGGGCACTATGCAAAACTACTAAAATTGAATGTAAAAATAGTGGAGTTTAAACAACATTTCATCCACTCAAAAATTGTTTTGGTTGATGATTGGGTAACTATGGGTTCATCAAACCTTGATCGTTGGGGCTCGAACTGGAATTTAGAAGCCAATCAGGAAATTCAAGACAGAGATTTTGCCGATAGAGTTAGGCAGATGTTTAAACATGACCTAAACAAGTGTGAGGTCATTACTTTAGATAAATGGAACAGACGTTCATGGAAACAAAAGTGGAAGGTGTGCATTTGGAAATACATAGGTAAAATAATTGCAAAAATTGGCTTGAATAAAAATGAATGAATATATTGATGTATGGAAATTATTAGCTGGTCTTAGCTTGTTTTTATTTGGTATGAGTCAATTAGAATATGCCTTAAAAAAACTTTCTGGCAAACGCTTTCAACAAATACTTAGTCGTTCCTCGAGGAGTCCTTTGCGATCAGTATTAACTGGAACAATAGCAACCACAGTAGTTCAAAGTAGCTCCTTGGTTGGTCTAATCGTTCTAGCCTTTGTTGGTATAGGCATAATACCACTAGTGAATGCTATAGGGATTGTTATAGGTTCTAATCTTGGTACTACATTTACTGGTTGGGTAGTTGCAACACTTGGATTTAAGTTAGATATGAGTCAGTATATTTATCCTATTTTAGGAGTGGCAGGCTTATGTTTAGGAATATTTAAAGGGAAGTGGAGGTCATTTAGTCTGTTTGTTTTTGGATTGGCACTCTTGTTGTTAGGACTGGATTTTATGAAAGATAGCACATCTAATATAACCACACAATTGGATATTAAAATCTTAGGTGGTTATCCTTTGATTATTTATTTATTAGCAGGTACACTTTTGACTGCAATAATACAGTCAAGTTCTGCTGTAATGATGTTAACGCTTAGTGCTTTATATGCTGGCATGATTACTCTTCCTGAAGCTGCTGCTTTGGTTATTGGAGCTGATTTAGGAACTACTAGTACGGTGATACTTGGTAGTTTACAAGGCAGCATTGTTAAACGCCAATTAGCTATGGCACACGTGTCGTTTAATGTTTGTGTTGATGTGCTAACTTTTGTTTTCTTGCATGCATTGTTAGAGCTAGTTAAGATCTTAGGTATCAGCGACCCATTGTATACATTAGTTGCCTTTCATAGTTTGTTTAATCTCTTTGGTTTGTTGGTTTTTATGCCATTTATCCGAAAATTTTCCGCTTTATTAGAAAAGCGGATAAAAAAACATAATCATAACTTAACACAATATATTAATAATGTCTCAGTGGATATTACAGGTGCAGCGATAGAGGCTTTAACCAAGGAAACCCAATATTTACTTTATTTGGTGTTACAATTAAATTGCCGTTTCTTACACATTCAATTAAGTAAAAATACATCATTCGTAGGCATTCCTTCAGTTCCCAAACACCTGTTGTACGCTGATAACATTGAATACTATATGGCAATAAAACAGCTTGAAGGTGAAATTGTTCATTATGCCTTAAAAATTAAGATCGAAGATGAGAATGGTTCCTCTATGGGGGTTTCAGAACAAATTGACCGTTTAATGAAAGCCATTCGCTTAGCTGTTTATTCAGCTAAAGCACTTAAAGATATTGATAGTGATATAAGAACTTTTGATTTGCAAAGTAATAATTGGTTTAATACATATTTCAAGAAATTACAGTTTGCAGCAAAAACTATGTTTTCTTCAACACAGATTAGTTTGTACATATTAAGTGACAGCCAAGCTGAAAAAATAGATTTGGATGTTTTGAGTGAAGAATCGCATGTTTTCCATCAAGAGATTGCGTATACAATCTACAACAATAAATCTGAAGCACCATTAACGTCGTTAGATTTGTCTACAATGCTCAATGTCAATGAAGAAATCAAAATGTCCGAAAAACAGTTCATTGAAGCGTTAAGATTTTATTACAATTCCCAAAAATAATTTAATTTTAACTTTCAGCACACGCCATAGATTTATCGTTTCTACGTTTGAAAATAATACCTAAAGCCTATAAAAACCATATTTAATGTTAACAAAAACCAAACTATGTATTGACACGTACGAAGAAAGTAGTATTATAAATACACAATCTACGTAAAACATAGTACGTATTGTGAAATATACAAATATAATATTAGGAGAAACAAATGAAAATAAAACGTAATCCCATTGCCTCAGCAATTAAAAAGGTACTTTATACAGGATTAATTACATCTATAGCGATATCCGGTGCTTCGTTAGCTCAAGAAAAGAAAGATGGTGACTCTGAAGAGCTGGATAGAGTAGTGGTCACAGGTTCTCGTATTAGAAGACTGGATCTAGAAACAAGTGTTCCTGTTCAAGTTTTTGATGCGGAGTATATTGAGGCTTCAGGAGCACCAACTGTACAGGATTTTTTGTTCCAGTCTAATATCGCAGGGCCAGGTCTCTTTAATGAAAATAGTACATTATCACAAACAGCAGGTACAGCCTCATTTGATACCAGAGGATTTGGTGCGAGTTATGTAGTTATGCTATTAAATGGCAGAAGATTGCCAGGCGACCCCTTAGGTGGAGGGTCAGCCACTAATATTAATTTGATACCATTAGGAGCGATTGAAAGGATTGAATACCTATCTGATGGTGCTTCTGCTATTTATGGTGCGGATGCAATATCTGGGGTAATTAATGTTATTACAAAAACAAATTTTGATGGAGCTACTGTAGATTTACGGTTTGCTGAAACTTCAAAAGGTGATGGTGAGTTTGCAGATATTTCTTTAGCCGCGGGTTCAACTTTTGATAAAGGTAATATGTTTATTGGCTTTAATTGGTCACAACAAGATGATATTGATGCCTTTACAAGACCATTAATACGTTCAGCGAACGCACCAGATGGTACAGACGGTAGAAGCCCTACTGGTTTACCTGGAACCTTTGTGGATTTTGGAACAGGCTTCTCTCATCCGGATCCTGGTTGTCCAGCTTCAAGTATTCGGCCTGCTACGTTTACAGGTCAAGGTTCTGATTGTGCTTTTGATTTCGCACCTCTTTATGATGCGATACCAGCGCAAACAAGACAATCTATCATTGCAACAGCAGATTATCAGGTTTCTAATAATGGAACAGCCTACGGTGAATTTAGATTTAGTCGGAATGTAACAGAAGTAAGAAATGGGGCAGCACCTGCATTTTTCAATATAACAGGATCTCCTGCTTTATTAGGAATTGATGCTCAACTTGGAACTGATTTATTTAGTTCACCTGTTGTTTATATTCTACGACGATCAGTAGATGCTGGCCCAAGAGCTACAGATAATACGAATACTGCATTATCAGCGGTTGCAGGATATTCACACTATTTCGGTGTTCACAAAATGGATGTAAGCTATCAATCAGTTGATTCAGAACAAAACAGAATAGGTGTTGGTGGCCAGGTATCAATATCAGCATTAGAAGCGGCAGTGCAAAGTGGCGTATTTGACCCAACACAAATATATGACCCTAACTTTTATGCAGTAAATGGATTAACCATTTCTACACAAAGACAAGCGATAGGCAATGAAGATATTTTTAGGGCGAGTTTGGATGGGTATTTTGACTTAGGATTTGGAAACAGTGATTTAGGTTATGCAGTAGGTTTTGAAAATAAAGATCAATCATTTGTTGATAGGGCAGATGTTGCATCATCTACTGGTGACGTAGCAGGTGGAGCAAGTTCAAATGGGTCAGGTGAGTCTGCAGTACAAGCTTTTTATGCAGAGCTTTCATTTTCTCCATTTGATGGAGTTGAGTTAGGGTTGGCAGGTCGTTATGATGATTATGACTGGGAAAATGACTTTGCTTCAGGTGGTGATAGTCAATCGACCTATAGATTTTCAGCTTCATGGAGGCCAACTGATAATTTCTTGATAAGAGGTTCTGTCGGTACAGGCTTTAAAGCACCAACCTTGGGTAACTTATTTTTAGGACGTTCATTTGGTGTGACTCAAGCAGTTGACACAACTTTATGTAATCAAGCGATGAATAATCCATCCTCAACTCAAGCAGATATTGACAGTGCTTGCCGTTTATTGGAAATTCGTTCTGTAGGTGGTGGTAATTCAAGTTTAAATACAGAAAGTTCAGATTCATATAGTCTTGGTTTAGTCTACGAGCCGTTAGATAATTTAAGCTTGTCATTGGATTATTATCAAATAAAAGTAGAAAATAAAATAGGTTCTTTAGGGGTGCAAGAAATCATTGATAATGAATCCTTATTTCCAGATCTAATTACAAGAGTAAATGGCACATTAACATCTCCAGGTTCAGAAGTTAGGTCAAATTTACAGAATTTAAATCAAGAAAATGGTGAAGGAATAGATTTTACTACTAAATATTATATGGATACTGAGTATGGTCGTTTTGGTGTTGATCTAAGAGCCGCTTATCTTATAAGTCATGAAAGACAAATATCGGCTTTGCAACCTTTATGTGATGATAAAGGAACAACTAGTGAACCAGAGTGGAGATGGAATGGGCAAGGTAATTGGAACAAGGATAATTGGCAAGCAACATTGAACTTCCGTTATATTGGTGAAACACAAGATTTACCTGGAGGTAGAAATACTGCGAGCAATTCTTGTGACGTTAATCCAAGTAGACCAGCTCAAGATGTCGATGACTATATAGAGTTTGGCACGTCAGTTAGTTATAACTTTACTCAATCCAAGTTAACCTTTGGCATCAGGAACTTACTAGATAAGGAGCCACCTTTTTCAGAGTTAGCAGCTGGTGGTTGGCCGTGGTTTGATCAGGCCTTGTATGATATCCGAGGTAGGAATTATTACTTGAATTTTAGTTATGAGTTCTAATTAATTTTCGGAATATATTTGTGGAAAAAAGCTGATTGTAGTATTTATTTCAATCAGCTTTTAGAGAGTTATGTCAATTATCTTAAATTAATAAAATGACGAATTAATGTCCTTATGAAATATAAACAACAGATTAATTATAACCGATATTTACAAGCTGCTGTATTGCATATTCAACAAGGTGATTTTTACCAAGCAGAAAAAAAGTTATTAGTTGTATTTGATGTATTTTATCCAGATTATGATGTTCCATCTCTTTTGATAAAATTGTATATAAAACAAGGGAGGCCTCAGGATGCTAAAAAACAAATTCAAAAACTTATTAGAAACCACCCAGAACAACAAAATTATTTATTAGGTTTAGCAACCATCTTATTACAGTCAAACTATGTAAATGAAGCTATTTCATGTTTTCGTGGAATAGTTAGAAATAACAATAACAACGCCGACTCTTTATATAATTTAGCTTTTTCTTATCGAAAAATAGGCTTGCTAGAACAGTCTATTATTGCCTATAAGAAAGCATTAACAAAAAACATTGCTCATCCAGAAGAGGTTTTAACTAATATAGGGAATAACTACAAGGATTTAAAAAACTTTCAATTGGCAGAAAAGCATTTCATTGATGCGTTAGCTATGAAACCTAACTATCAATTGGCACAATTGAATTTAGCAAAACTTTTAGAACAATTGAACAAAAAAGACCAGGCAATCAATTTGTATAAGAAGATGATTGATTTCAACTCGCTTGATAGTAAAGCATTAGTCGCTTTGGTTAATATTGTTGATATAAATAATAGTAACAATGAATTATTGAGCAAATTAATTAAGTGTTCAAATAGTAAGTTGTTAGATAGCGAATTAGAAGCAGTACAATATGCCCTGGGAAAAGCCTATAACGATTGTGCAGAATATAAAAGGGCTTTTATACACTATAGTTATGCCAACAGATTAAATGGTTCTCGAGTAACCCCTTTTTCAAAAGAAAAACTATCAATGAAAATAAATAAAATTATTAATTCAAGTAAGCAGAAAACGATTATTTTTAATGATGAAGTTACATTTATTACTCCAATTTTTATTTGTGGTATGTACAGATCTGGATCGTCTTTAGTGGAACAAGTTCTAGGTAGTCATGAAAAAGTTGTTACAGGTGGTGAGACTGGATATTTATCAATCCTCATGGAAAAATACTTACCTAAATATCCAATAGAGGGTTTAAACGGTAAAGTAATAAAGCACATACGTCAAGACTACTTAGCAATGATTAAGGAGAATACAGACAAGGGCTTAGTGACAACCGATAAAACGCCAATAAATTATCAAAATTTAGCCATTATTAAATCAATATTCCCTAATTCAAAAATAATTATTACAGAGAGGAATGTGTTAGATACCTGTTTATCTATCTTTTTTCAAAGGTTTTCAAAAGAGGTTGATTATGCAACAGATTTAACAGATATTTATGACTATTTTAGGGTCTATGAAAAACTTACTAAGCATTGGAAAAAGATATATGGCACAAGTATTTTAAGTGTTAATTATGATCATTTTGTACTAAATCAAAAAAAAGACACTAAAGCACTTTTGTCATATTGTAATCTTGAGTGGGATAAAAGGTGTATGGCCTTTCAAAATCAGTCAAACAGTATTAACACAGCAAGTCTGTGGCAGGTTAGAAAAAAACTATATACGTCTTCATCAAATAGATGGAAAAATTACCATGAGTTTATATCTAAGCTTATTCCACAATCAATTCTTGAAAATGGGAACATATAAGTATTGACATCTACGAAAGTATTAGTATATAATATATGTTAATGACAAACTAGTGACTTTCATCTACATAGTTCGCCATAAAGGATGACCTTAACACCATGGATGGTGTGCCTCTTTTAAAAAACAATTGTCTTATTACCATGGATAAAAACTCTATCATCTAACACCAGAGCCAATGCTCGTGATAATACAGATTTTTCAACATCTCTTCCAGATTTTTGCATATCTTGCCAATTAAAACGGTGATTAACTGGTATGATGTTTTGTGCTATTATTGGCCCTTCATCTAAATCGTTGGTGACAAAATGGGCGGTAGCTCCAATTATTTTGACACCACGTTCAAAGGCTTGTTTGTAGGGGTTTGCTCCAATGAAGGCGGGTAAAAATGAGTGGTGAATATTAATGATTTTTTTTGAATAAATTTTAACAAAATCAGCTGTTAGTATGCGCATGTATTTTGCTAACACAATGTAATCAAAAGTAAATTGACTTAAAGTTTTCATGACTCTTTGTTCATGCTGTTCGCGCGTGAGTTTGTTTGCAGAGATGCAATGAAATGGGATATCAAATCGAGAAACTAGTTTTTCCAATGTTTTATGGTTGCCAATTACAGCTTGAATGTCAGCATCGAGTTCTCCTGCAGAGTGACGAATGAGAATATCGCCTAAAGCATGTGATTCTTTGGTAACCATAAGGATGATTTTTTTCTTTTTTGGCATGATCACTTTGAAGTGTGATCCTTTGGGTAAATTGGCACGCAATTCATTGTTAAGGTCTTGTAATTCAAAAAAACCACTTACTACTGTACGCATAAAAAATTTACCCGTTTCTTTATCTACAAACTCCTGATTATTGTCAATATTGAGGTTACGGTTAAAGAAAACCTTTGATACAGTGTAGACTAAACCCTTGGCATCGTGACAATCAATCAATATTCGTGCTTTGTTTTTCATAAAATCTCATTTGTTGCTAGCAAGAATTTCATTATATTTGAATTACATTTATAATAACAATTTTAAACCAACAATAATCACATGAACAATCACGATTTATTCCTTTCTGCACAAAAATATATTCCAGGCGGAGTTAATTCTCCAGTCCGCGCTTTTAAAGGTGTCGGCGGAGATCCATTATTTATCAAAAAAGCTAAAGGGCCTTATATTTATGATGTAGATGATAAGGAATATATAGACTATATTGGTTCATGGGGGCCAATGATTGCAGGGCATAGCAATAAAAAGGTTTTAAAAGCTGTGCATAAAGCGGTTGATCAGGGCATGAGTTTTGGAACACCGACAGAACAAGAAGTAACCGTTGCTGAGAAAATGTGTAAGCTAATTCCTTCGATGGATATGGTTAGAATGGTTAATTCAGGAACAGAAGCGACTATGAGCGCTATTAGATTAGCGCGTGGATTCACTGGCAGAGATAAAATCATCAAGTTTGAGGGTTGCTATCATGGCCATGCTGATTCATTTTTAGTGAAAGCTGGCAGTGGTGTATTAACTCTTGGTATTCCAGGGTCTCCTGGTGTCCCTTCTGCTGTTGCTGATTTAACTTTAACTGTTGCCTATAATGATTTAGATGCGTTAGAAAGCACAATGCAGGCCCATGGTGATGATGTTGCAGCGATTATTGTCGAGCCGATTGCCGGTAATATGAATATGATATTACCATTAGAAGGCTATTTACAAGGCATGCGAGACTTGTGTGATAAGTACGGCACAATTTTAATTTTTGATGAAGTCATGACTGGCTTTCGAGTGGCGCTTGGAGGAGCCCAAGAGCTTTATAATATAACACCTGATTTATCAACTTTTGGTAAGGTTATAGGAGGTGGCTTACCTGTAGGTGCTTTTGGCGGGCGAAAAGATATCATGTCTCATATTGCTCCACTTGGCCCAGTCTATCAAGCAGGAACGCTATCAGGGAATCCTGTGGCAATGACTGCTGGTTCAGTCATGTTGGACATTGTTTCAAAAAAAGGTTTTTATGATGACCTAGCAATCAAAACACAGAATTTAACTAAAGGCCTTAAAGAAATTGCCGATAAGAATAGTATCCCATTTCATACAGTAAATGAAGGAGGTATGTTTGGTATGTTTTTTACTGAAAATCTGGAGATAAATAATTTTGAAGATATTGCTCATTGCGATGAAGAACGATTTAAGGTGTTTTTTCATAAAATGTTAGATCAAGGTGTCTATTTTGGCCCCTCTGCTTACGAAGCCGCGTTTGTATCATCCACACATGATGAAGTGACTTTAAGTAAAACCTTAAAAGCAGCAACTTTTGCCTTTTCTGAGTTGTAAGTAATGGAATCATCCTGGTTACAAGTAGTTTTGGATTGGGTGCAGTTGCATCCCAATGCAACTGGCTGGATGATATTTTTTGTAGCATTGGGTGAGTCCTTGCTTTTGGTTGGCATATTATTACCAGGTGCGGCCTTGTTAGTAGGTTTAGGAACATTGATTGGGCTTGGAGTTGTTGATTTTAAATTGGCATGGATTACGGCATCACTCGGCGCTTTTGCAGGGGATGGTATTAGTTATTGGATTGGTCACCATTACAAACAAGGGTTGTTAAAAATTTGGCCAATGTATAAATTTCCTAAATTGATTGATCAAGGCCAATCATTTTTTAAGAAATGGGGTTTGCTTAGTGTCTTTATTGGGCGATTTGTTGGTTTAGTTCGTCCAATTATTCCCGCGATTGCTGGTATGATGCAAATGCCATTAAAAAAATACATAAGCATTAGTACCATTGCGGCAATATTATGGGCTCCCTTTTATTTATTGCCTGGTATGTTATTTGGCAATGCAATGGGCGCTATGTCTAAAGTGGCAGGTAAATTAGCTATCTTAGTTTTGATTTTTGTTTTAACTGTTGCATTGGTGTACTGGATTATACAGATTGTATACAGTTTTTTATTACCACGAACACATCGAATCTTGAGTCGCGTTTTAATTTGGTCACAAAAGCACTCCTATTTAGGTAAAGTGACTTCTGGGTTAATCGATCCTCGCAAACCAGAAAAAGGCTCACTAGCATTGATGGCGTCTTTTATAATTGCTTTAACAATTGCTTCGTTAATTTTTATTCTTAATAATCAGACCGTTGAAAATTGGTCGTTTCAAGTGGTAGATTTTATGCAATCGTTTCACACCGATTGGACTGAACCTGTTATGTTGTTTATCTTGGCATTAACCCATGACATAACAATTTTGGTTCCATCTATCTTGGTATTTGTTTGGTTGATTAGAAGACGTCGTGGAGTTGCAGCTGCCCATTGGGGGTTTATTGTAGTGACAGGCTATGTATTAGCATTGTTAATTAATTACTTTTCAAAATTTGATAGTCAATCATGGTTTGGTTTTCATCATCTCACGTGGTTTATTACTGTGATTTCATACTGGTCGGCACTGATTTCTGGAGCCTTGCCACATAAACTACGTAGTTGGCCTTATACTTTAGCAACCATGTTAATAGCTGTGGTTTGTTTTGCACAATTGTTTTTTAAGCAAATGAGTTTAGGTGTGGTGTTAATATCGATATTTAGCTCGGTTTTATGGGCATCTGTAGTTGCTATCGCATACCGAATGAGAGCCAGAAAACAATTCTTGGGTTGGCCGGTATCGGCCATATTTTTTAGTTTTCAAGGCATAGTCATAATACTCGTCTTGATATTTTTCGCTTCAGAATTTAAACGAGTCGAGCCAATTAAAATAGAGTCGATATCGGTGGTTGAGTGGCAGAATAGTGAAGCAGATGAACGTAATGATTGGCTAAATCGCCCTAAGCAGGTTTTTGATATTCATTATAACGGTGAATTATCAACATTGTCAGCCTTTTTGCAGACTCAAAATTGGGTAGAAACTCAACCCAGAGCATGGAAAGATGTCTGGACAGCCTTGAGTACCGATGAGGATAGCACCGATATAGCCATATTACCAACAACCAATAAAGGTAAGATTGAATCAGTAATTTTTTCTAAACAATCAGGTGATACATTATTGGCTCTGCATCTTTGGCAACAATCAGTAAAGATAGAGCCATCAAATTACCCGGTTTTTGCCGGTTATGTTACACACCATAAAATAAGAACCAAGTCTGGATTGACCTTCTGGAAAAGCTATGAAGATCAATCGTCAACAGAAGTTTTTATGAAAATCATTAATAATAGTCTTGAATTGTATTATACTAACAGTAACCAACAGTATTTTATTCAGTTCAAGGCGCAATAATGACATATATTTTAGACTACTTTCAGCACTTATCTAACTTTGGCAAAACTGCAATAATACTTAATGTTTTATTTTTCTTTTTAGCTGGGATCATCTTTAGGTATATTGCCACGCCAACCGATGATCAAGAAAAAAACAAAAGCCGTATTCGTTGGTTGCGCTACTTAAATTTATTTTTAATCTTAATTTATGTTGTCGATGCTATTATAAATGGGTTAACAGGTAACAATAAATGGTTATTACAACTTTCCCAAACGGGTTTGGTTTTACTTATTTCCTATCTTTTCATCCAGTTTTCTCATGCTTGGGCTCTGCACCATTATGGAAAAGAAAAGACCATTGATGGTGAGGAAATTAGTGCTAGAACGTACAAATCAGAAATGATGCACATTATCATAATTGCCGTGACGATTATTGCAGCATTATTACTGTTGGTTAATATCTGGAATGTAACTAGTTGGCTACAAGCAACGGGTGTTTTGGGCGGTTTGTTAGTAATTCTTTTTGCTACCAAAGATGCTTGGGCTGTAGACAGTGTTCATGGGTTGATAATGTTGTACAATCACGATATTGAACCTGGGGTAATTTGTCGCATACCAGAATACGATATTCTTGCAATTACACGCAAAATATCATTAACACAAACGACTTTCAGGGACTTGGTACAAAGACATCAAATCGTCATTCCCAATTCAAAATTGAGATCTACCAAAATAGAAATTCTTAACCGTTCGGGCAGTACAGGTTGGAATGATTACATCGAATACAAAATTGGATATTCTACTTCAGGGAAAATTGTAGAAGATTATTTTGAAAAAGTCTGGGAGCTTGCCTGTGAAAAAGAAGTTTCATTGAATATCGATAAAAAGCCAAAGATTTCTTTAGTTGAGGCAGGCGATCATGCCATTGTTTGGCGGATTCATTATCACATCGATAATATCTACCGATTAAAGCCTGCTCGTTTCTGTATTAATCGCGCGGCATTTGATTTACAACAGGACTTTGGACTCTCTTTAGCTACACCAATTACTCATAAAACAGTTAGTGAGTCTGTGATAGAACTGACAGAAGAAGAAACTGAAAATTTAAACATAGGGGACACCGATGCTTAACGTAACAACATTTTTAGATGATAGCGCCAAACGGTATGCTGACAAACCAGCTTTTACTTTTATGGATACAACTTTGACATTTGCACAACTCAACGCAGCAGCTAATCAAATTGCTAATGGGCTAGTCAGCCAAGGCATTAAAAAAGGTGATAAAGTGGCATTAAGTTGTTTAAATTTACCTTATTTTCCTATGGTCTATTTTGGTATTTTAAAAATGGGCGGCATAGTTGTACCTTTAAGTGTGCTATTAAAAGAAGAAGAAATACTTTTTCATTTGGAAAATAGCCATGCAAAAGCTTATTTTTGTTTTGAAGGCACTGCTGATTTACCCATGGGCCAGATGGGTTTTACAGCTTTTAATAATGCGTCACGTTGCGAACATTTTATAAACATAATGGGAAACCCTGCAGCACCATCGCCTTTTGAAGATGAGCAAACACTGGGTGCTTTGATGATTGCTAAGTCTCCAATATTTGATAGTTTAGCTACTTCCGCCGAAGACACGGCTATTATTGTTTATACATCAGGAACCACAGGTCAACCCAAAGGTGCAGAATTAACCCACAGTAATTTAGTCATGAATGCCATGGTCTGCCAAGAATTTATTCACATAAAGCCTGATGATACACAGTTGGTAGTATTGCCTTTGTTTCATATTTTTGCTATGACTGTACAAATGAATATGGGCGTTTACAAAGGTACACACAGTATTTTGTTGCCTCGATTTGATGCTAATGATGCCTATAATTTAATGGTTAAACATAAAGTGACTATCTTTGCCGGTGTACCAACTATGTATTGGGGTATGATAAATAATATGGATGCTTCATGTGACCCTGCTAAGATTACTGAAAATCTAAGATTGGCAGTATCTGGTGGTGCTGCACTACCATTAGCGGTATTAAACGACTTCAAAAAGCTATATAAACTGGATATATTTGAAGGTTATGGAATGAGTGAAGGCTCTCCAGTAGTTACCTTCAATCAACCTGATATTGGTAGAAAGCCAGGTTCAATTGGCACTAATATTTGGGGAGTCCAGGTTAAGTTAACCGATGATAATGGCAATGAAGTGGCTCAAGGTGAAAAAGGAGAACTATGTTATAAAGGTCACAACGTCATGAAAGGGTATTATAATCGCCCTAATGCCAATACAGAAACCATCACTGATGGCTGGCTTCACTCAGGTGATATTGCCATTCAAGATGAAGATGGTTTTTATTTTATTGTTGATCGCACCAAAGACATGATAATTCGTGGCGGATTAAATGTGTATCCACGCCAGGTTGAAGAGGTTATGATTGAACATGAAGCAGTATCTTTGGTTGCAGTTATTGGTATCCCTGATGAGCAAATGGGTGAAGAAATAAAGGCCTTTGTGGTACTAAATGCGGGTATGGATATTAGTGCTGACGAATTAAAAACTTGGACCAAGAAACGTATTGCTAGTTATAAATATCCACGTCAAATAGAGTTTATGGTAGCTTTACCCATGAGTGCCACAGGTAAAATTCTCAAGAAAGAGCTTAGGGCTTAATTCAAGTACCTATGTTTTTGTAGCACTAGATATGTATAGTACCTAACAAATTGCAGTTTAAACATATTGGAGTTAAGCCTATATACATTCTTACTAGAAATGTGGTGTTTTATATTTAGAAACGTGCACAATTGATGGTAAGATTATAGCCATTGTGTCAGTTGAAAAAAAGTTAGGTAAAACTCTTTAGATAAAAGTGCGGTTATATTCATAGAGGTAAGATAATGAGTGATGAAGAAGAGATACGAGATTTGTTCAATAATTGGATAAAATCAACAACTGAAGGAAATTTGGAATTGGCACGTCAGTGCATTGCAGATGATGCAGTTTTTTTAGTGCCGGGTGTTGGAGAGATGGATAAGCAAACATTTGCTCAAGGAGCAGCTGGAGGATCGCCTAAGGACTCGCCAATGGTGTTTGATCTCGAAAGCAAACTTCGTGAAATTAAAGTTCTTGGCGACCAAGCCTATATTTGGGTAGAATCAATCCTTATATGTTCTCCAAAAAATGGTGACCCATCCACACGAATGGCGGGACATTCACTGTCAGTCTTAGAAAAACGTAAAAATCGTTGGCAGATAATACGGGATGCAAATACCATGACAGTTGTTTCAGAATAATTGTTTCTTAACGTACAAATACCTCAGTATGATTTAAATTCTTTTCTATCGTATATTTAATGTAATTGTACTAGTTTTGTAATTTTATTCAGCAATTGATATAAATGGGAATCATTTGTCAAGGGGTTCATTAAGGTAACTCGCAAATAGATGGTTTCATTTAATGTGGTTTGTACGATGTAAAATTCATTGTCTTCAAGTAAGGTTTGACGGATAGTTTTGTTTAGTAGATTGAGTTGTTTTTTATTTAACCCTTTTTGTAGAAAACGAAAACAGACGATATTGGTTTGTGGCTCTAGTGCTAATTCAAATGAAGGGTGTTGTGTAATTATGTTGGCAAAGGTTTTACCAAGCGCAAACAGGCAATCAACATTTTCTTCAAAAATTTCGATACCATAGGATTTCCACAAGATATAAAACTTTAGACACATCATCAATTTGGTACATTCAAAAGTCCTGAGCCCACTGTTGAACCATTGCTCATCAATGCCTTTGTCTTCAAATAAGTATTGGGCTTTTTGGTGGAATATTTGCGAACCATGATTTTTATCCTTGAAAAGCACAACAGTTGATAAAGCTGGAGTCATCATCATTTTATGGGTATCAATGATAATTGAGTCAGCTATATCTAAGCCTTTAAGTAAGTGCTTGTGTTTTTCAGAAAAAATTGCAGCACCACCGTGCGCACCATCGGCATGAAACCAGATGTTTTTTTCTTGGCAAAAATTTCCTATAAAATCTAAGTCATCATAGGCTCCAGTAGAGGTAGAACAGCAACTTCCTACTATTGCCATAACATTTAAACCAGATGAAACTGTAGCATCATAAGCATGTTGCAATGAATGGTTGTCCATTGCAAAGCAATCGTTAACAGGAACTAAAACTATGCCTGTATCACCTAGACCCATGACCCGAATGGCTCTGTCAATGGAATAGTGGGCTTGAGCTGAAACTAACACTGCATTTTTTTTACTATTGCCATCTTTCCAAGCATCTGAGTCTTTCATGGCTTGCCTAGCTGCCAATAAAGCTGTAAGATTTGCTAAGGTTCCACCTGATGTCATTATGCCATTGGCCTGGTTATCATACCCCGCTTTTTGGCAAAACAACTCGATGACAATTTTTTCGATAGCATTTACTGCAGGCCCCATTTCATAGACTGCCATGCCATTATTTAAAAGGCCAATAATAAGGTTGCTTAACGCTGATAAGGGTGCGGGTACCGATACTTGATGCCCCATGTATTTTGGGTTATGTAAATGAATCGAATGGTTTAATAAGTCATCAACAAAGCTATTGATGTTGTTGAATTGATATTTTTTCCAATAATGTAATTGTTCTAATGGGTCCTGCCAATTGTTGGCAGGCGATTGTGGTAATTGGGTTGATTTTAAATGTTGGGTTAATTGCTCAATTAATGCTTTCCCTTGTTCTTCAAAATCATCGGAGTTGTAGGCTTTTTTTAGTAAGGGATAGTTATTCATTTAAGGCAGTATTTGAGATAAAATTCTATGTTTTCACATTGATGGTTTTTCGTCAATTAAAACTAAATCGTTTTAATAAATTAAGCAACACAACAACGCTAATTCTATTTAAAACCCTCAGCTTCTGGAATAGTACTAAAAAAGGATGTAGTTTTAGGGCTGATATTAACTGCTCCAGAAAAGTTAGACCACAAAAGCTCGCCACTACCTTTATGAATCAAATAACTATTTGTGGTTGGGATTCCGTGTAATGTAGTAACGCCTATATAAGCACCACTAGTTGCTCCTGCGACTAATCCAGCAGATAATAAGCCAATACCAATATTTTTAATTGCTGAAACTCTTGGTTTATTTGCGGATACAATTAGAATTGCAGTATTGTCGGCGAGTGTGAGGGGTGAAAGAATTTTCTTTGACTGATGTGAATTATGTTGATAATCATGTGTTTTTGCTGCAATACTTGGGGAGATAGTGTTGTATAATTCATAGTGAATGTCAATAAGTACATCAATATCAGTGTCGGTTAGATCTGTGCTTCGAATAATAAAGGGTGGGCTGATCAGTTTTTCTTGTAATTTTTTATTTTTATAATGTTCTGCTTCATAATTGCGGTCAATCATGAGCCCACTTGTTTTTAAATAAGAGGGAAGAACATGGTAACCCTTAGCCTCTAAAGCAGTTTTTGCTCCTTGGTAAATTTTGTCTTGGTAATTTAAATTGTATTCTTCATCAAAGTCCCAGAGCTTGCCTACATCATCTTTCAGAGATGCGAATTCTACAGCAATAAAAACTTTTTCAATGACAGGTTTTTTTCCATTGAATTCCTTTTTAACATAGAACTGTTTAGGAGTGCAGGCATGGAGTATGATTAATAGAAAAAGTAAAACGGGTATTTTGTGCATATTGAAATCTTAGTAGAAAAAATCATTATAATGTACTTTAGTTGTAGTTTAAACACATCTTGATTAATAGGTGTTATCTAATGGGTTTTTATTAATAAGGTAAATTGTTACAGAACAACCACACACTATCTCAAAACAATCAACACAGATATTGGTAAACTGAAAAAATCTCTATTAATTGATGTTGGCTAAATTAAAAAAGGTTATCAATTTCCTTATTTCTTACATTATTTTGTGAGATAGTATCGCCATGATTAAACTATCTCTAAAAGTTAAGGTGCTTATCGTCTTGTTATTACTTACTACTATAATGGTTATGAGTATGGCAATCAGTATGCAAAATGGCTTTAATAAAGGGTTTTTTAACTACCGAAAAGCCATTGATAAGCAGTTTAACGATAACCTGATCAATAATCTTGCTAACTATTATGATGAAAAACAAGAGTGGGATGATCTGATTGATAATCGTTATGAATGGCACGAAATAATCAATAAAAGCAGTGTAAACCCAGAGAATTCCTTTAGGAGACAGGATAGACAACTACCTAGGGCAAAGGGTAGAAGCACGCCAGTTCCAAGACGTAACAGCAAAAGAAAAAACAGGCTAAGTGACCATAGATCTGCTCGATTATTGCCTCCGGTTAATTTGTTCGATAAAAATAAAAGTTTTATTATTGGTATGCATAGTTGGAAAGATGAAGAGATAGTTTTTGCAGAAATTAAAAATAAAGGCCATTTAATTGGTTATTTGGGAACATTAAAAAATGACTTGATTCATGATAAACAAGATGAGTTGTTTAGCCGTAACTTTCATAATATGTTGCTGAAAGTAGGTTTATTAATGATGGTACTTGCTATACTCATAACTTTTCCAATTACTAAATATTTTACTCACTTAATTCAACTTATTACCAATGCTACCAAACAAATGGCTGCAGGGGATTATTCAATAAGAGTACAATCAGAACGCAAAGATGAGTTAGGCTTACTTGCCTCAAATTTTAATTTGCTAGCTCAATCATTAGAGTCAAGTGCAAAATCACAAAAAACAATGATTGCGGACATTGCTCATGAGTTAAGAACACCGATTTCTGTAATCGTAGGGGAGATAGAAGCGATACAAGATGGTGTTCACCCATCCAATGAAAATAATCTTAATTTATTACATGCACAGATATCATCGCTTAAAAACCTAGTTAATGACCTACATGATTTGAGTGAATCAGATCTTGGGTCATTAAAATATAAAATGCAAAAATTTGATATAATGGATTTAATAAAAAATTGCATCCATAACCACAAAGCATCTTTTGATAAAAAAGCAATTAATTTAGAAATGGATAATAATATGGATGAATGTATTATTATCGGAGACAGTAATCGGTTGAATCAGTTGTTTAATAATTTACTATGCAACTCTGTTCAATATACTAATCAAGGTGGAAGTAGTAAGGTAGTCGTAAAGATGGTTCATAATGAAATGATATTTACTATTGCGGATTCAGCTCCAAATTTGGATAACGCTTCAGTTAATAAGGTATTTGAACGTTGGTATCGTGATGAACAATCCAGAAATAAAAACACAGGTGGCTCTGGGTTGGGTTTAGCAATTTGTAAAGAAATTATAAAAGCACACAATGGCAAAATAAGTGCGAGTACATCTGATTTAGGAGGTCTTAAATTCACGGTGACACTGCCAATAAAGGATGTTATATGAATCAAAAAAAAGTCTTAATAATTGAAGATGAAGAAAATCTAGCACGTATTATGCAAGATTATTTGGCAAGAAATTCTATTCAAAGCACAATTGTTTGTGATGGAAATGAAGTTATTTCTACATTGAAAGCAGAAAAACCTGATGTGGTTTTATTAGATTTGATGTTACCCAATAAAGATGGGACAACACTTTGCAAGGAGATCAGGTTGTTTTCACAGGTTCCTATTATTATGACTACGGCGAGAGTAGATGAAATAGATCGGATTATTGGCTTGGAAATTGGTGCAGATGATTACGTTTGCAAACCCTATAGCCCAAGAGAGTTAGTGGCAAGAGTTAAGGTTCATTTGCGAAGAAGTAAAGTAATAGAAGGTACTGATAATTGCTGTTTAATCCTAAATGCCGATTTTCTCACAGTGAGTTTAGGTAACCAAAATTTAGAGTTGACTTTTGTGGAATATAAGTTATTAGAAAAATTGTTTCAATCTAATGGGCGAATTTTTAATCGTGATCAATTAATGGATTCAATCTATGATGATGGCCGTATAGTTAGTGATAGAACTATAGATAGTCATATTAAAAAAATTCGGAAAAAACTAAAAATATTTAATGATAAACAAGATTTTATTCATTCTGTGTATGGTTGTGGTTATAAGTTTGAAATGAAATAATATTTCAATTCCTTATTCTTTTCATAATCATTACACATTCAAAAGTTATATTTACCACATGTTTATTCAATTCCGAATAACAGTTTAAAAACAATAAAGGTCAATATTATGAAAACTAAATCACTAACATTAATACTATCATTATCAGTCACCTCACTTGTCATGGCATGTCCAAGTGGGAATAAAAATGGCAGAAAACATAGAGTTGAGCATCATGCAAATTTTATTGGTTCATTAAGCTTGAGTACCGATCAAAGAAAACAATTTGAAACTATTATGACTAATAAGTCAGAACGCATGCATGAAGTAATGGCGAACATTCACGAAGATACTCAAGCAAAATTAGCTAAAATATTGTCAGCTGAACAAATGGCTCGACTAGCTGATAAAAAAGGAAAGCGTAGGTCAAAGGGCACGGGAAGGCTGAGAAATAAATAATAAATTTTTAATAAGTTTTTTTAAACCCTGATTTAAATTTAGTCAGGGTTTAATGAAATTTTAATCTATTTTTCACAATTGTTCTTTAATTCAACCGCATTCTATACACAATCGATTCATAAAATGATTTCATTATTTATCATTTGTAGGTGGGAAAATGAAATTATTGACAACGATTGTATATTTTGGATTATTATTAACAACAAATTTAATGGCACAAGGTGGCCCTCCACCGCCAGCTAACCCATTACAGCCACCAGTTGATCCAATAGGAAATGTATCATCCTTTGATAAAATAATGTTAGGTAAAGCGCTCTATTGGGATGAGCAACTTTCATCAACAAAAACTGTAGCATGTGCTTCTTGCCATATCATGTCTAATGGCGGAACAGATCCTAGGGCTAATGCTACAAATCCTTCGGCAATAAACCCTGGATTTGATAAACTATTTCTTACTAATGATGATATTGTAGGTTCACCGGGGGTTGTTGATAGTTGTAAGAATGGAGAATACCGTTTTAATCAAATCTATGGCTATAATCAACAAGTCACAGGCAGGAAAGCTCCATCCGTAATAAATGCAGGATATGCCTCTAATTTATTTTGGGACGGAAGGGCTTTGGAGCAATTAATTGACCCTATTAGTAATGAGATAATCTTAACATCTGGAGCAGCTTTAGAGTCTCAAATATTAGGCCCTCCAACCAGTAGTATCGAAATGGCTCATACAGGAAGAAGCTGGAAGGATGTTATTCGTTCAGTAGAAGCGGCATCACCTTTGGCCCTTAGTTCTGATAGTTCTATAGAAATGCAGGGCTGGATTGGCACACAAAATTATTTTCAATTATTTCAACTTGTATTTGGAGAAAGCGCCATAACGGCATCTAAAATAGCTATGGCAATTGCCTGTTATGAGCGATCTTTGTTTTCAAACCAATCACCATTTGATGCCAATTTACAGGGGGATCCTGGTGCAATGAGTAATCAACAAAGGAGGGGTTTAGGTGTATTTAGACGAGAAATGTGTGGCGGTTGTCATACTGGCGCATTGTTATCGGATAATAATTTTCATAATATAGGCGTTACACCGAATGCCGAAGATGAAGGGCGTTTTGCCGTGACTGGAGTTAATGCGGATAGAGGCCGCTATAAGACGCCTCCACTTCGAAATCTTGCTAATAGGGGTTCATTTATGCATAACGGAGCATTTACCACAATAGAAGAGGTTGTTGATTTCTACGATCGTGGCGGTGATTTTAACAATCCAAATTTAGATCCGAGGATGGTTCCACTAAACTTAAACCAAAATGATAAGAGTGATTTAGTGGTGTTTTTACGTGATGCATTAACAGACACCCGTGTTACAAATGAAACAGGACCATTTGCCAGCCCACTTTTGTTTTCAGAAAGTAATCGAGTGCCTGTAATTAATGGCAGCGGTATTGCTGGTACTGATGAGAAAGAACCAAAAATTATAGCAATTGAACCTCCGCTATTAGGTAATAGTAGTTTTACAATAGCGATAGAAAACGCTAAAGCTAATAGCGAATCATTTTTGGTGGTAAATACTCAGGATCCTGGGTTAGAGGGGTTACCAAATGAAGAAGAAAGTGTCTATTTTTTAAGTAAGCCTTTATTAGATGAACATGCATCAGTTAGTGTGAGTTTGCCAAATCAAGATAAACACATTGGAACATCACTATTTGCCAGATGGTACATTGAAGATAGCCAGGCTGAAAATGGTTATGCAGTTTCTCCACTTTTAGAGTTTACACTTTTTAAACCAAGTTATGGCTCTACCGGACAGTTGTTTAATGCTGATTTTGAAGAAAGGACATCACATTGTGAATAAACATTATTTGCAAGTAGTTGGGGTTATTTTATAAGCACACCTTCTGGCACCTTGCATAATATGTTCTTCACGACTTACTTGTGCAAGGTTTTTTAGTAAGTCTTGAAAAAGCTGTAATTCAGAACGACAAAAATTCAGGCAAGAGTTGGCAGCAGCACAAATAGAACAATGGTTTTCTAACAACCAATAGGTTCCATTTTTTTCTTCTATTGTTGCCATGTAACCTTCATCAGTGCGTAATTTAGCCAATACGATTAGTTTTGATTTTACAGTGGTTTCTTTGTTTAAAACAGAACTGTATAAGTTATAGATTTCTTTTTCTCTTTGTGTAATTAGTTGATCAAGTCCTTTTTCCCCAAAAATTGATTTCACTGAATCGATTAATTGCAATGTTAAGGATTCATGCCCATTAGGAAAATGTTTGTTACTTTGTTTAGCTAATGACCAGTATCTAGTGGGTCTTCCACGGGTAGCTTTGATATCTTCAAAGTTAATGTCTCCCTTCTTTTCCAATTGCAACATATGCTGGCGAATACCCATTGTTGTAACATTTAGGTTCTCTGCTAAAGTCTTGGCAGTTAATGCGCCTTTATTTTTTAATAGATGTAAAATCTTATCTTCAGTTTTCATGCCTGTAATTATGGCACAAAATGTTTTTATGTAAAGAAATAAGTTTACTAATTAAGGGTTTTGATTTATTATGTAAAGCAAATACTTTATTAAAAACAATAAATGAACTTAAATCAAATTACTTTACCCGTTAAAAACATCAAGAAAGCGGTTTCATTTTATAAAAAATTGGGACTTGAATTGATAGTTAACTCAGCGCATTATGCACGTTTTTATTGCCAAGAAGGCGACAGTACTTTTTCTCTGATGTTAGATACACAAAATTATATCAATGGTGCAGTTATCTATTTTGAATGTAAAAAATTAGATCAAAGGGTTGAAGAACTAGCTCAAAAAGGCATTGTAATCGAGCAACTTCCGCGAGATGAGCCTTATCTTTGGAGAGAAGCTGTGCTCTTTGACCCATCAGGCAATAAAATCAAGCTCTATTTTGCTGGTTCAAATAGAGTTAACCCACCTTGGAGAATATAGGAGAAAACATGGTACACCTTGAACATTTAAATTTAGTCGTAAAAAACTTGCAAGAAACACTTAACTTTTATCAATCAGCATTCCCACATTGGAAAATACGTGGTGGTGGAAAAAGTGAATGGTATGGCCACCCTCGTAATTGGGTTCATTTTGGTGATGACTATAGTTATTTATCATTAAATGATAATGGAACGGGAGAAAATAGACAGTTGAAACAGTATCAAGTTGGATTGGCGCATTTTGCTTTTGTAATAAATGACGTTAAAGGGTTAATCAAGAGGTTGGCAAAGATTGGTATAAAACCATCTGTGGCCTATGAAGGCGATGAAAATCGCGGTAGTGTCTATTTTATTGATCCAAATGGCTATGAAGTAGAGTTTGTTGTGTATTACAATGACCAGCCTTATTTAAGAAACCAATACGATTCATGAAAAAAATAGCACTATTGCTCGGTACATCCAATAAAAATGGAAATACTAGCCTTCTATCAAAATATGTGGCTAGTGATGTTAATGCAACAGTATTCAATTTAGATGACTACAGCATTGCACCTTTTGATTATAATTATCAAAACCTTGACGATGACTTTATACCATTGGCGACAGAGTTATTATCATACGATCACATTATATTTGCCACGCCTGTGTATTGGTATACTATGAGTGCACAGATGAAATTATTTTTTGATCGCATTACAGATATATTGCATGTAAAACCCGAATTAGAGAAGAAATTTCGCCAACTCAATTGTTCTGTTATCAGCACAGGTGCTTCACCGGTTGTAGAAAACTGTTTTGAAAGTGTATTTAAAAATTGTTTTACTTATCTTGGAATGAATTATAAAGGCCTTGTCTACTGTTACTGTGAAGAGACATTTAACTTGTCAACACACAAAGAAAATATACAACAGGGAATTGATAGAATTAGGTAATAAGCTCTTGAGTATGATTTTGACCCATCTACGTTAACTTAAGCATCACCTACTGCTGTTAGTGTTATATCGTCTTGATTAGATAAAAATAAAGATAAAGGAATGGTTGTAGAGCTGTTGATTGAGCAGTTTATTAATTCACTGTGTTTATGTTTTTGAAGATTGATTTTTTTTAGGTTTTTCAGTTTTTCTACGGCGTTTGAGTATACGACCCATGATAATGCCGATTTCAAATAAGAGCCACATGGGTATTGCCATTAATGTTTGAGAAATCATATCTGGAGGTGTTAATACCATACCAACAACAAATACACCAATGACGACATATGGACGTGAATTTGCGAGTTTTTCAGGAGTGGTAACACCCATTAATATCATTAAAATAACTGCTATTGGCATTTCAAATGCTAAACCAAAGGCAAAAAATAAGCGCACAACTATGTCAAGATAACTATTGATGTCCGGCATGTAATTTATGCCAGAGGGCAATATAGCAGGGATAAATTGGAAAAGGATAGGGAAGATAACAAAGTAGGCAAATAAACAACCAAGGTAAAATAGAAAAATACTTGAAAACAATAAAGGTCTTGCAATCCTTTTTTCGTGTTTATATAACCCTGGAGCAATAAATGACCAAATCTGGTAAAGAATAAATGGCATGGAAATAATCAAAGCTAGTATAAATACCATCTTTAGTGGAGTTAAGAAAGGTGATAATACTCCTGTTGCAATCATACTGCTGTTTTCAGGCAAGTAAGCCATAACTGGTCGTGCCATGATTGAATATATTTTTCCAGCAAATGGTAACTGCACTAATACTAATACTAAAATAGCAGCTACTGATTTTACTAGGCGGCCACGGAGTTCAATTAGGTGAGAGACAAAAGTTTGTTGATCTGACATTTAGGATTTCCAGTCCTTGGTTTCGGGTATTTTTTCACCGCCTTTTTTGGCAATGTCTTTAAGTTCTTGTGAAATTTCGTTAACGGATTCTTTTGTTTCTTTGAGGATGTTATTTTCAGCAAGTCTTTTATTAAGTTCTTCTGTTTCGAGTTCGCTGCTTATTTCTCGTTTGACATTTTCAAAAGAACGTTTGGCTTTTCCAATAAATTTCCCCATCTTTTTGGCGACAGCAGGTAGGCGTTCTGGGCCGATTACAATTAATGCAATCACCAAAACCATGAACATTTCTGAAAAACCAATATCAAACATGCGTCAAATCACTATTTTTCTTGTAAGTGTAAGATTATGAGGTGGTAGTTATTCTGATTTTTCAGAATCTTTAGTTTCTACTTTTTCAGATGCTTGGTCAGTTTTTTGTTCTGTTATTTCCGCTTTATCTTCATCTTTGATGCCTTTTTTGAAGCCTTTGACGGCCTCACCTAAATCACCACCGATGTTCTTTAATTTTTTCGTACCAAAAATCAATACGACTATAAGTAAAATGATACCAATTTGAACTGGACTAATACCCATATGTGTTCTCCAAAATTTTTTAAATAATATAATTCAATTCAGCGCATTATAACCCAATCACACGAATGAGATGTTAATTTGTGCATGAACGATAAAAATTATATAAATTTTTCAGCCTGTATTATTAAGACTTTAGCAATTTCACCAAACTTGTTAAAGGCAGGATTATGGGTTTTTCCTTCGGCATATCGTTTGTATATTTGTTGTACAATGACAGCTAAACGAAATAAACCAAATACATAGAAAAAATCGAAATTCTCAATATTTGTTTGAGTTTTTTCGCCATAGTTTTCTATGATTTGTTGACGTGTCATCATGCCATCAATTGTTGTCGGCATCATGCGTATTGCTTGCATAGCAGGTGAATCATCTTTTTGAATCCAATAGGCCAATGAACAACCTAGGTCCATTAATGGTGAGCCAATTGTAGCCATTTCCCAATCAAGGACAGCAATAATTTTTGTTGGGTTGTTTGCGTCTAAAATGACATTGTCAAATTTATAATCATTGTGTATCAAACTGAATTTATCATCATTTGGCATATGTTCTTCTAACCACTTCATTAGATTGCTCGCTGGTAATGAATCATAAATTATGGCATTTTTGTAACGTTGGTTCCAACCTAGTATTTGTCTTTTGATATAACCCGAACCTTTTCCTAAATCTTCTAACCCTGTATTATTAATGTCAATATCATGTAAAGAGGCTTGTACGTTTATCAAGTTTTGACAGAGTTGTTGTGCATCTTGTGTTGAAACTTTCATTGGAAATTTTTTTCGTGGAATAATGCCATCAATTTTTTGCATAAGATAAAAATCCCTGCCGATGATACTTTTATCTTTGCACATGTTAATTGCACGAGGTGCATATTTAAAATGTGGTGCCAGCTGAGTAAGTACTTTAAACTCTCGACCCATATCGTGAGCGCTTTTGATGTTGGCTCCACGAGGGGCGGTACGTAGAATAACTTGTTGATTATTCCATCCTAATAAATAGGTAAGGTTTGAGGCTCCGCCAGGATATTGTTTAATATCTAAATTATCTGCAATGTTAAAGCTATCTAAGTGTTTAGCTAGATAGACGGATAGTTTATGTTTATCAATGGCATCTTCACTTCTTACATTTTGTGGTTTGTCTAGTTTATTATTCATCGTATTTATTATGTTCTGTTAGTGAGTCAGGCGAGGTTAACCCACGTGAGATAAAAGTTAAAGTAGAAAGGCAAAATTCATCAATGGATATTTTACGTTGCCTATATTTCCAACGTTTTAAATACCAGTCATGCAACAATGGTTTGATATGTGCTGCAATTGTTTCGGGAGCTAATAGAGCATTATAGATGCCCATTTTTTGCCCATTTGCTATTATAGTAACTAATTTGTTTTCCATCAAAAGCTCTGATTTGATTGCAAATTTACGCATGTCCTTAGATAAATTTTTACTTTCCATGAAACAAAAGAAAAACCATGGTTGTAATATTTCGCTTAAATAAATATGGGTTTTAATAATGTCATTTAGTGTATTCGGGCTGTTATTTAGTACTTTTTCTGCATAAAAATTTAAAAACTGATGAATATACAAAGACAACTGTTGTTTGTTTTTAATGTAGGCATATAAACAACCCATGCTTAAGTGGGTTTCATCTGCTAATTGTCTCAAGGTCATGCTAGCAAAACTTTGTGTAGCAGACAATTTGAAAGTTGCTTTGATGATTATTTGTAGTTTTTCAATGGCAATTTTTCTGTTTTTAATTTCAATTGTTTTTGCGAATAAATCATAAAAAGCAGCAAACAATTCAGACTGTTTAGGTTTGTGTTTATTGCAAAACTGTTGGTAATTCATTTTTTTAAGAAGTTTTTGGCTGCTACTATTCTGTGTACTTCATCAGCACCATCATAGATGCGTGCTGCACGTTCTTCACGGTAGAAAAAGGAGAGAACAGTATCATCAGTCATGCCTAATCCGCCGAGTGATTGCAGGCTTCTGTCAACTACACGTTGTACAACATTTGCGGTATGAAATTTAATTAAAGATACCATATTTTTAGAGGCTTGAAATCCATGTTGTTCAATGCTCCAAGCCGTTTGTAAAACCAATAGTCTTGCTGCGGCTAATTCTGCAAGTGAATCAGATATTTGAGCTTGCATAAGGGGCTGTTGTGCTAAAACTTGTGTTGAAGAGATTTTACGTTGATTCAGAAATTTTTTACTGATGTTAATTGAACGTTCGCCTATACCTAACCAACGCATACAATGTTGGATTCTTCCTGGCCCTAAGCGTTCTTGGGCTAAGGCAAAACCACTTCCAGTTTTACCAATAATATTTTTTTCAGGCACAATACAATTATTAAATTGTACTTCAGCATGGCTAAAGTATCCTTTTCCTTCGGCACCCATAACGGAAATGTTACGAATGATTTCAAACCCTTTTGTGTTAGTAGGTACAATTATCATGCTGGCTCTTTGGTGTTTAGCAGCATTCTTATCAGTTACAACCATGGCAATGGTAAAATCTGCTCCTTCGGCAGCAGTAGTAAACCACTTTCTACCATTTATGTGCCACATTCCATTTTTTAAGTCTGCTGTGGAGTCCAATAAAGTTGGATTTGATCCAGCTGTATGTGGTTCAGTCATGGCGAAGCAGCTGCGAATATTTCCTGCAACCAATGGAGTTAGCCAATGTGCTTTTTGCTCATCTGTTCCAAACATATGTAGCAATTCGGCATTGCCAGCATCTGGTGCTTGGCAACCAAAAATAAAATGACCTAATGGAGACTGTCCTAGTACTTCTCCAATAAGTGCTAAGTCTACCAAACTTGTGAATGTACCGCCTGTACTTGTTGGCATATGAGGCGCCCAAAGACCAAGTTTTTTGACTTTTTCACGTAGCTTTTCTAGGGCAGGGAAAAGTTCTTGCCATTGGTGGTGTAGGAATAAATTTTCTATAGGGTAGACTTCTTGGTGTAAAAATTGATTAATGCTATTAAGTTTTTCCTGTGTTGTTGATTTTATTTTAAAGTCCATAATAATTTCCTATTTGTAAATAGATGTAGTATATTATCGGGCTTAACTAATGTCAATATCGAGCGAACGTTCGATTTTAAAATATGAAAAAAATATTGGTAACTGGTGCAGCAAGTGGCCTGGGTAAGGCGATAGCAAATTTATATGCTAATAAAGGATGGATGGTTTTGGTCGTTGATATTCAAGACCAATTAGGCAATGCTTTTGTCGATAAAATGGTAGCTGAAGGCAAAAGTGCTGAATACTACCATTGTGATATTGGGCATAAACAAAATTTTGATACACTCTACCAACAAGTAAGTAGTCAACATGATTGCCTTGATATCCTAATTAATAATGCTGGTATTGCCAGTGCTGGGACTTTGGAAAGTACTACGGAAGAAGAATGGGATAGGCTAATACGTTTAGATTTAATGAGTGTCATTCATGGCACTCGTGCCTTGCTTCCTTTGTTAAGAAAATCAAAAGATGCACATATTGTTAGTACAGCTAGTTTTGCAGGTGTGGCATTAATGCCAGGTATGATGACATATAATGTGGCTAAAGCTGGGGTTATTGCCTTTAGTGAAACATTGCATGGTGAAATGGCATTGCATGGCATTGGTGTTAGTGTTGTTTGTCCTGCTTTTTTCCCTACTAATCTTGTTAGCTCAATGAAAGGAGCTTCCGATAAAACCAAAGGTTTCATCAGTAATCAAATGAATACATCGGGTGTTTCTGCTGAAGATGTGGCAAAAGATATAGCAAAGGCGGTTTATAATAAGACGTTTATGGTCATTAGCCATAAAGATTCTAAGCGGCAATACTTGATGAAACGATTGTTTCCCAATCTTGTAATGAAGAAAAAAATCAAAATATTCTTGAAATTAATGCAAGGCATAAAAGGAGTGAAAATGTGAATAAGTGGATGATTTATGGTGCAAATGGATACTCTGGAGAATTAATTGCCAGAAAAGCCGTAGAAAAAGGTTTTACACCAATTGTTGCGGGTCGAAATACAGATAAAATTACAGCATTAGCAAATGAATTAAATTTGCAGTCACAGGTGTTTGACTTGTCTAATCGCAGTGCGCTTGGCAAACAATTGAAGGATGTAGATTTGGTTTTACATAGTGCAGGACCATTTTCACAAACCGCTGAGCCTATGATTAAAGCATGCTTAGCAAGTAACACTCATTATTTAGATATTACTGGAGAAATTGCTGTATTTGAACTAGCTAAATCTTTTCATAAACAAGCCCAAGAAAGTGGAGTGGTTTTGTGTCCTGGGGTTGGTTTTGATGTGATTCCAACAGATTGTTTGGCTTCTCAATTAAAAGAAATTATGCCTGATGCCACACATTTAGCCTTGGGTTTTGACTCGAAATCAGGTTTTTCGCCAGGGACTGCCAAAACTTCGGTTGAAGGTTTGTCGCAAGGTGGAAGAGTGAGGAAAGATGGAAAAATCATTCAAGTCCCATTAGCTTATAAAACCAGAAAAATTGATTTTGGTGGCGGTGAAAAACTTGCTATGACCATACCTTGGGGTGATGTCTCAACTGCGCATTTTACGACCAATATTGCTAATATTGAAGTCTATATTCCAGCTTCGCCAAATTTGGTAAAAAAACTTAAAAAAATGAATTATATTCGATTTGTGTTGGGTTTTGGGTTTGTACAAAATTTTATGAAGAAACGTATTGAAAAAACTGTAAAAGGGCCGAGCGAAAAAGCACGAGCTAAGCTCAATACCTATTTATGGGGCGAGGTTAAAAACAACAAGGGAGAAAGCAAGCAACTAAAACTAGAAACATGTAATGGTTATAGCTTAACTGTTTTGGGTTCATTGAAAATGGTAGAGAATACGCTTGCTACGAAAAAATCAGGTTATTTTACGCCAAGTACGTTGGTCAATAATAAGTTACTGGAGGATCTTGATTGTTAGAAATAGAGAGGTAACTCTTTTCCTGATTTGAGCAAACTATCTGCTTGTCTCAGTCATTTCAGTCCACTTGTTGGAGTGTTTTTTACTCTAAGCCTTTTGTATGTAACTCTTTCATGGCATTTTCTAGATTGCCATCAATGAGGTCTTTAAGAATATCTAAACCTTTGTCAATAGTTCGATTTATGCTGATTTCATCATCATTGGATGGTCGGCCAAGTACCCAAGAGGTCACTTTGTTTTTGTGTCCAGGGTGTCCAATTCCCATGCGTAAACGATAAAAACCATTTTGGCCTGTTGCAGCGATTATATCGCGCAACCCATTGTGACCACCATGTCCACCCCCTTTTTTTAACTTTGCAGTGCCAGCTGGTAAATCTAATTCATCATAGACAACAAGTATTTCCTCTATATCAATTTTGTAAAAATTTGCTAAGGCGGCAGTAGATTTTCCTGATAAATTAACATAAGTTTGTGGTTCTAACAACCATATGTCATGGTTGAAAAGCGAGACTTTATTGGCTAGCCCATGGAATTTTTTATTGTCCTTAAGTTCAAACCCATGTTTTGAGCACAATGCATCGACAAACCAAAATCCGACATTGTGTCGTGTTTGTTGATATTTTTGGCCTGGATTTCCAAGTCCTACTATAAGTTTAATTGGTTTCATTTTCTGTAAATTGGAGGTTAAATTAAAAAAAACAAGGGTTTAGGTAGTGTTATGATTCAAAAAAAAGCCCCAATTTGGGGCTTTTTTTAATTCGCGAAAAAGACTAAATTATTCTTCTTTTTTAGCTTCTTTTTCTTCATCATGAGTAGGAACTTCAGCTGATGGTGCTTCTGCATCGTCAGTTGGTTCTGGATCTTCTTCTTTTTGAACATGTGTAGTTGAGATAACTACGGCATCATAATCGTCTTGACTTTCATCTTCGCCGATGTTAAATGCTGTTAGGCTAACGCCCTTAGGAAGTTTTAGATCACTTAAGTGAATCATGTCGCCATCTGCAAATTCGATTAAATCAACTTCAATAAATTCAGGTAAATTAGCAGGTAAACATGAAATTTCAACTTCTGTCATCATGTGTGCAATGATAATGCCTTTTTCTTTTCCAGCTGGAGATTCTTCTTCATTTAATGAATGAACTGGGATGCTGATTGTTAACTCAACATTATCATCAATACGCATGAAGTCCATGTGCATAATTACTGGTTTTGATGGGTGGCGTTGCATATCACGTAAAATAACTTTTTGCTTTTTTCCACCAGCTGCTTTAAGCTCTAAGATACTGGTAAAAAATGATTCCTCTTCAATGTATCTCAATACTTTCAAATGATTTAATGAGATAGAACGAGGGTCTTTGTTTCCACCATATATAATGGCTGGTACTTTGCTTTCGCGACGTAGGCGGCGGCTCGCACCTTTCCCTAAATCATCGCGCAATTCTGCGTCAATTTTAAATGTAGACATTTATGTCTCCTAATTTTAGTTTAATAATTGTGTTCTGCTTTGCGACCAAGTAGAACGATTAAGTTGAGGTTGATACCTCAAATTATCAGTCAATGTACATTTCGCTGACTGATTCTTTATTGGCAATTCTTCTTATGGTTTCAGCTAGCATTTCTGCTACGCTTAATTGCCGAATTTTTTTACATTTTTTCGCTTTTTCGTTCAGGGGTATAGTGTCAGTAACTACCAATTCTTTTAAACCTGATTCTTCAATATTATTAATGGCATTACCAGATAATATTGGGTGTACACAGTAAGCAATCACCTCTTTGGCATTTCTTTCTACTAGTGCCGTTGATGCTGCACACAAAGTTCCTGCTGTATCAATCATGTCATCAACTAGAATACATATTTTGTTTTCTATGTCGCCGATAATATTCATCACTTTAGCCATGTTGGCTTTAGGGCGACGTTTATCAATTATGGCTAAATCTGCTCCAATCCTTTTGGCAATCGCTCTTGCTCTAACAACTCCACCTACATCAGGTGATACTACCACCACTTCAGAGGCTTCATATCGGCACCATATATCGGCTAGAGTTAATGGTGAAGCGTAAACATTATCAACAGGAATATCAAAAAAACCTTGTATTTGATCTGCATGCAAATCAATAGTTAAGACTCTGTCTGTTCCTACTGCACCAATCATTTTGGCAGCTACCTTTGCTGTTATAGGGACTCGTGATGAACGAGGTCTTCTATCTTGTCGAGCATATCCAAAATAAGGCATAACGGCTGTAACTGAGTTACATGATGCCCTTTTAACGGCATCCACCATGACTAATAATTCCATAAAATTATCAGCAGTTGGTATGCAGCTTGGTTGGATTATATATACATCCTGTCCGCGAACATTATCAATAATTTCAACAGCAACTTCTCCATCACTGAAACGTCCAACATAAGCTTTTCCGAGTGGTGTTCCCAAAAATTTTGCAATTTTTTGTGCTAATAAGGGATTGGCATTGCCGGTAAAGAGTTTAATACTGCTATCAGCTATCATGTGTAGTTCAGCTCATTTAGGTAAATGTGGCGCAATTTTATCACAAAACAATATCTTTCATATAAATATGCCTGCAATTAAACCTAAATTGCAGGCATTTAAAATATGGCTGGGACGGCAGGGATCGAACCTGCGAATGCTAGAATCAAAATCTAGTGTCTTACCGCTTGACGACGTCCCATCAAACAAGGTCGAGTATTATATACATGTTGCAAATTAAATCAAAGCCTATTTTTATTTTTTTCTATTATTTTGATCTACATACTGTCGTTTTCCATTCTGCCGGACATTTTTGGCAGAATTCGAGGGCTTTGTCTTGGTTGTTGAAGCAAGTAAATAGAGTAGAACCGGTGCCTGACATATAAGTATTGGTTAGCTTTGATGCTTTTGTGTAAATATTTTTTACCATTGGATAATTAGATAAAACTGGTTGTAAACACGTATTAGTCCAATTTTTCTTGTTGTTTATCCCATTTATATCTATTGGTTCCTGATTTCTTAGTAGGCTAGAATCTGAAAATACTTTTATTGTAGATATACTTATTTTGGGAAAAATCAAGACAAAATAAAATTCTTCTATGCAGTAAGGGGTCAGTTTTTCTCCAACACCTGTTGCCATGGCTGATTGATTTAGAACGAAAACAGGGACGTCAGCCCCTAGAGTTACTGCTAGTTTTTGTAAGTCATTATTAGATAAATTACACTTCCAAAGTCTATTTAATACGCGTAATGTTGTACCTGCATTAGAGCTACCACCGCCAAGTCCTGATCCTTGTGGGATGTTTTTTTCCACATCAATTTTTACGCCATGATTGGTGTTTTTGTATGGCAATAATAATTTTGCAGCTTTGTAAATCAAATTGTGTTCTGTTGTAAGGGAGCCAAATTCACCATGGATTTCAATAGTGTTATTTTGTGTTGATTCAAATAACATGATATCACCCCAGTTCAGAAGTTGAAAGTAAGTTTGCAGTAAATGGTAGCCATCGTTTCGCTGGCCTGTTATGCGTAGCATTAGGTTTATTTTGGCAGGGCTTAAGAGTTTCAATTAATCACCCATTCATAGATAAAAAGTTTAACAGAATGAGGTGGTTTGCTCGCTTTGATTTTTTTTGGTAGCCAGCCAACTGAAGTATTGGTCCATTTCTCATAGGTGATTTCCCACCCGTCATGAAAAAGGGTGGTTGGTAAAATGGTATGTGTTAACAAAACCTTTTCATCGGTGTAACCTCGAAACCAATTTGATAGCTTGTTCCAAGGAAAGTCCCAGCCAATTTCGCGATTGAGTAATATTTGGGCATTTAAAGCAGTGCGTTCTCCACTCGAGGAAGAAATTAATTTGGCCTGCTTTGGGGATTCGATTATTTCCCAACTACCATGGCCCAATGGGGCTTTAAATTTTGCTACATTCAAGTTTTTTTTATTTATCCAATTAACTTTTCCTGAGCCACTGTTTTGCCCGTCGTTAATAGCCATTTTGCCAGTAAATGCCCATGAGGTGACATTTCTCCACTGTTGGTAGTTAAGTGTGTTTTGAGGTTTGCGGTTTCTATGACAGGAAGAGAGTAACAATGTAATTATGAGGTAATAAAAGAGTTGGTGTTTGATTGACATGGCTTGTTAATGAATTTGATTTTGAGAGTATAGCAATTCTGCAAATGATTTAATAACTATTGTTGATCCTGTTTATGTAATAAGTTCATTATGTAAAATAACAACCATTTAAAACGAACGTTTGAGTCATAAAATAAAAAAGCAAAAAAACACATTTTTCTAGACATTTAACCATTTATTCTGCACAATCAGTGCTTTTAGTAGCAAGATAAAGTCAAATGTCAGTAAATATTGCCATTTTGAATGGCCCGAACCTCAATTTGTTGGGGAAAAGGGAACCAGAAATATATGGTTCAACTAGCCTCAATGATATTGAAAAGAATTTAATTGATAGTATCTCAGGTAAAGATATTACGTTGGATTTCTTTCAATCTAACAAAGAGTATGAGTTAGTGGATAAAATTCAAGCGTTAATAAATAAAGAAGATCAGTTTATTATTATTAATCCTGCTGCTTTTACACATACCTCAGTTGCTATACGTGATGCATTGCTGGCAACTAAGATACCTTTTATTGAAGTTCACTTGTCAAATATTCATGCTAGAGAAGAGTTTAGAAAGACTTCTTATTTTGCAGATATAGCCATGGGAACAATTTCAGGCCTGGGTGCAAATGGCTATTTACTTGCTCTGAATCACTTTGTAAGCTTAAGCAAATAATAAGTAGTATTTAATTGTACTAACTAACCATCTAACATACGGGGACATACGTGGATATAAGAAAAATTAAGAAACTTATTGAGTTATTAGAAAACTCAACATTAACAGAACTTGAGATAAACGAAGGAGAGGAGTCAGTAAAACTTTCGCGTCAACCTCAATTACAGGCTGTAGCGCATAACGCTGTTTCTCCAGCACCCATAGCCTCTGCTCCAGTAGTGGATAACACTGTTACCCCTGTTGATGTTGTCGAAGATGGGAATACGCAAAGATCGCCGATGGTTGGTACTTTTTACACATCTTCTTCACCAGAAGCAGGTCCATTTGTGAAAATTGGTCAAAAAGTTAAGGTAGGAGATACGCTGTGCATTGTCGAGGCAATGAAGATGTTTAATCAGATTGAATCAGAATTCGATGGCACGGTTACCAAGATTTTAGTTGAAAATGGTCAACCAATAGAGTTTGATGAACCTTTGTATGTAATTAGTTAGGGGCTGCGATTATGTTTTCAAAAATTGTAATCGCAAATCGTGGCGAAATTGCCTTACGAATATTGCGAGCCTGTCACACCATGGGCGTTAAAACTGTAGCGGTTCATTCGACTGCAGATAGAAATCAAAAACATGTTGGAATGGCTGATGAGTCTGTTTGTATTGGACCACCTTCTTCACTTGATAGTTATTTGGATATTCCTAAGATTATTGCTGCTGCTGAAGTTACTGACGCTGAAGCTATTCACCCTGGATATGGGTTTTTAGCAGAAAATGCAAATTTTGCTGAAAAAGTAGAAAACTCAGGTTTTAGTTTTATCGGGCCTAGAGCTGAAACTATTCGACTAATGGGCGACAAAGTGGCTGCTATTGAAGCTATGCGTGCATCAGGCGTTCCATGTGTACCTGGCTCCGATGGCCCGCTTGATGATGATGTGGAGCGAAATTTAACAATCGCTAAGAAAATAGGATACCCAATAATTATCAAAGCCGCTGCCGGAGGTGGAGGTAAAGGGATGCGTGTGGTACATACAGAAGCCGCTTTAAATAATGCGATAAAGATGACGCAGACAGAAGCTGCCGCTGCATTTGGTGATGGAACGGTTTACATGGAGAAATATTTACAAAACCCTCGCCATATTGAAATCCAGATATTGTCAGATAAATTCGGAAATGCTATTCATTTAGGTGAGCGTGATTGTTCAATGCAAAGGCGGCACCAGAAAGTCGTAGAGGAGGCACCGGCACCAGGTATTACTGACCAACAAAGAGAAAAAATTGGAGCCGTTTGTGTTGATGCTTGTAAACGTATTAAGTATGAAGGTGCAGGAACTTTTGAATTTTTATATGATGAAGGTGAATTTTATTTCATTGAAATGAATACTAGAATTCAAGTGGAACATCCTGTGACTGAAGCGATAACAGGAGTAGATTTAATTAAACAGCAATTATTAATTGCTTCAGGTGAAGAGTTAAAAGTTAGACAAAAGCAAATAAAATTATCTGGTCATGCAATTGAATGCCGAATAAATGCAGAAGATGCTAGAACTTTTATGCCGTCCCCAGGAACAATTGAAATATTTCATGCACCAGGTGGACCGGGTGTGAGAGTGGATTCTCATGTATATGATGGTTATAAAGTTCCACCCAATTATGATTCTATGATTGGAAAAATAATTGTGCGTGGAGAAGACCGAGAAACGGCTATTAAGCGCATGCGTTTAGCATTGGCAGAAACTGTCGTATCAGGTATTAAGACTAATATTGCATTACAGCAGATGATTATGCTTGATCAAGGGTTTGTTTCAGGTGGCAAAAATATTCATTATTTAGAGAAATTATTGGACAAGGATTAATACCGTGACAAATAATATCGATTATGATTATTTTGAAATAACCATTCCTTGTACGACTCATGAGACAGAAGAAATTGAGGATTTCTTGTTTTCACTTGGTTCTTGTTCTGTTACTTTTAGGGATGCGGAAGATGTTGCAATTTTAGAGCCTGCTCCAGGAAAAATGCCACTATGGCAAGATGTTAACATTACAGGGATGTTCACCACGGATTTTAATGAATTAGCTACCTTGACTGCCATTGAAAAAGAATATTCAAATAGGTCGATTTCACTTAATAAATTAAAAAATCAAGTTTGGGAGCGTACATGGCTTAAACATTTCAAACCGATGAAATTTGGCGAGAGAACGTGGATAATTCCCAGTGAATTTGAAGCGATTGATAAAGAAGGGTTTAACATTTATTTGGATCCTGGTTTGGCCTTTGGAACAGGAACGCATGCAACAACTGCTCTATGCTTGACATGGATTGATAAAAATCAATGCACAGGTAAAAAAATTGTTGATTTTGGCTGTGGTTCTGGAATATTGGCAATAGCTGCATTAAAACACGGTGCTCAAACAGTATTTTGTACCGATATTGATCCTCAGGCCATTGAATCAACCAGAGCTAATGCTAAACAAAATAATGTAGAAAAACACATTGAAGTTATTAATCCATCTGAGTTCCATCAAATCCTAGATTTAGATATTGTCATGGCAAATATCTTAGCTGCGCCCTTATTGACCTTGGTTGATGCTTTTGCTTCAATGTTAAAAGAGAATGGAAAATTAGTAATGTCAGGTATTCTTAAAGAGCAGACGGATGAAATCATCAGCAAGTTTAGCCAATCTTTTGTTGACTTTCAAATCAATATTATTGAAGATTGGGCATCTGTGGTTTGTGTTAAAAAAAGATTAGGATTAAAAGAATAATGTTTACTCAATGTCGAGGTTGTGGTGAGATTTTCCCAGTATCAGTTGATGATTTAATAACGGCCAGTGCGATGGTGCGATGTAGCTCATGTGGGGCAGTGTTTAATTCGTTAGATACCTTGAGCGAATATAAACCGAATGAAAATGCAGACTTAATTTTACATGATATTGACAACCCACCTCCATTACTAAACCACGAGTTTAAAGAAAGCGTTGTTGAGAGAATCCCTAATAAGATTAGAAGACAAACAGAAGAACTTGATGATGGTGCAATCTTCAATGTAAAGCCGGATTTTGTCGCAGATACTGTTACAAAAAGATCACCTGTGTTGTCACTTTTTTGGTACGGCGCAACACTGGGGTTGTTAGTTGTTTTGTTGTGGCAAGTAACGGCCTCTTTAAAAGATGGTTCACTACAGCTTCCGCAGAATAAATTGACAGAAAATATATGTGACTATGTTGAGTGTTTCAAAGGGGCAAAGGAATCAAACCTTAATCAAATAGCTTTGGTGTCGCGTAGCATAAGACAGCACCCAGGACGAGATAATGCTTTAATTATTACGGCAGGCATTATCAATAGCGATAAACAAACGCAATTATTTCCAGCATTACAGGTAAAAATGTCTAATTTAAATGGTGAAATTGTAGCAATGCGTCGATTTTTACCATTTGAATACATCGATTCTGAAACAATTTCTACAGGGATGTTATCCAATACGCTTATCCCAATATCCATTGAGTTACAAAGTCCCGGGAAGAATGCGGTTACTTTTGAGGTGGGTTTTAGTCCAACCTTTGGTGCTGATATCTATGGTTTAAATTGATGGACTTTGATAAAATAAACCTACAAAGTTTTACTCGCAAAACTGTAAAGCAATATTTGCAGAATATGGATGGGCATCCTACAGAAAATTTATATGAATTTGTCATTTGTGATATTGAAAAGGGTTTGGTTTTAGAGGTATTAAACTTTACTAATCATAACCTAACAAAAGCTTCTGGGATATTGGGAATCACACGTACTACTTTACGAAATAAAATAAAAAAGCATAAGTTGTAACAATTTTTTTAATAAGCGTTATAATACACCGCCATATTTCTTAGCAATAATTTATCATGGCAACCACACAAAATCGCGTTTCAATTCGACGGGCACTTATTAGTGTCTCAGACAAATCAAATCTGCAAATTTTAGCTGCAGGATTACACGAACAAGGTATAGAAATTCTCTCCACAGGAGGTACATCTGAATTTCTTAAATCTTTGGGTTATGAAGTGACTGATGTTTCGGATTATACGGGCTACCCTGAAATGATGGGGGGGCGTATAAAAACTCTACACCCAAAAGTACATGGAGCTTTATTGGGACGTTCTGAAATTGATTCCGAAGTCATGGCGAAAAATGGAATAGAAGCAATCGATTTATTGGTTGTAAATCTCTACCCTTTTGAACAAACCATCAGTGCAAATGATTGTAGCTTGGAGGGCGCGATAGAAAATATAGATATTGGAGGACCTGCAATGGTAAGAGCAGCCTCAAAAAATCATGATAGAGTAACTGTCATTGTTAACCCAAATGATTACCAAGAATTTATAGATGAAATGGCAACATATGGAGGTATTTCCCATGCTAACAGGCATATATTAGCAGCTAAGGCATTTGCCCATACTGCTGCATATGATGGTATGATTGCGACCTACCTTAGTTCGACCAAAGATACTGGGGATAAAGTGGAATTTCCTCGTTATTTAACTACTCAATATAGACATAGATCTCATTTAAGATACGGTGAAAATCCTCATCAGAAAGGGGCGTTCTATGTTGAAAAAAATGCGCTTAAAGGAACAATTGGAAACGCTCATCATATACAAGGAAAGGCATTAAGTTACAATAATATAGCAGATGCAGATGCAGCTTTGGAATGTGTAAAAGAGTTTAATGACTCACCTGCTTGTGTGATTGTTAAGCATGCAAACCCATGTGGAGTTGCCTTAGAATCAAATTTAGAGCTAGCATACCTAAAAGCATTTTCAACCGATCCAACTTCTGCTTTTGGTGGTGTAATAGCATTTAATGGAAAAGTAACAGAAAAATTAGCAAAAACGATAACAAAAAAGCAGTTTGTTGAAGTGATTGTGGCTCCAGAATATGATGATGGCGCAATCATAGCATTTAAAACAAAGAAGAATTTACGGATATTAAGCTGTGGCCAATGGCAAATACCACAGCAACCATGGCAAATGCTTAAACGCGTCAACGGTGGCATGTTGGTACAAGATGCTGATATCTTGCAGTTAACGGATGATCAATTAACTGTAGTGAGTAAAAAGCAACCCACAAAACAACAATTAGAAGACATGAAATTCACTTGGAAAGTGGCTAAAAGGGTTAAATCTAATGCTATTGTATACGGTAAAGATTTGATGACTGTAGGTATTGGTGCGGGTCAAATGAGCCGGGTTGTGAGTGCAAGAATAGCTGGAATGAAAGCTCACGATGCTGAATTGAAGGTAACGGGATCTGTTATGGCTTCTGATGCGTTTTTTCCGTTTCGTGATGGAATTGATGAAGCAGCAGCTAGCGGTATTGCAGCAGTTATTCAGCCTGGTGGCTCAATTCGTGATGAAGAAGTTATTGAAGCCGCAAATCAGCATAACATTGTCATGATTTTTACTGGTGTGAGGCATTTTAATCATTAAAAGAGTGGTTGTATGAAAAATAAAGTATTAGTTATTGGGTCTGGGGGGCGTGAACATGCACTTGCATGGCGATTAAGCTTGTCAAGCACTGTGGAAAAAGTGTTTGTGGCACCAGGAAACCCAGGTACCGCGAGTGAAGAGAATGTTGAAAACGTAGCTGTTGCAGCAAATGATTATCCAGCTTTAACAAGGTTTTGCCAAGAAGCCGGTATTGATTTAGTTGTTGTTGGACCAGAGCAGCCATTATGCGATGGTTTGGTAGACTTAATGAAACAAGCAAGAATTAATTGTTTTGGCCCAAGTGCTAAAGCAGCAAAGCTTGAAGCTTCAAAAGTTTACAGTAAAATGTTTTTAGAAAAATATGCGATTCCTACTGCTGCCTACGCTAATTTTACAGAGATAGAACCTGCCTTAATATACTTAAGTAAGCAAAAATACCCACTTGTAATAAAGGCAGACGGCCTTGCAGCAGGTAAGGGTGTAGTCATTGCAGCTAATGAAGAATTGGCTATTTCAACAGTAAATGATATGTTGGCAGGAAATGCTTTTGGTGAGGCAGGTCACAGGATTGTGATTGAGGAGTTTCTTGAAGGAGAGGAAGCCTCGTTTATTGTAATCGCTGATGGTGAAAACTTTGTTCCTATGGCAACTTCGCAAGATCACAAAGCACGCGATAATGGGGATAAAGGCCCCAATACAGGTGGTATGGGGGCTTATACACCAGCTCCTTGTGTTACAAAAGAAATATACGAAAAAATCATTGAGTTAATAATTAAGCCTACATTAAAAGGTATGCGAGCAGAATCTTGCCCTTTTGTTGGGTTTTTGTATGCAGGAATCATGATAGATAAATTCGGGAACCCCAAAGTTTTAGAGTTTAATGTTAGGTTTGGTGATCCAGAGACACAACCTATTATGATGCGTCTACAAAGTAACTTGGATGAACTGTGTTTGGCTGCAATTCGGGGACAATTAAACGGGCAAAAAATATCATGGGATACTCGAACTGCATTGGGAGTTGTCTTGGTTGAATCCGGTTATCCAAATGCATACAAAACGGGTAATAAAATCACAGGTTTAGATGTGCCATCTGTTTTTACTAACACAAAAATATTTCATGCAGGAACAGCGATGAAAGATAATAAAATAGTTACTAATGGCGGTAGGGTGTTGTGTGTCTGTGCTATGTCAAATAGCCTTAAAAAAGCGCAAAATTTAGCCTATAAACGTGTCGAAGAGGTTAGTTGGGAAAGTCAATATTATCGAACAGATATTGGATTCAAAGGATTGATATAGCAGATAGTACATCTGTGTTGTGGTAAAATAGCAACATTAGCAAGAATTGTGGTGTAGATACCAACATTATTGACAAATAGCTAATAATTTGTGAAGATGCGATATATATATGATTATTTTAAATACAGGTTAGAAAAACATTAATAAATTAGTATTATCACTATCGGTAATTTTGTCAATTGCTAGCACATATGTTGCAAGAGCAAATGTGTCATTGCATTCAGCAATTACAGACAAGGTAGTGGGTGGTAGTTTAGGTCTGCAACAAGCCTCTTTTAAAAGCATGCATTTAGGCGATTGGCGAAATCAAATTTCAGATAAATTAATGCCACGTTTTTTTAATAACTTGTCTAAATATTCAGCTAACAAAAAAATAAGCAATTATTCAAATTATTTATTCGATTCAAAATCAGTTAAAACCAATAAACGTTTCTCGGTTCCAGTATTTTCAGAAAATATGCTATCTGTATTTACTAGAGATACCAATTTGCATTTTTCATTTGCTACTGAAAACTTTCAGGCATCATCTCTATTAATGGAACAAATGCAATTTGACTATAATGCTACAGCAGGCTATAAAAGCTCCAAAATAAAATCTAAAGTCATTGAGCAAGAATTTTTTACTCCTGGTTATGTCATAACAAATGGAAAAAGCTCAATTGGTTTAGCGGCTGTATTGGTGCAACAAAGGTTTTTAGATGATTCTTACGGATCAGCAACATATTCGAGTTCATCTTCTTTTCAACCATATAGCGATAAAACTTTAATCAATACCAACAGAGGAACAGGTTATCGTTTAAACTTTTCCCAGGCTTTACCCGCAAACATTAATTTCACGTTAAACTATCAGTCTCAAATTGAAATGAATGAGTTTGATTCATTTGGTAGTAGTTATTCTGAACCAGGTGACTTTGATATACCTAGCCAGTATACATTTTCTTTAGAGATGCCACTGACTGAAAAAAATAAAATTAGTGTGGCTGCTGAGAAGATATCATATTCAAGTATAAAACCCAGTGTTCATTCTGGTTATTCTCAGTCATTTTTAAATGTATTCAATGGTCCAATTAGCCCTCTTTTTAAATTGGAGGATCTGACCGTCTATTCTTTAGGTTTTGAGCAAGCTCTTAATCATGCATTCTCATGGAATATTGAATTAACAACAAGGCAACAAGCTCCCGCGACAGCATTGATATTTAATAATATTTTAAAAGATGATACTGCAAGTGTTAGCTATAAAATAGGATTAACTCAATCACTTCACCTAGGTGAGTTTAGCTTGTATACAAGTTTTGCTAACAAACCAATTCTTATTGGTTATACAGAATTTGGCAGATTATCATCAAATAGTTCGCTTGGCCATCATATTGAAGGTGTTGCCACGTGGAGCTTCCAGTTTTAGAATACATTATTCATGAACGTACTTTCAAGTTGGTTTAAGAGAAACTTCAACAATCCACAAATCGTTATTCTAATAAGTATGTTAATACTGTTGTTTGCGGTTATTATATTTCTTGGTAAACCATTAGCCCCTTTTTTAAGCAGTGTTGTATTAGCTTATTTATTGGAAAGTGTAATCGTGCGTTTGCAGGTACTGAAAATCCCACGAATAATTGCTGTCATCATAGTATTTTTATTATTTGTAACTTTATTAATGTTTTTGATATTTTGGGTTGTTCCAGTATTGATAACCCAGGTTTCTCAATTGGTGCAACAATTGCCAACTTATCTTTCAACAGGTTTGGAATTTGTTAAACAGCTTCCTGACAAGTACCCTGCAATTATTTCAACAGAACAGGCCGCATCTTTAACTACGACTATTACTACTGAACTAACTCAAATGGGTCAAAGTGTTTTGTCAAAAACAGTATCTTCCGTATTTAATGTTATTTCGATTGGCATATTTCTTATTTTGACACCTATATTAGTGTTTTTTATGTTGAAGGATAAGCAGGTTCTTATGAATTGGTTTTCACGATTTATTCCAAGGGATTCAAAATTAACTTTGTCAATTTGGGGAGAAGTTGATGAACAAATTGGCAATTATGTGCGCGGAAAAGTCATGGAAATATTTATAGTTGGATTGGTAACCTATATTTTGTTTATACTCTTTGACTTGGAGTACTCTATCTTACTTGCAACCTTAACAGGTTTTTCTGTATTGATTCCATATATTGGAGCTGCTTTAGTTACTATACCTATTGCATTAGTCTCATTTTTTCAATTTGGTTGGAGTGGAGATTTTGCTTGGTTAATAATAAGTTATGGAGTTATTCAATTACTTGATGGAAATGTGTTGGTTCCTTGGCTTTTCTCTGAAGTCAATAACTTACACCCTGTAGCCATTATTGTTGCTGTTCTATTCTTTGGAGGGATTTGGGGTTTTTGGGGCGTTTTCTTTGCCATCCCTTTGGCGACAATGGTTAATGCTATTATTAATGCTTGGCCAAAAAAATTAGAGTCTGAGTAACTCTTCAAGTTTTCCTGTTTTGGCATGATCGACTAAATCATCATAGCCACCTACATGATACTCGTTGATGAATATTTGAGGGACAGTGAAGCGCCCTGACTTACTAATCATTTCTTGCTTTAAGCTTACTTTTTTGTCGACCCTAATTTCATTAAAACTGATATTTTTTTGCTTGAGCATTCGTTTTGCAGCAAAACAGTAAGGGCATAGTAGGTTTCCATATAACAGGACTTTTGACATAATTATTCTCAGGTAATTTAGGTTGGATTCTATCGTATTGATAATTAAGATTTCGTTATGTAGTGGTATTAATTTTACTTAAACTGAAATTAATACTTTTCAATGAAACCGTTAAATTGTAAATTTTTCAATGGTCTTAGCCATGGTTTTTCAATCGTTTGAGGAAGATTGTTGTTTTGTAGTCCTGTATCTTTATCTTTATATAAGCCATACAAGACAATCCACCAATCAAGGTCATTTCGACTTGATTTTACAATCAGTACATCATTTTTGTTTAGGTTTTTCTGCTTAACAAAATTTATGGCATTTTGTGGAGTGCTAACACCGATAAGTTGATGGGACCATAAATTGGCATATGGATTATCTTGGGGTGTTTTAATTGTTTTTGGCAGTTCTTGTTTAATTGGTGCAATAGGGCTTGTTTTATTTTTGTAAGATCCAGAGTTGTTAAATTTAGGCGCATTTAATGTTTTGATAACAACCTCAGAAGTTTCTAGTTCGGATTCACTTTTATTAATTAGCTTGCTGGCTTTAGTGTTAGCTATATGTTGCTTATCCTCAGGAGCACAAACCCATTGGTTTTTTGCAGCAAAACAAATTATATTTGTATCCTTAATTTTGTCTTTTGCTAATGAGGCACTAGAAATTATTAAAAGGATCAATATTGGCAATTTTTTATGGCTTGTAATATGTCTTCTTCGCATACATTTGCTTGTATATAAGCATCTCCGAGTGATTTTAAAAGTATGAGTCTGTGTTTATTGTTAATAACTTTTTTATCTAAACGCATTAACTCAACAAGTTTCTTAGCATTAATATCTTTTGATAGCATAGTTAATAAATTAAAATCTTGCAAGTGCTTTATGAGTTCTTTTCGTAGATTGTGAGTGCTAGATTTCAATAGATAAGATAATTCAGCAGCCATTACCATGCCAATTGCAACGGCTTCACCATGAGAAAAGGTTTTATAATGGGTGTAAGTTTCAATGGCATGGGCAAAAGTGTGCCCTAGGTTAAGTATTGCTCTGATCCCTGATTCTTTTTCATCAAGTTGAACAATTTGGGCTTTATACTGGCAACATTTTGCTATTAATTTTGTTAGAGTAGGTAAATCTTGGGCATTAATGTTACTGGAATGCTTTTTTAGCCATTGGCTGAATTTTGGTTGATTAATGAGGCCATATTTTAGGGTTTCACCTAGGCCTGATCTAAACTCACGTTTAGGAAGAGTAGATAGAGTTGAAGTATTAATAATAACTGCTTGCGGTTGATGAAATGCCCCAATTAAATTTTTTCCATTGACATGATTTATAGCAGTTTTTCCACCAACAGATGCATCGACTTGAGCGAGTAAACTAGTAGGGATTTGGATAAAATTAATTCCACGCATCCAAGTAGCTGCTGCAAAGCCCGTCATATCGCAGATAACTCCTCCCCCAAGGCTGATAAGTAAATCAGAGCGATTAAAGTTTTTGTCAGCTAAAAAATCCACTATCTGACTCCATGATTTTTGAGTTTTATATTCTTCGCCATCGGGTAATGCGATGGTATAGATGCAATTTGTATAGTTAAAAAGTTGATTTCTAACTTCTTCTTCATAAAGCGGTGCAACTGTTGTATTACTAACAATAGTAATTTTTCTATTTATTAATAATTCTTTAATTGACTCAAAGTCAAAACGACTATCATTGATAACAATGTCATAGCGGCTGTTTGGTAAGTTTACTTGTACAGTTTTTGAATTCATATTGTGGTTATAAATAATGTTTTATAATAATGGTAGCCATTTTATAAGCGGATTGATGACCAGTCTTGACAGTTTTTGTGGCTAATGATTGATATATAGGGTTTCTATAGGCAGCCATATCAATTAATTTTTGTTTGCGATCATCCGTTTGTAACAAAGGACGTTTTTTGTCTTTACGAAGTCGATACAACTGTTGTTTGACTTCTGTTTTTAAATAAATGATTGTGGCTAATGAATCTTTAATTAGCTTTCGATTTTTTTCAGTAACAATGATTCCCCCGCCTGTTGCGATTATACATGCAGGTTTGTTTAACAATTTGTCTAACATGGAAGTTTCTCTTTTTCTAAAGCCTTGTTCTTTTTCGATTTCAAAAATTAGATTTACACTCACCCCACAGCATTTCTCCAACTCATTGTCAACATCATAAAAATCCAGCCCAAGTTTATGTGCAAGGATCGAACCAACCGTTGTTTTTCCTGCGCCCATTGGACCAATTAAGATGATGTGTTTGTTAGCGTTATTTTTCAATGTTTGATTACAGTAAAATTAATGCTAGTCTATCATTTATTTAAAACATAACAATCTTAAGTGTTAAAGTTATGAAATAATTTGAGTAACAATAATTGTCAGTACGACTTAAGGCTAGGGCTATACTAGTATTAATTATCGCTCCATAAGTTTAAAAACTTAAGTTAAGATGTGTTTTATAGGCACATAATTGTTAAATTTAAATTATTAAATTATATTTGTCATAATTAAATATAACAGATTGATTGATAATTGTTCTGTTAGTGTAAATGAGAATTATGATGACTACTAAAAACAACACTAAATCGAAAGGTTTTACATTAATTGAATTAATGATAGTTATTGCTATAATAGGTATACTTATGGCATACGCAATTCCTGCATTTCAAGACTACACAACTCGATCCAAAGCTGGAGAGTGTTTGTCGCTTTCAAATGGTGCTAAATTGGCAGTATCTGAACGTTGGAGTGCTACTAATAATTTGGCTGCGCTAACAAGTAACCCACTTGCCTTTCTGCCAGCTGCAAATACAATTACAGGGGCAAATGTGGGTTCTGTAGAAGTGACTGGTGGTGCTAATGGTGGTTCAATCACTTGTACTTTTGTTAGTGCTGATCCAGACCTAAATACCTTGAACATTGTGTTTAACCCTGAAGATGTGGGTGGAAGTTTAGAATGGACGTGTGATGCGTCATCATTGCCACTTGAACTTAGACCAGGAAACTGTTAAACATTTGTACATAAGCTTTCATTGGATTGAAATACCTTTGTATACTGACTTATACTCCAAAAAAACTGACACAGATATTATTATATGTAATGACAGTCAAGTGACCTATACCCTTAAATACGGACACAGTTTAATAACTTGCATTTTCATACTCATCAGGTGACTTATAGCCCAATTTGGAATGAAGACGTTTACGATTATAAAACGCTTCAGTGTATTTAAACAAGCTCATTCTTACATTCGTTAAATTCTCATGTTTTATAAATGGTTTGTGACAATAAATGTCAATAAATTTTATGTGTTAATATTGATGATAAAAAAAACATATATAAATTACAAATACTTGCAATTAACTATTGTTTACATAATTTATATTGAAAACTATTCGCAATTAAAATATTATAAAACCAAAGGAAAGCAAGAAGGTTTTTAAGAGCTGTTCTCTGACCACCTTCATTAAAATTATTTATTATATAAAATGAGGTAAAAATTATGAAAAATCAAAAAACACAAGCGGGCTTTACGCTTATTGAGCTAATGATTGTAATAGCAATTATTGGTATTTTAATGGCTTATGCAATTCCTGCATACAGAGATTACACTACACGTTCTAAAGCTGGTGAATGTTTGGCGTTGTCAAATGGTGCTAAATTAGCAGTTTCTGAACGTTGGAGTGCTACTAATGATTTGGCTGCACTAACATCTAATGTGGCTGCTTTCTTGCCAGCTGCTAATACTATTACAGGTGCTAATGTAGGTTCTGTAGAAGTAACTGGTGGTGCGAATGGTGGTACAATTACTTGTACTTATGCTAGTACAGATACAGACTTAAATGCTTTAACAATCACATTGAATCCGACAGATGTTGGTGGCAGTTTGGAATGGTTATGTGATGCTACTGCTCTACAAGCTCCTCATAAACCAGGTGGTTGTATATAAATTTAGACATATACTTATTATTAGATAAAACCTGTAAAGTAAGATTTACAGGTTTTTTTTTGCAATATATAAACCTGTATATATAATAATTTTAAGATTGCAGAGATAAGAAATAGAGGATGTAAATAAAACTGTGTGTCAATTTTTTTTAGTAGTTTTATTTACATCCTCTTTTATTTAAATAAGCAATCTCTAAATTCCGCCTCCAGGAATCATAACCAATTCTTCTGATAGGGGATCCTTCGGTCCTTTTTAAAAAAGTTTTTTCATCCCAAGATAATAGTTCTTTTAAATCTGGTTCGTCAAATTGGTTTCTTGGTAGGAAGTCGGTGACTTTTGAGTCACATGAGAATTTGTTCCAGGGACAAACCATTTGGCAATCATCACAACCGTAAATACGGTTTCCAATGGCTTTATGGAATTCTTTTGGTATTTCCCCTTTATGTTCGATAGTTAAATAAGATATGCAACGTCTGGCATCAACTTGAAAAGGAGCAACGATGGCTTTTGTTGGGCAGGCGTCGATACATTTCGTGCATGTTCCACAATGAAAACTTGCTTTTTTACTGATTGGGAGGGGTATATTGGTGTAAATTTCACCTAAGAAAAAGTAACTGCCTGATTTGGTATTTATCACATTGCTGTGCTTTCCTATCCAGCCTATTCCTGCTTTTTCTGCGATAGCTTTTTCCATCACAGGTGCAGAATCAGTGAATACACGGTAATTAAAGCCTTTAATTTCTTGTTTTATTTTCTCAGCTAGTGTTTTTAGTTTTTTTCGAATTAATTTATGGTAGTCTCGGCCCATGGCGTATCTAGAAATGGCAGCCTTATTGGGTTGTTTTAGGATTTCTTGATAGGGGATAACCGATTTGTATGAGTAATCAAATCGCAGTGAAATAATTCGTATTGTATCTTCTACTAATTGTTCTGGATGAGTACGCATTGAACCATGTTTGTGCATAAATTCCATTTGTCCGTGAAAGCCTTTTTCAATCCAGTTTTTTAGATGGGCTTCTGCTTCTGATAGATCGATATCTGAAATACCAACTTGCGAAAACCCGAGTTCAGTAGCCCATTTATTAATTTGATTTATAAGCGCGGTATAATTCATATTGTGACTGCAGCTGCTTGGTGATAATGTATTTTATTCATTTTTTTGCAAGGCATCAAGTTGGTTGTTTAAGTCATTGATGTGCTGAAGCCAATAACTATTTTGGTCAAACCAAGGGAAGGCAGATTCAAATGCAGGGTCATCAAAACGACGAGCTAACCAAGCGCAATGGTGCAAGATTCTTAAGGTTCTTAAAGACTCTATCATTTTTAATTCGTTGTATGGAAAGGCTCTAAATTCACTGTATGCTGTGATTACCTTTTGCAGTTGTGCTTTCTGTTCTTCATTTTCGCCTGAAAGTAACATCCAAATATCCTGAATAGCTGGTGCTAGTCGCGAGTCATCAAAATCTACAAGGTTTGGGATGTCATCACGCATTAAAATATTACCAATATGTAAATCTCCATGGACACGTATATTGTGACAGTTGATAAGTTTAGGTTGCATCAACTGTATCAGTTGATGGCATACAGTATCATAATTTGACTTATGTTCAAAAGGAATGAAGTCGTTGCTAACATAGTCAATAGAGTTTTTGCCAAAACTTATAATATCGAGTTTTGGCCGGTGTATGAATAAATGTTTTTCGCCGATTAAATGTAGCCGAGCTAGCATTCGTCCCATAATTTGTAGGTTTTCTTTGTGATCTAATTCAGGGGCATGCCCGCCCTTTCTTGGAAATAAGGAAAAGGTAAAACCTTCGTGTTCAAACAAACTATTTTTGTTTTTATCTTTTAGCGGAACAACAACAGGTATATCATGCGCTAGTAGCTCAAAACTAAAGTCGTGTTCTTCTTGTATTTGTGCTTTATTCCATCGATTAGGGCGATAAAATTTAGCAATTATGGGGTGTTGTTGTTCTTCGATACCAATTTGGTACACCCTGTTTTCGTAGCTGTTCATTGCAAATACACTACCATTACATAAATGCCCTTGTTCTTCAATAGCATCCATGATGAGCTCTGGTGTTAATTTTTCAAATGGATGGGGGTTATTGTTCATATGATGTAATGTGAAGGATGCAAAGATAGGGTGAAGAATTTCAAAGGTTTGTTTAACTTAGATTAGGAGTAAGGTTTGTTAATCTATCCTATCATAGTCTAAAGTCAATCCTTTAAGAGGTTTTATTCCTTCTTTGCACCCTTTGCGTTCTTATTAAGTTGAGGTATAATGTTTTTTTTAACAATTAACGTGATGACTTATGGATTTATTTACTATTGAAAATTTACTGACTTTGATGATGCTGACATTATTGCAGGCAGTGCTTGGGTTCGATAATTTGTTGTATATTTCTTTGGAATCTCAACGTGTGGAAAAATCTAGGCAAGCTAGTTTGCGTAAATTAGGTATTGGAATTGCCGTTGCTTTACGTTTGGTCTTGTTATTTGTATTGATGAAATTAATTCAGTATTTTCAGGACCCTGTTCTGCATTTCAATTGGGAAGGGGTGACTGAAGGAACCTTTAATATCCACGCCTTGATAGTTTTATTTGGTGGTATATTTATAATGTATACGGCAATGAAAGAAATTTGGCATATGCTATCATTAGAAGATGAAATGCATTTAAAGGTTGAGACTCAATCCTTTAATAAAATTCTAACCATGGTGGTCGTTATGAATCTAGTCTTCTCGTTTGATTCTATTTTAAGTGCTATGGCATTAACTGACAATTATTGGGTAATGGCAATTGCTATTTTGATTAGTGCAGTTTTAATGGTTTGGTTAGCAGACAGAGTGGCAGAATTTTTACAAAGAAATCGTATGTATGAAGTGTTAGGATTATTTGTCCTCTTTATTGTCGGTATAATGCTTATTAGTGAAGGTGGTCACCTAGCTCATTTGAAATTCTTTAGCTTTCCAATTACGCCAATGAGTAAAACAACTTTTTACTTTATATTGGCTATCTTGGTCATTGTTGAAGTGGTTCAAAGTAGATATGCGAACAAATTGTCACGACTTAAAATAGAAGAGCATCAAGATTAGGGAATAATTTTTTCAGATTTGAGGTAGCTAAGAGTTGTTGAAATTGTACTTTCGAAATCTCTGGTTGTGTATTTGATTTGTGTTCGCGCCTTTGATGAATTACAGGCATAGACATCTGAAATCAAAGCCACAGATTCAGGAGTGATATCTGGTTCTTTTTGACTAAAATAGGAGGCAATATTTTTGACATGGGCGAGTACTTTTAATAAAAAATTTGGTAATTGAACTTTTGTAGCCTGCACATTGAGTTTATTAGCAACACAAATGACAAATTGTTTGAAGTTCATGTCTGTTCCTCCAAGTAGGTAGTTTTCTCCTGGTTCGCCATAATGAAAAGCATTGATAATCCCTGCTGCTACATCACGCACGTCGACAAAAGAACCCGAGCCATTGGGAATGCTGGGTAGCTTGTTCTCAGCGATCATTTTTATTAAGCGTGCCCAATTGTGCTTATCTCCTGGTCCTATGATATGGGTTGGGTTGATGATGACAGCATTGAGCCCTTTTGTGTTGAGTACTAATTTTTCTGAAGCAGTCTTGGTTTTAACATAATTGATTGAGCTCTGGGCTCCGGATTTAGTCATGTCTTCGACAATATTTTTAATTTTTGCATGTAAACCATAAACAACCACAGAAGAAATGTGTATTAATTTTATAGCTTGATAACGCATTGCCAAATCAATAATGTTCTGTGTACCTGTTAGATTGGTTAATGTTTGCAACTTATTATTCTTAAACCAAGTATTTGTACTGGCAGCTGTATGAAATATGGCATCTAAGTTTTTGGGAATTTGCTGAGTAAATCCTTCTGGGGCTAAAATATCACCATTAATAATTTGCACACTATTATCAAGTTCTTTTGCTTTTTTTTGATTTCGACACAAAGCATAGACCAGCCAACCTTGTTGTGATAATTGTTGGCACAGGTGTTTACCTAAAAAGCCTGTGGCCCCAGTAACTAATGCTGTTTTGCTTGTCATAACTCTTTACTTTTTTGCAATATTATAGATGATGTTAGTATGAATCAACAAACTAAAAATTACCATATTAAGCAAACCATTAAATTATCCATACCATTGGTGATAAGCCAGCTAACGGTAATGTTGGTAGGTGTAGTTGATGCTATTATGGCAGGCCGTCTTGGCACTATACAATTAGCAGCTGTGTCAATTGGCGGGGCAATCTGGGCCATTGGTGTAATGTTTGTCTTGGGTATATTGATGGCAACTCCACCGATGATTTCTGAATTAGATGGCGCTAAAGAAAAGCAGAAAATTGCCCCTTTAGTTCGGCAGTTAATGTGGTTGGCATTAATTATTGGCATGGTGTTTTTTATTTTGATTCGAAACCTAACACCGCTATTTGATTTATTTGGTACAAGGGCAGAGGTTTTGCCCTTTGCAATCGAATACTTGCAAGCAATCTCATGGGGTATACTGAGTTTTCCAATGTTTTTGGTTTTTAGGTATGTGGCGGACGGTTTATCGCATACACGTATGACCATGTATATAAGTTTTTTGGGCTTGTCATTAAATATACCCTTAAATTATGTATTGATGTTTGGAAAATTGGGTATGCCAGCATTAGGTGTGGCAGGCTGTGGTTATGCGTCAGCATTATCAATTTTAATACAAACCATTGTCTTTGCTCTGGTTTTGGCAAAGCATCGCTGGTTTCGTGAATTACAAATTTTTTCACACCTAGAAAAAATTGATATGGCTGTGATTGTAAAGGTATTGGCTGTTGGTTTGCCAATTGGTATGGCCCTATTTGCTGAAGGTGGTTTTTTCTCTGTCGTTACAATGTTGGCTTCAAGACTTGAGCCTGAAGTCATAGCAGCTCATCAAATTTCTTTAAATTTTGCATCACTTCTATTTATGGTGCCATTAGGTATATCAATGGCCATTACTGTTCGAGTTGGCAATGCATTAGGAAGAAAGTCAACACATGATACACGGCAAGCAGGAATGATTGGTATTGGTTTGATCTTTGTTGTACAACTATTCTTAGCGGGTTTTATGTTTTTGTTTCCGGAGATTGTCGTCGATTTATATACTAAAGACATCAATGTAAAAAATGTTGCCCTGCAACTAATTTTGTTCGCTGCTATTTTCCAACTTTCTGATGGTATACAGGTCGCCGCAGCAGGGGCGCTTAGAGGGATCAAAGATACAAAATTTCTTATGTATGCAACTGCATTGGCCTTTTGGGGTTTTGGTTTCGCTACATCGTGGTGGTTTTGTTTTGAAAAAAACATGGGTGCGGCAGGGCTGTGGTTGGGATTGATTTTGGCTTTATCAGTTGTTGCGGTTTTGAACTTTTGGAGGTTTCATAAAAAGACAAAAATCGAAAACGGTATTTAGCCAAGATTTCACTTAAAACACATGAGATTAATTTGCTAAGTTATTGATTGTATTTTGAATTGAGAATGTAACAAAAATTTACAAAAAAAAGCTTTTTTAATGGGCTGAAATTTATTCATAATAAAGCAATCATTCCACTTGATTTAGTCAGCTATTATCATCTATGATAGAAGCCTAATTTACACAAATCCATATTTTCAATTTTCTGAAACACTTCACAGTTTTAGAGTTTGGTTTTGTTAAAATGGGATGGGAAAATCGTAATCACACGTCGAAATATAAAGGGTAGTATTAAATGTCTGGAGAGGATATGCAACACACAGAAATGCAAAATGATCAAAGTCAAAAACACTTAACAACCAATGATTCTACGGAAGAAGGAAAGGTTAAAGTATCAGCACCAGGCGAATATAGAGTTATTCGTAGGAATGGCAAGATAACAGCTTTTGATGCTTCGAAGATTTCAGTAGCAATGACAAAAGCCTTTCTAGCAGTTGAAGGCGGGCAAGCAGCAGCATCAAGAAGGATTCGAGAAAAAGTTGAAAGTTTGACAAATGAAGTAATCAGTGCATTGTTTAGACGCTTAGATGATGGCGGCACTATTCATATTGAAGACATACAAGATCAGGTAGAGTTGGCTTTAATGCGGTCTGGCGAGCATAAAGTTGCAAGAGATTATGTGATTTATCGTGCAAAACAAGCAGAAAAAAGAGCTAAAAATAAAGCACGAAGAAAGAAAAAAATTACTGGTCCAAAAATACATGTTATTGCCAGCGACGGCAGCAGGAAACTGTTGGATGATGAGAGATTAAATACAATTATTACTGAAGCCGTTGCAGGGTTGAGTGGTGTAGAAAAAGAATTGATTGTAAAACAAGCCTACCGAAATATATTTGATGGTATAGCTGAAAAAGATTTAAGTTCAGCCATAGTGATGTGTGCGCGGCAGTATATTGAAAAAGATCCAAATTATTCAAAAGTAGCGGCAAGATTGCTATTAGATGGGTTGCGTACAGAAGTGTTGTCCTTCCTATTCGAAGAAGATAAAACAGCAACACAAAGTGAAATGAAAGAACTTTATCCAAAGAGTTTTAAATCCTATATTCACAAAGCAGTAGATTTAGAGTTATTGACTCCAGAACTCTGTAATTATGATTTAGATTTGTTAGGGAAAGCAATCAAGCCAGAGCGTGATTTAGATTTCACGTATCTTGGCTTTCAGACCTTGTATGACAGATACTTTATACACAGTGGTGATAGTAAAATTGAATTGCCTCAAAATTTCTTTATGCGTGTTTCAATGGGATTAGCCATTAATGAAGTTGATCGTGAGGGTAAAGCGATTGAATTTTACAATTTACTAAGCTCTTTTGACTTTATGAGCTCAACGCCAACACTGTTTAATTCAGGTACTTTGCGCCCACAATTGTCGAGTTGTTACTTAACAACGGTTCCCGATGATTTGGCAGGAATTTTTGATGCCATAAAGGATGACGCTCTTTTATCTAAATATGCAGGAGGCTTGGGCAATGATTGGTCACGTGTACGTGGTTTAGGTTCACGAATCAAAGGCACAAATGGAGAGTCACAAGGTGTTGTACCGTTCTTAAAAGTTGCCAATGATACAGCTGTAGCAGTGAATCAAGGTGGAAAACGTAAAGGAGCGATGTGTGCTTATTTAGAGTCATGGCATATCGATATAGAAGAGTTTTTGGATTTACGTAAAAATACAGGAGATGAGCGACGTCGAACCCACGACATGAATACCGCGAATTGGATCCCTGATTTGTTTATGGAACGCGTTGCCAAAGAGGAAAAATGGACGCTTTTTTCTCCTGAAGAAGCACCAGAGCTGCATGATTTATATGGAAAAGCCTTTAGAGCTAAATATGAAGAATATGAGAAAAAAGCTTTAGCTGGTGAAATGATTAATACTAAACAAGTAAATGCTACTGATGTTTGGCGAAAAATGTTAGGAATGTTGTTTGAAACAGGGCACCCTTGGATTACCTTTAAAGATCCTTGTAATGTCCGTTCACCACAACAACATGTTGGTGTGGTTCATAGTTCAAACCTGTGTACCGAGATTACACTTAATACTTCTGATGAAGAAATTGCCGTGTGTAATTTAGGCTCGGTCAATTTACCTCAGCACACAACAGAAAAAGGCATTGACTACAAAAAACTCGAAAAAACAGTGACCACAGCTATGCGTATGTTAGATAACGTCATTGATTATAATTTTTATAGTGTGCCTCAAGCACGTCGTTCAAATTTAAAGCATCGACCAGTGGGTATTGGCTTAATGGGTTTCCAAGATGCGTTATATAAACAAAATTTAGCATACACAACCGAAGAGGCCATACAGTTTGCCGATGAGTCAATGGAAGCTGTCTCTTATTTTGCCATACAAGCATCAAGCGATTTAGCTGAAATTCGCGGAGCTTATCCAAGTTACGAAGGGTCACTTTGGTCACAAGGTATATTGCCAATTGACTCTATCGAATTGCTAGAAAAAGAACGCGGTGATTTTATTCAAATGGACAAATCATCGACAATGGATTGGGCAAAATTACGTAAAAAAATAAAATCACAAGGCATGCGTAACTCAAATACCATGGCAATTGCACCAACAGCGACAATATCAAATATTTCGGGAGTTTCGCAATCAATAGAGCCGATATATCAGAATTTGTTTGTTAAATCAAACTTGTCAGGTGAATTTACTATCGTTAATAAATACTTGGTCGAAGATTTCAAAAAATTAGATATCTGGGACGATGTCATGATTAATGATTTGAAATATTTTGATGGAAGTGTTCGTAAAATAGATCGCGTTCCAGAAGAGTTAAAAGATAAATATGCCACTGCTTTTGAAGTCGATGCTGGTTGGTTGATAGAAGCAGCATCTCGCCGTCAAAAGTGGATTGACCAAGGCCAATCTTTAAACATTTATATGAAAGAGCCATCAGGTAAAAAATTGGACTCAATCTATAAATTGGCATGGGTAAGAGGCCTGAAAACCACTTATTACTTACGCTCTTTAGGTGCTACCCAAGCTGAAAAATCAGCTGATGAACGAGATCTAAAAGACGGAACTGTTAAACAATCAGGTTCTCAAGCTCCAGCAGCTTGTTCGATATTAGACCCCGATTGCGAGGCATGCCAATAAGTATTGATTGTTTTGACTGTATAGGCTTTTCATTTTAGTAAGAATACTCGTTATGTATCATAACAAATTCTTGTTGTAAGATTAATTTGAAAAGCCTTTAAGTTGCTGCGAAGAGGTAAGTTGCCTTTTTTACTAAACCCTGTTTATTATAAGTATTATTGAAATTCAAACTAGGTAGAATTACATCTAATTCGAATGAAATTCTGTTGTTGTAAATAACTGGTACTGACAAAAATTTACACTAAATTACTGATTTAAAGAGAGTTTTTAATGTAAAAAAGCCATGTAAAGAAAAATTGTTTTATTTAGGTCAAGGCTTATAAATAAAAGAGTGAAAATAAATTAAAATTGATGCTATCACTTTACCCAAAAAAGTGCTAGTATTGTATCTGCAAAATTTAGGAGTTATACAATGTACAATTGGGATGATCCATTAGGCCTTGACAAGTCAAGTTCTAGCAAAGCTAAAGAGGTTGAAAAAGCACCGACGGCTGAAGAAACAACAAAACATGTTGTTAAAAAACAAGAAGTTGAACAACATGAACCAATTAACCACACACCAGAAAACAAAGAATTCAACGCCCGAGTTGCTGTAGATCCAGTAAAGGCTGAAGATAAACGTGTGATTAATGGACAAACAGACATCAATCAATTGGCTCCATTTAAATATCCTTGGGCATGGAAATACTTTCTTAATGCCAATAAAAACCATTGGACACCATTGGACATCAATATGACCAGTGATGTGCATGATTATCATCACAAGCTTAATGATGATGAACGTCATGTTTATACCAATGTACTTTCATACCTTACAACTTCTGATATTCTTGCTATGCGAAATATTGGTTTGGCTGTTATGGAAAAAATGAGTGCTCCCGAGTTACAAATTTATCAGGCGCGTCAAGTGTATGAAGAAGCCTTGCATACTTGGACTTACCAACATTGCATTGAAACAATTGGCCTGGATCAAGGTGAAATCTATAATCGATACCGTGTTGTTCCAGAAATTAATCAAAAAATTCAAATTGCAAATAGAAGGTTAGATTCAGTGTTACGCGCAGATATGGACCTAAACAATAAAGATGAGTTGCACGAATTTATAATGGCTTATATTTTCTTCGCTGCTATTTTTGAAGGATGTTGGTTCTACAACGGCTTTTCTCCAATCTTTTCACTGCAAAGACGTGGCCTGATGAAAGGCACGGCTGAACAATTGCAATACATTATGCGCGATGAAGTGATGCATGCTTCATTTGGTATACGTGTCGTTAAGCAAATATTCCAAGAAAACGACATAACACTTGATCCCAAAGCTATTCGTGAGATGTGGGATGAAGCAGAAGCCGCTGAAGGTGCCTATGCAAAATACATCTTAAAAAGCCCAATATTGGGCTATAACGCCCAAGACCACAGCGAACAATTCCGATACATCGCTAACCGCCGAGCTCGCTCATTAGGTATGGAAGAACCATTCCCAGGTGCGCAATGTTCACTAGGTTGGTTAGACGAACAATCCAACCTACGCAAAGAGAAAAATTTCTTCGAAACAAGAGTCACAGAGTACCAAACCGGTGGCGCGTTGAGTTGGGATTAAAGCTGTTGCCGCGTAGAGCGACACATAACTTGAGACTCTCGCCACATAAAGTGAGATTGGCGCGACACATAACATGAGACTGAAAAGTTAATAATGAAGATTAATAAAAAAAGCCAATGGGAAATCAATGGCTTTTTTTATGAAAAGTTGTTTATTATTTAATATATAAGTTTGGACTAACCAAAAGATGCCTCATTTTTAAAGCTTTGTTTATTTCAATTGATAATTTTTTTAAGTAATTAACTAATGAAGTCTGTAATTATAATATGAGATTTAACTCTAGCCATACTCGTTATAATACACTGATATACAAAGATAATTTAGCTACAAATCAATTGAAAAAATTAAATTTGCCCCCATTTATATTTTATCCTACTAATGAGATAAATAATGGCAAATAACAAAATAACTTTTTTCGCATGTGATAATGGCGATGCCTCATTGATTCAAGCGCATGGACAAACAGTCATGACTGACAATAATTATCGTCTAAAAGCAGCAGATGAGAACGATGATACAAACGATTATGCACCAATAATAAGAAAATCATGTGATAATGATTATTTAGATGTGTTTATATTAACTCATCCAGATGAAGACCATTTAAGAGGTTTTAGTGAGATATTCCACTTAGGTAAACCAGATAGTCGAGATGATGATCCAGATGAGGGAGACGTCAAAATCGTTGTCAATGAAATTTGGTGCAGTAAATATTCCGAAAATCCAAATTATGTAACAGATGCATCAAAACCATTATTAAGTGAGATAAAAAGACGAAAAAAATTAATTGGGACAGCAGATGGTGAAAAGAATGGTAATAGACTAGTAGTCCTAACATCTACAGATAGATCTTTAAATAAAATCACAGACGGATTAGAATGGCGCTTATTAGCTCCTAACGATGATGAAGGAGATATACCAAAAGCTAAAGAAGGAGAGCCTAAAAACTCTTCAAATCCTGCAAGTCTAGTAATTCAATGGAATATTACAGTAGGATCTAAAACCTCAAAAATTCTACTAGGTGGAGACTCAACTGTTGAAATTTGGGAAAGGTTAAGTGAAGAGGCTACAGATGATGAACTTGAGTGGAATGTTTTATTAGCCCCGCATCATTGCTCAAGACATTCCCTTGGCAGAGATGTTGTTAAAGATGGAGATAACGAATTTGAATGGTCGGAGGATGCTTATGATTCTCTAAATCACCCTATAAATGATAAATCTCATGTAGTTTGTAGTAGTAGAAAATTTGGAGATAAAACACCACCAAATCCCTATGCACGAAGTAAATATCATAAGATGCTTGCATTTGGAAAAGATGTAAATGCAACAGTTAAAAACAGATTTTTATGCACTGCAGACAATAGTGCAAAAAAAGTAAAAAATATAGTATTTAAATTTACTTCAAGTGGCCCTACAAAAGCTACTTTTATAGCTTCAGCAGGCATATCCTCATCTACATCTTCTCAAGGCGGTGGATATGGGAATAATGAATGAATACGATTCATTGCCTAGGAATGTACGATGGGAAATTTTAAATATATCAAACTTTGGAGCAATTGAATCACAAAGTATAAAGTTTGAAAAAAATAGTTCAGATGACTCATTCATAGTTAAGTTGAACTTTAATACGGATATATTGCTACTACCTATTGATAAAAAGATTCTAGATATTGAACCAATTTTACTTAAATACCGCTCGATTTTTCATGTTGGGGTTTTAGCACCTGAAGTGTTAAGTGATAGAGCCAATTTCCCTAGAAATTTACAACACTTGAATCCAACTTCCGCAGATCAACCTGCTTCATTATGTTTAGTAAGAAGTGGCAAACAAGAACTGTACAATAGAAAAGGTGTTTATGGTATCTTAGAGCGATTAAATGAATGGCTTAATGATGCAAAAACTGAAACATTATATGAAGATGGCTGGGATCCAATTCCATACAGTGCTAAAAATATAGCATCAGGTATAATTGATTCTGGTTCATTCCAGAATTTAGCTGGGATGAACACTACTGGTGGCTTTTCTTATTTCATGACTGATGTTCTGGCTTACGAAAATGGATCAAAACATTTGAAATCTGTCTCTTCACATATTGCTGATAACAATCTGGTTCAATTAAATGTGAACACAATCTCATTGAAAAAAGCAACGATTCACATGAGCCAGAAACCTAAAAAGCTGAATAATTCATACTTATCTAGAATACCAGGAATTTTTTGTTGGGCTAATTCTAGTGAAATTCAACATGATGCATACTATTCATCATGGGTTGATGTTGAATCACTTAAAAAAGGGTTAAAAAAATTGGGAATGTTAAAACCCTTGATAAGAGCAAAATTAAATCTTGAAGAACATTTTAAACTCCCAAATCAGAACAATAAAAATGGATTTGATCAAATTGACCCTGATAATAAAGGGCTGATGATATGTATTGGACTTTGGAGACCCACATATATTGATCCAACCATAATAGGTTTATCAAGAGATCCTACTGCAAGAAATCTTGAATTACGATTCTTTTTTTTAGAAAGAAAAAAAAATGAAAAGAATCCAATCTCAAAAAATGGCAAGCTTAGCGAAGTCATCACATGTGAACCACCTTCTTCCAAACTGTACAGTGAGGTTTCTGGAGAGCTTCCTCTACCATCAACAACTTTCTTAGGGGCAGGAGCGCTTGGTAGTAAATTCATTAACAGTGCATTGAGGGGAGGTTTGTCAAAATTAACTGTCGTTGATGAAGATTCAATTATGCCTCATAACGTCGCAAGGCATGCTGGTGGACTTTCTGATATCCATATGTATAAAACAGACTATATTGAGTTAATGGCTAAAGATATTGTACCTAATGTAGATATTACAAAGCACAAAGAAAACATCTTAGATATTAAGGATAATTTGGCTAGCATATTGAGACAAAATGAATTAATAATAGATTCAACAGCAAACCCACTAGTTAGTAAAATAATATCTCAAATCGATGGCCCTAGATGTAAATTGTTTAAAGCTGAAATTTTCAATAAAGGAAAGTTGGGAGTATGTTTTTTTACAGCTTTAGGATCGTCATACAGTATTAATTTTTTATATTATCAGCTCATTTTATTAGCCAAAGATAAAAGATATTATTTCATTGCAGAGTGGTTGAAATATGAATCATCCAAGAGTTTTTTAGACGAAGAGTTGCTACTTGGGTTTGGTTGTACCTCAACAACAACAAAAATGCCAGATTACATAGTTAGCATTCATGCAAATGTTGTTTTTTCAGCTATTAAGAAAATTTTAAGTTCGAATATGAAATCTGGTGTGTTTATTAACCCAATTAATGATGATGGCTTACCTCTGGCAGCTGAATTTATTGAAGCTCCAAATGTAATTGTTTTTGAATCTAATGGAAATTCAGATTGGAAGGTTATTGTTAATGAAGAAGTATTAAAAGAAATGCATAAAATTAAAGAATTAAATAGTCCAATTGAAGCAGGGGGTTATATGTATGGAACTATTAACGAACAGTTATCAGAAATTTACATCTTAGATTTTTTTGACTATACAAAAGAAGCAAACTCTTCAATGGCTCATATTGATTTAGGCCGAAGCGGGCAAATTCCTCTTGAAAAAACATTTATTCGCAGAACATCTAATAATCTTATGGTTGTTGGTGTATGGCACTCACATCCAACATCTGCTCCCAATCCATCTAGTACAGATATTGCAACATTCAACAGTTTCATTTCTCAAGATAGAAAACTTGGTGTGCCTACAGTGATGGCTATTTCAGGTGCAAATGAGGATAAATTTTATGTATATGAAGACTTGATCCCAACTAATTAATTTATTTTTGTAGCAAATCTGTAAACGAGTTAGCTAATAATTACCAAACACATGTAAAATATACTCTAATATAACTAACATATACTTTCATGAATGATTTGATTAGTAAAATATCCTCCTATAACCTGTTTAACAATTTACTTCCGGGTGTTATATTTGTTGCTTTATCTAAAACTTTAACAAAATATGATTTTGTTCAGAAAGATATTATTATAGGATTATTTGTATACTATTTTATTGGGTTAATAATTAGTAGAATTGGTTCATTAATTATTGAACCGATATTGAAGTTTTTCAAGATTATTAAATATTCAACACATGAAGATTACATAATTGCATCTAAATCAGACGATCTTATTAATCAGTTATTGGAATCAAACAATATGTATAGAACGATTTCTTCATTATTTGTTTGTCTTTCATCATTAAAAATCTTTGAATTAATTTCAAATAAATATCAATTTATTAATAATTTCGCATCTGAATTCTTAGTAGTTGGTCTTTTAATATTATTCATATTTTCATATAGAAAACAAACACAGATAATAAAAAAACGAGTAGACATCGCTTTGAATAACAAAGATTAGATGAAATTATAAACTCATTAAATTATATTTCTTTCTTTAAGAATAAAATCTATATCTTGAATAAAATTTAATTGTCTCTGTTCAAATTTAGTGCTTTTCCTATATGAATCCCAAATGATAGCTGTAGCTGGAAAAATACTGAATATTAAAAACAAGAAGAAAGAAAATAGATAATCTTCTATATAGTAACCCACAGCTATTATAGAAATAAATATTAATATTGATTGTTTAATAATATTTTTCTTTGCTATTCTTTTCTTAGAATCTTTCTCATTAATCAGTAGTTGAATACAATTGAACCTTTTATATAATAACTCGCTTTTATTACATTCGTTCAGTGGCTTGTTGTGAAAATCATTTATATTTTGTGATTGGTATGACATTTTAGCTTCATGATCAATTTTCCATTGTTTGAGCAATTCTACCGTGAAGTACTCTTGATCGGAATCAATTATTTTTGCATGATTTCTACATAATGCAATTGCATTGCTTATATGTTTACACTTCTCATCACTTAAATTAGGATTGAATCTATTGTTTGGAGCTTTATTAGCCCCTTCAATATGCGATACTTCACTAATTGATATAGTTCCTAGACTATCTGACTTTGGGCCAATTAAATTTAAAACACAAGTTGGATGTGAACAAATATAACCTGCTCTTCCTAAAACATTGACTTTAGTTGAAGTAAGAAATTTTCTATTGTTTCCTTTTTTCATATTATATTATTTATATTTTGATAAACGAAGAACACCAAATTCCTATAACTTATTGTAGCAGTATTTTGTTAAAAATTTCCGAAATTTGATCATGGTTGTTTTCCTTGTAGAGGTTATATAAAGCTTGATCCATTAATTCATTATCAGATCTATTAAAATTGTACAGAAACTTAACTACATTTTTGTCATTAATAATATTTAATGACTTTGCTGACTCTACGATATTAAATAGATTTTCACTCAAATATGTAAACTCAAATTTATTCAAACTCCACTTGTAATCTGCATAGAGTAGCATTTTAGAATCACCTTCAAACCAATTATATGAAAACCGTTGATTGAATAATGAAAATAATTCTGCATAGCAATTTTTAATTGGATAAATCACTGACATTATTATTAATATTTCTAGAATGGCAGACATTATTGATTTCTTATATATAAGCTTGTCATTTATATGTGTATCGACTCTAAGCTCAAAATTTAATAATAAAATAGTTAGTGCATTCAAGGCGTCAAATGTTGATTGACTCACTAAATATTCAATTATTTTTGAAAGGTTTCTTGTTTTTAGGTGAAATGTAGAACTATTTGATTCTTTTTTTATAATTCGGTTAAATATTCTAATATCTTTTATATTAAAGACTAATTTTTCGATTTGTTTATCTGTTGTAATTTCAGAATAAAAAATTTCCCACAAAGGCATGTCAAATATTTTCTCAGAATTTGGTATAAGATCATTTGTTTTATCTACTGTTCTTCTTAAAGGTTGTTTAACCAATCCTTTATAATAACCTTCCCAATCTTTTGGCTGTGATTGACCATCTTTAAATTTATCTGGCGAAAAGGATCTTTGCATTTTCTTTGGGTCATCGATAAAACCAGCAAGAAATACAACCATTCTTGCCCAAAATTTAGTCCTTATGAAAAGAACATCATCTTTTTTAAGCAATTTATTCTTGTTTTTCCTTGCAGAACTTTCAAACTGCAATATATATTCTCCTTTTTATTCAATATGTTAATTCTTGATTTTACGGTTTCTCAATGAGCGAGAAAACAATTTGATAATATCAAAGCATAACGTAGAATGAATTGAAACTTATTAGAGTTAATTACAATGAATAATTTAGGTCCAATTAGAAAATATGAGAACCAATTAGAAAAAGATTTAATATCCGAATATGGTATTTTAATTTCAGGAAATTATTTATATAGATTATTAGGATTTCCTTCTAAAGCAGCTTTTAGGCAAGGGATTTCAAAAAAACAAATACACGTCCCAATTTTCAGGCTTGAAAATAGAAGGGGTCGACATGCTTTAGCAAAAGATATAGCTAAATGGTTAACTAAGAATAGATTTAAAGCATTGGAGTATTCTGATGTGAATTAATTTTACAAATGGAGAAATGAAAAAACCTGATTGCTCGAACAATCAGGTTTTTAGAAATTGTCGTTGTAAGATCTTTCGACACTTCTATTATCATTCATCTCCCTTAACTTGTCAAGATATCTTGTCAGGAGCCCTTTTGTCTTAAATAAATGGTTTCGGTGAGATATCCATTAACTGGAGAAATAGAAATGAAAGTAATTAATAGAAGTGTAAACAATCTAGATTTAGAAAGCTTATTAAATAAAGAATCTCTAAAAGGAGTCTTACAAGGAAATAGAAAACTGTGGAAAGGAGTTACAGGAAAACGAATAGTCTTCTTTCCAAGTATAAAAAACAATGCTCAAATGCCATGCGAAAGCCGTCTTGAAGCTGCTAATTGTATAGATTTAGAATTTAATAATGAAGTTAGATCATATAGAACACAGCCTTTTACAATTAAGCTGAATAAAAAAGACACTTATACACCCGATACACTTCACATAGATCATTTAGGAAGCCTTACAGTACGTGAGGTTAAATTTTCTGGAGCACTACAATGTAATGAACTTAGAATTCGCCTAGCAAAAATTAATTCTATTTTTCTAAAGCATGGAATTAGTTTTGTAGTATTAACAGAAAAGCAACTTCAAACCTCTCCACATGTAGAAAATAGAAAATTTCTTTATAGGTGCTCTCATTTGCATTTCCATGACTTTCAATTGAATCAAGCATGTGAATTATTACCAAGTTCTCCTAGTAACTATACTCTTGGATTATTTAGGAGTGACTGCAAGAAACTTGGATTAGAGCCATTAATAGCGGACAAACTGCTTTTTACTGGTATGGCTCTATACAAACAAGAAAAAAAACTTAATTCAAATTCGCTTGTATGGCGCTCAGGAGGATTAAAATGAAAGATACTTTAAATTTAAATGTCGGCACTAGATTCGATATAAAAGGAATATCTTATGAAATAACTTTTATTGAAAGAGGTAATATTAGATGTTCAAATATTGCGGGTGGAAAAATTATTAATTTTACACTAAAGAAGTTTGAAGAACTTTGTCAAACAACTGTAATTAAAAACTTGATTTCATCAGAAGTAGAAAGTATTCAGCCAAATACGCTTTGTAAATCTGAAATTAAGGAGATGAACTATAGACTAAAATACGTGAGAACAATTTTTAATTTAGCTAAGTATCCAAGATCTATAAATTATGCAAAACCACTAATAAAAATGATATCTGAGGAAATTGGTGATGAAACACCGCCCAGTTTTTCGAATCTTGCAAAGTGGATGGGTAAATACATTCAATCGAATCTAAATCCAATGTCATTAGTGCCTATGGTTGCTAAGAGGGGTAATAGAACTTCGAGATTAGGTGTTGAAATTGAAAAAATAATATACCGCCGTATTGAAGAGGATTATCTTAGCAGTCAGAAATTAAGCGCTAGGATTGTTTATAAAAACATACATGCTGAAATTTTGGAAGAGTATGCAAATGGAAATTCTTTGCCTAATGGGATTTGTATACCTTCTGAAAGCACGATAAATCGAAGAATAAACACTATTGACCCTTATAGGAGAAGTAGAACAAGGGATGGAATATACATCGCTAACAAAAATTTTAAAGCCGCTGGACAGAGTTTAATATCAACGAGAATTTTGGAAACAGTTGAGGCCGATGGAAATATTTTGGATGTAATGGTTGTTGATGAAGAGACTGGTGAAGTAATGGGCCGTCCTTATGGAACATGTTTAATAGACCAGTATTCTCGTTGTGTCATTGCCTTTGTAATAACAATGATACCGTTTTCCGCAGCTACACTACTGAAGACATTAAAGATTGCTTTAAATGGCAATGGAGGTCGATTTGGAGGGTTATTTGAAACTCTTATAGTCGACAATGGTTCTGACTACATTAGTGATTCTGTAAAAAACTTTTGTAATAATGTTGGAATTAGAATTGAATTTGGAGCTCCAAGAGATCCAAATTCAAAACCCCATGTTGAAAGATTTTTTGGTAGATTAAACATTCAATTAATTCACACATTGCCTGGTACAACTTTTTCAAATCCAAATCAAAAAGCAGACTATGATGCTGAGAAGCACGCATGTCTAACACTTGATGAATTAAAAGAAAAAGTATCTCAATGGCTAGGCCTGTTTTATCACAAAGAACTTCACCGAGGACATGGCAGAGCACCTGAGAAGCTATGGAATGAAAACTTAAATGAAAACCCAATTATTACATATCCTATAAAAGAATTAGATTCAATAGCTCGTGATGTCATTATTAGAACAATCTCAAAAGGAAGGATTACTGCCTTTAATCTAAAGTGGTATTCACATGCATTAGCAACAGTTGAAGCTGAATTTAGAATGAAAGGAGCAGCTCCAATTGTACATGTATATGTGGATACTTTAAATTTAGCAAATGTATATATTAAAAATCCAAAAAATGGAAAAATAATAGTAGCTAATTCTGTGGTGCCTAAATACACAGAGGGTATGAGTTTATATGAACATGAAAAAATTAGAAATAATCTAAAAGAGCAGGGTAAAAAAGATATTTCAACATCTGATCAAAATCAATTAATTATAGATCGTTGGAATTTTAGAAAAGATATAGTTAAAAGTGGCAAGAAGTTTGCTAGAAAACAAATTGCAAGGCTTAGAGAACATCAAAAAACACCTTCAAAAGTAGAACTTGTTAGGGAAGAAGAACAACTTTCAGAAGCATTAGAGGCCAAAAGACTTCAGAGTGATGTTGTTGAATCTAATGTCCCTGAATCCTCTGAACCATTAGGATATGAGAGGTTTTAAGGATGAATGAAGAAATAATCCAAAGAGTAAATAAAATTGATGAAGTTTATATAACTCACTATGCTATTAAAAAAGCAATAGAAGGTATTCATCGTTGCATTTTAATGTCTAAAAGTTCAAAGGAGCCTGTGAATTTTGTACTATCTGGAGATGGAGGTACAGGAAAAACAACAGCATCTAATGCCGTATTAACGAAGTTTAAAAATAGTTATGAAGTTAGAGGCGATCGTGAAGTAACAATTATTCCTGCATTCTATGCCTTAGTACCAAATCCAGTAACCATCAAAGGTATTGCATTTGCAATGCTGAAATCATTAGGGGCTCCGGCCCCTAATAGAGGAACTGCTATTGATTTAACTTATAGATTAGGAAAATTACTCAAAGAATGTGAAACTCAAGTCATTATCCTGGATGAGTTTCATCATCTTTTAAAAAAAGACCTTGGCAAAAGCAACGATGTTAAAGAGTGGTTGAAATCAATGATCAATGAATACAAAGTTCCAGTAGTCTTAATTGGGACTCCTGAATGTTCAGATATTATTGATAGTGATACTCAATTAGCAAGAAGGTTCAAATATCGAGTGGAATTAAAAAACTTAGTATTTGGCGGTCAGGAGAAAGGGGAATATAGAAAATTTGTTGAAGCTTTAATTAAACTATTTATTAAAGAAGTTAAAGTTAATAGTTTTCCAGATTTTCAAGCTTTGTCTAATTGTTTACCTCTGTATGCTATTACCGGTGGCAACCCAAGTAACACAGTTGATTTAATCAAGGAAGCCGTTTTACTATCTCTAGAAAATGGCAAAGAAGATGTAACCAAAGATCACTTTATACAAGCATGTAATAATTTAATTTTTCCATACTCATTAATTACCGATGTAAATCCATTTGAACAATCAACAGAGGATTTGAATATAGCGATTAACAATTATAAGAAGGAGAGCAATAATGAAGATTGATATGTTAGTAAAACCAATTCCATATAAGGATGAAACACCTGGTAGTTTTATGTTACGTGCTTCGGAATACAATGGTTGGGAAAATCTAACTAAATTTTTAACTGCTCACAATTCGATAACATCAAATGGATTTGTTGAAGTGTTGATGAAGAGTCAAAAGTTATGGTTGAAATTTTGTAACAATACGGGATTAGATATAGACGCATTACAGCCAGTATATTATAAGGATATGGGTTTAACTAAAAGACAAAATGTTGAATTTTTTGAAATGGAAACACCATGGAAAGATATTTGTCTTAAAGAGCCTAAAATATGTATTAAGTGTGTTGAAGAAAATAAATATATAACAAAGCTGTGGGATCATAAATTAATCAATATGTGTTCTAAACATAATTTAGAATTTATTGATGAATGTTCTAAGTGTCAACAGGCACTTAGATGGAACCGTAAAGGATTAGGTGTTTGCCACTGTGGTGAATCTCTAGGTTTTGGTGATTTAAATGAAGTTGATTCTACATATGTTAAGCAAATAGAAAGTCTAATCATTAACAAAGATAACAAATCATTAAATATTTTATGCAGATTTTATGATTCTTTTGATTTTCTTTTTAGATTATTTGAATTGGAAAGAAGTAAATTAGAAATATCAAACCTTGCTGTTCAAGCTTTTAATAAGGAGCCCCAGGTCTATGGTTTAGTATTAAGGCTGATAAATAAACAAATTACTACATACGGCATCCATCCACGATTGTGTTTGATACCATTTTTATCATCAAAAGAATCATTAATTATAGAGTTTGGTAAACATGTATTGACTCTTATCGACTATGAATATAATGAAATTAAGAATTGCTATAAATTTGAAGATCATGTTCTTAGCCTTTCTCAAATAATTGTAGCATTAGGAATTAATAAAAGATTAGCGATAAAATTAATAAGGAATGGGTTGATAGATGCTCATAGGAGTGGCAAGCAATCTAAATACTTCGTCAAATTCCTTTCAGTTAATGAACTACTTAATGATTTATCAATACAAATGGATCAATATCGAGAGTCTAAATATAAAACGATTAATCAAACATTAATGACACCTTCTGCAAATACAGACTTCACAACGTTAATAGATGAATGTGTATCAGGGAATAGAAAATTTACTTCTATGGATAATAATATAGGTATCTTGAGTGTTAAGGTCGACTATAAATTAATATCTAACAAACACAAAGAATTTTACTCAATCTCAGATGTTGCTAAGTTATGTGATGTTAATTATGAAAATATAAGATTTGCAGTTAAATCAGGAATATTAAAACGAGTTGATTCAGGTCTAACAAAAGGGACGGCAATTTATATTAAGAAATCAGATGCTAAAAAATTTAATGAGAAATATATCTTTGGAGGGCTCCTTGCTAAACAGTATGACGAAAACCCAACAAATTTTAGTGAAAAAATCATGTCATTTGGTATTGAGCCAGTTTCAGGACCAGGAATAGATGGAGGTTTAACTTATTTATTTAATAGAGATGATATTGAAAAAATTAATATTGATGATGTTAAAAGTGTCATTAAATATCCTACTTTAACAGGTAGAAATAAGTTAAATGAGATTTGTTCACAATCACAAGGTGTAAATGTTTCTGATGCCGCTAGTTCACTTGGAGTTTCATCTCAACAAATTATAGCACTTGTAAAACAAGGTTTTCTTTATTTGGAAAACATCAAAAGTAGAGGAGTGAAAGTTACTAAAGAATCGTTAAACAAAACCCTAGAAATGACCAATGATTTGAATTTAATATCGATCAGTGAATCCGCAAAACAATTGAATGAAGCAGAAAATTCATTTTTTTGGACTTGGATTAAAAGTGGATATATTGAGTATAAGAATTCAGGTTTGGATAAATACATATCCAAAAAAGACTTACAGAAAGTCATTAACTTCAAAAGTAAATATATTACCTCAGTCGAAGCTGCAGAGCTAGCAGGTCATCATAGAAGTTACCTGCCAAATCTTGAAAAACAAGGATTGATTAAGCATAAGAAAATATTTAAAAACCGCAAATATAGTGTTAAGTTTTATGCTCGAAAAGAGGTTGAGCAGATTATTAAATGAATTATTTATTGATTGTCATGAAAGTTGAAACTATAAGTTGTCTCAATAAACGGTCGTTTAATAAAATATATTAATAAATGGTAAAAAGCATATGATAGAATCTAAATTTGATAGATTCATGGCTGATATGATAAGAAACATTTATGCGCTATTACTAAGTTGTTATGTACCTAGGTGAACTATGAAGCTATACCGTACAGATGAAGAAGCTTCTATTTCTGGTTCAGTTTCTGAATTACAGGGAATTAGAAGTAGGCTTGATGGTTTAAATACTCTTGAGCTTGTAGAGTTTCATTTTGATGTAAATGGTAGTGCTGAACCATATGAAAAGTTGGAGGCAACTCTAGCCCTTCAGATAGGAAGTGGGCCTGCCTGCCTTAGCCTTGATGACAAACTTGGGCTTCTTCTTACTGGAAATAAAGAAAGTATTGACGCTTTTTCATCTTTTTTTGATTTTCAAGAGGGTTCTACTTCTGGTAGCCATCTGCATTGGGATGAATGCTGTGATCCAACTTATACTGCAGCTGAAACAATTTCTTTAGTTGTGTCTGTAGCATGACAGCACTTGACAATCACAGACATGGCGACGCAAAAAATGCGTGCATGCTGTAAGGCGTTATGTTTAGGTAAATATGTATCCATATCACGTAGAGGTTGACAATCAAACAGTATTCTTTCAGCTGAGTGATGGAAGGTTTCAATTTATTAAACCTGGCCCGCTTGCTCCTGTAATGGTTGGCTTTAAATATGTTTTGATAAAAAAATCTATTGCTGATATTTTGAAAGAAGTGAATATAGAACGGATATCATTTAAACCGGCTATTATTTGGAATCGAAAGGATGATTTCGAAGATCTGAGTTATTGTCAAATGATAGTAAATCACCATTTTAATTCAGAAAATTTAATTGATTTGAATTTAGATGGCTTACAGTTCTTGCTAATGGATGAGCGGTATTTATTTGTTACCCCAAAGCTGAAAATCAAGTTGGAAAAGTTACCTTTAGATTGGAAGTTTAGTGAAGGTTTTGGTAATTTTGGTTAAATGACAGAGTTTTATAACAAGCAATGTGGGTAATGTTAAAAACTCCAGATGTTAAAATAAAGACTTTAGTTTAAAAATAAAAGGGTTAGTTGGACTGACCAAATACACTCAAAAGTCCTATTTGCATAACATAACCTATTTTATGTTATGTTAATACCACTTTAATTTATTATAAGTAACTATCGTCCTAAGTATACACGTCATAATATACTTGAATTGTTTACACCCCTAATGATGTACTTGTATAATCTCTCCAATATAATACAAGAGCAAACAATGGAATTTATTCAAAACGGACTTAAAGTTTTAGTATCAACAATCATACTGTTAACAATAAGTAACATATCAATAGCCAAATCCTACAATTGGTCAAATATCACAGAACAGCAATATATCGATAATTTAGTTGCTTGTGAAACTCAGTTGCAAGAATATAAATGGTCGAAAAATATCTGGCCAGAAGCGAATAAAAAACCAAAACCTGCATTTAGCGAAGTCATGGATATAATTCAAATCCGTCAACAAGTCATGAATGATTTATATAAACAAAATATCTTATCAACAACATTCAATATTGACATCAATCATGCGATGTTACAACACGATATTGACCGAATGACAAGAAATACCAACGATGCTAAAGGATTAAAAGCCATGTTTTCATTGTTTGATAATGACCCGGTAACTATAGCTCAATGTATATCGCGTCCTTATTTAGTTGATAACAAGATTGAAAATAGTTTTAATCAACATAATATGATTCATCAAGAAGTAAATGAGAAAGCTGAGCAGGAATTAAGTGCATATATGTACAGCAAAAACAGTGAAGATATGAGTGCACGAGTATCTAACTTAACATATAAGGTTAATGAATTAGGCAAAGGCTTAAATATTGATAATAAAGATTCTTCTACAGAATTTGTTATAGAGCTGAATGAACAAGAGTTTAAATTGAAGTTAACAGAGTTAGAAAATCAAAGTCTTCAACAAAAACCTTATTCATTTGTTTATTCTGAGATTGTAAAACAAGACGAAAATAGCATGACAATCAAAAGTCTTAATTGGCCAAAAATTAGAATTGATCAGTGGCTAAATTCACAAGTACTTAATACTAAAATTATGTCTTTAAAAAAAATGAAGCTCATTTTACCTAAAATTGTTGATATTGGGCAATCATACGCCACGAAATCAAGCCCAGATGTTATTAATACTTGGAAGCATCAAGAGTACTTTCCTGATGCACGAATATTACATACAGCGGTTTGGAGTGGTAGCGAGATGATAATATGGGGAGGAGCGTCATTGAATACAGGCGGTAGATATAACCCCAGTAGTGACAGTTGGACTGCAACTACTAGAATTGATGCCCCTAGTGGGAGGTCTAGTCATACAGCTATTTGGAGTGGTAGCGAAATGATAGTTTGGGGTGGAACTGGTCCAGGTGGGCCTTTCGATACAGGTGGGCGTTATGATCCAAACAGTGATACTTGGATTGAAGTCAATGTTAATGGTGCGCCAAGCAGACGGACTGGACATACATCGGTTTGGAATGGTAGTGAAATGCTTGTATGGGGTGGAAAATTGCATAGCAATCATTTAAATACAGGTGGACGTTATGACCCATTTAATGATAGTTGGAGCGTTATAAATACTAATGGAGCACCTAGTGATCGTTATATCCATACAGCCATTTGGAGTGATAGTGAAATGATTATCTGGGGTGGTAACAAGAATAACGCATACTTAGATACAGGTGGTCGTTATAATCCGGTTACTGATAGTTGGATTACAACTAATTCGATTAACGCACCCAGTGCAAGGTATTCTCATTCTGCAATATGGGATGGAAATGAAATGATTGTTTGGGGAGGTGATGGTAATTTTATATATTTTAATACAGGTGGACGTTATGATCCTAATACAGATAGTTGGACCAAAACAAGTCTAACTAACGCCCCTAATGGTAGGCACTCTCACAGTGGAGTTTGGAGCGGAACAGAAATGATAATTTGGGGTGGTAATGACAATGTTACTGGGTATTCTAATACAGGTGGCCGTTACAATCCTAAAAATGATAGTTGGACTCCAACTAACCTAAGTGGAGCACCAGTCGGAAGAGTTGGTAATTCATCAGTTTGGACTGGTAGTGAATTGATTGTTTGGGGAGGAAGAATCTTTAGTGATCATACCGATAGTTTTGCGTTAGTTTATACTGATACAGGTGGCAGATATGACACATCTAAAGATGCTTGGAGCATCACAAGCTTTAGGCAAGCTCCTTTTGCAGTGTATAGGCATAAATCTGTATGGAGTGGAAACGAAATGATCGTATGGGGTGGTTATAATGGCGACTATCTAAATATAGGTGCTCGTTATAATCCTATAAGTGACAATTGGAATACAACAAGTACAATTGATGCCCCTAGTGGTAGGGTTGAACATACTGCAATTTGGACAGGTAGTGAAATGATTGTATGGGGCGGATCTGATGATTCAGCTTTAAATACAGGCGGTCGTTATGACCCAGGTACTGATAGTTGGACCGCAACTAATACTGAAAATGAACCATTTAACAGGTTCGGGCACTCTGCAGTATGGTCTGGAACTGAGATGATCATTTGGGGTGGCTTTTATGGTGCGTTTCCGAATGATGGAGGTCGCTATAATCCAATTGATGATAGTTGGACCGCTACCAGTACCAATGGTGCTCCTATTAACAGGTTTCGTCATACCGCAGTTTGGAGTGGTACTGAAATGATAGTTTGGAGTGGGCAAGAATTATTTGAAGAAGTAAATACAGGTAGTCGATATAACCCTAATAGCGATAGTTGGGATGCAACAAGTATACTTGGCGCTCCAGATGGGAGGTATCTTCATACAGCCGTTTGGAGTGGTAGCGAAATGATTATTTGGGGTGGTTATGATGATAACTATTTAAATACAGGTGGTCGTTATGACCCCATTAGTAATAATTGGACTACAATTAATATTAACAATACTCCTATTAAAAGGGCTGGTCATACTGCAGTTTGGACTAATAAAGAGATGATTATCTGGGGCGGATCTAATAACATCAATAATAGTGTTAATTATTTTGACTCAGGTGCTCGTTATGATCCTAACAGCAATAATTGGATTGAAGTCAATATGAATGGTGCGCCTAGTAAAAGGACACAACATACAGCAGTTTGGAGTGGTCATAATATGATTGTGTGGGGTGGTCTTGGAGGTGTACCCCTAAACTCAATAGGGATTTATTATCCATATACAGACATACTTTTTAAAGATGGTTTTGAATAATATCAATTTAAAAACGGATTATTTATATTCAAAAATATAATCTCACTTTATGCATCTAAAATGTCAGATAATCTCATGTTATGCGCCTTTGAGTCTCATTTTATGTGACGCAGATGTATGTAAGTGATTGATTTCTGTAGCATGAGAGTCTCACTTTATGTGACGCTCTACGTGCCGTAGAGCGACACATAACTTGAGACTCTCGCCACATAAAGTGAGACTGGTGCGACACATAAAAGGAGATTGAGGTTTTAATTATTAAAATCTCAATCGATTCAGAAGGAATATTATAAGGTTTTATGAGATATATTATTGACTGAAAGTATAGATAATTTTAAAGCTGACCCACAGCGCCAAGCCATTCACAGTATAGGTGGATATGTTTATCAAATACATCAATCTGTCTTTGCATGGTTTCACCTTAAAGAAAATGAAATATTAGTATTAGAAGGTGCTGAAGATTTTGACGTCCATAGTGAACATTCAGTAACAATTACTCAAGTAAAAAAAAATCACAAAATATCACCTTAAACACAAATGAAATTCAAGGTGCTATAAATAATTTCTGGAAATGCAAAAAGGATAATCCTGAACATAATATTCATTATCATTTTTTAACTACTGCGAACTCAACATTTGAAAAAGGCAATCCATTTGGAACAGAAAAAAATGGAATTGACTATTGGAACGAAGTAGCAAATTCAATAAAAGATATTAGCATACTGAGAAACTTTTTAAAGGATGTAAATTTAAATCCTAAATTATTAAACTTCCTGACTACTGAAAGTGATGATGTCATACGAAATGAACTAATCAATTGTATTAAATGGAACACTGGAAGCAAGTCAATTGAAGCAATTCAACATTCAATTGAAGATAAAGTTACTCATTATGGGTTAAATTTGGGTGTTGACTCCCGTACTTCTAAAAATGCATTGCCAAATATTTTTAAATATATTGCTGAAAAATCAATTTCAAAAGAATCTAGAGATGTAACTAAGTTAGATTTACAAAGTTGTTTTGAGAAAGCAACAATGGTAACTATTACTCATCAAACAATGATGATGATCAATAACAAATCCAGCACTGGTGAGATAAGCAATTCACAAAATATAATACCCATTCTCTCAGCTCCACCAGCTTTTGTAGAAGGCGGAATTCCAAGAAAAAATCTTGTAATTAAACTTGTAGAGATAATTGAAAGAGAACAAATCCTTTTTATATGTGGTAGTAATGGTTATGGAAAAACTAATTTAGCATTGTTATTATCGAACCATTACGGTGATAATTGGAAATGGTTAGATTTTAGGGGAATTGAATATCAACAAAAAAAAGATTTTTTATTTCGTGCGACATTTGAAATTAATAATTGTGACTTAAAACCTTTTGTAGTCATTGATGACCTTGATTTTATCGATATTCACAACTATGAAAAACCTTTATTATCTCTTATCTTCACAATACTAAATTTGAATGGAAGGTTAGTAATTACAAGTAACAACCGACCACCGGTTACTATTTTTTCAAAAATTTGGAGAAATGAAAATTGTGAAATTATTGCTCCAGAATTTAATATTGTTGAAATAGAACAAGCAATTAAGAAGAATGGCTTAACAGAGATAAATGATTTATTACACTGGGCTAAAACGGTAAACATACATACTCTTGGTCACCCTCAGTTAGTTCATGTATTGTGTAGAAATTTAGATGCTAATAACTGGCCCAAGGATAAAATTTATGATTTTGAAGAGCCTGAGGATATTGAAAGGATAAAAGAGGAAGCGAGAAAGCGTTTAACCAGCGATTTCCCAGATGAGAAAGCAAGGAAATTGGCTTACAGGCTAAGCATCCTAAATGGTTCATTCACAAGAGAAACAGCACTGTCTGTAGCACAGAACTCACCTAGTATTGATTTAGCAGGCGAAGCCTTTGATTTATTAGTTGGACCATGGATTGAACATGATAGAAATAACCATTATAGAATTTCTCAGTTATTAAAGGGAGCTGCTGAAAAAGTTTTCCATCAGGATGAAATAAATTTGATCCATAGTGGAATTGCTTCAAATATAATGATTAAGGGTTCAATAAATCAAAATGATCTAAGTACGGCACTATTTCATGCATATAAAGCAAGTAAAGAAGATGTCCTATTGAGTATAGGATTAATACTAATTAAAGAAAGCTCTGATAACCTAAAACAGATTTATGATTATATCAGTTGGTTCTCATTAATTAACTTAGAAAACTCTAATAGTATTATATCTAATCCAAAAAACAGTAATACAGAACTTGTCTTAAGGTTGGCGCAATTTAAATTGTTATCAAATTCCCCTAATACTCAATTGATAGATAACGTTTTAGATAAAATAGACGAATGTATAAATTGTATTAAAGACCCTGAACTTAAATCAGTATCTGAATATATGGCTTACGGGTCTATTCTACATACAATAAATATACATATCAATGCGAAAAAGGCAGTATTTATGATATCGCGTCTAATAGATATAAATGATCAGCCTCCAGACATTAAAGAATTAAATCAGAATTTAGAACATGAACTTGAAGAATTACCAAATTTTGGTGGTAACAATTTATACCAAGTTTTATTTTCACTGCAAGCTGCTAATTTTCGAAAAATCGATGACTTATTAGAGCTAATAAAAGCTTTAGAAGAATTGCAAGAAAGTAAAAGAAATATGCTCTTGGAAGTATTTAAATCAAATGCAGATTTTAGTGACCATATACTTAGCTCTGCATGGTTATGCGAAGATAAAAAGGATTCGTTTGATTTTGATAAAGCTAGCTCAATTTATAAATATGTTGAGAATAAAGCTAGGGAATGGGAACTTCCATCTTTAATTGAGTCATGTTTAATGACGATATCTATAATTTATGACGAATATGCTCAGTCAAAAGAAAAAGCACTTATCATAGCAAATGATGCTGTTAAAGAGTTTCCAAATGCGGTGAAACTTGTCAATCAAAAAGCAAAAGTATTATTACATATGGATAGAGCACTAGAAGCGAAGCCATTTGTTGATAAAGTTCTAAGTCTTCCAGAGTTTAGCTCTATAGATTATATGTTTTGTTGCAGGTTAGCTGGAAAGTCTTTTGCTAAAATAATTGACTGGAATGAAGCTGCTAAATATTTTAATTTAGGGGCTTCAAAATCAGTAGAAATTAGCAGACTAGAAAAAATGGGCATCGGACTATTAATAGATGCAGCATTTTGTTGGTGGAAAGATAAAAAGTTTGATAAGAGTTTATTAGCATTTGCAGATGCTTTAGATCAATTAAAGTCTATTTCTTATGTAAATGACATACAAGCACATCATTTACATGCAACAGTTCGACATTGTATAACATGGATTCATATTTGCAACTTAGGAAGAGTACCGTCAAATATGTCTGAGCCAGTACCAGGCATGTGCAGCAATCAAGACCCGCATGAAAAAATTCAAACTCATAAAGTTATCGGAGGATTAGAGAATATGTGGAGTTTTTTGGAAATTACTGAATCAAATCTTGACTTGGATTTAGGTATAAAAGAAAGGGCGCTTGTTCATACGAATAAACAAGGAGTGATGTTGTTTGATAACTATACTAGTGGTTTAAAATATGAATTCATGTTTAAAAAAATGGATTTTGAAAATGCAGTACCAAAAATATTAAATTATTACCGAGCATTTAATCATCAGATGTTGTCAGCAAAAAGTGGTAATGATCTATGGTTACTAGGTAAAGCCCCAGATTTGCCGGACGATTACTGGAATGACTCAATAAACTGTGACCAATTAAGTACTAATTTCTTAAGAATATGTTTAATTTGTATTGTAGAAAAGAAACCCTTTGAATCTTTGATTCCAATATGGCAATCAGATATAGTTAAAGCAAATATAGAAAGTGTATTCATCAATGATTTATTAGATGTATTAAGCGGTAAAGAGGCTAATGGAGGGTTACATCAACAAATTGCTTGGGGAATTCGTAGGTTAAAAGAAACAATAATCCACCCAAAAGAATTATGGGAGATTTCATTTAGGCTCTTGAATTTATTTTTGAAGGATCGCTTATTTGTTGAAAAAGCCATTGAAGGAATAATTATTACCAGATGGTTTTATTTTTCACAGAATCAAATGAATGAACTTTCTAAAAAAAATACTAATACTAGTGTACTTCTTAAGGAAAAATGTTTGAATCAAGATACATGCGTATTTCTGAAAATTGCAGAAATATTAAACTTAACAGCACCTTATTTAAAAATTAACTTAGCAGAAAGTGGAAAAACCTACCTTAAGGAAATTATAAAAAATGAAAGGAAAAATTAATAAATATTTATCAGAATTTGCAAGCAACATATTTTCTTCAAAATGGATGATGATTCCAGCGAGCAATCTGAACCCAGGATGGAAGGTGTCAATATCTGGTTACGAACTTGCAAAGAGTTTTCAAATTTACTTGATTATAAAATTTCCTTTTTTGAATATAAATAAAGAAACATTTATGATCGAATGTTAAGCTAGAAAACCACAGAGGAACTATTATGAAGAAAAAAACTACATTTATTGAATTTCTTGAAATGAGAAAGATTAATAAAATATTGGTTGAATTGCCTGAAAAATTACTAACTGAAGCAACTAGGAAGTCAGTCGGTAATTATACAGCTCGAAGAGATCAACCTCACTTTGATGGTGATGAGTATCACGCTCATGTTAAGATAAAAGGATATGAAGTAGCTTGGGGGAAATCTGGAAAAAGAAGACACCCAAATAAATTCCCTGTAACAATTCCAAAGAATGCAAAGAAAGCAATTGCTAAAGTTTTGGATGTGGATATTTCTATATTGGAGAGCTATAAGATATTTGATCCGGAGTTAAAAGAGGATGTTTTTCTTATTGAGATGGTTATATCAAATATTTGATTTTGATGTTAACGAGAGACTATAAATAAATCTGTGTATCTGCTATTTTGTCATCTAATTCCAATAATTTAGACTATTTAAATGTAGAAGTTCAGACTTTATCTGACATATACCCGTTTCTCAGTAACTGTTTGTCAGGTCAGATTTAGTTCAAAAACTTCTTCTTCCAGACTTCTTTTCCATCGATGAGAGTTTCCATCGGTGTTCTCCCGCAGCAAATTTTACCTTGGTGAGTTCGTTGAGTATTATATTTTATCAACCACTGGTCAAGGTCTATTTGTAATTCCTCGATAGATTGATAAATCTTTTTGCGTAAGCAAATTTGATAAAACTCGTTTAATATCGTCTTATGAAATCGCTCACATATACCATTGGTTTGAGGTGACCTCACTTTGGTTTTAGTATGTTCAATATCATTCAGAGCCATATATAACTGATAATCATGTTGGTCAGCTCGACCACAATACTCTGTACCCCTATCAGTCAGAATACGAAGCATTGGAAGGTCATTTTCCTCATAGAATGGCAATACTCTATCATTAAGCATGTCAGCAGCTGTAATTGGTGTTTTAGTCGTATATAACTTGGCATGAGCTACCTTTGAATAGGTATCCACAAAAGTTTGCTGGTAAACACGACCAATTCCCTTGAATGTACCAACATAATAAGTATCTTGAGAACCAAGGTAACCAGGGTGAGCTGTATCAATCTCTCCACAGGCTTCATCATCATGTTTCTTTCGTTCCATTGCTGCAACTTGTGACTCCGTTAAGATGATTCCATCTTCAGCAACCTTGTCAGATAAGGCTTTCAAGCGTTGTTTAAAACAGGCTAGGTCATTACGCAACCAAATGCTTCTAACACCACTTGGGGAAACAAATGTACCACGTTTACGTAGTTCGTTACTGGTTCTGGTTTGACCATGAGCAGGTTCTTCAAAAGCATATTCAACCACTATGGCTTCAATAGTAGGATCTATTCTATTTTTGAGATTTGGAGTTCGTCTATTTCGCTCAAATAAGGCTTGAACACCACCTTCTTCATGTGCTGATTTGTAGCGATAAAATGTATCGCGTGATAAGCCCATCATTTTGCAGGCTTTAGAAACATTCCCAAGTTCTTCGGCTAAATTCAGTAAACCGACTTTATGTTTTATAATTTTTTCGTTAGTATGTATCATTAGAGTTACCTATTTTTTATTTTGATTAATGTTGTAATTACATCAAAACGGGTAACTCTATTTTTTGCAACTATTTTTTCTTTTAATAATCGCAATGTGTCAGATGGCGTCTAAACTTCTACACATTATTAATTTAAATGCAGCTCATCACAAACCAAGCCAAAAAATCAATTAACTAAGGAGTTAAGATTTTAAATTGATGCATGTCTTTTTTTTGAAAACTAATTCTCAAACCCATCCATTAATATTAAGTCAATTGGTGTAAATGAACTGTCAGTTCCATCCAATTGATTCAAAAAACTGATCAAATCATTATAATCATTCTGGTCAAGATCAAGCGCCCTTCGGTGTGGTTGCGCTAAGATGATTTCACTTTGTGTGGCGATTATAATATCATCAACAAATAATTCACTATGATGAGGACCAACTAATGAAATTTCAATCACATTAGTAGTACCAGCTAACCACGATACATTTTCTAACCTCACTTCACGCCAATCAAGATAAGATTCATGCGCTGCAACATTTATTGTATGTATATTGCCATTGATGTTTATTGTTAAGTCTTGAGCTTGTTGTGCACGATTAACCACCTGTAACCCCAATGCTCCTATTCCACCTGATCCGCCATCAACATTACTTAACTGTAGATTTCCTGGCAATCGGACTAATTCTCCATGTGAGCTGCTGTCATATTCGAATTCTATATAATCTGGAACTACAGCACCATTGCTCAAATTTGCAGTTTCAGCTTGAACTACATATCCACCTGTAACATTAAAAACGTCTTCTATTGTTTCTGCTGAACCGTCATGAAAGTAAGGCGCTGTTTCCCAAACGCCGAGTAATGTGGGTGTATCAATACCGGTTAATTCTGCTCCTAAACGTTGTCCAGAACTGTCTCTAATTGTGCCCACATTATGCAGTTGGGGATTAGCACCTAATTGACTGTTGGTAAAATCAGTTAAGGCATTGTGACAATCATTACAACCATTCTCAGTAAAAACTACTTGTCCTAATTCAGCTTGAGAAGTCAATTCGCCACTGTTTGAACGAAACGGGCTTTGAGGAATGGTTGACGCATTTAAACTACTGACGTAATCACTTATTTGATCAAGCTGGAAAGCTGTATTTGCATTGGGGTCTCCTAATGGAGCATGTGGGATTGCACCTTTTGCTAAAAAGCCTGTGCCTTTAAATTGGTTAACTATGTCTAATACAAAATCTTGAATTTCATCAAAATTAGCCGTCCAATGTACATTTCCATGGCCTGTGCCTCTTCTGCCACGTAGATCAGTGGTGTTTCTCAACCCTTCACCACGTTGATTGAAATCCCAAACACGTCCGTCGTGCGAACCATCAAGGTGACAACTGGCACACGAAATATACCCTTCAAAGCTCATTTCATTATCACCAGATGGGCTGTTTCCTGCAAAATAAAACTCTTGTTTTCCTGCTAAGATATTAGGGGTAAGTTTTTCTGTTTGAACTGTCGAAATCTCAATAGGTGTCAACTGCACTGAACCAGTTTGAAAAAATGAATCTAAATCATAGGCTGTGACATCCCTTGACATAAAGTTTTTTACCCAAATTTTATTATTGTTGGAATCAAAAACACTGTCTTGAGGAGCAGCCCCAGTTTCAACTCTAAACACTGTACTTTGTGCGGCATTAGTCCTTATGGCTAAATCATCAAAAGCCGCCAAAGTGTTATTGCCTTGCAAAGTTACAAAAGCATAATCACCTTGCTCATTAAATGTAATTGATGACGGAGAATCTGAATTGTCTATATCAATTCGAGATGGATCAAGGGTAAAACCTACAAATTCAGGTTCTGTTGGTGGGTTGCTACCCAAGTCAATGCGACCTAATACGGATCGTATTGTTGAGTCATGGGATGCTGCTAAATTAATATCAGTGTCTTGTTGAAAAAATAAACCCCTAAAAGTATCTGCTTTACTTGCCGAATACCACAACCATTGATGGTCAGGACTGATGGTTAAATCTGTAATGTAATTCGGTACACCTGGTCCATCACTTCCGCCAGAGTCAATTCCTCTGCGTCCTCTATCGCGATTGAGTATTATTTGATGATTAATACCGAGGTTGTTCGCATTAATTTCCCAGATGACAGCGTGGTTTTCTCGGGCCAAAAATTCAGCAACAAAAATACGCTCATCATCGCCAGTAAGTGCCATTGCACGAGGCAATGGTCCCAATTCCACTCGATCTATTTCAACATTGGTTATCGCATTGTATTTGACTAAAGATCCATTATTCGCATCAACCAATCCGCGAGACCCCATTGCAACAAACATTTCAGTGCCATTTGAATTGGCTAATATAGACTGAGGGCGACTGCCATAACCTGTATCAATTTGGTTAAGTAATTGCCCTTGTGGAGACAATATCACAATTTGATTACTGTCTCTTAATGTTATCCATACATTATTATTGCTGTCTAGAGCTAAAGATGTCGGATGTAGTGGTTCAGATGTTGCCAACAACGTGTGTAAGTTGTATTCATTGATCAATTGGTTTGTTAGCATATCAATGTTAGAAGCGCTGTTATTATCTGGATTAACTACCCACAATTGATTATTGACCTTATTGATTGCCATCATAGATTGACTTTGTGGTGATGCTAAAACAACTGGATTGACGATGGTTTGGATTAACGTTTGAGTTATTATCGAAGTCGTCCCATTTGGCTTATGATCTCTGACTTGAACTTTGACATTAAAATGACCTGCCTCTGAGAAAGTATGTGAAATCGTTGTCGAATTTGACCATGTTGTCACTGGTGTTCCATCTCCGAGCACAAATCTATATTCGATAGGGTCTGATTCATCATCAGTTGCATTAACTGTAAAAATTATATTGTTATTAGGTTGATTGGGGCTCGAACTTGAAGTAAACGAATGTATAGTTGGCGCTGCGTTTGATCCAGTCACTGCATTGCCTGTTGAAAAACTAAACGAATAACCCTCAATACCATTACCGGCTGCATCTTTTATTCCACCAGCAGGAATAATCACTTCATAAGTGGTATCAGCAGTAAAATACTGTTTAGGTGTTATGGTTAATACACCATCGTGAGTAAATGAATGCCACACATCAATGGCTGCACCACTAACGGGTCTGACTATCAAGGACTGTCCATTTACAATAGTAAATGACTCGAGTTCTTCAGCAATTACTAAGCTGATTGGTGCGCCCAACGGAAAGTTACTTTGTCCATCTTGAGGAATATGATAGCCCACATAAGGACCAGTTGTATCTGGGTTTGCATCATGACACCAGACACCTATCGCATCACGGCCCTCAAAAGAATACCCTCCTGTTATCAATAAATTTCCTAAGGGTAAGACATACTGACTCATATCTATTTGTCCAGCGGCGCTGCCAGAAGGTCTATTATTGCCGACTTCATCATACTCATATACTAGTTCAAGAGTTTCCATGTTGATTTTATGTCTGCGGGCAAATATAAACTCATCCTGCGTTTGTACATAAGGTACATTGGTCCCAGCATTCAAAGCATCATCACCTGACAAGTCAAAAGATTTTATTAATCGCATATTGGTGGCATCACTGATATCAATTATTTGCACTATATCGAGATCACCACCTCCAGCCAATACCAAGTAATCTTGCCAAATAGCCCCTAAATAACCGCCAATGACACCATTAAGACGATCAATTAAAATAGGGTCTTCAGCAGGTGTATTAAATACTGGGGAAATATCATAAGCCGCTACACCACGCATAGTTCCATCTGATGTAATAAATAAAATATTGCCTAATAAAATAGAATTACCTGCAATACCATGATCTCCCAATGGTTCCCAGACAGCCAACAATTGATCAGCGCGATACAAGTGCGCTGTGCCAGGTGTTGGGCCATATTCTAACCAATTAAAAGGCAATAACCATGGATAAAATGTTCTTAGAGAATCTGCCCCTTCAGGAACTGGCTGATCTAGATAACTGACCCAATCAGGTGGATCCGAAGGACCTTGAGTATTGGTGCCCAAGCCAGTTCTTTGATAGGCTGGGAAATAATGGCTTGCAAGTATGTCACCCGTTTTATAATGCCCATGATTACTTTGAGATGCAATTGTGGGTAAATTTGAATCATCATTTAAGAAAAAACTCGATGCATCAGCAGTATTAGCAAATAAAAATTCTCTGACGGCATTGCCCCCAACATTGTTGGTATAAATATGCCCATTATGATAAGCAATATTACTTATTCTCCCCATTCCAGCTTGCCGATAAAGTAATTGGCCAGGGGTACATGCATTATTTGGAAATGCTGCAGGCACTTGTGGGATTTGTGCTTGTGATGTAAATTGAATTAGAATTAAAATGCTAATTAAGGCTTTTTTCATAATGTTTTTCTTTTTATTTATATTTTTTATAGATTTATAAAGACTCAGACCTATATTATTTGTATTGAAAAATTTAATTTTTCAATAAATTCTTCGGCGGCTTTAACCCTAATTCAATTACAGATATAGCTGAAGTTTGAACAAATAATAAAACTGAGTAAAATAGTGGGATATAGAATAAAGTCATAATTGAATTTATTATATTTTAATTCAGCTTTAATCACTTCAAGGATCAGGCCACGTTATTAAATCAGGGTCTGGCCAGTTAAACGGATTGTTTCCAAAGCCAGTATTGTTCATCCAAGTTTGACATGAATTTATGAATTCAGGCTGATCATGCATATTCCAATAACTGCTACAAATTTCTGTTTCGTGAGCAACCCTGCACTCACTCATGGTTGGTGCTGTAAAATTAGTGTCGTATTCATTGATGACATCCCAAGCAATTTGTAACAAAGCTTGACCAGTGCTGCTATCAATTTCTGCTGGTATAGTTATTCCTACCGGTGAACTTTTGAGTAAGCTCGCATAAGTTACTGCCGACATAAAAAATATTCCTTCGTCACTTAGATGAACATCATCATGAAATAATAAATCCATTTTA
>JADGEI010000028.1 GCA_016744455.1 Alcanivoracaceae bacterium
CAAAATAGAGATTTGCCATGAATTGACGATTTTTAAAGCTGGATTATTGAAAAAAAATCACTAATGGCTGAAAATGTCAAAATCACAATCGAGTTAAAATTAGTTATGAATATGGCTCAAGATAGAGTTGTTTAAAAATGTACAATTCTATCAATTTGACTGGCTACAAATTCAGAAACTCGCAACGTTTACTGGACGTACCATGGACTGGTCATTAAGTATTAGTGGTGATTCAGTTTATGTTACAGCGGAAGACCAAGAGTGTGAATTAGTGATTGGGGAATTATCATAAACCAAATACATCCAAAAAAAATAAATTCCGCTATGCACTCAGGTACTATTTTATGGCTTGGGTGAGGTATATTTTAACTGTAACCCTTTAATAAACTTACGGAGTATTTGGTCTTTACAAACACGGTAATGGCGGTGGGTACTTTTTCTAAAAAAAGCAGTTAATTCACTACCACCGATGTTAAAGTCAGCCAGTTTTAATAGGTTTATTACATCATCAGATTTTAGATTAAAAGCAATTCTAAGCTTTAAAAAGATGAGGTTGTTATTGACTTTTTGTACTTGATTAATCGTTATTTTTGATTTATTTTGTGTTGGGCTCTCTTCTTTCTTGCCACGTTTTTCAATAATTAAACCATCTAAGAAAGCAATCATGTCTTTATCTGAACACAGAGTAAAATCATCATCTGTTTCTTTTTTTAACCATGATACTACACGTGGCAAAGGTACTTTATAGTCAACCAAGGCTAAGATTTTAATAATCTTTGTGTCTTTAATATTCAATATGTATCGTAACCGGCGTAAGATATCATTGTTTGTCATGTGCCTTTCCTATTTTTTTCGTTATTGTTCACCTGCACATTGTAACTGTTTTATGGAATTAACCCAACGGAATTATGTTGGCGAGCTAATTTGTTATGTTCCGCAAAAGGTTTTGTATGGCCCAAATTCTTTTGGAGCTGGTTTGGCAAATTTTTCTAGACCTGATTTTTCATTATAGGGATTAGCCAATACCGATAGTAGTTTTTCAAAAACGCTGAAATCGTTGTTTTGTTCTGCTGCCTGTAATGCTTCCTCAACTAAATGATTTCGTGGGATATAAATCGGATTAACTGAATTCATTGATTTTATTTTTTTGCTTGATGGTAGAGAATCAGATAAGAATCGTGACAGCCATTTTTTATGCCATTGGTTAAAAATTTGCGGGTTATCAAATAGCTTTTGTAAGGCATGAATATCTCCTTTTGTCGTATCGCTAAGCCCTCGAAAAAATTGAGTAAAATCGACATGTTGTGCCTGTAGCATTTTGAATAAATCATCTGCAAATTCTAAATCACCAGTTTTTACTTTGGATAGGCCAAGTTTTGTAGCCAATCTCTTTAACCATTGTGTTTGATAAATTGAATTAAATTCGTGAATCTCATTGGTGGCTATTTCTATGGCTTTATCGTCGTCACTATCTATTAATGGTAACAATGTTTCGGCAAGTCGTGCGATATTCCATTGTGCCATGTAAGATTGATTTCCTAATGCATAGCGTTTTTGTTTATCTATCGAACTATAACAGGCGCTGCTATGATAAGTATCGATGAAAGCACAGGGGCCAAAATCTATGGTTTCTCCAGAAATAGCCATGTTGTCGGTATTCATTACACCGTGAACAAAACCAACTAGAACCCATTGTGCAATTAAATCTGCTTGACGGTCGCGGACAGCTCGTAAAAGGGAAAGGTAAGGGTTTTGGTTTTCTTTTAATTCAGGAAAATGGCGATTTATGGTGTAATCTGCCAATAATTTCACTTTGTCTTGTTGGTGCCTTGCTGCAAAATATTGAAAGGTTCCTACACGTATATGACTGCTGGCTACTCGTGCTAAAACAGCACCTTTATTTACGAGTTGACGGTTGATTTTTTCACCTGTTATGGTAACAGCTAATCCACGAGTCGCAGGAATCTTAAGTGCATACATGGCTTCCCCCATAATATACTCTCTCAATACTGGCCCAAGAGCAGCTTTACCGTCACCACCACGAGAATATGGTGTTTGACCAGATCCTTTTAAATGAATGTCACGACGCAGTCCATTTTTGTTAATAATTTCCCCCAATAACAATGCTCTTCCATCACCCAATTGTGGTGTAAATCCTCCAAATTGATGACCTGCATAGACTTGAGAAACTGGGTTTGAACCACTGGCAGGAATACTTCCAGATAGAAGTAGGGCGAGTTCATCGGTATTTAGCATGTTGTGTTTTAACCCTAGTTCTTCTGCCAATGTTTGATTAAATTTGATGAGTTTTGGCTTGGGTGCTTGTTCACCCTTACTAGGCAGATAAAAGCCTTTTAACTGACTGATAAAGCTGTTATCAAAAGTTAATCCTGTTTTTATAGTTTTAGTCATAATTTAGATTTTTCATGGTTATCATTTGTTAGTAAGTTTATTGTAATGTTTTGCCTACTATTTGTGCGGCTGGCTCAAGGATGAGCAGGTCTACTGTCCATCATTAGGATGTCTAATTTAATTTGAGCTCGCTTGGTATTTTTAATATCTATAGGTTCCAACATTTCACATTCATCTCCAATCATTTGGTCAATGGTCACTGGGTAATGCTTACAATCCTCGGGCCGGTCGTGGTAAATATCACAGGTATATATGTTGTGTTTTGTGTTGTTCAAAAAAGGACAAATGCTGAGTTGCCGACTTGTTTTCGGATCAAACCAGAGCTTATCATTCTTTACATGTTGGTATATATGAGGGCGATGTTCTTCCCAAAAGTCCAAATCACTTTGTGAGGCAAATATACCGTCAACACTGTACTTGATACAACATTTTCCACATTGGGTGCAGGGTTTCATGTTTTCCTCTAGTTGGTTATTATTTCACAATTTTTTTAAATATACGATGATATATTGCCTTCCTTTTACGCTGACTCTATCCTTGTGTTCAGTTAATTGCATTAGATGATTAGCTGGTAATAACACCTCATTTGTCGAGGTTTGAATAATTGTTTTATGACTTTTAGAAAAAATAAAGCACAGTGTTGAAGGGCTCAAATCTATACTTTGTTTTTCAACATAGGTTTTAACACAGGCTTTATATTTTCCAGATTTAGCCATCACATTAAAATCCTTTATAGTACCACCAAGTAAATGACCTACAGTACGCTGCTGCCCAGAAAAACAAGAAAATGATAATGGTTTTTTTAGAATATCGACTCGTGTATCATTATGAGTCAATTTGATTCCATCACCTTCAAGTAGAATTAGACTTCTTTGATAGCCACTAAAATCAGAAAAAACTCCATCTTCAATTACACTGGCAATACTCAAACGCCAGTCAAAGAGTTCAATGCTACCACCTGGGCTAATTGCCAATTGTAAAGTTTTACCTTTGCCATTTTTCCAAACAGTGGTTCTAAATTGTTCAGGAGTTATAATTTTAATCATTTGGTACATGAGGTAATAATGAGGCACTAATTAAGAACGGTGGAAATCTAGCTCTTTGCTTTCCATCTCGCCTTTCCATTGTTATGAATATACCTCTAAAATTTAATTGTATCATAAGCTTATTCTTTATATTAAATTTCTATAGCCTACTGTTCAAATAGGTGATATCTCGATTGTTATGTTAGAATACTTTTTATCTAAGCTCTGCTTCTTATTAAAAAGTACCATTTGTTTCATGGTTCTATTATGTGATAGCAGTGCTATATTATTATATCAACGGGTTAATAAAACCAATTTTCAAGAGTTAATAAATGTTAAAAGCAGAATATAAAACACGCGGCCCAGTACCTCAAGATGTCATCAAAGCTGTACCATTTGATAAGCCTGAATTAAAAGAGGGTCAAGTATTACTCGAAATGATTGCAGCTCCAATCAACCCCTCTGATGTGCTGACCTTAACAGGGCAATATGGAATTTTACCACCGTTACCTGCTGTTGGTGGCAATGAAGGCGTGGCCAAAGTGATAGAACATGGTCCAAATGTAAGCAGCCCTGATATAGGGCAAACGGTCTTGATACCTGTAAGTATTGGCAGTTGGTCAACACATTTAGTCGCTGATGCCAAAGCACTGATTTCACTTCCTAATGGGGTTGATGCCATTCAATTATCAATGATAACAATCAATCCACCAACCGCGTCATTAATATTGAGTGAGTTTGTTGACTTAAAAGAAGGTGACTGGGTGATTCAAAATGCTGCTAATTCTGGTGTTGGCTCTTATTTAATTAAGTTAGCAAAGTTACGTGGTATTAAAACTGTCAATGTTGTTCGCAGAGAGTCATTGATAAAACCCTTGCTTGCAGCCGGAGCTGATGTGGTACTTGTTGATGGTATTATTGATGGACTTAGTCTTGCCAATAGAGTTAAGGTGGCGACAGACTCAGCTGTCATTAAGTTAGGCGTTGATGCCGTTGGTGGAATGGCAACTGATCGGTTAGGTGAAACGCTGGCTGAAGGTGCTACTCTGGTTAACTATGGTGCCATGAGTGGTGAACCCTGTTCTCTTGCACCTACTCTTATCATTTTCAAAGATATAACTGTGCGTGGGTTTTGGTTAGCCAAATGGTTTCGAACAGCGACACCTGAACAACAAAAAGAAGTTTTTGGTTCGGTTATTGGTTTAATAGCCTCAGGCAAATTATCTGCTCCCATTCATGCGACATACCCTGTCAAAGATATCAAACAAGCAGTTGCTATTGCAGCCAGTGGCCAACGCAATGGTAAAGTCATAATTGTTAAAGAATAACGCTAAAGAATGTAATGTCCCCTGATTCATTGCACTACATAATTATTTTTTAATGACGTTGCGTATAAGTTTTGATTATAATTTACACATTGTAATCAAAAGTGACTTTATTCATTTCGCTTAAATCGTACATTATGAGCCCGCCTGTGATTCAGTCTTAAATCCTGAATAAGACCATTTTTATCACGTTCAAAGATAAACACCCAATCTAAAAGCCAGTCATCATTCAAGCCAAAGCGGTCCTTACCTTTAGGGTTGAATGGATAAACACCTCGGTGGTATTTAAGCACAAGCAATTTGTTTTCAATGTCAACCTTATAAATTGTGTTTAATTCTTCACTATAATAAGTACCAATATAATCACTTAAGGATTTTAATTTCTTTTGCTTTAAGATTATTTCTTCAATAGATGTGAGAGCAAAATTTTTAACATTTACACCAGGAATTAGTATGTGTTCTTGTGTTTCTTGTTTTGATTGCATGGCTTGTGCGAAGAATATTTTGGCTGTCTCATTGGCAACCGAACGAACATCAAAGTCAGGGGTATTCGCCAAAACAATAACACTTGAGTTAATTTTAGGGTAATAATTCATCATAACTCTAAAGCCTGCAACGGAGCCACCTTGTATGATTTGATCCAGTCCATTAAGTTTTTTATTATAAAATCCTAAGGAATAATTCTTGGTTTTATTGTTATTAAAATAACTTGGCTGCTGTATACTTTCAATAATATTCTGACTACCAATCTTGGCTGTATGCAAGTTTTTTAACCAAAGTGATAAATCATTGACTGTTGAATACACATTCGCCGCTCCAACATAGGACTTGTTTAACAGAGCCTTTTTTGAGCCAAGGTATTTCGAATCATAGGAATAAGCACGATTTTTAATGACCATCTGATGATTATCCAAAACCACCGTAGAATTCATCCCCAAAGGCATAAATATATTTTGTGTCATCCATTGACTAAATTTTTGACCGCTAACCTTGCTCACAACCTCTGCAAGAAGTGCATAAGCACTATTATTGTATTGAAAGCGTTCACCTGGTTTAAAATTAAGCCCGGTTTGATTTTTTATAAGCTCTAATATTTGTTGTTGGGTCACAATATCATCATGCCGACCTCCGCTCATCTCCCATAAATTCCAGGCATCTTTTAAACCACTGCTATGATTCAATAAATGCCGTAATGTTATGATATCACCAAAATCTGGCATCCAAGTAAGGTGCTTGCGTACATCGTCATTAAGTGATAATTTATTTTGATTTTCTAGCATAGCAATGGCATATGCGGTGAAGGGTTTTGAAGCAGATGCCAATTGGAAGGGTGTATTTACATCAATTGGGATGCCATACTCAACATTTGCTAAACCATAACTTTGGGTAAATTTTATTTCCCCAGATTTTACAACGGCAATAACTCCACCAGATTCGTCATTTGCGAAATGGGCCATCATCTGTTGGGTTTTATCTTTAGGTTCGATTGCTAGTGGAGCAGTGTAAGTTGTTTTTATTAAATAAGAACCTCCACTCATAGCAGCAGTGGTTACTTGTAGTATATAAACCCCACTTGTTATTGTTTTAAAATGAAAAGGTTCTTTGTGGTGATAAAAATTATCAAAAGAGCTGGTTTTATTGCCTTTTGGATCAATTATATCAATGTTTACATCAACACTTTTTTGCATGATGAATCCAGCGACAAATTGTCCTTTTTCTAGTTTAATACGGTAGTTATGCTGGTCTTCTTGGGTTAGGTGTTTAATTACATTCTGATCGTGTTTTAAACCCCATGTTTTTTGATTTGCCGCTTCAATTTGAAAACACATTGCAAGCAACAAGAGAGTAATAGCGTTAAAGTGTTTGATTGCAATCATGATGTTTTATTTAATTGTGTGAATGAACACACTAGAGTTAATTCAATGTTTCAAGTTAGGCTTTGAGTTTGTTTCACGGGCTTTATGTAGTTTTTTATAGCTAGCAATTAGCCTTAAGTGCTTGTCTAAGCCTTCAAGTTTCATACTGGTTTTTGTGAGACCAAGGAATCTGATATCACCATTTATTGAGCCGATGGCATTGTTCATCATTTCTGGCGTGAACATTCGGTTAAGGTTGAAGGTGTAATCATTGAGGAGCAATTCAGCATCCAATGTGATTTCTAGTACAGTGTGGATGGCTTGGTAGAATAGGGTACGTTCTACCGTATTGTCATTGTATTGTAGAAATTGTTCAACTAATTCGATGGCTTCTTCATGTTCATCTAGTGCAAGATAGATAAGGATTTTCAACTCTAGTATGGTGAGTTGCCCCCAAACAGTGTTTTCATCGAACTCGATACCAATTAGAGTTCTGATATACATGTAATTATCCAGTTGGCTTTCTTCCAAGCGTTCAACCAAACTCACTAAAGCATTACCACTCAATGAATGCAGGTTTAATATATCTTCTCGATAATCCAAGGCTTTATTGGTATTGTCCCATATAAGGTCTTCTACTAAATAGACTTCTGAATAATTAGGTACAAGAATTCGGCAAGCACTTGTCCCTAAATCGTCATAGGTAGCAATATAAACTTCTTTACCCATTTCTTTTAAAATAGCCAATAAACAATCATTTTCTTCTTTGTTGCTGCCTGAAAAATCCCATTCACAAAATTCATACTCAAATTTTGCGCTAAAAAATTTCCAAGAAATAATGCCTGTAGAATCTATAAAGTGTTCAACAAAGTTCTCGGGTTCTGTTACGGCAAGGCTATTAAAGGTTGGTCGAGGCACATCATCTAAGCCGGTAAAACTACGGCCTTGCAATAATTCTGTTAAGCTACGTTCTAATGCGACTTCAAAACTCGGATGCGCACCAAAAGAGGCAAACACTCCGCCTGTTTTTTTATTCATCAGGGCAACACACATCACTGGAAATTTACCGCCGAGTGAAGCATCTTTTATTACGACTGGAAAACCTTGTTTTTCTAATGCAATTATACCTTCAAGAATAGTTGGGTATTTTTCCAAAACATGATGTGGAACATCTGGTAAGACGATTTCTTCTTCGATAATTTGTTTTTTAACGGCTCGTTCAAAGATTTCAGATAGGCATTGAACTTGTGCTTCATGCAGGTTATTGCCTGCACTCATACCATTGCTCAAAAATAAATTCTCAATCAAATTCGATGGAAAATATACCGTTTCCCCATCAGATTGACGCTGATAGGGAATTGAGCAAATACCGCGTTCAGACATGCCTGAATTTGTATCAATTAAATGTGAACCACGTAACTCCGCATCTGGATTGTATATGCCTAGGCAATAACCATCCAATATGCCTGTTGGTAATTCATCATTCGCTCCTGGTTTGAACCATTTTTCATTAGGATAATGGACAAAATCACTGTGAGCGATTTCTTGCCCAAAATACTGGTCGTTGTAGAAAAAATTACAGTTAAGACGCTCGATAAATTCACCAAGAGCAGAACATAGGGCACTTTCTTTAGATGATCCTTTGCCATTAGTAAAACACATAGGTGATGCAGCATCACGTATATGCAGTGACCAAACATTTGGCACGAGGTTTCGCCAAGAAGCAATTTCAATTTTCATGCCTAAGTCAGCCAAAATGGCTGTCATATTGTTGATTGTTTTCTCAAGAGGCAAATCTTTACCAAGGATATAAGTGCGAGAGCTTTCGCCTGCCTGTTCCATTAACATGGCTTGTGAGTTTCCTTCTAGATTGTCTACTAATTCAACTTTAAAATCTGGACTTGTTTGTACAACTTTTTTAACCGTACAACGGTCAATTGAACGCAATATCCCTCTGCGATGTTTATCTGAAATATTTTCAGGTAACTCAACCTGAATTTGAAATGTTTGTTTATAACGGTCTTCAGGATCAACAATGTTGTTTTGTGATAGCTTGATATTTTCGGTAGAAATATCGCGTGATATACAATATATCCGTACAAAATAAGCCGCACAAAGAGCTGTTGATGCTAAGAAATAATCAAAAGGACCTGGTGCAGAACCATCACCTTTGTAACGAATAGGCTGATCTGTAATAACAGTAAAATCATCAAATTTAGCTTCAAGCCTAAGGTTTTCGAGGTAATTGACTTTTATTTCCATTGAATTTTCCGATGTTGTTTGCAACTGTTTTAGACATTAAAGATTTTAGTTAACCATATTGTTCTAGCTGCTGATTAGTGATTTTTTTTAATTCAGTGAATTATCTAATTTTTTAAAGTAATAGTCTTGGAAAACTAGATGAAAAGTTAAAATAGATACCCTTTAAATTAAAAGTCAGTTATCTATACACGTTCAATGTTACAAAATCACATAACGAAATTATAAAATGTAAAGTATCGTTGTATGGATAATTACGGAGAAATACTCCTAGTAGTGGTAAACCATCAGCCCTTTAATAATAAAGCCGTTTATTTAGTAGTATTACAAACTAAATGGGTGTAATTGGGTGTGTTATTGGTTTAATGATTCCAAAAAATATGCACTTCATCATGAGTGGTTGTGATGGTGTAAATGTCTCCGCTTAGTTCCATCTCCCTGCCCATTTTCTCATAGTCGATGTAAAACGCTAAATGCTGTGGAATCTCTGTTGTGCCTTCTGTGAGCTCTTCGGCATAATCTGCCAAAGATGAATAACAACCATTATAATTTTCATCTACTGCTTTTCGTGCATCTTCCAAATCACCGCCAAAGTTGTTGAGTAGCTCATCTCCTAGTTTTGGATTCTCATCTATAAAACAAGCAACTTCATGAACTGATTGAATACCCTCGTATTCGCTCAATCCGTAACCGTCAAAGCCTTCATAATCATGAATAGCGTATTCTTCGGCATCTTCTTCTGGGCTACCTTTCAACATGGCATTAATCCAAACACCGTGTAATTTGCCGTTATTGTAGGCTGATAAATCGGCTACATAAATCCTAATATCTTCATTCATTTTCTTGTTCTCTGACTTATTTTATTATGGCAGTTTAAGGTTTTTAGCGAAACGTTTTGCCTCGCGTATGAAAACCTGCCTGACTGGCGAAGTTCGGGGGTACAAACATCAACCTAGGGGGGACCGCCCATTCTGCACAAATGCAGTCATACCGTCCACAAAAGTGTGTCTGAAGGTGTAAGCACCTCAAGTTGAGTTACAATGTTTTTGCGAGCATTAAAACTTAAAAAAAGGCACTTACATGAATGAATTTAAATTAAACAAACCACAATTACAAGTAGCATTAAACAATTTAGTAGAAGAAAAATCAGGATTAAATACATTAATGGAGTTAACACTTAATGCATTTATGAAAGCAGAGCGTGATCAGTTCTTACCTGAATCTGTAAACAATAAAGGAAATGGTTACCGAAAAGTCAATGGATTAGGCTTGTGTGAATCACTTACATTACGAATTCCACGAGACAGGCTTGGACATTTTAAACCTATGATATTAGCAATAGCCAAAGAAACCAACACACAGTTTGAAGAACTTTGTTTTGAGCTTTACAGCAAAGGATTAACAACTAGAGATATTGAAGATTTAACTGACAGTATCTATGGAAAAAAGTTATCTAGTTCTAAAATTTCAAACATCAATAAAAGCTTTTATGAAGAAATGAAACGCTTTAGAATGCGCAAGATTAATGACCATTATCCCATTATTTATATTGATGCCACGTTCATAAACACAAGGCGTATAGACAGTGTTTCTAAAGAAGTATTTTATGTTGTTTTAGGTGTTAAAAAGAATACAAAACGTGAAATTTTGGGAATATATAACCAGCCAACAGAATCAGCTAGCAACTGGAAAGATATGTTCAAAGACCTTAAAAAAGAGGCTTAAAGCAATGTGATCTTATTGTCAGTGATAACTTTAGTGGTATTAACTCAGTTATTGAACTACAGTTTGAAGGAATTAAAATACAACAATGTGTATTACATCTTAAACGTAATATCTTAAAAAAAATCAAGATGAAACATCGCAAAGAAATAGCACAAGATCTAAAAGTTGTCTTTGATATGGACAAATCAGATGATACAAAAGAACAAGCATACAAACGAGCAAAAGAATTTAGTGAAAAATGGTCTAAATTTTACCCTCATCTTGAAAAATTCAACAGTGAAAATAAAATACGATATTATTTTACGTACCTAAATTTTGATTTTAAAATCAGAAGAATGATTTATACCACAAATTGGATTGAACGACTGAACAAAGACTTTAAGCGAACCACAAAAATACGCAATTCAACGCCATCAGTCAAATCAGTTCTTACACTTCTTAGCAAAGTAGCCATCAATAAGAATGCTGGTCACTACAATTATCCAATTTATAACCTTAAAGAAGACCCGTTGTTTTTATAATCTAAAAATTAGTCGATTCCGAATGGATAAAGTGAGAATTTCTTTCAGCCGTGTGGATAAGCTATTGATAAGTTCTTAAATATTGTGGCAACAAAGCATTAATTTATAACTTAGCAACAACTTAGCCACACTAAATTACACATTTTATCTACACTGCATCGAATTCTTAATTTTAGGCACTTGCAAGTTGCCTGCGGCGCGATAAATGTAATTTTTTAAATTTTTGATATAAGAAAATTAAAAAAATATAAAAACTGTGCTTTAATAAAATCTAGTAGCAAAAACTACTCAGCCAGACACACTTTTGTGGACACTACCCCAAGAAGAATGACCGCCACCCCTAATGGAGCCCACCAAACCTTAAAAAATACATCCTTTGAAAGTAGAGTTATCAGTTGGCTTATGCATGACGGATGGCAAGTATTTATCCCTATTCTTGATCATGGGCACCAGACAGACATCTTGATTTCTGATGGGCTAAATTATTATAGAATCCAAGTCAAAACGGTTGAGGCAACTGGTGAAGACCATATTGTCGAAAATCGTTGGATGAATAGTGATGTTGATGTAGTTATTTTCTTTGCGCGAAATTCTACGAGGGGTTACATTACACCCGCATTTGAGCAAAGCAAATTAAGCTTTAATTCTAGTGGGCACAAAAGAATTAACCAGACAAGAAAAGAATTCTTGAAAGCTTTTCATGAATTTTAACATCAGTATTGTTAGGTTGAAATAAGCAATTCTACATTGTAAATACACTCCTTATACCTGATCTTTGGTTTGGCAAAATAGCAGCCATTCCATATTGTTCTTATTCTCAATATATTTAAATTACCAGATTATGAATTAGAAGTGGGTATATTATTAGATCAAGTGATTAGATTCCTGCTCTCGCTAAAGCTCGGCTGGAATGACGGTGTATTTTTATTGTGTGTTTGAGGATTGAGATTAAAGCCTGAAAACTTGTTTTTTTGTGCTTTAGATTGCGTTAGAAATTCTCAAGGTCAATTCTTTTAAAACATGATTTTGTGCTTTATAAATGAATACGTTTTTTGAATTAAGAAAGGTTGTTTTAAAAAACTTGTTTTTTGTGCTTTAGATTGCGTTAGAAGTTTTCAAGGTCAGTGCTTTAAAAGATGAGTTTGTGCTTTATAAATGAGTGCGTTTTTTGAATTAAGAAAGGTTGTTTTAAAAAACTTGTTTTTTGTGCTTTAGATTGCGTTAGAAATTCTCAAGATCAATGTTTTAAAAGATGAGTTTGTATTTTATAAATGATTCTTATTTAAGTACTGAGATTGTAAACTTATGACGTGATATAAAGTACAAAAAAATGGTGGGCCGTGAAGGATTCGAACCTTCGACCAATGGATTAAAAGTCCACTGCTCTACCAACTGAGCTAACGGCCCTTTCGGGTGTTTAATACTTGTTTTGGATTAAGTATTATAGTTATTTCTTGTGAGTTTCACAAGAGGATGCGAATGATAGGATAAGTTTATCACTATGACAAGTTTTTTTTCTATTTTTTTTCGATTATTTCATCTCCACAAGAAATTAACTGTCCATTGATTAAATCTATGTTTTTATAGATGAGATTTTGGCCAAATTTTATTTTTTTATCAAACTTTCTAAAAGTGTTGAGTGTGGCTAACATTTTTACCTGGTCTTGCTTACCTGTTGTTTGGTTGATGCTAGGCATGATACAGCGTGAACATTTTTTGACGGCTTTAAACTCGGTAGTGTTAACAGCTATTGTGTGCCACTTGTCTTCGGTAAATGCTTGGCAATCATCTATGATGATGTTGGCCCTGAATCGGTTGATGTTTACAGGGTTTTCTAAACGATTATTTAACTCATCTAAGCTTGCTTGAGAGATGACCAACAGCGGATAAGCATCGGCAAAGTTAACGTATTGTTTTTTTGGGGCAAAATTAAGGTCAATTTGTCTTTGACTGTCTTCAGGCATATAGACAAGTTGACAGTCTGTATTTAGTTTATCTGACAACCATTGGTCGACTTGTGTATCTATGTGCAGTGCCTTTAATGTGTCATTCCATACAGTAACCGATAGTTCTTTTGTCGATGGATGTGGCACCAGAATACTTGAATTGTTGTGACTAAGAGTTAATTGCTTGTTTGAAATTGCTGTTTTGATTGTAGCCATCTCATGGTGTTGTCTTTGGGTGATAAACTGACCATCTTTGTCTACTATTAACCAGCGCCGATCATAGAGTAATCCAAATTTGCTTAACTTGGCAGATGTGAGTTTAATTCCTGCTAAAGATTTAACAGGGTAAATATACAGTTCTGAAATTTTAGTCATTTTGTGATTATTATTGTGTTTTACTTATCGCTTATTTATATCTTGTTGGGTCTTTTACTTCTGCTTGTTCGAAACCAAGTTTACGGTAATAACAGGAATCACAATTGCCACATGCATTTCCAAGTTCGTCAGCCTTGTAACACGAAACGGTTAAGCCATAATCAACGCCTAATCTTTTGCCCATTTTGATGATTTCAGCTTTAGTCAGATTCAATAATGGTGTGTGAATACTGAATTTTTGACCTTCTACTTGCGCTTTTGTGGCAAGGTTAGCCATTTTTTCAAAACTTTCGATAAATTCGGGCCGACAATCTGGATAGCCTGAATAATCAACAGCATTTACGCCAATAAACATATCATTAGCACCTATGGTTTCGGCATAACCTAATGCAATGCTTAAAAATATTGTATTACGGGCGGGTACATAGGTTATTGGTATGTGATTTTCGTCTTCAATGTCATTGTGGTCTGGCACTTTGATGTCATCAGTGAGTGCAGAGCCACCAATAGCGCGTAGATCAATCTTTATGACTTTGTGTGCTTTTGCAATAAAGTGGGTTGAAACACGTTGTGCAGCCATTAACTCTGAGTTATGGCGTTGTCCGTAGTCAACTGCCATGGTGTAACACTCGTAACCTTCGGCTTTTGCTGCGGCAAGGCATGTGGTTGAATCGAGTCCACCTGAGAGAAGGACGATACATTTCTTATTGTTCATATGTAATTTATTTACCTTTGGCATCATCCCATAGGATTTTATGTAATTGTAATTGAAAGCGAACTAACATTTTATCATCCAGTATCCATTGGGCTAAATTTTCAGGATTTAGCTCACCTGCCACTGGTGAGAAGAGGATTTCGCACTTATCAGTGAGGTTGTAACGTTTGATGATATCTTGTGCCCAATGAAAATCTCTACGGTCTTTGATAACAAATTTTACTTGGTCTTTAGCATCAAGGTAATTAATGTTTTCATAAAGATTTTTTTGCTCTTCAGCAGATCCCGGTGCCTTTAAATCCATTACAGTAACAACTTTGTCATTGACACCAGAAATTGAGATAGAGCCCGAAGTTTCTAGCGATGCATCATAGCCATTTTCTATCAATTGATCTAATAATTTCAAACAACGTTTTTGTGCTAGTGGCTCGCCTCCAGTTACACAAATATAAGGAGTTTTATAGGTTCTAACGGTTTCTAGTATTTCATCAATTTCAAGCCATTTTCCACCTGCAAAGGCATACTCTGTATCACACCAACTGCATCTTAATGGGCAACCAGTCAGGCGAATAAAAACAGTAGGTAAGCCCACATAAGTTGATTCACCTTGAAGTGAATAAAATATTTCGGATATTTTGAGACGGTTATTTTCCATTAAATTAATCTACTAATGATCGCGTTGCATTTGGTTAAGCCGGTTTTTGGCTAATCGTGCGATGGGTGTGTTGGGGAAACTATTGATGACTTTTTTTAGGTTTTCTTCGGCTTGGATGAGGTCATCCATTTCATAGTAGCTGTAACCAATTTTTAACCACGAATCGGCAATTTTTTTACTGTTAGGGAATTTTGATGTTAATGATTTAAATGCAGCAAGTGCTTGTGGGTATTGACGTTTGACATAATATGACTCGCCTAGCCAGTAATAAGCGTTACTTGTTAATTCGTTATTTGGGTATTTTTGGATGAAACCTTCAAATGCACGTGCCGACTCTAAAAATCGTCCTGCACGTAAATGGGCAAAGGCAATATCGTAATCATCTTGGTCATTTGAAAGTGCTGGTTGTGCTGTCATGGTGTTGGTTGTTACTTCTGCTTTACTGTAATCTTCATCAATTTCGACAGTATCTAGAATAGGGCTTTTATGTGTTGTGGTTGATGTCGTTGTGTTTGGTTTTGATTCGAGCTCCCCAAGACGAGAATCTATATCAATATATAATAATTTTTGTTTTTCTTTTAGGTTGTTGATTTGGTGGTTTTGTTCTTCAATTGTGCCTTTAAGTTGAGCAATTTGTTGCTGAAGTTTTTGCACTTGCATGATGATATCAGCAGAGTTACTGGTATTAACTACTTGTTGTTCGATTTTATCTTCAATTATGGTTAGACGATCTTGAATGGAAAGTCTCTTTGCTGCGGTGGCAATTGAAATGGTGCTAAGGCATAAGATAATTATTGTGATATTTTTCATTGGTAAAATCTCTTGGTTTAATAATTTATTTTGACTATCTAACTAGCCTAACTAGAAAAAAACCCGACAATTTGTCGGGTTTTCAAAATCCATATTATTGGACATATCGTTAGTAAAAAAGTTCGTTTATTTAGATGTATAGACGATTCTAACTCGACGGTTTTGTGACCAACATGAATCATTGTTGCATAAGGAAACAGGTTTTTCTTCACCGAAACTTACCACAGATACCTGTGCTGCTGATGCACCTTGTGCACGCATAAGATTGGCAACTGACTCACCACGTTTTTCTCCAAGTGCTAAGTTGTACTCAGGTGTGCCACGTTCATCTGCATGGCCTTCAAGAACCATTTTTGCTGAAGGGTTTTCACGTAAGTAACGAGCATGAATTGCAATTACATCACGAAATTGACTTTCAACTGTTGCTTGGTCATAAGCAAATAAAATGACGCGTTGTGATAATAAACTTTCTGAATTGTTTAAATCATCAGCATCACAGCAAATATCGTAATACGTTCCATTGTTATAGCTGTAGCTTTTTACTGGCTTGGTATCAACATTGTTTTCAACAACTTCTGGCTTTTCATTAGTTGTAATTACGGGTGGCTTTTTATCTTTTGGCTTACAAGCTACCATTACAGAGCAAAGTAATATTAATACCACTAGTTTATTAATTAGTTTCATTTATTTTTCTCCAAAGAGTTCTTTATTGTTTCAGGGACGTATTTAACGACATAGTTTACATCAATCTACTTGGGTAAGAAAAGTTTTATTAGACAATATTATATTTAACCACAAAAAAGGGCTAACTTTTATATCAGTTAGCCCTAATATACACATATGATGTAATAATTTAGTAGTTTATATCAACATCAATTTCGAAACCTCGGTCTGTAAAGGTGATGGTTCCTGATTCCGATTGCCACCAAAGCATATCACTCATAAACATTTTTTGCATGGCAAATTGTTTTTTGACATCTTCGGGAAGGCTTGAGGTTAAGTCACCTAATCCTGAAAAGATATCTTTGTACAAATCCGCTTTAATTGTGAAATTGATAAGGGTATTGTTTGATTCAGCTGCTACGGCACTGGCTAAACCTGTATCGGTTCCTTCACCTAGAGAAAGACCAATTGTTTCATTACCCATAGCCATAAATACGTGATCTAAATTAATTGGCATCATATCACCTTTGACAGGGATAAGGCTTGATACATTGACGGCTCCACTACCAACTTTTATGCCTAGTTTTTGTAGCTCTGGCATCATCATTGATGCCATTCCTTGAATAGCTTCTGGGTTATCAACAGCTAATAAAAATTTTGCACTTAGAGATTTAATCATTTCTTTAGGGTCTTTCTTGGATAAATCTAAATCAAGCTCATCTATTACAACATTAAAGCCTTTAAAGTTACTAACAAATGGAGGAAGAGGTGTTTCTAATTGTGCTTTTAAAGTAGTTGCTTGTGAGTTCATATCTTGCATAAATTCACATTTATATGGCGTTGATTCAATAGTGTTAACAAATTCCTGAGCTAAAGCTTTGGCCGCTGTAATATCAAAACTAATGCCATAAGCTAAGGCTGCATCTGCGTTTGCTTTTGGAATCCTGCCATTTAATGCTGCAAGCTTTCCGCCTAACCCATTTGCCATTTCGATTATCATATGAGAATCAATTTTGTGTTCTTCCATTATTGTGCTACCACCAACAAGTCTTGGTATGCTATCAAATATTTCCAATATTTCTGTTTTACACTCTGCGGAGAACATGTTGTCTTGTACTTTTAATATATCTAACATCGCAGTTTTGTGCTCTGATGGGTTGATGAAGTAATCGGCTAAATCACGAATATTTATCCAGTATAAACTGTTACCTAAGTAGTTGTATTTGCTAATAGTGTCTTGGTACTGGTTTGATTGAACAAGCGATTTGGAGGGTTTTTCAAAACCTAATAATTTAGGCATTAAATTATCTACTTCACGTGGAGGGGCAATACTGGCTACAATTGAATTACCATCAAGGTTCACCATTATTTGTAATTCTTTATCGCCAAATTGATAGATGGTTTTACCATTGACATCACGTTTGGTGGCTGTATCAGCTTTTGATTCATTCGCTTTAGCTACTAGTTCATCTAAGACTTCATTCATTGAATGAGTTTTGGCTAATGTCATACGTAATACAGGGAACAAGTCAACGGCATAAAAAGCCAGTTCGCTTTCTCCTATGGCAAATCCTAGTTTTTTAAAGCCTTCTTCGCTAAACCACTTGTCCATAAATGTGATCATTTCATTGGTGCTTTTTGTTTTATCTTCGTCACCAGCGTGTTTTGTCATGTTTTCTTCTATGCTGACTTTGATTAAATCACCAAGGCTTGCATAAACCTTGTCCATTTTACTGATGAGGTTTTGCGGTATTGGGTGTTTAGGGTCATTAGAGAAAACCATTAACACAGGCGTGTCAGCTGGAATAAAGTCCATGATTCCTGTTGACTGTTGTGTGATTGTACTTACAACAGGTGTTGCAACAGTTTTGTTGTCTGTCTTTGCGTCTTCGTCGCTACATGAAACCAATGTCAAAGACATGCTTAGTGCCATAGCGGCTATTAGTTTGTTATTTTTCATATTTGTTCTCATAATATTGTTTATAAATTAATCTACTTTTTCTACTTTTAGGATGTTGCCTTCGATACCAATTACCTTAACTCTCGCATCAATAGGTAAGTCATGTTGGCCTTCAACTTTCCAAGAACTGTCATTGACATTTATTTTACCAACACCATTTTTTATTTGGTGTGAGAGATTAAAAGTCCTACCAATATGTTGATGTCCACGTTTGTTTAAATGCGGCATAGGATCGACTTCCGGGTTGTTTTTTGCGTAATAATACCAGCCAACAATTGAAACAAGTGATAGAAGAAAAAACATTATCATTTGTACTTGCCAACCGATACCAAACATCCATTGAATCAATGCGGTGGCTGCGGCTGCAAATCCTACCCATAATAGGAAGTAAGTGCCAATCATCATTTCAACAACAATGAGAATTACTGCGGCTGTGAGCCAATGCCAAGGGGTTAATACTGCAAACCATTCCATAATGATCCTCCTATGAGTTATCTTTGCCCAAAACATCTTTGGCAATTTCTGTTATTCCTGTTAGCGAACTTAAGATGCCAGTTGCTTCCATTGGGATTAGTAATGTTTTGGTGTTATCAGAATCGGCAAATTTACCAAAAGCCTCCAAATATTTTGTCGCTACAAAATAATTGATGGCCTGTACATTGCCTGAGCCAATGGCTTTAGACACCATATGTGTTGCTTTAGCTTCAGCTTCTGCGGATCTTTCACGTGCTTCTGCATCACGAAAAGCAGCTTCTTTGTCACCTTCGGCTTTTAGTACGCGTGATTGTTTCTCGCCTTCTGCCTGTAATATTTGGGCTTGTCGTTTGCCTTCTGCTTCTAGTATGTCTGCACGTTTTTCACGTTCGGCCTTCATTTGTCTTGCCATTGATTGAACTAAATCATGAGGTGGTTTAATGTCTTTAATTTCGATACGTGTCACTTTTATGCCCCAAGGTGATGTGGCTTCATCCACAACCGATAATAAACGTTGGTTGATCTGGTCACGTTTTGATAATGACTCATCAAGATCCAATCCTCCCAGAACTGTACGAATATTAGTCATAGTTAAGTTTAATACGGCATACTCAAGATTGTTTACCTCATAAGCTGCTTGTGGTGCATTCAGAACTTGGTAAAAAACAACACCATCAACTGTGACGACAGCATTATCTTTTGTGATGACTTCTTGTGAGGGAACATTTAAGACTTGTTCCATCATATTAATTTTTCTGCCGATTGATTCTATCCATGGGACTTTCATACCAAGCCCAGGTTGAAACGTTTTTTTGTATTTCCCAAATCTCTCAATGGTGTATTGATAGCCTTGTGGTACAAAATTAAAGGTTTTTTTAATGGTTAAAATAGCCATTATACCCAAGACAATGAAAAATATATTTTGCGGATTGTATAACATTTTTTAATCTCCTAATAATTAACTCTATTTTTTCACATTATAGATTAATTGCTCTATTGAGTCATGTGCCATTAGTGATGTTTTGAATTTCGTGAACTATTAGACAAATTACACAATCTGAATTTATGTGCTGGTGTTAGTTTAGGTTTAGGTTTTCTTCACGTATTGAGTCAGAATAACGATGGTTTGCCCATTGACTTTCCCAACGATGTGGCTTGCATTGTTTGGGTCAAGTCCTATTTTTCTAACGGCGGTTCCACGTTTTGCAACCATAGATGTACCTTTCACAGGTAAGTCTTTTATTAAAACCACGGTGTCACCCGATGCGAGCCTAACACCATTACTATCTTTATGAATAAGAGATTCGTCTTCAACTTCTCCTTCACCTGTTGCTTTTGCCCAATTTAAGATGTCATCTTCAAGAAACATCATGTCTAATGCGTCTTGTGCCCAACTTTCACTATTTAGTCGTGCTAACATTCGCCAGGCCATAACTTGTACAGGTGTGTTTTCATTCCACATGCTTTCAGTTAGGCATCGCCAGTGATTAGTGTCCATTTCTTGTTCTTTGTTAATTTGGGTACGGCATACATCACAAGCCAAAATACTCTTATCAAACCCTCCATCTAGATCTGGGGGTATAAGGTAACAATCTAAATTAGTGGTGGATCCGCATAATTCACATTTTGATTCGCTGCGAAGCATTAAGGCGTCTTTTGTCATTTTTTGTCTCGTTTTGTTGGTTACGTGAATTTTAACAAATAAATTGATTCATAGTTATGACTCAGTACCATTTAAGTTTAATTGATAATATTCTGTACGATTAGTTGCAGGTTTCTACGTCCACGGAATTCATTGATATCAAGTCTGTAAGTGAGTTGATTTTTGTCGCCTTCCTTTTTGAAGTGATTGGGGTGAATTCCAAAGGCAATGGCATCAATTTTTTTGCTAAAATCTTGTGTTTGTAATGTCAGTTTAGTGTGGCCTGAACCCACTTCTTTTTTCTTAATGACATTAAACCAACCATCAAATAATGGAGAAGGAAAGTTTTGTCCCCAAGGCCCATATTGTTGAATTTCTTCGGCTACATAAAGGCATAATTCAATACTCTCAAGCTCACCATCGGTTTCTATGGTATGTTTGAGTTGCTCTTTGCTGAGTGAATCGGTAACTAATTGATTAAAAATATGACGAAAATCTTTGTACTTATCTTGTTCAATTGAAAGACCTGCTGCCATGGCATGGCCTCCAAATTTACGCATCAAACCGGGATGCATTGTTTCTATATTAACCAATGCATCTCTGATATGAAAATCTTTAATGCTACGTGCAGAACCTTTCAGAACATTTGATTCTGAATTTTCAGGGGCAAAAGCTATGGTTGGTCGATGGGTTTTGTCCTTAACTTTTGATGCAAGTAAACCAACCACGCCTTGATGCCAGTCTTTGTGAAACAAGCATATACCGTTGGGTAATTTTTCAATATTGGCCAATTCATGTACCACACTATCGGCAACACTTTGCATTTCTGCCTGAATTTCTCGTCGTTTATGATTGATATCATCCAGTTGTTGTGCCAACTCTAGGGCTTTGTTGGCATCATCTGTTGTCAGCAATTCGATGCCAATGCTCATGTCTTCCAGTCTTCCTGCGGCGTTAAGGCGCGGTGCGATGACAAAACCAAAAATCTCAGCATCAGTTTTTTCAATATCACGGTTGGCAATTTTAAGTAGAGCCTTGATGCCTTCTACAGTATATCCAGCTCGAATACGTTTTAGTCCTTCGGTAATTAAAATACGGTTATTGTCATCTAATCCCACCATATCGGCAACAGTGCCTAATGCAACAATATCTAACCATTTAGCTAGGTTTGGTGGTTTGATATTTTTATCTTCAAACCATTTGTTTTCAATTAATTGACGACGAGTTTCAGCTAATAAATAAAAAACCACACCAACACCAGCTAAATTTTTGCTTGGGAATTCGTCTCCCTGGACATTGGGGTTAACTATTGCACCAGCGTTTGGCCGTTGTTCACCTGGTAAGTGATGGTCGGTAATGATTACTTGCATACCAGCATCTATCGCTCTTTGGGTTCCATCAATTGAGCTAATACCATTGTCTACAGTAATAATTAAATCGCATTTCATTTCTTGTAAAATTGGAATAAGTTGCGGGCTGAGGCCATAACCAAAATCAAATCGATTAGGCACTAAAAAGTCAATATTATGATAGCCAAAAGCATTAATGGCACGTAGAACTAAAGCTGTTGCTGTTGCGCCATCAGCATCAAAATCCCCTACAACCACAATTTTTCTATTATCTTTGAGGTTTTGAATGATGATTTCGGCTGCTGTTTTAAGCCCTGAGAGTTTTTCGGGTGTATGTAAGTGTTTAAGTTTGTATTCAACTTGTTGTATGCTTGTAATGCCTCGGCTTACGTATAGTTTTTGAATAAGAGTGGATAAACCAGAGTTTTCTAACGGATTGTATTCTGGGATTTTTCTTCTTTTTAGCTTAATCACACAAGTACCTATTCAAATGGAAACTGTATCATACCTTTATTTGGGGTCATGAAAAGGTAAAGGAGTGGATTTTCAATAAATCCCTATTAATAGAGCTACAAGGTAGAATAATGACTCGATTGAGAATTGAGCTCAATCATTAAAACACTTTTACTGCCTTTTAAGTGATTTATATAAAAACCGATTCGGGTTTATGGCCTTTTGCAGTTGTTTATTGAGAGCTTGTGGTTGGTTTAATATTTGATTAGACAAAAACTCCGCTAAGAGTGGTGCTGAAGTGAAGCCTCTTGAGCCTAGGCCCGTAAAGAGGTATAAATTTTTACTGGTTTTGGGAATTGGGTACTGTTTGAATTGTTTACCGTGGCGTATGTCATGGTAATCTTTTTGAAATTGTTTTTGATTAATTACGGCACCGCATATTGGCATGTGATCAGGTGTGGTTACTCGAATTCCCGCCCTTGATTTATAACTAGTAGTGTCGTTAAAATAGTTTTCATAAGGTGTTTTTTGCCATAACCCTGTGTTTTTTCGCCAGTGATCTTTTTTTTCTTTCTGAGTTTCATACCACTTTTCTTTGCTAATGTGTTCAAAAGTGGCACCTAGTGTTTGTGTGCCATGCCAACTTGGTGTGATATAGCCTTGGTTTAATTGAATATGTGGGCAGTCAGAAATTTGTGGATCAATTTCTGCGGATTTAATATAACTTATTTGCCCATATTTTGGTGAGATTGGTAAGTTGTAATTGGGTAATAGTTTTAAGGCATTGATACCATTGGCAAGTATTAATGTTTTGCTTGTATGCACAATTTTGCCTTTGTTGTACAATTGCCAATTGTTGTCATGGTAACTAATTTTATCTATTTCAGCTTGTAAGTAATTATCTATTTTAGCAACGATAGAGCCTGCTTGACCCTGTGTGTCTAACCAACCAGCCGTTGAATAAAGAATGCCATCTTGGTGTTTCCTAACTAGTTCACTTGGGAAGTCAAAGTTGGTAAGAAGCTTGTCTTGCCAGTTCTGTTGTTTTTTATTAAATGCAAGTTGGTGTACGCCTACTTGATGGTAATTAGCGCGATTGTAATAATTGCATGCGTACAGAAATGCTGATAGATAAAACCGTGCTTCGATAGAATCATTGAGTGTCAAAGATGGCATAACCATAGCTTGAGGGTTTCCTGATGTCTCCATACATGGCCTTTGTTGACGGTCAATTAAAGTAATATTTTTTCCTTGATGAATTAATTTGTCGGCTAAAGAGATACCAGCAATTCCGGCTCCAAGTATGGTAATTGAATCACAGTTTGAAGATGCAAAAGTAGTTGCCCATGGTTGTTTTTCTGTGGTTTTATTGATGCTTTCTAACGTGGCTGTTAACATTTCACGTTTTTGGCCAAAACCTATGGTCTTTTCTACGATAAATCCGATGTTTTTTAACCCATCTCGTATTTTTCGTGCAACGGTATAAGTGGCTACAGTTGTGTCTTTATGCGAAAGTTTGGCAATGGCATTAAATAGCTTTTCACTCCACATTTGTTCGTTTTTACTTGGCGCAAATCCATCTAAGTACCATGCATCTACATGAGCTTCGAGTTGAGAAAAAGCATCAACACAATCTCCTATTATGAGGGTTAATGATAAATTGAAATCGTTAAAATGAATTCGATGAAACCCATAAAACAAGTGTTTAGGGTAGTTGTCAATCAGAATAGTGCTGTAATGTTTGATCTCTGATAAGTTTTGTAAGGCTTGTTTTAATTGTTGCCTGTTTAATGGATGTAACTCACAGCTGACATAATGGAGTTGTTGATTGGCTCGACGGGTTTGTTGCCATAATTGCAATGTTGCAAGAAAATTTAACCCTGTCCCAAATCCAGTTTCCGCAATGGTAAATGATTCTTTGTCATGCCAGTTGTTAGGTAAGTTGTTTCCTTTGAGAAAAACATGTTTTTTTTCTTCTAAGCCGATTGAAGGTTGAAAATAAATATCATTATAATTGTTGGAATAAGCCGAATTTGTTTTGTCGAAATCTAGTTTTAGTGATTTTGCTTGTTGGATTGGAAAGGTCATCTTATCAGCATTATACGCAAAAAAGCTCATAAAAAATATGAGCTTTTTATAATCAGTGTCCTAATTAGAAATTAAATCTAATTCCAATTGCACCACGAGATAAGTCAGATTCATGTTTATAATCAATGTATGCAGCCATATTCTCAGTAAAATTATAGGCCCCGCCAATAACCAATGATGTGGTACCATTTTCATCAAAATCTAAATATTCAACCGCACCTTTAAGTTCAAAATTTGAAGATAACATACTTCTGACACCAATAGTTAGCTCATAACCATTTTCACCTGAGCCCGATTCTGGGTCTAGGTTTGCGTAGTCTAATTCAGCAAAAAATGATGAATTGTCTGAGAAGTTATTTAAATAGCCTAATCCAATGGTAGCAATACTGAGCGAGCTCCCACTTTCAGAAATTCGATTGTAATCTCCAGCAATATAAAGGTATTCATTTAATTGTTTACTGCCTTTGAATTCGAATCCATTTATACTCCCTGAGTTATTAGTATCCCAGTTTGAGTAACCCAAGTCAATGTAATCAAAGGATGGTGTATCCGCCATTGCGCCAAAAGAAAGAGTTGATATTAAAGCCCCTATTAGTTTTTTATTCATAATTTTTCCTATAGTAAAATTTTAGTGTGTTGTACATTTCAGATATTCATTTATCTGGGAGCACTATCTTTGGTTGAATTTTATAAAATCAAGGTCGGTGTCTCAATAAATGTGATTTTTTGAATGATTGCATGTATAAAACATACATTGTTGTTAACGCGCTTTAAAATAAGATTTTTCAGAAATATCTAGCCAACTCTTGGTTTGTTCGGCAAATGATTTGTAAGATTGATAAATCTTATTGCCCATTTCTGAACTGTTACCAAGTTCATTAAAAACATCGTGCGCATGGTGTTTAAACTCTTCAAGTACTTCCGATGGGTATTGCCGTAATTGCACTTTGTGTTCTGATAATAGGGTATCCAATGCAGTTTTATTTTTTGCAGTAAAATCAGATAGCATATTTTGATTGGCGGCCATGCAAGCTATCTTAACGATCTGTTGTAAGTCATCTGGTAGTTCGTTATAGGCTTCTTTATTAACAATACCTTCTAAGCAAGCAGTTGGCTCATGCCAACCTGGATAATAGTAGTATTTAGCGGCTTGGTACAGTCCAAAAGCGAGGTCATTGTAAGGGCCTACCCATTCGGTCGCATCAATATTTCCAGTTTGTAATGAGGTGAATAGTTCCGAACCAGGTAGCAATTTTGGAGAGCCTCCTGCTCGCTTCAAAACATCGCCGCCAAGTCCAGGTATACGCATAACTAAGCCTTGAATATCTGCTACGGTTTTGATCTCTTTGTTAAACCATCCTCCCATTTGTACGCCAGTCTGACCGACAGGAAAGGGAACTAAATTAAAAGCTGAGTATAATTCTGTCCACAAGTCAAGTCCGCCACCATGGTACAGCCATGCATTCATTTCTTGGGCATTCATCCCAAAGGGAACTGCGCCAAAAAATTGAGCCTCAGGTACTTTGCCTTTCCAGTAATAACTACCAGCATGCCCCATTTGTGCTGTTCCATTTGAAACAGCATCAAAGACTTCAAGTGGTGGTACGAGTTCTCCACCACCGTAGACTTTTATGGTGATGCGTCCACCACTTAACGTAGTAATTGTTTCTGCAAGGAAATTAGCTCCAGTTCCCAGTGCAGGGAAATTTTTTGGCCAAGCAGTCACCATTTTCCAATCATAGGTTTTGCTGTCTTGTGGTTGTGCTTTTTCGCACTTGTTATCTTCAGGTTTACAAGCTGCTAATGTTCCTGCAACTGTGGCAGCACCTAGGGCTTTTATTATGTTTCTTCTTTTCATCTACATTATTTCCAAACGACTTAATTGCATAGGTCTTTAATTGATTTTTTTACTTTTTTCATCATTTGTATTTTATTAGAATTATCCATGCGAATTAGTTCACCAGTAGCTGGATTTGTGCGTTTCACCAATGACGCTTCTTGAAGTGTTGCCAAGTTTTTCTTAGCAATTTCACAATTGGCTTTATTTTGGGCTTTCATGACCCGTTCTTTTTCTTTTTTATTGAATTCAATGGTCTCTTTTTGTTCGTCAGTTAATTCTGCTACATCTTCTTCGGATTTGGTTTCTTCAACTATGGGTTCACTAATTTTTGGCTGATGTGTACTGACTTTTATTTCAGATGTTTGTTGGTTAGAGGGTTTGTTTTCGGTGTAATGGGTATTGCCTTCGGCATCTGTCCATTTGTAATACTTTTGCTTTGCTTCAATTTGATTGAAAGTAAAAAGTAAAATAATAAATATAAAGTATTTCATTGGGGTTCTCTTTGTTAATCTGGGCTTGAAAGTGCAAAACATTTAACTATGAGAAAGCAATTTTTTATCAAAACATCTTCTCATTATCCTCAAATAGTGAGGGTATATCGCCAAAAACCAGGCTTTATCTTGTTATATATACTTTCTCAATTAAGCACTCATTTGATTATCTAATGTTTCAAAGGTCTCTTTATAGCATAATTTAGCAATTATTTCTCAACAATCCGTTTAACTCTTCCAATAATTCCACTTTCAAGTCTTACTTTTATTCCATGTGGATGTTGTGATGAATTGGTTAATATATCTTTCACAATACCATCTGTTAATACACCACTGCGTTGATGGTGTTTTTGTATTACTGATACTTTTAACCCGGTATTGATATTTTTACGTTGTTTTCCATTCATGTGATTCGTTGCCTATAATTATTAAAAAAATCACCCATCCGATGAATGGCTTCTGCTAAAACCTCTCTTTGTGGTAGATAAACGAGGCGGAAATGATCAGGTTTTACCCAGTTAAAACCTGTTCCATGGACTAACAATATTTGTTTCTGAGTGAGTAAGTCAAGAATCATTTGTTCATCGTTTTGTATGTTGAACATATTAGTATCAACTTTTACAAAACAATAGAGAGCACCTTTGGGCTTGGTGGTTGAAAGCCCTGGAATTTGATTGATCATTTCATATGTGGTAAGTCTTTGTTGATTTAATCTACCATTGTCTTTGGTGAGTTCATTGATACTTTGATAGCCACCAAGTGCTGTTTGAATAGCAAATTGAGTGGGGACATTGGCACATAATCTCATCGAGCATATCATTTCTAAGCCTTGAATATAACTTTGAGCATGTTTGGTTTTTCCGCTTAATACCATCCAACCAGTACGATAGCCTGCGGCTCGATAGGTTTTAGACAAACCATTAAATGTCACAAACATAACATCGTCGGCTAATGATGCTATTGACGTAAATTCTTCACCATCGTAAATAATTTTTTCATATATTTCATCACTGTAAATGATTAGATTATGCTTCCTAGCCAGTTCTACTATAGTTAATAATGTCTGTATTGTATAAACGGCCCCAGTTGGGTTGTTGGGGTTAATAACAACAATTCCTTTTGTTTTATGAGTGATTTTGGATTCTAGATTTTTTAGGTTTGGTTGCCAATCATCATCTTCATCACATAAATAATGAACAGCTTTGCCACCAGATAAATTGACCGCAGCTGTCCACAATGGATAGTCTGGAGAAGGGATGAGTATTTCATCATGATGGTTTAATAATGCCTGCATTGACATTAGAATGAGTTCGCTTACTCCATTGCCAATAAAAATATTTTCAAATGTTAAGCCATCAAAGTGTTTCTGATAATATTGATAAATAGCAACCCTTGCAGAATATAAACCTTTAGAATCGCAGTAACCTTCTGCATTGGCTAAATTACGCATAACGTCTTTTACAATGTCATCAGGAGCATCAAAACCAAAGGCAGCCGGATTGCCAATATTCAGTTTTAGAATTTTTTTCCCACTGTCTTCTAGCTGTTTGGCAGCATCAAGAACAGGACCTCGTATGTCGTAACATACACCGGTCAGTTTATTGGATTTAGCAATCATGAAGTTATAAAAAGGATTTTCAAAGATGAAAATTGAATTTTAAAACATTCAATCTTAATTGGCTAACAAAATTATTAGTTATACTGGTATTAGGTAAATTAATGATTTTTACAATTTTAGGTTACATTAAACCAGTAACTACATATAATAAGGCATTTAAATAGCTGAGATTTAATAAATGAGAAACTGTAAATTGATAATACTAACTTTATTGCTGACAATATCTGTAACAATAAGTGCACAATCGACAAATAGATTAGGTGGTTCCAACAATACATTAGCTTCTAGTGGAATTCCTGCAATAATCCCAACTGGTACAGGGACTGATTTGGTTGTAGATGGTGGGTTTGAAGGTGGAACACCTAACGCTGCTTGGACTGAAGCTTCTACAAATTTTGGTACGACATTATGTGATGCAGGATCTTGTGGAGTTGGAAATGGTACTGGCCCACATAGTGGAGCTTTTTGGAGTTGGTTTGGTGGCATTGGTGCTAGTGAAATTGGGACTATTTCTCAATCGATTACAATTCCAACAGGGTCTGCAAGTTTAGAGTTTTGGACTGAATTACCTGTTTGTGATAGTGGTGCTGATTTCATGGAAGCACGCATTGATGGTAATATGGTTTATCGTGTCCAAGGTGATGATGCAGCATGTGGTGTTATTGGTTATGCAATGCAAACAGTTGATATTTCAGCTTTTGCTGATGGAGGAGCTCATACAATAGAGTTTACCTCTGAAATTTTTGCAAATAATGGTGCTGGATCCAATTTTTTCTTAGATGATGTGGCATTGTTATCTGTTCCAGGTGTTGTTTTAGCAGCGCCAACTCCAGTGCCAAGCCTACAATGGTATGCATTGATTGCTTTAGCTTTATTGTTAATGCTAGTTGGTTATAGAAGAAATCGTGCATAAATGAATGAAATAAAAAATTATTAAGTAATAATTATTCAATTATTAAAAACCCATGCAGCTTAGCTGCATGGGTTTTTTTATGTTAAAATAAACTTCTTACTATGTGTATTCGATAAAAAAGATATGACAAAAATTTCAGAATCAGCAAAAAAGGGCATTTATTTATTGCCAAATTTATTTACCACAGGTGCTTTGTTTGCGGGGTATTACTCGATAATTGCGGGTATTAACGGTAAGTATGAGATTGCGGCTATCTCTATTTTTATCGCGGCTTTATTAGATGGTTTGGATGGTCGAGTTGCTCGATTAACCAACACTGAAAGTGCCTTTGGTGAACAATATGACTCTTTGTCTGACTTAATTTCATTTGGTTTGGCCCCTTCACTTTTAATGTACAATTGGTCGTTACGTTCTCTTGTGGAAATTCATCCAGTCATGGGGAAAATTGGTTGGTTGGTGGCATTTATTTATGCTGTCAGCGGTGCCTTGCGTTTGGCGCGTTTTAATGTCCAAATTGGTTCAGCAGACAAAGCCTATTTTCAAGGTTTGCCATCACCAGCTGCAGCTGCTTTGATCAGCTCTTTTGTGTGGGTGGCTGTTGATCATGATTTTACTGGTGAGTCATTACAGTTTGTGGTTTTGGGTGTTACCTTATTTGCAGGGTTAATGATGGTTTCTCGGTTTAGGTACTATTCATTTAAGACATTGCCATTTAAAGAAACAGTGCCTTTTGTATGGATTTTACTCTTAGTGTTAGTCTTTGTTTTATTGGCGTTAGCACCTGCTAAGGTTTTATTTGTTGTATTTGTTGGCTACTCAATATCTGGTATATTATTAACCTTATATAGCCTAAGAAAGAATCGTAATAAGAAGAGTCAAAACAACATAACAGGTGAATAATGAGTCAAGCCCAACTTGAAAAGTCAGCAGGAACCCTGGATCAGTTAAAATTGTTAGCAGATTTATCTCAAGCGTTTGTACAATCATTAAATATTGATGAAACCTTGGGATTTGCAGTAGAGAAAATATCAGACTATATGGATGCAGAAGCGGCATCTGTTTTTCTTTACAATAAAGGCAATAAAAAATTACTGTGTCGAGCAAGTTTTGGGCCTGTAGATATCAAAGGTATTGATGTTGATGTTAATGATAGTATTGTAGGGAAAGCTTTAAGTTCTGGTAAGTGTCAATTGATACGTGATGCACAACAGGACCCCAACTATAACTGTAATGTAGATCAGCTTACTGGTTTTCAGACAAAATCTGTATTGTGTACACCGTTAATTGCTGTTGGAGAAAATATCGGGGTACTCCAGGTATTAAATAAACAATCGGATGTGTTTTTTGATAACCGTGATCGTGACATTTTACGCTTATTAGCATCTCCCATTGCACTTTCGATAAATAACGCCCGATTAACCTTAAGCTTGGTTGAACAAAATCGATTAAAAAAAGAAATTACATTAGCACGTCGACTGCAACGTTCGTTACTTCCTGTTAGAAGAAAACCTCCTTTTCCAGTCGTAGGAACTAATGTGCCAGCCTATGAAGTTTCAGGTGATTTTTATGATTATTTTTCTTTAGGGGATGAGTGCGTTGGATTTGTGGTTGGGGATGTTTCCGGTAAAGGTTTGGATGCCTCAATGCTCATGGTTCGGGCCAGTAGCTTATTACGTTGGATTGGCAAAGACAGGTTACCTCCATCTCAATGGTTGGAAAAAGCAAATAAAGAATTATGCGAGAATGCATCACGCGGGATGTTTGTTTGTGTTGCAGCTGGATATTTTTATCCAAAAGAAGATAGGGTTGTTTGGTCAAATGCAGGGTTACCGCCTGTTATTCATAAATGTCCTGATAGCGGAAGTATTCATTCCTGGATAGCAAATGCTCCACCGTTGGGAATCGATGCTAGTCTAACGTTTCCTGAGCAAGAAACGCCAATTGGTGATGGTGGCTTATACTTTTTAACTGACGGATTGACCGATGCTAGATTAGAGAATGGCGAGGCGTTAGGTACTGATGGACTTATCGATTATATTAAGACTGTTGAAGCAGAATCTGCAGAAGTTCGGGTCGGAAAAATAATTACTTATGTTCGTCGCCAACAATTAGCAGATGATGCGACTTTGTTATTGGTAGAAAAGCGTGATAATATTCAAGAAACATATTTGGATGGCATTAGCTTTAAAGCAAATCCGATTAATTTAAAAATGGTTAGAGATAAAGTTTCAAAAATTGTAAAGGGCTTGCAATTTGATACTTCCTCAGAACAACAATTGGTTTTATGTATCGATGAAGCTGTTACTAATATTTATAGGCATGCATATAATAACGATGTTGATGGTAAAATTGATTTATCTTTTAAATTGCAAAACAACACCTTAGTCTTTTATTTAAGAGATTACGCATCTTTAGTTTACGATAATTCTATTAAACCCAGAGACTTGACGCAAACTCGCCCAGGAGGATTGGGTATTAATATCATCGATAGCGTAATGGATTCTTGGGAGTTTGCAACACCTAAAGATGGTTATGGTAATCTCTTGATTATGAAAAAAGAGTTAAGCTGTGTTCCGGACTGTGATTAGTTGAGTTTATTGGCAAAACACTTCGCCAAATTTATAACAAATAAGAAAGCACTAGTCATAAAAACACTAATTCTGATAGTAAATAGAATTTTCAAATACAAATTCCTTGTATTTGCCCCAATTAAACCCATAATCCATAACTGAAGTTGGTCAGGTAATCGCGGAGTGATTTATCATTTCGAGGAAAGTCCGGGCTCCGCAGGACGCAGTGCCAGATAACGTCTGGGAAGCGTGAGCTTACGGCTAGTGCAGCAGAGAGAAGACCGCCAGTATTTATTTATTGGTAAGGGTGAAAGGGTGCGGTAAGAGCGCACCGCATGGTTGGTAACAATTCATGGCGAGGTAAACCCCACTGGGAGCAAGACCAAATAGGAAAACAATGCGTGGTCCGCGCAGTTTTCGGGTAGGTTGCTTGAGGCATACAGTGATGTATTGTCCAGATGAATGATTGTCTTAAAAACAGGACCCGGCTTATTGGCCAACTTCTTTTTTGCATTGTCTTTTGCATCAACTCTGCGTTGTTTGTTAATTTTAAAATGGTCACTTATTTGATATAAGCTCACATTATTAAAATATACAAACGCCTTGACTTGAAACAAAATACAACGCAAAAAAATTTGAAAATGTATTGTCTTTTATTCCAGCACTGCGTTGTTTGTTAATTTTAAAATGGTCACTTATTTGATATAAGCTTACATTATTAAAAAACCTCAAACGCCTTGTTCTGAAATAAAATACAACGCAAAAAATCATAAAAATAATACTACATTAGCAAATGTCACAAACAGATTTAAACAATTGGTGGTCAGAGCAATCCTTTAATTTCCCTCAAGAAAAACAGGAAACACTTAATCGTGCCTTGATTATTGCCAGTGACGTTTCAGTTGATTTAGAACTCAGTCAACATTGCCAATCTCGAAATCATTTACTCGAAATCATAAAAACACTCATTGGTTTACAAGCTGATGATGAGGTGATTACTGCTGCATTACTTTTTCATGTGGTTAGATCAGGTCATGAAATTGATGAAGAACAACGCAATCATTTTTCAGCAAGTGTGTTGTTTATATTCGATGAAATATATAAAGTCAGCCAGTTGGAATGGATGACCGACGCTAAAGCCTTGTCAAATAATGGAGAATCACTAAGACGTTTGTTATTTGCCATGATTAAGGATGTGCGTCTGGTATTAATATTACTTGCTGACCAATTGGTGATGTTACGAGCAGCTGTTAATTGCCCAGAAAAACAACAATTAGAACTGGCACAACTTTCACAAACATTACATGCTCCATTGGCAAATCGCCTTGGAGTTTGGCAAGTCAAATGGGAACTAGAAGATTTTTCATTTAGATATTCACAACCCAAAGAGTACAAAGAAATTGCCAAGCTTCTGGCCGAACGTAGGGTTGTGCGTGAAGAATTTATTCAGCATTCAATTCAACAACTGACCGACAAATTAGCAGAAGTAAATATCAAAGCGGATATAGTTGGTAGACCCAAACATATTTATAGCATTTATAAAAAAATGCAAAAGAAAAACCTCAGCTTCGATGGTTTGTATGAC
>JADGEI010000029.1 GCA_016744455.1 Alcanivoracaceae bacterium
AATAAGCTAATCGGAATAGGGAAAAATAGATAAATAATGTGATTTTTGCAGAAAATCAATAAAATCAGAGAAATTTAAGATTCAAGCAAAGGTCTCTATTATAATAAAAAAAGTAAAATTATTTAAAACAACCTTAAGAATAAACAAACGCATACTTTTGAGTAACTGGATCCCCGCCTTCGCGAGGATGACACTGTGTGAGTGAATACTAATCATATTTCTTTTTCCATGAAAATGATTGTTTGGATATCTGTTGGGTATGCGTTAGGATTATTTCAAATTGTCTAAAAGATTTAAACACATGTAATTCTTTAGCCACTTGTAATTGTAAATTTAAATCATCTAAGACAAATAATAGTTTTGTAATATAGCTTTTTCTGAATTCTTTATATTTTATTGCTCTTGATACATATTTATACACTTTCATCGCTGTTTGCCTGATTTCTGTCCCAAGTGTATATTTGTGGTATCTTGGAAAATCTTTTACAATTCTTTCCACTTCGACCATCATTAATCTCGAATCTCGCAGTATGGGTAGCGTCTTATACTTTGCCATAATTTATTACTTTAAATAAAATAAAAAAATAAAAACTACTGTCCGCCTCTTACCAATCGGACATAACCGCTATTGCCACGATAACCGCTGCCATCACTGCCGTAACCGAAGTACAAACCCCACGCACTGTCCGAGCTACCAGCATCGGGAGAAGAACTCCAAAACCAGCTTGATACAGTATTGGGGAAATAGTTTGCGTCAATTGCTGGGTTGACTTTGCCTTGGTGTACTATTGAATGTAGCTCATTTATATCTGGTACACGCCAATCAGTTTGACCACATAGACTCTGAGTGTTTACCCTTGCTGCAAAGGCTTGTGTATTGCAAAAGGTTGAACTATCAGCTACATTGTAACCTGAACAAATTGGTCCATCATCATCGGCATAACCATCAGCGCCACCGTTGGTAGCTGAATCAGTGTTATACCAGTTGTATGTATCATCTTTGTCATGAAACCCTCCATCATCGGTCTTAACCTCCCAAACCAGGCCTGTGACATTGTCTTGCACGCATGACCAAGGCGTTGTGTCATAATCATCAGCTTGATTAGCTATTGGCATACCATTGTCATCTAACTTGGTAAAACTAAAGCCGGCATGGCCATCATCGTCACTGTTTGTTAATGGGTTTGCATCACGCCCTTGGTTGCAATCTTGTGGTGAGGTGTTAGTACCAGTGATAGTGCAATTTACATTGTTACCTGATGCATATTTACCCGCCCATGTGATACCGGTGTCATTGAGTTTGACTAATGGAATAACTATTTTCTCAAACCCATTGTTAAAAATAGGCTGTGCTGATACGGTAGCGCAAAGGCTAATTATTAGTATTGATAAAACTGCTAAAGATTTAGTTTTCATTGATATTTTCCATTTGTCCTTGTGATTATAAGAATATTACACAAAATCAATCAATGTATGAACAATTTTTGTATTTAAAGTTCAATGTAATGACACCACAATCTCTACTCGTTCCTCACGCTCTGCGTGGGAATGAGGGTCAGTCTTGAATGTGGCCCTCTATAAAAGTCATTAAATCGTATACCCAAATATCCTGTTTAATTGGATACGGCTTGTCTACTTGCGCAATCACCAATGCCTTGTTGGGTTTAATGGCCTTTATTGCTTCAAAAAAACTTTTACTTAAGGTTGGAGCTTGAGATGATTTAATTTCAATGGCTATTTTTTATCTCCCTTTTGCAAAACCAAATCTACTTCAGCACCACCTGAAGATCTATAAAAACTCGCCTCATACCGTGGGTAAGCCTCCAGAATAATCGAAGGGGTCAGAGCATTTGATTTATCCATTTTTCTGGTCATTCTTATATTTATTTGATTTCCTATCCCCACCTTTAATCCCATATTAGACTCCTTCGATTATTTATAACTATTCTTTATGCCTTGTAAAACTCTCATGCATTAATAAATACATACTTGGCCGTTTTCATTGGCCAACCAAAGCCAATAAAACACCAGCTGCGACAGCTGAACCAAGCACGCCAGCTACATTCGGGCCCATGGCGTGCATCAAGAGGAAATTGTGGGGATTGGCTTCAAGCCCTACTTTGTTTGCTACACGTGCTGCCATTGGTACGGCTGAAACACCGGCAGCACCAATTAAGGGGTTAATGGGGTCTTTTGAGAGTTTGTTCATTAATTTTGCCATCAAAACGCCAGTAGCTGTACCAATTGAGAAAGCAATTGCACCTAGACCTAATATCCCTAATGTTTCGACATTGAGAAATTTATCTGCACTGAGTTTTGACCCTACGCCCAAGCCTAAAAAGATTGTTACGATATTAATTAATTCATTTTGAGAAGTAAAACTTAATCTATCTACTACTCCTGATTCACGCATCAAATTACCAAAACAAAACATACCCACAAGCGGCGTTGCAGCCGGCAAGAAGAAGATGGTGAGCAATAATACCGCCAGTGGAAAGACGATTTTTTCGATTTTAGTGACATGGCGTAATTGCACCATTTCAATTTTCCTTTCTTCTTTATTGGTCAATGCTCGCATGATAGGTGGTTGAATAATAGGAACCAGTGCCATATATGAATAGGCTGCTACGGCTATCGCTCCAAGCAATTCTGGTGCTAATTTAGAAGCCAAGAAAATGGCTGTTGGTCCATCAGCTCCACCAATTATGGCAATAGCTGATGCATCTTGAATAGAAAATTCAATTCCTGGGATAGCATTTAGGGCAATAGCTCCAAAAAGAGTTGAGAAAATCCCAAATTGTGCTGCGGCACCCAATAACAACATTTTTGGATTTGCTATTAATGCACCGAAATCAGTCATTGCACCGACACCCATGAATATCACTAGCGGAAATATCCCAGTATCTATGCCCGCATAATAAATGTAATGCAATAAACCGCCCACTTCGGTAAATCCTGCTAATGGTATATTGGTTAATATCGCTCCAAAACCAATGGGGACTAATAGTAAGGGTTCAAATTTTTTGACTATGGCTAAATACAACAAACCACAACCAACTAACATCATGATAACTTGGCCGTATTCGAAATTTGCGAGGCCTGTAGAATGCCAAAGAGAGGTCAACAATTCCATTTGTTATCCTATACCCAACAGCAATTCACCAACCTTTACATTGTCGCCTTCTTTTATATAGACGGATGAAACTATTCCTGAACATGTCGAACGAATTTCGGTTTCCATTTTCATCGCTTCCATTATTATCACGACATCTCCTTCGGCAACTTCATCACCTGGTTTGACCATCACTTTAAAGATATTACCAGCTAAAGGAGCATCTAAAGATTCACTGTCTTGAATTGCACTGACCGTTTCTTGAACCTTTGAAGCTGTAACTGTATTAACTGATCCAGAAGGCCCTACTTCAACTTCATACACCTTACCGTCGACTTTAACAGAATAATTTTCGATGCCTGCAATAGTTCCTTGAGCTGATTGCACTGGAGCTTGTTGATCTACTTTAATTATTCCTGGAGCTGGTTCAAAAGCGTCTTTATTATTGCGGTTTTTTAGAAATTTTAACCCAATCTGCGGGAATAAAGCATAGGTCAATACATCATCAATGACTTCTTCTGCCAATGTTATGTTTTCTTCTTTTGCCAGTTTCTTTAATTCTATGGTTAATGTCTCTACTTCAGGTTTTAGTAAATCTGCGGGACGACAAGTCACCATGTCATTGCCTTCAAGCACACGCTTTTGTAATTGTTCATTAACTTCAGCAGGAGTTGCTCCGTATTCACCTTTGAGGACACCGGAAGTCTCTTTTGTAATAGATTTGTACCTTTCGCCTGTTAATACATTCAATACAGCCTGTGTTCCTACAATTTGTGATGTGGGTGTCACTAAAGGAATATAGCCCAAGTCTTTACGGACTTTAGGAATTTCAGTCAAGACATCATCTAATTTTCCCGCTGCGCCCTGCTCTTTGAGTTGTCCTTCCATGTTGGTTAACATTCCACCTGGCACTTGAGCCGTTAAAATTCGTGCATCTATGCCTTGCAAACTGCCTTCGAATTGCGCATACTTTTTTCTGACTTCGCGGAAATAGGTGGCGACTTCTTCAAGCTTATTAATGTCTAAACCAGTGTCACGATCTGTGCCTTCGACAATGGAAATCATTGTTTCAGTTGGTGAGTGACCGTATGTCATACTCATAGATGAAATAGCAGTATCAATAACATCAATATCGGCATCAATGGCTTTCATATGTGTTGCCATACTTAAACCTGTAGTGGCATGGCAGTGTAAAGCAATAGGAATATCGACTACTTTTTTTATTTCAGTTATGAGTTCAGTGGCATCGTATGGCTTTAACAAACCAGCCATGTCTTTAATACATAAAGAGTCTGAGCCCATGTCCTCTAACTGTTTTGCCATGGTCAACCAACCTTCGAGTGTGTGTACTGGACTTACAGTATAACTCAATGTACCTTGTGCATGACCTCCAACTTTAGTCGTGGCTTTAATGGCTGATTGCATGTTCCTCACGTCATTCATGGCATCAAATATTCGGAAAACCTCAACACCATTGACATAAGCCCTTTCTACAAATTTTTCTACTAAATCATCTGCATAATGCCTGTAGCCTAAGATGTTTTGCCCACGAAACAACATTTGTTGTTTCGTTTTTGGCATAACTTTTTTTAGTTCACGTATGCGTTCCCATGGGTCTTCACCTAAATAACGGATACACGAATCAAATGTTGCACCACCCCAAGATTCAATTGACCAAAAACCCACTTCATCAAGTAGTGGAGCAATCGGTAGCATATCTTCTAAACGCATACGCGTTGCAAGTAAGGATTGATGAGCATCTCTCAAAACAAGTTCAGTGATACCCAATGGATTTTTGTTGTTTACTTTTGACATTTATATTTCCTAGATGGTTTTCTTTATATTTTGTATTATCTGTTTGATCGGTATTGCTTAATTGCCACCGTAATAGCTGCAATTATTGCTGAGTTATCTTTCTGTCGCGGTTTCTTTTTTACAGTGGGTTGTAAAATTTTATCGGGGTATTTTTTGGCTAATGGAGAGATAAATAATTTGATGACAACAATCATCAAACTTAAAAAACTAAAGACAAATAACATGCCCACAAACATTAGGGTAGCAGCTTGTGAAAACAACGTTGATGATGTTTCGATACCTGTCATATAATCCAGCATTTTTAAAAAAACTTATAATATAACATCTGAATATTTATAGCAATTTTGTAGTGTTAAAAAGTTGAATGTTGTATGATGATTTTTTTATTTAACTTAGCCAATTAAAAATGCTTCATCGCTTACAGAACGTCGACGTCTATTCACCTACACCATTAGGATTATGCCACCTACTAGTTGCTGCCGGTAAAATTGTTAGCTTATCAAATAAGCCAATTGAAATTGATGAAAGTTTATTGAGTACAGACGAAGATTTTAAAGGTAAAAGATTGATTCCTGGTTTGATTGATAGTCACGCCCATATCACTGGTGGCGGTGGAGAAGCTGGTTTTCAAAGTAAAGTCCCTGCGATAAATCTTAGTCAATACACAAAAGCAGGTGTTACCTCTGTCATAGGCTTGTTGGGAACTGACGACACAACACGAAACACTTCTTCTATCATTGCTCAAGTCTATTCATTACGCGAGGAAGGATTAAGTGCTTGGTGTTATACAGGTGGTTATCATGTTCCTTTGACTACATTAACAGGATCTGTACGTAAAGACATGGTTCATATAGAACCCATTATTGGTGTAGGTGAATTAGCTATCTCAGATCACAGGTCTTCGCAGCCCACATTTGATGAAATCGCGCGTATTGCTGGTGATGTTCATGTTGCTGGATTAATGACAGGTAAAGCAGGAATTGTTCACTTTCATTTGGGCGATGGCAAACGTGGTTTAGCTCTATTAGAAAAATTACTAGATGACACTGAAATACCACCAAGAGTCCTTAACCCAACGCATTGTAACCGTAATATCCCTCTATTTGAGCAAGCGTGCCAGTTGACTAAAAGAGGAATAAATATTGATGTCACAGCTTTTCCTCAAAGTGAAAGTGACGAAGAGTATTCAGCCGCAGAATCATTTAGGCGTTACACTAAAGCAGGACTTGACCCAACTAAATTGACCATCTCATCAGATGGCGGTGGCTGCTTACCACATTTTGATGAACAAGGAGAACTTGCTCATTTGGACTATGGGCGTTGTACCCTGCTTAGTGATTGCATTAAAGAATTATTAGATGATAGGTTTCAACTAGATAAAGTTATCGAACCATTTACTAGCAACGTAGCTAAATTGTTGCGGCTACACACTAAAGGTGTAATCAAAGTTGGAAATGATGCCGATTTAGCTCTATTGGCTAATGACAATACGGTAGAATCTGTAATGGCAATGGGTCAATGGCATCAAAAGAATCATAAAACCTTGAGGTATGGTGGCTTTGAACAACAATAACACTTTATATTTTTAGGGATATTACTTATCTATGTAACGAAAATTGAAACTATACTAACGTGCTGAATCAATTTTATCGTTAGGCAAATTAAATAAATCCCTCTTTTTAACTCATTAACACACGGTGATTTAACTCACCTTAACAAAACAAGGAAAAACATATGTGCCCTGCAACCGCAGTAGAAAATACGGATCGTGGTTGGATAATTCCAATTGGCGGTGCTGAAGACAAAGAGAACGACATGAAAATACTCCACCGATTTTGGAAGCTATCAGGTGGAAAAGATGCTAAGATATTGGTTATTCCAACTGCATCACAATTAGAGGATACCGGTCCAAGATACGTTGAAATTTTTGAAAAACTTGGCGGTAAAGCCATGTATATTCGTGTGGATGATCGTGAAGATTGTTTTAAAGACCGTATTCAGGGGAAGCTCAAGCGTGCTACAGGTATTTTTATTACTGGTGGCAACCAATTACGTTTATCAACTATCCTAGGTGGTACGCCTGTTGCAAAATCTATTCGTGATCTTAATGCACGTGGTATACATGTAGCAGGAACTTCTGCTGGTGCTGCAATTATTACCGAACACATGATTGCTGGTGGCTCACCTGGGCCAACACCAACTGAGAATGGTGCAACAATGGCCCCAGGTCTTGGATTGACCAACAAACTTATTGTCGACCAACACTTTAGGCAACGTGATAGAATTGGCAGGTTAATGACCGCCCTATCCTACAACCCCTTTATATCAGGTATTGGTATCGATGAGGACACAGCTGCATTTATTTCCCCACAAGGTGTTTTTGAAGTAGTTGGCGCAGGTGCGATTACTGTTGTTGACCCATCAGGATTAACTCATTCATCGATGCATGATGCACGGCATCAAGATGTCATTACCCTAATTGGCATGAAGGTGCATATCCTAGGTGAAGGGAGTAAATATGACATCAATACACGAGAAACATTTACTGATTAATGCCTGAAAACACGATGAAAATTTCACTCAGGTATGCATTAATTTTTTATATTGCATTCATCATCATTGCGTCATCGTATATTTTAATAAACCTTAATGTAAAATTCAACATCAGTGAATCCAGAAAGAACAGTATCAGTATTCAAAAAAATCAAAGTCATGAGATTCAAAAATACTTAAAGTTTAATTTTAGCACTATTGAGAAATCAGTTAGATTAATCGTATCATTACTTGAAAGCTCTTATGTTGATTATTTAGTCAAAGAAGAAGTCTTTGGAGTCTTACAAAAGATTGCCGTGCAAGAGAAAAACATGTCAACTCTCTCTTTTGCAGACATAAATGACAACTATGTCAGTCTATTTAGAACAAATAATAATAAAAACCTCTTGTACGCTATTGCCGATAGTACTGGAGAGTTACATAGTGATTATATTAATTTAGATAGTGAAAACATAACAAAACGCGTATCTCAAGGTTTCTTCGCATCAACTAGGATTTGGTTTACACAATCCATTAACTCTTTGAATTTAGAATGGCATCAAGTTTATGAGTATTATTCGAGTGGTAATTATGGCGTTGGAGCCTCAAAATCTGTTGTAAAAGATGGCAAAGCAATTGGTGTTGTTGCAATTGATTACACTTTAAATGATCTATCAAACTTACTGATTAATTTAAAACAAGGTAACCCAGGGGTAACCTTTATTTACCATCAAGAAAAAAAAATAATTGCTAGTAACATTAAAGAAACAAGTTTTGTGAATCAAGAATTGTATAAAGATCTGATGGCAAACAATTTTTCGTTGGTGGAACAATATATTAAGAACAAAGAGAGTTCTTTTATCATTGATGGATTAATCGTATATAAATCTAAAATCTACTTAAACAGTCACAATGATTACTATTTACTAGATATTGTACCGGAAAAAACCCTGCTATATGAAATCACTAAAAACACAAAGAAACAGATGTGGATTGCAATTTGTATTGTGATAATTACACTAATTGTTTTCTATTTTTCATTGATTTATATTTTTAAACCAATAAAAAATTTAGAAAATGTATCAAAGAAAATAGCATTAGGAGAATGGAATATAAATTTACCTAAAAGCCGTTTTTATGAAATATCAAATTTATCTTCTGCCTATAACACTATGGCTGTAAAAATACATAAATCAGTGCAAAATCTTGAGGATAAAGTCAAAAAAAGAACAAAAAAGTTAAACAAACTAAATGAGAAGCTCAATGAACAATCCTTAACTGATTCTCTAACTGATTTAGGAAATCGTAGGCATTTCACAAATGTTATGAATGAATTATGGAAAAAAAACACAACTTTTTCTCTAGCTATTGCAGATATAGATTTTTTTAAGCGGTATAACGATAGTTATGGTCATTTAGCTGGTGATGATTGTTTAAAGCACATTGGTGGATTTTTAATAAACACTTCACAAAATGATGCGACCTTCTGTTTTAGAATTGGAGGTGAAGAGTTTGCGATTATATTTTTAAATACTTCTTTTACGGATGTCATAGATAGACTTGTAGCCCTACAAGAAGAGCTGAAACAGTTGAAGATAAAGCATGTTTCATCAGAAATCAGTCCCTATTTAACACTTAGTATTGGTTTAGCAGCAAGACTTACAACACATGAATGCTGGGAAGAATTGTATAAAGATGCAGATAATCTTTTATACAACGCTAAAAGTGAAGGTAGAAATAGAATTTATACTTAAGTAGAATTTTACCAAACTCTCTTAAATTATACTTTACAACCCAACAAGCGCTTTTATAAAATACAGCTAAGAAAACAACGAGAGGAATCCATGAAAATAATATCAACCAATGTCTATGTAGGCCCAAATCTATATGCTCATTTTCCTGTGATACGCCAGCAACTTGATTTAGGGGTTTTAGAACAATGGCCAAGTGCAAAAATTGGCCAGGGCTTTATCAATGGCCTCATTGAAAAATTACCTGGTTTACAGGAACATGGTTGTTCTTATGGTGTTGAAGGTGGATTCATCCGTCGCTTAAAGGAAGATGGTGGCACCTGGATGGGGCATATATTAGAGCATGTTATATTGGAACTTCAAAACATAGCTGGATCTGACGTAACTTTTGGAAAAACACGTTCTATCGAAGGGCAACAAGGCTGTTACAACATGGTTTTTCAATACAAACAACGAGATGTAGGTTTGGAAGCTGCTCGTATTGCAAGACAATTACTCTATTCCTTAATGCCCTCCTCTTTACTGTCTCATTTATCAGAATTCATTGATAAAGATTTCAATTTTGAAGAAGACATTACCGATTTTATTCGTTTTGCACAACGTAAAGAATTGGGTCCATCAACAGCATCTATTGTCAAAGCAGCAGAACAACGCGGCATACCTTGGCTAAGGCTCAATGACTATTCACTTGTGCAATTTGGACATGGAAAATTTCAACAACGAATACAAGCAACAATAACATCAAAAACCACACACATAGCCGTGGAAATTTCATGTGACAAAGAAGATACTCACAATTTACTTAAGGACCTTGGGTTACCTTTACCACGGCAAGAACTGGTCTATTCTGAAAGACAAGCAGTAAGAATGGCAAGAAGAATGGGATATCCGGTTGTCATCAAACCGCTTGATGCTAATCATGGTCGTGGCATAACAATAGATGTAAATGAAGATAATCAAGTAGCAGAAGGTTTCAAATATGCACGAGAAAAAGGAAACTCAAGGGGTATTTTAATTGAGTCAATGATAAAAGGATTTGATCACCGTATGTTGGTGGTTAATGGTGAACTTGTTGCAGTGGCTAAACGTGTCCCGGGGCATATCATTGGTGATGGCGAACACAGTATTGCAGAATTGGTTGATATAGTTAATCAAGATCCATTACGCGGAGTGGGACATGAAAAAGTACTGACACAACTCGAACTAGATAGACAGGCTAACTTAATTATTGATCAAGCAGGTCATACTTATGAAACCATTTTGCCAAAGGATGAAGTGTTTTATTTGCGTTCAACTGCCAACTTATCTACAGGAGGCACTGCAATAGATCTTACGGACGAAGTGCATCCCGACAACAAAGCAATGGCTGTTCGAGCAGTAATGTCTGTCGGTTTAGATGTTGGTGGCGTTGATTTTTTAAGTGAAGACATCACTCAATCATACAAAGACATAGGTGGGGGAATCTGTGAAGTTAATGCAGCTCCAGGTTTTAGGATGCATGTAGCACCTTCAGAAGGAAAACCACGTGATGTAGCAGGCAAGGTGATGGATATGTTGTTTCCAGAAGGTACTCCAAGCCGAATACCTATTGCTGCAATTACCGGAACCAATGGTAAAACAACAACAGCAAGAATGCTATCACATATATTAAAAACATGTGGTCATGTCGTCGGCAATACTGCTACAGAAGGTGTTTACATTGATGGGAACTTAACAGTTAAAGGCGATATGACAGGTCCAATGGCATCACATATCGTTTTAAGAGACCCTACAGTCGATGTGGCAGTTCTAGAAACTGCACGCGGTGGAATTGTCAGAGCTGGACTTGGATACAGTTCAACAAATGTGTCAGCTTGTTTAAACATATCATCTGATCATCTAGGCTTAAAAGGCATCAATACATTAGATCAGTTAGCTGAGGCTAAACGAGTCGTTGTTGAAGTTGCTAAAGATGTTGCTGTATTAAATGCCGATGATCAGTTATGTTTACAAATGGCAGATTACACCAAAGCAAAGAAAGTCTGTTATGTCACCATGAACCCTAGCCACTTATTAGTAAAAGAGCACATAAATCAAGGCGGAATGGCCTTTGTACTCGAACAAGGCATCAATGGAGATATGATAACAATCTATGATAATGGCAACCATATCCCTTTATTATGGACGCACCTAATCCCTGCAACCATAGAAGGAAAAGCTACACACAATGTACAAAATGCAATGTTTTCAGCAGCCCTTGCCTATTCTATGGATAAGGAACTTGATCAAATAAGGCATGGTTTACGTACATTTGACTCTACCTTTTTCCAAGCACCTGGTCGAATGAATCAATATGACGAACACCCATACAAAGTCATTTTGGACTATGGACACAACCCTGCAGCCATCAAAGTGGTTTGTCAAACCATCGATCGTTTTGAAGTGAACGGGAAGAAAACCGTTGTTCTATCAGCGCCTGGTGATAGACGAGATGAAGATATTATGGATATTGCCAATGAAGCTGCAGGTCATTTTGACTATTATATTTTAAAAGCAGATGATAATAGACGAGGTAGAGATGAGCGAGAAGTCCCATTAATGCTACAGGCTCAACTAATAGCACAAGGTGTAAATGAAGGTCAAACTGAAATAGTTGCAGATGAACAACAAGCTGTTGACTCATCATTAAGCAATGCACAAGAAGGAGATTTAGTGTTAATCTTTGGAGATGATATTACCCGATGCTGGAAGCAAATTATTAGCTATAATCCAGAAAATCAAAAATCAAAAATCAAAACTATTGACTCACACGTTACCAGTGTCATTCTAGATAATGATGAGCAAGATATGATTAAAACTATGGACCTTATTAAAGATGAGCGTGGTGTACGTTTAGCAAGAATTGAAGAAGATAGTGATTAATCTATGAACTATAACTATTAAAATAGACAAAGAAGTTTATCTGTTTAAATCATAAACACGGTATTATCACCAAAAAAGTAAACCTATATGAAAGCTAACACATTAAAAATAACTGATTCTCGCCGATTAACTGGACCCAATTTATTCTGGAATAAACCTGGAGCATTATTGGATATAGGTTTTGATGGTTTCGACTCAAATACACTTATTGATATGTGGTCAAAGCACTGCCGTGATTTGCTTGATGCTCTGGGTTGGTCTTCTGAAGAAATGGCTTATCGCATCTACACTGGAGGTGCTAGCTTGGTGATTTCTGCGCCAATTGATTGTTTATATGCCGCTACTGAAATCACAGAGACAGCATTCACTATGATGCAAGAAGAACTAAATGGAAAAACGGTAATTGTTGATAATTATTTATCCAATTTATTAAAAGAGATACATGACGAACAAAACCCACCTCTTATCGCCCTACAAAAAGCGGCGGCTATCCATCATGTAAAATTCCTATCAGATGACGATGAAGTCTCTTTAGGTTATGGCAAAACGTGTAAAATTTTCCCAATAGATGCAATACCTGCTCCAGACACAATAAATTGGAATGAAATCAAGGATATTCCAGTAGCGATGGTGACTGGGACAAATGGAAAAACAACTACTGTACGTTTAGCCAGTTCTGTTGTAAAAGCGGCGGGATTAAAGTGTGGAATCACCTCTACTGATTATATTCGGGTCGGCGAAAAAATATTAGATACAGGTGATTATTCTGGGCCAGGAGGTGCACGAACACTACTTCGTCATCCCGAAACTGAAACCGCTTTACTTGAAGTGGCACGTGGCGGCATGTTACGACGTGGACTAGGTGTCAACCAAGCCACTTGTGTCGTTGTAACTAATGTTGCAGAAGATCATTTAGGTGAATATGGCATCAATACTTTACCAGAAATGGTTGAAACAAAATTTATTGTTCGACAATCAATCGACAAAAAGCAAGACCTCATTCTCAATGCTGACGATACTGGTTGTGTTGAATTTGCCAAAACCTTAGACAACACCATTGTGTGGTTCTCATGGTTTGCAAATAACCCTGTAATTACCAAGCACATTGAGAATGGTGGAAAAACTTGTTTTGTTGAAGATGGTACTATTTATTACCAACAAGCCCAAAATAAACAAGCCGTAGTCGCCGTAAATGATATACCAATTACATTTGATGGAGCTGCAAAGCACAACATTCATAATGCCTTAGCCGTAACAGCACTGTGCCAAGCCCTAGGATTTGAGAAAGCCACCATAGCTCAAGGTTTAAAAAACTTTACTAGCACACCTGAAAACAACCCTGGGCGTGGTAACTTATTTAAAATAAATGGTGTTAAAATAGTTGTAGATTTTGCCCATAATGAGCATGGCTTAAGTCAAATGGCAAAAACCATCAAAAACATGCCAGCAAAAAGAAGACTGGTCATGATGGGGCAAGCTGGAGATAGATCAAATGAATTAATACATGGGCTCGTGAAATCAGCTTTAAAAGCAAAACCTGATGCATTAGTAATTTGCGAACTAGCTAGTCATTTACGTGGAAGGAAAATTGGAGACGTACCAAGTTTAATTCAAAAATCTGCCAAATCATTAGGAATGGAACAGCAACAACTTATTAATGCAAAAGATACAATTGAGGGCACTAAAAAAGCACTTCAATGGGCACAAAAAGGCGATGTCTTATTACTATTGGCTTTAACAAACCGTGATGAAATAATTGACTTGTTAAAAAACAAAAAATCACTCCAATAAATTTATATTTCTCACGAACAGTCTTTCGTTTTTCAATGCTGATGAGGTGATTTGACAATAGAGTGACGTTGTCTTGGAACAAAAGTCATGCAAAACAGGGTTTTGCACTACTAGAGATAAATTTCTTTTTGCATCATTGATATAAATTGTCAAAAAATCAATTTCTACTTGATTTAGAATGCCGCCTTTATCAAGTTTTGATTTCATTGACATTAGTCTGGGCAATTTGTGTGATTTAAACTCTTTCATCATTACAAACAATAAACCAATTTTTTTACTACTTATTTCATCAATCATTTTTATACCCTAAAAGAGACCTATCCCAATTTATTACTTGAACGTGTTAAGTGGTCGCAAAAACACATTTTACATAAATAATAACTATTTTTAAGGCCCATATAACATGACTAAATTCATCAATTATATCAGATAACTTTAATCTTGTGGAAAAACTAGAGTTAACGCTTTTTAATTTATACCATTAATTATCAACAAACTATTTGTTTAAAGTATAAATTCGTTATAATAGCAAGCCTAAATAGTAGGATATATAACAGTGACCTCTTGGATTAAAACACAACAAAAAACCTCACCTTTTTTTGGCAGCAATTCTAGCTGGCTCGAATCATTTTATGATGATTATTTAACGGACAAAAGTAGCGTTTCAAGCGAGCTTCAACATTTATTTGATGACTTAACAGATAATACTGGGGAAGATATTCGTCATTTACCAATTTTAGAACGCTTCGAAGCTGCCGCTCAATTACCTCTTACATCAAACGATTCTCAACAATCCGCTGAAGTCTTGCTTAAAGAAGCAAAAGTATTACGGTTAATTAATTCATATAGAGTGGCAGGACATAAACAAGCGGATGTTGACCCAATCAAATATCGTACACGACCTGAGGTTCCTGATTTAGATCCAAGTTATTACGGCCTTGCAGACTCCGATATGGAGACCATGTTCTCAACTGGCTCACTAATTGCTCCAGACAGGATGAAACTCAAAGATATAATTGCACTGCTTAAGCGAACTTACACTCATCACGTTGGGTGTGAGTACATGCATATAACTAATATTGCAGAACGTGAATGGATACACAAAAGACTTGAGAGCACAGCGGATAATTATCCAGCCAATGAAGACAAGAAACACCGTTTATTAGAAGAATTAACCAAGGCTGAAGGAATGGAGCGATACCTTCATACAAAATATGTCGGTCAGAAAAGATTCTCCCTAGAAGGTGGAGATGTGTTAATTCCTCAATTATACGAATTAATACTACACTTAGGAAAACAAGGGATTAAAGAAACTGTCATCGGCATGGCTCACCGTGGCAGATTAAATGTTCTTGTCAACTTACTTGGTAAATCTTCAAAAGAGCTTTTTAAAGAATTTGAAGGTGTTTATGATACTGAATTCGATCATATTAACTCAGGTGATGTAAAGTACCACATGGGTTTTTCCTCAGATATTCCAACCGAAAATGGTGATGTCCATGTTGCCTTGTCATTTAATCCATCACATTTAGAAATTATTAACCCCGTTGTATTGGGTTCAGCTAAAGCGCGTCAGTTTAGACGTAACAATGATGATCATGGAGAACAAGTCTGCCCAGTATTAATTCATGGCGATGCAGCAATTGAAGGACAAGGAGTCAACATGGAATTGTTTAACATGTCGCAAGAAGAAGGTTATTTTGTTGGTGGAACCATTCATATTGTAATCAATAATCAAATTGGTTTTACTACCACACATGCATTAGACCAAACTATGCCAGGTTATTGCACAGAAGTTGCGAAAATGGTGCAAGCGCCTATATTTCATGTAAATGGTGATGACCCTGAAGCCGTTACTTTCGTTACAGAACTGGCAGCTGATTTCAGAAAAGAATTCAGAAAAGACGTTGTTGTAGATATCGTCTGTTATCGCCGTCACGGACATAATGAGGCAGATGAGCCATCAGCTACACAACCTATAATGTACAAATTGATAAAAAAACACCCTACTCCAAGAAAAATCTATGCTGATAAGTTAATCCAAGAAGGCACTATCTTCAAAGAACATGCAGAAGTTCTGATTGAAGGTTATAGAGACGCTCTTGACGAAGGACGTGAAGTCGTTGAAATAAGTAAAAACATTGTAAAAGATGAGTTATATGTCGACTGGTCTCCACATTTAGGTGCAGATTTAAAAGAACCCGTAACAACAGCTATTTCTCAAGAAAAATTTAATAACTATGCAAAAGCGATAACAACTATACCCGAAGGTTTTAAACCTCATAATCGAATTGTAAAGATTTACCAAGACAGAATAAAAATGATGAATGGTGAGTTAAAAATGGATTGGGGCTTTGCTGAAACAATGGCATATGCCAGCCTTTTGCAAGATGGATACCAAATTCGTATAGACGGGCAAGATTCTCAACGTGGTACCTTTTTTCACCGCCATGCTGTTATTCATAACGTCTCACAAGATGAAAACTACATGCCTCTAGCCAAGCTACAAACAGGCAAAGCTAAAATTTCAATAATTAACTCAGTTTTATCTGAAGAAGCTGTTTTAGCATTTGAGTATGGTTACGCTACATCTGAACCCAACGCCCTTATTGTTTGGGAAGCCCAATTTGGTGATTTTGCTAATGGAGCACAAGTTGTAATCGACCAATTCATATCATCTGGTGAAGCCAAATGGGGACGGTTTAGCGGCTTAGTAATGTTTTTACCTCATGGTTTTGAAGGTCAAGGGCCTGAACATTCTTCAGCCAGACTCGAAAGGTATCTACAACTATGTGCAGTTAATAATATGCAAGTTTGTATGCCTTCAACACCTGCACAAATGTTTCATATGCTTAGAAGACAGATGTTACGTAAGGTGAGAAAACCTCTAATTGTCATGACACCAAAAAGCTTGTTACGATACAAAGGTTCTGCATCAACTCTAAAACATTTAACACAGGGTGAGTTTCAAAATGTCATCCCTGATAGACGGGTAGAAAACGATAAGGTGGAACGTGTTATTCTTTGCTCTGGAAAAGTCTACTATGACATCCTAAATGAATTAAACGATAATCCAGATAATACAGTTGCAGTCTTACGTGTAGAACAGCTTTACCCATTCCCGAGGCAATTACTAATCAAATACATAAACAGTTACACAAACTGTAAAGTCTTTATCTGGTGTCAAGAAGAACCTATTAATCAAGGTGCTTGGTTCCAAATCAGGCATCATTTAAAATACTGTATAAAAAATCATAAGCATGGTAATAAATTCCTACACTTTGCTGGAAGAAGGCACTCACCTTCGCCAGCTGTTGGGTCCTCAAAAGCTCATGCAAAACAACAAACCCAACTGGTCAAAGAAGCTATCTCAGGCATCAATGGATCAGCAATAGACGCGGAGTAATAAATGAGTATAGAAGTAAAAGTTCCAGTTTTACCAGAATCAGTCGCAGATGCAACCATTGCAACTTGGCATAAAAAAGTCGGTGATTTTGTCCAAAGAGATGAAAATATAGTTGATTTAGAAACCGATAAAGTGGTTTTAGAAGTACCTGCTCCTGTTGATGGTTATATTAGAGAAATAATTAAACCAGAAGGTGAAACTGTCACTTCAGACCAAGTACTGGCAAAATTTGAAGAAGGCGAAGCACCTGAGTCAAAAGGTCCTGTTGATTCTGAGACAAAAGAAGGGCATAAATCAGACCCTGTTGTAACTAAATCTTCAGTTGCTAATGGAGCAAGCCCTGCAGCCCGTAAAATAATGACAGAGAACGATATTGAACCATCCCAAATCAAAGGGACAGGTCGTGGTGGAAGAATTACCAAACCAAATGCCATGGATATCGCCAACACACCAATGGAAGAACGTGTTCCAATGTCTCGTTTACGCCAAATGATTGCTGGTCGTATGATTGAAGCTCAATCAACTGCTGCAATGTTAACTTCGTTCAATGAAGTAGATTTACAGGCTGTAATGGATATCCGCAAAAAATACAAAGAAGAATTTATGGAAAAACACGGTGTCAAATTAGGCCTTATGTCCTTTTTTGTAAAAGCTGCAACAGAAGCCTTAAAGAAATTCCCAATCATTAATGCTGCTACAGAAGGAAATGATGTGATTTACCATAAAATGCATAACATTGGTATTGCCGTAGCATCTCCTCGTGGATTGGTAGTACCAGTATTAAAAAATACTGCAGCGATGAGCCTAGCAGATATTGATGGAGGCATTCGAGAGTATGCTCTAGCAGCTCGTGATGGAAAACTCGCAATGGATGATCTACAAGGAGGAACTTTTACTATAACAAATGGTGGCTCATTTGGATCATTGATGTCAACACCAATATTAAATACACCCCAAAGTGCTATTTTAGGCATGCATACAATTAAACAACGGCCAGTTGTTGTTGATGGTGAAATTGTTGCTCGCCCAATGATGTATTTAGCGCTAACCTATGACCACCGTATAATAGATGGCAAAGATGCCGTACTGTTTCTAGTCGCTGTTAAAGAAGCACTAGAAGACCCTGCTCGCATGCTACTTAATCTTTAGGAGAATACTATGTCAGATAAATATGATGTTATTGTAATTGGTGGAGGCCCTGGCGGTTATGTTGCAGCAATTCGCGCTGCACAACTAGGCTTAAGTACTATCTGTGTAGACAACAACATAGGTAAAGATGGTAAACCCGCGCTTGGAGGTACCTGTCTTAATGTTGGTTGCATTCCATCAAAAGCTTTACTCGATTCATCGAAAAATTACGCACACATGCAACATGATTATAAAAATCATGGCATTTCATTTGATAATGCTCGCATTGATATCAAAACTATGATCTCGCGTAAAGATAAAATTGTGAAACAATTTACTGGTGGGATAGCAGGCTTATTTAAAGCCAACAAAATCAAAGCTGCTCATGCAACGGGAACATTGATTGGTAATAATCAAGTAAAACTTACCAAGGGTGATGTAACAAAGGTTATTGAAGGAAACAACATCATTATAGCCAGTGGCTCTATGCCCTTTTCCATTCCCAACGTTGAAATTGATAATCAATTAATCCTTGATAATGAAGGTGCTTTAAACATTGAAGATATACCTACTAAACTTGGCATTATTGGTGCGGGTGTAATTGGATTGGAAATGGCAAGTGTTTGGGGGCGTTTAGGATCTGAAATTGTTATTTTTGAGGCGATGGATTCGTTATTGGCCGCTGCTGACAAAGACATAGCAAAGTTGGCAGGTCGCGAATTTAAAAAACAAAAAATGGATATTCGCCTTAAAACTTTTGTTAAATCAGCACAAATCAAAGATGGAAAAGTCGAAGTAATTTATGAAAAAGATGGTGAGCAAACTAGTGAAATTTTCGATAAATTACTCGTTGCTGTTGGCAGAAAAGCTAATACTGACAACTTATTGGAAAACTCAAGTGGTGTAGAACTCACTGAACGAGGCCAAATTAAAGTTAACGAATTATGCCAAACAACTGCTGAAAACGTGTGGGCAATTGGGGATGCTGTTGTTGGTCCAATGTTAGCTCATAAAGCCTCAGAAGAGGGCATAGCCGTTGCTGAACGTATTGCTGGACAACATGGTCATATCGATTTCAACACAGTTCCATGGGTTATTTATACAGAACCTGAAATGGCATGGGTTGGTAAAACTGAACAACAACTACAAGATGAAGGTATAGATTACAATGTTGGTACTTTTCCTTTTGTTGCAATTGGACGAGCAGTTGCTATGAACCAGCCACAAGGTATGGTGAAACTATTAGCCGATAAAGAAACAGATACTTTACTTGGAGCTCATATCATTGGTGCCAATGCTTCAGAACTTATTGCTGAATGCGTAGTTACTATGGAGTTTCAAGGTTGTGCTGAAGACTTAGCTAGAATTGTTCATGCACATCCTACACTTTCAGAAGCTGTTCATGAAGCTGCACTAAATGTTGATAAAAGAGCCATTCATAAAGTAAACTAATCTATTGCTAACAAAATAATGGGCAAAATATAAGTTTTGCCCTTTTTTTATTTCTCAAATAATTATAACTATAATTACACTGTTGATTAGTTTATACTTTATTTTTATAAACCCACTAGAATTATTGAATTTCTGCTAAAAGAATAACGTTTAAATGTACATGAATTTATGGCATAATCAATAAACTATTGATGAGAAAATAATAATAAAAATTAAAGCCGTGTATATTAAACAGAACATCCTAACATTTTCATTATACTTTTTGGTTACTTATACAGTTGTCAAATTATTTAATGACCCGTCACAAGCCATATTAATATGGCCTGCTGTTGGAATCGGTATTGTTACAGCATTAGTATGGGGTTACCGAGTTTTACCAGCATTGTATTTGTCGCAACTAGCTCTCAGTCTAGTCTTATATAACCATGATATTTCAAACTATGATTTTAAAGTATTTGCTATAGATAATGTGTTTGTTTTAATTGGGTTAATTAGATGCTATTTAGGCGCTTATTTAATCAAGTCAATTATTGGTTACCCAAATTCACTTATTTCCAATCGAGCCATTTTCTATTTGTTTGCTTTAATTGGGCCAAGTATTACACTTATTACTTCAGTATTAAATAGTAGTGTAAAATTTATATTTGGATTCCTTGAAACCTCCTCATTAACAAGCAATTTCATAGATTGGTGGTTTGGAGATTTATTAGGTTTTATTATTTTTGCACCTCTGACTATGGTACTTATAAGTCAACCAAAATCAATTTGGCGACCAAGACTTTATACACTTGCCTTGCCTGTCATAATTACGTTTACACTAATTTTGTTTATTTCAAATAAAACTCAAGAAAATGATTACACGCGCATCGCCGAAGAATTTAAAATAAAAAATGAACTAATTGTAACTAAAATAAATCAAAAAATTAATTGGGTGAGTGACTTTATAGATGGAAGTTGGGCACACTTTTTATTACCAGGAGAAAAATACAAGACCATTGAACATTATTTCAAATCTTATGATGGTAACGTTAACAACATCAGTACTATAATTTGGATTAATGATAATAAAATAGAGTACTATAATGCTTCAAAAGATATCCCTGATAACAAATATAATGCAATTAGATCATTAGATATTAAACAATACATTCAACAAACAAAGCGAAACAAATTAACCAACAAAACCCTATACAATGAAAAAATTCAGTCCTTTATAAACGTCTTTTATTATTCAAAGAAAAACCATGAAATGTCTGTTGTTGTTGTCCATGATATATTAAGCCTGTTAAAATCATTATTAAATGAATTTAATATCAAAAATATTAAAATTGACCTTACAATAAATAATAATAAAGCAAGTATAATTGATACTAAAGAATTAATGCATAAGAACGCACTAGCATTTAACTCCAACATACTTTTTAATAATGAAAAATGGAAAATTACGTTCGTACCTACTGTAAATTATTTTAATAATAAAAAATCAAACTCAAATTCAATCATAGCTAAATTAGGTTTTTTGTTTACAGGTTTAATTGGCGCAATGTTATTAATTATAACCGGAAAAACAACTTTAACAAACATCAAGGTTAAAGAGAGGACATTAGATTTAGATACAAAAGTTAACCGTTTCATCAATCAAAAACAACAGTATTTTAAATTAATTGAGTTTCACCCTATTGTTTTATGGCGACAAGATATTGCTCGCAATCAGACTACCTACGTTAGCGAAAAAGTTGAAAGTATTTATGGTTATCCAGTTAGTCAATGGTTAGGCGATAAAGAGTTTTGGTTTAATCATATACACCATGATGATTTAGAAATGGTTAAGAGTATCATCAATAAATCTATAAATGACAGGTCTCCATTTGAATTAGAGTATAGATTTATTAAGTCCGATTCATCAATTGCATGGGTTAAAGATGTCGTTAACTTCAATAAAGATAAAAACAATAACCTGCAATTAGTCGGATTAATGATCGACATAACAGAAACTAAAGAAGCTCAAAAAGATAAAAGCATAAGTGAGAGTAAATATAAAACACTATTTAAACATGCCTCAGATCCAATTATTATAATTGATTTAGATAATAAAGTTTTCAGAGATTACAATGATAAAGCTGTTGATTTATTTGGATTAGATCAAATAATCGGAGAAGTTACAATCGCAGAATTTTCCCCTATCAAACAACCTGATGGCAGCATAAGTACAAATAGGTTAAAGAATTACTACAAACAATTAAATCAAAATGGGCATTGTCGTTTCGAATGGGTAATGAATGAAAAGACACATAAAAACATTATATGTAAAATTAAAATAGTCAAACTACTTGTCGAAAACAGTAACCTAGCCATTGTAGATATAAATGATATAACTGAAAAACGCCTTCATGAAAAGAAAATTAATCAATTAGCCTATTATGACACCTTAACTTCCTTACCAAATAGAGACTATTTCTATTCGAAATTCTCCTACTTTCATAACAAAGCAATTGAAAATCAAAAATATGGGTGTGTCATATATCTTGATTTAGATAGATTTAAAATTCTTAACGATTCACTCGGGCATCAAGCAGGTGACACTTTGTTAAAAATGGTGAGTAAACGCATTCGGTTAGCATCAAAGAAAAGTGATTTTTGTGCGAGACTTGGTGGTGATGAATTTATCATCTTAACAAAAAAACTTGAAAATTCTATTGAATCAACTTTAGAGTCAAACCTTGTCAAATCTGAGCTTATTCTTGAAGCATTAAATGAACCCTATCAACTTGATGATTATGAACACTATATAACACCTAGTATAGGATTGTCAGTTTATCCTTCTGGCGATGCTTCAATCGATCAAATAATACATCAAGCTGACATTGCTATGTATGCATCAAAAGAAAAAGGTAAAAATACCATCACAGTTTATCAGGATAAGATGGTCAAGCTGGTTGGTAAAAGATTAAAAATAGAAAAAGCAATTCGACAAGCTTTTGATAATAATGAGTTCAGATTATTCTATCAACCTCAGTTTAATAGCAACAGAAAAGTTGTTTCAGCAGAGGCTTTATTAAGATGGCATAAATTAGAAGAACTTAGTATAACAACTGAAGAACTCATTAGTTTAATTGAGCAAATTGGATTAATACACGAGCTTGGCTATTGGGTCTTTGATCAAGCCTGCCAACAACTAGAAAATTGGCAAAAAAACGATCATACTATAGGCTCTATTGCTATTAATGTGAGCTCAAAACAATTTCATAGAAAACTTTTTGTAGAACAAATCAAAAGTGTTATAAACAGCTATGACATCTCACCTTCACAAATAACAATTGAATTAACAGAAGCCGTAATTGTAGAAGATGTTGTTACTTTGATTAACAAATTAAATGAATTGCAAAGTTATGGAGTTAAAATTTCTTTAGATGATTTTGGCACAGGTTATTCATCTCTCGCTTATTTAAAACATTTACCCATAAATCAACTTAAAATTGACCAGTTATTTGTCCATGATTTATCTAAAGAGGAATCTTCACAACATATCATTAAAACAATAATTGATTTAGCAAGATTAATGAAAATTGACCTTATTGTAGAAGGTATAGAATTGGAAGAACAATTTTCAATTTTAAAAGATTTAGGTTGTGAGTACTTTCAAGGATTTTACTTTTCAAAAGCATTATCTGCAGAACAACTCATCAAGATAAAACACACACATTGACATGGTAAAATAGCACTGTAAACAAGTCATCATGTAACTTTATTGAAAAGCAATCTTGTTAAGTCATTACACCTAGACATTAAATAGGCGCTCTATAATTATTTTACTTTCTTAGACAGCTTCTTTATTGCTTTGTGCTTTTTAGAAGCTTTAGCAGCTATAGATGTGACTTCATTTAAGAGCTTTTTAGATTTTTCTTCAGATTGTTGTTTTTCAGCCAAGATCATTTTCTCTAAAGCTTTAATTTTTAACTTTGCTTTTTTTATTCTTTTTTCAGAGTTCTTGATTCTTTCAACTGCATCCTCAGCAAAACGTGCGGCATCTTCCGCACGTTTTATTGCATTCGCTAATTGTTGTTTCAAAGTTTCAACATCAGTCATGTTAATCCCTTGAACCATCTTCACTATTATAAATTGACTTAACAGGACCAATAACTTTTTCATCTGGCGCATAAACTATCGCATCATCTTTATTAGGATAATTTAAATTATGCAAGAAATGCCTAATACAGTTAATACGTGCTCGTTTTTTATCATCAGACTTAACTACAGTCCAAGGGGCGTCACCAGTATCTGTATGGAAAAACATCGATTGTTTGGCATCCGTATAATCACCCCACTTACTTAATGATTGTATATCAATAGGTGATAATTTCCATTGCTTTAATGGGTCATTTTTTCTGGAATGAAAACGTCTTAATTGTTCTTGCTGAGTTACGGAAAACCAAAACTTAAACAAGATAATACCAGAATTTACTAACATCCTCTCTAAACTCGGTGCTTGACGTAAAAACTCGAGGTATTCTCTATCAGTACAAAAACCCATTACACGTTCAACACCTGCACGGTTATACCAAGATCTATCGTAGAATCGCATTTCACCATCTGTTGGCAAATGATGAATGTACCGTTGGAAATACCATTCGCCACGTTCTCGATCTGTCGGCTTTTCCAAGGCAATGACTCTTGCAGCACGAGGGTTTAGATGTTCCATGTAACGTTTAATGGTTCCACCCTTTCCTGCTGCGTCACGTCCCTCAAATAAACAAACAATCTGTTGCCCTGTTTCTTTCGCCCAACTTTGAACTTTCAACAACTCCCTTTGCAACAAATGTTTCTCTGTTTGATAATCAAACAAAGACATTTTTTTGTCATAAGGGTAGTCGCCAGCCAAATGACTAATTTTCAATAAACTTTTCCCTTTCATCACCTCATCTTTTGACATGACTACTTCAGAATTCGTTAATGACCCCAATTCTTTGATTGCCTGAGGCTTAGTCGTAATTTCTTCAGCTGGTTTAATTGCAACTGTAGTATTAGCTCTTGCTGGCGGTCGGCCACGTCTTTTTACCGCTACAGCATCTTCATCTGCGCTTTTTTGTAAAGTATTTACCGTATCTTTCATGTTTTACCTTCTATAGTCGTTAATAATTTTAATTATAAAACAAAATACATGTTAGGTATTTGATTTAAGTCAAATTTTTTTCTAACGCTTGAAAAAATATACATGGATTTGCACTATTTCTCTGTTCCCTATTATAGATAGAGTTAAAGTTTTTAATACAAAGTGTTGTGTTTGATACTTCAAATGGGTAGTTGACTTTCACAGTATGTAGAGCCAACTACCCTTAACGTTTTAAAACTATTAATCACACAATAATACTGTGGAACATGATTAAAGTACAGAGCCATGTAATTAACGAACTATTTGACGCATTTTTCGCCTTGATTGGTGTATTTATCCAAATATTAGAGAGGCTCAAATAAGCAAATAAGTTACTGTACCACTTCAAATACAGGGGTGTATTCTGTACCCGGTAACTTCATACGTTTTTGATCAATAAATGACTCTAACAATGTATCCAATCGATTCATTAGCTCCTTATTGCCGACTATTTTATAAACACCATGTTCTTGAATTTGTTTACGGCCAAATTCTTTAACATTTCCTGCTACAATTCCAGAGAAAACTTTACGTAAATCTGCGGCTAAAATATTTACAGGTTGATCTTGGCTCAAATTAAGGTTCAACATATTTTCATGCGTTGGGACAAATGGAAACTGAAAACCTTTATCAATTTCTAAATCCCAATCAAAGTAATAACTAATTTGCTTGTCAGATCTATAAGTTTTTACTCTTTCTAGCCCGTCAACCATCTTAATCGCAACTTTTTCTGGGTCATCAATAATGATTTCGTAGAGGCTTGCGACTTCATCACCTAACGCAAATCGAATGAAAGCATCAATTTGCCTAAAATATTCTTCTGCTTCCTTCGGTCCTGTCATGATAAATGGATAAGGATTATCTTTGTTATCAGGATGTGAAAGTAATCCGATTAAGTATAAAATTTCTTCTGCGGTACCAACCCCACCAGGAAAAACAATAATACCATGTCCTAAGCGTACAAATGCTTCTAACCTCTTTTCTATGTCTGGCATAATAACTAACTTATTTACGATTGGATTAGGTGCTTCAGCAGCAATAATACCGGGTTCTGTCAAGCCAATATAACGCCCATCATAAATTCTTTGTTTAGCATGACCAACTGATGCACCTTTCATGGGGCCTTTCATAGCTCCAGTCCCACAACCAGTACAAATATCTGCACCACGTAAGCCCAATTGATAACCAACATTTTTGGTGTATTGATACTCCACTTTATTTATTGAATGCCCTCCCCAGCATACAACTAAATTGGGTGTTTTACCAAATTGATGGACTTCACCCCGCCTAAGCATTTCAAAAACCATATTGGTAATTCCTGACTGTGTTGTTTCATCAAAATTACCATCATTATGCTCACTGCTTTGGTAAATAATATCCCTAAGGACAGAAAAGATTGAATCTCTTATACCCGAAATCATTTTACCATCGACAAATGCTTGTGACGGAGCATTAACAAATTCTAAGTGAATCCCTCTCTCACGAGGTAATAGTTTTACATCAAAATCTGGATACCGTGATAGTACAGCCATCGCATCATCTTCTTTCGCGTCACAATTAAGCACAGCTAAGCAGCACTTCCTAAACAACGCATGTACTGAGCCCGTGCCCATTTCTAACATTTTATTGACTTCATCTCTAGATAAAAGAGTCATACCACCGCGTGCGGCAATTATACTTTTAGCTACTGTTTTTTCTTTGTTACAATTCATGTAATCTCCTGTTGAATGAGTTTCCCCTGTGGAAACCCTATTATTTTTTAATGTTTGCCTTTAAATTTAAAGCGACCTACCATATTATAACAATATTACAATTTGGTAAAGATTAACTAATTAATTATGATAGAAATTCCCTTATTATTGCTTACTGTTATTTTCATCTTGTTTTTTGGCACAAATTCAAAAGCAAGAGATATCGCTCGATCCTATACAAAACGAGAAACTATACGAAGAAATGGTGTGTTTTTAGACGATTCTATTTCGATGAAAGCATTGAAAATCAGAAGAATTAAAGGAAAATTTGGTTTTTACAGGAGTTATGCATTCGAATATAACCATTCTGACTTTCAACGATACGATGGTAAAATTGAACTATTAGGCTACTATGTGCTAAGCATACAATTCTTTCATCCTGACCATATTGAACAAAAGGACAACCATGTTAACCAATAAAAGCCCGCTGATTCGATTATTAAAATATGCTAAAGGATTAAGAGGGAAAATAATATGGGCCAGTATATGCTCGACCATAAACAAACTTTTTGATATAGCTCCTGAAATACTCATTGGCATTGCCATAGATGTTGTAGTTAGTAAACAAGACTCATTTCTTGCGAGTTTTGGTTATACTGATCCAAAATCTCAATTAATTGCATTAGCCGTATTAACCTTTATCATCTGGTTAGGAGAATCAATTTTTCAGTTTCTTTACACTCTTTTATGGCGTAATTTAGCACAATCATTACAACACCGAATGCGGACGGAAACTTATGATCGTATGCAGCAAATGGACATGTCTTTTTTTGAAAATCAAGCCACAGGAAATTTAACCTCAATTTTAAATGATGATGTCAATCAATTAGAAAGGTTCTTAAATGTTGGTGCCAATGATTTTATACAAGTTGCTGTATCAGTCTTGGGTGTAGGCACAGTGTTTTTTTATATTTCTACAAAAATTGCAATTTTTGCATTTTTGCCAATTCCATTGATAATTTTCGGTGCATTTTTCTTTCAACGAAAAGCCCAACCAAAATACAAAGAAGTTAGAAGGCAAGCAGGCATATTAGCAACAGCGATTAGTAACAAAATAATGGGCATCGCGACCATCAAAAGTTTTACTCGTGAAAACAAAGAGTTAGACAATTTAGCTAAACTAAGTTATGATTATCAAGAAGCCAATAAAGAAGCAATAAAAGTTTCAGCTGCTTTCACGCCAACCATACGTATGGCCATTTTAACCGGTTTTTTAGCTACGTTCATCATAGGAGGATTTGATGCCTTAGATGGCGTTATCACAGTGGGTTCTTATGGTATGTTAGTTTTTCTAACTCAACGACTCTTATGGCCATTCACATCCCTCGCTATCACCATGGATTTATATGAAAGAGCCATGGCATCAGTGCGTCGGATACTTGATCTGTTGGAAACACCCATAGAAATTCGGGACAAAAACGCCACCCAATCCGCCAATATGTCAGAGAATATTCAATTTAAAAACGTTAACTTTTCCTATGCTCCAGATACACCAGAAATATTAAGCTCTATAAACGTGGATTTAGAAAAATCAAAGGTCACCGCCTTTGTTGGACAAACAGGCTCTGGCAAAAGCACATTAATGAAATTGCTTTTAAGGTTTTATTCACCCAACTCTGGCGAAATATTGATTGATAGCACCTCAATAGAAGATATCAAGATAAAACAATTAAGAGAGTCAATTGGGTTAGTATCACAAGATATTTTTCTATTTGATGGCAGTATTAAAGATAATATCGCCTATGGCAAACACAATGCCTCAGATGAAGAGATACTTGCTGCTGCAAAATTAGCAGAAGCTCACGAGTTTATTACAGATTTACCATTAGGTATAAACACATTAGTAGGTGAACGTGGCATGAAGCTATCAGGAGGCCAACGCCAACGTATTTCTTTAGCCCGTGCTATCCTCAAGAACCCCCCAATACTTATATTGGATGAAGCTACTTCAGCGGTTGATAATGAAACAGAAGCAGCCATTCAAAGGTCAATGCAAAAAATAGCGCAAAATAGAACTTTACTCGTTATTGCTCATCGTTTATCTACGATTGTTAAAGCTGACACCATTTATGTTTTAGACAAAGGCACAATTAGTGAGTCTGGTACGCACCATGAATTACTCAAAACTAATGGTATTTATCATAAGTTGTGGAATATTCAAACAGGCTGCGTATAATCAACTGCCATGACTTCAGATAAAACAACAACTGCCTTTACTCCTTTACGTATCGCCTTAATGGTATTTATTGCTATAGCTATTTCAGGTGCAATTATTGCCTATGTTTTTCATAATCAACCTTGGGCGTATTACCTCGGTATATTTTCAACTGTATTTATCCTTATGTCAGATTTTATTATCTTCCTGGAACTCGTATGGCTCAACTCCATGCGCATCAACATCAAAGACCCTACCATCAAAGCCAGCTATAAAAAAGCCTTGATAATCTATCTGGCATTATTAACCATTGGTGTGATTATATGTTTTTTCATTCTGCAATTATTGGTGTTACGTTAGTTTATTAAGATCAATGCTATAAAAACAATGAACATGCTCAATAGATGGCAGGTTTTTAACTTTCAATAAACACTACACTGCGATAGTGTTCACCCTTCATCATTAGAGGACCGGTCATTAGTGGTATTTTCAGCCCTCTTCGTTTTGTTCAATTATTTCGCCCAATTAATTACTACATTTGTAAACCATAGTTCAAAAAAACCGTTAACTAAAGCAACCATGGTTATATCTTTCTACACATCAGACACATGAACCTGATTAATTTAATTAACGATCTAATGGAGACAAACAATGTACAAATTAATATTTATTTTACTGGTCTTTACGACTCTTTTGCATGTATCACCGGCTCAAGCTGGCTTTGATATTACACGCTTGACGACTATAATTGATGATTATAGTGGCTCTTATACTGTATCAAAATCAGGTCGAAGAGACGATGGTAATTTCACAGGAACTAGCATTGCCGAATTTGCCAATTTCCACCCTTTTATTAAAGCAACAGGTATCAGTATCTCTGGCACAATCTCAAAGACGGTTATAAAACAGAGTGGTAATCGTAACACCTCATCAGATGCACAATTAATCGTTGTTAGGCCTGAAGAATCACTTGCAATCAGCTTTACCAATCTAGGAATAATTATAGACTCAGAAGGCGCAAAGTTTGAAGGTGAAGTCTCAGTAAACAATGAAATTTTTGAAGTGGATGACCTACCAATAAAGGTAAGAAAACTCTTGAAAAGAGTCTTTTATTTAACTAAGAAGTAAAACATATTAAATCAACCAACTCAGAATTGATTGATTTGAGTTGGTACTTTACTTTCCAAAGGTATTCCCGCTTATCCCACGATTTGAAGAAGTCAAAACAAACCCTGCCCAATAATACGGATGTCGATATCTTCGATACTTTCCTAGTGTTGCAAAGTTTTTCTTGGCTTGATTTAATGCTTTTGAAACATCACCACCCATATTTTTTAAATTTGTATAAAATTCTTTCATAAATAAAGGGGTGGCTCTATCAGATATTGACCAGATTGTACCTATTACTGAATTAACTCCTTGAGACAACAGCCCCCGAGATAGGCTGTTAAAACCTTCTCCACTAATTTCTTTGCCAAGAGTCGTTTCACATCCACTAACGACAGCAAGGTTTGCTTTAAATGGCTGGTATAGGATTTCGCGCATTGCTAGTATGCCAGGTGCCTGTTTGTTATCAGCGCCAACAACTGATGTGGCAATGCCTACATTTTCTAAACTTTCATCGTTAAAAAAGCCATGCGTAGCAATATGAATAATATTTGCATTACGGTTGTTTTTACTTAAGAAGTTTTCATTTGTCGCTTGTGCTCCACTTAATACGTTTATTGAGCTCTCAGGAAATATTTTAACAATATCCTCTGCTTCCTTGTTCGTATAGGGTAACGGTTCAAACTCCCATAGTTTATTGCTTTTTGTGAATTTATTTTTTAGCGATTGGTTATCCGTATTTTTCAAAAATATTGGGTTCGCAAATACTGAAATAGTATCATCATTCTTAGCAATACTTTGTTTAGAAAAATAATCACTGGCTGAAAAAGTTCTTTCAATTTCGACTTGAGTAGCTAAAGGCAAGTATTCACCTTTGTTTTGGCTCACATTAATCGATGAAAATGGCATTAAGTTCACTATTCCATCAGGTATTATAATTATTTTTTTATATGAATTATCAAGAATTTTCTTATGCGGTAGTATTTGTTCATAAATACTCGATTCATTTATCAAATTACTAAAGCGTTTACTTTTAACAGAGTTAATTGCGCCTTTAACAATTTCATTTAGCTTGCTCGAATCAGATAGTTTTTTTATCTCATAATAATTTTTATCAATCACATAAACAAACGAATTATTATCACTAATATAATAACGTAAAAACAATTCATCATCGGCTAGTTTTTCTTGCACTTGTTCAATAGGCAAATATTCCAATTCTATCTTGCCTACAGGTTGTTCACTTTTTTCATCTTTAGCCAAAAAAAGTTCTTTCGCTTCATCTGCTTGATTTTGTGTTTTTAAATCGTTAGATAATAAAGTTTGACGTTCCAAGTTTATATAGCTGTCTAATGCTTGTTGAAATTCATCTGATTTTTGTTTAATTAAATTATTGTTAGTATTTTGTCTTTTTTCACGAAGGTTAATAGCGTAATATTTTTCTAATAAAATAAAGATACTATCAAAGTCATTTTGTAATTCAAGAACATCAACAAGTTTAGTAACAACGGATTTAGCTTGGTTAGTCCAATGAAGAGCAAGGTCCGAAATATTGATTTTACTTCTTATTTTGCTAATGTAGTTTATTGTTTTCAAATTTAAAGCTTCTAATGAATCAATTTTTGATAGTATATATATCGTATTTATTTCAAATTTAAAAAACCTTAAACTGACTTCTATATTTAAATTCTCAATTACATCAGATTCCGCTAACATTACATCATATTTTTTTAACTCTTTTATATCATTATTTTTAAAAGTTAATTCTGCCAATATTAAAATTGCTTCAAACTTCACTAATGAATCCACTTTAAAGTTCACTAATTCATCATGTAAAATTGATTCCAATTGAGTATTTGTAAGTACACTAAGAGAACTGTAGTTAAATTTAGCATTTGAAGTTATTATGAGCTTATATATTTCATTACGCGATAATTGATACTCACTCATTGCAAAATAATCCTTGCTTAAATCTAAAATTGAATCTAAAAACAATTTAACATTTTGATTTTTGTAGTGTTCTAGGCTTTTTTTATGTTGGTTAACTGACAACTTAAACTTTTTAAATGATCTATTAATATCACCCATAGTGTTTAAAGTTTTAACAACTTCATTGTTTGATTTGATTTCTTTGAATATGCTCAATGATAACGACAAATACCGATACGCTCTTTTAAAGTCTCCTAATGCAATATAAGTCCGAGACAAGTTATGGTATATTCCCGCCTTACTAAATTGATGTATGTCAGTATCTAAGTTTTTTAGGACATTACGATAGTTTTCAAGTGCTGCTACATAATCATTTTGAAATAAGTGATTAATTGCAATTTGATTATACATTAAATATAGACCACTTGAGTAATTTGCACTTTTCAAGTTTTTTATAGCTAATTTTATTGTGACATTTGATATTTCATATTCACCATTTAGTGTATAAGCACTAGCCAATAGGTAAAGAACTTTTGATAATAGCAAATCTTCATTGCTATTTTTTAATATTTTATATGATTGGGCAATTTCTTTTATGCAGCCAGTCATGTTTTGATGATTATAAAACGCACTTAAGCAATTCGCAAAACCAATTAGCGCTAATAATTCTTGCTGATATAAAGAGTTAATATCACTTGGGTTGTAATTAACTACATCCAAAGCCTCCAAAAAATTCTCTCCAGCTTTATTTAACTTGCTTTCATTAAGATACGCAAGCCCCATTAACCAATAATAGTTACGTTGCAAATGATTATTTTTAATGCTAAATGAGTTGGTTTGGACTTTTAAAAACTCCAATAATTGATGGTATTCTTCAAGTTCATATAGTGACCATGCATAGATATTTGACAATTCAGAGTAGTTCATCTTGTACTGTGGGTATTTTAAAAACAAAGTTCTTAAACGATTTAGTATTTCTTTTTTTGAAACCTTATCTAACTCTAAATATAT
>JADGEI010000009.1 GCA_016744455.1 Alcanivoracaceae bacterium
CAATGCCAATACGATAGAGGAAATTGAAAGCTTATTACCTTGGAATTTTAATCCTGATTAACGCAATTTAGTCAACTATGTGGTTTGGTTGGCGCTTACAATACAAATATGTGATGCAAAAGATTTTCAAAATCTCAAAAGAGTAGCAAACCAGGATTACGTTCATATTGTGTATCCTATGAAACTGTTAATTAGCAATAAAATAAAAGGCTAAAATGTCAAAATTCATGCAGAATGTAAGATGAAATAGTTCTAAAGTATTTGGATCATCACAAAAGTTTTTCAATCTATAGGCTAGGAAATATCATGCTTGAATAAAAGGACTTTCACTCCATAGTTATTGAGCTTTCCAAAGTTTTCATTAATGCAAAACAAAGCGAGTCAATAACTATGTGATTTGAATTATATACTGAAACGTTGGAAAGTATGATGATTCCATTTTTATGTATTGGTTCAAATACAATAGAAGATTTATAGCCTCCTGTCCCTCCGCTATGCCCGAACCAAACATTCATAGACTTTGATTTGAAAATATGCCAGCCTAAACCAATATCTAAACTGTCATTTATCTCAAAGGTTTTAAGCCGTGTTAATTCTAATTCTTCATTTAGGTTATCAAATTGAGCCAATATGAATCTTGCTAAGTCTTTTACATTTGATAAAATTCCTCCCGCACTTACTAAAATAGATAAATCAAAATTTGAAGCCTCACTTCCATCTTTATCAAGTCCAATAACCAACTGATTTTTAAGATGTTTTCTTATAGATGTAGAACTCAACATTCTGTATTTACCGAATATATTATTTTGAAGCATTTTTTCATATGAAGAGTTCGAATATTTTGATAAAACATATCCTAAAATTCCAGCTCCAAGATTAGAATATTGGTATTTACTCCCAGGATCTGAATTTGTGTTTAATTCTTCTTGTAAGTAGTATTTTAATTTTGTTTCGTCATAACTTTTAAAAGGATTTGTAGGATCAGATTTCATATTTAAATTAGGTGGGTTTCTAGGTAGTCCAGAAGTATGATTCGCTAATTGCTTGAAAGTTATTTGGATTCGATCTTTTATTGAAAAATTTAAATAGTCATTAATATCATCTTTGAGCTTTAGTTTTTTATCAACTACAAAACCTGCTAATAAAGTAGAAGTAAATACTTTGGAAATTGATCCAATTTCGAACAGACTAGAAGAATTTTCAATGCTAGAAACAGTATAGTTATTTTGTTTTATGCCGTAAAAACCAACCTCTCTATTATTAATAATAGCTAATGCAATTTGTGTTTGATTTGGAAATAGTTTTGCATTTTCAAATAGTATTTCAGACTGCTCTTTTGTAAGGATATTATTTGTATTTGATAGGTTATTAACAATAGATGGTTTAATAAATAACCCATTTATTTTTAACTCATCATCTAGTGATATGTAAAGGGTAAAAACACCGCGCTCAAAATCAGTTTTATATGTCGCAGATGTTCCATTATTATATTTTATAAAGTTACGGTTAATTATTTTTCCAGCCTCAGATTTCAAATTACTTAAAAACCTACTGTTTTTTTCAAGTGGAAATGAACTCTGCATGTTGCTTGAGAACATTGAGTATATAGCTTTATAATTTTCATTATTATACTTTTCTATAAAGCTATCTGTAGCAACTTTATTTTCAAGTTTTTCAGTTTGTGCAAAAGAAACGTTAACGATTAATATCAGTATTAGGAATGTTATTTTTTTCATTTTCTCTCTAATTGTTTATATTTTTCATGATTTTATAATATATATTGGACTTAATGTTGGAGTGCAAATCTCTTATTATATGATTTTACCATAAATGAAGTTGAAATCTCAACTCTGACCTATACCCTTAAAAACGGACACAGTTTTATTAACTTGCATTTTCATACTCATTAGGCGATTTATAACCTAATGTTGAATGAAGGCGTTTAGGATTATAAAATGCTTCAATGTATTTAAACAAGCTCATTCTTGCTTCTGCTAAATTTTCATATTTTTCATGGTAGACTAATTCTTGTTTTAGTGTCCCAAAGAAACTTTCAGATACTGCATTATCCCAGCAATTGCCTTTTCGGCTCATGCTAATTGTTACTTTATCTTTGACTAATATTTGTTCTAATTTTTCCGATACATATTGAACACCTCTATCTGAATGAAACATTTCTGGTAGACCCTTTCTAACAAGCATTGCATTTTTTACTGCATTACAAACAAGACTGGCTCTCATGTGATTATCTACATCCCATCCTATAACTTTACGTGCGTATAGATCAATGATGACAGCCAAGTATACCCAACCAGTATTAGTAGCAATGTAGGTAATGTCACTTACCCAAACTTGATTTTTTTCACATCGTCGAACTCTCGATTTAATTCATTCTTGGCAACAGCAGAATCATGGTTTGAATCAGTTGTGCTTACAAAACGCTTGAATTGCTTAGGGTATATACCATTATTACGTTTTATTCGCGCAATCCTTTTATGATTAACATGTGTACCTTGCCTATCCATATCTGCTTGTAATCGCATAATCCCATAAGTTTTATGACTTTGCGCAAAACTTTTCTGCAACATCAATAAAAGCTTTTGATTTTCAAGATCACGTTTGCTCATGGGCCTACTTTGCCAATCATAATACCCTGATAGTGATACTTGCATAACATCACAAGCAATCACAGTATCAAATTCGGCATTCGATTTTATGAAATCATATTTCACGCTTGGAGTTTCGCAAAGTAGGCTGCCGCCTTTTTTAATATTTCACGCTCCTGGCGAAGTCTTGACACTTCTTTGCGCAGCTGTTTAATTTCTTCATCGGGTGATAGATTGACTCCGCTTTGCATCACCTCACTTCGATACTTAGCAACCCATTGATATAAACTACCTTGATTGATGCCTAAATTGATGGCTGTTTGTGCGGTAGATTCCTCACCTTCGATAGCTAACCTTACTGCGTTTAACTTAAATTGTTTTGTATAACTTCTTTTTGACATTTGGACACCTCGCTGTCATTATATATTATAATTTCTGTGTCCGTTTTTTTGGGTATAGGTCATTAATATGAATTTTAGAAAACTACTATTAACATTTTTTTTGATTTTTCAGACGATATCTGCTCAGTCTAGTGTGTTTATTTGGAATCAACACCCTGTTGTTGGGGATGAAATAAATGTTTACACATATCAGTGTGGGAGCCCTATAGATGAAAGTATCGTAGAAATAGTGGGACAAAACATAAAAGTTTTTGTGCGCTTTGGCCCATCTGTTCCTAACCCCATTTGTCCATCTCCACCATTTCCTCGCACTATAGCATTAATTAATGGTTTGGCTGAGGGCACGTACAACCTAGATTATTATGCACTGCATCCACCAGTCGGTACATTTCCTCCATTACCCATTGACTATCCATTGTATTTAGATGATTCAGTTCAGTTTGAAGTATTTGGCACACCAGTAGCTGTTGATAGTTCGTCAAATTCAAGTTTAATACTATTAGTTGTATTGATACTATTTGTTGGTCTATTTGTTGTTAAGAAGAATAGACTCGAACCTTTATATTGATAAGGTGTAATCTCTAAAAAAACATCATTTTTTTATTATTTGTATGAGTTTTCCTACATAAATTTAGGAAAAACTCTACTGCATTCATAAAAAAAGATAATTACAATGTGCTATTTATGATTACGGTTTGAATATGTCAAAACTAGCTATAGTCTATTCACGTGCTCAAGACGGTATTGATGCACCATTAGTGCGAGTTGAAGTTCACTTATCTCGAGGGTTGCCTGGGTTGTCAATTGTGGGCTTATTGGAAACGACCGTTAAGGAAAGCAAGGATCGAGTTCGAGCAGCTATTATTAATTGTAACCTTGAGTTTCCTAAACAACGTATCACCATTAATTTATCCCCTGCAGATTTACCAAAAGAAGGCGGACGTTTTGATTTGCCGATTGCCATAGGAATTTTGGCTGCATCTAAACAAGTTTCTCATGATCGATTAACTGAAACAGAGTTTATTGGCGAGCTTTCATTAGGGGGTGATTTACGGTCAGTCAAAGGTGTTCTACCTGTTGCAATAAAATCGGCTGAAAGCAATCGAGCCCTAGTTGTACCACATGATAATGGAACTGAGGCTGCGTTAATTTCTTCAGGTATTAGCAAAACTGCAAACAACTTACTTCAAGTTTGTGCTTGGCTTAATCAAATGGACTCTTTGCCTGATGCTGAGACCACTGGCGAGATTCAAATGCCTCATATATCTGACTTATCTGAGGTCAAAGGGCAATTACAGGCTAAGCGTGCTTTAGAAATTGCTGCTGCTGGTTCGCACAATTTACTATTTATTGGTCCTCCGGGTACAGGAAAAACCATGCTAGCTAGCCGCATGCAGGGAATAATGCCACCATTAACTGAACAACAAGCTTTAGAATCCGCCGCTATTTCTTCAATTTCTGGTAAAGGTTTTAATATTAAGGACTGGTTTATCCCGCCGTTTCGTAGCCCACACCATACGGCTTCTGCTGTGGCTTTAGTCGGAGGAGGATCGAATCCAAAACCTGGAGAAATTAGCCTTTCTCATCAAGGAATTTTATTTCTTGATGAACTTCCAGAGTTTTCTCGTCACGTGTTAGAGGTGTTGAGAGAACCGATAGAATCAGGGAAAATTACAATATCTCGTGCTGCTAGGCAAGCCGAATTCCCAGCCAAATTCCAGTTGCTAGCTGCCATGAATCCCTGTCCTTGCGGTTTTTTAGGTGATAAAGAACGAAGTTGTACCTGTGCATTATCTCTGATAGAGAGGTATCGTGCAAAAGTTTCTGGGCCATTGCTAGATAGAATTGATATGCATGTTGAAGTCGCACGTATTCCATATAAAGAGTTGCGCTCAAATTATGCAACAAATGAATCCAGCATGGATGTTAAAAGACGTGTTACTGAAACTAGAAACATTCAAATGACACGAAACAATGGCAAACCAAATGCGCAATTAAGTAATAAAGAAATGGATCAATTCCTCAATATTCCGGAGGTACATTTAATAATGCTTGAAAACATTGTTGAAAAGCTCAAGCTTTCTGCTAGAGCATATCATCGTATTTTAAAAATTTCTCGGACCATAGCTGATCTTGAAAAATCACATCAAATTGAGAAAAAACACCTGCTCGAAGCCATTTCATACCGTTGTCTTGATCGAGTAATTTGACTTTGGTCAACTTCTAATTCAAAGCATTTTCTTTTAATGAATATTTTCTTGGTTTTGTTCTATAATATTAGCAATAAGAAAAATTATTGTGCAATCAATTATGAAAAAAAATTCTTCTCCTTATCTACTGACTTTTTTCGCCTGTTGGTTATTGTGGTTGTTGTTAACAGCCTCTTTCGCAACGGATGAGTTACTAAGTGGCTTTTTAATTTCATTGGTAATTAGTTTAATTACTGCTCCAAAAATGAATATTCTTAACGGTCTGAATTTTCATTGGGCTTTCTTGATAGGACTAGTAAGATACTTAGTTTATTTCTTTTATGCTCTCATTAAGGCCAATCTAGATCTAGCTAAACGGGTTTTATCAAAAGACATGAAAATCAACCCTCGTATGGTTGAAATTGAAACCACTATGCAATCTGATTTGGGTAAATTGTTTCTAGCCAATAGTATCACCTTAACACCTGGGACTTTGACTGTCGATGTCAATGAAAATCGGCTATTAGTGCATTGGATTGACTGCCCTGAAAATACTGACCTTGATGCCATAACACATACCATCGTTAGTAAATTTGAGAATTACCTCAAGGGGTTTGTCCGATGACTACATTAACTATAATTGCTTTGGGTTTCATAGCCGTAGCTGCTTTATTCACTTTATACCGTTTACTTTTTGGTCCTAGCAATGCCGATAGAATTATCAGTGCAGATGCTTTGTCATTGATTACGGCAGTATTTTTACTCTTTTTGGCTTTGATTTTTGATAGTGTTTTATATTTAGATATTGCTTTGGTGTATTCCATTCTATCTTTTGTAGGCATTATTGCTTTGGCCCGAGTGATTGAAACAAAAACAAACAACAGTAAAAACTTAGGAGAAGACTGATGCATCTAGCTGGTGAAATTATTTTATTAATCGGTGCTATTTTTGTTTTTTTGGGTGCTTTAGGACTGTTACGAATGCCTGATGTATATAACCGAATTCAAGTAGGGACGAAAGCGGTAACCTTGGGTTCAATTGGTATCATAATAGGCGTGGCATTAATTAACCCATTATGGTGGAGTAAGTTACTGGTGATTTTGGGTTTTATTCTGTTAACCAGCCCCGTGAGTTCATCTGCCATTACTAAAGCCTTTTACCGCAGTGGAATTGCACCTTGGCGTGAAACCGAAAAAAATAAAAATCAAGATGAAAAGGAGGCATCATTATGATTTGGATAGTTGCCTTTGTGGTTTTTATTATGTTAGCTGCAGCTATTGCTGTATTGCTATTGGACAATATGGTTGCAGCAGTTGTTGCGACATCGGTAGTGTCTTTAGCCTTGACGATTATATTTGCTTTGTTACGCGCTCCAGATGTGGCTATGACTGAGGCGGCAATTGGTGCTGGCTTGAGTAGCTTAATACTAGCCATTGGTTTGAAACGGCTAGGCTATTGGAAAATTAGTGATGCTAAAGGAGAGAAAAATGACTAAATTCGCTTCTCTTTTATTTATTGCTGGCTTAGCTTTCTTTTTAATGGTTGTGACTGGTTTATTACCTTTAGGAAATAGCCCAATGTTGATTGGAAATGCTATTTTAGATTCCGCAAAAGAACAAGTAGGTGCGGCCAATGTGGTAACTTCTGTAGTTTTGGCCTATCGTGGTTTAGATACTTTAGGCGAGTTATCCATTTTGTTTGCTGCAGCTTCAGCAGTTGGTTTGCTTTTAACTAAGTCTAGTTTTAATAAGCCTTCAAAAAACCCTACAAATACTGAAGAAAGTGATAGTGGCTTTGTTGCTATAAATGGTATTGATTTAATTTTTCCTTTATTGCTTGTTGTCGGCATGTATATTATCAGCCACGGGCATTTAACCCCTGGTGGTGGTTTTCAGGGCGGAGTGGTATTAGCTATTGCTTTTGCAATGCGCAGTATTGTGAGACCTAGGGGGAAATCAATTGATCACGGTGTGGTGACTTTTATTGAAGCCTTTGCCGGATTAAGCTTTATTGTTATAGGTTTGGTTGCCTTATACACTCAAGGTCATTTCTTGCAGCCCATGCTAGATCAAGGTCATTTTGGTAGCCTTTGGTCAGCAGGTACAATTCCTTTGTTGTATTTGGCAGTTGGCCTCAAAGTGGGTGCAGAGTTAGCGGGATTAATTTTAGCACTGAATACAGATGAGGTGAATATCTAATGTTAATCAATATATCAATTGAAGGTTTATTGTATTTCGGTGCCATCTCATTGAGTCTAATTGGATTGTTTGGGTTATTGGTTTCTAATAACGTGTTTCGAATGTTGTTAGCTTTGGTGATGTTTGAAGCTGGTGCAAATTTGATATTAGTACTTTCAGGTTTTCGTGAAAATGGCATTGCTCCCATCTTTTTAGCTGATTATTCTGGAGCAATCATGAATGATCCGGTACCACAAGCTTTGGTTTTAACAGCAATTGTGATTGGTGTGGGCATTCAAGCCTTGGCACTGGCATTAATTTTACGCGTTAAAAAACATTATAAGAGTTTAGATATGCGTGTTATTAGATCTAAACTTGAACATGAAATTGCCACTCAAGCAAATGTTGAACCTCCAGGTAGTCACCATGCACCAAAGCAGATTGTTAGAGCAGGAGAACATCAATGAACCATTTAATTCTTCTGGTGGTATTACCTTTATTATCCGCTTTCATTATTCCTGTGGTTGCCAAGCATTCACTCACTATTTCACGTTTAATTGGCCCTGTTGTCTTAGTGTTTATTTTGGCTTTAGTTGTGCTATCTTGGAATAGTGTTGGCAGTAACGGTTTTGCAATTTTTCTTGGTGGTTTTTTACCACCGGTTGGTATCGTGTTTTATATTGACCATTTTAGCTTGATGTTATCGGGTTTAATTGCTGGCATGTTGTTGATTGTATGGCCTTGGAATTCTTACGTCGCTCCAAGACAGTATTCTTTATATATGTTATTAACAGCGGCTTCTTTTGGGTTGGTTTTAAGTGCTGATTTATTTAATCTTTATGTGTTCTATGAATTATTGGCTGTGGCTACTTACGGCTTGATCGCTCGACAAAAAAATCCAGCAGCTGCAGTGGCTGCACTACGATATTTGTTTGTTAGTGCTACAGGATCTGCAATGTTATTATTAGGAATTGCCATAATTTATACGCTAACGGGAACGTTAAATATTGCCCATTTAGCTACAATGACAGACCAATTACATGGTTTAGCTGGGTTATCGGCATTTGCATTGATTGTTATTGGTGCTGGCGTTAAAGCTGAAATGTTTCTACTTAATACTTGGGTACCAGAAGTATACTCTACGATTGAAACACCTTTAGCTGCGTTGCTTGCAGGTTTAATTTCAAAACTTGCAACGGTGTTGATTATTCGGGTGTTATTGATGTTATTTCAGCAATCTGAAGTGTTACAGATGTTATTGGTTGTTGGTGTATTTGGTGTAATCAGTGGCGAGATGGTTGCTTGGCGAGCCAAAGATATGTTGAGGATGCTGTCATTTTCTTCTATTGCTCAATTAGGAATGATCTTTATTGCCTTCTCAATTGCTGGTGAAGTTGGCTTATGGATTGGTTTAGCAATGATGTTACACCATTTACTGGTCAAGGGCGGGTTATTTTTATTGGCCGATAAAATGCAAGGTTCTTTTGATAATTTACGTGGATATGCGAAACGGTCAGCGATGGCTGTCGCTATTTTTATTATATTTATCCTATCATTGTTAGGTATACCTCCTTTTCCTGGGTTTTGGATTAAGTTAATGCTAATTTTAAACTTAGCTGAGCAAAACAATACCTTATACCATTATGCCATTGGCTTTATTTTACTTGCTACCGTGATTGAAGCAGCTTATTTGTTTAAATTGGTGCGTTATTTGTTCCAAGATGAAGAAGCCGCCACAATAGTCTCCACGCCTAAAAGTTTAACTTTTTGGTATGCACAAATTTTTGCTTTAGTTTTATTGGTTTCACTCGCATTTATTTCACCCATATCAAATCGATTAAAAGACATGGCTTCTCAAGTGGCAAACCCTGATATTTATATTAATACTATCTTACCAAGTCACCTGAGTGGAGGTAACCCATGAATTTACTCGATCAATTTTTTGTTATTGTCGCTGTGGCTTTGATTTCAATTGCGATGCTAAGAAACATTAAAGTTAATAGCATAGTGTCGACATTATGGTACGTATTAATGGTGGTAATGTTAGCACGGATGTCAAGCGTTGCTTATAATGCTGACACAATAACCTCAGCATTCTCTATTGAGTTACTAGGTTTTCGCATGTACTGGAAATTCACCGCATTATCATGGTTTTTTTCTATCATTACCGTTGTTTCAGCATTAGCTTCTTCATTATTTATGTCAGGCGATTGGGGTAAACAATACCGCCAACAAGGTGGAAATTATGGCTTGTTACAATTGGCATTGATTTTAAATGTTGTTAGCATGTTGATACTGTTAGCCAGTGGTGATTTGTTGTCTTTGTTTATTGGTTGGGAATTTGTCTCTTGGGCAAGTTTTTTAATGATGGTATTGATGCCCTCAAAAACTGCCAAGAAAGCCGCTGTTAAATACGTTATTTATGCGATAGTTGGTGCGATGGCATTATTGGCTGCATTGGCAATGGTTTATGCAAGCAGCGGTTCATTGGATTTTACTCAAATTACCGATGCCTTTATACAGATGACTGATAACATGAAATTTGGTTTTGTTCTGTTATTTTTTATTGGTTTTGCCATAAAAATGGGTTTATTACCATTTCACCTATGGCAAGCCGTTGCCTATGCCGAAACTCCTGGACCTGGAGCGGCTTTTTTGGGTGCAATATCATCACGCATGGGATTATTTACCATTTTGGTTGTAATTGTTCAATTTATAGGGTTAGGCAATTTAGAAGAAATGAATATTGCCTTGCCTTATTTGAACATGAAATCACTTCTGGCATGGATTGCGGCATTAACCACCATTATTCCGACCTATATTGCCTTACAACAGCATGATGCCAAACGTTTGTTGGCATGGCACGGCGTTGGCCAAGGAGGATATATGTTATTGGGCATTATGATGTATGATAGCATTGGCAGTGCTGGTGGCTTAATGCATGTATTGAATCATGCTTCTTATCAAGCCGCTTTATTTTTAACTGTTGTAGCAGTGGTGTATAGAACAGGCACTTCTGATTTAAATAAACTGGGTGGATTGGTCACACAAATGCCTTTGACTTTTTTGGTGATGTTAATTGGTATTATTGGATTGGCAGGATTACCACCTATGAATGGTTTTGTCTCAAAATGGATGGTATACAGATCTTTATTAGTGAATGGCGAACCGTTATTATTTGTCGCAGCAGTCTTGGGTACTTTAGGCACCATTCTTTCGGTATATAAATTAATTCATAATACCTTTCTTGGGCAGTTACGTGTGGAACATCAGCAGGTGCGTGAAGTCCCTTGGAGCATGATGGTACCAATGCTAGGTTTGTCAGTAATAGTTTTCATCACTGGCTTTATGCCTGGATTAATCCTCCCATGGATTGCTTCGATACAAGAAACCATCGGCTTACCTGTCGTTACTTACCACTTAGGTGGCATTGAATATGCAAAAGGAGGATTAGACATGATTTGGGTTAGTGGTATACTCTTTTATGGTTTTGGTGTTGGAGCTTTAATCTTCTATTTCCTTGGTGGAAAGGCTAAACGCATCCATCAATATGATAATTATGCCGGCGGGCACTTTTTATCATCTGAAGTGAAATACCATTATTCCAATAATTTTTATCCTGGCCTGATGCATTTAATTGGTAACTGGTACCGTGGAAGTTTTAAGTGGATGGAAAATGTCATTGTTTCTGCACTCAGTTTTGTATCCAAACTGTTTGAAAACATGTATCGTTCTCGCCAACCAGTTATGTTGTTGGTCCTAGTTGCAGTTGTTGCCCTTTTTTCAATTTATAAAAATTATAGTGGAGCAGGTTCATGAGTTTTGTAGAAATAATTTCTGAACTAGTACTTATGCCTCTTATTGCCTTTGTAGTGGGGTTGATGATGGTGTTAATGATGCGTAAAATTTCTGCTCGTCTACAACGCCGAATTGGCCCACCGTTCTTCCAACCCATTTATGACATAGTTAAATTGTATGGGAAAGACACGCAGGTCTCACATGGTCTCATTCATGATATCGGCATTGTAATGGCAGTTGGTGGTTATATTGGGGCAGAAATTCTATTGCCTGTGCCGGGAATGGAAGGCATTGCTGATAAAGGGGGCATTATCACTTTATCTTACTTTTTAATGATTCCTTCTTTGGGTATGGCCCTAGGTGTGGGTCAATGTGCCAATCCCAATGGTTCTATCGGTATATCACGCGCTCTGACAGCTATGTTGGCCTATGATATTCCATTCATTATTGTTGTATTTGGTGCCGCTTGGCATTATGAAAGCACTTCTTTAATTGGCATGATTGAGTATCAACAAGCCAATGCATGGGGAATCATCGAAATGCCTTTTCTTGCCATTGCCGGTTTATTTGCTCTACAAGGCATGTTGGGTAAACAACCATTTGAAATTTATATTGCACCTGCTGAAATTGCCACTGGCCCAATGGTAGAAATGAGTGGTAAATACATGGGTGGACTGTTTGTTATGCAAACGTTTCAATTGTATACCGCAGGTGTATTGTATGCCTCGTTATTCCTTGGCGGTGGAGAAAGCTGGTTGGATTTATTACCCAAGGCTTTCTTAGTGGTAGCAATACCCATGAGCATTGCTTTTCTGTTTCCCCGATATAAAACTGAAGACCTAATTCGCATCTTGTGGAAATGGCCAGTAATGCTTGCCTTAATTGGTTTAGCTTTCATACTTTGAGATTAAAAAATATGATGAAAAAAGAACTAAAAATCAAGTCAAACAAGACTAATCAACAAAAACAAAAACGCACCAATCCGTTGGCCAATGTGTTTGATGATTTTATTGACTTTTGTCAATCCAAATCTTTATTCATGCTGCATTATTGCACGGGTTGTGGCGCGATTGAATTACCTCCAGCAATGACTTCTCGCTTTGATATGGAACGTTTGGGAATTCAACCAATGGTCACACCCAGGCAAGCCGATATTTTATTGGTAACAGGTTATGTATCAGTTAAAACTCTTAAACGAGTGATTTTGACCTATGAGCAAATGCAAGCGCCCAAATACGTAATTGGTATCTGTTCTTGTACTGTAAATGGTGGGATGTACTGGCAGAGTTATGCGACTGCAAAAAAACTTAATGAATACATGCCAGTTGATGTCTATATAGCAGGTTGCATGCCACGGCCTGAAGCCGTATTAGAAGGGTTAAACAGGCTTAAAAACAACATCAAAAATGACAGAAAAGAGCAAAAAGGAAGCGCTTGGAAAGACTACTACAAAAACTACGATTATTACCTTGGCAATCAACAAAACTTATTTGGCAAGGAATGGCAAACACCAGTTGATGTCATTGCTGAGGCTAAGTTATATGGCTTAGAAGGTGAAGGTACTTATGGTGAAAACACAAAAAAGCTTAAAATGGTTCAACACCCACTATTACCACAAGAGATGAAATTATGAGTCTTGAATCACTAAATGAAATCTTAAATAAAATCAACACCATTAAAATCACTCATAAACATAAACGCCGTATACGTGTTGATGTTAAGGCTGATTCACTTACTACATTATTAGAATTAATCAAAGGGCAGGCATCATTTTTACATTTATCAGCAATAACCTGTGTGGATTGGATTGAAGATAATCAGTTTGAATTGGTCTATCATGTTTGGTCTTATGAAGAAAACTGCTTGATTTCGGCCCATACACGCATTGACCGTGATGATGCCAAATTTGTCACAGTTTATGATTTGTATAAACCTGCTGATTTTTTTGAACGGGATATTTATGAAATGTACGGCGTATTTTTTATTGGCAGCCCACGCATGGAAAAATTTATCTTAACTGAGTGGTTTGGTATGCCACCGATGCGTAAGGACTTTGATTCTGAAGCTTATGTTCAAGAAACCTTTAATTGGACAGAATATAATCCTGATTGGTTACAAGAACTCAGTGATCAAGGTGGTGGTATTGCAATTAAACCAGAAGATATTCGGTTATCAGGAACCCTGCATAACAAAGCCACACACCGTGAACGAGAGAAAGCCAAAAAAGAACACGTAGTTGGCAAAGGGTGGAAGTCATGAGACCAGAAAATTACCAAGCAGTGCCGTTAGGAGATAGCAATGAATACGAAATTTTTATTGGCCCGAATCATCCAGGTATTGAAGGCAATTATGCACTAAAGTTAATTTTAGATGGCGATACCGTAGTTAAAGGCACAACTGATGCTGGATATTTACATCGTGGTTTTGAAAAACTAATGGAAGGCCGCTTGTGGATTCAAAATCTAGCAATTGTACCTCGAATTTGTGTCCCTGATCCCGCGCCAATGGAAGTTTCTTATTCATTGGCAGTAGAAGAAATAATGGGGATAGATGCACCAATTCGTGCACAATGGATTCGTGTGTTACAGTTAGAACTATCTCGAATTGCGGCGCATTTATTTACCTTTGGTGGGCACGCCGCAACTACAGGTATGTATACACCGATGTATTGGGGTGTTGCCGATAGAGATTTAGTATTGGATTTGTTTGAAGATTTTACCGGTGGTCGGGTTTACAGTATTTATAATATACCTGGCGGTGTTAGACGTGAATTACCTGAAGGCTTTTTAGAAAAGTTAAGTCATCTACTAGATTACTTAGAGTCTAGGCAAAATGACTATGATAATTTATTATTTACTAACCAAATATTTGTACAGCGTGCTAAAGGTGTAGGAGTTTTGAGTAAAGAAGATGCCTTAGAATACGGCGTAACTGGCCCCAACTTACGGGCATGTGGTTTAGCATTCGATGTTCGACGAGATGACCCCTACCTCATATATGATCAGTTAGAATTTGATATACCAACCCAACAAAAGGGGGATGCATGGTCAAGAATATTGGTTAGACGAGATGAATTGTTTCAAAGTATTCACATTTTGAGGCAAGTAATTGCCAAACTGCCTTCAATCAAAGGGCCTATTCGAACTGCAATACCAAACCCATTATCATGGAATGTACCAGCAGGAGAAGCTTATGCCCGGGTTGAATCATCTAAGGGCGAACTCGCCTATTATGTAGTGTCAGATGGAGGCGACAAACCATATCGAGTACATGTACGAGGTCCGTCCTCAATGCATGCAGTACAAACCCTTGAATTTTTAGCAAAAGGTGCTCGCATTGAAGACGTGGCTCAAATTATGTTCTCACTCGATGCTTGCCCTCCAGAGGTTGATAGATAATGAAAAAAATTGATTACAGAGATAAAGGCAGTATTCTAAATCCATTAAAAAATTTGCAATTTTTTGCACGTAAACCGATTACAGAAAAACTAGAACCCCGCCCTGCCAGCGCTTCTTACCGAGGTTTTCACATTAATGATATGGACTTGTGTATTGGTTGTAGCTCTTGTCAAAAAATTTGTGACAATGCTGCCATTACCATGGTTGAGGTTCCATCAATTAAAGAAGATGCCGCAAAAGGTATTCGAAATTTACGCCCTGCAATTGATTACGGGCGTTGTTGTTGGTGTGCACTATGTGTAGATATATGCCCAACCAGTGCTATAGAAATGACACGTGAATATGTACATACCTGTGATGGAGATGATACCGATAGCTATTTTGTATTCCCAAGTGAAAATGGTATTCACGACTTAAAATTTGCTAAAGGCTGGACCAAGACCGAGGACAGTGATTTACTCGACCGCATTCGCAGACCAATGGGTGAGATGAAACCAGAGGCACGAATCAACAACTTTGATGAAGTTGTTGATGGATTCACCATGGAAATGGCGGTAGAAGAAGCTTCTCGTTGCGTTGACTGTGGATTATGTGAAGATGCCTGCCCTGCCCACATGCATGCACCGAATTATATCCGTTCCATTTACGAAGGTAATTTAGAGCAAGCTGTTGAATGGATGTATGAAACCAACCCTTTCTCACACGTCTGTGGCCGGGTTTGCACCCATATTTGCGAAGATGCTTGTTCATTAGGACGAGTTGATGAAAATGGTGTGAAGAACTCACAACCCATTGCCATTCGTTGGCTAAAACGTTTTGCCATGGATAATGTTTCTAAAGCGACGATTAAGCATATTGCTCAAAAAGGTAAAACACATATAAAATCAGGTAAAAGCGTTGCTGTTATTGGTGCAGGACCCGCTGGATTAACAGCAGCTTTTGATCTCGCTAAAAAAGGGCATAGAGTCACGGTATATGAAGCCTTACCTAAAGCAGGAGGCATGACTAGATATGGTATTCCTAATTACCGATTACCAGAAGATCGTTTGGATCAAGATATTGAAGTCATTACATCTGTTGGTGTTAAAATTAATTACAATGTGCGCGTTGGTACTGACATTAGCATGCAACAAATACACCAAGAAAATGATGCCGTTATTCTTGCTATTGGATTACATAATGGCCGCTCTACTCGTATTTCAGGCAGTGATAACAAAGCAGTTGTCAAAGCGGTCGATTTATTACGTATGATTCCACAAGGTGATAAATTCATCGCCCCAAAATCGGCAGTAGTAATTGGTGGTGGTAATGTTGCTATGGATATTGCCCGAAGTATGGCACGATTACAGATGAAACAACATAACAAAGTAAACGTTGTGGTTTCAGCTTTAGAGGCCTTAGGCAACTCTTTTTTAGCGGATGATGAAGAAGTTTCTGAATCACTAGAAGAAGGGATTACAATTCTTGATTCACGCGGTCCTAAACAATGTGTAATTAGCAAGGGAAGATTAACAGGATTAGAAACGGTTAATGTTTTATCCATATTTGATAACAAGGGTCGATTTTCTCCAAAATATGATAACTCTGATTTACAGTATCACCCTGCTGAAATGGTTATAGAAGCCATAGGCCAAAGTGCCGATATCACACTATTAGGCAAAGACCTAATCGAAGAACTGGATTGGGATCGTGGAAGAATAAAAATTAATGACAATGGCAGTACTTCAGTTGAATGGTTGTGGTCTGCTGGTGACATGGTCAAAGGCCCTGATGTAATAAATGCTGTTGCCGATGGACATCGTGTGGCTAATGATATTGATAGCTATTTAACACGTTAATAGGAATTTAGCTTATCACATTTCAAATTTTAAAAGTAACAATAGAACAACGATAGACTTAATTTATCGTACAATAATGGGAGATTTCTGCCAACACAGAATTAAAATTACACAATGAAAAATACCAACAAAGAGGGGCATAGCAAGTCCTATAAAAAACTACAAACAAAGAAAACGTTAGAAGAAATACTTGATATAGCTATTTCTTTTGAAAAAACAGCACGTGATTTTTATACTGCATTAATCCCCAATGTAAGTAAAAATATCCGTTATTTGGTAGAAGAACTAGCTGAAGAAGAACAACAACATTTTGATTTATTTACTAATTTAAAAGAGAACTCAGAAGTTAAAAAACAGTTAGTCAAAAAAATTAACACGCCTGTTGAAGACCATAAATTTTCTGATTTTGTTAAACTTGTTGATTTAGGTGACAATCCTGATGATCAAACCATATTAGTTTACGCGTTAGCACGTGAAGATGCTGCTATGAAACAGTACAGGGATTTAGCTGAAAATGCACCTAAAGGTGAACTTAAAGATACTTTTAGCTTTCTAGCCATCGAAGAAGCTGAGCACAAACTTGAATTAGAAAAAAAATATTATGAAATTATTCACAGTGGTGGGCCTGGAATGTAATATTGAATCACAAAATATTTTACTTCAAGAAATAGTGATTTATTAAATCTCTTTCGATTGAGAAATTAAACGGTTTAAAACATTTTGATCATCTTCTGAGATGTCAATAATTGAAAACCCGCACAAACATATATTGGTATACTGAGCTTCTGACCACAAACACTCAAGTCCTACAGTAATGTTTTTTAAACCTCTTGCAGAAAACATCCATTCTGTTTGAAACATCTCTCCAACTTCTACCTGTTTTCTACAAGATGCTAGCAAGCCAGTTGATGAAACGTTTAGTACATCACCAAGTTTTGTGCCAATAATCATATCTGTTATGTTAATATCTACATTGGGTTTTACCCTTCTCGACTTTCTGTATTCTTTGCTCATAATGTATCATCAGTGGGTTTGGATTTTGTTAATCCTTTTAATTTAGAAAATATGTCACTTAATACAGTCTTGAAATACCGTTTTTCCTCTAATTGAACGATTAGAATGTTTTTTCTTACGATATCAATGGCAACTGCATTCATTGATTTTTCATAGGGTCTTTTTCCTAATAATGAAACAAATAAGACCTTATTGCTAACAGGGCTAAACCAACTCAGCTTCCTCCTTATTTTATCGCGTTGTTGATTGGTAATAAAGTCAAAAAGTGAACCATATGGCATTAATCGGATTTTAGTTAGTTCTGATTTTTCTTGGTCTGTTAAGGGGCGTAATTCTTCAATTTTAGCTGATCCAGCCTTTTTTACGTTCTCTTTGTTTTTGTTTATTGTTGCAACATCAGATAATTTTATATCTTCATCTAAATCATCTGTTGTTGCAGCATTTGCACATTCCTTAATATTGTTTATAGTCTTGTGCCTATCATTTTCAGAAAAACCCAATTCATCCATTGTTTGATCTAAATGATGAAGTGATTCGATTTTTTGTTTCGGTGTTAAATTTTTTATTGTTTCAGGGTTTGCCATTTTGGCAATCGTTTCAGAAGTATTAATATTCTTATGCCACTCAGCAGAGTCTTCACCATGACGAAGTAATGATAAGGTCATCGCATCTTGTATAACGTACTTTATGACATTCTTGACAAAATCTGGAATAGCTGTTTGTGATATGTTTTCTACTACTTCTTCTACCTTACTTCGAGATATATCCAGTTTTTCTTTACCTTTGGCTGCACTAACCCATTTCTCTTCTGCTTTTTTGGCACGCCTATCTGTGAGTCGTAAATAACTTTCCAAGTCTTCATTTGCTTGATCAAATGATTTTGTTGTCCCATCATACTCACTGGCGATATTTGAACTGAATTTATGTAAATTCTTAACAATTGAAGTACCGTGCCATTTTTGTGAAGCATGGATTATTTTCTCAAGGTACTCTCTTGCAGGATGGTCATTTCTATCAAAAAACTCTTGGTCTTTTATGGCGGTTCGAATCAATGGAATATTTATAGCATTCAAAGATGATATGACATTTCCATCGATGGAATTATCGCTTTTAACTTGATCGTAAAACATGCCCATAACATCTAAAGAATTTTGCTGTTGCATCGATAAACTTGGATAGTAAATTCCTGTTTCATTGCGAACATCATCTAAGATCATTTCTTTTAGTTTATCTATTTCAGTAGCACCTGCGGCAATACTAGTGACCTGCGATAAATTATCCAAAGTACTATCCATTATTGTGTTATCTATGTTTGATGCTTCTGTGCGTTGTTGGCCTTGAGATCTGCCTTGATTCATTAAATCAAATATAGAATCTACTAATTCTGTGGAGTTATTTACTCCTGAACCAAATAATACATTTTGATTGGGGGCGGCCATTGACTGTTGATTCGCTCCACCATTAGATTGGGCTTGCTGAGGGTTTGAGTCACTACTGGTATTACTTTGTTGAGTACTTTCATCACCAAACACATTTTCTGGATTAGTTTTTTCTGCTAAGGTTCCCGGTTTTTTGTGAGTTCTTTTAACTTCAGATTTAATATTGGGCAATATACCTGCATCAATAAACTGTTTATCAATTAGTTGATAAGTTCTATTTAACTCAATTGAAAGCGTGTTCTTAAGGTTGTTAATAATGGTAACTTTGGTGAGTATGTTCGACCGAGATAAATCCAAAATTCTACTATAAATCCAACAAATTGAGCCTACACCTAAAGGCATATTATCTTTGCTAATATTTTTTGAAGAAAACAAGACTTTAAGGCGTTTTTCTAGAGCAAACAAATAATTTGTAAATTTGATATCAAGTACAGATTCTAGCTGAGTAAACGCTAAACTTATTTCCAACTCTTCATCCTCTACCAACGATAAACCAACGGCATCATTACTCTGGCTAATTTGTTGAGTAATTTCATCAGGCATAGACTTAATAATTGAAATCAATGATTGGCTCATTTGACCACTCGTTTTTTTCAATAAGTTGTATTGTTCAAATAGTTGAGTTTCTTGTTGGTTGGAGGTGGCATTCTCAGCTTTTGAAAACAATTGCTGTAGCGTATAACTCACCCCTTTTTCAAAACAACTAACTAAAGTCTTTTGAAAAGGCACCAAACAACTATTTACCAAAGCATTATGACTTACTGTTACATCTGACTGTTGCATGTACTAATCCAATATTTATTCATTCCCATTAATAAAGTATCAGTTATCTACCAATAATTGCAAGTTAAATACTAAAAAAGAGTACAAATAGAAAGTATGCCAGTTAACTTAGAATAGTTACTTTGAACTTTGTATGAAATCCACATGACACATGTAACTGCTGTGCCATGTGGAAGTAGATGATTGGTTATTTATCTTTAAGGCGTCTTATCTTCAACATACCTAAAACATACCGCTCAAATAACGAGTCGGTAGATCCAGTTTTAATTTTCCGCATAAAGTATTTTTCAAAAGCGATTTTAGCCAAATGTACCCATTTTCCTTTTTTCGCCCATGTGGTATTTCTTGGGGGGATTTGCGGTAAAGCCACAAATGCAACACCAGTATCACCAAGGTCCGCTAAACATATAGCATTCCACGTCGCTTTAGCATAGGGTTCTTTACCTTGCAATTCAGCATGAATATTTTTTACAGCTGCAGTAACCATTGATTCAATCATGTAACCTGTTTTTGGTGCTCCAGTTGCAACAGGTGTTGCTTCAACAGGTGGAATTGCCACACAAACACCAGCCGAATATATGTTTTTGTATTTTGGGTTTCTTTGATGGTCATCAATTAAGACAAAACCCCTTGGGTTATTGAGTCCTTCAACGTCAACCACGGCATCTACACCAAAGAAAGCTGGTAGCATCATTGAAAAGCCAAAATCTAATTCATGCGATTTATAGTCTTCACCATTGTCATCGACTTCAGTGACAAACATCTTACCATCTTCAACTTTATCAACTTTGGCATTAGTAATCCACTTAATGTGCCTTTCACGCATTTCTGATTCCATCAACCCCCTAGAATCACCCACACCGCCTAAACCTAGATGCCCAACATAAGGTTCTGCACTCACAAATGTCATCGGTACCTGGTCACGAATACCACGTTTACGTAAATCCGTATCAACAATCATGGCAAACTCATAAGCTGGGCCATAACAACTGGCTCCTTGAACAGCTCCAATGACAATTGGACCTGGGTTTTCAAGAAATTTTTGATACTCTTCCCACGCTTTTTCAGAATGTTCTAATGTACAAATTGATTGAGTGAAACCCTCTATTGGCCCCAAACCTTGTACCTCATTAAAGGCTAAAGCAGGCCCTGTTGTGATAATAAGATAATCATATTCGACAACCTCACCATCCTCTAGCTCCATTTTATTGTTTTCTGCGTCTATTTTTTTTGCGCCACTGGTTTTAAATCCAATTTTCTTTTTTGCCATGTAACGTGTTAAATCAACAGAAATTTTCTCAGACTTTGACCAACCTACAGCTGCCCATGGATTTGAAGGTGTGAAGAAGAATTTTTCACCTTTGTTGACAAGTGTAACTTCATGTTCCTTGCCTAATTCTTTGCGTAAATCGTATGCAGCTGGTACGCCACCAATGCCTGCACCTAGTACAACTATATGACTCATTATATTTTCTCTTTTATAAGAAATCTCACCTATTAAAGTAAATATTTCTATTATTTATATGATTATTTTAAACCAGATGCTTTCCCCATATTATGATAATACAGCACCTAAGTAACATTTCTCGTTTTTATTAATTAGGAGTATTTTTGTTATAATTGGTCTCCTTAACCAACATCACTTCAATTGTAGCACAATAAGTAATATTATTAAATACTAAATTAGCCAAATCAAATATAACAGCAATACTTGAAAACAAAGGCTTAGAGCCTTACAGGGTATGGTTTTCTTTCTTACCAAGTACATCCACAGGTATCTTCAAGTAGGTCTTCCCATTTGATTCTGGTTTTGGGAAATTCCCAGCTGCAATATTAACTTGAATAGCCGGAATAATTAATTTAGGTTGATTCAATGTTTCATCACGTTTCTCACGCATTTGTACAAAATCTTTTTCAAGAGTATTTGCATTGATATGTATGTTTTCTTTCTGTTGTTGTGAAGAATAAAACCACGCCTGAGGGATTCTAGTTTGTGGTGGATAATCGTGGCATAAATAGAGTTTTTTATTATTTCCAAGCGCATAAATTTTTTGGACAGATTGATAGAGTTTTTTTGCATCTCCACCGGGGAAATCACACCGTGCTGTACCGTAGCCAGGCGAAAACAAGGTATCTCCAACAAAAACACTTTCCCCTGCAATAAAAGTAATACTATCGTTTGTATGACCCGGTGTATATAAAATACTTATCATACACTCTCCCAGTTTAAGTTCGTCTCCATGATTCAGCAACGCGTGAAATTGAGAGCCGTCTGTTTTAAAAGCGTCATCAAAGTTAAAAATGCTTTTAAACGTTTTTTGTACAGATTGAATCTGTTCACCAATGGCTACCTTAATTTCAATCTTATCAGCGATATATGCCGCAGCAGTTATATGGTCAGCATGCGCATGTGTTTCTAAAACATACTTCAATTGCATTTTTTTGTTTTCTAAATAAGCCAAAACTTTATCAACAAATTGCGTAGATGTGTTGCCATTATTTGCATTATAATCTAGTACAGGATCAATTATAGCTGCGGTTTTTTTTATTGGGCATGAAACAGCATGAGTCCATGTGCAAGTCTCTTGGTGATAAAAACTTTTAACTAATGGATTTGTTTTATTTAACATATATCTCAAATTAATGACTATTTAAATGCAAAATTATATTAGATATTATTAATTATTTCAAATTTGTTTTAAAATACTTTTTTGTCTTGGGTATCACTCTCATGGATTTTGGAAATATTGCTTTGATTGTTGTTTGGGGAGCTTTTGTAGGTATGGTTTTTTCGTCCATCGGAGCAGCTGGTGGAATTTTAGCATCTTTTGGTTTGATTACCTTCTTTTCTGTTGCAGATCCTAACTCAGTCAAACCCATGGCCCAAATATTAACATTGGTTGCTGCATTGGTATTTATCCCAGCTTATTTTAAACGTAAGTCTTGGGTTTTGCCACTGGGTTTTGTCCTAAGCGCAGGCGGAATCCTAGGTGCAATGGCAGGCAGCACCTTTTCATCACTTTATTTATCTGATATGAGTAAATTTAAACCCTTATTTGGTGTTTTGGCACTATTTATTACTCTACAAATTATAGGGAAGCTTTATTCCTCTAAAAAACATGCTAAACCAATCAACAAAATATCAGCTGAAGGCGTAAAAGATTTAAAAATAGACTTCATGCGCATAGCTTTTACCTACAATGATTCCATCTATAATTTTTCTGTTTATCTTCCCTTACTTGCTGGCTTTCTCATTGCCTTTATTTCTGCAATTTTTGGCGTTGGCGGTGGGTTTCTATTGGTTCCATTTATGGCATCTGTCCTAGGTATGCCTATGTTTATTATTCCTGCAACTGCAGCTTTAGCCATCTTCATAAGCAGTACAGTTTCGGTAATTAATTACGTCCGAATGGGTGCAATTATTGATTATGATATTATGATCCCGTTAGCCATTGGGGCAGCCATTGGCGCCTTGGTAGGTCCAAAAATCAATCGGATGCTTAAAGAAAGTTATTTACAGGCAACTTTGGCTTTAATTGTTTGCATTATTAGCATCAAGTATATATTTTCCTTATAATAGGTTTTATTGATTCTTAGATAATGCCAATTTGGTTGCCATCGAGTGTGCGACAATAGCAACGATGAGCCATACCCAAAACGACCCAATTGGCATATATTTATACCAGTACAATGGCCACATAAATGCTGATATGAGATTCATAATGGCTTCAATAAAAAAATTTAAAATCATACTAAAACCTATGCTATCAATGAAATGCTGAAAGTTTTTAAAGTTTCGAACAAAGTCAATTATTTGATAGGTCTCTATATGAAAATAAGTAATAAAAGATAAAATACCATAAAAACCACCACCAAATCTTAAGTATTTTTTATGTAACATTTGTTGAACAATATGGCTTCCTGGGTCTTTTTTATATTCAACATTTTTAAGTTCTTTTTTTAACTCTTTGGCATTGGTCGCTTTAATAGCTGTTTTTTTACTGGTAAAGCGTATTAAATAATAAGAAATAACAGCTATGGGAAGTCCCGCATAAACAATTGCCTTAATAATATCTAGTAACATGTTTAAAAATAAATGTTGTTAATACGATCGCAATAACTGACTAAATTTTTATAACTTTTTGCTATATTATTAATTTTATTTTCAAGTTCTGCTTGAGTAAATGAGGCAATAAAAGCATAAGCGGTAATATCAAACCCTGTAATATTGGGCCCAAAAAAATAATCCTTATCGCCTAATAAGGCTGATAATGCCTGAAAAGACTTATTGGCAATTTCAATAATTTCTTTTTCACTGTGCCTGCCTGTCCCCTGAGCTTTTAATGATTTAATCACTTTCTTACGAAGTATTTTTGGGATAATGGCGGAAATTGGAAAAGGAAGTCCTTTAAAAAAAGAATTCTTCACAATCTTCCACGTATTTTCCTCTTGCCATCGTGACCAAACCAAGCACCAATAAAGGTTTTCGTCCAAAGATTTTGTTAATAAATAAGCAGTTGCTCTTTGCTCTTCAGTTAAGGTTTTGTCCAAGTTAACTTGATAGCTTTCTGATAAATACTCGATAATGTCTTGTGAATCTGACACAGTTTTATCATCATCTGTAATAAACGGTAATTTCCCCTTTGGAGATTTACCAATATTATGCGGACTTGCGATGGTTTCATAGTCTAACTCTGCCACCTTTAAAAAAGTATGTACTTTTACAACAAAAGGGCTAGCGTCAAGTAAACCTAAATTTTTTCCAAAGCCGTATAATTTAATCATAATGAAATTCTCTAAATAATTGTCACAAATTATACATGAAACCCTCATTCAGTTTATTAATTTTTAAAATCAAACGATATACGATCTTAAAACATCTACCATATAAACTACTAATGAACTAAGTAATGAACTAAGGACAGGTTCTGAACACTTTAAAAAATTAAATTAAAAAAACTTTGGCCAACAATTACTTAAGTCCAAAAACTCGTCGCTATGATACTACAAATAAGTGGAAAAACATGGTAAAATGCTTTGGTTTTTTTATGAGTTAAAATCGATGTTGACCAATTCTGAAATCGCCAAGAATACCGCCACAAAGCCTATTACTGAAATTGCTAACAAGATAAATATTGCCAAGAGTAATTTGATACCCTATGGTAATGACATTACAAAAGTTCATATTGACGCCTTAAAGAAAAAAAGATTCAATCTAAAACCAAATAAACTCATTTTAGTCTCTGCTACAACTCCAACTAAAGCTGGTGAAGGTAAGACGACGACCTCTATTGGTTTAGCTCAAGGTATGCAACAAATCGGAGAGTCTGTTTGTTTGGCATTACGTGAACCCTCACTTGGCCCTTGCATGGGCATAAAAGGGGGAGCAACCGGTGGTGGTTATGCGCAAATTGTACCAACAAGTCGTATCAATTTACATTTCACTGGTGACTTTCATGCCATTACTTCTGCTAACAATTTAATTTCCTCTATGCTAGACAATCACATCTATCATCGCAATAAGCTAAATATTGACCCAAGACAAATTGTTTGGAAGCGTGTGATGGATATGAATGATCGTTCACTACGTCAAATTGTATTAGGGTTGGGTGGTAAATTTCAAGGTGTTCCAAGAGAAGGTGGTTTTGATATAACTGCTGCCTCAGAAATTATGGCAATTCTATGCTTGGCCAATGACAAAGACGATTTACGGAAACGATTAGATCGAACCCTACTGGCTTACAATCACGATGGTGAACCTGTCTATCTTCATCAACTAAACTTTACAGGTGCTCTAATGGCTTTATTAAATGATGCCATCCACCCAAACTTGGTTCAATCACTTGAAGGATGTCCTGCTTTTATTCATGGCGGGCCGTTTGCTAATATTGCTCATGGTTGCAATAGTGTCGTCGCTACAAAGATGGCCATGCATTTTGCTGATTGGGCGATTACTGAAGCCGGTTTCGGTTTTGATTTAGGGGCAGAAAAATTCTTTGATATAAAATGTCAATCAGCAAATTTAGATCCTGCTGCTGTGGTCTTGGTGACAACTATACGCGCCTTAAAATTACATGGTGGCAATGATGCGAATGATTTGGAAACTGAAGATCCACAGGCAGTTGAAAGGGGGTTAGATAACCTCAATAAACACATCGAAAACGTACAGCAATTTAATAAACCCATGGTTGTTACACTTAATCGTTTTGCCGCAGATACTGATGCAGAAATAACCATAGTAAAGCAGCATGTTGAACAACTAAATATAAAATTTGCTGAGTCTCGACACTTTACTGAAGGAGGAAAAGGCTCTATTGAGTTAGCTCAAGCAGTGCTTGATATTGCCAATAACGAACAACCATTTGAAGCTTTATACAAAAGCGAAGATTCTGTATTAGAAAAAGTCACGAAAGTCAGTAGAAAAATGTATGGTGCTCACGATGTCGCGTTTACGAAAGAAGCCGAAAAAGATTTACTACAAATTAAAAAACTAGGGCTTGAAAAATTGCCAATATGTATTGCTAAGGCACCAAGTTCACTATCTGATGACCCTAAATTACATGGTCGACCAAGAGATTTTCAGGTGACAGTTCGTGGTATACAAATTAATTCTGGGGCAGGCTTCTTAGTGGTTTTAACTGGTAATATTATGCGCATGCCTGGCCTTCCTAAAGTGCCTGTTGCGACCAAGATTGAAGTACAAGAAGATGGGACAATTACTGGAGTAGGATAACCCTATTATTAACCGCTTCTAGTTTGTCAGGATTATTACTCATTAATTTCATTTCCCCTGTGTTCATACTTTTTAGTATATGCGAGCCAATTCCAACATTATGATAGACCTATTGAAAAGTGTAAGTAAATCCCTGTGAACATAGTTTTTATAAATTAGCTATTAATCGCCAATCTTTACCCATTTGTTTAATTTTGAAGTGTTCAATATGGAGTCTGTTTTGCATTTCTTCACTATTAATTTCAAATAGAGGTCTTGCTGATGAGCCCATAATTATTGGAGCGGTATAAATGATGAGTTGGTTGATAAGCTTTTGTTGTAAAAAAGCACCGGCAACGGTGGCTCCTGTTTCTACCAACAATTCGTTAATTTGCTCTTTGCCAAGCCAATTAAGCACAGCATTAAGGTCAATCTGATTATAGCTAAGTGGCATCTGTATGACCTCTACACCCAAGCCTTGTAAATGTTTGATTTTACTTGAATTTGTACTGGCTGTCATTATTACACTGCGGCCAATAGATTGTAAAACTTTGGCGCTCAGAGGAACGTGCAAATGTGTATCAAGTATGACGCGCATAGGTTGATAGTTGTCAAAATCATTTGGGAGTTTTTTGTATTTTTTTGGTAATTGATCGACTCTAACCGTCATACGACAATCGTCTTGTATAACCGTTTCAACGCCCGTTAATATCGCATGACTACGGGCACGCCAATATTGAACATCTTTACGGGCTTTTTTACCAGTTATCCAATAACTTTCACCGTTTTGCATAGCTGTTCGTCCATCTAATGATTGTGCCATTTTTAATCGAACAAATGGCCGGCCTGTTTGCATGCGGTGAAAGAAACCACAATTTAAGTTTTTTCCATGCTTGCTTTTAATGCCGGTATTAACAGTAATACCAGCTGCTTTTAATTTTGCCATCCCTTTGCCTGCGACCAAGGGATTTGGATCCTCATTACAAACCACCACTTCTTTTACACCCGCTTTAATCAAGGCATCGGCACAAGGAGGGTTTTTTCCAAAATGACTACACGGTTCTAGAGTGACAAAGGCGGTTGATTTCTGTGAAAATTCATCTGCATTATTAATGGCAAATACTTCAGCATGTGGTTCACCAACACGTTTATGATAGCCTTTACCAACAACATGACCACAGTTAACCAATACACAGCCCACACGTGGGTTTTCTGCGGTGGTAAATAAACCCTTTTTTGCTTGCCTTAAAGCTATTTTCATGTAACTAGATTTATGTTTCATTTATACTAGTGCTCATTCATTTAAACGTTTAATTTTATGAAATCTAAAAAATATAAATCCATTATTAAAAAAGCTCTTAAGGAAGACATACAATCCGGCGATATAACCAGCCTTTCTATATTCAAAGATTCAACTAAATGTAAAGCGCAACTTATTGCTAAACAAGACGGTATTATAGCGGGGTTAGCAGTATTTAAAAAAACATTTAAACTGATTGATAAAGAAATCAAAGTAAAACTATTGTACAAAGAAGGTCAAACATGTAAAAACCAAGATGTTATTGCCGAAATATCTGGTTCTGTCATTGCTGTACTCGGTGCTGAACGTGTGGCCCTTAACCTGTTACAGCGCATGAGCGGAATTGCAACATTTACCCAACAGTTTGTGAAACAGTGTGAAAACCGTTGTAAGGTACTTGATACACGTAAGACTGCGCCTAACTTAAGGATGCTAGATAAATGGGCAGTAAAATTAGGCGGTGGCACAAACCATCGTTTTGGTTTGTACGATATGGCATTAATCAAAGAAAACCACATCAAAGCCGCTGGCGGAATTAAATCGGCTGTTGATAAAGTGCTAGCTCATGACAAACACCAACATCCCATAGAAGTCGAAGTCACTAATTTGGATGAGTTAAAACAGGCCCTAAATTGCGATATTGATCGCATCATGTTGGACAACATGGATTATGAAACCATGGCTCAGGCTGTTAAAATAACAGCGGGGAAAATTGACTTAGAAGCTTCGGGTAATGTTAATTTAACCACTGTAGCTGATATTTCAAAAACAGGTGTAGATTATATTTCTATCGGTGCACTAACTCATTCGGTTAAAGCCATGGATTATAGTCTTTTAATTACGTAAATAAAGGACATCAAAAATAGTTCATGGTTTTTTAAAAATTCAGTTTTGACTATTAACAAAATAAAAATCTAGTTGAAACCAATGATTAAGATGTAATTTGTACCTCATAAATTCACCCTCATCCTTCATTCCCATTTATACAATTCCAAACTCTAATAAAGCTGTCGCTTGATAAATTAATTCAAACTCTTCATAATCGATAATTTCTTCGATGAATTCATCAAGTGTTTCATCACTTTTTTTGTTGTTATGTAAATCATAAAATGTATAGAACACTAAAAGTGTTTTTTTGTATTCTTCAAAGATAGAACCTAAATAATTAGTCCTCATCATGTAGTCTAGATTTTCACGCATTTTAATTTGGAATAAATCAATGACAAGATGATTGGTTTTGTTGATTTCCAAATCAATAACACCATTTATATAAACCAGGTACTCAGCTTCGTCATGAGTTGACAATAATTCAGAACTAAGTTCATATGACTCAGCAAGAGTTACAATTGGTTTAAAAAGCTCGCTATAAATTAGACTTAATTGCGTAAAATCTTTAATTGATTTCGCCTTTTTACAGATCGTAGAAATTGCCTCTAGAGTGTTTGAGTCTACCCATGGTTCTATAGCCCACAAATTAATTTCTTCTTCTTTTATAACAAGAACTGAAACCTTTTCTCCATCAGCAAAAACGGTGTTGTGGTGGTGAGTAATTTTTATAGGTATATGACCAAAATCTTCATCGTGTGTAACATAAGCTGTAATTTTTTCACAATAAGGTCCCAATAAATCAACTAGTGCAATAGCAAATTCATAACCAAAACTTCCTGTTGTTATATCTAGACTATATACATCATTAATTTTTTTAAAATCGAGCTTGTCTAAATAAGTCAAGTAACTTGAATAATAATCATGTGTTGATATTTTTGTATATTTTTCTATTGCTGATAGACTCATATCGTTCAAGGCAGTTACAACATTATCTTTGTTTCCACCAACCAAAGACTTTATCAATTTGGTCATTGAAACTGAATACTCAGCTGTTGGTTTTGCTTTTAAATTAATGCCATATTCCATTCTGTTTTTCTCTGTTTTGACTAACGTCTCATTAAAAGACTAAAAATTGATTGAGACAAGTGACGAAAGTGCATAATTTTTATTCTTAAAACAGCCAATGATTTACCGTTAAAGATCAGATAAAATCATTTCTTTAACTTTTTGAGCCTTAACAAAGTGATCCAGTTTATGTGTTTGTATCCACCATGTAGCAGCCTCCATTAATAATTCAGGGTTGTCATTTTTATTGGCAAAAAAAGCATAAAAAGAAAGCCCTACATTATTACCCTTGCTTGTAATTTTTTTATTGCATACATCAAGAATTTTTGCTCTTAATTCATCTCTCATCATTAACTCGTTATGTTAATTGTTTTCCAAACTTAATTATTCTTCGTTACGTTCAAACAAATGGTTTACTACTATTACTATCGCTATTTTCATAGCTGGTTTTCCCTATTTATCTAAACATGGCTAAATATACTGTAACTAGTGTTTTATGGCAATTTTTAAACCAAAAAGGTTAGATTTATGGAATGAGCTGATCAGTTACTTTGTTTCTTTGTTTGATATGCCCTACAATTCACTAAAGTATAATTATTTAGTATAAAAAATGAAAATAGCCTTAGCTCAATTAAACCTAGTTGTTGGAGATATCCAGCGAAACCAAAACGCCATTTTAACGCACATAAAAGAAGCGAAATCCTTAAGCGTTGATTTATTGGTTTTTCCTGAACTTACCGTTTGTGGTTATTTACCTGAGGATTTATTGTACCACCAACAATTCATTGATGATTGTGTCACTTCAGCAAAATATATTGCTGAACAGTCAGAAGACATCTGCGTCGTATTGGGTTTTCCACGCAACCACCCGAACGAACCTGAAAAATTGTATAACTCTGCAGCTTTTATCCAAAATGGCAAGGTTAAAATGGTTTATGATAAACACCGTTTACCCAATTACCTGGTTTTTGACGAACATAGGTATTTCACACCTGGGAAACACAAAGGCATTGTAGAGGTTGAGATCAAAGATGAAAATTATAAATTTGGCGTCAACATCTGTGAAGATATTTGGGGTGACGCAGCAATTGTAGTGAAACAAGCCAAGCAAAAAGTTGATTGGTTAATCAACCTTTCAGCTTCCCCTTATGAAGCTGAAAAAATTGAAACACGCATAAAAATGCTACAAAGACGGTGTAAAAACAACAATGCCAATTTAATCTATTGCAATATGATTGGTGGCCAAGATGAACTAGTGTTCGAAGGCACCAGTGTGATTATAGACGCTACAGGAAAAATTTTAGCGCAATGTGAAACGTTTAAGTCACAAATGTTAATTTATGATACGGATAGTAGCATGCGGCTAATCAGCAAAAGATTGGATCCATTAACTGAGCTTTATCAGGCATTATTATTAAGTACTAAAGATTACTTTGAAAAAAATGGCTTTAAAAAAGCCGTCATCTGTCTGTCTGGTGGTATTGATTCCGCTTTAACCGCTGTCATAGCTGTCGATGCATTAGGGGCTGAGAATATTACGGGCTTATTGTTGCCCTCTAAATATTCGTCACAGCACTCACTGGATGATGCCACACAACTTACAAAAAACCTTGGCATTACCACTCATACAATACCTATTGAACCTTTGCACTTACAGTTTGAAAATAGCTTGACTAGCCACTTTGATAATTACAAACAAAACCTTACAGATGAAAACATCCAAGCCCGAATCCGTGGAACACTCGCCATGGCATTTGCCAACAATCAAAATGCCATACTGTTATCTACAGGCAACAAGAGTGAGGTAGCTGTTGGTTACAGTACTTTATATGGTGATATGGCTGGTGGCTTCGCCATCATAAAGGATTTGTTTAAATTGCAAGTTTATGAACTGTGCGAGTACCGCAATACGCTTTCACAAGTTATACCGCAAAACACTATTGATAAGCCGCCTTCAGCAGAATTGCGCCCTAATCAAAAAGACTCCGATTCTTTGCCAGACTATGAAATCTTAGATGACATTCTTAAGGCCTATATTCATGACTTTAAGGATGCTGATCAAATTGCAGCTAAGGGCCATGAAATAGCGCTGGTTAAGAAAATCTTAAAAATGGTGGATCGAAACGAATACAAACGCCAACAAGCTGCACCAGGTCCACGCGTGACAAAAATGGCTTTTGGAAAAGATAGACGTATGCCGATTACCAACGGCTATCCGAATAATTATGGCTGATCTCAAATTCTACTTATAATCAGTGGGCTTTAATCGACATAAGCTGTTTCCCTCTATTAATACAAAAGAGTAAGGACTAAAGTAACCATTAATGTTCTGTACCATTATAAATCCACATTGGTTGAGTATTCCCTGCTTTTTCAAATCCTGATTTTAGATAAAAATCTATTGCTTTCCCATCAGCCGTCAACATTTGCATGTGAAAATCCTTGTATTTTTCTTGCATTTTATCCATTATCATTTGGCCTATTCCTTTTCCTTGATAATTGGGATCAATAAGTAGATGAGGGTAATAAACCACCAAATGACCATCGGAAATTGCATTTCCAAGCCCAATTAAGTCTTCATTATTCCATGCTGTTATTAATGAATGTGAATTGATTAACGCCTTATACAACTCAACCGGTTTGTTAACGGAACTCCACTTGTTTGCTTTGTATAATCGCATGATATCTTTCGGTTTTATATCTCTTGTTTCTGATAATATAATTTTCATTTGCTATTCTCATTAAACTGTTTTTATTAGAAGTCATTACGCAACCAACGCACGTGTAAAAGCCTCTATTAGAATTAAACTGGTGTAGGGAATGATTTTTATTCTTTTACTTGTATCACTATTCCACCAAATCGCGCTTCTTTCGCGAAATATTCATTACCATTAAGGTAACATGTATTCGTGTCATATTTTTCTGTTTGATTGGTTCCTGAGTAATACCCTTGGCAACCATGGCCTAAAGCCTCGGTATTAAAAAATTCCACTTTTCTGCCTTGTAAATCTGTTGTTTCATCAACACATGCTCGACATATACATTTAGGGTATCTTTGAAAAAAACTTATTTCTTTTTTACAAGCGAAACAAAATTGTTTGAACTTAAAAGCCTTATTGCGATTAAATTTTTTCGACTTAGCCATATCTGCACGAATAAGCCAATTATCCCATTCGATAACTTTAACATAATCGTCATAAGAAAAATCCATTTTTTTCCTAAGGTCATTGGTTTGATTAATAATCCAAGGCTCCAATTGTGGTAAGTAGTTGTCTATGCCTTTTGTGTTGTGAGGCGAATATTTTAAGTACCATTTATCATGTTGAATGATAAATGCCCAAAATTCATTGATTGTATTAAAATCTTTAATGTTCAAATCAAACCTCATTTCAGTATTTTTAAACTAGTTCTATTTCTGTTGGCTTTTCGAACCAGTCTTCCATAAAATCAAAGTTTTCTTGACTTACTTCAATTTCAAAGGTTTTGCCTTTTTCAGTATTTCTGTTCATCACTCGTTTTAATCGAACGTCTTTTGGAACATCTAAAAAGTGCATTTTTATTTCATAGTTATGTGATTTTGCAAAGGCTCTGAATTTTTCACGGTGTTCGAATTTTGATAAACCTAAATCAAGAATTGAGTCTGTATTTGCGTTTTCCAACTGCTTGACTAAATCCATTATTAATTTTTCGGCTCTATTAATTCTTTCAAGAAACCACTCCAATCCATCAGTCGTCCTTTTATCTGCAAGAAATAAGGTGTTATTCCACTTGTCGATAGAAAAAATTATACCATCGGTCTTTTTTTTCAATTCATAAGAATAAGTCGTCTTACCTGAACCCGTGTTTCCTACTATTAAATGTATCATTGTGTTTCCTCATTAGCTATTTGCTATATCTGTTTTCATTTGTGAAAAGTTTCTTTGAAACATTTAAGGGTAGTTGGCTTTAGCCAACCTTTTAACAATATTGGCTAAAGTCCACTAGCCATTTGAAGTAAAATCTAGAAACTGGACTGTTGCACTTCAATGTTGAATCTGGCAGATTCTAGTGAATAGCCTTGTTAATATTCAATTCCATGATTGGCAAAAACCTGTTTTTAATTGAGCTTTTTAGCTGCCCAATGACACGAAAACCCAATCCTGCATAAAAAATTTCAGCATGAGGATCAGCGTCAAGAATAACTGATTCAAATTGTGAATTTTCAATACGCCTTAAAAAGTCCTTCATTAATGTTTTACCGAACCCTTTTCCAATATATTTTGGTTCCACAAAAAGGTAATTGAGTTTTAATTTAGCCTCACTTTCAGCTTGGTAGGCGTAAAACCCAATTAACACATCAGCTATTACAAGCTTATAAATATTATTATCTTCAATATATGTTTTTGTAATGGTTAACTCTTCTCTCCAAGCTTCAATTTGCTCCTTACCATAACCCCAATGAGATTTAGACCTGATTGTTAACTCAGTTAATTCTTTAGCATCGATTCTTGTGGCTATATCTATTTTCATTTATGGTGTTAGGTTATATCTCTTACCGATGTTGGTCAACTAATATAACATTTCCATCTGGATCAGTTGTCATGAAATTTGCTGGGCCTGATGATTGTTTGTCTATTTCGGTGCCAATATCCATTCCTTTGCTTTTTAATCGTTGTTGAATTTTTCTGATATCATCAAATGACTTGGTATTTTTGCCATTTTCATCCCAGCCTGGATTAAAGGTCAAAATATTCCCTTCAAACATGCCTTGGAATAGTCCTATTAATGAGTTTTCATTTTTCATAATGAGGTAGTTTTTATCTAAATCTCCACCAAGTTGTGTAAACCCAAGATTTTCATAAAAGTCTTTAGAAAAATTTATGTCTTTAACGTTTAAACTTACGGAAAAAGCTCCTAATTTTAAATTATCATTTTGTTGCATAACTTTATCATCGCTATTTGTTTTAATTAATTTTTCGAGTTCGCTGATTTTTTTTGAAGACGTTTGCAACTCGGTTTCGAGTTTTTTAATTCTTTCCTCCTTACTTGGATTCATATTACAGCTAGAAAGTACTAGTGAAAGAAGTGTAAAAACAATGTATTTGATTTTCATAATTTAACCTTTTATTTTGATGCACTACTTAAATTTTTATCATGTTTAAACCTTCTAACCAAGCGACCTAGCAAACTAAAGCTTTAAACAATTTTCATGTATTCAATATCGCGTTAAATTCAATTACTGAAATAATGGTTTAAAACTCTCTTGTATTTATAATCTCAATTCCTTTTTTCATTATCTCGTCCGATGAAATGTGTGTTTGATTCACATAATTAGTGGGAATATATTCTTCTCTTGGTGTGCCGTTAATATGATAAAGTCGCTCTGTAGATAAGCTATAACCAAAATCTAGCTTTCCAATTGTAAAATTTTCTATTGAACCTGCTAAACGCTCCATTTCAGTACCTACAATTTTTGCTCTTTTCATCCCATCAAAACCTATTGCCAAACCTTCACCCATACTACCTGTCCATCTTCCAACAAGAATGACAACTGGTTTCTTGTAGATAGCGCCTCTAGGGCTGACAAGTTCAATCCAGCTTCTTTTAACTAGTGGATGTCCGATTTGAAAATCATCGAATGAGTGCATTTGGTACGGCGTGTCTTTTTGTATAAACCTACTCATAATGCCGCGAGCAATATAAGAGTCTCCTCCATCAACTGTGTTTCTTAAATCAATTATTAAGCCATCTGTTTGCATTAATGCTTTCAGCGCATTGTCAAATTCAGTGATTAATGCATTTTGACCAAGTGAATTATTTATCGAAACTATTCCAATATTTTTTTTAAGGCTTGTTGTCATTAATGATTGGTGCTTTTTTAAAGTTAAATCATCAAGATTAAGTGTATACTTTTTATCATTTTTTAATAGTAATTCAAGTTTTCGTGACTCGGAATATCTTCCAGCTAATATCTTGTTTATTATCCAATTTCTTGTATCTTTGTTTTGTTTATTACTACAAACTGTCGGAAATATATCAATTAAAGTTTTTATATCTTGTCCATTAAATTTTAATATTTCAGCACCGACAATATTTTCATCAAGGTTTTTTAGTTGGTTTTGCCAAACATTTAAAATGATAACTTTTTCATTTTTTAAAACAGCATAGATAGGAGAGTAAAGTCGATAAGAGTTTTGAATTGATACATTTAAATGAACGTGCGAGTCATAAAATTCGTCAAATAAGTATTCGAAAAACAGTATTTTATCGTTTTTATCTTTAATCAAATTTATTTTCGCATTATATTTTTCTTTTAAACACTTAATATCAATATTCTTTTTATTGAAATATGCATAATTATTTTCAATGTCAGTTAATACCTCATTTAATTCAGACTTTATTTGTTGTTTATCTGAATTGGATTGGTCTTTACCTTGTGAGATTGCACTAATATTGATGAATAATGTGAATATTAGGATAATTTTATTTACTGGTTTTTCGTTCATAATGTTTTCACTTCATATAATAATTGCTGCCAAATTGTGTTTTTGAATTTACTTTTAAAAACTCCAAAGTGACCAACTATAGCTACTTGAAAATCATTGGGTTTAAGCAGGATTGATTTCTTTTTGGTGTTTCTCAATTGTTTTAAAACGTTAAGGGTAGTTGGCTTTAGCCAACCTTTTAATAATGTTGACTAAAATCAACTGCCCATTTGAATTAATAAACATAACACTTTGTATTAGAAATTTATTTGCTCTATTTATAATATGGAGCATGAAAATAGTGCATAGCCATATAATCTATTTTTATTATTATACGTTATTTTGCTTGCATTGATTTTTCAAGATCATCAAATGGAATTACAGTCTTTACTCCATAGTCAGCGACCGGCCAAGACTGAACTATTGTATCTATATTCAAGTCTAGTTCCATTATTGCATTATAAAGCCCTGTTTGTCGCTTGCTTGGTTTCTTTATTTCACCTTCTCTTGCTATCCAAACTAAATCACCCTCAAATAGTAATTTTTCTGCTGGGAAATAATAAATTAAGTAATCATTAGTGTGTGCTGATTTACTTCCAATGAAATATATTTGCATTTCAAACTTACCGTCTGATATAGTTAAGCTGTCTTTTATTTCTTCAATTTGTAATGGTTTAGGTTGATTTTGTAAATTGTCTGGGGATAAAGTATGAGGCGCATTTGCTAGATAAGTAACGTAATCTTGGTTTGCTTTTGAGCATATGATTTTTGCTCCTTTATGGATGAAAGGTCGCAAACCACCTAAATAATGTGGATGGTAGTGCCCAAATACAAAATATCTAATCGGTTTGTTTGGAGCAATATTTTTTGCTTCATTAATAACCAGCTCTCCATTTTTGCTATTTAATGGAGCTTCAGCAACCAACAAAAAATTACTAAACTCAACAACCATGACCCTATCATCAGTATGTTTCAATTCAATAAAGTGAATATTTGGACTATATTTTTCAACTTTAATTTCTGGCGTTATTTCAACATCTTTTTTCAGTACGTAATCTGCAGGTTGCACTAAAAGTAGCGGTGGCTCTTTGAGAATATTTACTGCATCTGTGATTTTTACTTCATCTTTCACCTTACCATTTATTTTTTCAATTTTAATTGCTTTAGGGTAGGAAAGGCGCTTAATAGTTGAATAATCGCTGTAACTGAATGTACTCAATACATCTCCAAAAAATTCGTCATAACTTAATACGGTGATTTTCTCTAAAAGGTTATCAGATTTACGGATATATAATTGTACAATAGCCTTATTAATGATTGTTTTATAGATGGCGAAATCAGTATTACTTTCATTGTTATCGTATATCTTATGTTGATAGAAATAGTTTATTAGGTTTAATGGAGAATATCGAATGTTTTTAAACACTTGGTTTTTATACATACTTTCAGTTACCCCAAATAACTCTTTGTCTCCATAATCCAATAAAAGCATAGTTGAATTATTTAATTGCGTTTTAGAATTGTACTTTTTACCCCTTACCACTAAGGAGTCTGATTTGAGAAAATTGTCAGCATTGAGCCAAACAGTTCCAGTACTATCATAATTGCTCTCTTGCCAAGGTTTAAAACTATGCTCTAATTCATTCCTTTTATCTGAGAAAGAAAATGTTAGATAATTATCTTTCAAAGGCTTGACTTGTCTTTCCCAACAATTCTCAAGAGCACTACTTGATTGAGCGTTAACCTGAAATATAAAAAATGCAATTACACCAATAACTATAAATCTAAATTTTTGTTTCATTTTATAATTCTTTCCAAATAGTGATTCATATTTTGATAAGGCATTTTAATTTTCTAACAAATTAAAATAATCTAACTTAATGGAGAGTTTATGCAAAGCCCTCTAATATAATACACCTCATTTTGTTTTAAGTTCCATTGTATTTTAAAACAGCAATAAACGATTTGTCGCCAAGCCTTCCTTGACTGGGAATTACAGGTATAAAGTTTGTGATTAAATCTGTTTGTTTAATCACTAATTCATATTGCAGCGAGAAAGAATCAGAGTAACAAGTGTAAAAACAATGTATTTAATTTTCATAACTTGACCTTAAATTTAATCTATTTTACGACCTCTTGCTAAATCGTGCAAATGGCTTTCATTGGGTTTTGAATGAAAAACATAAAACCCACGATATTTTTTGACCAAAATATGACGTACTTAATTAAATGCATACCATCATTAAAGGTGCTACAATTCTCGTGAAAAGAAAAAATTAATAAATCAGATACGCTTTTTGTCTATGAAAAATAATATTATTGAATTTGAAGAGTTTGTGTTAAACACACAATCAAGAGAATTAGTTAAGTCTGGCTTACCAGTTAAATTAACAGGCAAAATGTACGAATTGCTTTTTATGTTTTTGCAAAATTCTGGCAAAGTTATCAATAAAGAAGCCATATACAAGGTGGTCTGGGAAGGCAGGGTTGTAAGCGATAGTACCTTGTATAAATTAATAGAATTATTAAGAAATGCTTTAGAAGAAGACCCTAAAAAACCTCAAATTATTCAAACAATTCATGGTGAAGGTTACTTGTTTACAAACCAAGTGGTTGTGCAAAAAAACTTACCAAACAAGGCAAAAAAAAACAACAAACCAAAACTTTATTCTTTGCTATTTATCTGCTTTTGTCTAGTTATGTGGTTAACTTACAATTTGACTCAGAACAAAATCATTTATTCATTTGATGATGTTTCAGTAAAAATAACATCTGATACTGAAAATCTTATAGCTAGTCACATCAGTAGTGGAGTTGATGTTTTTCTCACCGATTTAGTTAATATTGGTAGACTTGGTAAATTAGATAAAATTTCTGAGCATAATAGCATTAAGAACAACTTATTTATTACTATTGATATTTTAAGTAAGCCAAATAAGCAACTCAGTGCGAATATCGAATACAAGTTAAATGACGAGATGATTAACCAATCTAAGGTTACAGAAAAATCTGTTGATTTATTAATTGAAAAAGTCATTCAAGAAGTCAAAACAACTCAAGCCACTAAATTAATTGTAAAACAAGCTGAAGCTGAATTTTCTAAAAACTTAAAAGCCAATCGCATACATGCATATGCCATTGGACTTAATCAGCAAGGGAATTATAAGACTGCAAAAAATGAATTGTTACAAGCATTGTTGATAGATGAAAATTATAAAATGGCAAAATTTGATCTCTCCATATCAGAAAGAAATCTATCCAATTTGGATAAGTCTCTTGCCATAATAAACAGTTTAGAAAAACAAAGTGAAAACCTTTATTTTTCTTTAAAAATCGCACGTTTAAAAGGCAATGTTTTGTTAAGCCAGAATCGATTAGAAGAAGCGAGAGAACAATATCTGTTGGCTATAGAATTAGCAATTGATATGAAATTAAAAGATGACATTCACATATTGTCTATCAACTTAAGCATCTTAAATAACAAGCTATGCCAGTTTGACGAATCAATAAATATATTAAATAAAATCATTCTAGAAATGGAAAATGATTCAGACCTTTATCTCGGTTGGGCTTATAGTGCACTAGCTGAAACCTACAACACCATGAATGAAGTAAATAAATCCCTTGTTTTTACAGACAAGGCTATTTCTGTTTTTAAACGTCAAAATTTCACAAAAGAATTAGGGCGCAATTACCTAAGAAAAGCATGGCTGAACCTAGAGAAAGGCAATGAGTTGACCACCAATGATTATCTTGCGCGCGCTACAGAAATATACCAATCTAAAAAGTCAGAATTGGGTCTAGAAAACATTAACTTTGTGCGCTTTTATCAAGCCTTTATTAATGAAAATTATCCTTTAGCTCGTGAACATCTGTCCAAACAAGAAGTCATGATAAAAGCCTTAGATAATGATGCGTCAACATTAAGATACTATAAGGCTTTGGGTTTTTTTAATATGCACGAAAAAGACTATGATAATGCTTTTGTTTATTTTAAAAAATACGGAGAACTGTCTAAAAGCAAGCAATTGAATTACGCTCACTTTATGAGCTTTTTATACCGAGTGGAAGTTGAAATCAAAAGAAACAAGCCAAGTGCTGCAAAATTTAACCTTGATTTAGCAGCGGCTAAAACGATACATCAACTCGATGAAGAGTTGATGTACAGAAAAGGCCTATTTGAATTTTATATAAAAAATGATGTTAATAGTGCTGAAATATCCTTAAATTCAGCACTATCAAGGGCAAACAAAAAAGGTAATATGGTTTTAGCATTTCAAATTAATGAAACCTTAGAGTTCCTCAAATGAATCGTTAAATAATAAATCAGTTATAAATTCATAAGCGCCAATATCAAATGACCCTAAATCATCTACAATAAGCTGATTATCTATCCCTCTATCGTTATAGTCCAAATCTTTAAATTGGGATTCATAAACTTGTGCAACTTCTTCGCACCTGTCTATAGCTATAGAATCGCTCATTAACCTAAAGTCTTGATTTGGATTATCCATGAAGTTAACTGTGTCAATAATGGTTTGTTGGCTATTTGAGGCTGTAAAAGGGTCTGCTATATTAGAGATATTACAATTTAAAACATAATTATTTGATGGGGGGCATAATGGAAGTTTATCTTCAATGATGTTCCCATGCGCTTTGAAACGTATGAAGGACGTATTTAACGTGGTTAATAAGTATTGATTAACTTTGTTATCAATTATTGTATTATAGGCTAAGTTAAAGTCTAACTGATGAGCTGTGTTTGTCTTTCTAATATAAAACAAATAATCATCAAGGTGGAAATTGCTTCCATTATTACCATTATTAGTAATAATATTGCCTTCAAAAGTAAAGTTCCCCGCGGCATTGTTGTATAAAATGACACCCCAATCAGATCGATTGCCTTCAATCCATGATTGTGCCACCTTGACGTTTAATCCATCAGCAATGCCTGAATGGTTGGTAAAATTCATTAACCCGCCTTTTCCATCATTAATGTCAGTGAAGTTGTTGATGAGTTGATTACATTTTGCTTTACTCCAACAACTATTATTTATTTGAGAAATGTTAATATTTATTTTCGAGTCTGCATGTTGTCCTACATTTCTAAAAGTAGCAATGCCAGCACCATTTAAAGATTGGTTCTCAGCAAGCAAAACACCTGATGCTGTGAGCTCACCATCGGTTACTATATAAATTCCACCACCAATAAAATCTGCCGTATTACTGTTTATATTGAGTGGTTTTCCGTTAGTGGCAAGATTACTGCCGCTGTCAATATAAAGGTGAGGGGAGCCATAAGATGGGGTGTTCCTATCACCTAACAATAAAATACCCCCACCTCCATTTGTTGCATGGTTATGGTGTATGCCAATATCGCTGTTAATTAAATCATCTGTTCCAGAAAGATAATTAATATAACACCCATTATATGCCGCAATTCCACCACCTAATGAGGCTAAATTATTATAAACTCCTGATTCGTTTAATAGAGTAATGCTAGAATTTCGACAATAAATCCCGCCACCATTTGCAGCTTGATTGTCAAAGACATTAACTTGGTACATTAGTAAGGAAGGAACACTCTGATTTGTCGCATATAAACCATCCACAAATATTCCACCACCGCTTTGATTTAACGCACTACCACTAGAGGAAACATCTGAATTGATAAAATTTACAGTTGAGTCAAATTGTTCTAAACTCATAGCTGAACTTATTGAATCCGTTAAATTTAAATTCATAAGGTAAATGGTTTGACTTTCATTGGCGAGAATTCGAACTAAATTATCTAATGTATTGTTTCCATTTATTGTGGTTTTATTGTTAGGTAATTCACTTGACTGAGCATCGGTACAATCATCATAGCCACCAACGATAGAAAATGTTTGATCTACATCTTGAGGAATAATAATTTGTTGATCAATTTCTATTTGATTTGTTATGCGGATATCGGCAATGCCAGAATTAATGATTGCATTAATTGAATCATTTTGACTGTGATAATCGCAATTAACATCATCACCAAAGGTAGCAAATTGTCCTGATACTGAAAATTGACTCAGCTTTACAACCGTATTATTTAAACTCTGCGGGTTATTAAGTCGGTCACTCGCGTAGAGACTGTTGAACATAATCATTAAGATACAAATAGATATAGTTTTCATTTTTACTCACATTTTTAAACAAACACCATTATCTATCAAGAGTGTTAAGTTTGATTCTGATTAAGTGTGATTAAGTCTGACTCTAGCCTAAATAGATTTTAATCAGAATTTATCAGACACAATTTGCTTCATTGGTGTTTAAGATTGCACTGTTCAATTTTGAATTAAACTAATACGAGAAAAATATGAAAATTAATATAAAAAAATTATGTTCCATCTATGTTTTAATATTTGTAACTACATTAACTAACGCACAATTACAATTATTCCCTTTTACTGAATTAAATGAAGATGTGCTCTTAGGGCAATCAGGTCTTATACCAGAGTTCAATTCTTCAGACTATAATTTCATTGAATCAGGTGTTTATTGCTCTTTTGATGAAGATTGGCCTTGCGGTTCAACTGGGCCGTTTTTAGTTCCATTTCCTTATGTTATTGACGGACCTATTGATCCACGCCTTTTTTTTGCTATAATTGACTATCAATTAGTCTTAATGCCCAAAAACATTTTAAGTATAAGTAATGGGTTTAAGCCTTTTACATCAAATCTAAATATCAGCAATGGCTTTTTGAAATTGCCAATAGACAGTGGCTTTGCAAAATTATTAGGTGTTGATGATAAGATTAGCAATAGTTTTTTTAAATTTAATGGTTTTAAAAAATTTGATAGTTTAAATCAGTTTACTCATATTAATGACTTGAAATCAACTACGATTGATCAAGTTCAATCAAATATTGTTCCATGGATTTCATCACAAACATTAGACTTAGAAAATCAAAATAACGCGTTTAATTATTCACAAATTTCTTTCAAGTCGAAATTACTTAACAGGTTTGAAATGTGGGAAAGAATAGAGGTTATACTTGATGGGGTAATTGTTGAGACTAGTATAGGATCTTTGGTAATGATGTTAGATAACCCTTCTACTTATATTGTCTCAGTAATACATATTGATGATATTAAAATAATAAAAAACCATTCAAAGAATATTATTTCAACTACATATGGTGATGAAGCTAATATAGAATAGATACCAATTTTTAATCTAAAAGAAAAAACAACTGTTGTTCAAGCAAAACAACAGTTGTTTATTAGGCATAACTGTTTCATATTCTTACAATGTGCAAAATGTTAATGGTAAGGTAATTTTCCAAAAATAACCTTAAAAAATAAAGGTTCAACTTATAAATGTGTGAAATTTTTATTTTATTTTATTTTTCTTGGTTTTCTAACAAATTAAAATAATTCAACTTAGTATAATAGATTTCATTTTGTTTTAAGTTCCATTCAATATTTAGACTTTGATAAAGAATTTCATCTTCGCTGCTCTCAATTACTTTTCCATTGTGTTTTAAAACAGCAATAACTGATTTGTCACCAAGCCCCCTTTGACCGGGCATTACTGGTATAAATCTTGAGATTATATCTGTTTGTTTAATCACTAATTCGTATTGATTATTTAGACTTTGGCGAGTCGATATTATCCTCATTTTGTAATATGAATAGAAGCCAATAATTAATAAAAGTAGCGAAAACACAATGAAAATAATTTTTACTGTTTTAATTTAGAATGCTCTTATCTGGTTATGATAATCTAAAGTTAATGTTCACAACAATACCAGACAACATCTTCACCGTCTGGTACATAAGGTGCAAATTTGTCAAATTCCATGCCGCATTTTTCCATCACATTTATCGATGCTTTATTATCCTTCATTGCGATAGCTATTATTCGTTTTAATTCGAGTTTATTAAATCCGTAGTTCAAAATAGCAAGAGAAGCTTCTGTTGCAAAACCTTTTCCCCAATGCTCTGGTGTGAATCGATAACCAAGATCAATTTCATCAAATTCAGGCAGGTATGCTAACCCAGCCCAACCAATGAAATGCATTCCATTTTTCAAGAAGGTGGCCCATCTTCCGTATCCATATTTTTCATAGTCGATTATTCTTGTCTCTATGGCCTTTTCCATTTCTTCTAAAGATGCAACCAGAGGGTCTCCGGTATACTTTTGTACCTCATCATTAGAATGCAGCCGAAACATTGCTTCTTTGTCATCCAAAGTGATTTCTTTTAGCACTAATCTTTCGGTTTCTATTATGGTTTTCATTTTATTACTAACAACGTATTCGTTTGTATACTGACAATTCCTTTATTGATATTAACCCTTATTCTACATCAGTTGATGCTTTTATTGAACTGGCATGGTCTTTAATAATATACCAATCTCCATCAATTTTTTCCAAATCATAGCTTACAATCATTTTGTTGAAATAGGACCGGCCATTTCTTTCTGGTTCTCGATATATAATTTCAGTAATAGCCATTCCAAACCTATCGCCAATTTCAGTGTTTAAAATCTTTGTTTCAAATGTCCATGAACTATCTTTAAACCACTCACTGTGGTATTCCATAAATCCACTAACACCCTGTATGATTGGTGATTTTGGGAGAATTAGTTGCATTTTACCGTTTGGTGCCATTGTGCTTTGTAACGTCTTAAGATCTCGATTTGATACAGCATCCAAGTGTTTTTGCATAGTATCTACAAAAGCTTGTTTACTTTGTGAAGAGTAAGTGTATATGTTTTCTACTTCTGCCTTTTTTTTACAGGAAATCAAAGGAGAATGCAAAACCAAGATAAGTAATGGGTATAGAATAAATTTCATTATAAAACTCCTAGTTATTTCTTTTTAAATATGTGTGCAACTACCTATATTGAATTGTTAATATTTATAGCCAGCCTTGCCCAACCAATGAATTGTACTCCATTTTTTAATAAGCAGTCCATCTTCCGAATCTTTGATTTTCATAATCGATGATCTTTGCCTCTATGACCTGTTCCATTTTTATTAAAGATTCAACTAAATAATCTCCGGTATACTTTTGTAGGTCAGACTGAGAATTTAACCGAAATATTGCCTCTTTGTCATCCAAGATTAGTTCTATTAATACTGGTTTTTAAACTTCCTTGGATTCATTATCAAACATCTCTATTCCCTTCGTTTATTTGTATTTTTTAGAGTGTCAAATTATTTGATTTAAATTTCGTTTTCTTGTTATTAAACTAGGTTGATTATTCACTGTATATACGAATCACAGAAACTTTTCCATCTTCTATTTCTAATACTTCTAGCCTAGTATAATTTAGCTCAACCAACTCACCATTTGGTCTTTTTGCCTTTGAAAGTGTCTTATAATTAAGTGTTATGACATTGGGAGAAGAATAAGAGTCTAATAATTTAACTTTGTATTCTGTATGAGCTCCTAGATAATGAGTCATTCCTTCTCGCATTCTTTCTTTTCCATCTGGATACCTTTTATCGTCTGGATCATATGGTAGGTGTTGATGCCCTAAATCAACTTTAAAAAAACTTAAATAATGCTCAAGGTCTTTTTTAGTGGCGTCTGGTTGTTGAGAGGCTTTCCAAGCCTCAAAATATTCTACAGCGAACTGTTTGGGATTAAAGTCTTTCGCATAAACTGGAAAAGTAAGTAATGTAAAAATTACAACCTTAAATATACTCATAAAATCTCCTAAAAACATAATTATTATGATAGAAACCATAGCATAACATTTCAAAAGTTTCATTATAAATGTTAAAATATTTATAATGAAACACTCGTTGAAGACTATGGCATGGAAAAATTTAAGGCAACTTTCAGACGACGTTTTCCGCCTTTAATAGCGTATTTTTTACTCATTTTTTTTCGCCCCATAATACTTTCACAGTCAGTGAAGCCAACTACCCTTAATGTTTCAAAAAAAGTTTGGAACAAGAATATGGTGCAGAGTCATGTTCTTTTATTTATCATTTTGTTTATAGCTAACGACTAAATATTTAGCAACTGTTTCGCCATTATTTTGCAAGGCATGTTGAGAAGCTTCATGCCAATGGATATCACCAGATTTAAACTGTTTTTCACCTTTGCTCATACTGTTTGATTCATACATGATTTGATAGTCTGAAAGTGAATAAATAATTCGGTTAATTCCTGAGTGCATTGGAACACTTCCACCTTTTGGTAAAGTAACTTCTGTAATTTTAAAGTCAGCATTATCTAGTAAAACATTAACAAATGACGATGACACTGAATGTACATCATGCTCTATTGCATTTTCACTATAGTCTGGCAAATCTTGATTTTTCTTGGAAAAAACCAACCACTCAGCTTTAGTTGTTCCGTTATTTCTTGACGAATGCTTCTCTGCTTCATGAAAATGCACATCACCTTTTTTCCATAATTTATCACCAAGTTTTTTGCCATGCTCTTCCCAATCAATAGAGTAGTCCGATAGTGAATATATTACCCTGTTACTACCTTTATGGGCAGCTTGAAAATCTCCAGAATTAAGACTGACTTTTAAAACTACAGCATAGTCATTTTCAAAAATTACTTTTGAAGAGACTTCTTTTCCTTTTTGTACTACCTTAGTATTTGAGCCCTTTGCTTCACTTTTCTTCTCATTTGCACAGGAAGACAATATGAGTAAGAAAGCACTGCCCAAAAGTATAAATATGAGATACGATTTTCTCATTGTTTTTTACCTTTTTTGTTATTAATTAAATTTTTACTAGTTAGTTACTATATACGGTTAGTTTCATGGTTTATCAACTAATTAAGCAACTAAATTAATAAATAAGTTAATACCAATAGAGGGCAACCAACTGTAGGAAATATCATACAACACACTCGCCTTAAACAAGAATGTGCACTATTACAATAATTTTCATGGTTCTGTGCTTTACTACTGTTTCACCAATTTATTAAATGATTGTTCTCTTTGAAACTGTTTAGGGTAGTTAGCTTTACAGACTGTGAAAGTCAACTACCCATTTGAGGAATTTAAACTCAACACTTTGTGTCAGTAGGCCATTTACTTTTTTTGTAAAATTGAACATGAATATAGTGTATAGTTATGTCAAATTTTACTCTGTTTAAATATCTTCTCGAATGCATTATAGACAGCGTTGTGTAATGCGTCTGAGTGTGTTTTATCCGCTAATAATTCATAAAATAATTTGGTGTTTTGTTTTTGATTCTTTTTTAGCTTATTAAACAACTCTTTAGCCGTTCGTTCCATCACTTCTCCTTCTTTTCCACCAGCGATATATATTGATTTATTTGAATCATATGAAGTAAGATGCTCGTCTAATAGTTTTTCATCGTCCCACCATAAACTAGGGCTCACGATAATATAATTATCAAAGAGTTCAGGTTTGTTAACTAAAATCTCTGTTGCCAATAATCCACCTAGTGATTGACCAATAATAGTTTTAACTTTAGATGTTCTGTATGTTGAATCAATAAATGGTTGTAATTCATTTTGTAAAAAAGCTATAAAACTCTTAGATTTTCCAGATGTAGGAAATTCTTTTTTATCAAGTTCACTTTGAGTAGAATAAGTAAAATCTCTTTTTCTATCCACATTTCCAATTCCAACAACAATAGACTCAGGAATCATATTAATCCAAGAAAAAGAACCAAACTGTACAATTCCAGAAATGTGAATAAAATCTTCATCTTTTGAACCATCAAGTAAATAAATTACAGGATAGTTTTTTGCACTGTCAACCGAGTAGTTTAATGGTAAGTAAATATTTAAGACTCTTGTTTCATTCAGTAGAATTGATTCTATTTTAATTGTTTTTCCGATTGTAAAATCGGCTTCACTAATTTTTTTCGGCAAAACTTGCCCAGCTGCAATGTAACTGATAAATAACAGTATTAGTAATAAGTTTTTTTTCATTTTATGTATTTCTCAAAGTGGCTACGGTTTTGTGTTTGATTTTGTTGCGTGTTTCATCGGCTAAAATAGCACATAAAAACCAAAAAGAAAATCCATTAGAATTTTCGTAAATAAGCAGGTACTAGCAATGAATATACACGATGTTAGTCGCTGTGTTTTATTTAATATTTTTCTTTAATCGCTTTTCTCCAATAATAAATCCCAAAAATACAAGTAACCATTGTAAACATAATCCCATTTTCTCCAAGCCAATGTTCCGTTCCCTCATTCTTAATTGTTAATTCAGGCATTATTTTTTGAATGTAAACATTACTTACTGCGTGAAATATTACTGCAGGCCACAGACTTTTAGATTTAAAAGTGAAGTATGTCATAGTGAATGACATAAAAATACAAGTAATAAAAAAGGTTATAAATTCCAATAGGATGTTATTGCTATAATAAACAAGCAACGGCCAATGCCAAGCTGCCCAAATAATTCCACTAAAAACTGAAACACCTGTAAAAGAAAGCACCTTTCTTAATTCATAAATGAAAAAACCTCTCCATCCAATTTCTTCTCCTAAAGTAGTCGCTGCTGCTTTAATTACTCCAACAGTTCCTAACAATAGAATGGCTATTACTATAATAGAAAAAGTATCTAAAGTTCCTATACCCATTAATTTAATTTCATTAGCCCACTCAGTAATTACTTCTACATTAGCTAAATCTCCAAATCCAAAAATCCAGATGAGTGTGTAAGTAATGATACCAGATAAAGCTGGGATAAAATAAGATAATCGAATGTGTTTCCAATTGCCCCAATTCCAATTCAATGAAGAAATAGAGCGTCCCTTCAATTTGAGAGTTAGTATTGTAGCTATTGCAGGACACCACATTATTGCTCCAACATATATTCTCGATGGGTATAAATTGACTATTGCGTAATGAAATGGTGATGTTAATAATATGACGAAAAAAAGAAAAGTAAAGATTGTTTTCCAAGTTTCTCGGGATTCAGTCGTATTTTGTTTCATATTGGTCTTTTAGGTTGATTTATATATAAAACGAATTACGAACTGTTTTGTTACAACGTGTTTGTGTGTGGCTTGTTGCGTTGGCAAGAAATAAGTTAGTAAAAGAAACCGAACCAATAGGAAAATCCGCAGGATTTTCCGAGTACACACAGAACCAGCAATTGACTATTCACGTTGTTGGCAAACGTTTATTTTATTATCTGATTAGTGCTTATTCTTGTATTATGGGCTCCTACTTTTTCTATTAGGTCAAAGATTGATTTGGAGTCTCTTTTTAGTTCTTCATTCTCACTTAATTCGGACCAAGTAAACCATTTGATTTTTCTTTTAACTAGGTCGTGTTGGCTTGGTACTTTAATTTTGTTCTTAAGAGCAAACAATTGTGAAATTGTTTCATGTTCCTTAATATTTAACAAGTACAAATCGTAATTATAATTACTGTAAGCACCCAATCTACTGGATATTAGCATCTCTGAACATTGCCCTAAGTATTCAAGAGAGGAAATGTGTCTTTCTTCAATATTTAGCTCTTCATTCAATTCTCTCCTTGCACACGCATCAGCGTCAGAATCTTTATCTTCTCTAATTCCACCTATCCACCAATAATAACCTTCATTCCAAGATTTTGAATGTTGCATTAAAAAAACATCTTCCCCTTTTTCGTTTTTTGCTTTCAATATTATCATAGAAGCATTAACTTCTCTGATAGTTTCAGCAGAAACATTTCTTTCTTTTCTTCTTTTCTCAACTAGTTTAAGTAAAGATCTCATTTCTTTATTAAGTGCATCAGCTTCTGGACGAGCCAGACCTTCAAATAAATTTACTTCTTCACTTAGATGTGCTCCTAGACTACGAATGTAGAGCATTGCCAATTCATTATTCGGAAAATAATTGTTTTCTCTAATTTCAGTTAAGTCAAGCCATTCAAAAAACATGAAGAGATTATGTAAAAAAACACTTTTGTGTCTATTAGTTTCCAAATCGGTCAATTGAAATCCTTTAATTTTAATTGATTGCAGAAGGCGACTTATTTCCTCCTTATTCACATGTACGTTAATCTCAGAAAATTCAGGGATTTGAAACGATATATAATTTATTAATGATTTTGTATGTTTTTGATACAATAACATCCTTCTAGATAATTCATAAATTATAGAAAAAATAAGTGAAGTACCAACAAAGATTAAGTAGACAAGAGTTTTATGATTTTTATAATAATCATCTCCTAAAATTGTGCTAAAACCAAGCGGTTCAATAAATAACCATAACAATGAGAAAACGGCTACAAAAGAAACCCCAAACCACTTTAGCGATTTCAATTTTGGGTTAACGTCTTCTTTAATTTTGTTTAAGTTCATATTTTATGTTTGCTAACGGTTTGTGTATGATTTGTTGCGTGGTTAAGCACGAAAGTTAGCAAATAAAAACCGAATAAAAAATCTGCGATAATTTTCGTAAGTAGGCTAAAACCAAGCAATTAATTATACACGTTGTTACCCACAGTTTTTTTCTTTCTTTGCCAAAAATGTATCAAGTCCATCAAGTTTATTTGTCCAATATTCCTCCAGTTTATATAAATAGTCGTTGACTTCTTTTAATGCTTCCAACTGAATATAACAATTTTTTTGTCTGCCATCTGTATTATCAGACTCAATTTTTACAAGATTATTTTCCGCTAAAATTTTTATATGTTTTGAAACAGCAGGTCTTGACATTTTGAATTTGTCAGCAATAGAGTTTATATTTTCAGGATTTTCTACCAACATTAAAAGAATTGCTCTTCTTGTAGAATCGGCTATTGCTTTAAATACATCACTCATTTAGACAAATATTTAGGTAATAGAATGCTCAATATTTTATTTTTCCAACCATTTGATAATATTTTTCGAACAACTAATCTATTAAGTAAACCATTAAATCCTTTATGCTCAAAATCCAATTTAGTTTTCCCATTTAAATCTGTTAGTTTAAATGTAACTATTGTGCCTTTTAATGGACCTCCATTCCAACTAAAAGAAAGAATTTGTTTTTCAATAACTTCCAATACTTCACAATTTATTATACCATCAAATCCAATTGTTGGCTTTGTTTTAAATTGAAACTTACTTCCAACTTTTGGAACAATGTCACAAGGCATCAGCCATTCGCTCATTGCTTTTTTATCGGTAATTGCATTCCATACATCTTCAATGTCGAAATCATAAATTTTTGATATTATTATATTCTTTTTCATACTAATTATTTAGTGTTTTAAAATTGTTAAACACTACTTGAGCCTGAAAATGACCAAGTTTTTTTTTAGTCTTTAAGAATTCAATAATTTCATTTTTTTCTATAAGTTCATTTGCTACAATTATTTCTATCCATTCGTCTAAAGATTTTCCAGTTTTTTCTTTAAGGTTGCGAATTATTGCTTCGCTCATTTGTTTTGGATTTAATGCCATAATATTATTTTTAAGTAAATGTTGGTTACAAATATAAGAAACCTTTTGGTTACATAAAATAATATTTAAAAAAGTACAAATGTTTTTCTGAATTGTTGGTAACGTGTTTGTGCGTGATTAAGTACGAAAGTTAGCAAATAAGAACCGAATAAAAATTCGATAGAATTTTCATAAGTAGGCTATAGCCAAGAAATTATACTTGGTATTGTGTGCAGTATTTTTTTTTACATTTAATTAAATACATTGGTTGATTTTCATTCACTTCATTGAATTCAAAAAGTCCAAAGTCATTAAATTCCGCTTTTACAGAATCTTGGTCGTAGTAAAATATTTTTGCTCCTTTATGAAATTCATAACGGTCTTTTTCAATTATTTTTCCCTTTCCATAATTCGGTGCATTTTTTGTTATTGCAGTAAAAATCATAAACCCATTTTCAGTCAGTTGATTATAACAATCACTTATTAATTTCAATCTGTCATTTTTGTCCAGCAAATGAATTAATGCGTAACAAAATATTCCGTCATATTTTTTATTATCGAATGGCATTTCAGATACGGAACCGTGAAAAATATTTAAATCTGTTCCGTAATTTTTTTTTGCCAAATTAATAGCCGTTTTAGAAATTTCAATTCCAGTTATTTCAATTCCATTTTCTTTAAAAATTTGGGCATTTCTTCCGTATCCAATTCCAGGAATAAGAATATTTTTCACAGAGTTTTCTAAAAAGAAATCTTTTGTTAGAATTGCAGAATTTGAAGATTCAAATCCCCACATTTCTTGTTTGTCAATAAAATTTTCTTCCCAAAATTCTTTCATTGTTATAATCGTAATTATTTAGTTCGTAGATTGCACACAAGAGATGTTACCCAAAGTCTTTATTCCGCATTTTGATAGGATTCCATCAGCCATTTTTTCAGTTCGCTATCAATTTCGCTGACATTCGATAACTTAACTCTGTGTGTACACATTGTTCCAAAAGGTCCTGAATTTTCAAGTCTGTCTGTTGTTGGCTTGTTCTTAAATTTTAGACCTAAATCTATTCTGGTTTTTGTTGCAGGTTTTATTAACGCAAACTGTTTTTTTCTGATTATACTTACGCTTGTCTTTTTTGGCGTGATTGTAACATCTTTTCCAAATTCTTTTAAGACAGATAACAGGTTTTCATAAATAGGAAATAAATTTTCCTTTCCCTCGTATTGATTTTGTACAAGGTCGGTTGGTGTTTCATTTTCATCTTTTGACAATGCCACAATTGTATTCGCAAATCCGTGCGTTACATTATGTTCTTTTTTAAGAAAGTTTACTGCCTCTGAATGTTTGGAAAAGGACTTTGTTTTAATTATCTTTTTCCATTCGTTCAAGGATTTACCCGTTTTTTCGGGCATATTGTCAATCATTGTTTGAAGTGCTTTGTCCATATTATTCCTTTTTTGAATTTGTGTCTGTTTCTAAATGCAAAATTAAGTTCATTAATAACTTTTCGTTAGCAGGTATGAAATATTCCATTAGCGAAAGATATTTAGGGTTGTTCTTATATCCAATTCCGTATGATTTTACACTTGTTTTTCCCTTTTCGGTTTCGTCAAAGTAGATTACATTATAAAAGTCTTTTTCCTCTTTTTTCATAAATTCTGGAAAATTGTCGGTTATCTCTGCTTGAAGTGTAATCAACTTCTTGGGAACGTAATTAATAATATGTGTTACGATTGTTGTGCTGTCCCCAATTTTTCCTGCCTTGTTATAGTTGGTTTTTATAAACCCACCAACTTTTAAATCAATTTCAGCGAGTGGAACGGCCCAACTTTCCCAACCCTTTTTGGTTGTGTAAGCATTCCAAACAGAATCGATTGGTGAATTGACCGTAAATTCTTGAATTAAAACCAATTCTCGATTATTTGTAGAATCAATTCTAGATATGACACGTTTTTCTTCGGTTTTGCTTTTTTCTTGTCCGAAAGAGAATGAAGTCAAAAAGACTGTAAAAAGTATAATTATTATGTTTTTCATATAGGTTATTTTTGGTTGTTACGATTTTTTTCAAATTGTGGGTAACGTCGTATTATACACAATTGCATATACTACGACTATATGTTATATTTAGTTGTATATATTACGTAAAATACATGGTTTTTAATGAAAAGACAAGAAATAATCACAAGATTCATTAAACAAGCTAGAATTGAAAATTATTCTGAAGCAACGGTTAAGAACTATTCTTCAACTTTGAAGCTTTTTTTACAGTATGTTTCAAATCTAAAAGTTAATAAAATTTCAGATGATGACATACAAAATTATTTGTATTTTTGCAAAAGAGAAAAGCAGTACTCGTTTTCGTCAATGAAGCAAGTATTAGCAACCATACGATTTTTATACGGTAAAGTTTTTCATCAGCCCATTCCTAAGGTGCTTGATATCAAATTACGAAAACCTCTTTATTTGCCCACCGTCCTATCTGCTAAGGATATTTCTAGACTAATTAAAGTAACCAATAATTTAAAACACAAAACTATACTTTTGTTGATTTATTCTGGAGGCTTGCGCTTGGGTGAATTATTAAACTTAAAAATTGGCGATATAGATTCTGAATCAATGAGAATACATATTCGCCAAGCCAAAGGCAAAAAAGACAGGTACATCATGCTTTCTGATAAGTCTTTGGCTATGCTGCGTGAATATTACAAAAAATATAAACCTACTGATTATTTAATCGAAGGTCAAAAAGGAAAATACAGCCCGACAAGTGTGCAAAGTGTTTTTAAAACCGCTTTAAAAAAATCTGGAATTAAGAAAAATGTGACTGTACATTCTTTACGGCATAGTTTTGCGACACATTTATTAGATAAGGGTACTGATATTAGGTATATTCAGGAGTTGCTTGGGCATAAACGTTTGGAAACGACGCAGATTTATACTCATGTTTCTTCGCATTCGATAAATAATATTAAAAGCCCTGCTGACTTTTTGGATATTTAACTTATATGCGTTCTTTAACTGTTTTGTTCGGGTTAACTGCTGATCCTGTTCATAAAGGCCATGAACAAGCTATAATTAATGGCGTTGAGTTTTTGTTAGAACAAGGGCTTACCATTAATCAATTCATTTTAGTGCCAGTTTATCAACCAAACCTTATTGGCAATAAAAAATCCCCTGTTGCTGGTTTTAAACAGCGGGTGGAAATGTGTGAATTGGTTGCCAAACGCTTATCGAAAAAATTGGGGTGTCTTATTGTTGTGAGTCAAATTGAAAAACAATTGGCTAAAACTACTGGTGAGAAGAATTACAGTTATACGACGATTAAGTACTTTGCTGATGAACAAAATAATGTAAATAATTGGATTCCCGCCTTCGCGGGAATGACGGAGGCCGAAGGAATGAATAAGATTGAAGAGGAAGCAAGGGCCAGAGATGTGACAAAGTTTGAAGGGGAAGCAGGGGCCAGAGATGTGACTGAGTTTGAAGGGGAAGCAGGGGCCAGGGTTGTGACTGAGTTCGAAGGGGAAACTGGGGTCGAAAGAGTAACGGAGAGTGTAGGAGTCCCGAAAACCGGTAAGAAAAATAAGTCGTTGTTATTTATGGTTAGTGCTGACCATTTTAGTGGTCGTTGGCCGAAATTTAGGCAGTGGTATAAATGGAATGAACTATTGGATTATACTGGTTTATTAATCAATCATCGCCCTGGGCAGAAAATAAACCAAGCTTTTATTGAAAAACTTAAAAACATTAATCCAAAAATTTTGGTGGTTGAGAAGAGGAAATCTATTTCTGTCTCTTCTACTCAAATTCGCGCTGGAAAATTTGATTTAACGGCTTTATCTACTGATGTATTGAACTATATTCAGGAGAATAACATCTACCAGTTAAATTGAAATTCATAAGAGATTTTTATACGCTCCATGAGTTGTATTAAGGCCTCAATAAAGTTGGAAAAACATCAATTCCTCGCTATCATTTTCAATTTTTATCATCTCTTTATAACTTAAACCCAATTTCTTTAAGAGGTTCTGTGATGCTATGTTGGTTGTTGTGGTAATAGCATTGATTTGTTTGATATTGAAATTGTTGAGAGCAATCTCCTTTATTTTATTAGCACTTTCATAGGCGTAACCTTTTTTTTCATAGTCTGGTAACAAACTAAACCCAATATCAATTCCTTTGAGGCCTTCACGGTCATATAAACCGCAAGTTCCTATTTTTAGGTCATCCGATTTGCGTATAATGGTAAAATTTCCATACCCAAGTTTTTCAATTTGAGGACTCATTTTTGATTGGATGTAACTCTGCGCGTCTGCTATTGATTTAACATTTCTATCACCTATGAACTTCAACCATTTTGGTGTGTTCATCAACTCTAAAATAAATGCTGCATCTTCGATAGTTGTAGGTCTGATTGTTAATCGTTCTGTACTGTAATGATTTCCATAAGTCATAAAAACTCTCTTAATTATTTATCAAAAAAACACCCTTTTTCTTGGGTTTTCAAAGCGGTGTATAACTATTGCACTTATAATAACACAAATTCAAGATTTGGAATTAACCATGACCGCAAGATGCCTACAAGGAACGCTTACTATTGAAGCTTTCTTAGATGATAACTCACAACCTCAATTAGTGTTAAGTCAAGAGGAAATTAAACAACTTAATCAACAAATAAGTAAAGAGTTATCAGCAGTGGTTCCTAATCTTGATGACAGTTCTTATGCCATTGTCGGTGGACTGTATCAAAGCAGTGAGCTACTACAGCCTGGCTTTCCAATTCATTCACAATTACGTCAATATGCCAATGCGGCATTGAAAGGTGAAAACAATCGCCGCAACCAATTAATCATAGGTGCCAACGATGATGGCTTGCCTGAAGGGTTGGCCCATAACGATAATGTACAAACCACACCACTATTTTTTATTCCTTTTGTAATCATCAGCGAAAATGATGACACCAAGGAAATTTTTGAAAAACAACTGATGCACAAGGGCATGGGGTCTAAAAAGTTATTGCAACAAGTACAGGATGCCATCGGTGTAAAGTTACGCCATATCAATTTTATGACGGTACTGGATTTGGCTGCCATGATGCATAATCACCTACAAATGGCAGGCTTTGAACCATTGTGGCAAATTTTAGAACAAGCTGTTTTCAGTCAAAACCCTGAAACCAAGGTAACAACACCACAGCATAATGAGTTTTACTTATCCAAAAAAATGGTTTTTACTCCATTTTTTTCTTACCTCTTTTGGAGTACACATGGGCCAGGAAAAGACCTCACACAACCACAGGAAAAATACCTGCATTACACCCAAGTTCAACGACAGTATGTTGCAACACTAGTAGAACATGGTTTGGATGTGCGTCAATACATACCAACACCACAAACGTACCCCATTAATGAGAAAGAAATTTGTTTTGCCACTCTTGATCAGACCCGGCTCACTGGTGATTATTACCATGAAATAATCACACCAATTAATGAAGATAAAAAAGTAAATGTCGAAAAAAATTCCCACCAACACTTAGGCATGTTATTTTTCCAAGTCAGTGATGATCAGGATGGACTCGAATTTTATTACCCTTTAACTCAAAAGGGTATTCCTGAAATTGAGAAGCTACTTAAAGGCAGAGAACTTTAAATAACCCAATAAAAATGGCTTATGAAATATTCTGCCCTGATTATCGGTAGTGGAATGGCTAGTATTATGCCGCAGGGTTGATATACAGACAAATAGGAATGATTCTTTCTTCATTAACTTCAAGCCCTTCATGGTAAAACTAACGCCCTATCATTTATAATTAACTATTCATACGTAACTAATACAAACACTTGCTAAGCACACATAAACTATTAATCAACCTCAATGAAGCACAAACGGCAGCGGTTACAACCGATGCTCAACACTCTTTAGTTTTGGCCGGTGCAGGTAGTGGCAAGACACGGGTTTTGGTTTATAGAATTGCTTGGCTATTAGCAGCTGAAGGGATTTCACCTTATGCCATACTAGCAGTTACTTTTACCAATAAGGCTGCCGCTGAAATGCGTAATCGCGTGACTGAGTTGCTTGATAAGCCAGCAAGAGGAATGTGGATAGGTACTTTTCATTCAATTGCCCTACGTCTATTGACAATGCACCATAAGGAAGCAGGGTTACCGAAGAATTTTCAAATACTGGATTCTGAGGATCAATACCGCCTAATTCGCCGAGTCATATCTGATTTGGAATTGGATGAAAAACAATGGGTTCCACGAACGGTGCAAGGATTTATAAATGGTAAGAAAAATGAAGGCATTCGTGCTAATGAAATAGATGATTTTGGCGATGACAACTCCTCAACTTTAATTAAAATATATCAACAATATGACGATCATTGTAACCGTGGTGGATTGATTGATTTTGCAGAAATGCTATTATCTACCCATCAATTATTACTAAACAACCCACCATTATTGGAACATTATCAAGGCCGGTTTGGAGCCATTCTTGTCGATGAATTTCAAGACACTAATGAAATTCAATCAGCATTCATTCGCTTATTGGCAGGTGCGAAAAATCGAGTCATGGTGGTAGGTGATGATGATCAATCAATTTATGCATGGCGTGGAGCCAAAATAGATCACATTATTGGATTTAAAGACCTGTATTCTGACGTTAAGCAATACAAATTAGAGCAAAATTACCGTTCAACTAACACTATTTTAAAAGCGGCTAACGCGGTGATTAAAAATAATGCTAAAAGATTAGGCAAGGAACTGTGGTCTAAACAAATTGAAGGCGATTTAATCCACTATTATGGTGCATATTCTGAGTACGATGAAGCTGCATTTGTCGCAGAAGAAGTCGAAAACATTATAGATTCGGGTGTCGATGGCGATAATATTGCTTTGCTCTACCGTTCCAATATGCAATCACGGTTATTAGAAGAACATTTACTCAAACATAATATTCCCTATAAAGTTTACGGTGGTCTTCGATTTTTTGAACGCATGGAAATCAAAGATGTATTGGCCTATGTGAGATTAATCAACAATCGACATGATGATGTTGGTTTTGAGCGTATTATTAATACACCAACCCGTGGGCTGGGGGCAAAAACCATTAATCAAATAAGAAATTTTGCCCAAATCAACAGCGTTAGTTTGTTTGCAGCTTCGATAAAGTTAATTGAAAACAAAGTTTTAGCTAATCGAGCCGCCACTTCATTAGCGGGCTTTGTTAACATGATTGATGACTTTGATCATAACCATGATAAGGAGCAACTCCACCCTTTATTTGATGATGTTATCGAACGCACAGGCTTGCGTGACCATTACCAAAAAGAGCCGCCAGAAAAAGCGTTAACGCGTCTAGAAAATTTGGATGAGTTACTCAATGCAGCCGAAACCTTTGTTAAGCCTGAAGAAGATGACCAAATTGGCATGACAGCACTGGCATCTTTTTTGGCACAAGTTTCTTTAGAGGCCGGTGAACGCAGTAGTGATAAAGATGTACCATGTGTGCAATTGATGACTTTACATAGCGCTAAAGGTTTGGAGTTTCCCTATGTGTTTTTGGTTGGACTGGAACAAGGTTTATTTCCACATCAAAACTCAATGGATGATCCAGAAAAGTTACAAGAAGAAAGAAGGTTGTGTTACGTTGGCATCACCCGAGCCGAACAAAAATTGTTTATGACTTATGCGACATCAAGACGAATACGTGGCCGAACCCAAGGCTGTGCACCATCCAAATTTTTGCAAGAAATCCCAAATAAACTGGTGGATCAATTACAAGGAAATGTTTTTAACATACCAAGAAACTCAATGTTCGACAATTCCAATAGCTCCCAGTTTTCACACTATAAACCAGGTGTTGCAGTATCGCATAAAATTTTTGGAGAAGGTGTTGTGCTAGAGCTATCTGGCCAAGGCGATTACACCCAAATCATGGTTGAATTCAGCCAGCACGGTACAAAAATACTCGCTGCAAAATTTGCTAAATTAGAAGTTCTTTAACTTTTAACAGCACATCACAAAGTCAACAAACTTATTGAACTGTTTTTTACTCGCAAAACTGATTAACCAAGTTTTCCTGGGTAATCTGCTATTCCTGGGTTTTCACTGACTCCTATTAGTTTCGGGTGGTTAACCTTTGCTAACCTTAAAACATTGTCATCAGACTTATTGTTTAAGATATAGTCTCGAACCACATCCCACATCAAACGGCCTTTGGGTGCTTGACTGACACTTGCCCAACCGGCTATTTTATACATTTTATCTTTTACGATTAGATCACCATTATCCAAACGTGCTTCCGTAATTCTTTGCCCTAATGGTTTTGATGGTTCAATTGTATAATCCAAGCCACCTAGTCTTACCATATCTCCACCTGATTGTAGGTACGGATCTTCATCGAATAAATTGTCTGCAACACTTTCTATGGTGCGAAGTAATTCTTCACCTGAAAATTCTGAGGCATAGGTCTCACCATAGGTCATGGCACATTGGCTCATCACATCTTCCATGGTAATCCAGTCACCTTTTAAAGTGCTTACACCCCAACGTACTCCCGCTGACATTGACACATCTGCTTTATATTCTTCACGTAAAGCATTGCATAAAATTTGATCCCACGTCCCCATAAAATTACCACGGCGATATAACAATCTATCAGCAATAGCTAGTTTTTCAGTTAGTATGGATTCATAAGTTTTACCAACCCTAGATTCATTATAGAATCGATCTTTATTTCGTGATTCAACAATGTTCTTATCGTATGTCGTTTGACGCATTTGGTCAATATAGGCTTGCATTTCTTTATCAGCAGGCAACCAATTAGTAATAATTGGCAACATTGTATAATCCATTTCAACGTGACCATCTTTAATATCAAAATCCATAACCCCTACGTATTTACCATTGGACCCTGCATTAGTCACTAAACACGTATTTCCTGCTACATTTTTAACCTTAACTGGTTTTGGCATTCCATCATGTGTATGACCACCAAAGACTGCATTTAATCCAGGAATATTTTCAGCCATTTTAATGTCAACATCCATACCATTATGTGATAACAAGACTATTGCATCTGGACTTTCATCTTCTTGTATGGTTTCTACTAACTCAATCATGTCGGCTTCACGCAAACCAAATGACCAATCAGGGAAAAACTCTTGAGGGTTGGCGTTGGCTGTACGTGGAAAAGCTTGGCCAATGATACAAACCCTTAATCCATTAACTTCTTTTATAACGTATGGTTGGAAGGCATGGCCACTATCTTCGTCATATAAACCACCTCCATCAAAACGTTCAACCAGATTTTCATAGTTTTCATCCATCATGGAATCTTCCTTGACCCGTACATTTTGACCAATGAAATCACCCTTAAATAAAGCAACATTACTTAAAACTTCTTCTTCTTTATAAGTAAACTCCCAATGGCCCACCATGACATCTAAGCCCATGATATTAGAAGCTTCAACCATATCAACACCGCGAGTCCACAGAGATGTACCAGAACCTTGCCATAAATCTCCACCATCTATAGTCAGTGTATTGTCCTTACCTCCGGCTTGTGATCGTAAATTATCAAGCAATGTTTTAATATGAGCATACCCACCTGTTTTGCCTATATTTTTAGCAGATTTATCAAAATCTAAATAGGTGTAAGCATAAGACTCTGCCGTACTGTTTTGCATTCCCATATGCTCAAGTAATTTATTTCCCACTACATGAGGAGGTCTACCATAAGCAGCACCAACACCTAAGTTTACATTAGGTTCACGAAAGTAAACCGGATTTAACTGGCCATGAACATCGGTAATGTGTAGTATTCTCGCTTTTCCCTTCATGGGTAAGCTGTAAAAATCTTGAGGAATGGCTGCAGCTTTGTTTTTAGATTGACAAGAAATCAACCCAGGAATTGAAACACTTACTGTTCCTAAACCCAAAAGTTTTAACATATCACGTCTGTTTAATTGTGGCATAGCTTATCCATACTTGTAAATTAGAGAAACCTAATATATAGTAAATTTGTATGATTGCAAGTTGTGATAACCAAATTGTAAAAATTCAAATGAAAAGGCTTTAATACGCCATCTAAGTTAATGAAAAAAAGAGAACACAAATGAAAAAAAATCTATTACTAACGACAGGGCTCGTTTTTGCGTTAAGTTTTAACGTGTCTTTTGCAAAGAAAGATAAAGAAACTGCAACCAAGAGTGAGGCAGCTCCAGCTAAGGAAATGTTACACATAATGTCACAGGATGATAACAAATCTTTTACTGCTGGTGGTGTCACATTCACTCGTGAAATGACACCTTGTGCAAAAAACAAAGGTTGGCTACAAGTGCTTGTGCCATTTGAAGGAGTACATCCTGTAACTGAAATTGACATCTTAAAGTCACTTGATGACAAAGATGCACTTTTAGTAGATATGCGTACCCAAGATTGGTTTGCTGATGCAACAATTCCTACTGCTATTAACATCCCTTACACAGAAGTTGCTGGCCGAATGGAAGAATTAGGTTGCACTAAAACTGATGGAAAGTATAACTGTGCAGAGGCTAAAAAAGTCTATGCATTTTGTAATGGTCCAGTTTGCCCACAATCTCCAATGGCAATGAAAGCGATGATTCGTGATGGCTTTCCTGCAGATAAAATCTACTACTATCGTGGTGGTATGTTAGATTGGGCTGCATTAGGTCTAAATACAGTTGAAGGTGATTTTTAGTTGTTTTAACCTATTTTGGATTATGAAAGCCACTTTTGCAAGTGGCTTTTTTAACTAAGAAGTTAGATTTAGAAACCTTCTTGATACATTTTGTTTTGATCTAATTTATTACTCCATGGTAATCCATTATTTTTCCAACCATTCTCCTTTGTTGAACCTTCAAACCCATCGATAACAGTGTAAACATTACTGTATCCAATTTTTGATAATAAATTAACCGCTTTTGCACTGCGATTACCTGAGCGACAAATAGTAATAATCTTAGTTTCTTTACCTAACCCATTGCTCCTCATATAATCTTTAAAATAAGGAAGAAAATTACTATTGGCTTGTATTTTAAAGGTATTTTTCTTTTTATCCCATTCATCCCAATCACCTACCAACATATAAGGAATATTTGTATCAGCTAAAGCAGGCATACCTAAAAAGGCTACTTCTGCCCGTGTTCTAACATCAAGAAAAAAAATCTTATCGTCTTTTTTTAGCATCTCATAAGCATCTACCGCTGTAACATATAACCCTAAGGTGGTTTTTCTGGAGTCAGCTAACCCAACTAAAGGATCGGTTTTTTTGTTTTTACACGATGACAACAAAACCAAGCCAAAAAATAACACCAAAGCCCCAATAACGACTCTATTTGATTTCAAAAATTTACTCCTTTCTTTAAATTAGCAACTACTAATATAACTTAATAACTTATTTTTGCAAACACTTGTTTGTGTTTTATGGGTTTTGAAATCTTGATACAGTACTAATTAGTACTCAGAGCCACAAAATGAACAGCAAAATAAACCTTAGCAAAAATTTAATTATGACTTTTGACACTTAATAAAATGGCGTGGTTTTGCTATATTGTATTAACAAAAAATTTGGAAAACTGTGATGGAATTATTTATACCTATCTTATTATTTTTACTGGCACTTAAGTTATTTTTAATAGTTATGGCTTTTGCTCTTACACCTTTTATTTTTATTTTTGTACTGCTAACAGGGGTATTTGTTTTTGTCTTCAGTTTTTTAGGTGGGCTATTTTTGCTTTTGCTAAAATTACTATTCCTCCCCATTTTACTATTAGGGAGTTTTGCACAACTCTGGGACAGTGGATAAAAAGAGTAATAAATACACCAATCGAGGCAAAAAGTGCGTCAAATAGATCACTATTAGCCCTTATACTAAACCATGACTTATGGTACTGTTTTAAAATACATTATTTGATAAAATTACCCGCTAATTCTAATCAGCAATATTCATTATGAAAAAATTAAATTTTAGCCTCGTACTGCTCGTAGTTATTCTCTCAGCTTGTTCGCAAGTTAATGATTTAAAAACAACCCCAACAAAGCTTTCTTTAGAGCAGACTAACCCGCTCATAAATGAGTGGGGCGGACCGTATGGTGGAGTGCCCGCTTTTGAAAAAATGAAGCTAGAAGATATTATGCCAGCCTTTGATTATGCTGTTGCTCAAAACCTCGCTGAAATTGAAAACATTGCCAACAACCCACAATCAGCCACATTTGAAAACACCATAGTAGCACTTGAAAGAGCTGGTGAGTTGCTTTCTCGTGGTTTTACTTTTTATGGAATCTGGAGCAGTAACCTGTCTTCACCTGAATTTAGAAAAATTCAACGCCAGCTTTCACCTAAATTTTCTGATATGACTGCAAAAATTCAACAAAATAAAAAATTATTTAACCGTGTTAAAACTGTTTATGATAATAGTTTAAAAAATCCATTAGATGCTGATCAACAACGTGTTGTACAGTTAACGTATGATGGCTTTGCCATGAGCGGTGCAGCATTAGATGACGACTCTAAAAAGCAGTACGCGGCAATCAACAAGGAACTTTCAATCATATACAATAAATTTGGCAATAACATCTTACATGATGAAGAAAACTATCCTACGTTTTTTAATAAGGACCAAACTGGAGGCCTCTCTGACTCCTATATAAGTTCTGCTGCTAATGCTGCTAAATCGCTGGGTAAAGAAGGCATGTATGCTGTTAACAATACTCGTTCTTCGATGGACCCTTTTTTAACATACAGTGATAACCGAGATTTACGTAGGCAAGTTTGGAGCAAATATTACGCTCGTGGCGATAACGGTGAAGAGCATGACAACAATAAACTTATCACCAAAATTTTACAATTACGACGTCAACGTGTAGAACTTCTTGGCTACCAAAACTATGCCCAATGGCGCCTACAAAACCGCATGGCAAAAAACCCTGAAAATGCTTTAAATCTACTCAAGTCAGTTTGGCCAGCTGCCATCGCCCGTGTAGCAGAAGAAGTTGAAGACATGCAAGAAATCGCTGATAATGACAATATCACCATTAAACCTTGGGATTACCGATATTACGCAGAAAAAGTACGTAAAAAGAAATATGATCTAGACTCAAATGAAGTGAAAGAATACCTGCAACTAGGAAACCTCACTAATGCCTTACATTATGTTGCTGGTCGTTTATTTAATTTTAAATTTACTGCCGTACCTAAAGGCTCAGTTCCAGTTTATCATCCTGATGTTAAGGTTTGGGAAGTCACTGATTTAGATTCTGGAAAACACATCGGTTTGTGGTACCTCGATCCTTTTGCTCGCAAAGGAAAACGGTCTGGTGCTTGGGCAAATTCATACCGCTCACATACCACCTTTGATGGGCTCAAAACTGTATTGTCATCAAATAATTCAAATTACGTGAAACCGGCTGAAGGACAAGCTGTGCTAATTTCTTGGGATGATGCAGAAACTTTTTTCCATGAGTTTGGACATGCTTTACACGCTTTATCTTCCAATGTGCGTTACCCAACACTTAATGGCGGTGTTCGTGACTATACTGAATTTCAATCTCAACTATTGGAACGTTGGTTATCTACAGATGAAGTTATTAATCGATTCTTAAAACACTATAAGACAGGACAAACCATTCCTAAATCATTGATTAAAAAGATTAAGAAATCCTCAACATTTAATCAGGGTTTTGCAACCACTGAATATTTAGCCTCCGCTTTAATGGACATGGAGTTTCACCTGGCTGACCCAACAAACCTTGATCCAGATGTTTTTGAAAGAGAAACCTTAGCAAAACTTAACATGCCAAATGAATTGCCTATGCGTCACCGTTCACCACATTTTGGTCATGTATTTTCTGGCGAAGGTTATGCAACAGCTTATTATGGTTACATGTGGGCTGATGTCTTAACCGCTGATGCCAGTGAAGCCTTTGCTGAAGCACCGGGTGGTTTTTATGATGAAAATATGGCAGGAAAATTAGTTAAATATCTTTTCGCTCCAAGAAACTCTTTAGACCCTGCCGATGCATTTAGAAAATTCCGTGGTCGTGATGCCAATACAGATGCCTTAATGCGAGATAGAGGTTTTCCTGTCATTAAAAACTAATTAGCAACCGACGTAGGTGTTATGGCATCATGTTCCTAGCTATAACGCCTTTTAGTTATGTTTATTAACCCGGCGGGTTAATATATAAAACTTGGTATAAATTTTTAAAACCTATAGGTGTCCTCACTTAACACTTAATGATGTATGGTGATAATCAACGCTCTTCTTTGTGGCCTATCCCGATGTTCACAAAGGTATATTCCTTGCCACGTTCCAAGACCCAAATTCCCATTGCTTATTGGGATAGTTAAATCGCAACCAAATAGTGAAGATTTAATATGAGCAGGGCAATCATCTTCACCCTCATAATCATGAGTGTAGGGGAAATTTCTAGGGACCAATTTTTCTTCAAAATTTTTAAAATCTTCTCTTACAGTAGGATCAGCGTTTTCATTAATCGTTAAGCTAGCACTCGTATGTTTTAAAAAAACATGCAACAACCCAGCATCAATAGTAGTAAGCTTTTTTCCTAAAGCTTGTTCAATTTGATTGGTTATTAAATAATAACCTCGACCTTGGCTTTGTACAGTTAGATTAATTTGTTTCATATTTGCATGTTAACTATTAATTGATTACATTATACCCAATTCCCAATACAGAACCACGAATAAAGCTGCATGATCATAACAGTGAACCTAAATCGTTTTTAATTAGCCAATTCTATTTGCGCTGACAGTCTCATCTTAACTCCAAACCGTGTCAAAATATTCACAAACGATAATCATATCTTCACTTGGTTTTTCATGGTAAGGTTGCCTTTCTAGGATATAAAAAACCCAGTGAACTTTTTTCCAATATTCGAGTGACTTATCTCCTTCTCCTTCTATTTGAGCAAATTCTTCGGTGATTTCATTGTAAGGTTTGGGTTCAATTTTGGTGATTTTTATTATGGCCTTTGCCTCACCTTCCCAGTTTGTTATTATGAACAATTGGCCATTTTTAGCAGGTTTTTCTTCATTTCTATCATACCACCCTTGTGAACTAGCTGAAGCTTGTTTGATGCCTTTTACAACAAGATCAGCACACGCGTCAGCATCCTTTTGATTGTCGCAAAAATAATAGGATTCAGGCACATTGCTTGAATTATAGTGAGGGTATTTAGTTATAAAATCCTGCCATATGTTTTTTATTGATTGGTTTTGTAATTGGTCCATATTTCAAAGGTAGATAATGAAACATTTGAAAATAACTTTATCCATTTAAAAGTCATCATTTTTGTCAAGATTCGCTATTAATTTTACTTAATAATGTTAAAAAGAAATAACATCAACTATAGGAATTGCACCATTGATTATATTACAATGGAGCTATGTCGAGGAGAATTTAATGAAAAATAGAAAATTAATTTACTTTATAGTTATCGCGTTACTTTTAAATGCGTGCCATAAAAAAACAACTACAAAACAAGCGGATGACCTAGCATTATTATATCAGGAAAGCACTGCCACTTTATTTAATGAACGCCCCGCAAGTTCTACCATGTATGGTATTAATGAAAAACTTGCCGGCGGTAAATTTAATCACCGTTTAGAAGACTTTTCTCCTGCGTCAGAAAAGCAATTGCGCCTTTCTTTATTACACATTAATCAACAATTAAAAACAACCAAAAACACAGACGAACATACAGAAGTTATGAGAAACCTTACCCGATATTTTTCTGGCAATTCTGAGTTTGATATTGGTTATATAGATGTTTGGATGGGTTTATCAGCTTTTATCGTTAATCAAATCAATGGCCCTTTAATTGATGCCCCTAATGCCATGATTACCAATCAACAAATTAACACCTCAGATGATGCAAATGATTACATTAAACGCTTAGATCATTTTGATTTATTTGTCGAAAATGTCTTGGCAAAAATGTCTGTCGATGCCGATGAAAATTGGATTCCGCCCTTAGTAATAGTAGAAAAGTCGATAACTGCGATGCAAAGCTTTATAAAACCAGAAGCAAACAATCACCCTTTTGTTACCTCATTTGTCGCAAAAATTAAAAACAACAACAACTTCAATCAACATCAAAAACAACAATTAGCCGCCAAAGTAAAAAAACTGGTAAAACAAAAAGTGTATCCCGCCTATGAAAGCATCATTTCACAACTGAATGACCTTTCCATGATTGCAACAAAAGAGTCTGGAATTTGGGCACAGCCTAACGGTGCTGCTTTTTACCAAGATGCGGTAAAAATGTTGGGTGACACTGATCTAACACCCGCACAAATTCATCAACTAGGGCTAAATGAAGTCGATAGAATAACGGCAGAAATGAATGAAATTTTAATTGCACAAGGCTTAACTCAAGGAACGGTTGGTCAAAGAATGACAGTTATTAATGACGATGAAAAATTTCTCTATGAAGATTCTGATGCAGGGCGTGAAAAGTTACTTAATGACTTAAACGGTTATATTAATGAAATATCGGCAATGATGGGTGAACAATTTACCACACGCCCCAAATACCAAGTTGAAGTTCGCAAGTTTCCCAAAGCACGCGAAGAATCGGCTCCAGGTGGCATGTACACCAATCCTCCTTTAGATGGATCAGCGCCAGGAATTTACTGGATTAATTTACGTGACATAAAGGCCAATCCAAAATTTGATTTAAAAACCCTAACTTACCATGAAGCTATCCCAGGTCACCATTGGCAAATAGCACTAAATCTGGAACAAGAAAGTTTACCTATGCTAAGACGTATCGCACCTTACAACGCCTATGTTGAAGGTTGGGCATTGTATTCTGAACAAGTAGCCAAAGAAATGGGCTTGTATAAAAACGACCCTTTCAGTGATTTAGGTCGTTTGAAAGCCGAGATGTTCAGGGCTGTCAGATTGGTAGTAGATACAGGTTTGCATTATAAAAAATGGAGCCGAGAACAAGCGATTAAATACATGGCAGAAACAACCGGTACTGTTGAATCTGACGTGGTTGCAGAAATTGAACGTTACATGATTTGGCCAGGACAAGCCTTGGGTTATAAACTGGGTATGATAAATATTCTGAAACTTCGAAATGATGCCAAAAAACAATTGGGTGATAAGTTTGATATAAAAGCTTTTCATGACCTCATTTTATTAGGTGGGGCCGTACCAATGGAAGTATTAGATAAAAAAGTGGCTAATTGGATCGCTACTATCAAGTGATTGACTAAAATTGAAATACCGGACTAATAAATCTACACAGAATGCAGCAGTAAGTCTTGAGTAACTATTTAGCTCATGCCCTAGTCTTTCACTGAGTAGGGCACTCTGAATAGTTACAGACATTCACCACTATTTTTTGACTACCACTATAAAATACCAAGTTTAGCAAACGCTGAAGCACCGGCATAGTGTGCATCTTTACCTAAATCGTCCTCTATTCGCAGCAATTGATTGTATTTGGCTATACGATCAGAACGACAAAGGGAACCCGTTTTAATTTGAGTCGCGCTGGTGGCCACCACTAGATCGGCAATTGTATTGTCTTCAGTTTCACCACTTCGATGAGAAATAACAGCTGTATAATTGGCCTGATCTGCCATGTCTATGGCTTTTAGGGTTTCAGTTAAGGTGCCAATTTGGTTCAGTTTAATTAAGATAGAATTAGCTATGCCTTTTTCTATGCCTTCGGCGAATATAGTTGGATTAGTCACAAACAAATCATCTCCAACAATTTGAATTTTGTTGGCCAATTGTTCCGTTTGGTATTTCCAACCAGTCCAATCTGCTTCATCTAAACCATCTTCGATTGAAATAATTGGATACTGGTCAACCCACGAAGCTAAGAAATCAGTAAAACCGTTGGAATCAAATTTTTTGCCTTCACCTGCTAAGTCATAAACACCCTTATTATGAAATTCCGATGCAGCACAATCTAAGGCCAAATAGACATCTTTACCTGCTTGGTAGCCAGCCAATTCAATGGCATGCATAATGGTCTCTACTGCTTCTACATTTGAACGTAAGTTTGGTGCAAAACCTCCTTCATCACCAACGGCTGTATTCAGGCCCTTACCTTTCAGTACCGATTTCAAACTATGAAAAATTTCAGTCCCACAACGTAACGCTTCGGAAAAACGGTTAAAACCGACAGGCATAACCATAAATTCTTGAATATCCACATTATTGTCAGCATGTTCTCCTCCATTGATAATATTCATCATCGGCACAGGCAAGACAAAGTCTTTGGTTGTTGCCAAACTTCTGTATAAAGGTGTGTGAGTTTCACTGGCTACAGCTTTTGCAGTGGCAAGAGATACGCCTAATATCGCATTTGCACCAAGGTTTGCTTTGTTGTGGGTTCCATCTAAGTTAATCATTTTTTGGTCAATGTCAGCTTGATTACTAGCATCCTGACCCATTAATTCATTGGCGATACTGGTGTTAACATTTGTTACCGCTTTTTGTACACCTTTGCCTAAATAACGTGACTTATCTCCATCGCGTAATTCGATGGCCTCACGTGCTCCAGTAGAGGCACCAGACGGGACAATTGCATGGCCAAAAGCACCTGATTCTAATGTGACTTCTGCTTCTAAAGTTGGGTTTCCACGTGAGTCAAGGACTTCACGTGCGTGTATTTTTTTAATTGATGACATTTTATTGTTTTCTATCGCAAGGATTATGTAATAAAGCCTCGAATCTTATCACTTCACAGATGTGATTTAAAGTAGAAAACACCTCATTTTTCATATAGTTTTATGTTTGTGTTTACTTTTATTTAGCAAAGAGCGGTGACAGGATAAAATTTAGGAGAAATAACTCCGTTTAAAGCCCCAAACACTATTTAGGAGTGATGATAGACACAAAGGATAGTCCCAGTTTAAATTGATTCGGCACATTAGTTATCAACCCTGCAGCATAATTTTCTCTCCAATAATATGCAGCAGCCCATATTGCATAAAAATATCCCTTTTCTGGCTCAAATGTTTCAGCGTCTACAAAGGCTTGGCTTGCTTTTTCTCTAGATCCATAATGAGCTGTTGTATCAGCAATTAATTTCTCATCCGCGGCTTTCAACACATTTTCTGAATTTCTGTCAATCGATCCTTACATTGGCACTTGATCAATTGCCGTTTTCATTCCTGTGGACGCACAACTGACTAGGAACAGAAAAGCAGTCATTATGTATACTTTCTTCATTGAATTTTTCACGTTTGCTATAAACCGACGACACGGAGCGGCAGTCGGAATGTTTTTGTATTAGTGTTTGAGCGCCGCGAGTAACAAAAAAACGCGGAGGTTTTGGTGTCACACTGGAAGCGCTTGTTAAATGCAGCTAGCACGGAAGCACCGAGAATGCCGAACCAACTGCATTGGCTATACCGTTTATCAACTCAGTTATGACTCTAGCTTTATTGAACGCAATGTCTATCAATACACCAAATATTACCGCTATATACGCCAAGTAGCCAAATCCCATATAGTCATTATATAGAATAGTGTAGAACCAATCTTGGCCAAATACGTATATAGCTGATGCCAGAATGGTAGCAGAGAGCAAAAGCACCCCAGGCACAAATAAGTGAGCTATAGCTTTCGGTTTGGTTAAAGATACGATTAGCAGAATTAGAAACATTAAAAAATTTGATCCGAGGAATATACGAAGGTCAAGTTTTAAATTGCTAACTATTTCGATGTACTTTCCCTTTATGATATCACCTAGAGTATCTTGGGCAATTTTGATACCCTTGAGACGGTCTAAATAACCTGAGGCAATTGAGTCGGCTATTGCCTTTTTCTTCTCACAATCATAGCCACACATTGAAGCAATAACGCTTGCTATTTTTTCTGGTAGGTTGTTATCTAAATCTCTCTGGATTTGTTCAGATTCTAATCCAAAGTTTTCGACAATACTCAGAGCTTTACTTGAAACGCTAGAATCAATTATGACCTGCCGTCTCTCTTTCACTTCCTTCTCAATCTGGTATATCACGAACCCTTTAGCGGACTCTTCAATAACTTTCGGTGACACAAAGGTAATGGAGAGAAAAATTCCAAATATTAGTATTCCGAATAATCCGATTGATCTTAGTGTAATACTCATAGCTTCCTTAGCATTTAACGCCCGCTGCAAGCGTTTGTTATGTTTTTTGCGCTACTATCTCAGTTGGAGATATAAGTCCGTTGACAATATTCTCAATCATGTTCTTGATTTTTACCGGCGTAGTACTTTGCATTAGCAAATGCAGACCTATTGGGGGCGGCCCATTGGTTGCGTCTGCTTTTTCTTTAAGCCGCTTGAAATATTCAAGCGCAAAATCCTTTCTATTGGCTATGCACTCGATCTTGAAACCAGCTGACTCTAGCAGGAAGCTGTACTCCTCTGCATTTGCAAGAAAACTGAAACTGTCATCTGAAGCCCAGGGAACAGGATAGGACAAACCACCATCCGAAGTACGCATAACGTCATAAACCCCAAATCTCGATCCTGACTTTAAAACCTCAGAAATTTGCGAGAATAAACATTCTTTATCTTGTATGTTCATGCCAACATGTAGCATATACGCACCATCATAAGAAGCATTATCAAACGGCATATTGAGAGCGCTTCCTTGGCGTAAAGAGACTAAATCTTGGAGCCCCACCCAACACGATAGTGCATTCCCCACAGACACGTAATCTTCTGTTAGATCAATACCGGTGACAGCATTGCCATAGGTTTTTGCGACAAATCGACTTGCTCCGCCTAACCCGCAACCTACATCAAGCAACCTATCAGATTGGCGGATAACCAACTGATTTACCAGATGCTCAGTGGCGGCCCTACCACCGATATGAAACTCATCTACCGGTGCAAGATCTTCGACTGTAACACTATCTTTAGACTTACCCATTTCACGGAGCCCGGTCTCGATCAACTCCATGAGTTGACCGTGCTTGTAGTGTTCAGAAATTACACTCTCATTTACCATGATCTATTTCTCCTTTAGATTCCTTTCTAAATATAACGCCCGCATAAAGCGCGCGAGGTACGAGCGTCGCATTTGATGCGATTGTTATAAGTAATTTGCTCGATAACCATCCCATATCTCCCGTACCCGTTGACTGATAGGAAACATCTGCTCTGGATCGTTGGGGTCCTCTGCCTCATAACATGACCAATAGGCCAAAGTGGAAGCGTGAAGCTCAATGTCGTTGGTAATTATCTTAGTAGCCTCTTTCCAATGATTATCGATATTTAGACCATCAACAACCGCTTCTTCAAAACATGCAAATAAAAATGACATGATATAAAAATTATCGTCATCATCCATACCTTTACTACCATACAAGGAAAGTAATTTGGGAATGTATTGAGACTTAGCTAATTCAATTTCCGGGTCTTGACTCCAACCGTCAGATGGAGCCCCTACGACATCGTTAATTTTGTCGATCGATTTTCTACTGGGCCACCGATCTTTTAACTTCGTGTAGTTGTCAGTCATTTTACTTATAACAACTTAATATACCTGCATTAGTGCCATATATCGCTTTATTTTTGTTAAAAAATGTATTGTTTTTCATGGTTTTGATAGTAACACAGCCTTATTTCAGATTGAAGTCTTATATTTATGCATTTATATGCGTTATATTCGTGATATATTTGCACTTTTGCATTTATATACGCAAATAACAGGGTAAAAGTGCATTTGCCGACTGTTTTAAGTGCTATTACGCTTGTCTGAGGTTTTAAAACCACGAATTAAAAAAGTTGATTTTGACTATAATCGCATGATTATTTGGGGCAACAAATACTTAAATGACCACTCTTTGCCTTTACTGCAATAATCAACAACTGTATTTAAGGAAATTATTAAAAGCAATCAATTATGGCAGCAGTAGCTCTAACCAAGGGATTTAGTACGGTAGTAATGCTCTGTGCTTTGGCACTAAAGCTTCCTAATGCCAAAGAACCCTCAATCGTCAATCATTCGATGCTATCCTTTTTTAAAACGTGCTTTAGGAATATTTGTAAATATTTTGTGGCTTGGTGAGTTCACATTTTTACGCTCAGTTAATTCTAGTTCCAGTCGTTGTTTTGTTCTAAAAACGGTTGTGCTTTAACACTTTCGTCAATTGATTTTAAAGTGCTCAATAACTGTTCTATCATGTGCAGTTTAATGGCATTTGGCCCATCACTTTTAGCAACGCTTGGATCTGGATGGGTTTCCATAAACAAACCGGAAACACCTGCTGCCACAGCAGCACGGGCAAGTACGGGAATAAATTCACGCTGTCCTCCTGATGTACCACCTTGGCCTCCGGGCAACTGTACTGAATGTGTCGCATCAAAAACCACCGGGCACTTAGTATCACGCATTACTGCCAATGAACGCATATCTGAAACCAGGTTGTTGTAACCAAAACTTGCTCCTCGTTCACAAACCATAATTTGTTCATTACCTGTAGATTTGGCTTTTTTAACCACGTTAACCATATCCCATGGTGACATGAACTGGCCTTTTTTGATATTTACTGGAACGCCAGCACTGCATGCTTTTACAATAAAATTTGTTTGGCGAGCCAAAAAAGCCGGTGTCTGAATTACATCGACAACGCTTGCAACTTCATCCATGGGCGTATCTTCGTGAACATCAGTTATCACAGGGACTCCGATTTGGTCTTTTACGGCTTGTAAAATATTTAAGCCATTTTTCATCCCTAAACCACGAAAACTGTCTATAGATGTTCGATTGGCTTTGTCAAAAGATGATTTGAAGATAAAAGGAATGCTGAGTTTTTCACAGATTTCTTTTAGTTTTCCTGCGGTCTCAATAGCCAGTTGTTCTGATTCGATTACACATGGGCCTGCTAATAAGAAAAAAGGTTTGTCGAGTCCGACTTTAAAGTTACATAATTTCATAATTTATTTTCCTTGGCTGCCTTAATAAAGTCAGCAAATAATGGATGACCATCTCTGGGTGTTGAGGTGAATTCTGGGTGAAACTGACAAGCAATAAACCATGGATGTTCAGCTTGTGGTAACTCTACCATTTCAATTAATTCACCGTCTTCAGATGTCGCTGATAAATCCAGACCACATTCTTGCAATTTTTCACGGTAAGCGTTGTTAAATTCATAACGGTGACGATGTCGTTCGATAACAACATTGCTGTCATACACCTTGCTCACTAATGAGTCTTGTTTTAATAGTGATTTTTGTGCACCTAACCGCATGGTTCCACCTAAATCGGAATTAAGGTTTCGTGTTTCAATTTGACCTAAATGATCTTCCCATTGAGTGATTAAGGCGATAACAGGATGCGGTGTTTTGATATTGTTTTCTGTGGTATTGGCTGCTTCTAACCCACAAACATTGCGAGCGTATTCAATAACTACAGCATGCATACCGTAACAAATTCCTAAATAGGGAACCTTATTTTCGCGGGCATATTGTACGGCTTTTATTTTTCCTTCAAAACCACGATTACCAAATCCGCCTGGAACTAAAATTGCATCAACTTGTGCTAGTTTCCCTGAATCTAGGTTTTCTGAATCAATGCTATTAATGACAACTTTAACATTATTTGGAATACCAGCATGACGCAGGGCTTCGTAGAGTGATTTATACGCATCTGAATGATCTAAATACTTTCCTACCATACCGACAGTAATTATATCCGTTGCTGATTCTTCTGTGTTTATGACTTTTTGCCATTCAGTTAAATCAACTTTGCCACACTTAAGGTCGAATTGTTCAACAACCAAATCATCAAAGCCAGCCTGACTTAATACTTCGGGGATTTTGTAGATATTATCCACATCCACCATGTTAATCACTGCTTTTTCGGCGACGTTGGTGAACAATGAGATCTTTTTACGTTCGTTTTCAGGAACTTTTCGCTCAGATCGACACAACAAAACATCTGGTTGAATACCAATTGATCGCAGTTCTTTAACCGAGTGCTGGGTTGGTTTTGTTTTCAACTCACCAGCAGCTTTTAAATAAGGGACCAAGGTTAAGTGAACAAACATTGAGTTGCTTTTACCTTGTTCCACCCCAAATTGACGAATGGCCTCCATAAATGGTAAGGACTCAATGTCTCCTACCGTTCCACCGATTTCAACCATAATAACATCATAGCCTTCACCTGCTCGCTTGATTTTTTCTTTGATATGATCGGTTATGTGTGGAATTACTTGAACTGTACCACCAAGATAATCACCACGGCGTTCTTTTTTGATAACTGCTTCATAAATTTGACCTGAAGTGAAATTGTTTTTACGGCCCATTTTAGTGCGAACATAGCGTTCGTAATGACCTAAATCCAAATCAGTTTCTGCCCCATCTTCTGTGACAAAAACTTCACCATGTTGAAACGGACTCATGGTACCTGGATCAACATTGATATATGGGTCCAATTTCATAAGCGTAACTTTTAAACCGCGAGACTCTAGCAGTGATGCTAGTGATGCTGCAGCAATTCCTTTCCCTAATGACGAAACAACGCCACCAGTGACAAATACATAAGATGTCATTGTAATATAACCATTTAATTATTATCGGTGTTTACATAAGAGTTCAATAGACTAATGTACCCACCTTGAAAGGATGGATATTATAGCCGAAATTCAATGACACAACCAACTGGTTATAAACTAAAAGTTATATTTTAACATTTAAGATTTAATTTTTTAGTCAGAATGCCTTGCCAAGAACAAATAGGTTGAGACTGTATTTACGGTATTATAACTCAGGGTTAATATAGCAGTTATCTAATAGAGTTTACACTATTCTCTTTAGTGTTGATACAATACGACCATGCCAAATATTTTACTCTCAACACTCAATTCCAAATACATCCATTGCGCCTTTGGATTACGTTATTTGTATGCCAATTTAGGAAATTTAAAAGACCATGCAAAAATTCAAGAATTTACCATTCACGAAAGGCCATTGGATATAGTCGAAAAATTATTAGCTAACAAACCAAAAATTATTGGTTTTGGCGTGTATATTTGGAACGTTGTTGAAACAGGGCAGTGCATTAAGTTACTTAAGCAAATTAAACCCAAAATTAAAATTGTGGTTGGCGGCCCTGAGGTTAGCCATGTTCCTGATGCACCTAATTGGTTAGATTCTGTTGATTACACCATAACTGGGGCAGGAGAATTACAGTTTAAAACATTATGCAATCAGCTACTTAGTGAACAAACACCATTAGAAAATGTCATTGCTGGAATACCATTACCGTTAGAACAACTCGTTATGCCTTATGAGTTTTATGATGATAATGATATAAAAAACCGTATTTTGTATGTAGAGGCTTCTCGTGGCTGCCCATTTAAGTGTGAGTTTTGTTTATCCGCTTTGGATAAGACCTCAAAATCCTTTAATATCGATCTTTTTTTAGTAGAAATGGATAAGCTTATTCAACGAGGTGCCAATCATTTTAAATTTATTGATAGAACCTTCAATCTTAAAGTTAAAACTACTATAGCAATTTTGGAGTTTTTCTTAGATCATCTGTCTAAGAATAAAAGCAATGATATGTCTATACATTTTGAAGTCGTTCCCGACAGGTTACCTGATAAATTACGTGAAATATTGGCCAAATTTCCTGATCATGTTTTGCAATTTGAAATAGGCGTACAAACTTTTGATCCAAAAATACAAGATTTAATTTCTCGTAAACAAGACAATGAAAAAACCTGTGAAAATTTAGTGTGGTTACGAAATAATACAAAGGCACATATTCATGCTGATTTAATATTTGGCTTGCCCGGTGATAATTTAGAAAATTTTGCAAAAAGCTTTGATAAACTGGTAGGATTAAATCCACAAGAAATTCAGTTAGGTATTTTAAAACGTTTACGTGGTGCACCAATAAACCGCCACACAAAAGAATATAAGATGGTTTACAATGAAAACCAACCTTACACTATTTTATCGACGCGTGATATTGATTTTGATACCATGCAACGAGTCAATCGTTTTGCACGATTTTGGGATATGATTGGAAATTCTGGTAGGTTTCAAAATACTAAAAAGGTTATTTTTGCTGATACTCCTTTTTTAAATTTCATGAAGTTGTCGGATAATTTATACAAGACAGAAGGAAGTTCTTGGAAAATTTCACTACGACGTTTATTCAAATTATTGCATCAGCAATTAATCAATGTGTTGGGTATTGATGAAAAAATAGCTTTTGATGCATTAGAAAAAGACTTTATTCACTGCAATGAAAAGGGACACTTGGCAAGTTTATTAAATCTAAAAGTTAAACAGAACAAGGTCGGTGTTAGGAATAAAAGACAAAAACAACATTAACTTTTTTCGAATAAAAAAACCCACAGCTATTGTGGGTTTTTAATGCATTTATCAATTGGAATCAGCGTTTAAAAAACCCACTCAACAGACCTGAGCCTTTTTTTAGAATATCGCTCATATCTACATCACCATCCCCATCACTATCTAGCATTCCTTGTATCATACCCATTTGTTTTGGTTGGCGCCTTTGAATGGTATTTTGTTCTTGACGTAAGAGGTCTTGCAAACCACTTACTCCCGAACCACTTTGTTGTTTCGCTTTGCCCAAAGCTCCCATTACCATAGGTGCTAGCATAGACATCAGGTCACCAGCGCCTTTGCCGCCTAACCCAGTAGCTTTACCTAACTGTTGTGCCAAATTGTCTTGTTTTCCACCAAACACATGACCAAGAATCTTACCGCCATTTTGCATTGAAGAGCCACCTAGTAAACCTCCAAGATTTCCTAGAATTCCGCCGTCACTATGATTTTTATCAAGTGCACCAGCTAAAGCTTCTGCTCCTTTTGTAGATCCAGCGTTTCGCTTTAAAGCTTCGATAAGCATAGGTACGGCCATAGCTGAAGCACGTTTTATACCATCACTATTTCCACCCAATTTTGAAGCCATTTGATCAACCATGCTTGAACCCAATTGTTGGGTTATCATATCCATAATTCCACTCATATTATTATCTCGTATTAAATTAAAAATTATATTTTATCACACTGTGAACATTTTTTTATTGTTAGATTGTTAACAAAGATTACAGCTTGTGTTTACTTCTATTACAATGCAGTATTACTAAATGTTCCAAAGCCAATGAACACCATTTTATTAATCATCCTTTTTATGTCTTTGGGTGCCATGTTGCAGCGACTTGAGTGGATACCAAGTAAAACGCCACAGCTTCTAAATTCTTTTGTTATTTATATTTCTTATCCAGCACTTGTTTTGTTAACTGTTCCAGTTATGGAGTTTAATACTAATTTGCTTGGGATTGCAGCGATACACTGGTTAGTATTATTGGTGTCTGTTAGTTTAGTGCTTTTACTTTCCAAACTCTTTAAGTGGGAAAATAACGTCTTGGGTGCATTATTATTAATTGTTCCATTAGGAAATACCTCGTTTTTGGGTTTTCCGATGGTCCAAGCTTTTTTTGGAGAACAAGCCGTTTCCTATGCCTTAATTTATGATCAACTCGGCAGTTTTTTAGCTCTAGCAATATATGGCTCTTTTATTTTGGTCTTGTTTTCAAACCATCAAGAACAGTTTTCTATAGTTACAGTATTGAAAAAAGTTGTTGTGTTTCCTCCTTTTATTGCGATGATTTGTTCAACATTATTACACTTTGTTAATTTGCCTAACATATATTTTGAGGTACTAAAACCCTTTGCACTTAGCCTGATACCATTGGTAATGATAGCCGTAGGAATGCAATTGAAATTGAAAGTTAATGTCAACCAATTAAATCCTTTTATAGTTGGGTTAACGCTAAAGATGATAGCCGCACCTTTATTTGTTATGTTGTTGGTTTTTGCCTTAGACTTAACTGGTGTAATTTTCCAAGTCACAGTTTTTGAGGCTGCTATGCCACCAATGATAACTGCTGGCGTTTTGGCAATCCAAGCCAATTTAGCACCTAGGTTAACAGCAGCAATGGTTGCTTATGGAATCTTATTGTCTTTTTTAACTTTACCACTATTGCATTATATACTGAGGTAATTCGGCACATATTTATCGATCAAAAGCATCGCTAGCATGGCATAAAATCCTGCTAAAACGTCATCAATCATGACGCCAAACCCGCCCGAAACTTTTTTATCTAGCCAATTAATTGGTGGCGGCTTGACTATATCAAAAAATCGAAACAAGAGAAAACCAAGTATGACATTTTGCCATGTAAAAGGTATCAGAAACATCGTAATCCAAAAACCAACAAATTCGTCCCAAACAATACCACCATAATCATGAACCCCTAATCGACCACCTGTCACATTACATAACTTAACTCCAACAATGAAAGCAATCAAAACAAGCCAAGCATACATCGGCCAAGAAAATTGTACCAAAATCAAATAGAATGGAATAGCCACTATAGTACCAAAGGTCCCTGGTGCAAAAGGTGCTAATCCTGAACCAAACCCAAAGGCAAAAAAACCTGCTGTAGTTTTAAGTGCAACCTCTTTAGGTGCTGTAATAAATTTTTGTGTCATAGTGCTAATGCCTTTTTCATTTCTGTATACGCTAGTATAACGTCTTTCTCAGTGGTTCGCCAATTGACTAAAGCTGCTCTAATGGCACTATTCCCTGCAAATACGGTTGCTGTCAGAAAGACTTTGCCTACTTTATTTAAACGGCTTAAGTATTCAGTGGCTGAATCTGATTCTTCTGCGAGTGAGAAACATACCGTATTTAAGTGGATTGGTGCGAGTATTTTAAAGTTTTCATCTTTTTCTATCAACCCTGCTAATAGCTTAGTCAAGGAAATACAGTTTTCAACAATTGACTGGTAACCCTCTTTTCCATAAGCCTTCAAGGTAAACCACGCTGGTAAGGCCCTGAGTCTACGAGAGTTCTCTGGTAAAAAATTCAAATAATTAAAGTTATCGAGTGGATCTCCTAGGTAGGGTGCGTTTGAATTTTGGAAAGTGTTAATTTGACATAATGTATGTTGCTTCTTAATCAAAAATATAGCACTCTCATAAGGGACATTTAACCATTTGTGATTGTCAATAGTTATACTGTCAGCCGACTCCCAATTTGTCAGCAATTGACTATAGAGAGGCGAACAAGCTGCATAAGCACCAAATGCCGCATCAATATGCCACCAAAAATCAAACTCTTGCTTTATTTTATTAATTTTTACAAAGTCATCAAAATCAACCGAGTTTACTGTTCCTGCACTGCTTATTAATACAAATGGTTGCCCATTTAAATGTTGGGCTTGAAGCTTTAAATCTTCTATATCCATGGCTTCTCGATTACCGGCTAGGGTTTTAATTTTTATAATATTGTCGCTTCCAATGCCCAACATAGATAGAGATTTAACTGCTGAAGAATGAGGCGTCGCACTTAAAATTTTTAAACCATCAACAATGCCATTCTTAGCAATATCCATTCCCAACTGATTTCCTAGCCACTGCCTTGCTACTCCCAAACATGTAAAATTTGAAAGTGTCGCGCCTGTAACAAAGCCACCAAAAAAATCATCTGGTAACTCAAATAAGTCTAATAGCAGGGCAATTGTTTCCATTTCAATAACTGCAGAAACATCACCATCTCCCTGCATTGTTTGCGTGTTTTGATCATAAACTGAAGCCAACCAATCACCTACAATAGATGCAGGAGTTGCGCCACCCGTCACAAAACCCCAATAACGTGGCCCACTAGAAGCTACAATTATGTCATGATATTTTTCAACAAAAGCCTTTAAGCTGGCATCAGCACCTTTTCCTTGGGTGTTAAGCTTATTAAATTGCCGTGTTGCAACCTTACCACCTGTTGGAAGGTTATCTATATTTTCCAGAAAGTCAACAGCATACGACTTAACACTAGTTAACAACTGCTCGATGTGTTTTTTATCATTTTCTAATATCTTATTCATAGTTTAAGGTATAATACAATTATTTATTATTCGTTAAAAAATTATGACTATAAAGGAAAATCAACATGCTTGTCAAAACAATCACCCCCTTTTGATTGCAACACTATTTTTTTTGTTTAATTTGTTCTTTTCAACAATGGTCAATGCACAAGAACTAGTAAAACCTCTTTCTGAACCCATTAATAAAGACCAGTTTGAAACACAACAGCCAAAAGATCTTGAAATCAAAGAAGCTCCCCTTGCTGTTAAAGACGAACAAATTACCGAAAATACTCAAGTTGTAGCTGTTGTAAAACAACAAAATACCGTTAAATTAGATGAAATCACTAAATTACTAGACCAACAAAGTAAAAACATTGCATTGCTTCAAGATGAAATTAAAAACTTAAATGTCGAATTAGAAACCATTAAAGTTAATAAAAAAACAATTACTGAAAAGCCTTCAACCAACATTAAGGCAAATCATTACTTACAGTCAGCACAATTTGAATTGGAAAGTGATGGCAACATAGTAAAGGCCTCGATTCTTTTGAAAAATGCCAAAAACTCTCTGCAAGAAAATCAGAAAAATACAGCTGAAGATATCCAACAAGTCATTAATCAACTAGAAGTCATCAACCAACAAATAGGTCCTTCACTAACGCAAAAACTAATTAATCTTTCAATACACGCCTCTAAATTAAAGGCAGAATCAGTTAAAAAAGATGTCAGCATTACTAGCAAAGATGAAAACAGCGCTTGGTATGAAAAATTGGTAGTAATAAAGAAAATTGATAAACCAATAGAAAATCAAGAACAGCAAAACCCTGTTAACAAGAGTTACTCTCTTTTAAAACATTTTGATTTAATTTCGTTAGCCATAAAACAAAAAAACCAACAACAATGGCAAAATACTATTGACAAAACAATAGCATTATTACAACAGGATTATCTAAAGAGTTCTCAAGCCATAATTAAAGAACTCGATGAGTTAAAAGAGCTAAACATTAATCCAGCTTTGCCAACCCTTGAAGGAATACTAACCGTTTTGAACCAACAACCTACTGACAAAGCGGGTAATTAATTGCTCATGAAAAAAATACTAACTATATTGTTAATTATCACCCTGGCCTTAGCTACAGCTTTTATCACACCATGGTTAATGAAACATCCGGGTACAATTTCTATTGAGTTTGCAGGCTACTTGATTCAACTTAAAGTAATTACCGCGAGCATACTCATTATTGTTGCTATAATCATTTTTTGGTTAGTTGTTTATATAATTAGATTTCCCAAAAAAGCCAAAACTCTTTTTACCTCTAATCGCTCTCGAAAATCCTTTGCTAAAGGCCTGTTAGCCCTATCAGAAGGTAAGTGGCAAGCTGCAGAAAAACTTTTGTTACGTTCAGCAAAAAACAGTCCAACTCCCGAATTAAGTTATATGGCTGCGGCTCGTGCTGCAGTAGCACAAAACAATGTTAATGATGCTTTTGGTTACCTAGACCAAGCTGAAAACAATACCGACAACCCACTAACCGTTGATCTTACCCGTTGTGAGTTATGGGTGAAAATGGGTGACAATGATAAAGCCATAAATTTACTCCATCGAATATTAAAAAGCTATCCAAATAATCCAAAAGCATTACACCTTATGGCCCAGGCCAGTCAAAATGCGGAGCAATGGCAACAACTACGAGAAGTTTTACCAAAAGCGAAGAAATTAGGCATAATTAATGAAGACAAAGTTTTAAAACTTAATCAATATTCAATAGAACAACAATTAAATTTTGCGGAAAACGAAAATCAATTACAAGCGACTTGGGAAAGTTTAAGTAAACAAGAAAAATTGCAATATAACTATATTCAAGCGTATGCGGAAAACGGCTTAAAGCTTGGAATGTATCAACAGGTTGCATCGCTGACTGAAAAAACACTTACTAAAGAATTTTCTGACCCACTTCTAAAAATATGGGCACAGTTAACTCTGGATTCTGATGAAAAAAAGAAGACCGCAGAAAAATGGTTAAAGAAAAACCCTGAAAATGCTGAGCTTTTGAAAATACTTGGAAAACTCTCCATAGAACACAAATTATGGGGTAAGGCACAGGCCTACCTGCAACATAGCCTTGAAATTAACCCAAATGCTGAAACTTATAAACTCATGGCACATTATTTCGACTCAATAGGCGAACCAGAAAATGCATTAGAAGCCTATAGGCAGGCTGAAAATCCAACCAACCAACTGATGTTGATAGATAGCTCTTCTCCTTCAAGTGAATAATCACTTGATTTTGATTGATGACATCTTACTATCAATCCAAGAGCATAACAAACTTACTACAAAGACTTACGTGCAAAGACCAAAATTTGTACTTCTTGTGCCCCGGCTTTTACTAAAGTCTTAGCGCACTCTTTTAATGTGTTACCCGTAGTCATAACATCGTCAACCAATATAATATGTTTAGAACTCAAGGGTTGTTTAAGTTGGAATGCCCCTTTGACATTCTTCGTCCTCTCTTTAAATTTCAATTGAGCCTGCATTTCTGTTTTTTTTATTCTCTTCAAAGAGGTATCTAGTTTTAACTTGCTTAACTTGGCTATCTCTTTAGCTATTTCATATGCTTGGTTATACCCTCGTTTTCTTAGTCTTGATTTGTGCAGTGGTACAGGCACCAATATCATAGGCTCTTGTGCATTCTTTACAAGTGGGCTCATAAGTTCAGCAAATAATCGTGACATTAAGACATTTTTTCCAAATTTTAATTCCATAACCCATTTATCTATTGGGGCTTGATAACTGCTAACATAGTATGTGAAGCTAAAAGGAGGCGGTAAAGTTAAACAACTACCACAAATATTTTGCTGATGTTCTAATTCTACTCCACATTGTTGACAGCTAAACCGAGGATGAGATAGTAATGACAAACACCCTTTACATATAGAATTATAGTCGCAATCGTTAGTATTATTTTTACAAATTAAACAAAGTTTCAAAGTTTGTATCCAAAATGATAGAATAGTGCATTTAATAATAGCACAAATTCATGCCACTGGAATACGAAGCCATCAGAAAATCCTTTAATGCTGTTGCCAATAACTACCAAGAAAATGCTGTGTTACAAGCTGAGGTGTTATCACGTTTAATTGAGCGTTTAGAAGACGAACAAAAAATTAATACTAAGCTTTTGTTTTCGCGTATACTTGATTTAGGTTGCGGAACGGGTTGGGCTATTCCACAACTAAAACAACTTTTCCCCAAGAGCAAGCTAACTGCATTAGATTTTTCACAGAACATGCTCACTATGGTAGATACTACAATTGCTGATACTGTATGTGCAGATGTTCATAACCTGCCTTTTGCTGACAATAGTTACGATATTGTATTTGCTAACATGTTATTACACTGGAGCAATGAAAGTGATGTGTTTTTAGAGGCTAGACGTGTTTTAAAGCCGGGTGGCTTATTACTCATGAGTTGCCTTGGTGAAACAAGTTTGTTTGAACTAAAACACGCTTTCAATGAAATTGATGATAAGCCGCATGTCCATTCATTTCCTGCTTTACATGATTTAGGAGATCAATTATTAAAAACAGGGTTTGCAGATGTGGTAGTTAATGCAGAAGTAATAACCCTAACATATAAAGATGTCAGGTCATTAATGAAAGATATCAAAGCCTCAGGTGGGCATTTTGTTGATGAAAAACGTCGTAAATCACTTATGCCTTCAAAACAATTAGGACGATTAGAAAAGGCCTACGAAAGTTTTAGAGAAAATGGAAGGTTACCTGCTAGTTATGAAATCGTTTACCTGCGAGCAAAAACACCCCCGATAAATGATGGGATACCTTTGTCCATTCAAGGTTCTTAAGTTCGCCTATTTTGTTTACAGTTCTATACAAATACTATTTGGTTACATGATAATCCTCTAGATGTAGCCAGGATAATATGCATCCATGCCATTGGTCACGGGTGACTTATGGCACTTTTTTTACATCATGGTTTTCTGTATTATAGTAACAAGTCAACACAATACGAGGTACAACTAATGACCAAGAAAACAAAAAACATTGAAGAAGAAGTTGTCGACACAGGTTCTTCAGCAACACAAGAGAAGGACAAACCAGAAACTGAAATTTTTAGTCGAATTTTTTATACAATTTTATTTGCCATAATCGGTTGGATGTCACTTTGGGTGTTTACCTTTGTTGTCTTAATTCAATTTGGGTTTTTATTAATAACAGGCCAAGTTAATACTAATCTAAAGGGTTTCAACAAAGAAGTCGGTCTTTTTCTATATGATATGATTAAGTATTTATCATTTCAAACAAGCGTAAAGCCTTTCCCTTTTAGGGACTGGCCATATGATCAAAATAGCGAAAAACAAAATAAATCTGAACTAAATGGAACAGATGCCGTCTAAACCTACAAATAAGTAATTATTTTTCATTTATACTCCTCTTAGGTACCGGGGTTTTTATTACCCTCCCTTAACAACTCTTTCCTCGGTACCGCCTTTTTTTAAATCAACAATTATATAAACTTTTCTTAGATCAAAATAACGCTAATATTTTTTAACGCACGTTATGTTATAGTCGTTTAAATTTTACCGGCTAGTCTATTCAAAAAAAGTAGCTATTTGATTCAGCTCTTTACGTTTTAAATTTGGTACCTTTGCATCTTCAGTGGGATGACCACAGACGATTAACATATAAGCACGTTCATTATCAGGTCTTTTAAGGATTTTCTTTAAAAACCCCATTGGACTAGGAGTATGAGTTAAAGTTGCTAGCCCACAATTGTGAAGAGCTGTAATAAGCATACCGCAGGATATCCCAACTGATTCTGGAGTATAATAATGTTTATATCGCTTACCTTCCTCATCTATGCCATAACGTTCAGCAAAAACAGCTATTAACCATGGCGCGGTTTCTAAAAATGGTTTATTGGTATCTGTACCTAGTGGCTCTAAAGCTTTTAACCATTCTTCACTAGCTCTATGTTGATAAAACTCTCGTTCTTCAACTTCGGCAGCTTCACGTATCTTGTTTTTAATTTCTTGATTGCCAATAACAGCAAAATGCCAAGGTTGCATATGAGCCCCACTTGGAGCAGAGGCTGCTGCCAATATACATTGCTCAATAACTTCCTTAGCTATAGGTATGGATGAGAAATTTCTTATCGTACGTCTTTTTTGGATGTTTTTATTAAACTTTTTTGCTTTCTTTAGAATCTTCTCTCTAGAGAAATTAAAATAATGTGGTAAAGGTATAAAGCTTTTCATTGTATTAGTATGAGTTGTCAACATATATCAATTATAGACGTTATAGTAATAGAGAGCTTGCATAACTCGTGGAACCTGTAAAAAAGCGGCTAAATACACCACTCAGCGTTAAAAACTTTCTAATAGAAAGCTATTTTTCGTCTTGTTTGGTGTATTTATTACTCTTTCTTATTCACTGTCTCAGGGTTGTGCAAAACTAATACAGTTAAAATTTTTAGGTGAAGGTATGGAAAAAAAAGGGCTAATTATCATTATTGTTTTATCTTTTTTGTATTGGTTTACACGAACAGCAACTTACGTTGATTCAACTACTGAAATTGAACTGCGCTACCACATAGAATATACTACCGGTACTTCAAAAAGTGAAGAATTGCCATTAATTATTGCTCTTCATGGAAATGGAGACACTTACAGTAATTTTTATTCTTACACTTTAAAAGACTTTTCGATTCCTGCTCGAATCGTCTTAATTGAAGCTCCAGGTAATTATTGGCCTTATGATCCAATAAAATTGTCACTATACAGTCAAGCAATTGCCAATTTAGCTCAAACATTACAACAGGAGTTCTTAACGCCAAATAAACCAATTTTACTTGGATTTTCAGGTGGCGCTGTGATGTCATATTATTCTGCATTAACAGAGTGCTCAAATTATTCTGTTATCGTTCCTATATCTGGAAAACTTGACAAACAAATGTACCCTAATACCATTACCATGACTAATGAATGCGAGGTATTAGCTTTTCATGGGAAATCAGATAGTGTATTAAGTTATTCTAATGGGTTGAGGGCTATCAAAAAACTACGTGAATACAGTAAAAATGTAAAACTCATAAGTTTTGAAGGCGGTCATCATGGTTTTGCAAGGGACTTTAAGTCCATGATTTTTGAGACTATACGTTTAAAACTAAATGGCTAATACACCAGCCTATCATAAGTCCAATATAAACCAATTAGACTTATGACTAATGATGCTGGAATTACAATAACATGTCTATACCAACTTTTATTTCTAAACCAAAACCCAATAGCACAAAATGCCATTACAATAATAAATAATTGTCCAAATTCGACACCAATATTAAAACTTATTAAGGCTGTAGTGAAAGAACCATTGGGCATACCGAAATCTGACAACATACTGGCAAAACCTAGGCCATGCAGAAGGCCAAAAACAAATACCAAAAGTAAACGGCTGGGTTTAATATTTTTAACTACTATGTTTTCAACGCCTATATAGGCAATTGAAAAAGCAATAAGAGGCTCAACAATACTAGCAGGTATAGCAATTACCTCCAACATAGCTAATGATAAAGTCATGGAATGAGCAAGAGTAAACATGGTTACTTGCCAAAGTAAGGGTTTTAATGAGGTACTCATAAAGAAAATGCCAAGAATAAACAATATATGATCAAAACCCTTTGGAAGAATATGAGCAAATCCAGCAACAGTGTAGGACTTTATTACCAACCAGATGGATGGTTTATGAAAAACTTCACTTAAAGAAAAAGGTTCGCTCCACTGATCATTTCTTAGCCATTGCCAATTTGACCAATGCCATTTTTCATTGCCTTCATCTACTTGACGAACACGTACCGCATTATCTGCAAAAGCTGCTGGGTAATACCAACTTATATTCTCAACATTTCTATGTATACTACCCTCCATAATAATGAGACTTATCCGAGGTACTTTAGTGTAACCAGGTTCAGGGATTTCTGTTTTAGTTATTGTTAAAGGAACTAATTGGTTATCTAGTTTAAGTTTTATGATTTTTGTTAGATTGTGTTTAAACGCCTGAAATGATTTCAATAATTGAACTGATGACATTTCTCTTAATGTGTCATATTTTTCAGAATTTGGTGAATCTTTGGTGTTTTTGAATTGAGAATTGATGCCTGTAAGCATGGCCTCAATGCTGGCTCGTATTTCTACACGATAATGTCCATCAGTAAAAACGCTAATTTCTACCAATGCTGGTTTTACAATATCTGCTTTCGAACTGAAAGATATAAGAAACATACATAAAAATCCCATAACAGTGATTTTTGTAGTGGATTGTATTTCTTTCACCTTTTTATTAGTTATAAAGACAAGAGCCTATCTTTTTTAGCAATTATTTGTTGTTAGTTAATTCTTCAATTATGAGGCGAACATTTACTGCTGCTATTTGAGCTTTTTTGTATTCTCCATTTTTATAGGCTGACTTTGCTTTTTTATATGGTTCATTAATTGATGAAATGTCAATGCCTGCTTGTTTAGCATTTGTTATAAATTGTTCTGCCTCAATTATAGCAATACGCGACACTTCTTGTAATGAAATTGTTTTAGGTACAGGGTCTTGTTTTTGCAGTTTAATGTTTTCTGATTTGTCTTGGCATGCAGAAAGTATCAACAACGTTAATACTATAATAGTAGTCTTTTTCATGTTTTTTTCTATAAATAAATAATAATTTAGATTATCCCATAAAAAAAGGAGATTGTTAACAATCTCCTTTTTATTCCTAATAAACTAATTGAGTTTACTTTAGTGTCACAGAACTTTCTTCTGTATCACCTGCTGAATCAGTCCATTTTAAATCAATGACATCTCCAGCAGCACGCCCTTCTAGTTTAAACTGGATAAATGGGTTTTTAGAAACACCTGCACCTGAATTTAGCTCAAATACTTGAACGCCTGCAACGTGTGCAGTTGTTGTTGTAACATATTTAGCAGCTATTACATTGCCAGCTTCGTCTTTACGGCGACCACTTTCCATTGGGTGTTTAATTAACACCTTAACAGTAACGACATCACCTTTTAATTTTGCTTTAACTCTCATAATATTCTCCTATTAACCGCCACATCCGCCGATTGTTACTTTAACTTCTGATTCAGCAGTAAATGACTTTCCACCTGCTTTAACCACCGCAATTACTTTAGATGTTTCACCCATTCTTGCACGAATTTTAAAGTCAGGCTTTAGGCCTGGAAACATTTTAAATTGCGCAGTTAATGGTGTTGGGTTTTTTTCAACGAAAAGGCTGATGCTTTCCACGTTATCTAAAGATGAACTAACTTGGATAGGCACAACAGCACCATTTTCAGCTATTTCTGGGGCTTTCAATTTAACTTTGTCACTTGGTGTAGCACCCTCAGCACCAATTGCAGCAAGACCAGATTGATAACTGTCTGCTTTAAATGCAGCTTCCATCCACTCAGCAAATGCGCTAAACGGAACCAAAGCCACTGCACTGCCAGCGACTATTCGCTTTAACATGCTTCTTCTTGTTAGACTCATAAAGTTCTCCTATTGTAATAATTTTGTGTGTCATTCTATACCATGCACCTTATATTAGCAATATTGAATATAAGCTGAACGGCAAATTTATTAGTATAATTTGTTTATTTTACGTCTTTAATCATAAAATCAACAGCCGCTTTCACTTCTTCGTCCGTTAATTCCAAATTTCCACCTTTTGGTGGCATAACGCCATATTGGCCAGAATAACCATCGATGGCATGTTTATACACTTTGTTTATACCTTCTTGTAAACGGTGTTCCCATGTTACTCTGTCTTCTACTTTTGGAGCACCAGCCAAACCTGTACCATGGCATAGTCGACATGTTGCATCATATATTTTTTGACCTAATTCATGCCCTTCAACTACTGCTGTTTCTTCTACCACGTCTTCAGCTCCTGAACCATATCCTAGTAAAGCTGTTTTAATAGTAATAGACTTCGGATCTTTACAATCTTTCATACAGCGAGTATTGCTAGTATCGGCCTCTTTATCTTTTATAATAAATCCGTTTTCATTTGGCATGGTAATATCATGATAGCTTTCTGCATTAAAAACAAAGTCTTCATCTTCTATAATATCATTAAGGTATAAGACATACGCTGAAATTGACCAAGTGTCATCCCAAGAAAGTGATTGTGCTGAATTAAATGGCATTGCTCTATGAGTATAATCAAGTAGTGTCGAAGCATATGGCCAATAACTACCAACTGTACGTTCAGGCTTTTGCCTATCAGTTAATGTATCTTCTCCGCCAGCTAACACAGGATTCCGCCCTACACCTTCACCAAAAGAACCGTGACAACTAGCACAAAGTGTTTCGAACATTTCTTCACCATCTGCTGCTGTGCCCTCACCTGGCGGTAAATTGTGCCCATGCCCTACTTCAATATGCCAACCTGCAATTTCTTCATTACTAGCAGGTTTTCCTAGCTTAAACCCTTCAGCAGTTATGCTGATTTGTTCATAGGTTGCTGCATGAGCAGATGGCAAAATTGAATTAACAATAGTTTTAGTAGTGCTTTTATCAACTTTTACAGCGGTGGCTTCATTGTTGCTAGAACAAGCTGAAATGAGCAATGTTGTAACCGATGCTACTAATAATTTAAACTTGTACACTTTCCACCTCACCATTTTTGCTGATCCTCCACGTATGTATGCAGTTATTGTGATAAATACTTGCCACACCACGAGCTTCTCTAAGTTGTTCTATCGTTGGTTGTACATAACCATCCTCGCCTGTTGCACGAGATTGAATAAGCAGTTCTTCACCATTCCACTCAAAAGCAAAAGAGAAGCGAGTCCAACATTTATCTAAAACCAAGCCATTTAGTTCAGCTTCCTGCCAATTAATTCCTCCATCTAGAGAAATGTCAACGTGCTTGATCTTACCTGTGCCCGTCCATGCCAAGCCATTCATAACATATTTGCCATGATCTTTTAATGGTTTCTCTGGACAAGGGAAGGTAATAATCGCTTTAGCCTCCATAATGTAGGAAAACATATAAGCCTTACCCACTAAATCTTGTTTGTTTTTATCTCGTGGAGCAATAAGATCCGTGTATTTTGATGTTTCTTCACGCTGATATGACGGCTCTGCAGTAATTTCTAAACGACGCAACCACTTGATTGAAGTGTTACCTTCCCAACCCGGTGTTAATAACCTAAGTGGATAACCATTTTCAGGCCTAAGTGCTTCACCATTTTGTCCAAAAACAACAAGTGTATCATCCAACGCTTTTTCCATTGGAATAGATCGACTCATTGAAGCTGAGTCTGCTCCTTCAGCAAGTATCCATTTTCCTTCAGGTTTAACGCCAACTTCTTTAAGAATGTGTTTTAATTGAACCCCAGTCCATTCACAACAATTTGTCATGCCATGTGTGAACTGTAAACGACCAACTTGAGGCCCTTTCCACTCCATAGCAGAGTTAGCTGGACATTCAATAAAATGTATACGAGATACATTTGGAAACCGTTGAATATCATCCATAGTTAAAATAATTGGCTTTTCTACCAAACCATGAATCATAAGTCTGTGTTGTTTTGGATCAATTGTTGGCAACCCACCATGGTCGCGTTCAAATGCCAAACCATTAGGAGAGATCATTCCTTTGATTTCCGCAAGCGGTGTAAAACTAATTGATGCAATTGAATCAGGTGTTAACCACGGAACTCTTCTACGCTGGACATCGCTTTCATACTTTGATGGTTGTCCATAAGGGTTGGTATTAACTGGCTTACCTAAAGTACGCTGCCAAGATGGTACGTTTGGAGGCAAATTACTTGATGCAACCGCTGCCCCTGATGCTACTACTGTTGTAGCTGCCGCTTGAGTTAAGAACTTTCTGCGACTTGTTGTGTTTTCATTTTCTGTAATTTGTTGAACTGAAGATTTGCCCTTTTCAGTTATTTTTTGTTCACTCATATTTAACCCTCAAATTTCAGTGTTTATTAGCAATCTCTAATATTAACAGTTTTTACGTGTGAAAATCTAGATAAAATTTAATAAATGGACAGAAAGTGACTTACAGCACAGGCGATTACAACATCATCCTAGTATAATTTATATACTGACAAATCAAGAAGGATTTATAATGAGTACTAAATACAACATAGATATAACTAACGAAGTCACCAATCACTTTAATCAAGTTTTAAAACAATATAATTCAAACAACAACACTGTTAAATTACAGCATGTTAAAAAAATGCTTGGGCAATTGAAAGATTCAAAAGAAGAGTATGTTTTAATGCACATCGAACCGCTCAATCAAATGCTGCAAATATACAGTGATAACCAATGGCAAATGACACAGCAAACCAAAAACACTATTTACGCAGCCTTCTCTTACTTGCTTCAAGAAGATGATTTAATACCAGATACCATTCCTGTCATAGGGTTATTAGATGATTGCATAGTAATAGATATAGCCATTAACAAAATTTACCAAGAACTAACAAGTTTTCGTGATTTTTCACGCTGTAGAACTGTCTATGCAAAAGGCAAACAATTTGCTGTTAATGACTGGTCTAAAATTAAGAAATTTGAAGCCACTAGTCATTTACGAAACCGCAGAAATAGACGTAATAGTCTTTCCAACTTATTAAGGTAAAACACGTTTATTTAGTTTCTTTTTTAGCCTTTTTAAAAGCATCAGCTAAAGCGCCAAAGGCATGATTGGAATTACCAGTATGTCTTGGGGTTTTGTTGTAAGTATTTTTTTTACCATAATTCTTTTTATCTTGTGATTTGTTTGGCTGCTTTCTTTCTGGCTTGGCGCCTGTTTTAGCTGATAATGCTATGCGCTTACGTGCAACATCAACTTCCATTACAGTAACTTTAAGAATTTGTCCTGCTTTGACCACGTCACTAGGGTCTTTAACAAAGGCATCAGCTAATTGTGAAATATGTACTAAACCATCTTGGTGTACACCGATATCAACAAAGGCACCAAAAGCCGTCACATTGGTAACAATCCCCTCAAGTTTCATGCCTTTTTTAAGGTCAGAAATCTTATGAACCGTATCATCAAATGTAGCCGTTTTAAATTCACCACGAGGATCACGGCCAGGCTTTTTTAATTCATCAATGACATCCTTAACTGTTTCTAAACCAAATTGGTCATTAGCAAAGTCACGTGGATTAACACCTGCTAATTGACTTGATTTACCAATAACATCTTTTATTGTGCAATCAAGGCTTTTGATAATATTTTCCACTAATGGGTAAGCTTCAGGGTGAACTGCTGAAGCATCCAGAGGTTGTTTGCCGTTTCGAATACGTAAGAAACCTGCACATTGAGTAAACATTTTCTCACCCAACCGTTTTACCTTTAATAGTTGTTTTCGGTTATCGAACCGGCCATGTTCATCACGGTAATTAATGATCTCTTGTGCCACAGATTCAGAGATACCTGCTACATATTTCAATAAAGCCGGTGATGCCATATTGACATCTACACCAACTGAATTAACACAATCTTCTACGGTGTCTCCTAATGCCTTATTTAATTGCACTTGGTTAACATCATGTTGGTATTGGCCAACACCAATAGCTTTCGGTTCTATTTTCACCAACTCCGCTAACGGATCTTGTAAACGCCTAGCAATCGAAACAGAACCACGATAGGAAACATCCAAGCCTGGAAACTCTTTTGCCGCAGCCGCAGAAGCAGAATAGATTGAAGCCCCTGCTTCTGAAACCATTATTTTTTGTGCTTTAATGTCTTTAAAGTCCTGTAATAGTTCAGCTGCCAATTGATCAGTTTCACGCGAGGCAGTACCATTGCCAATACTGATTAACTCAACCTTGTGTTTCATACACAAAGCTGCTAAAACATGTTTAGATTTATCCCATTGTTTTTGAGGAGCATGCGGATAGATAACAGCCGTATCAGTTAACTTACCCGTCTTATCCACCACTACAACTTTAACACCCGTTCTAAAACCCGGATCCAAACCCAAGGTGGCCTTACCGCCTGCCGGGGCTGCTAACAAGACATCTTTCATATTTCGTGCAAAAACATTAATAGCTTCAGCATCAGCACCAATTCGAGCTTGATTTGTCAACTGTAAAGAAAGTCTTACATGCAGCTTCGAAACCCAAGCTAACTGTAGTGTTCGTTTCAACCAAGCTGAACCGTCAACATCCCATCTGAGGTGCTGTATAATTTTCGTTACAGCTGGATGCTGAATACCTTCTTCAACATTTACATCAATTTTTAATGACAGCAAACCTTCATTACGCCCTCGTAAAATTGCCAACATACGGTGAGATGGGATTTTTTTTATCAGTTCTGAGAATTCAAAATAATCTTTAAATTTTGATGCTTCTTGTTCCTTTGCTTTTACCAAGCTTGATGAAATAAAAGCGTTTTCCCATAGCCAATCACGCAACTTTTGAATCAAATCGGCGTCCTCGGCAATGTCCTCTAATGCAATTTGTCGTGCACCATCCAATGCATCATCAATCGTTTTCACTTCATCAGTAACAAACTTCTCTGCCAATGAATTCACATCTGTCAATGGTTGTTCTATTAATTCTTGTAATAATGGTTCAAGTCCAGCTTTTCGGGCTATTTGAGCTTTTGTTTGACGTTTCTTTTTAAATGGCAAATACAAATCTTCCAAACGTGTTTTTGTGTCTGCTGTCATAATAGCTTGTTTTAATTCATCGGTAAGTTTCCCTTGCTCCTTAATAACATCCATCACCGTTTCGCGCCTGGTATCCAATTCACGTAAATACGTCAACTTTTCATCCATCAATCTCAGTTGTGTATCATCCAACCCACCAGTTACTTCTTTACGATAGCGTGAAATAAATGGAACGGTATCGCCATTATCGAGTAAACCAATGGCCGCTTTAACTTGTTGGGATTGAGCATTAATGATTTGTGCAATTATTTGTGCGTGATTCATATATCTAGGGTGAATTTATAAAAAGAAGAATTATAATGGCTAAAAGAATTTAAACAATGGTTTGAAGCTTAACGATGTGATTAAGTATCACAATGTCCTTACTCTTTTTTAAAAAAACCTTTAAATGTTTTTGCATAACTAAGGAGCAATATTAAATTGGCTATAAACTAAAGAATCATCTCTAGTATTACATCACTATTACAGTTTGACTCTAACTCAAATAAGATTACAATCAAAGCATGAAATACAACTTTAATAAAATAATTTGCCGTCATGGCACCAATGCCATGAGCGCCCATGGTTTTCGGGAATATTTATTTGCTGACAATCCAGATATAACATTCCCTTGTAGCGATGACGAATTAATTTCTATGTGGATTGCCGATATGGATTTTGCTGTTGCACCAGAAATTCGCAACGCCATCAAAGACCGGTTAGATCAAGAGATACTGGGTTATTCACAAATTTTTGGGGATGAGTACAGTGATGCCTTTTTAAATTGGTCTAGGTCACGTTATGGATTCGATTTTAATCCCGAACATCTGGTTAATTCCCAAGGCGTTGTTCCCGCTTTATTTGATTTAATTAAATACCATTGTAAACCTGATGAAAAAGTTTTGATTTCAACGCCTTCTTATGGCTTTTTTAAACACGCAGCTGATGCCAATAATACCGAGCTTGTTTTTAATAAACTTATCAATAACAATGGGCATTATTCAATTGATTTTGACGATTTTGCTCAAAAAGCGAATAATGAAAATATTAGTCTATTTCTATTATGTAATCCTCACAACCCAACAGGTAGGGTATGGTCAAAGTATGAATTGTTAAAAATCGGTCAAATTTGTTTATCAAACAATATAACAATTATTAGTGATGAAATCCATTGCGATTTATTGCGAAAAGGCCAAAAATTTATCCCGCTTGCCACTTTGTTCCCCAATTCTGATCAAATCATAACCTGTATGGCTCCTAGCAAAACTTTTAATTTAGCAGGTCTGATGTTTGCAAATTTAATTATCCCTAATAATAAATTACGTGCTAAATGGCTAGACAACCATATGCCAATTGTAAACCCGTTAAGTTTGGTTGGCGCTCAAGCCGCTTATATTCATGGAGAACCGTGGTTAATAGAATTAACAGGCTATCTTGATGAAAACTTTGTTTACCTACGCGATTACTTACACAAGCATCTTCCTAAATCTCTGTACAAAATACCTGAATCCACCTACCTTGCATGGATCGATATAAGTGCCTATAAAACAAAGGACACCAACCTGACTGAATTTTTTGCTACAAAAGCAGGCGTTTTACTCGAAGGAGGGAACATGTTTGTGGATAATGCAGATGAGTGCATTAGATTGAATCTTGCCTGCCCACGTGCAAAATTAAAGAAAGCTCTGGAACTTATATTCCAAGCTGTAATCAAATACAATTGAATTAAACAGCGTTTTACAAAGCTCACATTTAATATAACTGTGATTTATTCTACCTAAAGCAAATTAAGCATATGTACAAAAAAGACCAAGATAAAATTTTACAACTAAGTTCTGAACAATACCGTGTCACTCAGGAAAATGGTACAGAGCACCCAGGAACTGGCAAGTATTTAAATAACAATGAAGTAGGGGTTTATGTAGATATCGTGTCAGGTGAACCCTTGTTTGTCTCAGCTGACAAGTTTGATTCGGGCTGTGGTTGGCCAAGTTTTAGCAAGCCTATTGTCAGCGATTTTATTAATGAAATTAAAGATTCAACTCTTGGCATGATAAGAACTGAAGTGCGTTCTAAAAATGCTGATAGCCACTTAGGTCACGTATTTGAAGATGGCCCTAAAGAATCAGGTGGCTTACGCTATTGCATTAATTCAGCATCTTTACGGTTTATCCCACTAAAAAATATGGTAGCCGAAGGTTATTCAGAGTATATTCCACAAGTTGACAAAAATAGCACAAGAGAGAAGTAATGACACAAGAAAAAGCTGTATTGGCAGGCGGTTGCTTTTGGGGAATGCAAGATTTAATCCGTAAGTTGGACGGTGTATTATCAACACGAGTGGGTTACACTGGTGGTGACATAAAAAATGCCACTTATCGTAATCATGGCACTCATGCTGAAGCCTTAGAAATTATTTTTGACAATGAAGTAATAAGTTTTCGAACGATTTTGACTTATTTTTTTCAAATACACGACCCTTCAACGGAAAACCGTCAAGGCAATGATTTAGGTTTATCCTATCGTTCTGAAATTTTTTACACTAGTGATGTGCAAAAAGACATGGCCTTAAAAACTATAACTGACGTCAACGCCTCTGGCTTATGGCCAGCGAAAGCTGTTACTAAAGTAACTAAAGCATCTGATTTTTGGGAAGCAGAAATCGAACACCAAGATTACTTAGAGAGAATCCCAAATGGTTACACATGTCACTTTCCTAGGCCAGACTGGGTTTTACCAAATTAAATTATTACTATGGCTTTTAATGTAAGAAAAGTGAAGGAATCAGACTGTCATAGTCTATTAAATCTATACAAAAAAGTATCTAAAGTTGTTGGTGGGATTGCACGTAATTATGATGAAGTGACAGAAGATTATATTTCACATAATTTAACAAGGTCTAGTGAACATGGAATCAGCTTAGTTGTTGAAAACCCTAGTAATGAAGGCAATATTATTGCCGAAATTCATTGTTGCCAGCCTGAACCAAGTGTTTTTAGCCATGTACTTTCAGACTTAACTATTGTTGTTGATCCAGATTTTCAAGGCAAAGGCTTGGGGAAATTAGTGTTTAGATCACTACTTGCTAAAATTGAAAACACGAGGAATGACATTTTTAGAGTTGAATTGATTGCTAGAGAAAGCAATCAAAAAGCCATTCGCTTATATCAAAAATTAGGTTTTCAAGTAGAAGGTAGGTTTGAAAATAGAATTTATAATGATGAAAAAAAATTTGAAGCTGACATCGCAATGGCATGGTTTAATAAAAACTACAACAAACCCAAATAACTACTGGAGAGCTTGTACGATTCTGTGGTAGTGGGAAAAAGAATGGAAAAAGTTCCAATCAAGGTAAAATTGAAGTCTAATAGTTGGCTATTAGCAAAAATTGTACTGCAGAGTGGAGGTTTTTACGACTTTTTAGCGCGCCACATGAATTATGCATAGCTCTCTACTGTTATAATTCTTCATTTTAAATTAATAATTCATTAATGCTCAATCCTCAACAACATTCAGCAGTAACCTATTGTGACGGTCCTTTACTTGTACTTGCAGGTGCTGGTTGCGGAAAAACACGAGTGATTACTGAAAAAATAGCACATTTAATCAGGAGTAAAAAAACCACCCACCACTCTATTTTTGCCATTACCTTTACCAACAAAGCAGCAAAAGAAATGGCTCAACGTGCTGGTAAAATGATTAACTTACCAGATGGTGAGCGTTTAAATATATCAACCTTTCATGCTTTGGGGATGCGAATTATTCGAGAAGAAATTAAGCACACTCCTTATCGTTTTGGTTTTAGTATATTTGACAGTTCTGAAACCCATAACATTATTAAAGATTTATTACCTAAAGGAACTAAAAGAGAACAAATTAACCAAGTTCAATGGCAAATATCATCTTGGAAAAATGAAGGTCTAAAAGCCGATGAATTTGACAGCAGTTTTGCTCTAGCTCAAAGTATTTATCAACACTATCAAAAACGAATGATTGATTTCAATGCTTTAGATTTTGATGATTTAATATTGCAAACATTATTGTTACTGGAAAACAATGATCAAGTACTTGAACGGTGGCAAGACAAAATGAAGTTTGTGCTGGTTGACGAGTACCAAGACACCAATGCTAGTCAATATAAAATGTTAAAATTGTTAGTAAGTAAATACCGAAACCTTATCTGTGTTGGTGACGACGACCAATCAATTTATGGCTGGCGTGGCGCTCAAGCTGAAAACCTAAGTATTCTAAAACAAGACTTCCCAGATTTAAAAGTGGTTAAACTAGAACAAAACTACCGATCAACTCAGACTATTCTTTCAGCGGCTTTTGATGTGATTCGGAACAACCCTCACGAATTTAAAAAGAAACTTTGGAGCGATCTTAATCGCGGTGATTTGATTAAAGTTTCTACTTTTAACACGCCAGAACAAGAAGCCATACAACTCAGTGCTGATATCAACTATCATCAGACACTAAGTTCTTGCCCCTTTAAAAATTTTGCTGTTTTATACCGCTCCAATCATCAAGCAAAACTAATAGAGCAAGTGTTTCGCACTGGCAATATTCCTTATGTCATGAGTGGAGGGCGATCCTTTTTTGATTATGTGGAAATTAAAGATTTAATGGCCTACATAAGGCTACTATGTAACCCCAAAGATAACTCCGCTTTTTTGCGTATTGTCAATGTCCCGAGACGAGGTGTTGGTTCAAGTTCTTTGGCCAAACTAGCACAAAGTGCCGAAAGTAAGCGCATTAGTTACTTCAAAGCAGCCAATAATACTGAACTTTTATCCCTATTACCAACGAGAGCCGCTCAAAAACTTAAAGAGTTCCAACGCAACATCAGCAAATTACAAGCCAAAGTTTTAGCTGGAATCAATGCCGATAAAATTGTTGATGAACTGATAAACGATATTGACTACATTCATTGGATAGAACAAACAAGCAAAGATAAGGTAAGCAAACACAACCGCACAAAACTCGTAAAAGATTTTCAAAATTGGCTTAAAGCCTTTACTAAAGACAAGGACATGAACTTAATTGATGCAGCTGCACAAATTACATTGCAAACCAATAAAGAAGACAGCAACAATGATGATGCTATTCAAATCATGACTATCCATGCCTCTAAAGGGCTAGAGTTCAACCACGTATTTCTCATAGGCGTTGAAGAAGGTATATTACCACACCGAAATTCGATCGAAGAAGAAACAGTTGAAGAAGAGAGACGCCTAATGTATGTTGCAATGACTCGAGCTATGCAAAACCTTAACATTAGTTACATTCGCAAGCGCAAAAGCCGATACGGAGATGACGAAAGCTTCGATGCTGGCCCCAGCCGTTTTTTAGACGAATTGCCGAAAAGGTACATCAGTGGTTATGGAGTCGTCAAAAAGGAAAATGAAGAAGAGAAAAAAGCAAAAAAACTGAGCCATTTAGCTGCCATGAAAGCTATGTTGAAATAGTATTCATGTTAAGACTATTTGTAGACAAATGAAACAAAAACGTCACATTCCAAACACCAATAAGACCAAACAACCAGTAAAGGCTCGCAGTCAAACTGATTGTCAACATCCACTCAATTAATCCTGAACTATACACATCTATTTATTGTCTCATTTTTGAGGGTAATTTATTAAACCAGAGATTACTTATGCGAACAAAACGTACTAACCCGAAGGATAATACCGAAATTAACATAACACCAATGCTAGATATAGCCTTTATAATGCTTATATTTTTTATTGTAACACCTTCATTTTCAAAAGAATCCGGCTTAAATATTTTTGCTGCCAATCAGAGCCAACCTGAAGAAAACAAGGTCAAAATCGCCACCATTAAACTTGCTGTTGACTCTATCTCGGTTAATGGTGTAGCAACAAAACTCAATGGTATTGAGTCACTGTTGGCTCATCTCAAAGCCTCAAATCCAGACATCAAAGCACAAATATATTCAGCAAAAAATATTAAAACAGGTGATTTAGTCCAAGCTTTACAGCAAATTAAAGCGAACGGAATAGAAAAATACTCCGTTAGTTCTTTTTAAGCTAACAACTGCTTTGCGACAAACTGTGCATACTCTTCTGCTTTAGCTGAATCAGGCAGTGAGCCATAGAGTGTTTTCGACATATGTAGAAAACCAACATAAACAGAGTAAGCTAACAATGATTGCGATTTAGCTTGTTTGGCATCATAGCCTAAATCTCGGTAAGACTTTTGTAGGTAGGCTAACCTTTCAAGCGTGATTTCTTTGAGAATTTTAGAAATTATCGTATGTGATCGATCTGCCAACAATGTGCTGTAAATTAGATGGCTTTGAATGGGTTCGGCACTTAGTTTGAACCAAGCAAGTAGTTGTTTTTTAGGGTTTTTAATAGTTAAAATACTTTCCTCTATTAGCTTTTTATCGCTTAAACGCCATTTTGCTAATGATTTTTCAACCAAATCCATGCGATTACTAAAGTGCCAATAAAAACTTCCCTTTGTCACACCTAAGGCTCGAGCCAAAGGTTCAACTGCTACCGCTTTTACTCCTTGATGAGCAATAACATTGAGTGCCGCATCTTGCCAATCATCAGCGGTGAGTGATTTTTTCTTAACTACTTCATTCATAACTTTGTATTTAACACGATATTTTACATGATTGAAAGATAAATCTAATCAAAAAGACCTATTCCATACGCTAGCGTATTGACATTTTAATAATTACCCACCATACTATGGCGTATGGTAAAATTATTTGGAGACCACAATGAATTTTTTAACACTATTTTTAACCTTCATAGCCGCAAGTTTTGTCTGTTCTTATTTAAGAACAAATTTAAAAACATGGGCAGTCATCACAGCTGCAGCCATGCTACTTGTTACTTGGAAGTTTACACTGGGCTGGTTTGGCGTTGGTGTAGTTTGGGCGATGTTCGCTTTTTTTGCGGTTTTATTAAACTACAAACCACTTAGACAGAAATTAATCACCGCTCCCTTTTTGGGCTTTTATAAAAAAGCATTGCCGCGCCTTTCAGAAACTGAAAGAATTGCACTAGAGTCAGGAACAGTCAGTTGGGATGGTGAATTATTTAGTGGAAAACCAAACTTTAAAAAACTACATGATATCCCTGCACCACAATTAACTTCTGATGAACAGGCTTTTATTGATGGACCTGTTACAGAACTATGTAGCATGGTAGATGAGCATGAAATTAACCATGAGAAAGGGGATATGCCAGAAAAGGTTTGGCAGTTTATTCGTGATAATGGTTTTATTGGCATGATTATCGAAAAAAAATATGGGGGCTTAGGCTTTTCTGCTTTAGGTCATTCAATGGTACTACAAAAACTGGCATCTCGTAGTGTTTCTGTTGCGGCAAGTGTTGCTGTGCCTAATTCATTAGGGCCTGGTGAACTATTGCATCAATATGGTTCTCAAGCACAAAAAGACCATTATTTACCACGTTTAGCATCGGGCAAAGACATTCCTTGTTTTGCCTTAACCGGCCCAACTGCCGGTTCTGATGCGACTTCTATTCCAGATACTGGTGTTGTTTGCAAACGAAAATTTGAAGGCAAACAAACACTGGGTGTGTTATTAAATTTTGACAAACGGTATATCACTCTCGCTCCTGTTGCCACCGTTGTTGGCTTAGCATTTCAAATGTCTGATCCAGAAGGGTTAGTTGGAGATAAAAAAGATATTGGCATAACTTTAGCCTTAATACCACGAGAGACAAAGGGACTGGATATAGGAAGACGCCACAACCCTTTAGATGTGATGTTTATGAACGGCCCCGTTCGTGGCAAAGATGTGTTTATCCCTCTAAGTTATTTAATTGGTGAAGAAAAAATGATGGGCCAAGGCTGGATGATGTTAGTTGAGTGTTTATCCGTTGGTCGTGCCATTTCTTTACCATCTTGTTCGACTGGTGGTGCCAAAATGGTAACTTTTGCTACAGGTGCTTATGCCCGCATTCGCAAACAATTTAATATGCCAATTGGGCGGTTCGAAGGCATTGAAGAGGCGTTATGTGAAATTGCAGGAATGACGTATTCATGTGCGGCAACATCTTCTATGACAGCCTTAGCTGTTGACCAAGGTGAAGTACCGGCAGTACCATCAGCCATCGCAAAAATGCACACCACAGATATGTCACGGACTATTATTTCACATGCAATGGATATTCATGGTGGAAAAGGCATAATTATGGGACCAAAAAATTATTTAGGACGTGGTTGGATGGGTATACCTATCTGGATCACTGTTGAAGGTGCTAACATTTTAACTCGCAGTATGATTATTTTTGGTCAAGGTGCAATTCGTTGTCACCCTTATGTTCTCAAAGAAATGGAAGCTGCAAATCTCGAAGACAAAAAAGAAAGATTAAAATCTTTTGATAATTTATTGTTCAAACACATTGGTTATAGCTTTAGTAATGCTATCAGGTCCTTTTTTATGGGATTAGGTTTGTGGCGTTTAGAGCGCGCACCAGCTGATCGTTTTACTAAAAAATTCTATGCTCGCATCACACGCTACAGTGCTGCATTTGGCTTAGCTGCCGATGTATCTATGCTAACTCTAGGCGGAGCATTGAAAAAGAAAGAAAAGACTTCTGCACGTTTAGGTGATGTTTTAAGCCACTTATATATGGCATCAGCTGTTTTAAAGCGCTACCGTGATCAGGGTTCACAAAAAGCAGATCAGCCACTTGTTGCTTGGGCATTGCATCAGCACTTCTATAAAATCGAACAGGCTTTAAAACTGTTGACTTATAATTTTCCTAGTAAAGTAGTTGGTTTTATCTTACGTCGATTGGTTTTACCTTTTGGTAACCACGAATTGCCAGCAGGCGATCGCTTGGGTCATAAAACTGCCAGTTTAATTCTTAACCCAAATGAAACAAGGGCACGATTGACTGATGGCATTGATAAGAATGTTGCGGATAATAATATCGTAGCTAAAATGAACGAGACACTTGTTAAAGTGATTGAAACAGAGCCACTTGAGCGCCGTATTCTGAAAGCGCTAAAAGCAGGTGAAATTCATGCCATAACACCTGATGAGAACTTATCTCAAGCACTTGAAAAAGCCATCATTTCAAAAGAAGAGTTTGACCTTCTCACCGTAGTCAGGGCAGAAGTAATGGATGTTATAAACGTAGATGACTTCCCATTTGATGCTTTTGATCGTAGTAAAAGTTCTAAAAGATCAAAAATTAGCAAAATTAAAGCCGCATAAAGTTCTAACATACAAGCAGTGATTGTTCTGTCACTGCTTGTTTTTTCTTCTCCAGGTAACATATCTAATACCTGTAGTGACCAACTATTTTAAAGTCAAACAACATATCATCGAGTTTAGGGCCCCAACCAATGTTGTGTATGATTTGATACCTGTTTAGGTCTGATTCAGATAAAGTGTTGCTTACAATGCCTATGTGGGGCAAGTTGTTCTCTAAACGCCAACTGACAATGTCACCAGGTTTATAATCAATTGCCTCATCGCTAATTTTTAATACTGTCCCATGTCTTTTAAAAAAAGCTTCTAAGTTTGGTACTCTTCGGTGATCAATATTACTATCAGGTTTTTTCAATCCCCAGATCTGCGGGTAATGAGAAAAACTGCTTTTCATGTCTTCATGCACAAGCTCTTGTAAGTCAACTCCAAGAGCTCGGTAACTTCTGATGACAACATCTGTGCATACGCCTTTGTCTTTACTAACATCACCATTGGGATAAGCAATTGATTGGTATGAGCCATCATAAATGACAAAATGGTTTAACCGCTCTTTAGCAGCACTAACCAACTCTGGATTAGCAAAAACAAGGCTATTAAGAGTTAATGTTATTAATAAATATTTTTTATTCATATTGATTACGACTTAATTATAAAAATTTAGTTCAAAGTTATGATAGAGTAAGCTTTTTGAAAAATACACCAAAACCCTATGAAAATAGTCAGTTGGAATGTCAACTCTTTAAAAGTACGTCTTGAACATGTTTTACAATGGTCAAAAACACATTCGCCAGATGTCTTGGCCATACAAGAAACCAAGTTAACAGATGACAATTTCCCACAACAACAAATTGAAGACGCTGGGTTACATGTCGTTTATGCAGGGCAACCAACTTATAATGGTGTTTGTATTATCAGTTCATCAGAAGCAACCGACGTAATCACCGACATTGAAGGCTTAGATGATCCACAACGACGCATTTTAGCCGCCACTATTGATGATATACGTATAATTAATTTATACGTAGTCAATGGCTCAGAGCCAGAATCTGAAAAATACCACTACAAAATGCATTGGCTCCAACAGGTAACCAACTTTATTGAGCAACAAATGGATGAATATGAAAACGTTGTTGTGCTAGGTGATTTTAATATCGCTCCCGATGAAAGAGATGTGTATGATCCGAATTATTGGAAAGGCAAGATACTCTGTACAGACCAAGAACGCGACAAACTCAATGCCATTATGGACCTTGGCTTTGATGACTCATTCCGTTTATTGCATGAGGATGCAGGACATTATTCTTGGTGGGATTATCGCATGGGTGGATTCCCTAGAAATCTAGGATTACGTATTGATTTAATTCTAGTCAATGAACCCATGGCAGAGATGCTAACTTCTGCCTATATTGATAAAGAACCCAGAACATGGGAAAGACCATCTGATCACACACCAGTGGTTGCAGAATTTGATTACTAGGAAACTTTATGAAAAAACTCTTAACTCTATTACTATTTTGTTTTTCAACTCATGCAGTAATACTAGAAGATTACCTTCCTGATAATACGCGTTATGACACATCAATCCCCACGCCACTTGCAGTAACAGGAATTGAAATTGGGCAAAGGCATTACCGTCATGATCAAATTATACACTATTTAAGTATTTTGGCGGCTTCTTCGGCTCGGGCACAGCTAGTAGATTATGGTATGACCAATGAAGGTAGGCGATTAGTCTTGTTATTTATCAGTTCCAATAAAAACATGGAAAACTTAGCAACACTTGCTAATGATGAAAACACCTTACGGGTTTGGAATGGTTTTAGTGTTCATGGTAATGAAGCCAGTGGTGCAAATGCCAGCGTCTTATATGCATACCATTTAATTGCTGGTCATTCAGATAAAATTGACACTATTCTTAATGAAACGTTAATCATAATTGACCCAACTATTAACCCTGATGGTTATGACCGGTTTATAACGGATGTTAACTCTAACCGTGGACTCATCGATAACACCGACAGTAATGATTCTGCACATAACGAACAAAGCCCTAATGGCCGAACCAACCATTATTGGTTTGATTTAAACCGCGACTGGCTATTATTGTCACAAGTAGAGTCTCAAGCACGAATCAAGCAATTTCATCAATGGCAACCTCATGTACTTGATGACCACCATGAAATGGGCAGTAATAAAACCTTCTTTTTTCAGCCCGGCGTACCAGAGAGGACCAACCCTTTAATTCCCGCTAAAAACATAGACCTCACCAATAAACTTGGAAAATTTCATGCTCAAACCTTGAGTGAAAAAGGCATGAGTTTTTATACCAAAGAGAGTTATGATGATTTTTTTCCTGGGAAAGGTTCAACCTACCCAGACCTTCAAGGAAGTGTTGGTATATTATTTGAACAAGCAAGTGCAAGAGGGGGCAACTTAGAGACAAGCGAAGGCTTGAGGACATTGGTTGAAGGTATTGACAACCAATTTAGAACAGCTTTATCCACTTTAACTGGTGCGTTTGCATTAAAAGCAGAGCTATTAAGCTACAAAAAAGATTTTTTCAATAAAGCTCAGAAAGCAGCAACAAAAGAAAACTTTACTGGCTATATTATAGATGTTAAACATGATCTGATAAAAGCACAGAGGTTAGTGGATTACTTATCTATGCATACTATCCAAGTTTCGATGCTTAATAAAGACATTAGCATAAAGAAACACCTGTATGAAGCCGGTAGTTCACTTTACATACCACTTTATCAAAAGCAGTACACTCTTATCAAATCCCTTTTTAGTAAGGAAACTAGTTTTAAAGACAATACATTTTATGACGTTTCAGCATGGAATCTTCCCATGGCATGGGGACTAACCTATGCAAAAGTACATAACAAAATAGAGAGTAAAAAAATAGCTTGGCCAACCATACAAAATTCATATAACGCAAATACCATAGCATATGCTTTCAACTGGGATGACGGTAATGCTGCTGCCGCCCTAAACCATCTTCAACAGCAAGGTATCAAAACCAAAGTCACAACTAAGCCCTTTGCTATCAAATCAAATGGAAAATCTCACAACTTTAAAGCCGGAGCCATTATCATTCCAGTGGTTAAAGGCGTAGACATTGACTCCACCATTTCTAATAATACAGAGTTTTTTAAAGTTTCCTCTTATGCACTATCCAGTGGATTAAATGAAGATGGGGTTGACCTTGGGTCTCCAGCTATTACCACTTTAAAGAAACCCAACGTCCTAATGCTAAAAGGTGATGGAATCAATGCTTATCAAGCAGGTAGCTTTTGGCATTTATTTGACACACATGTAGGTATGCCTTTGACCAAAATTACCAAAAAACAATTAACTCAAATAGAACTACACAAGTATACCCATATTATTATGCCCTCTGGTGACTATAATTCTTTATCAGAAAAAACGGTAAGTAGTATTAAATCTTGGGTAAAAAAAGGAGGACAATTAATCGCAGTACAAAAAGCGGCTAAATGGGCCGAAAAACAACTACAAGCAAAGAAACAAGATGAAGCAAGTAGTAAGCAAGAAGAGACAAAAAACTACGCTAGTTTTGAGAAAGATTTAGCTCAAAACACCCTAGGCGGCGCAATTATTTCTGCACAAGCAGATCTCAGTCACCCTCTTGCTTACGGAATGCAACATACTACTCAATATGCTTTAGTTAAAGGAAACACCATATTAAGCCCCTCAGAAAACCTTTATTCAACAGCATTAAAGGCAGAAAAAGATGCGCAAGCCGCAGGTTATATTTCTGCTGAAAAAAAACAAAGGCTTAATAATAGCAGTCTCATTATTGCAGAAAGGTTTGGTAAAGGAGGGATAATAAAATTCGGCTTCAACCCAACATTTAGAGGGTTTTGGCTTGGGACACAGAAATGGTTAATTAATGCTATTTATTTTTCACCGTTAATAATAAAAACAGAAATAAAGTAGACCGCGCTAAAGCATAAAAAGAAAAAGCCGAATACGAATACTCGGCTTAAATTGAGGTAACTTTCCATTTTATTTATTATTATAGCTAAAGGGCATTTTTAACTTGGAAAAACAATAACATAGAGAATATTCTTAAAGCAAGAGATTAATTGCAAATAGTGCAAAAATATATAAAAAACACCGATATGACACCAAAAAGATACAAAAAAATACAAAACGTTCTTAAAAACAGGCAAATGGATTTAACTGTAATATTAGATAATATTCACAAGCCACACAACTTTAATGCCATCGTTAGAACCTGTGATGCTGTCGGTATTCAAGACGTTCAATACATACCAGTCACAGAAGGGTATAGGCAACTCAACTATTATGCGAAAGGTTCACAGAAATGGGTTGAAGCACACAAATATGAAAACTTCTCAAGCGTTGCAGATAAGTTTCAAGGTAAAGGTTATCAACTATTAGCTGCACACTTTTCAGATAGTGCCATTGATTACCGTGAAATTGATTATACCAAACCAACAGCAATTGTTATGGGGACCGAACTTGATGGCATTAGTGATGAAACAGCGGCTATAGTCGATCAACACATTGTTGTTCCTATGCATGGCATGGTGGCCTCTCTTAATGTTTCTGTTGCCAGTGCGGTGATACTATTTGAAGCACAAAAACAAAGAATGGTTGCAGGATTGTATGATAAACGCTCTATGCCTGATGAAAGGTACAAAAAACTACGTTTTGAATGGAGTTATCCACGTATTGCACGAATGTACAGAGAAAAGAGCCAACCTTACCCTGAATTAGATGAAGATGGGTATTTTATTAATGCAATTAACCCTTAATTATTAACCCTCTTTTCCATCAACTCTTGGCTTTATTAAAATTGGTGCGTAAAGAACAATAAAGATAGTAAATGCAACAACCCATAATGCCTGAGAAATTATAATCAACCTAATAAAATACAGCGGCATAATAATAGGAAGCACGACCCTCACTACTGTTCCAATAACCATTAATACAAACCCAAAAAATATATATTTTGGTGGCTGATGTAAATTTCTTCCAGTATGTCCATAGGCAACGCGCGACATCATTGCCAAGGTAATCGTTCCTACCCCACCATATGCAAAAGCATGAATGGCTAAATACTTCGAAAGGCCAAAAGAATGACTACAAAATACCAGCAAAAACCCTAAAGCAATTGACCACATGGATAAATGCAAACTCCATACTAAAGCTTTGCCCCATATAGCTTTACTAAACCAGCCACATAAGCGAACAGATGTTAAAACAAACAGAGCCAGAGCCAAGAAAGCCTGAACAATCTCCAAAGAAGCCACATCTGCCAGTTCAACAAGTGTAAAAACAAACAATAACGGGCTAAACATTTTATCTACTATTTTATAATTTTTCATCGACACTTCAGTATCTACACCGTTACGGGTGAACATCGGAACAACACGTCTTGCCATAATAAAAATCAAAATCACGAGTAAATACAACCCACCATAAATACTTAATCGAATACCATCATCAATAAATCCTAAAGCCTGCAAATAAAACATTAAATTTAAAACTGAAAACAAAAACAAAATTGCCAAAACCCCTTTTTGTCGCCATTGCCTTACCTTAAAAACAGGGAAAAAAATGGCAAGAGCCAAGCCAAAGTTAAAAGCTACATCGACAATTGCGGCCACTAATATCACATCAAAAAATAATAGGACCCGAGCGAGTAACCATAAAACCACTAAAGCCATTAATTTTTTTCCTTTCAAAGTTTGTACACCTGTCCAATTTCTTGATGCCGTCAATAAAAAACCCGCAACAACTGCAAGCGCATAACCATAAATCATTTCGTGGGCATGCCACTGAAAGGCAGGAATACTAGAAATAGGCAGTTGAAACCCTGCACTATAAACTAACATCCATACAAAAATAGTAAAGATAGAATAAATTCCCGCAACAAGGAAAAACGGCCTAAACCCAAGATTAAACAGCGCTGTTTTCATGTGTATGATAGTTATGATTAAGGCACAATAATAGCACTATTGATTATTCTGTAATTGATATTAATCAAATAGGTTTGATGTATGAGCAGATTATCGCAAGCTACCTCCTAACTAAACTATGGTTCACATCACGCAAGTCATCAATTGAAAGTCTCAGTATTGGCTTTATGTTGTAACTCTGTAAGTTGAGTCAAATGAATGCTTTTATTTAGCCAATTATAAAGGTTTAGCATGAACCATAATTGATTACATTAAAAAACATTGAAGTGATTAATTATTTTGAAGTAACTCTAATAAGGCTTGGTTTTCAGCTTTCCATGCGTCATTAAAGACTTGTTTTGCTTCGATAATGACAGACAAAGCTTCGGTTTTTCTGCCTAACAGATTTAGGGCTATCGCTTTTAATTCAAGATGTGGATTCGGATTGGGATCATATTGTTCAAGATTCAGCAAGATTTCCAGGGCTTTTTGTGGATCGGTTTTCATATAAACTTGAGCCAAGGTATTTTGGGCAAAAATTAAAAACCTAAAATCGTTTGACTTTTTAGCACTTTGAGAAACCTTGCCGATTATTTCTATGGCTTTTTCGTCTTCGGAAATTTCATGATAATAACGTGCCAAATAATTGTCCATATAAATTCTGTAACGCTTCAAACCAGGTTCTTCAAATAAATTATTAAGCTGGTTCCATTTGCTCAAAAAAATATCGGGCTGTTTAGTGACCAGTAACAATTCCATCTGTAAAAAAGTGGTGTTTAATTCTATGCCTTTATTTTTAGTCTCTCGAGCTAACTTAAATTGCTTATCAATTTCAATTTGGCAATAATCGTGCCTAAAGAAGTTCATTTCGAGTGAGATATTATAATGATTGTAGGCCATTAACAACCCGCTATCGTTAAGTTCATCAGCAATTTTTTTAAGGCGATTTAATACCTCCCGGGTTTCATCAAAAAGCCCACGATTCAATAAATAATTTGCTAAAACGGATAATCCACTTGCCAGTTCTTTTTTATCGCCGACCAGTTCTAACAATTCAAGACTCTCTTTTTTAAGGTTAAATCCTCTTTCCCAATTATTATTATGGAACAACAAGACAGACATGCTATTTAATATTTGTGATTGTTGAAGAAAATCACCACCTTGTTTTGAATACTCTAATGCTTGATCATAGAGCGAATAAATCGTTTCATCAATTGATTCTAATGAGGCAATTCTCGCCTGTCCCCAAAAACTATCAGCGAATAATGTTGGGTATAGCTTTTCATCAATTTTTAAAATTGCTTGTTTATAGAGTTTAAGTCCTTCGATATTATTGCCTGTTTTTTCGTGTGCTTGAGCAAGTTTCAACAGAATTTTTGATTTTTTTACATCACTAATATCGATGTGTTGACTTAAATACTGCGTTATAAGGTCAATTACCTCGCCTTCTTTGCTTTGATTCATCAAATTATCAACCGCTAAAAGTTCGACTTCGGCACTATGATCTTTGTAGAAATTGGTTTGTTTGAGTGTTTGCAGTTGTACCAAGCTGGGTTCGTACTCTTTTTGTAGATAGTACACTCGACTCAACAAAAATCGTGCTTGATAATTATTATCCTCATTCTTTAATAATGTATTAATAAGTTCTTTTGCTTGAGTTAGTTGCTTATTTTTAACCAACGATAAAGCCTGTAAGTACTTATTATCATCTGAATCAGTTTGAGCCTCTAAATTTAAATCCGTTGCAACACCAGTGTGGAAGCCGGTAACAACATCAATCTGAGATTGCGCAAGTTCTGCCATACTGTTAGCAGAAATCTTCACTGTTTTAATCGAATTCATGCCTTTAGTAAATTCAATCACTGCATCAAATACTTCTTGGTTTTTAACCACATTGGTTTGCATCATGACTAACTCTTTATCAATTTGAAACAACTTCTCCATTGCCTCTTTACTGTTTTGACTGTTTTCATCAAATAAAATTGAGCCTTGATTATCTAGGTTATTAAAAAAAGATTTAAGGTATTCAAATGCTCCATTTTTATCCGCATTATTTTGTGAAATTTCATCAAAAGTCATGGGTAGGATAATTAGTTTTTGATGTTTTTTAAGGCTTTGAACTTGATTTGTTGGTGTTGCATTACTTGGATAAAACTTCCATACAAGAAATGCAGTGATAATAATCAGTAATAAATAAACAAACAAATGAGGTTTGATTTTTTTTACTTCTGTTTTCTCTACAACTTCTTTCTTAATGGCTTCTTTTGCAGGTGTGCTTTGTATCTTTCCTTCAAAACTAATGCCATGACCAAAATGAGTCACCAATATTTTTGGGTTAAGCGGGTCATCTTCTATTACACCACGCAATTTCGACAATGTTTTTTCTATTGAATTTTCTGTAACAACACGTTCCCACACTTCATCCATTAGCGTTTGCTTTGAAATGGTTTTATATGGATTTAACAGAAAATAATTGAACAAATTTTTTTGAATCTTAGTTAAAGAAAATTCTTCGTTTTCTTTTTTTATTAATCCATTGGAATCATCGTAAGAAAAACCATTAATTTTATATAGCATTAAGAAAATATCTAATAAGTGACAATAGAATATAGTAACGTAATTCGTATTTTTAATACAATAAAATTTTTGATATTTGAATACAATTTTAGAAAGGCGACCATCATCAAAGCCAACAAAATCAAAGCATTAAGAGTTTTTTACTCAATAGTCAGCAAATGGTCAGTCAATAGTCAGATAAAATTTTGAATTAATAAATATAGTGTAGCTTATTAAACTTAACTCAATTCGAGAAAATTATTATGAAGCTAGATACCAGATATTTTTTACCTAAACTTTGCTGCACATTGATAACGATATTAGTTATTAATGTTAATGTCTATGCTGCTAGCAGTGACCATTTTGTCACAACATGGAAAACGGATAATCCAGGGTTTTCAAACAATAGTTCAATAACAATAGGAACTAATGGTGCTGTATATTCCTATAGTGTTGACTGGAATAATGACAATATTGTTGACGAAACAGGTATTACAGGAGATATCACCCATGATTACGGAACGCCAGGAACTTATACTATTCGGATATTTGGTGATTTTCCAGCCCTCTATATGGGACCTACATTAGATGGACCAAAATTGATAGCCATTGAACAATGGGGCACCAACTCGTGGGAATCGATGGAAGGTGCCTTTTCTGGTGCTGTCAATTTAGTAAACAATGCCGATGACACACCTGATCTTACAAATGTTTTAAGTTTGAAAAGTATGTTTATCAATGCCGAATCGATTGGTGCCAGCTCTGAGGTTGCCAACTGGAACTGGGATACATCGACAATTCAATCAATGGAGCACATGTTTTCTGGTGCTTTGGCTTTTGATAGAGATATTAGTAGTTGGGATGTTGAAAATGTAATCAATTTTGAAAATATGTTTAATGGTGCGACCTTATCAACAACAAACTATGAAACATTATTGATTAGTTGGGCAGCACAAAACATTAATAACTTACTAAGCTTTGATGGTGGCAACTCGCACTATTGCAGCCAAGCAGCGCGTACAGCACGACTCGGTTTGATTTTAAACGACAGCTTAACTATTACCGATGGTGGTTTATGCGAAGAAGGTTATTTTATAACAACGTGGAAAACAGACAACCCAGGTACATCAAATTCTACTTCTATTACTATTCCTACAAATGCGAGTGAAACCTATTTTTACCAAGTCGACTGGAATGGCGATGGTGATTTTCTTGATGCTGATGAAAACACTACTTATGCGGGAGATGCTACACATGACTATGGCTCTGCAGGAATTTATACAATTAAAATTAAAGGCATATTTCCTCACATATATTTTGATGATGCTGGAGATAAACAAAAAATATTATCCATTGAACAATGGGGGACTCAAACGTGGAGTTCAATGGAAAAAGCATTTTTTGGAACTTCAAATCTTCAAATGAATGCAACTGATACACCAGATTTGTCAGAGACTACTAACCTTATATTGACCTTTGCTCTAAATACCAACCTAGGATTAAGCACTGGCAGTTGGAACTGGGATACAACAAACGTCAGTGGCATGGCAAGTCTATTTTTTTCTTCAGGTTTCAATTTTGATATAAGTAGTTGGAATGTACAAAATGTTGAAAATTTTAATGCCATTTTCAATTCAAGTTCGCTGAGTTCTACTAATTATGACAAGTTACTTTCAACATGGTGGACACAAGCTTTAAAATCTAATGTTAATTTCGGCGCAACCACCATTCAGTATTGTTCACAAGCGGCACAAGATGGAAAGGCATACATGATTACCAATTTTAATTGGGTATTTAGCGATGCTGGGCTCAATCCAGATTGCGACACCAGTATTCCTGAAAACCATTTTATTATCACAGTCAACACAGAAAATACGGGTTCAACTGGCCCTACTTTTTTTGCAATTCCTACTACAGGAAGTGGTTACAACTACAGTATTGATGCTAACAATGATGGCATATTTGATTTTACAGGCATCACAGGCGGTTGGACGATTAACTATGCAACTGCTGGTATCAAAACTATCCGAATTGCAGGGGATTTTCCTCGTATTTATTTCAACAATAGCGGAGACAAAAATAAAATATTATCAGTTGAGCAATGGGGAACAAGTCAATGGGCTTCAATGAACCGAGCTTTTTATGGAACTTCAAATTTAGTGATTAATGCTTCAGATACCCCAGATTTATCTCAAACAACTGATTTGTCTTTAATGTTTGCTCTTACGCCTGGATTAGGCTTGGGTACAGGCAATTGGAATTGGAATACTTCAAACATCACTAACATAGAAAGTATATTTAACAATTCTGGTTTTAATTTTGATATCAGCAGTTGGGACATTGAAAAATTTACTAATTTTACTACGGCTTTTTCCTTTACTACATTAAGTGATGCAAACTACGATGCTTTGTTAATTTCATGGGCAGCTCAAAATGTTAGCCCATTAATAATTTTTAATGCTGGCTTTTCACAATATTGTTCTCAAGCTGCAAGAAGTGCACGCATGGAGCTAATTAACACTGATCTTTGGACAATTATCGATGAAGGGCAGAACCCCAATTGTGATTCAATGTTTGAAAGTGGTTTCGAAGATGTTGTTATTGTTAAAACAGCTCAACAACAAATCAATTACGACTTCTCGGCAATTATGCTAGAAGATTTAGATACAGAGCCTGTCGTCATTATTAAAGGCATTGACCAATACAATAATGAAAACATGAATATTCAAATAAGAAACGACCTTGGCATTATGCAAGTGCGTATCAATAGATTACACCAAAATCAATGGCAACATGGAAACTGGCAAGATAAAGAAAAACGAGTATTAACAACACTGTATTGGGAGAATAGAAAATGAGAACACTATTAACTTTAATAATCTTTGTCTTGGTTTCTTGCGGTGATTCCAGCCCTGACATAGTTAAAGAAGATGTAGAACCCCCTGAGTTGTCATTTTCATCGAAGCCTACCGATGAACAAGTCTTATCTTTTTTAAAAAAAGAAGGGCGTTATGATATTGAACTAACTAAAGACGGTGGAAAATATTCGACTTATGAGTTAAGAAAAAGATGGCAAAAAGGTTATGCTTATAAAATCAATGCCAATATCAAGCAAAGCCCCGATGCTGTTTTACAAGTTGGTGGCTTTGTGCGATTTGAAGTCAATGGCAGTAATTATGATTTTGCTGCGATTAAACAATTAACCACTCAAATTACTGGGTTGGAGCCACCAAAAGAAGAAATTTTATTGGGTATAATTAATAATAATATGCAAAAATTTCACTCAAATTATCGAAACATTGTATTTGAGCAACCACTTATTAAGCTACCAGAAAACGTAGAAGACAGAACTATATTTTGGCATTCTTCTTTATCATTTAGCATCAGCTTTAACATGACTTTTTATACAAAATCAGGCGGAAGCAAAATTGATAAGAAGCATTGCGTGAAAAAAATTCGTTTTTACCGAAAAGACGTCAATTCACCTTTCGACAAACTATTACAACAAGGAAACCAGTGCGAAACTTTAGAGTCAAAAAGGTACAGTTACGATGAATTTGATAAAATTCCTTCTTTATCAATTATTAAAGCAAAAAGTTAGTGAATAAACACATTTAATATTAACGCCCCCACCAATTGGGCGATAATAGAGAAAAACAGGTTAATTCATATGCTTTAGCTTCTTCAATAGTTTATCTTTTTTCTACTAGATCAATGGTGTGAGAAAGTAATGATTCATTTCCTATGTTTCCATGTCCAGGTACAACTTTATTGATGACAGGATATTTATTTTGAACATTCTTTACCGACTCAGACCATTGACTGATATTGGCATCGCCAATATACCCCAAGCTCTTCCACTCCACAGGTCGTATCAAACAGCCCCCAAACAAAAGTTTGTTTTCAGGCAGCCAGACCACTAAGTTGTCCTTGGTATGACCCTCACCTGGATAATAGATTTCTATTAAGTCATTTAACATTAAAAAACGATCTCCAGAAAACACCTGACTAGAAACAGGAAGGTTTTTCCTAATAAGAATGTCATTGGTTAATTCTGAAGTATATGTCGGTATAGATTTTGAATTAAGAAGTCTAATTCCGGCAGTTCTATCGTCATGATAGTGTGTTGAAACACTGGCCTTTATGGTAAACCCATGAGTTGATATCCAAGATAATAATTCTTCAGTATCTTTTTCTGACCAAGGTGTATCAACAATTATTGCTTGATTATTGTTGATCACAACCAAACCATTTGAATCAACCCAACCAAATCCATCAACCTTTTTAAAAGACGTATGCATATATACGTTCTGGTCTATGGCTTTAACTTCTAAGGCCTTATTACTTACCTTGTAGGCACAAGATTCTAATAAAGTCAGGCAACAAACTATTACTAGTGAAACTTGCATTTGTTTTATATGTTTTTTCATTAAGCACCTTGTTAAACGATTACCAAATTGCAGGCAAATTACAGGGGAAAATTGCGAAATTGCAGGGACAGTTACCCTAAATAATGATCCTACAGCACATTAGGAAATTAGCTACATAATTGTTGTGAATATTTTCATAAAACACACAAAGTAGTTTACCTACATATTAATTGGCACGAATTTTGTAAAATAGTGTTTTTAATGGAGAAAAATCAAGACTTTACTAAGGCTAAATTGTTAGGAACAATTTCAACACTCGTAGACTGACCACGAAGTGGCGAAAGGCCGAACACCTGTAGTAAAACAACTCATATCCATCGAAAACACGCCTTATTACCGCATCGTCAGGCGCTGTGTTCGCAGAGCATTATTATGTGGCAAAGATAAGAGAAACTATCAGAAAACTATCAGAGACATGCATTTGTTGAAAACTTAAATTAAATGCAAATCAAAACATTTGGTATAATTCTTGTCAGATTTATTGCGTTTTTAGGCTTGGT
>JADGEI010000010.1 GCA_016744455.1 Alcanivoracaceae bacterium
CAATAAACAGGAGAATAAATTGAAGAAAAACTTAATTGATAACGCAATTATAGCGGTTGGCCATAAGCTTTTAGATAAAGAAAAACAAATTAAGCTGGCGTTTGCTTGTATTTTGGCCGGTGGACATTTGCTGATTGAAGACAAACCAGGCCTTGGTAAAACAACACTAGCTAGTGCTATCTCTCAAGTCTTCGGTTTAAAATATAAGCGCATACAATTTACCAGTGACATGTTACCAAGTGATGTTTTAGGTGTCTCAATATTTCAGCCTAATACTTTTGAATTCAAATTCTTTAAAGGGCCAATATTTACACAATTGCTATTAGCTGATGAACTCAATCGAGGTACACCAAGAACGCAAAGTGCATTACTTGAAGCTATGGCGGAAAAGCAAGTCAGTATTGATGGCAAGACCTATGTTTTACAACAACCATTTTTTGTAATTGCTACGCAAAATCCTACCGATGAAGCAGGCACATTTCCTTTGCCTGATTCCCAACTCGACCGTTTTATGGTTTCAGTTTCGCTTGGATATCCATCACCAATTGCTGAAAGAAAATTGTATTCACAAGAATTCTCTGAAATCTTCAACAAACCTTTAGATAAAGTGATTTCTATTGAACAATTGACTGAAATTCAAAAGCATATCATTAGTATACATGCCAGTGATGAAGTTAAAAATTATTTACAATTATTAGTTAGTCAAACTAGAGAAAATGCACAGTTAGTCAATGGGTTGTCACCAAGGGCAGGTCTGGCTATGTATAGGTTGTCACAAGCCTTTGCATACATGGATAATCGTGATTTCATTGTTCCTGAAGACGTCAAAAAGTCCTTTTTACCCATAACATCGCATCGTTTGCGTAGTCGATCTACTCAAGAAAATGTAATGAAAATACTAGAACGAATAGTACATGCAACCAGAATCCCATAAGCAACCATCAACTATGGCAAAGTTGCTAAATAAGTTAGCGCCAAATTTAATGTTGCACCGAAAACCTGAGTCATTACCATTGAAAATAAACTGGCGCAGAATATTTATATTACCAACAAGGCCCGGTATATTTTTTGCCTTGATTACATTTTTGATGCTTGTTGCTAGTTTGAATTTCAATAATAATATGGGTTTGATGTTGACCTTTTTATTAGTAGGGGTAGCACAAGTTGCACTGTATAGAGTGTTTTTTAATTTGCGTAATCTCGTCATTAATCATGTTACCTCACAACCAGTCTTTTTGGGCGAAAAGGCTATCTTTGCACTACATTTGCATTCAGATGAAGCAAAGTATGATTTATGTATAAAAAATGAAGTAAGTCATATGTGTCTTCTAGAACTGCCAGCTGAAGAAACACACACAATTCTTTGTGAATCTCAAACACATAATCGTGGTTGGCTTAAATGCGAAAAAATTAAAATATTATCCTCTTATCCTTTTGGTTTATTTTATGCGTGGATATGGACAAGATTAGAATCTAAATGTTTAGTTTATCCTCATCCAGAGAAACAACCACCGCCATTACCTATTCATTCGCAAAGTGAAGGTAAAACTGCAATCATTAATCACGGTGAAAATTTTCATGGGTTAAAACCTTTTCAATCAGGTGACTCTATACGGTTAATTGCTTGGAAAAGAACAGCACAAACGGGTGAATTGATTAGCCGAGAGTTTCAACAACTACAAGGAGAAAAATTGTTACTTGATTTTTCTCAAATACAGTTCGCAGATGTTGAGTTAAAACTATCAAGATTAACTGCTTGGGTTGTTTTAGCATACCAGCAACAAATTGATTTTTGTTTAAAATTACCTAACTTTAATTCTGGATACAGTTACTCGTCAAACCATTATTTGCGTTGTCTAAAAGCTTTGGCTTTATTTGGAGATAATAATGACTAAGATTTCTCCTTATCTTTTATCAACAAAACAAATTTTCTGGATACTCTTATCAGTCGTCATAGCTGTGCTGCCACATATTCCGCGTTTGCCTTTCTGGTTTCCTATACTATTGATTACTGTGGTTATTATTAGATGGTTAACAGCTAAAAAGCAAATTAAACCACTGCATGGCATGCTAATTGCATTTATTACCATCGCAGTTTTTATTGCAATTATTTACTTTCAAGGGTTTAAATTAAATCGTGAAATTAGCGTCACTATTCTAACAACAATGGCAGTGCTTAAATTATTAGAAACATGGAAGAAAAGAGATGCTTGGATGATAGTTACCTTGTGTTATTTCATTATCTTAACGCGATTCTTCTATTCTCAAGACATGTTGTTGGTTTTATATTTACTGGCCTCAGTAATAATAATTACTCATACCTTGTTTGTACTTCAACACAATAAAACTAGCCATTATTTGCAAAAAGGAGAACTAAAACAAACTCTAAGTTTACTCGCAACTGGTTTGCCTTTAGCGGTATTATTTTTCTTGTTTTTTCCTCGGCTTGGTTCACCAATATGGGGTTCTCCTGACTTTTTTGGTGAAGGCAAGACTGGCTTAAGTGACGAAATGTCACCAGGCAGTATTTCACAGCTTTTTGAAGATGATTCAACCGCTTTTCGTGTAACATTTAATGGGAAAATACCAAGTAATTCGCAGTTGTATTGGCGTGGTCCAGTTTTATGGGATTTTGATGGCAAGACATGGAAAAAAAACAAAGGCCTTAAACCTGTAAAGAAAGACTTGTCAATGGATGGTTTAGGTAAAGCATACAGCTATGAAGTGGAATTGGAGCCAACAGGGCAAAATTATTTATTTGCCTTGGATTATTTATCTCAGAAACCAAAGAAAAGTTTTATGTTAGCTGATTCACAACTCGTCACTAAACATAAAGTCAACCAATTAAAACACTATAATGCCACTTCGCGTATAAGGTCCTATAACCCCAATGAATGGTTATCAATTGATAGGATGTCAAGATTAAAAAAATTGCCAGTTGGGTATAACGCTAAAACAGTTAAGATGATGCAACAATGGAAAACACAAGAATCTCGCCCTGAACAGCTGATAAGTAGAGTATTAACCCTTTTTGCTACAGATGAATTCTATTACAGTTATTCGCCACCGTTATTGATTGGGAATACCATTGATCAATTTCTGTTTGAAACGAAAAGTGGGTTTTGTGAACATTATGCTTCTGCCTTCACTTTTATGATGCGAGCAGCAGGAATACCGGCTCGTGTTGTAACTGGGTACCAAGGTGGAATCATTAATGAGGATTACCTTCTTGTAAAGCAGTCAGATGCACATGCTTGGAGTGAGGTTTGGGTTTCGGATAAGGGTTGGTTACGTGTTGACCCTACTGCGGCTGTTTCTCCGCTTCGAGTAGAGCATGGCTCACAAGCCTTAATGTCAATAAACGCAAGAGGTTGGCTTGATAATGAGTGGTCAAGAAAATTAGGTGAACGTTATGATGCTATTCGTCATAATTGGAACAAGTGGGTCAAAGATTATAATGTAACAAAACAAAGAGCCTTATTTGAAGTGTTCGGTTTTGACTCAAAAGAAGGCAAATCAATTGTTATTATTCTTGGTAGTATTATGCTGATTTCATCTATTTTTGTTTTGTTGTTCCTCTATGTAACTAGACCGAAACGCATTCTTAATTATTACGATAAAATTTACCATAAATTTCTTAAGTCTTTTGCTAATAAAGGCTTGGTGAAACAACAACATCAAGGTATACAAGAATTTGCAACTCATGTTTCTATTCTTTTGCCAACGGTTAAAGCAGAAGTGAATAAATTTGTAAGCTTGTATTTAAAATTAAGGTTTTCAAAATATAATCATGATGCCAAAAACTTGGATCAAAAGTTGCTAAAATTGTTAACTAGCATCAACACTAAGTTGAAAACAGAAAAGGCGTTAACTTAATTAGACAAAACTAAAATAATTAATTTGACTGAAGAAAACTACCCTAACTATATATTTATTAGGCTATTAATTGAAAGCCATTGACTCGATTCCAAATAGGCTTGAAGTGCATAGTCATGAAAATATAAGTAGATCATCATGTATGCTCTAAATATCGATTTCTTAGAGAATAAAAAATTAGCTCCTTATAATTAGCTTGATAAGAAAAATGACTTTTAGCCTATTTACTTAGGTAAATTTTTCAGTAAACTACTTATGTTAAACTAAGAGAAGTCAGCATGAAAGATAGATTAAGAACCCAACATTCACGATCTGAAGTTATACGCGATACGATAGTCTTACAATTGAAGCTGATAGTTGATGGAGCTCGTGATTTAGCATTGATGCCATTAGTTTTAATAGCGACAATTGTTGGTTTGGTAAAACACAAGAACCAACCAGGTCGATACTTGTATCGATTATTGAGTTATGGAAAAGCATCGGAAAAATGGATAGGCTTATTTGATGAGGCACAAAAGGATGAAATGAAACCGGTTGACTTTCAAGACAAGTCGTTTGACGATTTACTGCAAAAAACTCAAGCAGCCATCGAATCAAAATACATTGATGACAGTAAAAAGCAAAAGCTTCTAGAAAAATTTGATCTTGCTCTTGATGAGATAAATATAAAGCTAAATCCAGAGAAAAAAGCTTAAAACTCTAGAACGTTTAAAATTATCGAAATGATTCGGAGTCAATAAGGTGAGGGTTCCCACCTTATTCAATTAAATAGGGAAAATCTATTTCCCTGGTTTTCTTCTTGTGCGTTTTCGATCATTGCTACTTGATCTTCTTCTGCCTTTAAAATTATCATTGCCACCACGTCCTTTTGGTTTTCTGCGACGATTACCACCATCATTTTTCCTAGTTCTACTTGAGGGTGGTGAGATAGTAGCTTTTTGGTCTTTTTTCAATACAGCAAACTCACTCTTACGGCCGCAAATAAAAGCGTTAGATAATATTCCCATTAATTCATCAGGCATGTCAGCGGGTAAGTCAACCGTGGATATATCATCATAAAGTTCGATATGGCCTACATAATCTTTTTCAATGTCTGCTTCATTGACTATCATGCCGACTATATTGGCAGGTCTGGCATCTTGATTATAGCCTGCCTGAATAACATAACGTTGCATGTCTATTTCTGGGTGCTTGTTTAATTGTTGGGCTTGGGTATCGACTGTAGTTGGTTCGCCAGTGACTTGTTTTTGCCTACCTGATGTTTTTTTGGATTTTCCACCGTCTTTATCATGGTCATAGCTGTGCTTTTCTTCTTTCAAAAACAAGCCTTTTTCGCCTTGTGCCATATAAGCTAAAGCGGCAGAAATTTGGGTTTGATCATGTTCTGATTCGGTTTGAAACTCTCTCACTAATTGTTGGTAAATGCCTAAATCAGCACTAGCTATTGTATCACTTATTTTTTCTTTAAAACGTTTAACACGCCCAACATTTATATCGTCCACTGAAGGCATTTTCATGGGCTTTATTGGTTGTTTTGTGACTTTTTCAATCATGCGTAACATGCGTTGTTCACGTCGTGCAACAAATAAAATAGCCTCACCAGATCGTCCAGCACGACCGGTACGACCAATTCGATGGACATAAGATTCAGGGTCATAAGGAATATGATAATTAACCACGTGACTTATACGCTCTACATCCAAGCCACGCCCTACAACATCCGTACCAATCAAAATATCGATGTGACCATTTTTTAGGTTGTTAACCAAACGTTCACGCTGTTTTTGTACTAAATCTCCATTTAAGGCTTCAGCTGCAAATCCACGTGCTTTTAGTTTTTCAGCCAGTTCTTCGGTAGCAACCTTGGTGCGAACAAAGATAAGCACAGCATCAAAAGGCTCATTCTCAAGTAAACGTGTGAGTGCATCAAGCTTGTGCAAACCACTAACCATCCAATAGCGTTGATTGATGTTTTTTGAGGTCGTTGTTTTGTTAGCAACTTTAATATCTAGTGGCTTATTAAGGTGTTGGACCGCCACTTTTTTCACTTGTTGTGGCATAGTTGCTGAATATAAGGCAATTTGTCTATCATCGGGTGTATGCCCCAAAATCCAATCAACATCATCGATAAAACCCATGCGTAACATTTCATCGGCTTCATCCAATACTAATGTACTGAGTTGATCTAGTTTTAGCGTTTTTCTACGCATATGATCCATAACACGTCCAGGTGTTCCAACAACTACGTGCACACCACGTCTGAGTGCTTTTAATTGTGGGTCAAAACTTTGCCCACCATAGATTGGTAAAACATGAAACCCTTTTAAATATTTCGCATACGCCTGAAAAGCTTCTGCTACCTGAATGGCTAATTCACGCGTTGGAGTTAAGACCAATACTTGCACATGTTTGGCCTTCATGTCTAAATTTGTTAAGGTTGGTAGAGCAAATGCAGCAGTTTTGCCTGTACCTGTTTGAGCTTGACCTAAAACATCACGTCCAGATAATATCGCAGGAATGCTTTGTGCTTGAATAGGAGATGGCTGCTCATAACCAGCATCCGAAATTGCTTGTAAAATCTCAGGTGCAAGGTTAAGGTCATTAAAAGTAATGGTTTCAGGTGAATTTGACATAATATTAGCCGAAGCTTAGAAAAGACGGCGTATTATACGCGTGTTGGATGATAATTGATAATTGAATATTGATAATTGAAAATTTAAACACCTAAATTGAGCTTATATCCTTAAATATAGCTAAATCACAGTGGATTTAATTGCAAAAACAATTAGGTAAAAGGTGTTGAACGTTAAATAAAATTCCAGTTAAACTATTATTGCATGTTTTTCAACTTTGTAAACCATTGATTTAGATTTTGAGGGTTTTCCATGGGTTCATATTATTTATCTAGCTGGTTTTCCTGTAACACTGATGTGCCAGTGGCTATATCGTGAAAAAACTTGCGGTAGAATATTACAGACAACAAATGAACGAGAATGATATTGATAAAAACACTACTCCAAATTGAATAACTAATGGTGTAATTTAAAATATAAATATCCTTATCTTTGTAGAAATCAAATAGCCATGCATAAATTGGGAACAAACTTAAATTGATGATAAAGTGTCTAGCTGGCACTTGTAATAAGCCAGGTATAAATGAATATTCACCAACAACATAAACTCGATGGCCTAAATCATCATCAGCATTGTTGCTTAGCGTCTGATTACTAAAAAATTCAATTACAAATTTGATACTCATCACTGAAATTAGGCAATATTTTGATAATTCCACAAGCGACCAATCTCTAAATAGGTAAATAATCAATACAGGGATAGAGTAACCAAAAATCTCTAAAGCAAAAAGCCAGATGCGAATTAATATAGGTACAGGACGTAATGCAGCACCTTTGTTTGTTAAGATTTTTTTTGGCTTGACTTTATTTATAGGGAACATAACGTTAATTTGCTCATGAGTAAATACAGTTTTGTATTGGTCTAAATTGGTTTGCCAGTCAAAGGTATTATTCATTTGTTTAATGGCATGCAAAGGCACAATTATCGTTTTATTTGTTCTAACTGCATCAAGATTTATCTTGGCAATAATACCAAATATTTTCTGTGCAGTTTGCTTACGCAATCCTGGGCATACTTCTTTTTCAAATGTGCGGATAAAACGCCAATGGCGTAAGTTAAACCTATGAAGTTGCCTTCGTTGAGCTACATAAATAATTTTGGCAATAAATGCTTCTGCTCTTTGTTCTTCGCTTTTGCTAAAACTGATTTTGGGTCTTATTTTGAAAGTTGCTTCCTCAGTATTCAATGAAGCTGCTGTAGTATCAATGATTTCAGTAGTTGTAAATGTTTTGTGCTGGTTTTTTAAATCATCGTGCTCGCCGGAGGATAGGTAGTGGGCGGTTTCATAAATTTCATTTTTCAAGTTGGCTATTTCTAATGCTAATTTATAGGCCAATTTTATATCGACAAGTCTACTTTTGTCACCTGTTGCAGACAATTGTTTTTTCAAATTAATATAAGTGTTTTTGATGTCGTTTAAATCATCAGTCGCTTTAATATTGAGAGTCTTCCAAGGGTTCATCAGTATTCGAAATCTCCATACCTTTTTAAGGCTTGCGTTTTAGTGATAACACCATGAAAAAGTTTTGATTTTCCATCTATAAATATGGCGCAAACGCTGTTGGTTGTACCGAGGTCTATAGCTAGTATCATATGTGCTTAGTGTATTTTTATTCATTTTAAGTGTTTTAATGTAAAAAACCAATTGTTTCAATAATTTTTTAAATGATGTAAACTAATTGCACATTATTTTTGGAATACTTATGCAACACCTTACAGGTCTTGATTCTTCTTTTCTTTACTTGGAAACACCAACAACGCCAATGCATGTGGGCAGTTTAAATGTTTATGAAGGGGGGTTAACCTTTGATGAATTCCGCGAGTTTTTAACCCAGCGTTTGCATTTGGCCCCACGTTTGTTGCAGAAACTGGTAACTGTGCCTTTGGGTTTAGGAAACCCTTATTGGATTAATGATGCTGATTTTGATGTAAATATGCACCTGCAGCATGCCGCTTTGCCAAAACCGGGTGATTGGAAGTCACTTAGAAAATTAACTTCGCAAAAATTTGGCCAAGCCTTGGATCGATCACGACCATTATGGGAGTTTATTTTTATTGAAGGCTTGGATTCGATTCCACAAGTACCTAAAGGTTCTGTTGCGGTGATTAGTAAAATTCATCATGCGGCTATTGATGGTGCCAGTGGGGCTGAGATAATGGGGTTGCTGTTTGATGTATCACCAAAACCTCGAAAAATTCCGCCCGCACCTCAACACCAGATAGAAGTGGAACCAAGTAATTTACAGTTGTTGACGAAGAGTTATATTAATTTAGTGAAAAGCCCTTTTAAATTACCAAGCTTATTGTTACAGACTGCCAAAACAACCTTGGCTACAGGTAAAATTGCTCGAATTGAAAACAGTGAAGTTCCAAGAACATTGTTGAATGCACCTGAATGTGTTTTGAATAAAAAAATATCTTCACGGCGTAAATGGAATTCTGCATTGCTATCATTGGATCGGGTTAAAGCATTAAGAAAAACTGTCGATGGTTCGACTTTAAATGATGTTGTTTTAGCGATTTGTACGGGGGCTTTACGGCGTTATTTACTTGAAAAAAATGAGTTGCCTGATAAACCATTAGTGGCGATGGTTCCCGTTAATACCCGTAGTGAAAAACAAGGAAAAGAGATGGGTAATCAAGTTTCGGCTATGTTAATTTCATTGCCAACAGATAGAGAAGGACCAATTGAGCAATTGCAACAATTACACAAAAACACCAAAAGAGGTAAAGCGTATCAAGGTGCTGTTGGTGCCAAGCAAATGACAGACTATGCAGAGTTTATTCCCTTTGCTTTAGGTGCACAAGCCACACGACTTTATACTCGCATGAATGTCAGTAAGATGCATAGGCCGGTTTTTAATTTGGTCATTACTAATGTTCCCGGACCACAAGTACCTTTGTATATGAATGGCAGGAAAATGCTGGCAAATATGGGTATGGCGCCAATATTTGATGGCATGGGTTTAATTATTCCTGTTTTGAGTTACAACGGTGTGTTATCATTTAGTCCAACATCTTCAGCTAATATTATGCCAGATATCGATAAGTTTACTAAATACTTACGAGAAAGCGCCAATAGGCTTGAGCAACAAGTTCAGGATTTAACTACATGACAGACATAGCTATCGAAACAGCACAACAAAAAAATAACCAAATAAAGTCTCCATCACTATTAAAGGTTGCACTTGAGGCTCGAACTTTTATCGAGGCCGGATCATTTGCTATGAGTTACCCATTATTACAAGCATCGGCAAAAGGTGACTCACATCCAATTTTGGTTTTGCCTGGTTTTTTAGCTGGGGATTTTTCTACCAAATTAATGCGTACATTTCTTAAATCACGTAATTTCCATGTGTACCGCTGGGGCCTAGGTCGAAATTTAGGTAAACAAAGTGACCCGCAAACGGGAGCTGGTCAGGTTATTATTGATAGATTGGTTGAAATATATGAAAAACATGGCCAAAAAGTGAGCATTGTAGGGTGGTCATTAGGTGGTATATATGCGCGTGAATTAGCACGCCTTCACCCCGAAATGGTAAGGCAGGTGATTTCACTTGGCAGCCCTTTTAACAAAACCTTAAAGGCAAATCATGCTGTAAAATTATTTGAGCGTACAAGTGGTCATAAAATATCTGAAATGACAGACTCTTTTGTTCACAACATGCATAGACCTCCACCTGTACCCTGTACGGCAGTATTTTCAAAATCAGATGGAATCACCGCATGGCAATGTTGTTTAGAAAAGCTCAGTGACCAAACTCAAAATATTGAAGTTTTCAGTAGTCATTGCGGATTAGGTCATCACCCTTTTGTTATGTGGTTAATTGCCAATCGATTGGCTCAACCTGAGGATGAGTGGAATTGGTTTAAACCAAATTTCATCGAAAGAAAAATGTTTGTTTGTCATTAAAATAGTAAATTCTTAATTAATCATTAGAGCCTTGTTTTAGGCGTTTCACTTCATCAAATAGTTTGTTCCTATTGGCATTTTGTGGCTTTATAGCTTCACCCACGTTTAAACCTATTTTTGCTAAGAACTTTCTAGGGCGTCTATCTAATACTTTGTCTTTACGTGAAAACATACTGCCCCATAAGTTGTTTAATGCCATGGGTATAACTGGAACTGGTGTTTCATCAATAATGCGTTCAATTCCAGATTTAAACTCTTGAATTGTGCCATCGGGAGTTAAACCACCTTCAGGGAAAATACAGACTAAATCACCATCATCTAGGGCCTTTTTTACTTCACTAAAGGCATGTTCATACATTTTTGGGTCTTCCTTGTAACCAGCAATAGGAATAGCTTTTGCCGCTTTAAATACCCATTTAAGAATAGGTATGTTGAATATTTTATAATACATTACAAAGCGTACTGGGCGTCGAATAAACCCACCAAGAATTAATGGATCTATAAAGCTCACATGATTGCAGCACAATAAAGCAGCACCTTCATGAGGGATATTGTCCATGTTTTTTGGTTTGACTCGGTAGATGGTAGAGATCAAAACCCAGACGATTAAACGCATCAAAAATTCAGGAACAACGGTAAATATATAAAGACTCACTAATATGTTAAGAGCAACGGTTATCATAAAGAGTTGCGGGATTGACCATTTCATATAGGTGAGTACAAATAGCGCCAATAAAGAGGCAGTAACCATTAATAGTGCATTGATGATATTGTTGCCTGCTATGATACGGGATAAATGTTTTTCATCTGAGCGCTCTTGAACTAAGGCATAAAGGGGTACAATATAAAACCCGCCAGAAACACCAATTAAGGTCATATCAATCAAGATACGGTAACTGTTATCAAGTTTGAAAAACTCAGAAGGCGGAATGAGCTCGGTTAATACATGCCAATTTTGCGAAGTTATCGCTAAATCCCATCCAAAAACAGCCATGCCAATCGCACCAATTGGCACCAATCCAATTTCTACGCGTTTACCTGAGAGTTTTTCACACATTAATGAGCCTACAGCAATGCCAATTGAAAACATAGAGAGCAACCATGTGACTACTTTTTCATCACCAAACAAGATATTTTTACTGAAATTTTGAATTTGCATTAGGAATATTGAACCATAAAACCAAAACCAAGAGATGGCAAGCACAGATAAAAATACTACACGATTTTTTGGTAGGAACTTTACGTTTCTATAGGTCTCTGTAATGATGTTTAGGTTAAGATTGATTTCGGGAGAGACGGCTGGTGTATTTGGGATAGCCGTTGCACTTAAGAAACCTATCACGGCAATCAAAATTACACTGAGTGATATGGCGAAATAGCCTTCCAATGTAATTAATAGTGTGCCAGCTATGGTACCAATTAGTATAGCTAGAAATGTACTGGATTCAATTAATCCATTGCCCCCAATCAACTCTTCTTTTTCAAGTTTCTGTGGTAAATAGCCGTATTTAACTGGGCCGAAAATACTGGATTGTGCCCCCATTAAGAATAAAACGACAAATAACAGTTCTGTACTTTCAAGATAAAAACCTATTGCAGCAATACACATGATAAGGATTTCAAAAAATTTAATAATTTTTATTAGCTTAGATTTTTCATATTTATCAGCAATTTGTCCAGCTACGGCAGAAAATAAAAAGAAGGGTAAGATAAAAAGACCAGCAGCAATACTCAACAATTTACCGCTATCACCAACAATTGTATAAGTCACCATAATCCCCAACGCATTTTTAAAGACATTGTCATTAAAAGCCCCAAAAAACTGGGTTAAGAAGAAAGGAAAAAATCGTTTTTGTTTTAATAGAGTAAATTGTGACATAGCTTGTTTCAAATTTTTATTTACCAGTAGTTTACCATTTATTTTATCCATTACTGGTGATAATCATAAAAGTGTTAACAATTGCAACATGCGGGACATCAATTTGACCTTTATGAGTTAACTTGATAAAATAATATTTTTAATTATTAAAGTGGAGAAATATATGGGTTTTTTTGATTTTATAGCAGATGCAGGATCCAATTTGTTTAAGGGTGATGAGCCAGAACCAGAAATAACTAAACCAATCAAAGTGCATATTAAAGATGGTGGAGTAATGACTGATAATTTAAAAGTGGCTTTTAATATGGGGGCAGTTACTTTATCAGGTTATGTACCTAATCAAGAACAAAAAGAAAAAGCCGTTTTGATTGCTGGTAATATTACTGGTGTTTCTTCTGTACAAGATAATTTGATTCTTGGAAATCCTCCTGCTGATGTTGTCGAACAAGAAGCAGAAGAAGTCAAGGCTGCAGAAGAGGCCAGTAATACTGAAGCAAGCTTTAAGACTTATACGGTGAAAAGTGGTGATACCTTAGGTAAAATATCTAAAGAGATGTACGGTAAAGCCAGTTTATATAACAAAATATTTGAAGCCAATACACCAATGCTAAAAGATGCGGATCATATTTATCCTGGACAAGTTTTGAAAATTCCTTAATTGAAAATTTATTCATGTCTATTAAAAGCCCGATTCTATCGGGTTTTTTTATGGGTAACAAATTAACTTGAAAGTTTCATGAAAACCTGTGGTAACTGTTCAGGAAGTTTATCAACATGATCGATTATGGTGTAATTGTTTGTGAATATATCTTGTACGTAATCATCTGCATTTTTGTCAAGGTTAATGCAATAGGAAAAGATGCCTTTTGATTTTAATTCTTCAACTGCTTTTTTAGTGTCTTTTATAAGGCTTTGTGGGTCCTTGGCATCTATATCAGCGGGCTCTCCATCTGTTAGTATCAACATCAATTTTTTTTCTGCGGGTTGTGCCTCTAAGTAATGGGCTGCATGGCGCATGGCTGCTCCCATGCGTGTGGAGTAGGCAGCTTTCATTTCAGCAATTCGAGCTTTTACCGTCGCGTTATATTTTTCTGAAAAGCCTTTTATATGTTGGTAACGAACTTCAGACCGAGTATTTGAGTTAAAGCCAGCTATGGCGAATTTATCACCTAATGTATCTACAGTCCATGCTGTGATTGCTAGTGCGATTTGTGAAAATTCCAGTAACGTCTGTCCGGTTTCTGAATTGATGTTATTTAATGATTCTGAGGTGTCTACTAATAACATCACAGCAATATCGCGAGAATCAGTGGCGTATGAATAATTGATACGCATATCGGGTGTTTGCCCACTTTTGTAATCAATCAATGAACGTAATGCGATATCTAAATCTAGTTCTTCGCCATCTTCTTGAAAGCGGATGCGTTTTTTGTTTTGTGGTTTCAATATTTCTATCATGCTTTTCAAGCGTTTAGCTAGTTCGGCATACTTTTCTACTAATCGGTCTATATGACTGGCATCACCTGATGGGTGCAGCCTTTCATAAACGATAGTCCAATCAGGTTTGTATCCCTTGGAAATATAATCCCATTCATCATAATATTTTGGAGGCAAGCTATCGGCTGATTCTACTTTTTTTTCTTCGTTTTGGTATTCATCTGGAATAATTTCATCAGCTTCATCGTATTCTTCATAATGGTACCAAAAATAACGGTTATCATCACGATAACTCACCTCAGTTTTGTCAAAATATATCTCTGGGCGACTATCTGAGTCACATCTTGACTTAATAAAGTAGTCAGTACCTAAGTCTGACATTTCTTTTGTTGAAGATTCTTTATTATTGCTTAGGCAATGATGAAATTTCTTGCACATTTCTTTAATCAAATCATCATCTGCATCAAATTGTGGATCAATTAATGCCCGTGACAACCGTGTTGCTCTGTAACGTAAGCATGACATTTGACTTTTGTCACATGCGCCTTTTTTGGGGTAGGGGTGTAATGCCAAAAAGTAGTTCTTTAAGCCTGGGTACTTTCGCATGGCTAGTGTGTCAACACGTGCATCTTCAAAAGCAGAAACCATTAATTGTAATTGGGGTGCATAATTATCAGCCATCAACCGAGTGGACCATTTTTTATGGGCCATTAAATGTGCTAAAATCGCTCGGTAACGGTTAAGCCCTGAAATGCTGTTTTTGTCTTCAAGAACATCTGGTAGGGCAATTATTTCATCACCTAAATAGGGTTGAGGTTTACGTATTTGGTGTGCATCTGTTGTATATGATGATAAGGGTAAGTCACAATCCCATAGACAATCTCTTGCCATGTTGAGTTTATGTTCGATACTTTTAAAATTAGTCCCCAATCGTTCACGTGCAATAATGCTCTTGGCATCGTGTGATTGCAATTTAAAATATTCTTTTTGTTGGTCAGGCGCGTCCTTGTAATTACTGGCTCCGTAATGGATAAAGTTTTCAATGCCTTTTAAACATAGTTTTGGTATAAGGTTTGGTATGCTTTCGAGTAAGGCTATCATTCCAGCACTTTCATGTATGGACTGGTGGCCATGTATAATCGTTTTTGTTTTTTCTACGTAATTATCGATGATATGCAGGTAGTACTGTAAATCATCAATGCTATCAATACGTAGGCAGACACTTTTCAGTGATTGTAAAAAAGGAATTAAAGATTTTTTGTTTGGGCTTCTCGCCAATTGATAACTGTAATGAGTTATTATTTCTATTGAATCGCCACCAAAATGAGCAATTATTTCAGGCATAGAACGCATATAAACTAGTACAGGATCAACTCCTTGTCCAATTTTACAGAGGAAATTAGCGCCATCTAAATAGGCAAATATTTGTTGCTCAGAAAGGATTTTTTCTGCACTATTTAGGCTGGGTTCAAATAAATCAATAGCGGCAGGAAACTTGCATGTAAATTGATTTTGGTATTTTTTTCGTATTTCGGGGGTCATTTAGCCAAATACAAGTTCAATGGCGTTATCTAATGTCTCACGGATATCGAGGTCATCTGTTATGGGTCGAACCAATGCCATTTTGCAAGCCTCAATTGGTGTAATGCCCTTATTTATTAACATGGCGGCATATACCATTAGACGAGTAGAGATTCCTTCTTCTAATCCATGGCCTTTTAATTTACGAGCAGTATGCCCAATTTTGACTAAATTATTTGCAGTTTCTTGGTCAATATTACCTTCTTTGATAAGAATGCTGGCTTCTAAATCAGCTGATGCATAATCAAAATCCATCGCACAAAAACGTTGTTTGGTGGATTGTTTTAAATCTTTCATTAAGGATTGGTAACCCGGATTATAGGAGATAACTAGTTGAAAGTCAGGGTGTGCTTTCACAAGTTCTCCTTTTTTGTCTAGGGTTAATTCACGGCGATGGTCGGTTAATGCATGGATTACAACCATGGTGTCTTGTCGAGCTTCAACTATTTCATCAAGGTAGCAAATAGCTCCATATCTGGCAGCAAGCGTTAATGGACCATCTATCCATTGAGTACCATTTTCGTCTAATAAATAACGGCCAACTAAATCTGAGGCTGTAATGTCTTCATTGCAGGATACAGTAATGAGTGGTTTTTCAAGCTTCCAAGCCATGTATTCAATAAACCGAGATTTGCCACAACCCGTTGGTCCTTTAACCATTATTGGTAATTTGGCTGCATAAGCTGCCTGATATAAATCAACTTCGTTCGTAAGTTGTTTGTAGAAGGGTTCTTGATCTATTTTATAGTGTGAAATATCCATAAGTTTTAATAAGTTGTTTAAATATGATTACTTGTATTGTAGTGATTGACTGAGAAAGAATAGTTTTTTTGAGTGGAAGCTAAGTTTGTCTTACTCTTACTTTATTCTCATTAAATAATGAAAAACCAATTTCTCGTATTTAACTATATTTCATAACAAATACTTTTTCAGTTTAGCACAATTGTAACAAAAAAACCCCTACGTGTAGCAGAGGTTTTTAATTATAAATAAGTGGGATTTCCTATTTATGTACACCTAGTTTTTCTCTCCAACCTGGATATAAAGTATCTGCATCACCCGGGAATGATTCAAAAGCTCTAGCAAACTCAATGTGGTCTTTAGCATATTCGATAGGGTCTGCACCTTGAGTCCAACAATCAAATGCTTGTGTTAATGATTTTGCACCTGCAGCTGGAGAGTCAATGTGACCATAAGAACCGCCACCAGCAGTGTTTATTAGGTTACCATGCCCTAAGTTTTCAAAAAATGCAGGTAATCTAAGTGCATTCATACCACCAGAAATAATAGGCGTAACAGGTTTCATGCCTTCCCATTTTTGGTAATATACAGGGCCTTGACATTCGTCACGTTCAATCATGTATGCTATTATGTTATCGTCATTGCCACCTTCCATTTTACCAAAGCCCATAGTGCCCACATGTATACCTGATGCTCCCATTAAACGTGAAAGCTTAGCTAAAACATAAGCGGTGTATCCGCGTTTTGAGGAAGGCGAAGTAATCGCGCCATGGCCCGCTCTATGGTAGTGTAAGTACTGAGAAGAGTATTGCCTACGAGCTGTAGTAACCATTCCAGGGCCACCTACATAGCCATCGACCAAAAAGGCTACATGTGGGGCAAATTCACCAAATGATTCTAATACAAAATCAGCACGGTAACACATTTCATGGTAATCATCAGCCGTAATATTTGCTGAAAACAATTTCGCCTCACCAGTTTCATCTTGTGCACGTTTCATAGAGTCAACCACCATAGGAATAACTTTTTTCATAGGGCAAAATACCTGATTGCCTTGTGGCTCATCATTTTTGATAAAATCTCCACCTAACCAAAATTGATAAGCTGCTTCTGCAAACGGTTCAGGACGCAACCCTAGTTTTGGTTTAATAATCGTGCCTGCTATGTATCCGCCATTAACGCGTGGGCGGCCTAATAATTTCCACATATGCGAAATATCAACTGAAGGTCCGTCAAATAAATGGAGTTTTGTCTCAGGAACCCAAAAATCAAACATTTGTAGGTTTGACACATCACCCATGCCTTGGTTGTTACCAATGGCAAGAGTCAGGAAAGAAACCACCATGGTTTTCCCATCTATACCATTGCGATCGAATAAATCAAAGGGATAGGCAACTTTCATGATACCTTCGGCTTCATCAATATCATAAACCATAGCATCAAGATCTTTAGTGAAATCATCGGTTGTGGATACTTCTACATTGGTGCCAGTAGATGATTCCGCTGCAACGTGAGCAGCTGTTTCGAGGTAACCATAACCTGTAGCTGGTTGCATGGTATAGGCCACTAATATATGATTTTGGCCTTTAATTAAATCTTCTTCTTTTAGCGTTAAGTCAGCATAACGATTCGATTGGTCCATTTTTTATGTCCTCTGTATTATGTTTATGTTGCTCACATCTTAATCGAAAGTTATAATAAATAAAAGTCATGAATTTTTATAAAATACATAAGATATATTTATGAATGTTACTATTAGACAAATTAATATTTTTGTAGAGGTTGCTAATCATTTAAGCATTACCAAGGCAGCAAATGCTATGTTTTTAACACAACCTGCTGTTTCGATGCAGATTAAACAATTGGAAGAAATGGTTGACATGCCTTTGTTAAATCATGTTGGGAAGAAACTGTCATTAACTCAAGCTGGTGAGGAATTTTTAAAGTACTGTATACGTATCAAGAATGAATTATATGCAGCCAAGGAGCTAATGCAGGAGTTTAAAGGCGCTAAACGCGGCACATTAAATATTTCAGTTGCTAGCACCTTGAGTCATTTTGCTGTACAAACGATAAAAGAATTTTTAGCTCTGCATCCAAAAATAAAAATAAAATTTGAAGTGAATAACCGGCATACAGTTCTTGAAAACCTTAAAAATTCTACGGCAGATATTGTACTTATGGGTAAACCTCCTCTGGACCAAGATTTAGAATTTAGTGTTATTAAAGAAAATCCACTTATTGTTGTTGCCCCTGCGAGCCATATCTTAACAAAAAAAGAAAATGTTAGCTTAAAAGAGTTGTGCCAGCATACCTTTGTTATTCGTGAAAAGGGTTCAGGTACGCGTTTAGCTTTCAAATCAATGTTAGATGTTAAAGGGTTGAAGTTAAGTGATCATATGACAATTAACAATAATGAGTCAATTAAATTATGTGTAGAAGCTGGTTTAGGGTTAGGTGTTGTTTCAATTCATACAGTTAGAGCTAACCTAGATAATGGAAATTTAGTGAAGTTGAATGTAGAAAATTTTCCAATTATTAAGAAATGGTATATTGTCAACCGGAAATCTTATCACTTACCTGCTGTAGCTAAAGTTTTTCGAGACTTTGTTATCAATCAAATTTTATTTAGAGCACATTAATGTTAAAATTTCGTTTTCAATTTAACGCTAGTACAATCAGGAGCATCACTAACAAATGAAAGTTTTTTCAATCTTTATCTTTATCGCCATCGGTATAATCATCAGTGCCACACTAATCACGTATACCACAATATCAGCACAGAATTTACTTATCGCAGGGGCAGTTATTTTTGCTGTTTCTGTGGTTTTATCTTACTTGTCACATAGAGCAAATACAGTCACACCCAAACAAAAACCTGTTAAAAAAACGACTAAAAAGAAAGTAAAAGTACCAAAAGGCAACAAATCAGTTAATGGTACAGTCAAGTGGTTTAATAAAACCAAGGGTTTTGGTTTTATTACTCAAGAAAATGGTGATGATATTTTTGTTCACCAAAGTTCATTGGCGTTTAAAAATGGAACATTAAAGGACGGTCAGTCAGTCACAATGAATGTTATTATGGATGATAAAGGTCCTCAAGCTGAGAATGTACAAAGAGCTTAAAGTTTTGTCTATTATGAAAAGCAGTTTTAGAAAAATTGGTTTAAGTGCATTTCCCTCTAATTGAGGGTCGATATCTGTACCTTGTATACTTAAACCAATTTTTTTATTTATAAATCTTGTATGGTGAACTTGCATTGATGGTTTATTATAAGCCCAGTGCAAATCGCATGATATGATAAATAACATTTTGTTCGATTGTACCATGCACGGTTTGAGATCCAGCACCAATTGCATAAATAATAACATCTTCACCACTGTGCGTTTCTGAGTGCTTAGGAATTGCTGCTGCTTGGCGATAATCAGGGTTGGCAGTGTCCACATGAGTTAAATCAGGTCGATTATCACCATCAATATAACCTGGGCCATTGGCGTAAGACAAAGTTGTGTAAGGTTTATCTTGTGCATCTTTGGCGATATGGCCTATAAGATTGCCAGCTTCATCAGGAGTCTTGACAATTCCAAGGATTGGGTTGCCACGCTCGGGATAACCGCCAATGTTAAATGTATGGGAATGATCAGCAGTAACGATTATCAGCGTCTCATTTAAATCGACTTTATCTACCGCAATTTTTACTGCATTGCTTAATTCTATCGTGTCTGTTAAAGCACGAAAGGCATTACCGGCATGGTGTCCATGATCTATTCTACCGGCTTCGACCATAAGGAAAAAAGGTTTTTCACTATTTTTAAGAATTTGCAAAGATGTTTTTGTCATATCAGTTAAGGATGGTTCTCCTGCAATGTCTTTAGGGCGATCATGTTCATATTGCATGTGTGAAGGCTCAAATAAACCTAATAAGTGTTTTATTTTTTGGCTGTCAATTTTATCAAATTGTTCTTTATTCCAAATGACTTGTGCATTTGAGTATTTATTAATCCATTCTTGAGTTAAGTCACGTTTATCTTTACGGCTGCCAGTTACAAGAGGGTATTCTGGGTCATTGCTGCTTTTTGGTAGAAAGTTTTTTCGACCACCACCAAGTGCAACTTCTATACCATCACCATATGGAAACTCGATGAGTTGTTGGGCTATGTCTTTACAGCCTTTGTTCCGTTGTTTTTTTGGAATGTCGCTATCAGTTTCCCAGTCACGACTAACAGCATGGGCATAAGTGGCTGCGGGTGTTGCATGGGTTATTTTTGCAGTAGAAACCACACCTGTACTCATGCCTTTTTTTTCAGCAAGTTCAAGTAGTGTCATGCGTTCATGTCCTTTGCCGGACTCACAATCGGCTACGTTAATACCACTATCAACAGAAATGACACCACCTTTTGTTTTCACTCCTGTCATCATAGCTGACATAGTGCCAGCAGAATCTGAGGTCTGTAAGTTAGTATTGTAGGTTTTAGAAAGCGCAGTATGTGGGAATTTTTCAAAGCTTAGTTGGTTTTCTTCGCCAGTACCGCCCTGTTGTTGCCCTTGCAGAATACGTGCTGCTGTAATAGTGCTGATATTCATGCCATCACCAATAAATAAAATAACATTTTTGGCCTTTTTAGGGTAGCTATTTTGTTGAGCGAGCTCCTTTACTTTGGCTTCACCTTGTTGGTACCACCATTGAGGCGATTCTTTGTTCACTGTTAGAGTATTAACAGTTGTTTTTTTTGTATCATGGGCACAAGCTGTAAATTGCGCAATAATTAAAAATGGGATAAATTTGAATATTTTCATAAATTGACAAATTGATATAGTTAGATAAAATAGGTATAAAGATTAAGGCCAGCTAATACTAGTGTGACTAACCAGGTAATAAGGGTGCCATAAAAACGGCCAAAAGAAACACCAGCTGTTTTTGACAACCCCATAGCATGGAGTAAACGAGCAATAACTGCTGATACACCAATGATATTGAGTACGAGGTGAGAGCCTCCATTGACTTCGTATAAGCCCATTAAAATAAGTATTATCGGTATATATTCTACTGCATTAGCATGTGTGCGTATAGCTAACATACCTCCAGAATCTCCGTTATCTCCGAGACCAACTTTTTTTGTTCTTCTAAAAGACACAACTTTGTAGGCTAAAAAAATGATGATTAATGCCAATAATGACGCGTATAAACTAGTAATATGTAACATAATAAACCTTTATTTTTAATGTGAAATTTCGTCTGTGGCCGAAAACCGACCATTATTATAGTGTATGAATGCCATTGAAGTATCTGGATCATGCGTGAAAAATAATTGATGATTCGCTTTATAATGTCGGTTCAAAAAAGCTTCTTTTTCATCAATTAATAATTCAGGGAAACGATCATAACCCATCGAAATAGGCACATGAATCCATGCTTTTCCTGGTATTAAATCTGCGCAAAAAACCACATTGTCAACAATGGAGTGCATCATACCTGGTGTATGCCCATCACTGTATTCAAAGGTGACTTCAGGTAATAATTCATGAGTACTGCCTGATACCAACTTAAGCCGCCCTGATTGTTGTAGTTTTCGGTTTAAATGGGGTATGAAAGATGCGCGGTCTCTCGGGTGCGGGTTTGTGGCCCTTTGCCAGTGAATTGAAGAAACTAAATACTTTGCATTTGGAAATAACAATTCAGCTTCTTTGCCGTATTGCCAGGACGATAATAAACCACCAGCATGATCAAAATGTAAATGGCTTAGCACAACAATGTCAATATCTTTATGTGTTAACCCTTGTTGTTGTAATGATTCTAGCAGGACATGGGTGTCTTCATTGATACCAAAACGCGCTTTTAGTTTGGGCTCGAAGAAATTTCCAATGCCAGTTTCAAATAGAATATTTTTTCCATTTAAGTCTTTGGCTAATAAACACCGGCAAGCAATATGCATGCGATTTAACTCATCTGTTTCAACCCATCGTGACCACAAAGCTTTTGGCGCATTACCAAACATGGCACCTGCATCCAGCATTTGAGAGTTCCCCATAAGTGAAATTAACTGCATTTATCTTACCGCTGCTTCGCCACGAGGGTCAGTCGCAGCGGCTGTTTCACCTGTAACTTTATTCCATGAGGCTGCATTCATGTTGCCCCATTTATGATTTAGTTCACGCATTTGGTGTCCACGTGCTTTGAGGCCAGCTATGTCTTCAGGGTTAATTGCACCTGGTTCATAAAACAACATGTCTGGCATATACTGGTGATGATATCGTGGTAAAGCAGTCCAAGAGTCAACGGCATTGCCATCAAAGTAATCAAGCAGGCCTAATACAACCATGGTAATTATACGTGAACCACCAGGTGTACCCAATACCGCAACGTCATTGTCACCTATTACAAAAGTCGGTGTCATGCTTGAAAGAGGGCGTTTATGTGGTTGAATAGAATTGGCTTCACCACCAATTAAGCCATAGGCATTAGGTTCCCCTGGTTTTGCTGAAAAATCATCCATTTCATTGTTTAACAACACACCAGTTCCAGCGGCAACAAATTTTGAGCCGAATACGGTATTTACGGTTTGAGTTACAGCTACTAAATTCCCTTCAGTATCAATTATAGAAAAGTGAGTGGTGTCAGTCCCTTCTCGTAAATGTGCTAAACCTGGTAGGCTTGTACTCGGCATAGTTTTATCTTCACGTATGGATGCACGAATACCATCAGCATAATACTGGTTGGTTAATCGAGCTACAGGCACGTCAAAAAAATCTGGATCACCAAGATACATGCTACGGTCGCGGTATACTCTACGCATGGCTTCAACTACAAGATGGATTCGTTGATCTGATTTCATTTCAGTAATATCCCATCCAGATAAAATGTTTAGCATGGTAGCTAAAGCAATTCCACCTGACGAAGGAGGTGCTGCTGTAATTAATTGTTTACCACGGTATTTGGTATAAATAGGTTTACGTTCAACAATTTTATAATTCTTTAAGTCATTTAATGTCCATATGCCGCCAGATTTGCGAACAGCATTAACAAATTTTCTGGCAATTTTACCTTTATAGAAACCATCCTTGCCTTTTTTGGCAATAGTTTTTAGAGTATTTGCCATGTCTTTTTGAATAATGAGGTCTCCTTTTTCTGGAACATCTGTAGCATTGACAAAATAGGCTTTCATGGTTGCTGGGTAACGCATCATATACTTTTTTTTGCTGGCTAGTCCACGGACAAATTTATCATAGGCAGGAAAACCTTCTTCCGCAATTCTAATCGCAGGGGCAAGATTTTGGGCTAAAGTTAATTTGCCGTAATTATTGACTATATGTTCCATTGCAGCAACATTACCAGGGATGCCTGCAGACAATGGCCCGTTAACGGCAAGGTCGCGGTTTACGTTACCATCCTTATCTAAGTACATATCGCGGTGAGCTGCTGCTGGTGCTTCTTCGCGTGCATCAACCATGATGTTTTTATTTTGTATATTATCATGTAGCAACCAAAAACCACCGCCTCCAATGCCAGAACTTTCTGGCTCTACTACCGATAATACTGCACTGACTGCTACAGCAGCGTCAAAAGCATTGCCACCTTGTTTGATGATTTCGTAGCCCGCTGCAATCGCCATTGGGTGTGCAGCTGAAATAGCAGGGTTGTTTGGGAGCTTAGCATTTGTTGTTAAGGAAAATGCGGCAAGTAAGATTAGAGCGATGTTTTTCATAGGGCTTCTGCGGTTAATAGTTTATATTTTGCTAATAGTTCTTCTGGTGTCTCAATATGATTTTCATCCTTTGGAATGCATTCCACTGGGCATATTTCTACACATTGTGGGTCATCAAAGTGTCCCACACATTCAGTACATAGTTGAGGGTCAATTTCAAAAATTTCAAGCCCCATGTATATGGCCTCATTCGGACAAACAGGTTCACATACATCGCAATTGATACAGTCTTCTGTAATAATGAGTGCCATTATTTGAGTAGTCCTAGTTCTTGCCATTTTTCGGCTAAGGCTTTTTGTACTAGAGGGCTGACAAAGTCAGTAACGTTACCATTAAGTTTTGAAATCTCTTTAACTAAAGATGAGGAGATAAAACTGTATTGCTCAGCCGGTGTTAAAAACATGGTTTCTACATCAGGGATCAATCTACGATTCATACTGGCTAATTGAAATTCGTATTCAAAATCCGAGACAGCACGTAATCCACGTAAGATTACTTTTGCCTTAACTTGTTGGACAAAATCTGCTAATAATATATCGAAACCCATAACCTTTACATTGTCTAAGTCTTTGAGGACTTCTTGTGCCATTTTAATGCGGTTTTCTACACTAAAAGTTGGGCCTTTACTTGGAGAGTCAGCGACAGCAACTATAAGAGTATCATAAACTTCGCTCGCACGCCTAACAAGGTCAGAATGGCCATTGGTGATAGGATCAAAAGTGCCAGGATAAACGGCTATTAAAGGTTGTTTTTGCATAGTAGTTTTAAATTTTTTGCCATAGTTCGATTTTAACCTGTCCAAAAGATTTTTGTCGATATAAATCCCAACTTTCGTCCATTTGTTGTAATTCTGTGTCAATAGGTGCTTCTCTATAGATGAAACCACCTGGGTTAATCATTGGATTGACTTGATTGGTTAATTCTTGAATAATATTTGCTGCAAAAGGAGGGTCAAGGAATACCAAATCAAATTTTTCGTTACATCTATTTAAAAATTGCTGCGCACTTGTATTGCAGATAAGAACATTATCAAATTTAAAACTCTCTTTGATTTTAGAAAGTTGATGAGTAGCATTGGTGTTTTTTTCTACCATTGTGACACGTTTGGCCCCACGTGAAGCTGCTTCAAAGCCTAATGCACCACTGCCAGCACATAAATCCAACGTGTTTTTTCCCGTAATTTTCATCTGTAACCAATTAAATAACGTTTCTCTGACTCTGTCTCCGGTTGGTCTTAGACCATCAATAGCTAATATGGGTAGTCTTCTTGATCGATGAGTGCCTGAAATGATCCGAATTGTGTGTTTTGTTTTTGCCATTGTTAGCAGATTTAAGTAAAATACCGTATTCTAGCAAGTCTGTAACAGGTCAAGTATAAATGTTTAAAATTTTCAAGAAGAAAGACAATAAAAACAAGGATAACAACGAATCATTAGCTGAAAATTCTGCATTGGAACAGGCGCGTTCAGAAAACCAAGTGACACAAGCTCCTAAAGTGGTTAGTGTTGCTGGGAAGAAATTAGATGTTCAGCTGGAAAAGTCACGCCAAGGCTTTGGTAAAAAAGTTAAGAACCTGTTTTCAGTCAATAAAACCATAGATGATGATTTGTTTGAAGACATTGAAACGACACTATTGATGGCAGATGTTGGCGCAAAAGCGACAGTTGATATCGTTGAAAAAACATCACAGTCTGTTAAGCGTAACAATTTAGGCAATACCCAAGAAGTGTATTATGCTTTAATGAATCACATGCTTGATTTGGCCCAAACCGTTGAGAATCCTTTAGTAGTAGATACAACAAAACAACCTTATGTTATATTGGTTGTTGGCGTAAACGGCGTAGGTAAAACTACAACAATTGCAAAAATTGCCCGTAAATTTAAACAAGAAGGAAAATCTGTTATGTTGGCAGCAGGTGACACTTTTAGAGCTGCAGCTGTAGAACAATTAAAAACTTGGGGTGAACGCGAAGATATTCCAGTTGTTGCACAATCCACTGGTTCAGACTCTGCTTCTGTGATCTATGATGCGATGAGTTCAGCCAAGTCAAGAAACATCGATATTTTAATTGCCGATACCGCAGGTAGACTACACACACAATCCAACCTTATGCAAGAACTGGGAAAAATCAGCCGAGTGATGAAGAAAAATGATGAAACAGCTCCACATGAAACTTTAATTGTGGTCGATGGAGGGACTGGTCAAAATGCAATTTCTCAAATTAAAGAATTTAATAATACCACAAAATTATCAGGAATCGCTATCACAAAACTGGACGGAACTGCCAAAGGTGGTGTGTTATTTAATTTAGCAAAAGAGTTTGGTATACCTGTACGTTTTATTGGAGTAGGTGAAAAATCAACTGATTTAAAAACCTTTGTTGCTAAGGATTTTGTTGAAGCATTGTTAGGTTAAGACTAAGGTTATTTCGACTTATTGATAAATGCCATCATGGCTTTATCAGAATAACCTTTACCCGACTCTAAATCACCTGTATTTTGCATACCTAGGTATTTTTTATTGCTATCTAAAATCATGAAATGAGGATAGCCTTTAACTGGCGGATACTTTTCAAAGAATGCTTGATTGTAATTATCTTCGCTGTAGTTAATTTTTAGCACCACAAACGTTTCATTAAGTTGTTGGTAGAAATCAGGATTGTTTTTAAAATATTTTTCCATAGTATGACACCAACTACACCAGTCACCACCAACTATTGCTAATATTTTTCTGCCATTTGCTATATCTGTAGCGGTTGATAGATCTGTTAAAGCATCTCTTTTTGGGTTATACCAGTGGGGTAACCCATTATCTTTGGCTTGACTAATTGCTGAGACAATTAGAAGTATTAAAGTTATTTCTCTCATTTGATAACTTGATTTAAGTGTTTAATAAAGTCTGGTGGGCCTTTAAACCCAAAGAAATTATGTTTGTTCATTAACTTATTGTTGGTTCCAAAAAACAAGGTGGCAGGTGGTCCTATAATTTTAAATTTTTTCATCAGCGCTTTGTCGGCATTATTTTGTGCGGTAACATCCGCTTTAAGGACAAGAAAGTTTTCTAAAACCAGTTGTACTTTTGTGTCGCTATAGGTTTCTCGCTCCATATGGATACATTCAACGCACCAATCAGCATAGAAATCAAGCAGTACAGGTTTATTTGACTGAGAGATTGCTTTATCTAGTTCGGAAATTGATGACACTTTAGTGAATTCAAAATGATGCGTCGTAGTTAATGGGTGTAGTGGGTCTGAATTCCCTCTTATTGCTCCCATTATTTCAACAGCTCCTAATAAAACTAATAGCACTTTTATTAATAAAAAGAGTGCTGTTAATTTAGTACCTTTAACGTTCTTCATGGCATATTTTATCCAGAAGATTGAAGATAATAAGGCCAGTATTCCATACAATGCTAAAGTGAAGTTTCCAGGAATAATACGTGAGAGGAACCAAATTGCCATAGCAATTAAGGCTATACCGAAAAAGGATTTAACTACATTCATCCAACCACCTGATTGAGGTATCCATTTACCAGCTGAAGCGCCAATTAGTAATAACGGAACGCCCATGCCAATGGACATAGCAAATAGTGCAAAACCACCAACCACAGGGTCACCAGTATTGGAGATGTATAAGACAGCCCCAGCCAATGGAGGGGCAACGCAAGGGCCAACGATGATAGCAGATAAAAAGCCCATAATACCAACACCGATATAGGATCCTGATTTTTGATTGTTACTAACCTTTGATAATCTGTTTTGCCATGAAGCAGGTAACTGAAGGTCGTAATAACCAAACATACTCATGGCAAGGGCAATAAAAACTAAACTAAAGGTTATTATCACAGCTGGTTTTTGCATTGCTGCCTGAATATTGGCTCCAAGCATTCCGGCAATAACTCCAGCGAATGTATAAGCGAGTGCCATGGCGAGTACATAAACCACTGATAACATGAAGGAACGGGAGCGTGTTATTTCACCTTGCCCCATAATTAGCCCTGAAAGAATAGGTATCATTGGGAATATACACGGTGTCAATGCTAATAATAAACCAAAACCAAAGAATTTAATAATAGTTTTCCACCAAACATTTTTCTTTAAGTCAGCTTGTATTTGATCTTGTTCTGATAGTTCATTACTACCAGTTTGACTTGATTGTGATGTAATGTTCTCAGGTAAGTCGATAGTGATTGTACGAATGGATGGAGGGTAGCAAATGCCTTCATCAACACACCCTTGGAATTCGGCTTGCAATTGCAAAATTTTGGTATCAGCGTTTCTGCTTATACTTATATCAGCTTCAATTTGATTAAAAAACACTTCAACTTCACCAAAATGAGGGTCATTCTTTATTCGAGCTTTGGGAAATTTTATTGAATCTATACTAATACCATCGGTAAGTGATGTTAGTTTAATTTTGTCCTTGTAAAGATAGATATTATCACCCATGGTGAAACGAGCGGATAGATTAGTAGTGTCCATTGCTATAGTTTCAAATATAAACGCTTGGTCTTCTGGTAGGACGCTATCAATTTGCCCACCCCATGAATCATTGTTGCTCATTCCTAAAGAGCTGCTTTTAGGTAAACTTGATGCTTGAGCAACTGGTAAATTGAGTTGTATTGTTTTGGATTCAGGTGGATAACATACACCAGCTTCTGCACATCCTTGATATTTGTATTTGAAAGAAGTCGTGGCAATAGCTTCTGGATTTTCATAAGGTATCGTTATTATGACTTGATGATGATAGGTTTCTACTTCACCAAAGAAATCATCTTTTTTCTTTTCGCCATCAGGTATTTCAGCTTCACCAAATTTAACCTGGTTATCACTGTTTGGAAATTTAAACGTATGTTTGTAGAGGTAATATTTATCAGCAATATTAAATTTTAATTTAACAGAGTCTTGGGTGATTTCAACAATATCGGCATTAAAAGCGACATCTGCATCAAGCAATTCATCTTGGTCTATGGCATGAGTTGAATTGAGAAACATAATAAAGAAAAAAAGTGCAGCAAATCTAATCATAATTGTATTCGTGTTTTTGTGTGTTAGTTTAATGACCGAAGTAATAGTGATATCATTCAGTTAATGTTGTTTAATCGAAATAAAATGTCTTTGATGTGGAGGTTCGACCATGATTTTTCTAAAGCATTCCATTTTTCTTGATTTGTTTTTAAATTACTTTCTATGTTTTCAATTAGAGAGCTAATATTTAATTGGTTTTTGTATAAGTCGTTAATAGATTGAGCATCAGGTATTTTATTGTCACCAAAAAATAATCCATGCAAGTTATCATCAAGCATGAGTTCATTCATTTGTAAGATATAATTTAAGTTATAAAAAAGTTTTACAGCCCTTTGCATTGAAGCAAAGTTTCCAGCTAATTGCTGTTGTTCATTTGTTGGATTTGGTTGGATGTTTAAGATGGATCTGTAAATAGTGGTTTGTAATTGTGTTGCTTTTTGTTGGAAGTATTGATTAATTGATGCTTTTAATTCGTCTAAATAATTTTTATCCGTTAACGTAATATCATCATGGGTTATGGCATTGTTCCACTCAGCACCTTTCTCCCAATTACCAACTAAAATACTGGTTTCATCAGCTCGTGATGCGGTTAAAAAAGTGAGCCTATTTGGTACTAAACCATAGGTGCCCCTTTTTAATTTTGTAGAAATTTTAGTGCCAATAATATCTAATGGACAAGAGGTTTGTAAAACTTCACGCGTATTTGCAGCAAAAAGGTATAAGTATTCCTCTTTATCTATCAATTTTTTACTAAAAACCAATTGATCGTTATAAAAACCTTTCAAGCTAAAACTGAAATTACCTAAATAGTTAGCAACACTATCATTGTCTAAGTGAGTAGAAACTGCATGACGATTTTCCCAACCTACATTGTCGTAACATAATTTTAAGGAACCTAGTTTAAGTTGATCAGCTAACAATAAATGATTGGGGAATAAGCCAAATAGAGCTCTTGTTGGTTCAAGTTCTGTGTGAATGCCACAAGATTTTTGAGCATCGCAAGCTAGGATTTTAATGTCAGCTACACGGTAATTACTTGATTGTTCTTTGTGTTCTATCAGGTTGATGTCGCTACCTATTGCTAAATTTGACTCATTGAATTCAATAGTGACTTTTTTTATTTGATTTTTGACATTTTGCCATTCTTTTACAATTTGGTTGAAATAATTGTCTAGTGTTTCTTCTTTAGATTTTTCTAAGCAGTTAAAGTGTTGTGTGAGTTTTTCCCCTTGTTTTATTATAGCGGAAATTTCATTGTTTTGGGGATATAATAATAAGTGGTTAGGCCAACGGTTTACAAACCATAGCATGGATTCTGCTGCTATCGTCCATTCCAAAGGGTTGACTAATTTCTCAGAACCTTTTAAACAATTATCTTTAGAAACATTGGCATACATAAGGTTAATTGTTTGCCAGGCAGGAGATTGCAAAGCACGATCCAAAGCAGCCTGTGATTTGATTTTTGTAAGTGAGCCGGATAGTTCACTGGTTTTCGCCTCTTCTGTTGCAGCTTTAGTTAGGTCTTTTATGCAACCTAGAAACTGTTTTTTATCAATGGGCTCTTGTGGTAGAGGAGTTGAGTCTCTACTTATATTGAAACAAACTTCAAAACCTTGGTGAATGGTGTTTCTAAATGGAAGAGTCATGTAGTTGTTGAGTCTTTTTTGCAATAATTGATATATATTGGCAAGTGTAAAATCTTGGTTTGTATTGTCGCTATTATAAAATCTTTTAAGTTGATGAAAGCTAGATTCTATTTGGTTAGGGAGGTCCCTGTTAATAGCTAGTAACTCTTGTTCTTTAGTCAAAAACCATGTGTCACTTTCTTCTATAAATTGCACAACGGAAGTTAGCTCAACATCTGAAAGAAGGCTTTTGTTTAAGTGCAAATGGTTTGCAATACTAAGCCATGTCATTGCAGTTGATAAATAGTTTTTATTATTTTTTTCAAGAAGAAAACGGATGATATTTTGGTAGTTATTCTTTTGTATACTATCTGAGTTCTCGATAGATGACATAACTTCTGTCAATAGTTTTTCTTCGTAGTTATTTTTTTGCCACTCATTTAAGGCATCAAAAAAACCACTCTCATTAGATGTGTCTGGTATTTTTTCATCTTCGATTGTATTTGGAAATAAGGTTAAGCTTTTATTAAAAACTTCATGCCATTGGATATTTTCATGTGTAGCAATATTTTGAAGTAAAATTTCCCAAATCTGTGGCAGATGAAAATACAGAGTCAGGTCATCAGAAGTATTAATAAAATCAGTTAAATTTTGTTTGTTAAGGTTAATTGTGCTTTGGTTGTTATTCCAAGTTTTTGGAGTCATCCCATGAGTGTATTGGCTTAATAACTGCCCAGAATGGAATTGTGAATTTACCCTTGCAGATTGTAGTCTTGAGTTTGTATCAGTTAATTCATTTATGGTAGTCTGCCATGTTTGTACAGCTTGTTGTTGATTGCTAAATGAATTAAGAATTTTAGTCAGAGACTTAGACAATAAAACTGAGCCATATATGCCATAATTCTTTCTTAATTGATGAACCACATCGTCAGATGAAACCAAGTGTGAAAATTGGTTTTCAGATTTACTAATGTCAGTTTCTTCCTGGGCCTTTAATAAAAAAGAATAAAAAACTAAAAGTAATATTAAGTAGATTTGCTTGGGCATATATTCAAAAACATTGTGCAAGAACTGTATTATGCTACAAATTATATAAAATTTGAATTGGGTTTTACCGCATTTGTAGATAAATTAGAGTTTTGTATTATTCGTTAGGGTGAACTAATTAAAACTTTCTAACTAATAATCGCTGTTAAGTGAGTGTATATGTATTCTGCTGTGGTAAAGATGGATTTGATTAGAATTATCCATTATTTATAGAGATTTCTGCCCCAATCTAACTTTTCCACAGTAGAATAGCTGTTTTTTGGGTTAGGCGTTACATAAAAATGAAAAAGTTGAAAATAATTACAACAGGTGGAACTATCGATAAACTTTATTTTGATGATGCAAGCGAATACAAAATTGGACACCCTGTAATTGAGGATTTGCTAACAGCTTTTAATGTTGCCTTTAAATTTGAAGTGTTGTCTCTTATGAAAAAGGATTCGTTGTACATGAAAGATGATGACCGCGAACTTATTAAAAGGGTCATTGAAAAATCGGATGAAAAGCACTTTCTAATCACTCATGGTACAGACTCCATGGTGGAAACTGCTAATTATTTAGCTGACGTAAAAGATAAAACTATCGTTATCACTGGAGCATTAACGCCTGCAAAGTTTCAAAATACGGATGCTATCTTTAATATTGGTTGTGCCATAGCTGCAGTACAAACACTAAAAAATGGAGCATGGGTTATCATGAATGGGAAAGTTTGGGATCCAACACATGTAGCAAAAAATCGCAGTGAAAACAGATTTGTAGAGGTGTAAAGTGGCAAGAATCCTTTACATTCATCCGGATAACCCTCAGGCTCGTTTAGTTAAACAGGCGACGGATGCTATTCGAAGTGGTGGTCTTATCGTTTATCCTACAGACTCAGGTTATGCTATAGGTTGGGCGATGGATAATACACAGGCATTAAAAACTGTTGCAAAAATAAGACACATTGATAAGTTGCATTTCTATAGCATCATTTGTGAGAATATCTCACAAATTTCAGAATTTGCTTTAGTTGATAACATCGCATTTCGAATTATTAAATCTCATACACCCGGAGCCTATACCTTTATTTTACCAGCTACACGTAGGATACCAAAAAAATTACAACATCAACATAGGCGCTCAATTGGTGTTCGCCTCCCTGATCACAAAGTTGTTAGTGAATTGGTTAAAGAATTAGGCGAGCCATTTATGAGTTCATCGCTAGAGCTACATAACGCTGAAGTTGATGAGTTGGATTCTTCAGAGATAAATGATCAAATTGGCCACGCGTTAGATTTTATTATTGACGCTGGTTATACACCAACAGAGCCATCAACTGTAGTTGAATTGCTCGATGATGGACCACGTGTTGTTCGTGAAGGTAAAGGAGTTGTTGATTTTGTCTGAGTCTAAAAAATATGTTGCAGCAAAAATGGCTGTTCAAGCTGAATTGCCTTTTGCTTTAGTTGAGGGACAACCCTATACACAAATGCCTACGGATTTGTATATCCCTCCTGAGGCTTTGGAAGTGATTCTTGAGGCATTTGAAGGGCCTTTAGATTTGTTATTATACTTAATTCGTCGACAAAATTTAAATATATTAGATATACCAATAAACGATATTACTAAACAATACATAGAGTACATTAGTGTATTGGAAGAAATGAATTTTGAGTTAGCCGCAGAGTATTTGGTCATGGCTGCCATGTTGGCAGAAATCAAGTCTCGTATGCTATTGCCAAAACCTGCAAGTGAAGATGAAGAAGAACAAGATCCACGTGCTGAATTAGTCAGGCGGTTGCAAGAGTATGAGCGCTTTAAAACGGCAGCGTTGGATATAGACGGTTTGCCTAGGGAGTACCGCGATTATATGCTTACTAGTGCTCATGTAGAATCGAAACAGTATCACAGTATTCCTCCTGAAGTTGATATGCGCGAAATTATTATGGCATTTAAAGATGTTTTAGCCCGAGCAGACTTGAAAGTGTCGCATGAAATTGAACGTGAGGTATTAAGTGTTAGAGATAGAATGATAATTTTAATTGACGTTATGCGAACAAAAGAATTTTGCACGTTTGATTCATTGTTTAATCCTAAAGAAGGGAAGCAAGGTATAGTTGTAACATTTTTAGCGGTGTTGGAACTACTAAAAACTCAGGTTTTAGATATTGTTCAAAATGAAACTTATGGTCAAATTTATATCCAATCATTAGCACAAGAGGGAAATAATGGAAATTAAGCAAATAAAAAATATTATCGAAGCTGTTTTATTAGCTGCTGGTGAGCCTGTTACTGTTAAAAGGTTGCAAAATATTTTTTCTGAGCAAGAACTTACTTACAATGATATTGCTAAAGCGTTAGAGCAACTTGGTGAAGATTTTCTTTATCGAGGACTAGAGTTAAATGAAGTGGCTAATGGTTTTAGGTTGCAAACAAAAGAGTCTTTGCAACCATGGATTTCAAAATTGTGGGAAGAAAAACCTAAAAAATATTCGCGTGCACTGTTAGAAACGATAGCTCTTATTGCTTATCGGCAACCTGTAACACGTGGCGAAATTGAAGATGTACGTGGGGTTGCAGTAAGTAGTTATATTATTAGAACATTAATGGATAGAGAATGGATTCGTGTTTTGGGTTATCGAGATGTGCCTGGTAAGCCTGCGATGTTTGGAACCACAAAAGAGTTTTTGGATTATTTTAATATGAAATCATTAGAAGATCTACCAACCTTAGCGGAGATTAAAGACATGGAAGCTCTAATGCCAGAACTGGACTTAGACCCAAAACCCAAAGAAGATAATTTTCAAGCACAATTTATAAATACAGAAGAAGAATAGAATGGAACAACAAGAGCAAGAAAGTCTAGTAAAGAAAGAACGTATCCAAAAAGTTTTAGCACGTAGTGGCTTAGGTTCACGTAGGCAAATTGAAAAAGCTATTAAAATGGCTCAAATTTATATTAATGGCAAATTAGTAGAATTAGGTCAAACTCTTAATGAGGGAGATATAGTCAATTGGAAAAATCGTAAATGGGTTATTGAGCCACAAGACCAAGATTTAAAAATACTAATGTACAATAAGCCGCTAGGTGAAATTTGTACACGAAAAGATGAAAAGGGTCGCCCAACGGTATTCGACAATTTACCAGAGCTTAAAAGAGAGCGATGGATAAATGTTGGGCGATTAGATATTAATACGACTGGTTTGATTCTTTTTACCAATGATGGAGGTTTTGCCAATCACCTTATGCATCCAAGTACTAAAATTGACAGAGAATATGCATGTAGAGTCTTTGGTGATGTCGATCAAATTAAATTAGACAACCTACGTAATGGTGTTGAGCTAGAAGATGGTTTTGCCAAGTTTAATGATATTCAACAAGCAGGAAGCGGTGAGGCTAACCAATGGTTTCATGTGGTTTTATTGGAAGGTCGAAATCGTGAGGTACGACGTTTATGGGAATCTCAAGATTTAAAAGTGAGTCGTCTTAAACGTGTACGGTATGGCGGCGTATTTTTACCCAAAAAATTAAGAATGGGGCAATTTCAAGAATTTACGAGGGGAGAAAAAAATATTTTATTGCAAGATGTTGGCTACAAAGTAAAAGAAGTAGAGATGGTGGCACGCTTTTTAAAGTAAAAGACAGTATTGTGTCACGTTAGGCGCATAGGTTATAAAAAAGTAATTTTCATCCGTAATTCCTGAAGTAATATTTCCGCTGAGGCCAAGAGGTGTGATGAATGGTTTCAAGGTTTAAAGCGATAAAAACGTAAACAGAAATAACTAATACAATACATGAAATCTAAAAATAGCTTAATCAGCTCAGAACAATGAGGGTCGTATTAACTTAACTGAATATGTTTAATGGATTAGGAAATTAGCTTTTTTTCTCAATGTGGATACTTTATCGTGACCTTCCCTAACTTAACCTAACAATTTTTATATACTTTACTATTGTAGCCATAGAACTGATTGAAAAATTTCTTGTTGCAACATATAAATATGTTAAATTTATGTTAATAGTTGGTAATTGCTTGCCAAACTTGTACAATAACTGTAGGCAATAAAAATAACAATATGCCGTAAATCCACAAGAAAATAAAATACAATGAAATTATTACTCGCTTTAATATTACTAAGTTTACATTTTTCAGTTTTTTCACAAAAAGATGAAAATAAACCATCCTGGTCAGAAAGTTTACCTGAGCGTAATGACTCGCCAGATATGGGTGTGGATATGGATTTAGATTCTGATATGGGTATGGATAGAGAGGGTTTAGGTTTTGATAGGGAGGCTATGTTCGATTCTGATACTAGTGAAGATGATAGCGATAGCGATGGAGACGAGTTAGCAAATACAAAACAAGAAACTAAAACAAAAATTGATATTGTTAGTAATATTCAGCCCGCTAAAGAAATCGAAGAAAAAGCCGCAGCAGAACAGTTAGCAGCAGAAAAAGCAGCAGCAGAACAGTTAGCAGCAGAAAAAGCAGCAGCAGAACAGATAGCAGCAGAAAAAACTGCTACCGAAGAGTTGGCAATAGACAAAAAGAATAGAGACTCAAACATAGATCAAGAAAAAGCACAAGTTAAAAACTCTGTCGGTTTGGTACAGGCTGAAATACCTGCTAAAACAACACAAACTTACAAATGGAATAAAACAAAAAACGCTTTACCAGTGTACCCAACTAAAGCAGCGAGAAGCAAAACACAAGGATGGGTTGATGTTGAAGTTGTTATTGCTCCCAGCGGAAAAGTAGTTGGCGCTCACATAAATAAAACATCAAAAAATCAATCAGTTTTCAATAATGCATCACTTAAAGCTGTTAGAAAATGGAGGTATGACCCTCCAATTAACTATGGTATACAAACAAATCAGAGTAAAATTGTTAGATTGCAATATAAGTTGTAACAATCTAATCCATGTAATGGTAAAATCTAGTTTTTTTAGACCATAGCTAATTTATTAGAATAGTGGTAATACCTTACAATTGAGATACTACGCAGCCACAATTCAAACAGATTTTCCAGCACCAACTTCACGTAAAGAAATAGGTAATAGGGTTCAATCCATGTGTACTATTATTGAACAAACTTTGCTTGGCTACGAACCATTTTTTGATGTACGTTTATTTGTTTTGCCTGAGTTTGGCCATCAGGTACCTATTTATTCTGATGTTAAAGACATTTACGGTAAATTGGCGATTGAATTGCCCAATGAATACACCAAAAACTACCATAAACTGTGTAAGAAATATGGCATTTACATACAAACAGCCAGTTTTTTAGAAAAAGACAATAAATACCCCGGGCATGTTTTTAATACTACTTTGCTTATTGGGCCAAGCGGAATATTATCAAAATACCGTAAAGTTAATACTTGGATTCCATGGGAAGTTCACACATCACCAGCAGATTTACCAGAATATAAAGAAGAGTTGTTTCCAGTAGTAGACACAGAAATAGGTAAGCTTGGTGTCGCTATCTGTTATGACTGGTTATTTCCGGAATGTATACGCGAAATTGCTTTTGCCGGAGCTGAGGTCATCAATCGTGTGTCTGCTTATATGGATCCTTGGGGTTCAACGTCACCAATGGAATGGTGGTCACTAGTCAATCGTACAAGAGCATTGGAAAACATGGTTTATGTTGTGGCTGCAAATCAAGGAGCAAGTTTGAAAAATTACCCGCCTTTTAGTTGGCCAGGAGGTTCTATGATAGTGGATTTTGATGGTCGAGTTTTGGCCAGTGCTGGGGAAAATTCTGGTGAAAAAGTAGTTGTAGCACCTATTGACATAAATGCCATCAGGGTTGAGAAAAAACGCCGTCAAGGCCATGACACTATTGCCCACTATAGGCAGACTGCCTACAATTATCATAAGGGTAAGAGATTTACTCAAAACCAATGTGTTCCATCCATATCTAACTTAAAACAAAGAATAGAAAATGCAAAAAATATTTAACCTTTTAGCCCTAATTTTGCTCGTACTTATTACATCCTGTGATAGTGATAAATCTAAAGATAAAGAAAAACAGGATAAAACGATACAAGCAGCTTCAGCAGAAGATGTTATGTTAAATAATCAAGGTGTAGGCGAAATGGGATATTTTGATTACAATAAAGCCACAGATACCTTTGAAAAACTAGTTAGCAATAACCCTGATTGGGTTATCGGCCAACAAAATTATGCTATTGCTTTACTAAATCGCCAAAAACAAGGCGATGAGGAACAAGCCATGGCAATAGCTGTGGAACTATCTAAACGAGACAATAGCAATCTAGTTGCTCATTACATTGCGGGTATATTAAATTTCAATCAAGGTTTATGTGAAAAGGCACTTCCGAGGTTTGAAAAAATAATCGCAACTGACATGTCAGATGCTTATGCTTTGTATTTTGCTGGTCAATGTCATTTGCAAAATGGCCAAGTGGAAAAATCATTAACGTTGTATCAGCAGGCGTTATCAGTGGATAACTATCTTCGAAGTGCATATTACGGTAGTTTTATGGCAGCTCAGCGATTAGCAAAAACTGATTTGGCCAAACAGATGTTGGAATCTTACCAAAAACTAGCAAACAACCCTAAGGCACGATTAGCTGAAATTAAATACACTCGAATGGGTCCTAAAGCTAATGCAATTGCTGAACCTAAAACAAGCATTCAAACTCCTTTGAGGCAAGTGAAACCTCCGTTTTTTCAACCGATGCATTCTTTGACTCTCCCAAAGGCACATAATTTTGGCGTTGTTACTTTAAATACAATTTTGGGTATTTATGTTGTTGAAGAAGATAAAATGAAAATATATAACAACAAGGATATGGCGGAGATTGAAGAATTTGAAATAGAATTGTCTGCTGAGGCTCATAACTTGGCTTGGGGCGATATTAATAATGACAATAAAATTGATGTGTATATTACCGGTGTACAAGATGCTTTATACCTGCAAAGTGATCAAGGTTTTCTTGCTGTAGATATGAAATCATTTGGATTGGATCAATTGGCATCTCAAGCGGTAAGAATTGCGGACGCAGACCATGATGGTGATTTGGATATTTTGTTATTGGATAAGCAAGGTAAGTTCGAACTATGGAACAACAACCTTAACAACACATTTACAGCTCTTTCTAGCCAAGTGAGTTTACCTGAAATTGCTGGTTATCAATCAATATACCTAGAAGATATCGATAGTGATAGAGATTTAGATATTTTACTAGTCGCTAATAACTCTATAACTACATTACTCAATGACAGGATGTGGGATTACCAAATTATCGATACAAACTTTGATGAGAGTATTAAAGCGGTAACTTTAGCTGATAATAACATTGATGGAAAAGTTGAAATGAACATATTGACAAGTGATTCAATTGTAACTTATGAATTTAAAAGGAGAAATAAACAACTCATCAAGACACATCAACAAAATAATATTTCAGCACAGGCGATGTTACAATTTGATGTTAATGGAAATGGCATTAATGAGTTTTTATTGTTGGATAATGTGGGTATAAAAATAATTGACTCACAAGGTGAAGTTTTAGAACAAATTCTGTTAAACAACGTTGAAAAGTTCAAAGTTTTACATACCATAAATGGCGGAGAATTGTTGCTCTTGCAGGATCAAAAGATTAAACAAGCTCAAGCTAGCAACGCTCGATTGCCCTTTATGTTGTTAGGTTTTACCGGTAAAGAAGATAATGCTAATTCTGTCCGATCCAATTATTCAGGCATTGGCACCAATTTTGTCATCCATAATCAAAGCTTTTATGCGAGAGGGAATAATCACCATAACCTATCAGGTGTGGATCAGGATTTTCAAGCTGTTTCCATTGCAGCAGGCAGTAAGAAAGCTATAGATTTTATTGGTATTAATTGGTCAGATGGCGTTTATCAAACAGAATTAGGTTTGGAGGCGAACAAACAATATAAAATTCCAGAAACACAAAGGCAGCTATCAAGTTGCCCTGTTATTTTTGCCTGGAACAAGGGAAAGTATGAATTTATAAGTGACGTGTTAGGGGTTGGAGGTATAGGTTTTGCTATTGGCCGACACCAATATGGAGAACCAAGACCATGGGAAAACTATTTGTTAACTTCTGATCAAATAAGTGCAGATAATAATGGTGTCTACAAATTACAGTTTACTGAACCAATGGAAGAATCGGCCTATTTGGATGAATTGAATATCAAGGTTATTGATGTGCCAAAGGATTATAGTGTTCTATTAGATGAAAGAATGCAAATTTCAACACCTGCGGTAACAGGCGAGGCATTGTTTTATCAGGATAAAATAATGCCTATGCGAGTATTAAATAGGTTAAATCATGATGTAACTGAACTGGTGGAAAAAACAGATAAACAAGCCATAGAAATTGAAAACCAAGACCATAGGTTTTTAGGTTTAGTCGATGAACAAGTGATAACGATGGAGTTTGCTGATGAGTTAATAGGTGATTATCAATTGATTATGAATGGCTGGGTTGAATATGGGTATTCACAAACCATGTTTGCAGCATGGCAAGCTGGATTAGTTGCACAGGCTCCTACAATAGAATATAAAGTTAATAATAAATGGCACACTTTGTTATCAGAGTTCGGTTATCCTGCAGGTATGCCTAGAGCAGCATCTGTACCATTAAAAATTCCACAAGGCACACGATATTTACGTATAAAAACCAATATGGAAATTTATTTTGATGAGTTAAGCTTAATTCAACCTCAAAATCCAGAAAATGTTAACTCATACAATTTAGCGTTACAATCAGCTATAATAAAACAACTAGGGTTCCCTAAACGTCAAGATAATAAGCAACGTGTACCTAGTTATGATTTTGAAAAAATATCACCTTTCTGGGATACTCGTTATATGCAAGGCGCTTATAGTCAATTAGGCGATATAACTCCGTTAGTTAACAATCATGATAATGCTTTGGCAATAATAGCGGCTGGAGAAGGAATAGAACTAAGTTTTATAGGCGATTTACCAGAGCTGCAACAGGGATTAAATCGTTATTTCATACTGCAATTTAAAGGGTGGGCAAAGGATATGGATATCTTAACGAAAGATGGAGAAACTTTGTCACCAATTCCTTCTAATGGACATGTTTCTCTAAAAGCACAACAATTGAACAACCAGTTTAATAACCGATTTAAGGCAGGAAAATAATGAGTAAAATTAAGCCTACAAAAAAACCTAGGCAGGCCGTAGGGCCTAAGCTAAAACGAATTTTGAACTTTGTATTCGTTCTCTTTGCATTGCTCTCAATAAATTCTATTTATTTGTCAGCTATTACATTTGTTGAGTGGTTATCAAAAGAATCATTTCAAGATTCAATGTATTTATATATGTTTTTGAGTCACTTAGTTCTCGGGCTAATCATACTGATACCTTTTATTGTTTATGGTATAATTCATATAGGTAATACTAAAAACCGCCGTAATAAACGAGCAATGAAAGCAGGATATGCTTTGTTTGTTTTTGCACTTATCTTACTAATATCAGGGTTATTGTTAACAAGAGGAATACCCTATTTAGAAGTTAAAAATATTCAGGTCAGAAAATTGACCTATTGGTTGCATGTTATTTTACCTTTTGTCACAATCTGGTTGTTTGTGATGCATCGTCTTGCAGGTCAAAAATTGTCTTTTAAACCTGTTAAAATTACTGTTGTGATTAGCATTGTATTTTTAGCTATTATGGTTTGGTTACATCAACCCGAAAAAACGATTATGCAACAAGAAGTGAATCCTTTATTTGCCCCATCATTCGGACAAACCAGTACAAATAAACACATTCCGATAGGTGATTTGGATAATAATCAATATTGCAAAGAGTGTCATGCCGATGTGCATGAAGGCTGGATGAATAGCGTACACAAAGTATCTAGTTTTAATAATCAATCTTATTCATTCGCTGTCAATAATACCAAAGCAATGTTGGGCAAAAGAGATGGTAACCATAATGCTGCAAGACTATGTGGTGTTTGCCATGATCCAGTATTGGTATTTAGTGGCGAGTTTGATACAAATAAGGACTTTATAGGCACCAAAGAAGGTGAAGCCGGGATTACATGTACAGCATGTCATGTTATATCGAAAATTAATTCTGTAAAAGGTAATGGTTCTTATACATTAACTATCCCGGAACAGTATCCTTTTACTGATTCACAATTGCCCTTTTTAAAATGGATAAATAGAACTTTAGTCAAAGCGAAACCAGATTTCCATAAAACATCTTACTTGAAACCATTACATAAAAAAGCTGAGTTTTGTAGTGTTTGTCATAAAGTAGCTTTACCTGAAGGGCTTAATCACTATCGTTGGTTGCGAGGGCAGGACCATTATGATTCGTTCTTTTTATCCGGTGTGTCAGGACATTCTGTGAGCAGTTTTTATTACCCAGATAAAGCAAAAGAGAAGTGTGCGGATTGTCATATGCCAATGCAAAATTCTGATGATTTTGGTGCCATAACAGCATCTTTAACAGGGAAAGGGCAGGTACATAGTCACTATTTTGAAGCAGCGAATTCTGGTATACGTTATTTAAATGAGTTAAAACCAGATCCGGTAAATGCTTTATTGCCAGGTTCATTAACGATTGATATATTTGGTGTTAAGCAGAATGGAGAGATTACTGGGGAATTAAATGCACCTCTGACTAATGAAAATAATGAACTGCTGCCTGGTAAAAAATATTTATTAGAATCGGTTATTCGCACTATAAAACTAGGCCATGCATTCACTCAAGGCACATCAGATTCAAACCAGGTTTGGGTAGAGATTAATGTCTACAATAACGATGAGTTAATCGCTATGAGTGGAGGAATTAACTCTCAAGGTCAAGTTGATGATTGGTCTTATTTTATTAATAGTTATGTGTTAGACAAAAATGGCAATCGAATTGACAAACGTAATGGCGAAGATATTTTTACAGCCCTTTATAATCATCAGATCCCACCAGGTGCTGCGACTACCGTCCACTACGCTTTGGATGTACCAATTGAAATGAAAGGCGATATCACAATTGAAGCACGAGTTTTGTACCGTAAATTTGATACAACTTACTATAGATATTTTACTGAAGAATCGGACAATTTTAATGATTTGCCAATTGTAACTCTAGCATATGATAGTCAAAAATTTACGATTGCATCTGATGCAGTTACTGCAGTTCCCGAAGTGTCTGATTGGCTACGTTGGAATGATTATGGTATCGGTTTACTTAGGCAGAAATCATATAAACAGGCCGAACATGCATTCAAAAAAGTGAGTCAGTTGGGTCGAGCAGAAGGTTGGGTTAATTTAACAAGAACATACTTGCAACAAGGGCGAATAGATGAGGCAAAAAATGCACTCAATCAAGCTGCTAAAATAAATGGTTTTAGGTATACTTGGCAATTGGCATATTTTTCAGGGTTGATTGAGTTGCAAAATGGTTTTATTCAAAAAGCGATAGATAATTTCGACCGTGTTTATCGAGTAGAATTTCAAAATGCACAAGATGCAAATTTTGACTTTTCTAAAGATTATAAATTTGTAACACTTTATGCTCAAACCGTTTTTCAACGAAGTAAAATGTTAAGTGGAGCTGCTCAACAAAAGATGTATAACCAAACACTTGATTTATATAATAAAGTACTAGAATTAAACCCAGAGTGGGCTGATGCTCACTTCGGTTTATTTCAACTTTTTGCTGCAATGGGAAATAGTGAAGATGCAGAGAAGCATAAAGCATTGCACAAATTACACAAGTTAGATGATAATGCTCATGACAGTGTTATTGCAATAGCTCGAGCAAACAATAAAGCCGCTGATCATGCTGCTGAAGACATCGCTATATACACATTAGACAAATTGAAAAACTATTTGCCAGTGAAAGATTTTATTAAAAGCCACAACATTAAACAAGAGTAATTATGTCAAAAACAAACCAGGGAAATGATCAAGTCATAGCAGATTTTTTTAAAACTTCTATGAAGGTATTAGTGTTAATTACTATAATTATTAGTGTACTATTTTTCTATTTTAATCATAAAAATAAGAACACAGTAGTTGATGAAAAAAAATACCAGGAACCAACAAAATTCACAAAAGCTATAAGTCCACCCACTACAAACTTTGTAGAACAAGCACGATTAAGAGGAATTGATTTCATGCATTCCAATGGTGCAACTGGTGAAAAAATGTTACCAGAAACTATGGGTGCTGGTGTGGCTTTTATTGATTTTGATAATGACGGCGATGAAGATATACTCTTTGCTAATGGCACAAATTGGGATTGGGATGAGAAAATTGATTCAACCCAAAAAATGTATGCCAATGATGGCAAGGGCTTTTTTACTGATGTTACTCAAAGTTTAGGGTTAGATGGCACGTTTTACGCTACAGGTATTGCCATAGGAGATATCAATAGCGATGGTTTTGATGATATATATTTTTCAGCAGTTGGAAAAAACCGTATCTACCTAAATCACGAAGGAAAAAGCTTTATCCAGAGTAAAAACGAGTTAGATTGTACGGATGATGGCTGGAGTACAAGTGCAGGTTTTTTCGACTATGATAATGATGGAGATTTAGATTTAATGGTATTAAATTATGTTCAATGGTCACGTGAATTAGATTTGGCTGCAGACTATAAAATTGATGGAATCGGACGAGCATATGGACCACCAAGTAATTTTCCTGGAACCCATAATTGTCTATTTGAAAATCAAGAAGGGCGATTTGTTGATGTGACAGAGCAATCAGGAATTATTATTCAAAATGATTCTAAGACTCAATATGCTGGTAAATCATTGGCCCTCACTTTTCTTGATATAAATTCTGATGGTTGGCAAGATGTAGTCGTTGCAAACGATACAACCAAAAATTTTGTTTATGTCAATCAAAAAGATAAAACTTTTACTGAACAAGGCGCTGAATATGGTCTAGCCTACAACGCGAGTGGTAAGGCTACAGGCGCGATGGGATTGGATAGCGCACAGTACAAAAATGATAAGGACATGGCGGTAACTGTAGGTAATTTTGCTAATGAAATGACATCATTTTATGTTAATCGTGCAAATTTAGGTTTTTTTACCGATGAATCAGTCATTACTGGAATAGGCCCTCAAAGCCGATTGGCATTAAGTTTTGGATTGTTTTTCTTTGATTATGATTTAGATGGGCGATTAGATTTTTTTCAAACTAATGGGCATGTTGAGAATGATATAAATAAGGTTCAAGCGGCACAACATTATGCTCAAAAAAGCCAATTATTTTGGAATTGTGGTGATCAATGTGAACGCACGTATTTACCTGTTGAAGATGCAGGTGACATAAATTCGTTAAATATGGTAGGTAGGGCAGCTGCATATGCAGATGTAGACAATGATGGTGATTTAGATGTTATTGTTACTCAAGTTGCGGCGCAACCAAAATTATTTATTAATGAATCTAAAACAGGTAACTGGATTGGGGTTAAATTAAGCGGATCAAATTCTTTAGTAGGTGCAAAAATAACCTTACATACAAATGCGAACAAACAGACATATACCCATAATTCAACCAAGAGTTACCTTGCACAAGTTCAAAAAAACATAATATTTGGCTTAGGTGAGGGTATTGTAAATAAAATTGTGATAAATTATAAAGATAGTGAGAGTGTTTTTACCAATTTAGAGAAAAATCAGTGGAATAAACTTAATTTTGAACCCTAAAAGTATTAGTCGTTATTTTTTATACTGCATAGTCATTGCAGGGGTTTATTACGGCTCAAGCATAATCACTATTCCCATCATTCTGCCCCCCACCTATGCCGCACCAATTTGGCCTGCTGCCGGTATTGGAGTAGGAGTTATTGTTCTTTGGGGTTATAGGTATATCCCTGCGATTATATTAGGTGAAATATTAATTAATTATAAGTTTTATGATTTATCCAACTTCATAAACCAACCATCAATCCTTCTTATTTACCTACCAATGCTATTGGCTGCAGTGTTTCGTAGTGCCGTAGGCGCTTATTTAGTTAATAGGTTTATTGGAAAGACAAGTCTTTTTTTATCCGCTTCATCGGTATTGAAATTATTTTTGTTTGCAGGTTTGATTCCAACGTTAATTTCTTCCCTGTTTTCCACCTATATTTTAACAATAAATAGAATAGTACAAGCAGATGATTTTATTTTGAACTTTATGACATGGTGGTATGGTGACAGTGTTGGTGTATTTATTGTTTTACCATTAATGTTTTTACTTTTTAGAAAACCTAGAAATATTTGGAGGCACAGGGTTTATAAAACAACATTGCCAGTTATTGTAAGTTTTATTTTGCTAGTATTTGCAGCGTATTACATTAAACAGTTTGAAAATAAAGCGATACAATCAGATTTGAGGAATAAGCTTGAGTACTTTACTTCTTCAGTTTTAGATGGGTTGCAGCATGATAATCATGATACACATACTACAGATTCGTCAACTATAGTAGAAAAAATTAATCATTTGTTTTTGGCTAATAGTGGTGAAATTAATAAAAACAAACAACTTGATGACTTGATGTTTAATGTATCATCCATCACAGGTGCTTCAACTTTAAATTTATATCAATCAGGTAATACTGAAAAATCGTCAATTAAAACTGTAAGTAAAGTTTTACAATTTGCAAACCATGAGTGGTTGATTACAGCAAGTACTTCCTCAAAATACTTTAAGAACAATTCAACTTGGTTAATTTGGTGGTTATTATCAATTGGATTCTTGTTCGTGGCATTTTTAGGTGCAGGATTATTAGTTATGACAGGGAGTTATATTGTTGTATCTAAAAGAGTTGCAAAGCGTACTAAAGAGGTGGAAGAGTTAAATGTAAATCTAATAGAAAGTAATAGAAGGTATAAACAATTAGTAGAAATACAGCCAGTTGTCATTTGGAGACATACAAGAGGGAAAAAGACTTTGGATTTTGTTAGTGATGAAGCAATTAATATACTTGGTTACAGTAAATCTGAGTTATTGGATTTGAATTATATTTTGAATAATATTCTACATACTAATGATTTAGAAAGAACAATTGTAGAGTACACACAAGGTGTTAAGTCCGGAAAACGTTTCACTTTAAAATATAGAGCTCTTAAGAAAGATGGTACGGTTGTTTGGTTTAAAGATTATATTTCAACTAGAAAAAACAAAGGGAAATCAGAAGTTATTGGCCTCAAAATAGACATAACTATTGAGCAACAAAGGGAAAATAAAATTACACAATTGGCACTATTTGATGCCATGACAAAACTTCCTAATCGAGTGAGTTTTATGGATAGTCTAGAAGATGCCATTAAACAATCAATTGCCAATCAATCTAGTGGAGCTGTTTTGTATCTAGATTTGGATAGATTTAAAGTTTTCAATGATTCAATGGGTCACAAGTTAGGTGATAAACTAATCGTTCAGGTTAGCCGTAGATTAAGAAGCGTTATGGATAGGAATGATGTTTTATCTCGATTTTCTGGGGATGAATTTGTTATATTAACATGTAATTTAGGCGCTTCCATTGAGGAATCAACTAATAAAGTTGAAAAGTTGGTTGCAGAAATTATGAACAGTATTGAGAAGTCATTTATGATTTCTGGCTATTCTTTTTATATTTCAGTTAGTATTGGTATTAGCATGTTCCCTTTTCATTCCGATAGCCCTGAACAAGTCGTACAACAAGCAGATATGTCGATGTATGTTGCTAAAAATCAAGGTAGACACGGACATGAGTTTTATCAAGTTGGGATGCAGCAACAAGCCAATAAAAAGCTACAAATTGAAAACTCTATCAACGATGGGTTATTGAATCAAGAGTTTGAAATGCACTATCAACCCACTGTAAACAAGATAGGTGCAATTATTGGTTGTGAAGCATTAATACGTTGGAATCACCCAGAACAAGGGTTTTTAAAACCCTCTTTATTCATAAGTATTGCTGAAGAACTAGGCTTAATCATAAGCTTAGGTAACTGGATAATCGATGATGTCTTTAAAAGTATACATAGGTGGAATTTAAATAATTATAAAACCATTCAAGTCGCAATAAATATTAGTTTATTACAGTTTCATAGTGATCAATTTGTTGATACATTAGAAAATAAAATAAATGAATACAATATTAATCCAAGCCAAGTGTTATTGGAAATTACTGAATCAATAGGTATTGACAATATATACGAGACTTTAACCGTGTTAAATCAAATTAAGGCATTGGGTTTTCAGATTGCAATTGATGATTTCGGAACTGGCTTCTCTTCATTAAACCACCTAACACAAATGCCCATTGATATTTTGAAAATTGATAAATCATTTATTAAAGACATTGAAGTTCAGAGTAAATCTCGTGATTTAATTGAGGTTATAATTGCTATGGCAAATAAGCTAAACCTTAGTGTAACTGTTGAAGGGATAGAAAGTGAAGGCCAGTTTAATGTGGTTAAAGAAATTGGTTGTGATAGTTACCAAGGATTTTATTTTAGTAAGGTTATAACTGAAAAAAAATTAGTTGAGACGTATTTGATTTAGGCTACAAGCAATGTTTTGGTTTAGGTAGGCCTGCATATTTACTAGCTAACCTAACGGGACCCTCTGGGAATAACTGATATAAATACCGTGAGTTGGCAATATTGTTTGATAATGAGTTTTTTATGGCCTTAATTAATAAACGCATTGGAGGGGTAGTTTCTGTTTCAAGATAAATTTCTCTAACTAAATTAATTATTTGCCAATGTTGTGTTGTTAAGGTGATGCCATCAAACTGAGCAAGGCATTCGCCGATTTCAATACTCCACTTGTCAAAATCTAATAAGTGGCCGTTGTCATCACATTCTATTGAATTTATTTCCATGTAAGTGTCCGCTTGGCATTATCCACAAGATTGACCCATTGACTGTAACTATAGGTTTGGTTGATGGTTACAAAAAGTAATTGAATTCCCATAAACAAATTTTTTAATTCAGTTTTTTTGGTTTCGTTGATTTTTTCAGCATAAAAAACTACAGCATCATCTTTATTTACAAGGGCAAAATAGTTAATTGGATCTGTTTTTTCATCTAAATTACATTGGTGAAGTGTTTCACAGATCATATTATTATATCCACATGTTGTATTAATTGTTGTAGTTTTTGCTTACTAATAGCCGTAAACTTAATAAGAGACTCGTCTACTAATGGTAAATTGTCTTCTAGTACAAAAACTCTATCAACACCATAGATTGCTAAGCTCTTCCATGCTTTAAAATGACTTAATTGTTGGCACCCCATATGGATGAAAACTACCTGAATCTCAATATCATAAGCAAGCATTGCGATCACACGGTCAAATATCCATTGTAGTTTGTCATCATTGTTTTCAGCAATAAATGCTAATGCTTTCATACAAAATCCATTATTTTATCGGCATTAATGGTCGCTTCCATCCACTGAGCTAATCCTGCGATAGTAATGTTTTTACATGGCTCGAGTTGTCTAGTTAAATATTCTTCAGCTATTGTTGAACATGCCACTAAAGTAACTCTTGAATCAAATTTAACCCAGTTATTATTGAAAAATATAGATTTAACCGCATAACCATAGAAGAAAACATGAATAGAGTGGTGTTTTTGCTGTAAAACGGCTTGTACAAAATTGAAAGCATGTTCCATTGCTTTAGAGTTTTTACTGCTTGGGTTAATTGTAATAGAATATTTCATAATATAAAGTGCAATTTAACATATTTTTATCTGTCATATATATACAATAGAATGATTAATTATAAAAGTAACTATGTTTAAAATAAAAAATAGAATATTACTCCTTCTCCTTCTTGGAATGCAAGCTACACTTGCGAATGATTTTAATTTGCCTGACTTAGGTACGCCTTCAGACTCTTCATTGTCGCCTATTAAAGAAAAAGAAATCCGTGATGATATAATAAACCAAATATATGAGTATGATTTAGTTATGCTTGACCCCATTATTGCAGATTATATGGAAAAACTTGGCTTTAGATTAGCAGCACACTCTGAGAATCCTCAGGCTCCTTTTGACTTTTTTATTGTCAATGATAGTAGTATAAATGCTTCAACTTACCCCGGCGGATTGATTATATTTTTTAGCGGGTTATTTCTTAGAACTGAAAATGAAAGCGAACTTGCTGGCGTGATGGCACATGAAATTGCACATGCAACACAAAGACATATGTCACGATTCTATGCGAATGCAAAAAAGAACACAATTCCGTTAATCCTTGGTTTAGTTGCAGCTGCTGTTGCAGCCCAGCACAGTGATTCGCCAGATGCCCCAATCGCATTGGCCACAACGGCAACAGCACTAAACCAACAATCTATGATTAACTTTACTAGGGCTCACGAATATGAAGCCGATAGAGTTGGTATTGATACATTAAAAAAAGCCAAATTTAATCCCTTAGGAATGGCAGATTTCTTTGAAAAGCTTATGCGTGAAAAACCTCTAGATGAACGTTATCATCTACCTGAATATTTGCGTACTCACCCGTTATCAATTAACCGTGTTACTGAAGCTAAGAATCGTGCAAAAGTCCACCCAACGGATACTTTTGTTGAATTAGAAACTTATGATTTTGTAAAGGAAAGGCTAAGAGTTTTTACCAAAGTCATAGAAATTGATAACGCCAGTTATTATAAAAAATTATTTAAAGACACCCCAAGCAATGATATTACACAAGCTCAAATATATGGTTATGCTCTGTCGTTGTATCATTCTCATGAAAATGATATGGCGCTTAAAATACTTAATACCATTAAAAGCACAAGCCAAACTTCTTTAATTATAGCTATATTACATGCCAATATATATTCTGAAATTGACATTGATAAGAGTAAGGTGTTGTTCCAAAAATTAATAAAAATTTACCCAGATAGCCCTGTTGTAATTGACCCATTTATACATATGTTGATTAAAAGTGGGGATTATAAAAATAAGGAAAAAGCACGAAATTTAGCAAGAAGGTTAGTGGAGTTGTATCCGCAAAAGCCAAATTATTATCAGCTTTTAGCAATCGCAAATCAAAATTTAGGTAAAAGCATTGAAGCAAATGAAGCATTAGCAACTAAAGAACATATTATTCATAATAATTACAGGGCAGTAAGGGTTTTAAAAAACACGCTTAAAAGTGAGTTGGACTATTATCAACGCGCAAGGATTGAAGCAAAAATTATTGAATATGAAAACCTTATTACCGATAAAGAAAGGCATAGAGAAATTTTAGAAGAAAAAACAGGGCAAAGAAGGTTTTGAAAGTTTATCAATTAGATCAGAATTATGCTTTGTCGCGAAAAAAATTATGGCCAGACGCCTTTAAATTAGCGTTAATTTTTATTGGTGTATTATGGGGGATTTATTTTTTAGATATGATTTTCCCTTTTGTTAACATAACTTATTACGGTATACATCCCAGGCACCAAAGTGGAATAACAGGAATTGTAACTTCAGTATTTTTACACGGCGGAATTTCACACATTATAAGTAATACATTGCCATTACTCTTAGCAATTACTGCATTATTTGGTAACTACCCTAAAATAGCTAAAAGCGTTTTTATTTATTCACTGTTCCTGACAGGTTTGCTGGTATGGATCTTCGCTAGAGCGGCTAACCATATCGGCGCAAGTGGGCTGCTATATGCAATTTTAACTTTTATTTTTATCAGTGGATTTATTCGCAAAGATATTCAATCCATAGGTATTTCCCTTGTTATCATATTTTTATATGGGTCATTGATATTTGGTGTGATTCCCAATAAAGATCATGTTTCATGGGAATCGCACCTTTTTGGTATGATAACTGGGCTTTTTATTGCATGGGTTTACCGTAAACGAGAGATACCAATATACCGATCATGGGATGAAGAAGAGTGAATTATTCAAACCCATTGATAAAAATATCATCGGCCTCGTTAACACGAATAATCCCAGACATGCCAACACCTCCTGGATTACCATGTTGCTCACAATAGTAAGGGACATCAGCTACGTTTTCAAAAGCTAGATAAACACTCCAATTACTTGAAGTAGGCTCTGAAGTTAAATTCATGCCGTTGCCTAAACAGCCTTCTGAGCATTCAAAACTATCATCATCTGCCCGTATATTATGAAAACCTGAATCCTTTATAAAATTAACAATGTCTCCAGCTTCAATGGTTAAATCAATAGGAGTAAAAGTATTGCCAGTAATTACTACTTGATGCACGGTTGTAGTGGGTGCAACAACGTTAATAACTCCAGTCATTCCTGAACCAGCATGTATTTCGCAACTATAATCGAAACTACCTACAGAGTTAAAAGTAATTTCTGCCACCCAAGCACTTGAACTTGGATCTCCACTACCATCACCTGGTGAAGATTCGCAACTGTCTGAACAACGAAAAGAACCATCATCAGCTGAGACGTTGTGGAAACCTCCAGTGTTAGTAAATTGTACAGTGTCTCCTGCTTCAATGTTTAGTACTGAAGGTGTAAATACATTACCAGACACATCTACGTTGTGTATAGCTGAAAACGAGAGGAAACTAGTGCTAACTAATATCAATGTAAATAACAGTTTAATGTGTTTATTCATGTGTTTTTCCTAGTAAATAATTATAAACGAAATTATGTATCAAAAATCTCAATTTTATTGAGAAGGTGAAAATAACAATCAGTAAGTATAGCATGTAAACCCCAATATTTGAAAAACCTTATAGAAACCTGGAAAACTAAAAACTGTGAAAATTGATTAGAATGAGTGTACTACATAGCCATTGCATAAAGTCATTATCAAAGAAGGACTGCACTCCTAGGTTTTGAATAACTACAGAGTATCAGTGTTTTTGTTGTTTGGAAAGGAACTCAACAAGGTAATCAGAAGCATTAATATCATAACACGTTTGCCCGACGATTTTCTTTGGCGCATATTGTTTATCACCAGCAGATGTGTGACCACCTCCATGCATAATTAAAAGCTCAACTTTATTTGGGTTGCTAAATGAGGTATACACCCTTCTTTCAATAGTGCAATTATCAGTAGGGTTACTATCAGCTAGTTTTTCAATTTTTGCTTCAGGGTTAAGGTTGTTGTGTTCTACCCATTTGTCAATAACCCGTTCAACAGAGAGAGAGTAGCCGAGTTTTTTCCTTCCGAAAACACTGCCGCCACCATGGTAAGGAATTATAGGGTCTTGGGTGCCATTAATCATCAAAACGGATAGATGTTCTTTAGGGTTGAAATGAGTAAATACTGTATTTGACATGCTACTAATGATTGATGCAAAAGCTGCAAATGTTTCTGCATGTTCAGCAGCAATCCGTTGTGCCATGAAACCCCCATTGGAGATGCCCGTTAAATAAATTCTATTGTCGTCTATTGTATAGTTACTTTTCAGTTTTTTGACTATTTTTAGTATAAATTCAACATCTTTAAATGAGGCGACAGCTTTTTTACCATTTTGAGTGTGTACACGCCCATCATTCCAATTGGATTTAAATTTGTGTCGAGATGCCTGAGGATAAACTACTATCCAATTTTTTGCTTCGCCTCTTGTATGAAAATGAAAGTTTTTAGCCAAGGATTTACTGTTTCCTCCACCACCATGTAAAGCAAATAAAATGGGCAATCTTTTGTTCTTTTTATTTATTGGGTTTGAAATAAGATAATTTCTTAATTTGCCATTTACAAAAACCGATTGTTTTCTCAGTTGTCCATTTTCTTCTGCATAAGGGGCATTAACTATGAATAATCCTGTTAAGAGTATGGTGTTATTTAACTTCATACATCCCATAATAAAACTAATGATGTTAGTTTGCAATTGCTATTATGGCTGTCAACTGATAATTAGTGAATGATAATTTGAGATTGTTCAGTAAGTATGCCACAATTCGCTTTTGAGAATATAAATAGTTTACCATGAAAAAAGTAGCGCTAATTATGGGATCTAAATCTGACTGGGAAACAATGAAAGATTGTGCTCAGTTATTAGACGATTTAGGTATCTCATTTCATCAACAGGTGGTTTCTGCCCATCGCACTCCCAAAAGCATGTATGATTTTGCCCAATCTGCTGAAGAAAAAGGGTTTGAAATAATTATTGCAGCAGCAGGCGGAGCCGCTCATTTACCGGGAATGGTAGCAGCCATTACAGAAATTCCTGTTGTTGGAGTTCCTATTAAGTCAAGTGTGCTCAATGGTGTTGATTCACTTTATTCTATCGTTCAAATGCCTGCAGGTGTACCTGTGGCGACCATGAGCATCGGAACAGCTGGAGCTAAAAATGCTGCTTTATATAGTGCAGCAATATTGGCAATACACGATAAGTCAATTAAAAAAGCGTTGAAAAATTTTAGATCCAATCAAACTCAACTAGTCTTAGATAACCCAAATCCTGATGAATAATTTCCCTACAATTGGCATACTTGGTGGTGGTCAATTAGCACAAATGTTGGCACTCGATGGTTATCCATTGGGTTTTCGTTTTGTCTTCTTTGACCCTACTGCAGATGCCTGTGCTGGTTTGGTTGGAGAGTTGATGGTGGCTGATTATGATAATGAAATCGCCTTAGAAGAATTTGCGAAAAAATGCGACTATGTCACTTATGATTTTGAAAATATCCCAGTTTCTACAGCTGAATTTGTGGCAAAAAGAAGTCAAATTTTTCCACACCCTAAGGTCTTAGAAATTGCTCAAGATCGGTTAACTGAAAAACTGCTTTTTCAAGGACTTGATATACCTGTCGGCGAGTTTTATGCAGTTGAAAGCTATTCTGAATTAGTTTTTGCTGCTAAGAGTATTGAAAATGATGGATTTTTAAAAACCAGGAGATTAGGCTATGATGGTAAGGGGCAGTATAGAATTACTCAACAAACTGATCTAAAAGAACTCTGGAAACGAATTGATGGCGGTTCTTTTATTCTAGAAAAAGGGATAGATTTTCAACGTGAAATTTCAGTTATTGTGACACGAAACTCCCAAGGAGAATGCTACTTTTATCCAATGTGTGAGAATAAACATAAAAATGGTATTCTTACAACTACACTGGTACCTGCCAAAGTTTCAAAAGCGAGTGAAAAAGCCTATGCTTATGCAAAAGAAATCGCAAATAAGCTCAGTTACGTTGGCGTTTTGGTCGTCGAAATGTTTGAAACTCAACAAGGTTTATTGATCAATGAAATAGCTCCTCGGGTCCACAATTCAGGGCATTGGTCCATAGAAGGTGCAGTGACCTCACAGTTCGAAAACCATCTTCGTGCAGGGTTGGAGTTGGAAATTGGTGATACATCCATGAGCCAAGGTTTTTCGGCCATGGTTAATTGGATTGGTGAAATTCCAAATGTTGCTTTACACACCAAAGAAAAAGGCATACATTGGCATATTTATGGAAAAGAAGATCGTCCAGGGCGAAAAGTTGGTCATTCAACCGTTGTGGCAGATAATGCCCAAGAGCTGCATACAAAAGTAGTAAAATTAGCTAAGCTGTTAGGCTCAAATATTAAATGAAAACATGGCTAAGCATCAAACTCCTTTCCTTAGTAAGAAATAGGTATAAAGTGCAAGTTCATGAACGAAAATACATCACCTAGGTGCGATTAGTAAAATTTCATTTAGTACTTGTTAGGTAAAATGATGTTTGTTTTTGAATCACACTGTCGCTAAAATCTTATCGGCGACACGAAACGCATTGGCATATATGGTAAATGTTGGTGTAACACTACCGCCATTGGGCATAAAACTGCCATCGGATACATAGACGTTGTTGGTCCCATGTACACGACAATTGACATCTAATGCTGATGTTTTTGGATCGTTGCCAAAACGTAATCCGCCTGCGATTAAGTTAGAGGTTGGATCTGACCAAACATTCCCGTAGGCTGTCTCAGCCCCCATTTGTTTCATCACTTCTACACCTTTATCTACGATGTATTGAGCCACTTTTAAATCGTGTTGATGAAAGCCAACTTTAACTTTTGCAACAGGGTCACCCCATTTGTCCGTTTCAGATTCATCAAGCGTTACATTGCAATCATCAGTGGGTAACCAATCACAAAATACTTCAAATTTGAAATCTTTAGATTTGGTAAATTGTGACTTAATTTTTTGTTTTAATTTACTGCCCCATAATAGCTCGCCCTCTTCATAACGTGCATCCATGGCATCAGCTGTTGGAGAAGGAGGGTCAAAGACAAAATCTATCGTTCCCCCTTTGACAGGTTTGTCAAAACTATTTTTATCGTCTATGGTATACCAATCTTGTAAGGCACGGTTGAAAAATGGCCCGCGTACCATAAGTTCAGCACGTTTGTCTTGTGGTAATTGTGTTAAATCAAAGACACCATGACCTGTCCCACCAGCACAACAATGTAGATTTTTACCAATTTGATTATTTTGATTGCCAATGCCATTTGGGTGGGCTTCGCTCTTGGAGGCCAGTAATAATCGAGCAGACTCAATCGAATAACAAGCAATTACAATCTTCTTGGCTTTCACTTCTATTGTTTCATTGGAGCTATCGTAATAACTTACTGACTCACCATTACCTTGTGTATTAGTATTTATCTTGTAAACTTTTGCGTGAGTAATAATTTCACAATTGCCTGATTTTACGGCATCATCAAGCAATGCAGCACGAGAACTGGCTTTGGCACCAGAGTGGCAACCATAACTGCCACAATAACCTGATAATTCACATGGCTTTCGAGCATTATGCCCTTGTGATAAAATCCCTCTAGCCATCGGTAGAGGGTGAAAACCTAATTTATTGGCTGCTTTATCAAACCAAGTGGCAATAGGGTGCTCGGCTAGTGGTGGAAAAGGGTAATCTGGAGTTGAACGTGGTTCTAAATTTGGGTGTTGGACTATTTTTCCTGATACACCTACCAGCTCTTCAACCTTAGTATAGTAAGGCTCCATGTCCTCATAGTTGATAGGCCAATCGACAATATTGGCTCCATCGATTGTTCCAAATGTACTGAGCAAATTGAAATCTTGCGGCTTTAAACGATGGAAATACGCACTCATAAAGTTACTTGCTCCGCCAACAATATTACCACCCCAAAATTGTGAGGTAGTGGATTCTTCAAAGCCACCATCACCATCGGGTTCTGCAAGAACATGCCTTTCGTCTTTTTTCTTGGAGCGAAAAATTCGTCGTCTAGTAAGCATTTCATCTTTTTTAAAGTCTTCTTCCTTATACCATCCTCCTTTTTCCAAAACAATGACTTTGTGTCCCGCTTTTGCTAATTCGTATGCCACAGGGCCGCCGCCCACTCCGCTTCCTACAATACATATATCACAAGTTATAGTTTTCATTATTCAAAATTCCTGTAAGTTTTACCACGAATCGGTTGAGGAAAGCCGCCTTGATGCTCTAACCATTTCCAGCCTAATTGATTGGTGTTACCGCCATAATAAGGGTCAAGTGTGATGGCTTCGACCAGGTAATAGGTTAATATTGATACCCAGTTTTTGCCGGCATCAGAGTTAATGGTTTGAGTAATAAGTAAGTCTTGCTTTTCTTTGGTTAAGTTTTTAAAATCATCTCTATAGGTATCATTAGCTAATTGGTTCATCCAATCAATGCCTTGCGCTATAAATTCAGGATCGCCATCTTCAATATTTTTGCTATCGGTCATAGCCCATTCCAAATAGGTCACCACATTTATGTCATTGGCACTAGGTCCATCACCATCATCAGGAAACAATCGCATATAAATTGCCTGTAGATCTAACTGTTGATCGCGGCTAAAGACAAAATTATTAAGGCTAACACTATCATCAGAATAGTTAATGGGTTCAAGCGAACTCTTCTCAAAACTATTTTCATCAACACTGGGTTTACAACTGGAGAGAGTTGCCAACAAAGATGCAGCCATAGTGCCTCTGATAAAATCACGCCTATTTATTCCCTTTGTCCAATGCATGTTACGTTGAATGCTTCGAATACGCTTTGAGTTTTTATTAACTTTCATGTGTGCCAAATTAGTAAAGGTATTGATTAGACCTATTATACATCAGAATATTTCATTATAATTCTAATTCGTGTTTCATTAAGGTAACAAAAATTGTTTGAAAAATTAAAACTAAAAATACAAGAAACTATAGAAAAGGCATCTAAGTTACATAAAGAACAAGAGCAACAAAAATTAAAACAATACAATGACGAAATCGCCAATAAAACCGATTGGCTACCATTAAAAAAAGGTGGTGCAAACTTTAAAACGCATGACTTGAAAAAAAAGAACTCTTCAGTTTTATCCTATCGATTGTCTTTGGGAGGGAAGTTGTTTATTGGTATTTTCGCACTTATTGGATTTGTGGCATCAATTATTTCAGCTTACCTTTTGTTAATCACTTTTAACCCCATTGGTTTTTTTTCTTTACTATTTGGAGTGGTTTTTGGTGGAGCCTCGCTCTTTATGTATAAAACCATGGGTATGCCAATTGTTTTTGATAGAGAAGTTGGGTTTATTTGGAAAGGCCATAAACAACCTAAACTTTCAGGCGATCAATCAGATAAAGTGTATATAACCTACTTTAGTGAAGTTCATGCTCTACAGATAATTCCCGAATACATAAGCTCAAGCAAAAGGTCTTTTTATAGTTATGAATTGAACTTAGTGATGAAAGATGCAAGTCGTTTACATCTCATTGATCATGGAAATTACCAACAAATTGCCTCTGATGCAGAAGAAATCTCTCAATTCTTAGGAAAAAAAGTTTGGGATAACACTCTCTAAATACTATAATCCTGCCATGGATATTAAGCAACTCTATAAAACGACCATTCTTGAGCATAATCGTAACCCAAGAAATTACGCAACTCCAAAAGAATACACCCACAAAGCCGAAGGCCTAAATGCCATTTGTGGAGATCAGGTGTTTATTTATATAAACGTAGAAGATGACGTCATAAAACAAATGAATTTTGATGGAGAAAGTTGTGCAATATCAACTGCATCTTCTTCAATTATGACTGAATTTTTGACAGGTAAAACCGTTTTGCAGGCGCAAGCATTATTTGCTGATTTTTGCCAATTAATGGATAGAAAACTAAACATTTCTTCAATGCCAAGCTTGGCTGAAGTCAATAACATGGCAGGAGTTAAAAATTTTCCTGCCCGAATAAAATCAGCTACCCTCTGCTGGCATGCAATGAATGCGGCACTAGTTGGAAAAGAAACAGCGACCACTGAGTGACTACCTAGTAGTTACCCAGCAATTTGCCTTATAACTTTTCTCAACTCTAAGGTCTGATGTTTTGGCTGTTCAGTTCCAAAAGCAATTGTAGCAAATAACTTACTAATGACCTATTCTTAATATCAACCGATTAGATTAAAATACGATTACTATCTAATTAAACTGGTTGCCAAAATGTATTTATCTAGACACTTTCACTTTCTATTACTACTATCCTTGCTGACATTTATTAATGCGTGCTCACATCCTAATCGTATAAATGGAAAGAAAAATGTTGAACCTTTGGTCAGTGCTCAATGGTTGAATGCACATTTAAATGACTCGGATATGATTGTACTCGATACTTCTGTCGTGATTACATCTGATGGTAATGGCGGCTTTAGCCAAGAAAGTGGTCGCAATCAGTACATTGCTGGTCATATTCCTACGGCAGGATTTGCAGACCTTCTGGGTGACTTATCAGCAAAAAGTGATAATGATTATGTTATGCCAGAACCCCAGCACTTTAAACAAGCGATAGAAAAACTTGGTGTGGGTGATGACTCTGTTGTTGTTTTGTATAGTGCTAAAAATCACGTGTGGGCAACACGAGTATGGTGGATGCTGAAATGGGCTGGATTTGATAATGTGGCTATTCTTGATGGTGGGCTTGGAGCATGGAAAGCAGAAGACTTTCCTTTAAGTATTGAAATTCCCAAACAAGTGATCAAAACTTTTACTCTCAACCTTAGACCTGAGTTAATTGCCCATCAAGCAGAAGTGTTAGCTAGTATAGAAAATAATGATGTCGATATTATTGATGCCATGCCATCTGCGCATTATCAAGGACAATTTTCAATGTACCCTCGTACGGGTCACATCTTAAGCGCAAGTAATGTACCCACGTCAGATCTAATTGATGAATTTGGTTTATTCAAGCCTATTGAAAAACTCAAGAGTAAGTTTGAAGGTTACACAAACAATCGAGTTATAACCTATTGTGGCGGCGGTGTTGCCGCTACATCGGTTGCGTTTAATTTATACAGGTTGGGATATTCGGATGTTGCTGTATACATGGGGTCTTTAAATGAATGGATAGTAAATCCTAATAATCCGATGACAATTAAAGGCAACTAGTTTTTGATTGGCTAATAATTTTATTGGTATAAATATTGAAAGAAGTACTTTAGCAAGCCCTTCATACTAATTGTAAAATTGTGGCCCCTGGAATTCGTATCAAACTTTAAGATGTATTAATAAGCTGACCTATTACCTATTGAAAATATGTTAAAAACGGAATAAAAAATAACGAAAGCACTACAACGTATATAATCAATTGCTTGCTAATAGTCTATTTGGAAAGACCTTTAGTATTTCCTTTGGTTCGTTCTATTTTACTCACTTAGTTCTAGCAAACGCAACCAATTGATAATAACAATCCCTTGCTATTTAATCCTCTATCAGGTATTTTAAACAGTTGTTTAGTCAATTAAGACTAAGCTAATCGCATTTCGGGGGAAATCAATGAGAACACATTTATACTTTAGAACTATTATTGTTGGGTTATTTTTTATTTCTTTATTTGGTTGTGACAACCAATCAAAAAAAGAACTGGCTCAACTCAAAGAAGTAAACCAAAAGCTACAATCAAACCTATCCTCTTATGAAAAACTGTGGGATGACATTGTTAATAAAGGACAAATTGATTTAATAAATACGACTCACTTCACTGAAAACATCACACAAGTCTCCAGCCTTGAAAACATAGTGGGGATTGAAAACTTTAAATCTTACTACAAAAACTTCCTGATTGGTTTTACAGATATTACCTTTACTGTTAAAGATGCTTTTGGTCAAGGCGATAAAATCGTTAAACATTGGAACTTCAAAGGCACACATACAGGTAACTTTTTCGGTATCCCTGCAACAGGCAATACTGTTGACATTGATGGTGTGACACTGGTCAAAATGGATGGCAATAAAATAGCCCAAGAACAAGACTTTATGGATAACATGGTATTTATGCAACAGCTTGGCGTACAATCTTCACCTGAGAATATATCAGTAATTGAAAATCTCTATAATAACTTTAGTAAAGGAGATATCCCCGCTGTGTTAGCGGCCATGGATGCCAATGTAGTGTGGAATGAAGCCGAAGGCAATTCAAAAGCCGATGGCAACCCCTACAATGGTCCTGATGCTGTGTTGCAAGGCGTATTTGCACGAATTGGCGCAGAGCATGAGTATTTTCATCTCAAAGAAATTCAGCTACATGAAATGTCAAACAACCAAGTATTGGCAACATTGCGCTATCAAGGCAAACGCAAAGACAATGGCGCCATGATTGATGCGCAAGCTGCACATTTTTGGACACTAAAAAATGGTAAAATCGTCGCTTTTCAACAGTATGTAGATACCAAACAATTGGCAGAGGCTGAAAAAAGTAATTGAGCTGATTGATATACCGAAATCAATCTCTATAAACCATTATATAATGCTATAGATTTAAACCCCATAATCAACAATGGATAATATTATTTCAGTAAAGGAAAATCAGGAACTTATATGCCATTTGCTGATGACTTTTTGTCGGTTATTAAAAAAAATAAAAATGTAAAGGATGGTTTTGTACTTGTTGTATTAGAATTTACAGTACTCAACGAGCAACTTCAAAACATAATAAATGCATCAGAACAATTGATTGATTTGATAAATAAAGATGTGGCTAGATAACAAAAACACGAAAGTATTTATCAAAGAAAGCACGCTGATGAAAAACCTAGGATATTTTTGATTAATACACCAATAGAATTGTGGGTACATGTATATGAACCCACAGAATAATTATGGTATTATTTACTACGGAATGTAATTCGACCTTTTGATAAGTCATATGGAGTCAGTTCTACAGTCACTGTATCACCGGTAAGAATACGAATGTAGTTTTTGCGCATACGACCAGAAATATGTGCAGTCACTATGTGACCATTTTCTAGTTCTACTCTAAACATTGTATTTGGTAGAGTCTCGGTGACAACACCTTCTAACTCAATTACATCTTCTTTTGCCATAAATTTCCTGTGTGTTAAAAAATCGTGAGTATATTAACAGAATAAGCTGAATATTGCATGAAGCATGTTTATAAATAGTAAATTTATTGATCTGCATCACTGTTTTTTGGGAGATATTGCTTAAATTCTCGAATTGAAATCATTTCAGCACCCATGCTTTGTAGATGGTCACTATGTGCTTGGCAGTCTAAGATTTTGAATTGACTATTGAGTAAGTGTTTGCAAAGTTCGTATAATGCAAATTTTGAACCATTTGCTTTTAGGCTAAACATGGATTCGCCAAAAAAAATGTTATCTAATGCTACTCCATAAATCCCTCCGATTAATTTACCATCTACATCAATTTCTAAGCAATGGGCGATGCCTTGTTTGAATAAACTCAGGTAGGCATTCTTCATGTCTTTGGTTATCCATGTTCCTAGACCATCTTTACGTGTTTTAGCACAACAGTCGATTACTGTTTGAAAGTCACGATCAAAATGTACTGTATATTTGGTTCTTTTTATAGCGCGTTTAAAGCTTTTGGAGAGGTGGATTTTTTTGGGAAACAAAACCATACGCGGGTTGGGTGACCACCACAGAATGGGTTCTTGATTGGAAAACCACGGGAAAATTCCATGTGAATAAGCGTTAATTAAGGTGCTAACTTCTAAATCTCCACCAAATGCCAATAAGCCATTAGGTTCATCTAGCGCCTCTTCAATTGGTGGGAACTTGGTTTTATTGTCCATGCTGGGTAAATAAAATTTCATCTAAAGACTCCAAATGGGTTTGTCACCAAAGTATTCGGTTAAAAAATCAATTAAACTACGTATTCTACGGCTTAAATGTCTTGTAGGCGGGTAAACCGCATATATTCCTATGGAGTTTTGTAAATAAAACTCTTGTAGTATTGGTATAAGTTTTTTTTTTGAATGTATTGGTAACATATAAAATAGGGTGAGCTAATAATCCCCATTCCTTCTGCTGCTGTTTGGCATAAGTAATCTCCATTATTTGATATCAGTACGCTTGGTAAATTGATCTGGGTTGTTTTTTTACTTTTATTTGAGAAATGATAGGTACCACTGGTGTTTCGGTAATGCAGCTTTACATGATTGCTTAGTAAATCTTTTACCTTCTTTGGTGTGCCATGTATGTCTAAATAATTTTGAGATGCAACTAAAACGGTTTTGTCGTAACTTATTTTTTTTGCCATGTAATTAGAGTCTTGTAGTTGCCCAGCTCTTATTGCTAGGTCGTAGCCTTCATTAATGATGGATACTTTTCTATCATTAAAATCTATTTCAAAATTTATATTTGGGTTGAGCTTGTTAAATTTATTTAGTGCCGGGGCAAGATGGGTCAAACCGAAAGAAAGTGGAACAGCTATTTTAATTGAACCTGATAATGCAGCTTGTCGGTTTTTTAATGCCGCTTCAACATCGTTTACATCATCAATTATACGTTTACATTCACTATAATAGACTTGGCCATTATCGGTTAACATTTGTGACCGTGTTGTGCGATTAAGTAGGACGATACCTAATCGAGACTCAAGAGTGGAGAGCCTTTTGCTCATGGCTGATTTGGCTATATTTAATTGACTAGCGGCTTTAGTTATGCTGCCTGCATCAACTATTCTTATAAAGGCTTGCATGTCTTCAAATTTATTCATTGTTCTTTTTAAGTGAACTGTGTGTTTGCAATGTTAATGTTTATTATGAAAATTTCAACTCTATAATGGAGCTATCTTAAAATTAACAAAATAAAACCATGACAAATTATTTACATATTGACGCAAGCGTTCAGACTCAATCATCTAAAACTAGAAGAATAACCCAACTTAGCATTGATGTTCTGAGTCATGATGGAGATGTGATACAAAAATGAGATTTAAACAATCCAATCCCTTTGTTGGATGGCCATTGGGCTGCTGCTACTTTTACACCAGAGAATGAAAGAAGTGAAGAACAAGTCGCAAAACTCTCACTTTCTACGGCATTGGTGGAAGAGGTATTGCAAGCTGAAACTATTGTTATTGGTTCTCCTATTTATAATTTTTCTATCGCTGCTTCATTAAAGGCATGGATTGATATGATTTGTCGAGCGGGTTTAACTTTTAACTATACTGAGAGTGGGCCGGTGGGGTTATTAGAGAATAAAAAGGTCATTGTTGCTATTGCATCAGGTGGCACAATTCTAGGATCTGATATGGATTTTGCTTCTAATTACTTAACCTTTGTTATGGGGTTTATTGGAATTACAGATGTAACATTGGTGGACATTAATACTATTGATACTGATAAAGGCGATACATTGGTTAAAAATAAGTTACTGGGCCTCATGTAATGCTTTAAAGTAAAGTTCATATGTAGAAAATAACCAAAAAAATCACTAGAAATAGTGTACAATTAAAATGGTTAATTGACAGTTTTTGATTTTTCACACAGGTAAAATAGCTGTATGAAAGTGCTTAAATAAGTCAGTTATTCGTAAAATTCCATTTGCAATAAATGCACGAACAAGAATAATGCATGTAAATACAAATTATCAATCAGGCAGGTTTTAATGAAATTAAGAAACACACAACACAATTTTGGCATTATCGCATTATTATTGCATTGGGTTATGGCATTGCTCATTATTGGTTTATTTGTTTTAGGTAAATACATGATGAGCCTTGATTATTATGACTCTTTTTATCATATAGGACCTTGGTGGCATAAAAGTTTTGGCCTGTTAATTGCTGTATTATTAGTGTTTCGTATAGTTTGGAAAATTGCAAATCCAAAATTATTACCACTGGAAAACCATAAGCCTTATGAAATTAACCTTGCAAAGTTAGTTCAAACTGTGCTTTATCTGAGTTTAATTGTTTGCTGTCTAAGTGGTGTGCTGATTTCCACAGCTGAAGATGCAGCAATTAGTTTTTTTGACTGGTTTGAAGTGCCTGCATTTATATCTAGAGGTAAAGAGCAAGTGGATATGGCAGGAAACGTTCATTACTATGCAACCTATTTATTAATATTATTTGCTGCCATACATATGTTGGCAGCTTTGAAGCACCATTTTTTAGACAAAGATTTAACTTTAATGCGAATATTTCGCAGCAACATTCAAGAGGATTAACTATGAAATTTAAAACACAACTTAAAACCGCTTTAACGGCATTTACTTTGGGATCATCTGTAATGGCGGCAGATTATAAAATTGATGTTCCAGGCATGCATGCATCGGTTTTATTCAAAATATCACATCTGGGAACTTCATGGTTGCGTGGTGGATTTGATAAGTTTGATGGTTCTTTTAGCTACGATGCCGAGAACCCTGATGACTCAAAAATCACAATGACAGTTGATACAACTTCAGTTAATACAAATCACGCAGAACGCGATAAACACATTCAAGCTGATGGATTATTAAATACGGGAAAATTTACAAATGCAACATTTACTAGTCAAAGCTTTAATTGGGTTTCTGCAACCAATGGGACTGTTTCAGGAGAGTTGATGTTGCACGGTGTGAAACAAATGGTCACTATGGCTATTGAAAAAGTTGGCGAAGGTAAAGATCCATGGGGTGGTTATCGTGTTGGATTTGAAGGGAAAATGACAATTAAGTTGGCAGATTTTGGTATGATTAAGAATCTAGGAAAAGCATCTGAAACACTAGAGTTGATAGTAGCTATAGAAGGAAAAAGACAGAAATAAACTGCAGTGTGTGATAAGTTAATGCAAGTTTGAGAGACCTCATTTAGAGGTCTCTCAATTAGAGGCTTTTGTATAACTCATGAAATGAGTTGAAAATTTGTAGAAAAACGATTCTGCGTTAAGAGTTGACGCTTTTCTATAGTACTAGAATTATTCAAGGCCTATATAAAAATTTATTGTGCATCAAGAAAACGTTCAGCATCTAATGCCGCCATACAACCTGTGCCAGCTGACGTTATGGCTTGACGATATATATGATCAGACACATCACCGGCAGCGTACACACCTTCGATTGAGGTTTGTGTGGCATTTCCTGTTTGACCCGTTTCAACTTTTAAGTATCCATGGTTCATATCAAGTTGCCCATCAAAAATCTTTGTGTTGGGTGAGTGGCCTATAGCAATAAACACACCATGAACATCAATATGCCTAATTTCATTGGTGTTTTTATCTTTGACATTGATGCCTGTTACGCCCATGTTGTCGCCAACTACTTCATCAAGATTATTGTTCCAAACAAATTCGATATTACCGTTTTTGGCTTTTTCTTTTATGCGATCGATAAGAATTTTTTCAGAACGTAATTCGTCACGTCTATGCACTAAATATACTTTGGATGCAATATTAGATAAATATAAGGCTTCTTCAACAGCTGTGTTGCCGCCACCAATGACGGCTACTTCTTTGTCGCGGTAGAAAAAACCATCACATGTGGCACATGCTGAAACGCCTTTGCCTTTAAAAGCTTCTTCTGATTCTAGTCCCAAATACTTGGCGCTTGCTCCAGTCGCAATAATTAGGGCGTCACAAGTGTAGGTAGCAGAATCTCCTTTGAGTACAAATGGACGTTGTTCAAGTTCGACTTCATTGATGTAGTCATAGACCATTTTTGTATCAAATTTTTCTGCATGCTTAAGCATTCTTGCCATTAAATCGGGGCCTTGCATGTCATCTGGATCTCCTGGCCAGTTCTCAACTTCGGTGGTAGTCATTAATTGACCGCCTTGTTCAATACCTGTGATGACAACCGGATTGAGATTGGCTCGTGCTGCATAAATTGCAGCGGTATAACCTGCTGGGCCTGAGCCAATGATGATTAGCTTATGGTGGATTGTTTCGCTCATGTATGTTCTCGTAATTTATTAATAGTAGCATTTTAACAAAATAATTGTTAATTTCCATTAGGGTTTATTTATTGTTTTGTTCGATTATTTAGATTGTTGTTTTTTTAGTTGCACATGTGACCCATCACAAAACGGGGCGTTTTTAGTAGCTTTACAGTTACATAAGCGTACTTTACCATCTTTTTGGGCTTCAAATAACAGTGGTTTAATCTTGGACCCATGATGAGACCCATCACAAAAGGGCTGGCTTTGGCTTTTTCCGCATTGGCACCATAGGTATTTTTCGCCTTTTTTTAATTCTGTGATTAGTGGAGAGAAACTAGTACTATCAATTTTTCTGAATCCTTTTGAGAGGATGTTGCTACTGTCTTTGGATTTTACTGCTGGATAAAAATAAGATGTTGTCCATTTTTCATTTGTGGCAATTTGTAATCCATATTCAGTTGGGAATTCCCTACTAAATACCGCTGTTCCAAATAGCTGGTCCCAAATTGAAAACATATTCCCAAAGTTACCATTGGGATCGCTAATTCCATCTAATTTTGATTTGCCATGGTGACCGTGATGAAAGGCTGGTGTGACAATAATTCTTTCAATAACTGACATAATTGCTGAGGTGATTTTATTTTTATATAAGTGTTTGTCCCAACTTAATGTGCTATGCGAGCTGATAATGATCAATTGTTTTAGTACCAAACCAATGGCAACGGCATAACCACCACCTAAAAATGTAATTAGAGATAGCCACCATATATTTGGCATCATTACATAATACAATCCTGCGTTTCTGTAAGATATAAAAAAGCCCATTTGTTCGGCTTGATGATGAGAGCGGTGTAATTTCCATAGAAACTCATATTCATGTCCAGACCGGTGATACCAATACTGTAGTAAGTCATCAATTAAAATATAAAAAGGAACAAGGTAAAATATGTTCCAATCGGATAATATATTTTGGTATTGGTTAAAAAATACAGAGCCAATATAAATGGTTGTAATAACTATCAGGGGTTTTATTAACAACGATAGAACAAAAAACCCACCCATTTCTTGAATCCATTCCCCTTTGTTTCTTTTTGATTTTTTTAAGTGTCCGGCAATGATTTCTATAAAAGCAAAACCAAGTAAAATACCTATAACTAAGTAAACATCAAGTCCCACACCATTTTTCATTTGCAAAGCTCAATGCCGTCAGTATCAATCTGAACTTTTGTTTTTTCTTTTTTCTTAACAAGTGTAGCGCCAACTTCTTCAAAAGATAAATTTGTTAGGTCAAATTGAGGCTTGGGAATTTCTTTTTTCTCAGAAAATGTTGAACCAACGTCTTCAACTGAGATGTTGTCTAAATCAAATTTTGGTTCAGGTATCTTTTTTTTCTCAACTATGTCACTATCTGAGTCATCAATTTCAAAATTGGATAAGTCAAATTCTGGGATTTGTATTTCTGTTTTTTCTGCAAATTGAGCACCTACTTCATCTAATGAAAATTGTGAAGTTTGAATCTCAACTGGTGTTATCTTTTTTTCAGTAACAATAGTTACACCTGGTGCTGAAAGAGAGAGTTCAGGTTTATAATTTTCATTTATTTTTTTGACAAGAGAAACTTTTAAACCGGCTTTCTTTAAAGCACTTCTAAAAGTACTGGCCTTGTTCAATTCTTGGTCTTTTTTTAATGTTCGAGGTTGACCATCAAAAAACTTTTCAGCTTTTTCGAGAGGCACTTTAAAAAGTTTTGAAAAATGAAGAATAGCTCTCTCTTTGTCAAGATTTCTGACAAATTTGCCTTTAAAGACAACATCAAATATTATTTCACGACTCATAACAATCTTTTATCCTCATTATTCCACAATAGATTTAGCCATTTTTGTAAATCTTTACGGAATTGTATGTCAGTTATATAGTTTTTGTTTTTTAAACTTTCAGGGATTTTAACCTTTTCTACCACAATATCGACTTTATCATACTTTCCGCTTAAATACTCCCATGCGCTAGGGGCTTTGGGTGAATACTTTAAACTCACTTGTACTAAATAGGTTAGTTGTTTACCCATTGATCCTAAAACAAAACCTATGCCACCAGATTTGGGTTTTAATAAGTTTTTAAATTTTGAGTGCTGCTTATTGTGTTTAGCTTGAGTAAAACGTGTTCCTTCAACAAAATTTAATACGGAAATAGGGTAGTCTTTAAATTTTTCACAGGCTTTTCGAGTGATATCCAAATCTTTACCTTTCATGTGAGGGTTTTTCGCAAGGTAGTTTGCTGAAAATCTTCTCATAAAAGGAAAATCCAATGCCCACCAGGCAATTCCTAATAATGGTACATAGATCAGTTCTTTCTTTAAAAAGAACTTTAAAAAAGGGATTTTTTTATAAAATATATTCTGTAATATTGGGATATCTGCAGCGGCACGATGGTTGCTGATAACCAAATACCAGTCGTTTTGTTCAAGATCATTCATGCCAGTTAGAGACACTTTGTTGCCATGAAACAAAAGGTGTATTTCTGTGTTAAGCCAGATCCATTTATTTGCAATCCAAACCAATACTTTAGAGATCACTCTGCGAAATTGAGTTATTGGAAATATAAATTTGATAAGTGAAAAAAGTACCAAAATAGGTACCCAAAACACCGTATTTATAATAACGACTAATAAAATTATTGTTCCTTTTAATGATGACATGTTTTCATTTCGTATTGAATTTTTCATATATTTTAACGATTATTTGTTAAATTTACATCTAGAAAGGTAAATTTATTACACATTTTGTCAACTTGAGGATAGAATACATCTCTTTATTCTTATATAGAGATGTATTGATTATGAGCGATTACTTATTTACCTCTGAATCCGTTTCAGAAGGACACCCAGACAAACTGGCAGATCAGATTTCAGATGCAATTTTAGATGCCATTATAGAGCAAGATAAATCTGCACGAGTAGCCTGTGAAACCATGGTTAAAACAGGGGCAGCAATTATTGCTGGAGAAATTACTACTTCGGCTTGGGTTGACCTTGATGATGTGGTCAGAAATGTGATTACTGAAGTGGGCTACAATAGTTCTGAGGTTGGCTTTGATGGAAGTACTTGTGCTGTGATGTCATTGATTGGCAAACAGTCAGTTGACATTAATCAAGGAGTTGATAGAACAACAGCCAAAGAGCAAGGTGCTGGTGATCAAGGACTTATGTTTGGTTATGCTTCCAATGAAACCGATGTATTAATGCCTGCACCGATTACCTATTCTCACCGTTTAGTTGAACGTCAAGCATTTGTACGAAGAACTGGTAAACTTTCATGGTTGCGCCCTGATGCAAAAAGCCAGTTAACCTTTAGGTATGTTGATGGTAAACCTGTTGCTATTGATGCAGTAGTTTTATCAACACAGCACGATGAAAACATTTCATTAAAAGATTTACGTGAAGCTGTTATGGAAGAAATTATCAAACCTGTTTTACCAAGTGAATGGCTGGATGCAAGCACGCAATATCATATTAACCCAACAGGTAAATTTGTTATTGGCGGGCCAGTAGGGGATTGTGGCTTAACAGGAAGAAAAATCATTGTAGACACGTATGGTGGTATGGCGCGTCATGGTGGCGGTGCATTTTCTGGAAAAGATCCATCGAAAGTGGATCGTTCTGCAGCTTATGCAACTCGTTATGTTGCAAAAAATATAGTAGCAGCTGGTCTAGCTGACCGTTGCGAAGTTCAGGTTTCGTATGCCATTGGTGTAGCTAAACCAACCTCTATAAGTGTTACAACATTTGGTACTAATAAAATTCCAGAAAATCAAATTGAAAGATTGATTGCTGAGCACTTTGATTTAACCCCTTACGGAATTATTACTGAGTTAGATTTGGTTCGCCCTATCTACCAAAAAACGGCCGCTTATGGACACATGGGACGTACTGAAGATGAATTTACATGGGAAAAAACAGACAAAGCTAACGTGTTGCGTGATGCGGCAGGACTTTAAAAAAACCATATCGGGTAGTTGACTAAATTCCTCTATCTAAATAAGTAAAAATTAATAACAAATTATTAAGAGATTAAAAAATGACAGATAAAAAAGATTATATAATTGCTGATATTTCATTGGCAGAATGGGGCCACAAAGAGTTCCGTATTGCCGAAACAGAAATGCCAGGATTAATGACTATTCGTGATGAGTATAAAGGATCACAGCCATTAAAAGGTGCACGTATTGCTGGTTCTTTGCATATGACTGTGCAAACGGCTATTTTGATTGAAACATTGCGTGATTTAGGCGCAGATGTGCGTTGGGCTTCATGTAATATCTACTCAACTCAAGATCATGCAGCAGCAGCGATTGCTGATCAAGGTATTCCAGTGTTTGCAGTTAAAGGCGAAACATTGGATGAATATTGGGAGTATACGCATAGGATAATGGAGTGGTCTGATGGCGGTACACCAAACATGATTTTAGATGATGGTGGTGATGCAACAATGTTGTTAATGCTTGGCTCTAAAGCTGAAAAAGATGCTTCAGTTCTTGACAATCCAGGATCTGAAGAAGAAATTTGCTTATTCAACTCAATTAAGAAAAGGTTGCCAACAAGTAACGGTTGGTATACAAAAGCATTGGCTGGTATCCAAGGTGTAACTGAGGAAACAACAACTGGTGTTCATCGTTTATATGAATTGGCTAAAGCTGGCGAATTGCCTTTTCCTGCCATCAATGTCAATGATTCAGTAACTAAATCAAAATTCGATAACTTATACGGATGTAGAGAGTCTTTGGTTGATGGTATTAAGCGAGCAACTGATGTGATGATAGCTGGTAAGGTTGCCGTTGTTTGTGGTTTTGGTGATGTTGGTAAAGGATGTGCTCAATCATTGCGTGGTTTAGGAGCTTCGGTTTTAATTACTGAAGTTGATCCAATCTGTGCGTTGCAAGCATCAATGGAAGGTTACCGTGTTGTAACATTAGATGATGTTTGTGATCAAGTAGATATCGTTGTTACGGCAACAGGAAATTACAATATTGTAACGTATGATCACATGGCTAAAATGAAAGATCAAACAATCGTCTGTAATATAGGCCATTTTGATAATGAAATTGATGTTGCTGGACTAGAAAATAGATGTGAATGGGACAATATTAAAGACCAAGTTGATCATGTAATCTTTGAAGATGGCAAAAAAATAATCCTTCTAGCACGTGGACGTTTAATAAATTTAGGCTGTGCAACAGGTCACCCAAGTTTTGTTATGTCAAACTCGTTCACTAATCAAGTATTAGCTCAGATTGAATTATTTTGCGATGGCGAAAAGTACACCAATGAAGTTTATGTATTACCGAAGGTGCTTGATGAAAAAGTTGCACGCTTACATTTGGACCGTGTTGGCGTAAAATTAACTCGATTAACTGAAAAGCAAGCTGCCTATATTGGTGTAACACCTGAAGGGCCGTATAAACCAGAACATTACCGATACTAGTAATAAGTCTCTCCCGCCCATCATGTGATTTAAAAATGCTGGGCGGGAGTCAGCTTACAAAAGAGAAGTTAAATGAAAAAAGCAAAGTTTAGTTTCGAATTTTTCCCTGCACGTACTGATGAGCAAAAAATAGTATTGCAAAATACCCAGGAAAAATTACGTCAATTAAATCCTGATTTCTTTTCTGTAACTTTTGGTGCTGGCGGCTCTACTGTAGAGGCAACTGCTGAAACGGTTTTGGAATTAAAAAAACACAAAACCCCTTTAGTTATTCCTCATTTATCATGTATGGGAGGCACGCCTGATTCTATCAAAGTGTTGCTACAAAAGTACCTTGATAATGGCATTAAACATATTTTGGCACTGCGAGGAGATGTACCTTCAGGCATGGGGTCGGTTGGTTATTTTCGGCATGCTAATGAATTGATTGAATACATTAAAACTGAGTTTGATAATGAATTTAATATTACAGTGGGTTGCTACCCTGAAATTCACCCAGAATCTACCACAAAAGAAACTGAGCTAAAGTACTTTAAACAAAAAGTTGAAACGGGTGCTGATCAAGCTATTACACAATTCTTCTTTAATGCAGATGCTTATTTTTCTTATGTTGATGAATGTCAGAAACTTGGTGTTACTATTCCAATTATTCCAGGTATTATGCCAATCACAAATTTTAGCAATATTAACCGTTTTTGCGGCTTTTGTGGGGCTGAAATGCCGCGTTGGTTAAAATATAAACTAGAAAGTTATGGTGACGATAGAAAATCGATACAACAATACGGGACAGAATTCATCACCAAACTTTGTGAACAATTATTAGAAGGCGGGGCACCTAGCTTGCATTTTTATACGTTAAATCGCTCCAAAGCTACGCTTGATATTGCTAACAACTTGACTGGATAAATATCTCATTGATTCAACATTAGGATTGGGTTGATAATAATCGTCAGTACTCTTAAATTTTTTTAGGTTTACCGCTTACAAAGAACAACCACAAATACCCGGCAACTCCTGCCACCTGTTCTTATCTCAAGATTGTTCAATTGTACCTATAAAGACTAGTAATATATTAGTTGAGTTCTCTCGGGTATATCAAATTATTTTTAAAATAAAATTTGCAGAAGCTGTTATTTTTACGGTTTATGTAAATCCTTCATAATATTATATTAAGGATTGGTATTAGTGAGTATATCCTGGAGTAAAGCACTATTGGAGTTAGTGTAAAACATAGTTAAAAAGTTAAAAGAAATAGCATGATTAAGGTATAATATAAAGGGTAAAGCAAGGTTGTATGTGGTAGAGAAATTGACACATTATATTCAATTGTTGTGGTTTTAAAGTTTCTTGTAATTCAAATATTTTAAAAGGAATGTTGTCATGAAGTCTAAATTTACTAAGTTTCTATGGTTTGTTTTTATTTTTGTTCCGCTTAGTGCAGATGCAGTAAATGATTCTGATTATGCCATGATTAATTTCACAGGTGGCGTGATTAGCCCGCTTGATGGAGTACCTGTTAATGCAGCTACTTTCGGCTTAGAATATAGGTCAAATAAAAAAGGTAGATGGCATTTAGCGCCTTCTTATGGGTATACATGGTCAGACAATGGTTCTCAATATGCTTATGCCGACTTAAAAAGGGATTGGGGATTTAAGGAAAACTTGGTATTTACCATGGGGTTCGGTGTTGGGTTGTTCGATAACAGTGAGGTTCTTGATTTAGGTCATGTTGTTGAGTTTAGGACGAGTTTTGAATTAACCTACAAACTAAAAAATGACTATCGGCTTGGGCTTGCAGCTATTCATATTTCTAATAGTAAACTTGGTGATGAAAACCCGGGGACAGAGAGGTTCGTCGCATCGGTACTTATACCTATAGGAAAAAAATAAAACAATTCATATATGGGAAGGTGTTCAGAAGTAAAACGTGTGCATCAGTAGACAGGGATATACATGTGGTCTTTTTAAATTAAAGTCTAAATTTGTTAACGTGTGTCGGGTCAGTTTATGCCCTTTTAAATCAAACCATTCAAAATCATAAATAATCATGTAAATCAGCATGTTAGACAAGTTACCTAATGTATATTATTAATTAAGTCATTGATTTCATTACATTTTTTTTTAATCACCTGTTGACTCTTGCATAAATTAGGGATAAAGTGCAATTATGTGGTAATAAGTGGTATTTTTGGATAAATATAGTGTTTTACGGTGAATCAGCAATCAATTTAGACGCCAAAGGGCGGTTAACAATTCCGGTTAAATACCGAGAGTTGCTTGCTGATGCGTGGAACAATAAATTTGTTCTAACTTATAACGCGTATGAGAATAACTCACTTTGGCTATATTCACAAGAAGAATGGGAAAGAGTGAGAGATCAAGTCATGTCATTGAGTACATCTGTAAAAAACAACCGGTTAATGCAAAGAAGGTTAGTGGGCGGGGCTTTGATGATAAGCCCAGATAAAGGTTCTCGACTTTTATTGCCAATAAACATGCGTAAAGTAGCATCACTTGAAAAGAAAGTCGTCATGTTAGGAATGGAAACTAAATTTGAAATTTGGAGTGAAGAAGTTATGGATGCATCAAGGAATGAAATCCCAGAATTAAGTGATGATGATATCCCTGAAGATTTAAAGAACTTAAAATTATAAAGGTGGCTACTATGGAACACTTATCAGTTTTATTGGAAGAAGCTGTAACAGCACTGGATATTAATCCACATGGGAATTATGTCGATGCAACCTTTGGAAGAGGTGGTCATAGTAAAAACATATTAAGACAACTTAATATGGGACGGTTGCTAGTGATTGATCAAGATCCAGAGGCAATTATTGAGGCAGAAAAAGTCAATTGTCAATACAACAATATGGTTATTGAACATGGAGCATTTGAAGATTTAAAACAAATGATTGACAAAAACTTTGAAGTTAAAGTGGATGGAATACTTTTTGATCTAGGAATTTCTTCGCCACAAATTGACCAGGCGAAAAGAGGGTTTAGTTTTAACAAAGATGGCCCTTTGGATATGCGTATGGATAGTAGCTGTGGAGAAACCGCCGCACAATGGTTGAATCGTGCAGACTGGAAAGAAATATCAAAAGTATTATGGAGATATGGCGAAGAAAAAAATGCCACAAAAATAGCTAAAGAAATTGTTATCTACAGAGATGAAGTGAAGCCATTGGAAACAACTAATGAGTTAGTAGGAATTGTTGAAAAAATCAATAAATACAGTAAAAAACACCCTGCTACCAGAACTTTTCAGGGAGTAAGGATACATATAAATAGGGAGCTTGAACAGGTTGAAAAGGTGATGCCAGTTGCTTTGGACTGTCTAAATAAAGGTGGTCGGTTAGTAGTAATAAGTTTTCATTCTTTGGAAGATAGAATTGTAAAAAGATTTTTTAAGGAACAGGCTAGCACAGGGAAATACGATAAAAGAATGCCTATTGCGCCGATAAAAAATGCCAAAATTAAAATCATAGGAAAAGCAATTAAAGCATCAAAAACGGAATTACATGGTAATCCTCGGGCTCGAAGCGCAATTATGAGGGTGGTAGAAAAACTATGAATGTAAAGAATGTAATTTTAACAATGGCGTTATTGGTAGCTTCTTTAATTGTTATTGTTGATTATATTTATTTACAGCACATGACAAGAAATAAATTTGTGGAATTACAAGTGTTAATTGATGATAAAAACAATTTAAATGCTGATTGGGGGAGGTTGCAAATTGAACACTCTTATTACGTCAACAATAGTAAAATTGAACTTCAGGCAAAAACCCAGTTGGGAATGAAGTTGCCAGAAAAAGAACATATTTTAAGCATAAAAAGATGATAAAAAAACGGTCACATAGCAAAAACAAAGGAAAACTTGTGAATATAAACATGCGCATGAGTATTGTTGGTGCATTTTTGATTCTGTGCTTTATGGTGATTGCAGTAAGAGCGTTTGCTATACAAATAAAAGGTAAGGAATTTTATCAAAAACAGGGTAATATGCGCCAAATTAGAAAAATTGACCTACAAGTGCCAAGGGGTACAATTTTTGATAGGAACAATGAACCTTTAGCAATAAGTACACCAATGGTATCTGTAGGAGTTCAGCCTGAAGTGTTGTTTGGACAATATCCTAGGATTTCTCAACTGGCAGAAGCGTTGGAATTAGATGAAGATAAGTTAAATAATCTAATTGTCGATAAAAAAAATAAAAGCTTTATTTACATTAAGAGACGTATTCCACCACAAGATGCTGAAAAAGTTAAGGCATTGAAAATAAAAGGTGTTGAATTTAGAAATGAATTTAAAAGGTATTACCCAGCAGGAGAAATAGTAGCTCAGTTGTTAGGTTTTACAGATTCTGAAGATGTAGGTAAAGAAGGGATAGAAAGCACTTATGATCAGTGGCTTTCCGGTACTGCTGGTCAAAAACAGGTTATGCAGGATAGGTTTGGTCATATTATTAAGGATATAAAAGAGGTGGTTGCAGCTAAGCCAGGAAAAGACATAAAATTAAGCATTGATAGGAGGTTGCAATACATTACCTATAAGGAATTGAAAACAGCTGTTTATAAATACCAAGCTGAAAAAGGTGCAGCAGTGATGTTGGATATCGCTACTGGTGAAATATTAGCCATGGTTTCACAACCTTCCTATAATCCAAATAATATCACCAAGAAATCAATTTCTGGTATGCGTAATCGTGCCTTACAAGATATTTATGAGCCAGGTTCAGTGATAAAGCCATTTACTGTGATTGCAGGAATGTTAAGTGGTAAATTTGATGAAAATAGTATTATTGATACAAGCCCTGGTTATATTGAATTTGATGGGCATAAAGTAGGTGATTTTAGAGATTATGGAGCAATTAACTTAGAAACTTTACTCAATAAGTCAAGTAATGTAGGTGCTATTAAAGTGGCTTTAAGCCTAAATAAAAGCCATCTTTGGAATACCTATAAGATGTTTGGCCTCGGGTCTAGTACGAATAGTGGAATTATTGGAGAGTCATCGGGATTGTTGCAAGATTATAAACGCTGGACACATTCACGTCATGCGAGTATTGCTTATGGAATGGGGATGCAAGTGACTACATTACAACTGGCATCAGCCTATGCTGCCATAGCAAACAATGGCCGTTGGCGTTCACCGACTTATATTAAAGGAAATATAAATGAAGACAAGGCGATAATAGATCCAACTATAGCCAAGGCGATTACTGAAATGCTAACCACGGTAGTTAGTGAGCTCAATACAGGGAGAAAAGCAATAATTCCTGGCTATGATATAGCGGGTAAAACAGGAACGGCTAAAATGGCTTCTAAAGGTGGATATTCTGATAAATATATTGCAAGTTTTGTTGGTTTTGCACCAGCATATAATCCAAAAATTGTTATCGCAATAAGTATTACAGATCCTAAAGGAGATGAATATGGTGGTGGTGATGTAGCGGCCCCAGTATTTAGAAATATTATGGAAAATAGTTTAAGAATTCTTAATGTTTCGCCAACTAATATAGAGCCAATAAATCAAATGGTGGTAACTGATGACTACTGATTTAAGCAAATTGTTGAAATGGTTGGGAATTGATTCTGAAGATTTAGGGATTAATGTCACAGGTATGTGTATGGATAGTAGAAAAGTAAAACCTGGAAACGTGTTTATAGCACTGAGTGGTAATGATAATCATGGTATTGATTTTGCTTACCAAGTTCAACGAAGTGGTGCTTGCGCAATATTGGCAGAATCTGTTTCAGAAGATAAAGCAAAGCCAAAAGCTAGACAACAACCTCTTTCGATTCCTGTGGTAGAAATTGAAAAATTGTCGACTAAATTAGGCGACTTATCAGCAAAATTTTATAATTATCCATCACGTAGATTAAAGGTATTTGGCGTGACTGGAACCAATGGGAAAACTTCCTGTACATGGTTGTTGCTACAGGCATGGAACAAGCTTGGTATAAAAGCAGGATATATAGGGACATTAGGTTATGGCACAATAAAACAGATTCATGATTTAGATAATACGACTCCTCCAGCATTAGGTTTGCAAAAGATATTTGCAGAATTTTTGGATAATGGTGTTACACATGTTGCCTTGGAGGTTTCTTCACATGGTTTGTCACTCGGTCGAACTAGTAGTACAGAGTTTAGTGGTGTGGCATTTACCAATATTAGTAGGGATCACTTGGATTTCCATAAAACTATTGAAGAATATGCTGCTGTTAAAAAATGCTTATTTAGCGATTATAATGCGGATTTTGCTGTAATAAATGCGAGTGATTATTACGGTAAACAATGGTTGAAAGAAATAAATCTACCAGTCACTAGTTACTCCAGTATAAATCAAGCAGATTTATTTGCTACCGATGTGGAATTATTGCCACAAGGCATCAAGTTTAAGGTTAATTATCATAATCACTCCTATAAAGTAACGACAGGTCTGTTGGGACACTTTAATGTAGATAATCTTTTATTGGTAGTTGGCATCTTATTACAACAAGGTTTTACGATTAAGGATATCTTGAGCGTAGTGTCAGAGCTTAATCCTGTACCTGGTCGTATGAATCGTGTTGATAGTAAAGAAATTGGGCCGTTAATATTGGTTGATTATGCTCATACACCAGATGCATTAGAACAGGTTTTAAAGGCGTTAAAACAACACAATGCAAGAAAAATTTGGTGTGTTTTTGGATGTGGAGGGAATAGAGATAAAGGTAAGCGCCCACAAATGGGTTATATTGCTGAAACACTAGCAGATAGGGTCATTATTACAGATGATAACCCAAGGTATGAAGACAATCAACAGATTGCTACTGACATATTAATGGGCATGCATTCAAAACCAAAGGTTATTCATTCACGTAAAGATGCTATTGTTTATGCTATTGAGAATGCTCATTCTAAAGACCTTGTTTTAATTGCGGGTAAAGGGCATGAAACATATCAAATAATTGATGGGAATAAATATCCATTTGATGACAGAGCAATTGCGCGCGAAATTCTTGGCAATTTAGGGAGAGTTGCATGATTAGCATGAATACCCATCAAGCAACAACAATAGTGGGTGGAACTTTGATTGGTAAAGCGATCCAGTTTAGAGGCGTATCTATAGATTCGCGTCAAGATTGCTCAGGAAAGCTTTTTGTTGCGATAAAAGGTGAAAACTTTAATGGAGAAGACTACTGTCAGCAAGCTGTTGACAATGGAGCTGTTGCATTACTTGTTACCCAAGCTAAAGAAGAAAATGTCCCACAGATGATTTGTGAAGATAGCTTAAAAGCATTAACAATTTTGGCAAAAAATTGGGCGAAACAATGTCAAGCAAAGATTATTGCAATTACAGGGTCGAATGGTAAGACAACGGTAAAAAACATGGTCAGTTCAATTTTGTCTATGTCAACCCAGTGTTCAGCAACTCAAGGTAATTTGAATAATGAAATTGGTGTGCCTTTAACACTTTGTTCAATTCATCCACAAGATAAATACGTAGTCATAGAGATGGGTGCTGCTAAATTAGGAGATATTTCTTATCTAGTGTCCTTGGTTGATATTCATACGGCTGTGCTTACAAATGTCTCGGTTGCACACATTGGTAGATTTGGCTCGTATGAAAATATTGTTCATGAAAAAGGACAAATTATAAGTACCTTACCTGAAGATGGTTATGCGATTTTACCTAAGGATGATGAAAACTTTGATAAATGGAATGAAGAAACAAAAGCAACTGTTATTTCGTTTGGTGCCGATGAAAATTCTGATTGTTCTATAGAATTAATCAAAAATATTGAATTGCCTGTTGCCGGTTTACATAATCAGATCAATGCAACTTGTGCGATAGCAGTGAGCAAGTCTTGTATGGTATCGGATGAAGATATCAAAAAAGGATTAGAGCAGTTTGTTCCTGAAGCTGGTCGTTTAGAAAATTTAGGTAAATTTGATGGAAATGTTATTATTAATGATAGTTACAATGCTAACCCTGAATCTGTAAAAGCCGCGATTAATGTTTTGGCTGAGTATGAACAACCAACAACATTGATTTTTGGTGATATGGCTGAGTTGGGGGTTGATTCCAAAACACTTCACGTTGAAATTGGATGTTATGCAAAGGCATTAAATATTTCCAATCTGTTAACAATAGGTAAAGAATCAAAACATGCGGGTTTATCCTTTTCTGAAAACCTATTTCACTTCAAGGATATACCGAGTTTGAAAGTGTATTTGTTAGCTAATTGGAGGAAACTTGGCACAATCTTAATTAAAGGGTCAAGAAGCATGCACTTGGAAAAATTAATAGAGGACCTGGAAAAATCAGAGGTGGCAGCATGATTTTGTGGATCACTCAGCAATTACAAGATAATTACAATTGGTTAAACCTGTTTTCATATCAGACTTTTAGAGCAATTATGGCGGCACTCACTGCTTTACTTATCTCTGTATTCTTTGGGCCTGCATTTATACGTAAGTTACAAGAAAAACAAATCGGTCAACAAGTTAGAGATTTGGGCCCAGAATCACATTTATCTAAGCAAGGAACACCAACAATGGGTGGTCTATTGATAATATTTTCGATTGTTATCGCTTGTTTGTTATGGTCGGATTTGTCTGTAAACTACGTATGGATAAGTTTATATGTACTCGTTGGTTTTGGATTAATTGGATTTTTAGATGATTACCGTAAGATAGCACTTAAAGATTCTAAGGGTTTATCGGCTAGATGGAAATACGCATTGCAATCCCTGTTTGGGATTACAGCTGTAGTCTACTTATACATTTACGGAGATGTGAGTCTTTCAACACAAATGGTAATACCTTTTGTAAAAGATTTAGATTGGGCATTAGGTTGGTTAATTATCCCATTAGGCTATTTTGTTATGGTTGGTTCATCAAATGCAGTGAACTTAACAGACGGTTTAGATGGATTGGCAATTATGCCAGTGGTTTTTGTAGCAGCAGCATTAGGGATTATTGCCTACCTTTCAGGGCATGCTATTTTTTCAGATTATTTATTTATTCCATTCATTCAAGGTTCGGGCGAATTGTCAATATTTTGTGCCGCTATTGTAGGATCAGGACTTGGTTTTTTATGGTTTAATACTTATCCAGCACAAGTATTTATGGGTGATGTTGGAGCCCTTGCATTAGGAGCAGCATTAGGAATTGTTGCTTTAGTCACTAGACAGGAATTGGTGTTTTTTATCATGAGTGGTGTTTTTGTGATGGAAACGGTTTCGGTTATTTTACAAGTAGGTTCTTATAAACTACGTAAGAAAAGGATTTTTAAAATGGCACCTATTCATCATCATTTTGAGCTTAAAGGATGGCCAGAACCACGTGTAGTTATTCGTTTTTGGATAATGGCTTTGATAATGGTCTTAGTAGGGCTTGCAACATTAAAAGTAAGGTAAATGAGCATATTTAATAAACAAGCAAATAAAATGTCATCCACGAGCTATTTAGTTGTTGGTGTTGACTTTTGGTTGATGTTTTCTGTTGTCATGTTAATTTCGATAGGTATTGCAATGGTGGCATCCTCCTCATTTGCTATTGCGGAAAAATACAATGACGATGCTTTTCATTATTTAAATCGTCACATAGTTTTTATTGGATTAGGTTCTATGTTTAGTATTGTTATTTTAGCGATGAAGATGGATTGGATGCAGAAGTTATCACGTATATTAATGGCTGTAGCAATTATTCTGTTAGTTTTGGTTTTAATACCAGGTATTGGTGTAGAGATAAATGGTTCGCAACGTTGGTTAAATCTTGGGTTTTCAAGATTTCAAGTGGTTGAGGCCGTTAAACTTGCAATGATTGTCTATTTGGCAGGGTATATTGTTAGGCATAAAACGGGAGTGCAAAATAGTTTTTCTGGTGTCATCAAACCGCTATTTTTATCAGTTATTCTTGCAGCCTTACTATTGATGCAACCCGATTTTGGTTCAGCTGTTTTGTTGATTGTTATCACGTTATTTATGGTGTTTATTGCAGGTGCACGTTACAGAGATCTTTCAATTCTTGGTTTATTATCGGCTTCTTCAATGGCGTTAATTGCAATTGCAGAGCCATACCGGGTCAAAAGGTTAATTAGTTTTCAAAACCCTTGGGACGACCCATTTGATGGTGGTTTTCAATTGGTTCAAGCACTTATTGCCATTGGTAGTGGTAAATTGTCAGGTATTGGAATAGGTGGAAGTGTGCAAAAACTATTTTATTTGCCAGAAGCCCATACAGATTTTATATTTTCAGTTTATGCCGAAGAGATGGGTTTTATCGGAGTTGTTGTTTTAATAACCTTGTATTTGGTTTTAATAACACGGATTTTTGCAATATCAAAACAAGCCTATGTTTATGGTAAAGATTTTGCATCATTTGCCTGTGCAGGAATAGGTGTATGGATTGCATTACAAGCCTTTTTATCTATGGGTGTTAATCTTGGTTTGTTGCCAACAAAAGGTCTAACTCTTCCTTTTATATCATCAGGTGGTTCGGCAATAATGATGAGCTTACTTTCGCTTGCTATTGTGATGCGTGTTAGTTATGAGAACCGTATGCATAATTTAAAAGCTATTCGTAAGTACGACGAGGAAGTGGCATGAACAAGACCAATTGTAAAGTGGCAATAATGGCTGGTGGAACTGGTGGTCATATTTTCCCAGGGCTTGCTGTCGCAAAAGAGCTAATAAAACAAAATGTAGAAGTGGTTTGGCTTGGTGCAAAAGGTGGCATGGAAGAAAAATTAGTGCAGAAACATGGTATTCCAATACATTTATTAGCAATTAAAGGTTTACGTGGAAAAGGGTTAAAAGGAATGATAAGCATGCCCTTTAAACTATTTAGTGCTACCAAAGTGGCTGGGAAAATTTTAAAACAAGAAAAAATTGATGCAGTTATAAGCATGGGTGGATACGTTGCAGGTCCTGGTGGTTTGGCAGCTAGATTTAAGAGAATTCCTGTTCTTGTTCATGAACAAAACAGTAAATTTGGTATGACGAATAAGTATTTGTCAAAGTGGGCTCAGAGAGTGTTAACGGGTTTTAATCTTGACAAGCTTTACAATTCTCAATGGGTAGGTAATCCGGTTAGAGAAGAGATTGAAAACTGTATTAAACATGAAAATACCAGTAATAAGGTTAATGTCTTAATAGTTGGTGGTTCATTGGGGGCGAATTCATTGAATTCTGAACTTCCAGAATTGCTGCTGCCTTATATGCAAAACAACATGATTTCAGTCATTCATCAGTGTGGAAAAAATAATTTATCTAAAACTCAAGAACATTATCAAATTACTACTGAAAATATCGTTAATAATATACAAATCAGAGAGTTTATAAGCAACATGTGTGCAGTATATGCTTGGGCAGATTTTATAATTGCTAGAGCAGGAGCATTAACCATAGCAGAAATTAATGCCGTAGGACTGCCTTCGATCTTAGTGCCTTATCCGTATGCTGTCGATGATCATCAAACTTCAAATGCAAAAAATATCGTTCACAATATGGCTGGTTATTTATGGCAAGAATCTGATGAAAAAGAAAAGTTAGTTATGCACATTAAAGATTTGGTTGGCAATAAGGTTTTGCTTGAAGAAATGGCTAAAAATTCTAAGAAGCTTCATAATAAAAGTTCTGCTTTAAAAGTAGCAAATATTTGTTTAGAGATGATTAGATGAGTTATTTGAACCCCAAAAACCGTTTTGTTAACCGCATGAAGCATATTCATATGATAGGTATTGGCGGCAGTGGAATGAGTGGAATTGCTGAGGTGTTACATAATTTAGGTTTTAATGTTTCTGGTTCAGATATACAGCAAAGTGATGTTGCTATTAGACTCTCTAATATGGGTATAAATGTTATTATTGGACATAATTCTGAAAATATTAATGATGCTAATGTAATAGTCGTTTCAACGGCTATTAAAAATGACAACTCAGAACTGATTGCGGCAAGAAAAGAGAACAAACCGATACTTTCTCGAGCAGAAATGTTGGCAGAATTAATGCGGTTTAAAATTGGTATAGCTGTTGCAGGGACACATGGAAAAACAACCACAACATCATTGGTTGCAAGTGTTTTAGAAGCTGGTAAATTAGACCCAACATTTGTCATAGGTGGGTTATTAAATTCAGCAGGAACTAATGCGGCTTTAGGAAGTAGTGAGTATCTTGTTGCAGAAGCTGATGAGAGTGATGGTTCTTTTCTATTATTACAACCAATACTCGCTATTGTTACTAATATAGATGCTGATCATATGCAAACCTACGATGGTGATTTTTCATTATTAAAGAAAGCTTTTGCTGATTTCTTACATCACCTGCCTTTCTATGGTCTTGCTGTTTTATGTGTTGATGATGAAAATGTAGCTGAATTGGCAGATAGCCTTGTTCGGCCAACTATTACTTACGGGTTAACAGAAAAAGCAATGGTTAGGGCGACAAATATTAAATATGATAAACAGTTTATGGTGTTTTCAGTATGTAAAGATGGGAAAGAAATTGCTGAAAATGTTTGTATAAATTTACCAGGTTTACACAACGTACAAAATGCTTTAGCTGCTATTATTATTGCTTTAGAGCTTGGTATATGTATAGAGCATATTAAATCTGGCTTACAACAGTTTGCCGGCATTGGCCGACGTTTTAATCTAACTCAAAACATTAAGTGTCAAGCAGGGAATTTTACCCTTGTAGATGATTATGCTCACCATCCGACTGAATTAAAAGCAGCGATAAATGCTTGCCGTGGTGGTTGGAAAAATCGTTTAGTCGTGGTTTTTCAACCGCATAGGTTTACACGAACAAGAGATTTGTTTGATGAATTCACCGAATGTTTAAACCTTACGGATGTATTGGTCTTAACGGATGTGTTTGCAGCGGGAGAAGAGGCAATATCAGGTTATGGGTCTGCTGATTTAAGTCGAAGTATCCGTACTCGTGGGAAAATCGATCCAATATATATTGCCGATATTAATAATTTAATAAATAATTTAAATGACATTGTTCAAGATGACGATTTAGTTCTTTTTGTCGGTGCAGGTAGTATCGGTTCAATTAGTAAGAAAATTGTAATAAATCGAGGGTTAAACACGTGAAAATTGCCGTTATCATGGGTGGGAACTCAGCCGAGCGAGAAGTTTCACTGCGTTCTGGGAAGGCCGTGTTAAAGGCATTGATAGCTGAGGGCATTGATGCAGTTGCTATAGATGGTGTAGGTTCATTGTTACAGCAACAGCTTAATCAGTTTGATGGGGTTTTTAATATATTGCATGGAGAAGCAGGTGAAAATGGTGAGTTAGCAGGTTTGTTAACTAGTCTTGGTATTAACTATACGGGGTGTGATGTTAATGGCGCAGTATTAAGTTGGAATAAAGACATTGCTAAAACATTAGTGGCTCATGTAGGTCTAAACACACCTAAGTCACAGTTATTAACTTGTAGTGATAATTTGGTTATAGATGATAAGGGTCCTTGGATAGTCAAACCAACAAAAGAAGGTTCAAGTGTCGGTTTGTATTATGCAGAAACTAACAAAGAATTAAAAGAAATGGTTGAAAAGGCACTTACTCAAGTTGATTCCATTTTGGTTGAATCTTTTGTAAAAGGCGTTGAATGTACAGTAGCTATAATCAATGACACTGCATTACCTGTTATTCGTATTGAGCCAAAAGTTGGAATGTATGATTATCAAGCGAAATATGAGAGTAATGAAACTCAGTATTTTTGCCCAAGTGGTTTTGATAATGAAATGGAAAATGCCATAAAACAAGACGCATTGTTGGCCTTTAAAACTTTGGGGTTAAGCGGATGGGGTCGAATTGATTTCATTATTGATAAACAAGGTAATAGGTGGTTTCTAGAAGCAAATACTACGCCAGGCATGACTGAAACAAGTTTAGTTCCAAAGGCGGCTCAAGCAATTGGTTGGAATTTTAATTATTTGGTGAAAAAAATTCTAGCAACAGCATTTAAGGATAATACACATGTCTAAAGGTGCAAAATTATCACTATTACTTATTTCGCTCATTATTTTATTAATGGCTGCTTTAATGTCAGGTGTCATTAAGTCAGAACACTGGAAAATCAAAGATATAGCATTACAGGCGGAATATAAACGTGTGAGTTCCGAGCAAATAAGAGTGGTAGTTTCTGCTTATCCAGAACGATCATTTTTTAAAGTAAAAGCGGATGATATTCGTGAAAAAATAATAATGATACCTTGGGTACAAGAGGTATCGGTCACTAAAAAATGGCCAAATAGTTTGGTCATAAAAATTATAGAACATCAGGCAGTTGCAGTCTGGAATAAAGATAAATTATTGAATGAAAACGGTCAAATATTTGAAGTAGATAGCATAGATAATTTAATGGCTTTACCACGGATTAATGGTAAAGACAGTCAGTCACAATTAATTTGGGATCAATACATGCGGTTTAGTGACATTGTAAAAAATACGGGATTAGACATTACCTCATCATTTGTTAGCAATAGAGGTGGTTGGGATTTGTTTTTATCAAATGGAATTAACCTGAGAATTGGCACAAATCAAATGGATGCTAGGCTTGTAAGATTGGCAGATAGTTGGAGTAAATTATTACAACAAAACGATAACTTGCCAACATATATTGACCTGCGTTACACCAATGGATATGCCGTTAAATGGCCGCAGAGAACAGAAAAGCTAGAAGAGCAGAACAAAAAAAACATGACAATAGAACAGTTAATACTAACAGAAGGATTGATAGATAATAATGGCTAAAAAATCAGATAATAGTTTAGTAGTAGGATTAGATATCGGCACATCAAAAATTGTCGCAATTGTTGCTGAACAGCATAAAGATGAAAGCATCGAAGTTGTAGGAATCGGCTCGTCTCCATCCAGAGGTCTTAAACGTGGTGTGGTGGTTGATATAGAGTCAACAGTGCAATCAATACGTAGAGCAATAGAAGAAGCTGAATTGATGGCCGGGTGTGAAATTCAATCAGTGTATGCGGGTATTGCAGGTAGTCATATCAGAAGTATAAATTCTCATGGTATTGTCGCTATTAAGGACAAAGAAGTTAGTGCTGTTGATGTTGAAAAAGTACTAGATGCAGCAAAAGCGGTTGCCATTCCTGCGGATCAAAGGGTTTTACATGTATTGCCACAAGAGTATGTAATAGATGGTCAAGATGGAATACGTCATCCAGTTGGTATGTCAGGTGTACGCCTAGAAGCACGTGTACATTTAATAACGGGTTCAGATTCAGCAGCACAAAATATATCAAAATGTGTAGCTAGATGTGGGTTAAATATAGATCAATTAATTGTAGAGCAATTAGCTTCATCAGAAGCAGTCTTAACTGAGGATGAAAAAGAATTGGGTGTTTGTTTAGTTGATATAGGAGCAGGAACAACTGATATTGCTGTTTTTACTAATGGAGCAATTAGGCATGCTTCAGCTATACCCATAGCAGGAGACCAGGTGACAAATGATATCGCTGTCGCAATGCGTACACCAACTCAATACGCGGAAGAAATAAAATTAAAATACGCTTGTGCTTTAAGACAACTGGCATCAGCAGAAGAAACAATATCAGTACCAAGTGTTGGAGATAGAGCGCCTCGCCGACTAGCAAGGCAAACGTTGGCAGAAGTTGTTGAACCACGTTATGAAGAACTCTTTACATTGGTACAAGCAGAATTACAACGCAGCGGCTTTGCAGAGTTAATAGCGGCTGGAATAGTTTTAACTGGTGGGGCATCAAAAATGGAAGGTACAGTCGAATTGGCTGAAGAAATCTTTCATACACCAGTAAGAATCGGTAAACCACAGAATATTTCTGGATTAAAAGAAGTGGTAAATAATCCAGTACATTCAACCGGGGTTGGTTTACTTCTTTATGGAAGTAAATATGAGCAAAGTGGTAGTCTTCCCAATGAATCAAGTAGTTGGTTTGGCAAGTTTAAAAAATGGTTTTTCTCGGAATTTTGAAGAAAAGCATAATTTATGAATTTTTAACTAACATAGAGCTTAATAGCTTTATATCAAAAACATTTTCGGAGGTAACAAAATGTTTGAAATAATGGAAAATGACAGCAGTGGTGCTGTAATTAAGGTAATCGGTTTAGGCGGTGGTGGTGGAAACACAGTACAACAAATGGTTGAAGCTGATATTCAAGGTGTAGAATTTATCTGTGCTAATACAGATGTACAAGCACTGGATAAAACACATTGCAAAAATGTAGTACGCATTGGTCAAAATGTCACAAAAGGTCTTGGAGCCGGAGCAAACCCAGAAGTGGGGAGACAAGCCGCACTTGAAGATCGTGAAAGATTTAAAGAAATGTTAACAGGTACAGATATGGTTTTCATAACTGCTGGTATGGGTGGTGGAACAGGAACTGGTGCGGCACCAGTGGTTGCACAGATTGCCAAAGAAATGAATATTTTGACAGTGGCAGTTGTTACAAAACCATTCCCGTTTGAAGGTAAGAGGCGTATGCTCGTTGCAGATAAAGGTATTCAGGAATTAGAAGAACATGTCGATTCTTTAATCACCATTCCAAATGGCAAACTGTTGACACATTTTGATCGCGATGTCACTTTGTTAAATGCTTTTAAAGCTTCAAATGACGTTCTACATGGTGCAGTCCAAGGAATATCGGATCTAATAACTTGCCCTGGAATGGTTAATGTCGATTTTGCTGATGTTAAAACTGTTATGTCAGAGATGGGTATGGCGATGATGGGTACAGGGATTGGTCGTGGCGATGATAGAGCAGCTGTTTCAACTGAACTTGCTATAAACAGTCCGTTACTTGAAGACATTGACATGCATGGTGCTAAAGGTATTTTGGTCAACGTAACTGCTGGAATGGATTTAAGTTTAGGTGAAATTCAGGAAATCGGTGAAATGGTAGAGGAGTATACGTCAGATAACTCTACAGTTGTCATTGGTACTGCTATAGATATGGATATGGATGGTGAGATACGTGTTACTGTTGTTGCAACAGGGATTAATGGCAAAGGGAGTCAGAAAGTACAATTAGTACCAAAACATAAAGAAGAAAAAATAGAGATAGCACCCAGTTATCAGCATACAAGAACGCCCAGTCGTTCTACTAGTGCTGTGGCACAAAAAATTGATGCAGTTGAAGATGAAGTTATAAAGGCAGATAAAGATCCAATGATGTCAGAAGATTATTTGGATATCCCTGCATTTTTACGAAATCAAGCCGACTGAATCAAGTAAAATGTTTAAAAAAGAGCGGTACAGCTTCACCTCCGAGGCTGTGCCGCCATATGTGGTATAAAAACCACATACAGTGGTTAATAAACAACCAATGTTTTGTTAATATGGCTCAAATGTGATAAACTTCACAAATATTTTGAGTTGTAATATATAAAAATGATAAAACAAAGAACCCTGAAAAATACCGTTCGTGCAACAGGTGTTGGCATTCATACGGGAAAAAAAGTCTATATTACTTTAAAGCCTGCTGAAATTGATGCAGGAATCGTATTTACACGTACTGATTTGAGTCAACCCGTCAGCATTGAGGCGAATGCAAATTTAGTTGGCGATACAAGTATGTCAACTACACTAATTAAAGATGATGTAAGAGTGGCAACTGTCGAACACTTAATGGCTGCTTTTTGTGGAATGGGAATTGATAACTGTTTAGTAGAACTAAGCGCTCCTGAAGTTCCAATTATGGATGGAAGTGCAGGCCCCTTTGTTTTCTTAATCCAATCTGCAGGCATTACTTTGCAGAATAAAGCCAAAAAATTCATCCAAATTACAAAACCTGTAGAAATAAAACATGCTGACAAAATGGCACGTTTTGAACCTTACAATGGCTACAAACTTAAATTTGATATAGAGTTTAATCATCCTGCTTTTTCAGATCATACTAAGTCAAAAGAAATTGATTTATCAACCAATGCCTTTGTGAAAGATATATCGCGTGCAAGAACATTTGGTTTTATGCGAGATATTGAAATGTTACGTGACAATAATTTAGCTATTGGCGGTAGCATGGATAATGCAATAGTTCTTGATGATTACCGAGTATTAAATCAAGATGGGTTGCGTTATGAAGATGAATTTGTAAAACATAAAATGCTTGATGCCATTGGAGATATTTATCAATTAGGTCATCCGATTGTAGGTTCATTTTACGGTTATAAATCTGGTCATGCGTTGAATAATGAATTAGCAAGAAAGTTATTAGAACAAACGGATTGTTGGAAACTGGTTACTTTTGAAAATAAGAAAGATGCAGAAACCCAACTATACCCTGTTTGGGCATAAGCAAATATCAACCCGATTCAACCTAGTAATAAACATTAGTTCATCATGAGATTTATTGACTATATCGAATTAACCAATATAGATTTAAATACACCATTTAGTAGTAAAAAACGTTTATTTGAATTACTCGCTGTAAAACTTTCCGGTAAAAACCAAGACACACGAGAGATTTATGATGCTTTAGTTAAACGTGAGAAACTTGGAACAACCTCACTGGGTAATGGTGTAGCATTACCCCATGGTCAATGTTTGGATGATAAAGAAATTAAAATTCACATTATTGTATTAAACAAACCTGTTAATTATGAAAGTGTTGATAACACTCTTGTACAGTTAGTTGTATGTGTTATCTTTCCCAAAATAGTGGATGATTTTCATAAAAGGATGTTAAATAATTTAGGTAAATTTTTTAAAAAACATCGGGTTTATCGTCAAATAATTATGGCAGAATCTGCTCAACAAATACAAAAAATCATCTTGGATGAATCATAGCTAATGCAAGAACTTATAATCATATCAGGCATGTCAGGATCTGGAAAAACTATAGCATTACGTACACTTGAGGACTTGGATTTCTATTGTGTCGATAACTTACCTATTGATATGCTACCCCAACTTGTAAATCATATAACAAGTAATAAACAGGACTATAATAGAGTTTCAGTTGGCATTGATATCAGAAATTCGGAATTAGCACTTAAAGAATTACCAAAAATAATAAGAAAGATAGACTCAAGCAAAATGAATGTTAAAGTTCTTTTTTTACACTGTAATGATAAGACTTTATTAAAAAGATATTCTGAAACTAGAAGAGCACATCCACTATCTAGTGATAAACGAAATTATTCTTTATCGCAGGCCATTGCTTACGAAAAAAATTTACTAGAACCGTTGGCTACAGTTGCCGATTTACTTATCGATACCAGTAACACCAGTGCACCACAATTACGAGATAAAATATGGCGACAAGCCAGCAATAACGCCAGTGGGAAGCTTTCTTTGTTGTTACAATCCTTTGCTTTTAAACGTGGTGTTCCTTATGACGCAGACTTTGTTTTTGATGCGCGTTGCCTACCTAACCCTTTTTGGGAAAAATCTCTCCGTGAATTTTGTGGGAGAGATAAGCCAATAAAAAATTTTCTTGAAAGTAAGGAAATAGTCAATGATTTTTACACTGATATTTTTCAACTAGTCGTTAAATGGATACCTAAATTTGAAGAGCATGATCGTAGCTATTTGACTATTGCAATAGGCTGCACAGGTGGTAAACATCGTTCGGTCTTTATAACTGAAAAATTATTCAACCAATTAAAAAAAACCAGAACGAATATTTTGGTACAACACCGAGAGTTAGACTGATTTAATTGTTTTTATGTATTAAAAAAAAAACCAAGCTAAATTAGATTCAACTTTGCCTGGTTTTAATTAGATACAAATATATATAACTTTAAAACTCTGAATCCTTTATATGATTTCAAAGTCATTGCAAGTCATATCAATTGGTTAATTGTGAAATGTTAGCATTACTCCTATTCCAAATACCTCCTGGACTATATGGATAAGTTACATTTAAATTAGCAGTATTTGTTATACCAAAATTTAAGAACAAGCTTCCGTTATCTTGTAAAGTAGCTGTACCTGTTGAATTTCTGGGATAGCCATTGACGTTTGACATAGTATAGTTGAAATTACTATTTGTTGAAAGTGTATCTAGTCCTGCTGACCAACGAGGATAACCATTTGAGTCATAGTAAAATACTGCCAAATATGATTGTAATCCACCTGAAATAGGATGGGTCTGTTTTCCAATACCCCAACCACTTAATGCTGGTTCATACCACAGACCAGAATAATTTGATGGTGTACTTGGTGTTCCGCTACTTGTTTTATAAAGTGGTTGTAAGCACCATGCTCCACTTTGGCCATTAATGGTCCAATTAAATACACCTAAATTTAAATCTCTATTCAGGTTGTTACAATTAGCATTGCCATCTACCGATATTGTTGAATAGTCTAAGTTAAAGCTTCCAACTACACTGGTACTTGTGCTTTGTGTTGAGAAATCGTAGTCTACTCTTGTAAAAGAGCCAATAAGTTTATTATTCACGAAAGTAGATTGCCCAATAAACCATTCTGGGTGACCCGATTGATCATGAGTTGTGAAGTACAAGTGATAATCTAAACCAGATTGAGAGATAAACATGCCATGTCCACTTTTTATAGGATCATAAGAAAATCCCTTAACAACTTGTTTAGGCACTGTTTCCATCAATACTGGGTCTTTAAATACGATATTCTGTCCAACATGAATATCTTCATCGCCAATGAAAACCATATCTGAAATAAATCCTGTAAATGATTCGCCTACCGGTATTGTATATTCTATCCAATCAGTACCTGAATAATTGTGATATTCTTGTCTTCCCCAGTTTTGGGTACCATGAACCTGCCATGACCTTGATGACGAGGCAGTAGTACTGCCGCTCATAATGAAACCAATTCCACTGATTTCAGGAACTTGCTGATTTGATCTAAATTTAAATTTAAGTACCGTATTTGGAGTGACATTATAATTGTAATCAATTTTTTTCCAGCTATTTCCCCAAATTTTTAGTTTGTTACCTGTGGAACCAACGACAACGTATGAAGTATGTTCTTTATCTTCAACTCCGGGTTTATAACCTTGTACTGTTTTACCCATGAATGGTCCTTGTGGAGCCGTTGGTGGTCTATCAAAACATTTTTTATTACTTGTTAGCCCATCACTGATTACCTCAAAGCATAATCCTGGGTTGTTGAAATAATTTTGAATTGATAAGTTTTGAATTGGAAATTGTAATTTATCATAACCATTATAAGGTGTTCTTGAATAAATATCATTGCCTGAAACGATATCCAAAAAAGGCTCGCCATTGGGCTGAGGATCTGAATTTACACTTACTATCACAGCAGCAGTTTCAGAAAAGTTATCACCTAGCAAACGAATACAATAATTGTTGTTACAAACAGATTCGGCTATTTCAAGAACTGGAAAAGTCGGTACAATAGTGGCTATAGCTGCCTCTAAGTTAGGCTGGCTCCCAATATTTCCAGTATCGCCTGACGCCTGTGGTGTACCAGTTGATGCAAGTAAAGTTCTCATTTCAATTGAATTTAGTTTTGGATTTCCAACACTTGTTGAGATACTTTGAATAATGGCTGCAGCACCTGTTACGATTGGTGATGCGCTGGATGTGCCACTAAAATCTGATCGATACCAATATTCTTGATTTCTATCTTCGCCAGATAAATAGAAATATGTATGAACCCCTGGTTGACCCCTCATACTACGACCCAAAGTAGTTACATTTTCACCCCATGCATTTACATCTATGCGGCTTCCAAAGTTTGAAAATTCCATACGTGTACGACTACTAGACTTGCTGGCTCCTACCATTATAGCTCCAGAGTCTCTAAAATCTCTATCAAAAACATTATTGCCATCACTGTCTTCATAGTTTGATGAATCTAAATCTTGTCCAATACTGCTATTTAAGCCATTTGCAGCGGCTTCTACAACAATAATACCTTTATCTTGTGTTGCATACGATATAGCTGTAAACATTCCTGGTTCATACTCTACAGGTAACCACTCCCCAATTGGTCCATTTGTCTGTTGTTCTAGTAATAAAATGTCACCTGCGTTGATATTTTGAATTGCTTCACATAATGCATCAACTCTACTTAATTGACCTTCATCATCAAATTCTGATTGAATACCAAATTCAGCATTATGAGAAATACCCGTTATTCCAAATTCATTTTTTAGTGCTCCCATTATTCCAAGCACTGCTGTACCATGCCCATAGATGGCTTGATTCCAATAGTCATTCGGATGAAAGGGTGTAATATCGCGGAAATGCCCACTATTATAAAATACTTCTGATAAATCTTCATGTGGTAAGTTCCATCCTTGTTCAATATCAATAATTTTCACTCCCTCACCTGCACCATTATTTAAATCCCATGCAAAAAGGGCATTAATGCCATTTGGAGCGGCTTCAAGATAACCTTGATGAGATTGAAGGTTTAGTGTGGTCCCTTTATTTAAATCTGATTTTATGCTTGGTGGTTGAACAATTGGTTCTGAGTAAGCAATTTCAATAATTTTCATTTGGTTTAAATTAGCAAGAAGCTTTTCATAATCCTTAAACTTACTACCTGATGGTAAATAGATAGAGTCAAATAAGTTCATTATTCGCTCAGTACTTTTCGAAGGAGGTTGAGATGTCTCCATGCAATTTTTAAATGTAGAAGACATCATTAAATTTTCAATTTTTAACAATGACTCAATAACTTCAATACTGGTTTTAATATCACTTTCAGTAATATCACTTGGCATACTTCTTTGAATATTATAGCGTAGTTTGCCTTTTTCTAGACTCATTCCTGTTCCTTCAATAAAGCGTAATGTTATTGCGCCAATTTCTGTCTCTGATTGAAGAATATAGCCAGAATATTTATCTTCAAAATTTGTATCATATATATTTAATGCATGAACCTGTGAAATAGCCATAACACTAAATGATAGAGCTAGTGTTGTGTTAATTAATAAACTATTTTTGTTTTTATTTTTACTAATAGTTTTTGTGTATAATTGCCTTTGAGGCATATATTTATTAATGATTTTTCTCAACATAGTATTACCTTTTGAATAGTTGATTTATATATATCCATTTTCACTCTAATAGATTGATAAAATGGGGTTTAGGGTAATTAATCAAAACATCAATACATCAATAACATTAAAAGAATTACCCTCTTATAGTTAATACGCGTAATTCGGGAGAAAAAAAATGTAAAAAGTATGAATTAAATGAGATGAATAGAGATAGTTTGGTGAAGTTATAGAAGCTTTCTGCCTGTTTTTTTTATGATTTTGAAAAGTTTTTTATTTTCAAAACTTAAAGCAAAGTACATACTTTGAATTGGCCATGAGCTTTCCAGTTGTTTGAATAAAAGTCCTGAGTCATCCTTGTTTTTTAGTTTGTAAGCAATAATATACAGTCTTTCATCAGTGTAATGAGGCAGTTCTTTTTTTGCAATCCATACCTCATCTAAAAAAGACAGTTTATTCAACATTGACTGTAACTGCTTGTTTTCATCTTCCTTAAGATCATCTTTGATTATCTTGTCTTTAATTGATAGAGAGCTAACTTCAGCCATAAAGGCATCATTTCTATCCTGTTTTGATTCCATTGCTAATAGTATTTGCTGGGCCTGTGATTCCATATCATTTCGTATGTAATAGTCATGTAACACTTCACCTGCATGCATCATGTAGTCTTCATGATGCATTAATTTGTTTAACAAAGTCAAACCTTTATTATTTTTCCTTGCGATTAAGGCTGTTCCTAAGTTATATAATGCCGAGGGTTCATTGGCATCAAGCTTACGTATTTGTTTATATATAGTTTCGGCTTTTTTTTGGCCATAAAGTACATTTATAATATTGGCTTTTTCAACTAACTCATCCTTATTCAGTTTTTCAGAACTGGTTTGTAATTGCTCAAGTCTGGTATATGCGTTTTGGCCTTGTTCGTATAGTGCCTGCCAGTTTTGTGTATTCTCATCAGCCCACATTTCATCCAGTTTGGATAAAATAATTTTAAAACTGGTTGGGAACCAAGTGTTCGATGCTGATTTTTCAATTTCGTAGTCAAAATCAGGTTTTACATTTAATGGTGCGAGTCGATCAGATAGAGCTGGATGTGTGTCACTGTAATTGGTTTTAAGTTGCATGATTTCTGCAATACTTACATTAATAGCACTGATATCATATTTCCAATTCTGCATTAGATCATTTAGGTTTGATACAGCTTTATCTTCTATCTTCTCAATTTTGTATGCTTTTCTTTCAAGCTCACTCCAATAGTTTTGGCTGATCAACTCGTTTAGTACAAAAACTTTGCATAATGCCGTAGAAAAATCATCTGCTGAAGTCAGTTGTACAGCAATTTCATCAGCTTCATATTCGTTGGTGCGAGCCAATGCAAAAGAGTAGGCATTGAAATAGGGTGCGTACCAATTAAAAAATTTACCAAAAACCCAAGTGACAATACCATTTAAATGCCCCATGGTATTAACGATGTGCATCCAAGTCATACGTACGCGATAAATCCATGCATTAAATTTGGCATGGTCACCACTCAAGTGTCCCATTTCGTGAGCGATAACAGATAATACCTGTTGTTGATTGAGGCTTGCTAATAATTCAGCGCCCAAAATTAACGAATTTCTATGCCAGCCAAACACACCAAATCGTGGTGTTTGTTGAATGGCGGCATTAAATTCAGTCGTAATTAACACCTCGTGAATTTTTGTGGTCTTTAATTTTTTTCTAAAATTGTCTAAATGATTAAATAGTTCCGGTGCTTGTTTTCTAGACAATCTATAACCCGCAGGTGGTGGAATTTTTACAGTAACGGCTTTAAATATTGTATAAATTATCAATACCACGACAATAATTAATTTTTTCTTAATTAACAATACCCAAAACCAGCTACTGGTTATGGCCAAATAAACCATTGTTGCAATAAAACCAATACACAATAGCAAGATGAAAAATAAATAACCATAACCCAAATACGCAAGCCATTTCAGCTTGCGTTTGTAGCCATTTGGGTTATGTTTAAAATCCGATTCTGCTTGTTTAGCAAGCCTTTCGAAATTTTCTCTTCTTTTTGTAGTAGACATTTAGTTCAACATTAAAATTAATATTTTTATGGATTAATGTCAGTCAATATAACGCATTGATTTGTCAATGTCTTTTATTGAGTTTTCCCATTCATTAATTTTGGCAACATTAAAACACCTGTTTGTAAAGCTGTCTTCAATTGGTTGCTTATTTAATAAGCCATAAGTAAGTAATTGAAGACTAGAAACGCCAACTCTGTTTCCAAGGATTAACCATTTATTATTAGTAGTATTGTTATTCACAAATAGAATTGTATTTTGAATAATAAACTCATATTGTTCTAATAAATGCGTACCATAAATATTTATGCATCGAATGTTTTCGTCAATTTTAATTTCATCAATTCTATAGATTGATTTATAACATTGTCTTTTCAAGTTTAAAAAGCCACAATCTAGTGTTTTTGAGTGATTGTCACTTGCATATGCAAATATATTATTGCCATTTACAAAATAGTTTTTATAAAAAGAATTTACATTTTCATCATAATTTGAATTTCCATTAGATTCTTGAATCAAAAAAGATTCTTCTTTGATTTTACTTACTAAGTCAACAAGCTCTTTTGCATAAGCTATATTTGTTAAAAAAGCCAGGACAATAAATAGTTTAAATTTCATTTTTTTTCTCAAATTATTATATTTAATAACACAAAACAGGGTCAGCTGCACACATCCTTTTTTGAGCAAAATCACTACCTTGACTATATGTTGTTAGATTACTAAGCCATTTTGCACCTAATGTCGCACCAATAATATTAGCCGTTGCTTTTCCTGATAGCCTAAATCTGCCAATTCCAAATGTAGCCGAAACTTCAAGTGCTGCATCTTTATTCATTCCAGCACTAATTGACATAAATTTAAATCCTTTTTTTAACATGAAACCAGCACTTTCTGTTGGAAAATCAAATTTAATCTTTTTTCCAGAATCCGACTTCCAGTATCCTTGCCCTTCTTCATTCAAACCTATTTCAATTTCATCATATTTAACTTTTCCACTAACATCTAAGCCACCTTTATCCACAGCAACAGTTAATAGTTTTTTTGCTTTATATTTAAATTGTACATCAAATTCAAAGGGGCTATCACCATCTATTACATACTTTTTATATTCTTCAGTATAGCGTTCACGATGAACTTCTTGATTAAAAGCTTGGCTAAATGCCCCTGTCACGGCTCCATTGGCAAACTTACCCCCAGTTAATGCAGACGATGTTCCACCCAAAATAGCTGATGCTGCAATTCTCTTGGCACTACCTGCTAGGTTGTTACCGCCAATTTTATCAATTTGTCCTGAAAAAGCTTGTGCAATACCTGCAGAAACAAACCCATGACCAAATTTACCTCCTTGTAATACCGAACTTACACCACCGACGGCACCATGCATGGCTACCTTGCCAGCAAACTGACCGGGATCCAGGCCTGTGCCAAAGACTCCTTTGCCTTTACTTGCAACTTTGGCGAATTTATCGCCAATGCCTTTGAAGGCTCCGGCGGTTAACCCTCCTATCAGAGCACCTTTAAGGTTGCCTGATGATATGGCTCCTGATACGGTACCTGAAACCATAACGGCCAATAAACTTGATGAGCTAGACCACAATCCCATGGTTGCACCAATTCCTGGTAGGTAAATGGATACAACAATGGCTAAAATTGGTCTAAGCCATTTCTTAAAGAATTTACTCAGGCTAAAATAACCCGATGGGTCGGTTAATGTCAACGGATTATTCAAGACATAGCTATAACGGTTAAGACTTTGACTATTGTATGGGTCTTGTATATGTGGATCAGCTTGCAAGAAACGACCCAGTGTTGGATCATAAATACGACCATTCATATGGATTAAACCCACACCATCCAGGTGTTCATGGCCTGTAAAGCCATGGGTTGTCGCTTCAATTTCCTGATTTAACTGCCATAAAACACTGTTAATTGGAATGTCAGCAAGATTACTTTCATTGCGTCTTTGTCCCCAGGTATTAAAGCCCAGTTTTTGTGAACTCACCACACCACTTTCATTAATACTGATAATTCTATGGGTGGAACCAATATGGTCTTTTAGCAGGTAGTCATACCGCCAATTGTTCTGAGGTACAAATTTACCTGGCATATCAATAACCAAACCACCACCAATATAACGCTTAATGTGTTCAACTGAGCCTTTTTCTTTTTTACGGACCATCTCAATACCACCCACGTAATGAGTGGTAGTCTCAATACCGCTATTTGTGTCTTTTCTGACAAATCGTGAGTTGTATGCATCGTAAAAAAATTCTGATGTATTGTTATTGGCTTTATTGCGAATAAAATAGGGCTTACTAAAGCTGGTGTAATTAATCAGTTTTGGAGCAGTGCCACCAAATGATTCAATCATATCGCCATTTGAATTGTAGCTAAAGTTTGTACCATCATGGCTAGTGACTGCATAAGGTCCGTATGATCCGTTATAGTTAAGGGCTTTTCCATTTTTATTTAACAGATTACCAGATGTACCATAAGTATAGTTTTCATTGGTTAACTGAATGTTTCCTCGTTTTTTTGTAACAAGATTCAGTCTATTTAAGTGGTCGTAACCATATGTTTCATAATTAGCACCATCTCTTTTATTGACAAGGTTTCCAATGGTATCAAAACCAAAGGTTAATTTTTGCAAGATATTATTACTGGTACAAGATGTTGCAGCAGCATCAGATGTATCTGTACAGATCTTTTCTAATGTTCCATTTTGTGGTTTATAACTGCGTTTTGTATGTATTGCACCATTGTGTTGTTTTTCATTGGTGATATTTCCATAAGCATCCATGGCTAAAGCTTCATAATAGACGCGGTAGTTTTTACCATTGTAGTTGTCACAAGAACTATCACTCTGATCTTGACAGGGATAAGCTTCATACAATCTTGTTTGATAACCATAGTTGTTAAATTGCATCATCAATCCATAACCAGAGGCATCAAAACTTTGAAAGACTCTACCATACTGATCATAGGTAGTTGAAGTCTCATAGTCATCAACAAGACCATCTGTTTGACCATCATCTATACGTGTATAGGTTGAAATACTCCTGCCGTAGCTATCAAAATCAAAATACATGACTTTTTCTGCCAATAGGCTGTCATCTGATTTTGCATTGATTTCTTCTTGCGAGTAGGTCAATTGTCCGAAGTGACCTCTTTGGTCGTATCTAAATCTGGATGTTTTACGTTGTTCTCCTATTTCATCAAAGGATAGAACCAGTACTTTTCTACCACGCATATCATAGTTATTGAATATTCTTTGCCCCATCGAATCAGTTTGCAAAATAATTCTACCCATAGCATCATAGGTATAATTCCAATTACCCTTACTTGGGTCTTGCATGCTTCTTTTTCTACCATAACTATCGTAAGTCATGGTTGTAACAACATTATTACCACCATCATCCTCACTAAGAAGTTTAATTAAGTTGCTTTTAGCACCATAGTAATAATTGACCTTGTTGTATAGTGAATTTCCGTTAAAATCTTGTACCTCAACAACTTTGCCACTAACATCCTGAATTGAGAGTTTCTTTTGGCTCTTGGGATTAATAACAGTTTTATTTAAACCATTGTAATAATAACTGGTTGTTGCATTACCACCTGTATGGCTGGCAACTGATGCTGTTTTTGTACGACCAAGGTCATCATAGGTGCTGTAATTATTATAGATACTACCTTGAGGTGTTCCACTGCTATTTCTTAAGTGAGGTTGTGTGACGTGCACGACTCGTCCTGAATCATCATACCAACTATTGGTAGTTTGCCATAAACCATCCATTGATTGAGTTTGCACACGTATGGTGCGACCTAATGCATCTTTGTATTCTCGTTTATCTGGTGTTCCAATTGCTGTGGTAACAGTTACCATAATAGCTTGAGTAGGGCAGGTAAACTGTGGGCACCAATAATTAGTGCTTTTAGTCATACCTCCTGTGGCATTTTTAGATGTTTGTAGCTCGCCGAACAAGCCATATTTGGATTCAAAAATATTTCCATACAAGTCCTTGACTTTTAATGCATTACCATAAATATCACGGCTTATGATTTGTGAACCAAGACGCTCTGTTGCATTAACTGTAGTTGAAGTACTTGCACCATACAGGCTATATTTGTTGTCAGGATAACTGTTCCAGTTGCTATCATAAGTTTGTCTTTTATAGGTATGAATTTTTGATCGTAATGGTTGTTGTACCAACACTGCGCTACTCTCACAATTGGTAATTTCTTTTGAACAGACGATTGTTTTTAATGCATTACCGTAACTATCATATTGATGCACAGTTTTTAGATATGAATAATTGTCTCCTTGTACCTCCTCAGAAATAAGCTGTCCATTGTTGTTATTATAATCGAAGTTAGTCGTCACAGAGTTTGTTAGCCAACCTAGATAGGTGTTACTGGTTGGGTCTTCATCACGTCTCCAATTGGATATGGTCGATTGGGTTAAACGGCCCAATATCCAATTTGAAGGGTCTTGCTCAGATGCCGCATAAACATTATCTGTTTGTGTTTTTGTCATGGTATAACAGGTGATTTGAGCATCTGGTATACATGACTTGGCAATGGTTTTACTGACATTGCCATAAAAATCAGCTGGTAAGGTTGTATTTTCATACGAAGTTTTGGTTATACTCATTTTGTGAGAAGTGGCTGAACCTAATTCATAAGACTCGTCAATTGTTTTCCATACATATGGGAATACGGACCCTGCTGTACTGGCAGGACTGACCACCTTGTATTGATTAATACCATCACTGATTGGGTCAATTGCTCGATTAGCAACTATTGGGTCGTTACAGCTTTCGCCTACACAGGTATTGTAAGAACAAACATTCGATGAGCTACAGGATAAATAATTTGTTCCCAAACTTGTTAGATGTCCTTTTTCTGTTGCATAGGGCATTCCTGTATAGGGAAAGTCCTGGTTATAACTGGTTTTAGTATACATTTTGCTTTGCATATCAATGCTTGAAACTTTGGCAAAACCAAGCATCCCTCGACCACCGCCTTGGATTCTTAATCCTTGATAGTGATATAACACATCAGCTCGATTATTTGTGTTTTTTTCTGTAGGTGCAAGTGCTGAAACTTTTCTGACATAGTATTCTGGAAATGCCACATCAAATACAGGTGATCCATTACCCCAGGTCCCAGCTATTCCAAAGTCATCCTTTTGATAAATACCATCATTTAAACGACTGTAAACTGTTGGTAAGTAACCTGATTCATAAGTTATTTGTGTGTCGGAAAATTTACCATTTGGAGCTGTTGATTTAAATTTAACCAGTTTGTCATTGGGTTTCCATTTGTTGGAACCGAATTTTATTTTTTGGTCTTTATTTCTAAAATCAAACCATAAATGATCAGCATGCGAATCGCCATTGACATCAAGAAAATAACTGATGGTTTCCCCAGCTTCTGTACCACTGACCAAATTGGTTAATGAAGTTAATACGGGTGCCTCAAATCCTGTTGTTAAATCACCTGAATATTTTCTTAAGTAGTAACGAGTAGCACTGTTGTTGAATTGTTTTTTTGGATAAAGGATGTCAATATCACCATCACGATCGTAATCCAGGAACTGGATGCTATCAAGTACTTCCTCCATATCCAGTGAGTTAGAGGGGGTTGAGTTATTAACCATGGTTCGAGAACTGCCAAACTCACTACCAGTATTCAATTTATAAATAACAGACTTACTGGTTCGTTCTTTTTTAATAACAAGATCAGACAATCCATCAGCATTAATATCTAATGCTGAAACTGCATTTTTATTATCCTGAATAGTACCAAAGTATGTAAGTATTGGATTATTTGGTGATCCAGGTGGAGTGATGTGTGTATGGAAAACGGGACCTAACCACTGTAATGGAATAAAAGCAGGTCCAGTGTCATGATCAGGGTTAAAAGTAAAAGCAGCCACATGTTTTTGTCTACATGAGCCTCCTGCTATGACTCGCGATGTTTCGTCAACAAAAACATCCTTAATTCCTGATGTTTGTTGATTAGAGCGCTGAGGATCATTCCCGTCATTGCTACAGATTTCTTGATCAAAATGAACAGTATAAGTTACAATCGCATCGTTAAAACCATCGCCATTAATATCAGCAATACCGGTTTTAACTTTATTTACAGTAATACTGGATAAAAATGCATGGCAAGGAATTGTTCCTCCAAATGCATTAAATACACAACTACCATCATTAGGAAACATTTCGGGAATAAGCTCATTCAGTGAATTTCTTGATACTAACTCGACAAATGAGGCAACTGCAGTTGACTCGAAACTATAAGGAATAGTTGCCCCTAAATTACTGTTTCTAACCATTCTATGTAGTTTTATCTTTCTTTCAGGTCCACCCTGGTATAACTGTGATGTTAATAAATCAACCAACCCATCACCTGTCATATCTACTAGGTTGCTCATCGTGTTTGGTGTAGCTTTGATTCCAGTATTTATTTCTAATGAACTTGAGCATGCACTTGCTCCAACCATACAAACTCTACTACCATTTGATCTAAATACATGCCAATTCCCAGTATTATATTTTCTGGATAGCAAGTCTTGTTTGCCATCTGAGTCATAATCAAAGACATACCAGTCATCTTCATCAAAGTTGTCTGTATCGCTACGGGTATTTGTAGCGATAATTCCTAGATTACAGAATTTATCATAGTAACCTGGCTTGGTTGTACAATTCATTCCTGATAAATTAAATCCACTTTTATAATGTAAAGCCATATAAAATTTAGCTTGATTATTTGTTTTTTTAACAAAAAGAATTTCCTGGATTCCATCTCCATTAATATCAATAAACTTTGATGAGGATTGTTTCAGAAAATCATCAGTAAATTCTCCATTTTGTGTGTAAGATTCATCAAATAAATTGGTAATATTGTCTCCAGAATAACTAAACTCTATCGGTTTTAAACAGCTATTATGTTTTGTGTTAGTACATTCTTTAACAGAAGTTAATAAGCTTCTTTTTGTAAGGTCAGAGTATTGATAGTTGAGTTTTAAACTACGTATTTCTTGCAGAAGACTTGTTGGAGTTTGTCTTCTTTTTGTCACAACATGAGACAAACGTTTATCCAATGAACTAGAGATACCTTTTGCAAAAGCATGTTTTTTATCTGTTCTAGCTTCGTATTGAAACTCCATTGTGTTTTGTGGATTTCGTGCAGATGTTACCCTGGTCCATTCTAGCTTTTCCAAATAGGCTTGTCCCTGAATTGATGTATCCCACTTAAACCAGATTTTGTTGTTATGTCGATCTTTTACTTTATTAATTAACCATTGTACGACCGTGTTGCTGCCATCATTTGCAACCACTTGTGCAGTAAAAAAATTACTAGAAGAACCATAAGTTCTTATTTCTCCATTTTTTAAATGAATAGAAAACTTTTTAGGACCATTTCCCTGTATTCCTACAACAGTAATTTTTTGAAAACCTTCTATCTCTGTCCTGTATTCTGAATCAGGTGCTCCATATTCCCCTGTTCCTGGTACTAATAGAAGCTTTTGACCATCCAGGCAAAAAGCATCTTCGTTAGTCAGAGTAATTGGTTTTTGTTGGTGGTATTCAATACCATCCTGTTCTTTATTTTTTAAACATCGTGTAATACTTGATGTACCCGCAATGTTCCAGCCAACTCCAGCTATGCCATTAGACGAGTTAGAATTATAGGCGATTGACATATCAGGTTTAAGTCCACCAATTCCAGGTAGAGCAAAAACAGGGATTTGGTAATTAACCGCTCCAGATTCATCTACACTAAAGTTTCCTGATGTAAAACCAACCAAACTTGATGAGGGGTTAATTGTCAGATTATGATTGGCAATGGAGGGTGGTGTTTCTGGAACTAAATCACCATTACCTGGGTCACCAGAACCAGTATTTCCTGCGGTTAAAAGATTAACTGGAAAACTGTTAGTAATGTTATTACCACCCATATTCGTGTAAGAAATGTTTTCAATATGTGCTCCTGTTCCAGAGCTATAACCTGTAGAACCAGTTACCCAGGCATTTCCTCTCCATTCTTTTTCGGCTGTTTTAGGATCCGTATACTCGTAATAATTACGATGAAATTTGCCTACATTTTGTGAGCTTGTACAACCAGAGGGTATTTCCCACGGGGGATATCCACAGGAAGAATTCACGACACTGATGTTTTGTCCCCCACTAGGGTCTATTTGTTGTATAGTATCAAGAGGTGTTATATTTACAGAAAATCCCCATGATGGATTGCCATTAGTTGCATAGAAAAAATATTCGTTATGTTCAAATTCTTGCTTATCAAAGGCACCACCTTGACCAGAGTTATTAAATGAGGAATAGAATTCAGTAGCATAGCTCATATTACCAGCCCATAGTCCATTAAAAACCGATGAAGGAGCAGGCTTAGGGCTTCCTCCCACCGCTTCATTAAAAGATTGTAAACATTGTACCCCGCTTTTATCTGAATTTCCTATATCTATAGAAGCACCCTCACTTGCATCTAGAAACCAATCCATAGCAATAAATCGCGAATCACCATCAGGTGCAAACATTAATTTTAATAAACCAATATTTTCATTTGATTGTGTGCCGTTTGTTTTAACAACCCTAGATAAGTTTAACTGGTATTCTACACCATTAAGGTAGTCTGTTGACTGGCCTGATGAAGCGATATACCATCTCGGCCTCCCATGTTGATCATAGGTAAACCATGTAATAGCTAAGTAGTGATTATTGCCACTGCCGCTTTTTGTAATGTTCCAAGAATGCCCTGATTTATTAGAATCCCAAAAATTTCCAAGATTAACTTGTGGAGCACTATTGTTAAAAGATCTATTGGCACAGACATTGTCTAAATTGTTAATAGCTAAACTGGCTGTGTTTGTTAATAATAAAATAAGGAAGCCTAAAAGCTTTGCGATAGGTTTTGAAGAATTATTTTTCATATTTTTACTAAAAAGTTTATTTGCTTATCTTATTACGCGTAAAACAAATGAAAAAAAATGAAATTATTTCGCTTTATTGTTCCAACACGCTAGTTAAAACTATGCACTTTAGTGCAAGGCTTTAGCTGATACACATTTTAGCTGTGCTAAAATGTGAGTATGAGCCAACAAAGAATTTCAAGTCATACAGTTAGCCGTTTATCGGTTCATATTGTGTGGATAACCAAATATAGGTATCCTGTTTTGACAGGAGATATAAAAATTAGGTGTCGCGATTTAATTATGCAAGTTTGCGATGCTGAGGATATACGAATTCTAAAAGGAGTTGTAAGTAAAGATCATGTACATATGCATTTAGAGTATGCAGCAAAACATTCAGTTAGCAATATAATAAAACGATTGAAAGGAAGGTCTTCACGTAGGTTACAAGAAGAATTTCCTGAACTAAAG
>JADGEI010000030.1 GCA_016744455.1 Alcanivoracaceae bacterium
CTTTACTATTATATCGAACTTTCATCAGACACATTTTTTTTTATGCTATATTTGGTAAATAAATCAGGTCGATTTTTTAGTTATGAATATGGCTCTAAAGTGTAACAAAATAATTTATTATTTACTCAAAACCATTATTGAAAAGTGAATTTTCATCTGGTAGTTCAATGATGAATACATCACCACCACCTAAACTGCCTTGAGATAAGCAACTATTTATACCTCCATCAGCAAAAAAATCTGAATCAAAAATAATGTATTTTCCATTTTTTGAAATAGAAGATCTTGGTTGTACCCAGTAGCCACATAAACTAGAACGATGATGCGTTAACCTACGTACTGTCCCATCTAAATTTTGAATAAACACTTCATTTCTAAAATTTCCACCACCATCAGTTGTATCACCTGAAGAAATGACACATAGATTTCTAGGCCCTTGGCAAGAAATATGCCAAACAGTTTCCCAAGGGACAGTTCGTATTAATTGTGGGTCGTTCGCACTTAAGGGCAAGCTGTAACTAACTATGGCTGGTAAATTATTATCCTCTGGTGATGATAAAATGGTTGAAACAAATACTTCGTTACCATTACTGTCTAACCCAAAATCACCATGGTCATGAAGTGGGTTGACTTGTTGGATAAAAGCCCCATCTTCAATGTTATATATTTCAAGCCCGCTTAATCGAGCGCCTGGAATGTCACGTACCCATTGGATTGATAAGAAGTTCCCTAATGCTGATACTCCAATCCAATCCGGCTCAAATATTTCTCCACCTCCATTTTGATTGTAGAGCTCAGTTAATCTCATTTGAGTGCCTAATGACCCATTAACTAAATCAATACTAAAAATCATGGCATCACCATCAGAAGTAGTTGCCATTCCTGTCATCCACCTTCCGTCATGGGATAACTCATCAAATGATTGGCTACTTAAAATCCCAGTATAAATAGCTGGGAATGTAAATTGAATAGAAGCAGACCCTGTAATTACGTCGATAAATATAACACGTAGAATTGAATCAGCATTAGAGTCATAAGCAACAATGGTATTGTCCATAGTAGGGTGCCAACGTGGAGCATTAACATCGAAATTACCAGCAATCATAACACTATTTAACTCTAGAGTTGTCATCAATGTTGTTCTGTTTTTTATAACATAAAAACCATTTTCTATTAGAATTAGATGTGTATTATCCGGGGAAAATGCCTGCAGTTGTGAATAAGTATGTGCCGCCCATTGATTTGACATCATTTTATTTGTTATTCTTGTAACTGATGTCTGATTGAAAGCGTTATCAAGAAAAGGCACATTTAGAACAGGTACACCTACAGGACTTAATGGGATAACTGCATTTGGATCAGTAATTCCGATAGATTTAGAATCAGGTGTTAATACAGTTGTAAGTATGAATACTAAAAAACACGTAGTTATATTTCTTTTTTTTGATTTTAGAGTATTAAACCTGGTATCACGTATTGGAGAAACCCAAGGATTTTTAATTAATTGTAATAATTCTGCTCGAAATATCTGTGACATGGATTTAACTCTTCATTGGAATATAAAGAGTTAAACGCATCAATTAATAATTTTTCTCAAATCACTTAAACTTGATTAAAATACAGTGCAAGCTGTACTTTGAATAGCCATAAAAATTATGATTATCAAGTTTTAGGGTTTTTTCAGGTGTTCTACATAAGTATCTATGTCTTCATGTGTCTTCGTTTCCGTGACACAGATAGACATAACGTTACCTAGTTCAGGGTATTGTTTTGACAAGTCCACACCGGCAATTATTTGTTGTTTGGCGAGGGATTTAATAATTTCTGAAGGTTTTTTATCTAATTGGATAACTATTTCATGGAAGTTGACAGAGTCGAATACGATTTTTATCCCCGTATCAATTAATTTATCCTTTAAATAATTCATGTTTTCCATGCAAGCTGTTGCCACTTGTTTTATACCATGTTCGCCTAGTAGTGCCATATAAATAGTGGCGCCAGTAACCATTAAACCTTGGTTGGTGCAGATGTTGGAAGTCGCTTTAGCACGTCTAATGTGTTGCTCACGTGCCTGAAAGGCTAGGGTGTATCCTCGTTTGTCATCTAAATCAGTGGTTTGCCCAACAATACGCCCAGGCATGTTGCGGATGTATTTTTGTCTAGTTGTCATAAAGCCAAAATATGGGCCTCCAGATGATAGAGGAATACCTAAAGGTTGGCCCTCTCCAATGCAAATATCTGCACCATCATTTCCCCAGCAACCTGGTGGTTTTAATAAGGCTAGAGATATTGGGTTAACCAATGCAATTGCAAAAGTGTTTTTGCTATGAGCCCAATTTGTTAATGTATCAACGTCCTCAAATATTCCAAAGTGATTAGGTTGAGGTATGATTAATGCTGTAATATCTTCATCGTTGTATTTGGCTAAATCATCTGAATTGATTTTCCCCGTACTTTTGTTATAATCTACATCAATCACTTTAATGCCCTGATTGTGCACAATATTGTCTAAAACATTTCGATAAACTGGATTTACCGTTTTTGGAATTAAAATAGTTTTAGACTTTGACTTGCGGTTAGCTCTTACAGCCATAAGTGCCGCCTCAGCTAAAGCAGATGCACCGTCATACATAGAAGCATTACTCACTTCCATGCCTGTTAGTTTTGCCATCATGCTTTGAAATTCATAAATAACTTGTAACGACCCTTGTGAAACTTCAGCCTGATAAGGAGTATAGGCGGTATAAAATTCACCGCGTGTAGCTAATTGCCAAACAGCGGCTGGAATATGATGATCATAAGCACCAGCACCGGCAAAACATTGTGTTATGGCATCAGCCTTAGTTTTAATGATTCGGGATACCTGCATCTCATTTAACTGATCTGGCACATGTGTCAATTCAGATGTTCTTAAATTCTCAGGAATTTCATCGAATAATTGTTCAATGCTTTCTACGCCAATGGCTTTAAGCATGTTTTGTATGTCGTCACGTGTATGTGGAATAAATGGCATAGTTTTAAATGTAAATAATTATATTTGAATGATTAGTGATGAAAGAAGTTACTCATCATCTGTTATTTGATTTCTGTATTCTTCAGCTGAAAGTAGGTCGTCTAAATCTTCTGCACTATCTACTTCCATTTCAAATATCCAACCATCATCATAAGGTGACTCATTAATCAACTCAGGAGAATCTTCTAATGAATCATTAACTGCTATTATGGTACCAGTAACAGGTGTCATAATATCAGAGGCTGTTTTTACCGATTCAACTACACCACAGTCATCACCCGTTGTATATGAGTCTTCTTCAGGTAGCTCTACAAATACGATATCACCTAATTCACTTTGTGCATGTTCGGTAATGCCAATGCGTATATTTCCATTATCTAATAATTGAATCCATTCATGGGACTCTGTGTATTTTAAATTATCTAAAACATAACTCATGATATTTCTCTCTTCTTATATGGTTGATTGACCATTTTTTACAAACGGTAATTTAATTAATTTGACAGGCAGTTGTTTTTTTCTAATCTGGACTTTAACATCATAACCGATATTTTTGTCAACTATTGCCATGGCAATAGCAACCTCAGTAGTCGGTGAAAAAGTACCGCTTGTAATTATACCAGTTAAACCATTTTCATCAACTAGTTCTTGATCGTGTCTTAAGATTCCACGCTCGGATAATACAACTCCTGACATCTTTCTTTTAATCCCTTTCCCCCTTAATTTATCTAATGCTGTCGAACCAATAAAGTTGGTATCATTCTTTCTTACAGTCCAACCCAATCCACATTCAAGTGGCGTTATGGTTTCATCCATATCTTGACCATATAAATGCATACCTGATTCTAGGCGTAGGGTGTCTCTAGCACCTAGACCACAAGGCTTAACTTTTTCATGCAGTAACTGATCCCATAAATCAAGAGCAATTTTTTCAGAAACTAAAATTTCTAAACCATCTTCACCTGTATAACCTGTACGAGCAATAAAGTATTCATCAACGTCAATAAAACTAAATTTCTTAAGTTCATTCAATTGTTCAGTGAATTCATTAGGGAGTGACTTTATACAGGCTTTTATAGCATTAGGGCCTTGTACAGCAATCATAGCTAGGTTTGGTTTTTCTTTAATCTGTGCATCAAAATTTTTAATCTGTTTCTGCATCCAAGCTAAATCTTTTTCACGCGTAGCAGCATTTACGATTAAGCGGTAATTGTTTTCTCCACGCTTATAAGTAATTAAGTCATCAATGATACCGCCATTTTCATTCAACATTGTGCTATATAGTGCCTTACCATCAGATAATTTACGGATGTCATTTGTCAATAATTTCAACAAATATTCTTCGCTTTGACTCCCCATTATATCCACTATAGTCATATGAGATACATCAAACATCCCTTTGTCTTTTCGAACAGCATGATGTTCATCAATTTGTGAACCATAATTGATTGGCATTTCCCAACCGCCAAAATCTACCATCTTTGCACTAGCAGCAATATGTGCTTGATGTAAACACGTCTTTTTCATTGTATTATTAAACTCTCTTGCTATTTTTTTATTGCGTGAACTATACTAAAAATTGAATACATAAACAAATGAAATCTTAAAAATTATGAGCAATAGATTAAGTAAAATTGTAACAAAAACTGGGGATGACGGTAGTACTGGATTAGCAGGTAATCTAAGAGTATCTAAAGATGCATGCATTATCCAAGCCATTGGATCAATTGACGAGTTAAATAGTAGTGTAGGTCTAGCTAGAGTCCATTGCAATATCAATAGTTTAGATGAAAAGTTTAAGCAATTACAACACGACTTATTTAATTGTGGTGGTGATTTATGTATGGAAGGATCGGTTTTGATTTCATCAAGTAAAGTTGAAAAATTAGAAAAATCATTAGAAGAGTACAATGATCAATTGCCTCCACTGCAAAATTTTATTTTGCCAACTGGGAGTGAATTAACAGCACGTATCCACATGGCACGAAGTATTTGTCGTAGAGCTGAAAGGGATATAGTAAGTGCAAAAGTAGACTTTGCCTTTAATCCCTTGGTATTGGTGTTTATTAATCGTTTATCAGATTGGTTATTTGTGGTGGCAAGATTTACCGATGAAACCAAAGAAGAATTATGGGTATAATAAAACCATCTGATTGATTACTCAAATCCATTTCTGAATAAGACATCCGTAATAGTTACACACTGTGATGGAATTTGTGTGTTTGTAATACTAAAGTCATCTAAGAACCAACCGCCATCATTTGTTCCACCATCAGTTGAATAGTTCCATCGTATATTGATGTTTTGGCCTTGGTAACTAGATAAGTCCATTGTGTGTTGTTGCCATGTTAAGTTTGTACCTGAAAATGCAGGAGTATTTTCATCGTACTCGCAAGCATCAGATGAGTTTCTAAATGTGTTTGGATAGCTAGGTGAAATTGGGTCTTGAGTCCATGAATTATTATCTGTGCTAACTTCAACAACACCACCATCCCATCGATCTTCAATAGCAAATGCTGTCCAAAATGATAATTGAGAATTTTGGCCTGCAGTCAATGAAATTGTATTGGTGACAAGATCATTACAGGTATTTGATTCATTAGTAGACCAGTAACTACGGTTACCTTGGTGTACGGTTGAAGCATTAAACTCCCAGCCTACATGTCTTGAGGCTTGGCCAAATCCATCATCTCCAATTTCAGCTCCATTTGTCCAAGTGCCATTAGTAATTATACCAAGTGCTTTATCAGAAATCTTTAAATTATTACTATCTTGATTCCCATTACTAACGTCAGTTGCACGAACTAAGTAATAATATTCAGTACTGTCAGTAACATCCATATCTAAGTAACTAGTTGCAGTTTGATTTTCGATGATTCTATTGCTTAAATCAGGGGTAAATGCTGGGTCAGTTGACTTAAAAACATCATAGTTGACGCTAGCTCCACAGTATGAACTTGCAGTTTGCCATTGTAGGTTAATGCCACATGTAGAGTTGTTTGTACTTGTTACAGACTTGATCCCAGAAAAATTAGGTGCAATAGTACAACTTCCTGTTGTTTGAGTTTCTACGCACATTGAACGTTCAGATTCACATCCTTCTTCTACACCAACTTTAACAATTCTGTATCCAACGGGAACTTGGCCTGTAACGGTGTTATCGGTATAGGAATTAGTATTAATCTGGTCAGCAATTTCTACAAAATTATCAACGCTACATCCACCTTCAGACCTTAACACTTTGTAAGATTCATTTGCAGCTAAATCAATGTCCCAATTTAAACTAATGCTATTATCACCATTGGCTTGTGTAACTAGATTTTCTGCAGTTGCAATTGTTGGGCAAATATTTGGGTCAAGGATAAATAAACTACCGGTACTATAGTCGCTCATAATAACATTGCCACTTGGGAAATATGGGTAGTTGCTCCATGCACCAACAAATTCTGAGTTATCATTAGCGGGATAAGAGTCAAAGCTTGCGACTTCCGTTAAGTTAGCATTGCCAATATCACTAATATCAACAATTCTCAAACCGCTTGAATAATTAGTGAGATATGCATAGTTTCCTTTAATATATAAATTATGATCGATAGATGCTTTGGGGCCGTTGTAAAAACCAATTAGTTGTGGTGAATCTAAATCTATCAAGTCCCAAATATAAGTTTTGGTATTATGACCATTATTTTGCTCATCTAATTCATCGTTCATGAGGTAGTAACGATGGTCTTCAGTTAACCATCCTTGGTGAGTGTATTGTGACCCATTGTATCCCGATCGAGATAATTGGACAGGTGTGTTTTTGATTGTAACATCTACAATCGTTAGTGTGTCTTCATTTGAGTTGAAACATATTTCATTGTTTACATGTTCTGTGTCTGGACCTATGTATGTGACACATTGTGCATCATGAGTGTAACCATCAGAGCTAAAACAGCCAGCATTTACAGGATTAATTGGGTTTTGAATATTTACCATGTGTAACCCAGCACTACACGTGTTTGTACCAACAGCATAAGCATAACCGGTCTGTTCATTAATGACAATATTGTGGGCATTGCCAAATTGTGAATACAAGGCAGTTGCTGTAAAGTCTATAGGTGGTGTAGTAATATTTCTTAATAGAGTTAAATCAAATATTTGCATACCATGACCATTAGCTTCAGATACGATAAATGCATGATTGGCATATGTTTTAACATCTCTCCAAGTACTATTAGTTGTTTCTGTCAGTAATTTTCCAAGATATACTGGCGCTTTTGGTTCAGAAATGTCGATAAAAGAAGTCCCTGTATTGGTAGTCATTAATGCATATTCTTTGCCCGTTAATGGATCAGTCCAACCCCAAATATCAGAACCTTTATTACTGCCTGTACCACCCAAATGCTCATTATGAACACGTTGCAACAAGTCAATATTTTCACAAGGATAAAAATCTGCAAAACCAGTGTTTTCATCACAAGGTGTAAAGGGATGAGAATAGAGGTTGAAGCTTATTAATAATAAGAAAAGGGCAGTTTTAATCATTGCAGAATAGAGTAGTTGGTAATAAGTTTAATGATAACATACTAACCTAAGTGATATGTTACTAGCATCACAAATTATAAATTTTGAATAAGTTTTTTTGTATAATCCTCAACTAAATCAAGGATTTTATTATGTTCAGCAGATTTTGTTGTATTTCTTAAAGTTATAATCTTTTCAAATAAAAGATGAGAATTTTCTCCAAATCTTAGATTCATTCTCTGTTTTACGTTTTCCAACCATGAATTATTTTCATTGTCTGATAATGAATCAGGAAAGTTTCTTGCAATGTACCTTGTAACGAGTTGTTGAGCTCTTTTATCTTTGTATTGAAAATCCATTGTTTTGATTTTTTCAATAGTGGAATTGCGAATTGTTGAAAAATTCTTTTTATCAATACCTGCAAAGAAACCAGAATAAAGCATAGTGTCGACATCATCGCTAGTGTCATCAAAAGGTTGGTTGAATACCTCCTGAACTTTTTGAATAATGCTTTGGGCAGACTTGAACATTTCTAAATGAGTTTTGTTACTTTGATAATCTAATTGGATTCGATCCATGTCGGCACCTTTTAAAACACCTAGTGGAGCGACAAAAGGAGATTTATTGATGTGTATAGTCTTTAAAGGAATTCTTAGACAATCTTCTGGTAGTTCATTTTGTGGAGTAAAAATTCTATCTCGAATATCCTCCACATCGAGGGTAAATAAATCATCGGGGTTAAATGCTAAATCATAACAAATTATGCCATTCGGGTTAGTTGGATGAATCGCTAAAGGTAACATTATTGCTAAACAGCCGCGTTCGGCGGGGATTTTGTTGGAAACATGAACAATCGGTTTCATAATTTGCCAGTTTAATAAACTTTGAACGTATTTTTTATTTCGTAATTTTAAACTGTAATTAAATAATTTCTCTTGATTTACCTTAACTAATTTAGCAATAGCAATCGTTGCTTGTACATCACTTAACGCATCATGAGCTGAAAGGTGTGATATGTTGTTCGCATCTGTTAAATCTGTTAACTTGAAGCTGGGTTTGGAATTATCATGAAATGCCCAATTAATACCATCTGGTCGTAAGGCATAACAGGCGCGTACTAAATCAATGACATCCCAACGACTGTTCCCATTTGACCATTCACGAGCATAGGGGTCTATCAAATTACGGTAATTGCTGTATCGGATAAATTCATCATCAAATCGCATTGAATTGTAACCAGCAACACATGTTTCCTTTTCGCTAAAGATGTCATTTATTTTACCAATAAAATTTGTCTCTAATAGTCCTTTTTCTTGGCACTCTTGGGGTGTGATACCAGTTACTAAACAAGCTTCTGGATCAACAAAAGTGTCTAATGTAGGCTTACAGTAAAACATGTCAGCTTCGGCAATAGGATTAAGATTTAAATCAGTCCTTATGCCTGCAAACTGAGCAATTCGATCGTATTGTGGTGATATACCAAAAGTCTCTAAATCATACCAATAAAATGTACTCATATTATTCATTTATTTTTGTTTATGTTATTTAACATTATTACCAGTAGAATTGCACTAAACCAGGGTGAATATATTGACAATTTGAACATTGATGTGCAACACTCTAGTTTATAAACTCTACTTTAGATGAAGATAATCACCTAAGTATTTTTTATTAGAATGTAGCATTCATGTTCTTATAATTAGGCGTGTCGATAGGTGTTTTTTGCTTTTTGGCACGAAGGAAAGTTACCTGTGATTGATTCAAAATTGATGAAAGTTATGTTAGGGTATTATTCACTACTTTTTCTTTACCCTAGAATTTTGTAAAGCGTTCCATTAATTTTCTGATATTCTTTGTTTGGTTTTTTTAAAAAACTATTTATAAAATGTAAGTTTGGTTAACTTTGTTTCTAGAACATCTTCATTTTTTTCCTTATGGTAAGTTCTAATAGGTAAGCAGTTTTGATTGGTGTCTAGCCAAGTTTTAGTTATGGTGTTTGGGTTTGAATGTAACTTATCAACTTCTATTATATTTTTATTAATCGAAGTAATTTGAAAGCTATAAGTTTTTAGTTTATCATTTTTCAGAACATTATAAGTTAAGTTGTTTTTCTTTTTAGTGCAAATGTCTGCAAATAGTTTTAAAGAAGCCATATTAGGTGTAAAGAAACTAGTAGGAGTTTTGTTCTGCCAATCTTGATTTTTACTATTGCCATAAACCATGCCTTTTTCTTGGTCTACAATATACGATGCGTGACGTTTTTTAAAAGCCACTTTTTGCTTCATGTCATAAGAAGCTGGAATGAAAATATTATTTTCATAAGTAAAAGTACTTTCTTCTGTTCTTTTGAAACCTAAAAAAGATGCCATACCATGAGTACCGTTAGTCTTATCAATAATGGTGTATAAAAGCTCATCTTTAGATAATTCGCTGTAACTGGTACCAATCTGTTTATTATCTTTGAAAACGATATATTCAGCTTTAAATAAGTCCAGTGCATTTGCCTGTGAACTCAATGTAATAAGTAATACAAGTTTTTTAATCATTCAATTCTATAGGGTTTATTAATATGTTTTTATCAAAATACAAATGGTTATTAATCCATTTTACACGGTTTTGTGCAATTAAATCTATTGTATATGGGTAAAGTGAATGTTCCCTGAATAATAACTGACTAGCTAGATCAGCTACGGTCATGTTGTCATCTATTTTAATTTTAGACTGTGATATAACTTGACCCGCATCAAGTTCTTCATTAACAAAGTGAACAGTTGCTCCATGAAAGGTGTCCTTATTTTCCAAAGCCTTTTTATGCGTATTTAAACCTGGATATTTTGGTAATAGAGACGGGTGAATATTAATAATTTGATTTTTAAAAATAGTTACAAAAGGCTCAGGCAATATTTTCATAAACCCTGCTAATACAATCAGTTTGCCTTCATGTTTTTTAATTTTTTCCTGTAAATGCATCAGCTCCTTGTCTTTCTTGTCCCAGTTGAACGTATATGTGGGAATATTTTTCTGTTCAGCATGCTTTAAACCTTGGGCGTCGTTTTTATTGCTTACGACTAATACAACCCTATAATTATAGTGTTCTTGCTTTTTTAAAATGGAATTTAAATTGCTCCCTGTACCAGAGATGAAAACGACAATGTTAAATGTATCTGACATCATCTACGCCTTTTTTTGATTGCCTTATTTTACCAATTTCCCAACATTTTAAACCTGAACCATTAATCAGTTCTTGTGCTTCATTACTGTCGTTTTTATTAATAATTACAACCATACCAATACCACAGTTAAAAGTGCGTAGCATTTCTTCATCTGAGATTTTGCCTTTTTCTTGAAGCCAAGTAAAAATATCAAGGCAACTCCAACTATTTAAATCAATAGTTATAGCTAAGCCTTGTGGGATTACTCGTGATATATTTTCAGTCAAACCACCACCAGTAATGTGTGCAATACCATTCACTTCAACTGCTGTGTCTAATAATTCTAATAAAGGTTTAACATATATTTGGGTGGGTTTTAGTAATTGTTCACCAATACTTGAATCACCAAGTTGTTCATTAAGGTTAGTATTGTTGATTTCTATAATTTTTCGTATTAATGAATAACCATTGGAATGAGGTCCCGAGGATGCTATACCAATTATGACATTATCTTCTTCTATGGTTGCACCAGTTAAAGTCGAGTCTTTTTCTACAATACCAACAACAAACCCAGCTAAATCATAATCGCCATGAACGTACATTCCAGGCATTTCAGCAGTTTCGCCACCTATTAATGCACATCCGGATTGTTTACAACCATTGGCTATCCCTTTGATTACAGCAGTAGCTTCATCTGTATCCAGTTTTCCACACGCATAGTAATCAAGAAAGAATAAAGGCTCCGCTCCGAGAACGATTATGTCATTAACACACATGGCTACTAAATCTATACCTATGGTAGAATGATCATTCATCATTTGTGCTAATTTTAATTTAGTACCGACACCATCAGTACCAGAAACTAAAACCGGCTGTTTGTAATTGAGTTTAGTTAAATCAAATAAACCTCCAAATCCACCAATGCTTCCCATAACTCCAGTTCGAGTTGTTGATTTAACAGCTGGTTTGATTTTCTCGACTAATTGGTTGCCGGCATCAATATCTACACCTGCATCTTTATAACTTAGGCCATCGTTTGAATTACTCATAAATCATTGTGGATTTCAAAAATTGAATTTTACTATGATAAATCATTCAAATCCATTGCTAAAGAGAAATTCCGTAAAATCGACCACAACAGAAAGGGTTGCTTGTGGTGTTTCGTTGCTATTGTCTGTTAAAAAAACTAAACCATATTTGTTTAAATTTCTGTTTCCAGATAATAATTCAAAAGCAATGGATAGCTTGATACTTTCATCAGGGTTTAAGGTAAAATTAGTCTCAGAAACATTTAATTCAAATTCACCATCTGTTTTTGTTGTTACAGACCAACTTCGTGTTGTGCTCCCTTTGTTAGTTAATGTTCGTGCCCAGTTGCAGGTATTATTACATTGGTTGTTACGCATACTAGCTAAATTTAATGTGCTTGGGATTCCGCCAATTTCAGGATTGGCATTCATGTAATTTATAGTGGTTTCATTCAAGACTAATACTGAATTTGCAGCATTTGCAATGTTTAACATGCCAGATCCAGTGTCATCTGTAGTTGTCAACCCAATAGGTAAAGAAGGACCAAGTGAACAGCTCGGTCCAAAAATTATGCTTTTATTCGCATTAAGCATGAGGCTAGATTTGAGTTCTGATGGCGACCAGCTTGGGTGAATGTTTTTTAATAGTGCCAGTGCTCCTGAAATTACGGCTGCAGATTGGGAAGTGCCGGTTCCTGTAAAATACTGTGGGCTTGGTTGTCCAAGTTCTGCAATGGCTGCAAAAATATCTCGACCTGGTGCTGCTAAATCAGGTTTGCTGACATCAAAGCTAGTATTTGGGCCCCTAAGTGAACTACAAAATAAGACATTACCTAATGCATTAACAATTTTATATTTTGTTTCAGCTAGGATTTCAACCATTGTGATCATTGGATTTGTGTTATTAATGAAGTTTATTATATTTTCTCCATCAGTTTTCCCGATAATTGTAGATGGAATTGTTGGACTAGTTACAGATGTCATCAGTTGAGGAATGTCAGAATCGGTTTGATAAACAATAACAGCAATTGCACCTGCATCTTCTGCATTTTGCACCTTGATTTCATTGCTACAATTGCCGGATTGAATTAAAGCAATTGTACCTAAAAAGTCGTTAAGCCCCCAATTGGAACAGCCATTGCCATTAGAGTTGTCGATATTTTCAGCATATATTATTTGAGCTTGTAAATCTGAGATAAGAGTAACGCCATCGGTAAGCAATGAATACATCTCCATTAAAAACCCGGGGATGGGAATTGGGTCAATTAGTGATATATCATTTGATACAGTACGGCCATGTAATGAATTTGCAGCAGTGATAACCCATGGCGCTAAATTATTGACAGCACCTTCAGTGATATAGGAAACAGGAGGATTGCTATTTGAGGCGTTACCAGCAGCAGTTGAGGTGATAATCCCTAAATTGTTTGCATTTAATAATGCTAAAGCTACAGAATTGGCTTCCCATGGTTGCTTTCCTCCGTCTAACGCTAGATTGATTATGTTTACACCATCTGAAATGGCTTGGTCAATGGCTGCAAGAATTGCCGAACTTGGGCAGCCAATTGTGTTGTCACAAACATCATACATAATTATGTGTGAATGAGGTGCAATCCCAGAAATACTTGGTGCATCTAATATGCCACCATTAAAGCTATAGACAAAACCGCCAACTGGTGCTGAAATATAATTCCCAGATATAATGCCTGACTCATGAGTGCCGTGAAAGTTACCATCAAGTGGCCCATCATTTTCATTACCAAAGATGTCCACATAGTCCCATGCGCCAATGAGCTTGTTATTGCAGGTTAAAGTCGGATCGTAACTAGGGTTTAAAGGATCACACCAACCGATAAATATATCTGCTCCATTAGGATTGTGTGCAGTAAAACTGTAGCCATCTTCGGGTAAATCACTAAAAGATTCATGTGTTATATTAATTCCAGTATCTATTATGCCAACGATAATATCTTCGCCTTTTACGCCTGCCAATGGGGCAATTGCAGCACCAGACCAAACCATATCAGCTTTAACCATATGTGCTGTCGCATCAGTTGAAACATGCAAAAATTCTTGCTTTGTGACTTTTAATACATTTTCTTGGTTTGAAATATATTCAGCTTCTGAACTAGATAAAGTCAAACTAATTGCATTAATTGCAATTTTATAATCATAGAGTATTTTGTTAGTGGTGTTGAAATGATTGTTGAACTGTGTCAGAAGATGTTGGTGTTGTGTTTTGATTGCTTCCAATTGAGTGGCGGCTAGTCTTTTGTTGGTATAAACTTCTTTATTTGCCGCTAAAGGTGGTGTTTTAAAACTAACGATGTAGATCTCTTTGTTATAACTATAGACTTTATTGAAAATAACGGAGAGAAGTACTAATAGAAAAATTTTCATGATTAATAATTTTAGAGTAATAACGGGTATTTTATAACATGATTTGGTATGATTTGCGAAATTAATAAAAGAAGTATCAAAAGATGACAGTTATTACACGATTTGCCCCGTCACCAACAGGTTATTTACATGTAGGTGGAGCACGTACAGCTCTTTTTTCCTACCTTTTTGCACGTGCTAATAAGGGTGATTTTATTCTGCGTATTGAAGACACTGACCTAGAGCGTTCGACTGAAGATTCTGTCAATGCTATTTTTGAAGGGATGAAATGGTTGGGTATGGAGAATGATGGTGAAGTTTATTTTCAAACTAAGCGATTTCCACAGTACAAAGAAAAAATACAGCAGTTGTTAGATGATGATAAAGCTTATTACTGTACTTGCAGTAAACAACGCTTAGATGAGATGCGCGAAGCACAAATGAAAGCAGGTGGTAAACCTCGCTATGATGGAAAATGTAGAAATTTGGGGTTAACTAATTCAGATGATGCTGTAGTGAGATTTAGAAATCCACAAGGTGGTGATGTTACATTCGATGATTATGTTCGAGGTGTTATTACTACTTCTAATCAAGAGTTGGATGATTTAATTATAGCACGTCCTGATGGAACGCCAACCTATAACTTTACCGTGGTTATTGATGATATTGAAATGAATATCTCCCATGTTATTCGTGGAGATGATCACATTAATAACACGCCTCGACAAATAAACATATACCACGCATTGAGAGCAGAAATACCCAAATTTGCTCATTTACCTATGATTTTAGGCGATGATGGTGCTCGTTTATCTAAACGTCATGGAGCCGTAAGTGTGATGGAATATGCCGAAAACGGTTATTTACCAGAGGCCGTATTAAATTACCTTGTGCGTTTGGGCTGGTCCTATGAAGATAAAGAATTATTTACAAAAGAAGAAATGATCAAACTGTTTGACCTAAAAAAAGTGAATAAAGCACCTTCGGCCTTTAATACATCAAAACTTAATTGGATAAATCAACATTATATTCAACAAGCAGATTCAGAACGTTTAGTCGAATTGCTGAAAAGTAGGTTGTGTGTATTAGACATAGTTGTACCTCATACAATTAATTTAATCAACGTTGTTGAAATGTTCAAAGAACGTGCCGTTACAATTAATGAAATGGCTGACTTAGCATTATTTATGTTTAAAGACATTGAAACTTATGACGAAAAGGCCGTTAAAAAAGTATTTAAACAATCTGCAATCGTTCCTTTTGAGACTCTAATAAATAAAATGTCAGCCGTTGGAGATTGGGCTAGTGCAAATTTACATGATTTGATTGCTGATACTGTTGCAGAGCTAGAAGTAGGTTTCGGGAAAGTAGGACAACCATTGCGTGTCGCATTGACAGGTCAGTCATCAGGCCCTGCAAATGATGCAATAATGCATGTTTTGGGTCAGGCTGAAAGTATTCGGAGAACTGAGAATGCTTTACAATTTTTAATTGCTAAATTAAAAAAACAAGGGTTGATTTAATCAAGATGTTTTTAGTGAGTAAATAGAAAAGACAGTGGTAGAATCAAATAATAATTTTGGCATCAATATTGCTAACTGTATCGTTTTTACTTGAAAATAAGGAGCGTGATTATTTTATAAAACCAATGGATGCTATTCGACTGACAGCTGAAGTTGCAGATAATCTGCCTTCAGATGCATCGGGTGTTTTCAAATTAACAGATCAGGCAGTTGGAGGGTGCAATGAAATCTAGCAATTGCCATTCTTCTCAAAGCCCAAGTTCAATTTTTAAACTAATATAATCATCAGTTGTTTAAGCTTTTCATAGGGGAAACTACCTTAGTAACAGGTAAAGTAATATGACAAAAGATAATATTTAGATTTGAAGGGAAGTATTTTGATAAATACTATTATCAGGCCCATGTAAAAGTTAACAACATAAACCAGGTAGAAATTCTAAAATGATAATTGCAAAGACACCAATAAATAATACTTGTAAAGAAAATGAAATACTTAATCAATTTTTATCCTTAGATAATAAAAAAATACTAGAGTTGGGTTGTGGTAGAGCACAAATTACAAGGTTAATTGCCTCAGAAGGACAGGGCAGAATAGTCACTGCTACAGAAGTTGATAAAGTGCAGCATCAAAAGAATATACAAGTTGGCGATTTACCCAATGTAAATTTTATTTTTGCGGGCAGTCAGAATTTGCCATTTGAGGATAATTCTTTTGACATCATACTCCTGTTTAAATCATTACATCATGTGCCAATTAATATGATGGATGATGCTATGAATGAAATTGCAAGAGTATTAAGACCTAGTGGGAAAGTTTATATTTCAGAACCAATTTTTTCGGGTGATTTTAATGAAATACTTCGATTATTTCATGATGAAGAGATTGTAAGAAAAGCAGCATTTAATGCCATTGTAAAGTCTACTAAAAACAGAAAATTGAAGTCACTTAAACAATTGTTTTTTAATACAAAAAGAGTGTATAAAACATTTTCTGAGTTTCAAGAATTGATTATTAATGTTACACACAACGACCATAAACTATCGAATAAATTAATGACAATAGTTAAACAAAAATTCATGTTACACATGACTGAAGATGGTGCAAAATTTCTTTCTCCAATCAGAGTCGACTTATTAACAAAATAGATGTCATTATTTTAGGAGCAGGAGCTGCAGGATTGATGGCAGCAATTAGTGCTGGCAAACGTATACGAAATGTTCTGGTGATAGATCATGCGAATAAAGTGGGTAAAAAAATATTGATGTCAGGAGGCGGGCGATGTAATTTTACTAATCTTGATATTCAACCAGAAAATTACTTATCTCAAAACCCACATTTTTGTAAATCAGCATTGAGTCGTTATACTCAGTGGGATTTCATTGAGATGGTTAATAAACACGCAATCCCTTATCACGAAAAAACATTGGGACAATTGTTTTGCGATAATAAATCTAAGGATATTCTTGCAATGTTGCTAAGTGAATGCGCAGATGCTAATGTACAAATTAGGATCAATTGTTCTATTGAACAAATTAAGCAAACTGCCAATGGTTTTGCGCTTAATACTAGTCAGGGTAATTACCTGTGTCACTCTCTAGTCATTGCAACTGGAGGATTATCTATTCCAAAAATGGGGGCTACTGGTTTTGGGTATGAGGTTGCTAGGCAATTTGGTATAAAGGTTTTACCAACACAAGCCGCTTTGGTGCCATTTACCATGAGAGAAAACATGAAAAAAGATTTTTTTGGGTTACCAGGAACTTCTGTAGATGCAATAGCAAGTTGCAATGGCCAGTCCTTTAGAGAAAATATTCTTTTTACTCACAGAGGTATCAGCGGCCCAGCAATATTGCAAATTTCATCTTATTGGAAACAAGGAGACGTAATAACAATAAATCTACTACCAGATATTAATGTTTTAGAGATGTTTAATACCAATAAAAACATGCAGTTAGAGACATTTATTAATAATTATTTTACGAAAAAATTATCTAGAACCCTATGTCATTTATGGTTTAATACATTTGCCAATAAAGTTATTGCAGAAATATCTAAAGGCTCTTTAGCAAAAATTGCAAATCAATTACAACAATGGCAGTTTATACCTAATGGTACCGAAGGCTATCGGACTGCAGAAGTAACAAAAGGTGGAATTGATACCGATGAAGTTTCTTCAAAAACTTTTGAAAGCCGCAAAGTTAAAGGATTATTTTTTATTGGCGAAGTACTTGATGTTACAGCACATCTTGGCGGATATAATTTTCAATGGGCGTGGTCATCAGGTCATGCTGCAGGGCAATACGTATAGTGCTATAAGAGTAACAACTATTTACTAAAGAAAACTTTGCCTAATTCTTTAGAATACTTGTTTTTTCACTAAATCAGGAGCGGCTTTATCAATTCGTTGAGCAAGCTTGCCAAGATGGCAAGTTGGTACAGCTGGAAACAAATGATGTTCTAGGTGATAAAACATATTAAATGTAAATCTTGCTTTCATGCTATTTCGAATGGTTCTAGCAATAAATTTTTCACTATCACAATCGTGATGTACTGTCCAAACTGCGAAGAAAGCTGTCATGCTTTGAGCAATTAACATAACGATAACATGGTATTTTAACCAATTTATGTTAAGAAGGGAAAAAACGGAAAAAATCCATAACACTGTTATACTTAATTCAAAACAAATCCACTTTTTCTGATATAAAGTAGCAACTTGTAAGGCCTTAATATGCAAGAGTATTGGAAAGAATGGGCCAATTAAGAATGCTATAATTGCGGGTTTATGAGCACTCATGGCTTCAATATCCTCAGCACTAGGGTAATATTTGTGATGCCGTATGTGATTGACTTGGACTGCATGCATCGAACCTAGCATCAATAGGCTTAGTAAAAATAAAATGAATTCATGGTTTTTTTTAGAGACTCCTACGGCATAATGACAAGCATTGTGATTTAGCCTAAGACCTGTTAGGAAAAATAAAAAAGAGAACCCAAGTGCAAAGAGATAATATTCATGAACCGCAGTAATTAAGGAAAGTAGTAACCATGGCATCCATATAAACAATTCATAAAAGACTTCAATTTTCGATACTTTCAATAAATCAATCCATTTGACCTTGTCTATATGGTTTATTTGTTTCCATTGGTTTAGTGTTAACATGGTATTTTAATTAGTTTTTAACAGGGGTTCATTAAATCACTGTAATCAAATAAATGCTTCCATGTTTAGCATTCCGTAGGTGTTTTCTTTTCCTATTTTATCATTGTGGACAATGTCGCTAATAGAGAGCGTTCCATAATTCATGAAATATGTAAAGAGGTGGGTAAAACACCATTCTATATTCATAAAATGCAAATAGAATACTAAATTCACTTTTCTTATTTCTGTTTAGTAAAAGATTCTCTGGCTTTGTTTCTTTGTCTAATCAGACCTTGTTGTGAAGTATTAGCGACCAATTTTCCATCTAATGTAAAGACTCTTCCTTGAGCAAATCCTCTGGCTTGACTTGCCACAGGGCTAAAGCAATCATATAACAACCAATCATTAACATCAATATCATGATGAAACCACATGGCATGATCAAGGCTTGCAATTTGCAAAGTGGGGTCAAGATAGGATACTGGATGTGGAAAAGTTGAGGTGGCAACTAAGTGAAAATCGGAAACAAATGCGAGTAATTGCCGATGTAGAGGTTGGTGATCGGGTACCCGGTGGCGAGCTTTAAACCAGATTTGCCTTATTGGTTCGTTTGCAGCCAAATCAAAGGGATCTATATCGTCAGCAAATCGAAATTCAAAAGGGCCTTGTGTGGTTAATAAACGGCGCATTCTAGGTGTTAGTGACTTAATTTGTTTGCTAGTAAAAAAGGGTTTTTCATCCAAATCATGGGGCTTTAGTAAATCAGGCGCTTCAACTTGGTGTTCATAACCATCTTCGGATATTTGGAACGAAGCTGCAAGGTTAAGAATAGGCCGGCCATGTTGAATAACGACAACACGACGATTATCGAAACTACGTCCATTTCTTGCTCTATCTACCTGAAAAACAACTGGTTTTTTTACATCGCCTTCACGTAAGAAATAGGCATGAAATGAATGGGCTTGTTTACTTTCAACAGTTCTATAGGCTGCTGCCAGTGCTTGAGAAAGGACTTGGCCACCAAAAATTCTGCCAGTGCCAATGTCTAAAGACTGTGCACGATAGAGGTTTTCTTCGAGTTTTTCAAGGTTAAAATATTGTAAAAGGTTTTCTATTTGATTCATATATATGTCGCTTTATTCTATGGAATAACTTAACTTGGGTTGGATGGCAAATATTGGTGAAGAGACTATGTTGATTGAGATGTCTTCAACCTTATTCATCTTTTTTCCCTAGTGAACCAGTATTAATAAGGGATATATTTTGCATCACAATTTGCCATGGAAATAACCTACCAGGGTCCATTTTTCGGCGTATATAGATTTCTGGATTATTTTCTGATTTGATTAATCGGGTATCCAAATCTTCATGACCTGTTATGTATTGTAAATTAGGTAATTGTTTTTGTAACTTTTGAATTAATTGAATTAACGCATCAATTTGAACCTTGGGGTATTTGTCATGCATGTATTGTGCACTAGTTTTGTGCCAATTTGGATAACGTCCAAGGTTGTCTAGTTCAATACCAATGGTATTTTGATTGTAATCTTTTACGTGGTGAGCCACACGGTTATTTTCAACCCATTGGTAGGTTTTACCTGATTTTTCGATGTAATAATGACCACTATTGCCTGTTCCGGATTGGTAGTGAATTTTTTCACCATAAACTCTAGCAGATGCAATATTTTCCAATTCAGTGCAATGAACTACGAGCATAGTGATATTTTCGATTTCACGTGATTCGAGTTTGTTGTTATACGGTAATAAGTTATTTAAATTTGTTTGCAATTTATTATTTGACTTTTTTTGGGTCTTTTTCACTAGGCTTTGATTTTTTAATGACAGAATTAATGACCCACGTATTTTCAAAATAGACTGAATATTTTGGATAGTGCCATACGGTTATCGGCGGCAATCCAATAGCTGGATTTTTAATACTGGGGTTTCCAAATTTTGATATGACTTGATCCATTGTCATGCCTCTTGTTGGTATAGTTTTGATTTCAGTATGTTGTACTCTGTCAATTAATAACACATCTGCATAAGAAATAGGTGAGAAACCCACTAAAAAGCTTACTAATATGATAGTATGTCTATTCATGTTTATCCCTTTGGACTTGATATAAGTTCAACCATTGTAGCAGTAGTAGTAATTATGGCAAATATTAATATGATATCAAGAAGAAATTTTTTCGATAGCGTTTTTAGTGCTAGCACAAATTTAAAGTTAAAATCAACGTCTTTTCTTAACCCATTAAAAGCTTATAACTCAAATGTTCTAAAGAGTTTGCCGCCAATTGAAAATGAAGTATTGCTACTTAATAGAACAAGTTTTGGTATTAAACCAGCTGATTATGCACGTATTAAAACTATAGGTGTTGAGAATTACCTGGAACAACAATTAGATTATCAGTCCATTGATAACTCAGAACTTGAGGATATTTTAGATCAGGTTTATCCTATGGTCGATTTTAGCTTAACCCAAATCGTGGAATACATTGAAGAGGGTAATGATTTGGGCGAGGATCGGATTGCAGATGCAGCTATCCAACTTATTTCTGAAACCATGATACGACAATTATATTCAAAGCAACAATTGTTTGAAGTCATGGTTGAATTTTGGACTAACCATTTTAATGTTGATATTGCTAAAGGCTTGGATTTAATCTTTAAGATACATGAAGATAAGCATATTATTAGACCTAACTCTTTAGGGAATTTCAGAGAGCTGTTACATGCTGACTCTAAAAGTGTAGCAATGTTATATTATCTCGATAATTTCACGAATACCAAGTCTGGCCCTAATGAAAATTATGCAAGGGAAATTATGGAGCTTCATACACTGGGTGTAAATGGTGGTTACACTGAGGATGATGTCAAAGAAGTCGCTAGGTGTTTTACAGGATGGAGCCTAGGAGCTAATGGCGGAGATTTCTTTGAGTTTTACGATTTCGATCATGATGACGGTATAAAGAATGTCTTAGGTCATGTTATTGATAATCAAGAAGGTATTCTTGATGGTGAACAAGTAGTGGATATTTTAGCTGATAGCAGTGCTACTGCTGGTTTTATAGCCACTAAAATGGTGCGCCGATTTTGCTCAGATTTTCCAGATAGTCAATTGGTGAAAACGGTTGCAAAGACTTATTTAAGCTCCGATGGTGATATACAGGAGATGTTAAGAACTATTTTTCATTCTCGTCAGTTTTTAGATTCTGTTGATTCAAAATTTAAAAGACCAATCGAATTCGTCTCATCATTGTTTCGGAGCATCGACTCAGAATCCAATCAAATTAACACCGAACAAATGTTTTACCCTTTAGGCGTTTTATTCCAAGAGTATGAAACCAGTGGCCAATTACCCTTTTTCTGGTCGCCTCCAACCGGTTACCCTGATATAGCAAGTTATTGGACAAGTGTTAGTTCATTACTTAAACGTATAAACCTTGCAAATGGAATCGCACATGGTGATATTGAGTACCCATTTGATGGTAATTATGATTATGGTGATGTTATTGGGTATCGTTTTGATGAGTTGTTCGAAGAGAATATGGCACCGTTGGAAATTATTAATATTCTTGAAACAGAAATACTCTATCGTCAATTAACCCAAGAAGATAGTTTGTTGGTTGAGGAGTTTTTATTGTTAGATGGTGAAGATGTTTCGGTTCTGAGGATAAGAGCAGCATTAGGAATCGTCTTGTCATCAACGTACTTTCAATTACGGTAATAGAATATGGAAAAAAATAGAAGAAAATTTCTAAAAGACTCTGGTTTACTTACAGGTGGCTTAGTCTTGGCTAATTCCAAAGGGGTAGTTGCAGATGACGAATTAAAAGTTAATACTGATAAAGATATCATTATTTGTGTTTTCCAACGAGGTGCTGCCGATGGTCTACATTCTGTAGTGCCTCATGCTGAACCTGATTACTTTAATCGGCGACCACAAACAGCAGTTAATGACAGTATAGATTTAGATGGTTTTTTTGGTCTTAACCCAAACTTATCTGCGTTAAAGGCAATTTGGGATAATGGTGACTTAGGGATTGTTCATGCCGTTGGAAGTAACAGCGATTCTCGTTCACATTTTGAAGCTCAAGATACAATGGAGTATGCTGATTTAGATAATAATGCTATTCGCACAGGTTGGTTATCTAAATTTTTAACAGCTACCAAGGCTAGTGATGATACAGTGTTTAAGTCTATTTCTTTAAATAACGCTGTTCAAAAATCTATACTAGGAGAGGTTGAAACATTGACATTATCAAGTTTATCAAATTTTGATATTTTGACTCATGAGGAAATATATGGGGATACAAAGCAAACAATGAGTGGAATGTTTAATAACAGTGATATATTTAGTGATACGAGTTCAGTTTTAGTATCTGCAATTGATACTATTAAACAAATTAATCCAAATGACTTCCCCATTGATAATGGTGCTGTTTACCCTAACAGTGGATTCGCAAGTAAATTAAGGTCTTTAGGTGTTATAATAAAAGCTGAATTAGGTACTCAGATTGTATGTGTTGATATTGGAGGTTGGGATCATCACAATGATATTGGAAGTGCTTACCCAAATCTTGCTCAGAATTTCTCAAATGCATTGCTAGCCTTTTATCAAGATATGGGCGAAAGAATGAATAACATAACGGTATTATGCATGACTGAATTTGGCAGAAGAATTGCTGAGAACGCTTCAGGTGGTACTGATCATGGGCATGGTGGTGTAATGTATGCTATCGGGAAACAAGTAAATGGAGGTCAAGTCTATGCAGATTGGCCTGGATTAGATGAAGGAAATCAAAACAGAGGAGATTTGGAAGTGACGACTGATTTTCGTGAAGTTTTTTCTGAACTGTTACTGAAAAGATTAAAGTACAGCGGAACAATTGAAGATATCATTCCTGATTATGATTACCAAGGTGGTATTGGACTTTTTAAAAGCGAGTAAATGGGCTTGAATAACTATTGAAGTAATTTGTCATTATACAAGTTCTTTAGTCATTATTTGAACTAAATTGGAATTGACTAATTCCAATTTCTGGATAGGTGTTTTCAACTACGTTTGACTCGTGTTTTTGTAATAAGTTGATTATACGTGATTGTGATTTTTCAAGCTCTTTCTTGACCAATAATTGGACTTTATTATGGTGTCTTGGTGCAATTTTGCTAGATAGGCAGCTTGATTGTAATAGTTTGTTTTTGTTGCTTTCATTGCCATAGAACATGTTCCTATAATAAGTTTGGAATAATCTTTTTGCAGTGTAATCTACTTCATCGGCCATCATACTAATTTCAGATAGTTGTTGTTGTAAGGTAAAGTTTATTTTATAGGTGTTGTCTTCAAGCTTTTTAATAATATTATTTGATAAGAGTTCATTAATAATCGCACCTGATCGTATGTGCTGTGCGTATATAGAATCAATTATTATTTGTAGTTGCTCTATAGTAAGTTGCCCATTAGTTTTTTTGCCACAATAAATTTGTAATTGAATAATTAACATATCCATTTTATTCAACGGGTTTGTGTAATTCACTTGATCGTTGTTTTTATATTCGGAAATAGTTCTTCTATCCATGCCTGTTTTTATGGCTATAGACTGAAAGTTTGGTTTCCTATTAGATTCAGATAGAATCTCTTCTGCAGCTTTTATATATGCTACCTGTAAGTTCCTTATAAACTCATGAAAATGTAGTCCAAAACGTATTACCATCTTACAAACTGGTATTAATGCTACTTGAAGTTGTATTGGTTTATTATTGCCTTGTTTAGCTCTATCCATAATTTTTGTGCACATTATTGTACACAAAGTATAATGTGAAGAATAAAAGATTACAATTGCAATCCTTATTAATCGCATTTATTTTATGATTTTTAAGAAATAATAAATTTATTATTATTGATAACATAACTGGTATTAGTTTTTGGGTTTACGTTTTTCTTTTACCAGTTTTGTTGTTTTTATAGTAATAATTTAGAATTATATAAGTAGATTCAACCTATATAGAAAATCCCTAATCTATAAATATATTGAGTGTTTTTATTGAACTCATACACTTAAATGTATTTTTCAGCTAACTTCTTGCTTTTCTTAGCTTCAGCAAAAATCCAGTCCCTAAAGTTTTTAATCTGGGGAAGTTTTTCATCGCCTTTTTTACATACAAAATAATAAGCATAATCGCTTGGAATGCAGATATTAAATGGTGCATATAGAATTTTACGTTTTAAGTCATCAATAACTAGAGGTGTACGACCAAGGGCAAAACCTTTTCCATTTTCAATTGACTCAAGCATCATAACTGTGTGGCTAAATCTTGTGCCAGTTATTTCTTTTGTTAATGGTATATTAGCTTCTTTAAACCACATCTGCCAATCTTCTGAAGAAAAATCATCATGAGCGAGTTTATGATTTAAGAGAATATTAGGGTCAGGATTCTTTTCTAATTTATTAGAAACAGCTCTACTGCAAATTGGAAAAACTTTCTCTTCAAATAAAAGTTCACTATGGACGTCTGGCCAGTTTCCTCTACCATATCGAATAGCAATATCTATTTCTTCTCTTTTAAAGTCTACTAACCATTCAAATGCAGAAATACTAACTTCAATATCTGGAAATTTTTCTTGAAAGCGCCATATTCTTTTGGCCATCCACTTTGTTGCGAAAGAGGGTAATAGAGAAATGTTTAACATGTTTTTAGTGTTTCTATTAACCAATTGTCTGGAAGCTTTTTCTAGTTGTTCTAGTGACTCCATTATTGACAATAAATAAATTTGCCCATCAGTTGTCAATTGTAAGGAACGATTATACCTTTTAAAAAGCTTAACACCTGTCTTATCTTCCAATGACTTTATTTGATGGCTAATTGCTGCCTGTGTTACAAATAGTTCTTCTGCAGCTTTGGTAAAACTTAAATGTCTTGCAGATGATTCAAATGCTTTTAATGCACGAAGTGGTGGAATATTGTTATATTTTCGCATGTTATCGAAATACCTAGATTAAGTTCACATTAATATATCTTGTCCGAAAGATAAAAACAACTCGTTTGTAAATAATTTATGCATCTATATAATTGCAATTCAATTTAATGATTTCAGATTGTTTTAATTGGAATATATTTGTTATTCTTATCCTTAAGTAAGGTAAGAAAAGTTTGATAGTGCTTTATGGCTATTTACTGTTAAGTTAATGACTTAACAAATTGTGGAAATCCACAAGTTATGTGCTTTTTAAGGTTTTCTCCCTCTTCCTTTGAAGTGTTATGCCTAAGGCATTCACATAACATAATATTTGAGCCTTATCATTTTGATAAGGCTTTTTTTTATCTGTAATTTCTATTCTGAAATTTGCAACACAATAACATATAAAGATATTAATTTATTAATAAGTGCAGAATAATCTAGGATTGTTAACTATAGTTGGTCGCACTAATTCAACAATTATATAAGGGGTAGATAAAGAATAGCGACATTTGATTTGGGATAAAAAAAAGCCAATACTTTAAGGTATTGGCTTTTTTTGTATTTGGCGGAGAGGGTGGGATTTGAACCCACGAAGGGCTATTAACCCTTGCTGGTTTTCAAGACCAGTGCATTCAGCCGCTCTGCCACCTCTCCAAATATTACATCCTGTTTTTGACTGTTTCAAACAGGATGCGAACTATAGCATAATTTTCCGAAAATTCTATTTTTTCTTTAAAAAAACTAATTTATTTACACTATTTTTCAGAATGAGTTTCTATTTAAAGAGTTAACTTATAAAATACCGAATTCAAAATTTGCTTGAGTTATAAAATATGTCGCTAGAAGTTGGTAAAACTGTTCCAGATTTTTCGTTGATTGCTGATAATGGTAAACCATTCAAGCTTTCAAATAAAGTTAAAAAGAAAGCCTTGCTGGTTTTTTATCCAGGAGATGGTACGCCTGTTTGTATTAATCAGTTCGCTGATTATAAGAACAATAATGAAAAATTTAAGGATAATGATGTAGAAGTAATTGGCGTAAGTACTGCGAATACTAAATCTCAAGTGTCTTTTAAAAAGAATAATGACCTTTCTTTTACATTTCTTAGTGATGAAGATGGGAAAGTTGCAAAGGAATATGATTGTTACGATTGGTTTGGGACTAAAAGAGCAGTCTATTTAATAGATAGTAATTTAGAACTTAAGTACAAAAGTATTGAGTCTGTATCAATTTTTAAGAAGACAGCTGATGAATTGATTGAAACAATCAAAAAGAAGTCGTAATCATTATGACAATCCTCTGAGAGCAAACCGAACAGGTTCAAACTCAGAGGATAATTAATTAAGAAAATTTTTCATCTAATTTTTTTTGTATTTCAGAGCTAATGATGGGTTTCATAGCTATCATAAGAAAGCTAAGTTGAGCATTGATTGTAACATAGTCTGAACATATCTCTACATCTCCAGTTATACCTGATCCACTGAAAGTAATATTGCCTTCTCCATCTGTCTCTATATCAAGATTATAATCCTTCGATAATCCATCCAAGAGATCTTCAGCTTTTGACCAAGCAGTGGATTTTGCAAAGCTATGTTTATGTGAAATTGAAATCTTATTCATAAAAGTAATACTGTAAATTGTTAATCATACATTATAGTGGAGATTTAGGTGTTTTTTTTGTACTGTTGAAAAAAGAATGCAAAAAGTAACAATAAGAATAAATTCTGTGTTTTTATAAACTGATTCGTATTAGGTGTTAATTAATGTAACTAGTTAGAATTGTTTAATTAATAGAGCCATATTCATAACTAATTTTTAACTCGATTGTGATTTTGACATTTTCAGCCATTAGTGATTTTTTTTCAATAATCCAGCTTTAAAAATCGTCAA
>JADGEI010000011.1:0-12558 GCA_016744455.1 Alcanivoracaceae bacterium
TAAAACTGGTGCCCATAACTGGAATCGAACCTGTGACCTCTTCCCTACCAAGAAAGTGCTCTACCGACTGAGCTATATGGGCAAAACTCTTAATCTGGAGCGGGTGAAGGGAATCGAACCCTCGTGGTCAGATTGGAAATCTGAAGTTCTACCATTAAACTACACCCGCAATAAACACTTAAAATCTTGATTCAAGTTGGTGGAGGGGGCAGGATTCGAACCTGCGTACTCAGAGAGAACGGATTTACAGTCCGTCGCCTTTAACCACTCGGCCACCCCTCCAACTCAAATAAAGCAAGGCATTTTCATGGAAATCACTTTCCATGTCAACCTATATTTCATTTTTTTTAAACTTTTATTAGACGTCTATTAGCGGTTGCCAATAATGACGCTTACACGTGTCATTTATTTTTCGAGTTTTCATATAGTAATAATCACAATAATCATAAACTCTGCCAAATTTTGACGCCATACTTATAATAGCTGTTAAACTTGTCTCAGTCTGACCATTCAAATAATCAAGTACTCGAGAGCGCGACATTCTATCCACAGAATTCCAGTTTGTAAACAAATATTCTGCAACACTTGCAATAATATCTCTTTCATGGATTCCATACTTTATAGCCAACTCTAATGAATCGTCAACTTCACCCTTAGATAACTGTTGAGCCTGCATCAAACCTGAATATAAATATGGCCAAGCAGGCCTGGTCCTCAGCAAATTTTTATAGCTGCCTACAACATCATCAGCAATAGCTTTACTTTTATTATCATTCAACAACATTGATCTTAGATACAATTCGGATTCTAGCGGGTTAGATATAAAACCCAAACCATCCTCAGGCTTCAGTTCTATTTCAGTAAACTGATTATCATTAAAATATTTTGCATTAAATTTTGATCGATTAGATTCATACCTTATGCTAGAAATGAACAACATGATAAACAGTGCAACACACACACCCATAAAAAAGATGACCAACAAAGAATAGACTCTTTGGCGCTTCATAGTCTCCTTTTATGCACTCTTGTTTTTATCTGAATCAGCATGGTAGCCATAATGTCCATAGTAGTTTCCTTCATATTTATAATAACGTCCGTATTTTGCTTTATTTGTTTTCAAACGATTTATTGCCACGCCTAGAATTTTTGCTGAAACACGCTTTAACCTTGTAATAGCACTTTCTACCAATTGCGAAGGTGTTGCTTCATTTTTCAAAACAAAAACAACCCCATCAACTTTTTGTGAAAGCACCAACGCGTCGCTAACAGCCATAACTGGTGCACAATCTATGATAACAAACTTATATTTTTCCTTTAATTTTATCAACAAAGCATCAAACCTTTCTGATGATAACAACTCCAATGGGTTTGGTGGTATCTGACCCGATGGTAATATATGTAAATTTTTAGATGTTTTATCTACCATGATACATTGAGAATAAACACTTTCTCCTGAGATAATAGTAGTCAACCCATTCTTTTTGGAAACACCCATATTCTTTTTTATCATGGGACGCCTTAAATCAGCTTCAATTAAAATTGCCTCGCCTAAATGTGACAACGAGTGAGCTAAATTCATAGCAATAGTAGTTTTTCCCTCACTGGGAACTGTTGAAGTTACTAAAATCGACTTGTTTTCATTGTCAGGAAAAGAAAGCAAAACCCCTGTTCGCAATGTTCGAATTGATTCTGAAAATGCTGATTTTGAATTTTCAATGAATTGCATCGCAGGTGTTACCGTATCAAGTTTCTCATTTATATCAGGTAACATCCCAATAACAGGAAGCTTCAATTTATCTTCAACATCATGACTCGATTTAAATGTATTATCAAAGTGTTCAATTAAGAACGCCATACCAATCCCTAGCAAAAATCCTATAATGAGGCCTATTAACACGATAAGCTTTTTATTTGGCTTGTAAGGGCTAGAAGGAACTACAGCCTTGTTAATCACTCTAGCATTTATTGTTTGTACACTTGAGGTTTTAACGGCATCTGTTTCTTTTGATTGTTTTAAAAACGCTTCATAAATTTGTTTATTATACTCATAATCTCGCTTCAAATTATCGTATTCAAAAGCCAATTCATTATTATCAGTGATTTTACTTTTTATTGAATTTAACCCTCCTTCATCAAGGGCTATTTCTTGAGATATTGCCTCATAATCATCCTTTAACAAATCTGCAGTAGTCACCAATATCGAATAATATTCACGCTGAGCTAATTTTTTTGCTTCCAACGCCCTTTTCATTTTTGGGTGCTTAGGGCCATAAACCAAACCCAATTTTGATACTTCTGTTTGCGTTCTTGCAAATAAATCTTTTTGTTTAATTACCTCTGGCTTTTCTAGCAAGGCAGAAATTCTTGCTAATTGGTCAGGTTTTGAAGAAACGCTCAAAATTCGCCTATAAACAGACTCTAAATTCAGCTTGTCTCGTTTGAGTTCATTTATCCTAGTGCTTAATTGACCCAACTCCTGAACCGCCAAATCATCTCCACCTTCCGGCAAGAAAATCTTATTAATACGTTTAAAGTCTTTAAGTTTTTGTTCAGATACTGTTACTTTATTTTTTAATTCAGGCAACTGCTTGGAAATACTCTCTCCGGTTTTCTGTTTAGAATTAATTCCTGACTCAATTACCTCTTGTATATAGGATTCGGCCAGTGCATTTGCTTTTAAGGTCGCCAAATAAGGGTCATAATCATCAAATGCGATGTAAAATACCCCGCTACCTTTGGACTGTGTCACTGACATGGTGTTTTGGACGTTACTAATTGACATGGACAAAAGTTCATCATCCGTTTTTTCTGAATAGTCAACCTTCGTATTGCCTGGAATTAATTTTTCATACCATTTCAACTCTACATCTTTGGGTATAAATTTTTCAACTCCAATTTTTTCAACAACTCTTTTTGCAACGGGTTTTGACTTGAGCAGATGCACCTGATTAGGATAAAACTCCCAAACGACACCCATCATTCCGTATATTTGTTCCAAAGAAGCCATTCGATTAGGGCGCTCAATAAGCAAACTTGAAGAAGATTGGTAAACAGGCTTTGCCTTTATTGCCATATAAAAAGCCAACAATGTCGCCAATACAACCATTGTCAGTATGACCCATAAATGTTTTCGGGCCAAACCAATAAAATCTTTGATATCAAATGACTTATTAGCAGCAGATTGAATCTGTTCGTTTTCCATCATGACCTTCTAAAAGAAACTTTCCTTAATTTGAATAATGTCCCCAGAGAAGATTTTTTCATCCATTCCTACTTTGACTTCATTTTTATCATTATCACCAGCTCGAACTAAATATATTTTACGGCTACTTGCTCGCTCTGTTAAACCACCAGCTAAAGCAATTGCTTTTCGTACTGTCATGCCAATTTCAAAAGAATAGGATCCCGGAGTAGCCACTTCTCCTTGAATAAAAAAGGGCTGAAAAGATTTTACAAACACTGTGACTTGAGGATTGATAAAATAACCGTCTTTTAAATGTGCAATCACATCTGTCTTAACAGATTCCACAGATTTATCTACTACACTTAATTTGCCCACAAATGGGTAAGTAATAAAACCAAGCGTATCAACCGTTACATCCAACGCCAATTCAGGCTCTCCAAAAACTTCTAAGTGAATAACATCACCTGAATTTATGTTATAAGCCAATGCATTGTTAAATGCTAGAATAGTCAATACAACTAAAAAAAACCTAGTCATAGGATTTTATTTGGAAAGCTCAAGAGTAAACAAAAGAGAATTGTCTTTATAGCCAAACTCATCAATACTAGAGGTGCGATTAGAATGCCTATAACCCAGTCCCGACATCAACCAATCACTAAACTGATACTTTGCAGATACACCATAATAATCCATGTCATCATCCCTAACACTATCTATGTACCTTTCATCAGCTTTACCAACATTAGCTGTCGTACTAAATCTATCTTGCCAAAAATGAGTCCAACCCAAATCAGCAGAATTTCTAACCACATAAGATCCATTGCCATTGGTTTCATCCGTTTCACGTGTGAGAGTCAAATCAAATATTGAATAACTACGAGGCGACCAAGTCAACCCAGCTTCAACTGCTACTCCGCTATAGTCCTCATGAATTGAGTTGTCAAAATCCTTTTCCAAATACCCCACAAGAGCCCTTGCACTTGTTTTACCGGTGACTTCCCACTCAGCACCAAATAATAAACGTGTTTCAGTACTATCTAAGCTAGCAGTATCATAATCAATATCTGTTCGCTTAAACTGTGCCAATAAATTAGTTTTGGGAGAAACTGCATGGGAATAAGTTGCGCCAAAATAACGTGTTTCTCTGTCTCGAAAAGCAGTTAGTTGACGATTATTGTCATATTCTCGATTGATAAAACCAGCTTCTAAATCAATCGATCCTTTAGCTCCAACACCACCATAGTGCCATTTTCCAGACATACCAAATGAATGCCACTCATCCGGATCCAAACCTAGATTTAAAAAATTTCCTTGTTGATTTGCCGTACCAATTCTATCTGACCCATTAAAGTATTCAGCGGTCAGTCCTAAATTTGAGCGTCCCGATATACGGTGACCCAGAGAGCCTAGCAGATGATGCATCTCGAAATCATAACGTGAATCAGCATTGTATGAAGTTAAGTTGTAATCGTATTGTGCAAGAAAGTCCGTTTTCTCGCCTTCGGCTTCTAATCGAATACCTGGAGATATACTGGTAAAGTTTGAACTCAACCTTTCTTGTTCATCAGAAGCGAGAAATACATTGTTGGTATGACCATAACTGATTCCAAGCGTTGGGAACAAAGTCATTCCACCCACCTGCACACCATCTTGTTGAGCCTGTACAAAAGTACCGACAAGCAACAATATTAAACTGATTTTATTTATTCTTTTCATTTAACAACCCATCTCACACACACGTTAATTGCACATTTTCACATATTTATCAAATAACTCAACAAATACAACACTAATTACCACCAATTTAACAAATGTTTACAAAATCATCAACCTTTCTTAATATTGGACATCACGATTTTGCCATAAACCACGGAAATTGCAAGGATTATTGCTACTACATTAGCTGGAATCCTAGCGTTAAAGTCCATATTTCCATGCAATAACATATAAATCATGCTGGATATGACGCAAATTCCCAAGTACTTATCAAAACGACTACGGGTTTTAAATATAAAGATAAATATTTTGTATAAAAAAGTCACCATTAAGACCAATAACAACACACTAAATAAACCATATTCTATGGCAAATTCAATGTAATCATTATGCGCATGATCAAAAAAAGCCGTCTGCTCTAACATACGATGATTAACAAAGAACACTTGATAAGCTCCAGGGCCCACGCCAGAAAACCAATATTGTGAATAGTTATCCATCACTTGATTAAAAGCTAACAATCTACCTTGTGCCGTATTCATCACATAACCAATACTGTTATCAACGTTATTACCTAAAGAATTAAGGAGATAATTTACATCATCTGCGACAATAATTAACAGTAGTATAACAACAGCAAAAACCGCAATAATTCTTTTATAATTAAACGACTTGACCTTGCTGCTAAAAAACACAAAAGAATACAAAAAAAGAAGTGCCAACACAAAAGAAGCAAGTCCAGAGCGTGAATGGGTATTCCAGATACCAGCAAGGATTAAAAACAAGCCTACATCAAGCAAACGCAATGGATGACTAACAAATTTAACCAGCTTTATCAAAAATCCAGCTTGCGACAAAGCCTGTTGCTTTCGATTTAAAATAAACCGCAAGCACAAACCCATGATAAAACTAATAGACAAAAATGCCACTAAATGATTTTTATTGATAAAAGTCCCAGAAGCATTATTAGGAGTAACGCTTTCTACTTGTACCAATGTTCCTGTTTGCCCAATCGAGACAAGATACATACCATAAACCGCTTCAAAAACACCTAATATTACAAACAACGTCAAGACAAACTTTATCCGCTTACGGGAGTTAATCAAGGCTACGCCCAAAATAAAAATGGTTAAATAATAGATCGACAACATTAATGTCTGAAAGGTGATATGCGCATCTAAACTGAGATAACCATAATTGGCTCCAGCTGCTAAATATGCCTCAGCCACAGTTGGGCTAAGAATACCCAATACGGATAAAGGAATCGGAACTAAATACATCCCTGTAACTAATAACCAAGCACCTATTAACATTAGTTCCAAGCGCATTTTCTTAATACGACCCCAACTAATGCATTGATTTGAAAACAAAGAACAAGCAACCATTACAGCCAACAAACTACCAGCAACAATAGCTTCAAATGACCAAGCCCACAATCGATTTGACCCCAAAGGAAAAGGGTTGACCATAATTATTAAAACAAAAATTAAAAAGAAAAACTTTTGCCTTACATTGCTTTTCTTACTTGCACTACTCTCCATTTATTCCCCTCCAATCTTTAACCACATTTTCTTAATGCTAAAATAATAAATCGCCGACAAAATTACAAACAAATAAAACTGCATATGCTCTTTTGTACCTATATTAAACATTAACACACCCAAACCAATCATCACTAACTGTGAAGCACACATAGCCAACAACGTTTTGCTTTGTGACAATCCTCCCGCCAAAAACAAATGATGCAAATGCGTTTTATCCGGCCTAAAAGGAGAAAGCCCTGCAAAAATTCGTCTTAGCATAACAAAAATCGTATCATAAACCGGAATAGCCACCAAATATAAGGCAGTCACTGGCATTATAGTTGCCGACTCACCTTGGCTATAGTACACCAACAACCAGCCCAACAAGAAACCCAAAAACATGCTGCCATTATCACCCAAAAACACCTTGTGAGATTGTGACATATTAAATGCAACAAATATCAAAACACCAAGCAAAACCGTCAACAACCAAAGACTCATCGAATCAAAGCCAGATAAAATCACTAAAACCAGAACTGGCGAAAAAAATGTCATGGCAGCAAGTCCATCAACACCATCTGACATATTAATGGCATTGATAATTCCAACAACACCAAAAACTGTAACCGGAATAGCCAGCCAAGCTAATTGCATATCCCAATTAGGCAGTATTAAATGCCCAAAAGTATCCAATTTGATATTTGCAAAATATATCACTAACAAACTAGCCGCAATTTGCACTGTAAATCGCCAGCGTGCAGATAAATCAAATTTATCATCTAACAAACCGACAACAACAATCAATCCAGAAGCAGTAATAAGATAAAAAGAAAAAAAACTGACATTTTTTGTCAGTAGCAATGCTAACACCGACAAACAAAACAATGATAAACCACCCACTAAAGGAATAGGCTTAGAATGGATTTTACGTGAATTTGGCACATCAACAAGTCCAGTCTTCAAAGCAATGCGCCGTAAAAACTCAATAATAAAAGGCATTACAATCAACGCCATAAGAAATAAGAAGTAGCCATCAGAAAAATTCACCAAGCCACTTTACCATGACTATCCGACATATTTTATAAAATCGTAAAATATTAAGGTGTTTTCATAAGATCAAATTAACAAAGCTAAGATTAAAGACCGACCGAACAACTTTATATCCTTACCCAAGTTTTAAAAAGCACAAGCTAACCAAAAACAGACTCAATTAATGATAAATCTCCAACATTTGCTTATTAACCACATCATCAGCAAATTTTTCTACCGCCATTTTACGACTTTCCAAACCCATGGCTTTAAGTGACCCTTTGTCATTACTCATCTCAATAATCGCTTGTGCTAACGCTTTTGGATTCTGCACAGGCACTAAGACGCCATTCTTGCCATTTATCATTTCTCGACAACCTGGTACATCTGTGGTGATGATTGCTCTGCCACAACTGGCAGCTTCCAACAAGGATTTTGGTAAACCTTCACGATAGGACGGTAAGACAGCAATATGGGACTCCTGCCAAACAGTAATAATATCACTTCGAAAATCATGCCATTTAACCAGACCTTGGTCCTGCCATAATTTTAACTGTTTTTCCGAAACACTAAACGGATTAACAACATGCGGCATGCCTACCAAGTTTATTTGTATGTTTTCAACACCCTGCTTTCTAATAATCTCTGCTGCATCAACCAACTCCTGTAAACCTTTATCCTTTAACATACGTGCGACAAAAGTCACTTGAGTGGTTTTATCATCAGGTAATGGTAACAACGGGAATGCATCAACATCGACTCCAGAACCAAGAACCAAATGCAGCCTACTATGATTTATAAATTTACCTTTTACAGCTTGATAATCATCGTGATTTTGCACTACCAAGTGTATTCTTTTGGTGTAAAACATCAGTTTAAAAGCTTTAGTCACAAACCATTTAACCACTCTAATCATAGGGTTGCTAGCGGTTTCTAAATACCCCATTCCTGTCAAAGTTGCCACCATGCGTTTTGATTTTGACAACCAAAAAGCAATGGTCGTCAAAAACATCATGCGCATCGAAACGGTATGAATCAAATCGGGCCGAACTAGATTTATCACCTGACGAGTTTGCCAAATTAATTTAACATTATCGATCAAACCAAGACCATGTGCTCGTTGGTTAAACTTAACAAAGCTAAATCCATGCGATTTAATTTTATCCGTAAACTTAGGATCATTTTCATAGGCTAAAACAGTCACATCATAACCATCAGTCTGAGCGGCTTTAGCTAAACCCAACCGATGCGATAAAAAATAATTATCATCAGAAATAATATAAAGAAGAATTTGTTTTGTCACATTGATATTGAATAATGATAAAATTTTATTTTAGCACAGATTTTAAAAAGTAAATCAAAAGCGTAATACAAAGAAAACAAACAAGGCATTAAACCCACACTACAGAACTCATCATCATTGCCGCGAAGTCAGCAACCCTTGTCAAACCATCGTCATTGCCACGAAGGCGGTAATCCATGTCAAACTGCCGTCATTGCCGCGAAGGCGGTAATCCATGTCAAACTGCCGTCATTGCCGCGAAGTCAACAACCCATGTCAAACTGCCGTCATTGCCGCGAAGGCGGTAATCCATGTCAAACTGCCGTCATTGTCGCGAAGGCGGTAATCCAGTTTTTGAACTTGGTTTTATTTGTTAATTTCACATGTAAATTACATATTTTTCATACATTGAAAATACTCAATCAAAACAGCAAAGAAAACCAATAAAACTAGCAGTAAAAAATGCTTAATTTTAGGAAAAGAAAACTTGCATTGCAAACCCAAAACAAAGAAAGCCAACAGATGTGAAATTTTATCGTGATTCACAACCCAAGCAGGAGTCCAACTCCCCGGTGCAAAAGCGAATAAAACTACTCCAAGCAAGAAACAGGTCAAGATAAGTTTAAGGGTTAAATTTGATTTTAAAAGTGACATAAAAGCATTGTAGCATTATGTAAAACACTGCAAATACCAAATGTAGGCATTTTGACTAAAAACAATTAAACATATTCTTAATCCATTTATATTTTTTGGCTTGATTTTTATCCTTCAATGGAAAGCCATTTATTATATTTATAAAATATTTTCAAATAAAGATGATTGATAAGGCAACCAATTATGCGCATGAGAAGCATAGTTAAGCCAAACATACATCACTAATAAATAATACAATAAGATTAATGCCGTTGTTGTTTTTATTGAAATTTTATTTTGTAATAAGTATGGTAGACGAGAGTATACTACAACCTGGATTGGTGTAAAATATAAAGCGACTCTATCTGTTGCAGTTGAAGCAAAAGTAACAAAAAAAACACTGGCAATTGAGCCTATAGCTATCATATACCAAAATGTATAATCATTGTATTTCAATTTCCAAGCTTTATGATACAAAATAAATATAATACTAGGAACTAAATTCATTGCAACTCGGATCATCGCTCCTTGAGATTGCATTTGAACTTCAACATAATTTTTCCATAATTGGTCTTGATATTGTGCTAAAAACGAACTCCATAGCCCAAAACCTACAATACCAACAGCAAACAACCTAGTTAATTTTCCCTTTCCCTGTAAAAATACTCCCAAACCAATCATGATTACAGCAGATTTATGAAAAGTAGCTGCTAAAGCCAATAGTACTAGAAATTGTTTAAACTTATTTTTTTCAAGAGCTGCAAGGCCCCAAAATACAAATCCAATTGATACAGCTTGTCGTGTATAACCCATAGCAATAACAACAATCAAATATGGCACAGCAACTGAAATCGCAAGCCAAGGGTTGGGCTGTCTTCTTGCAAATATTATCAACCCAACCATAAAGATTACCCCGCAAATAAAATTTACATAATATATGTCAAGTCCCCAGTTACTAAAATACCAATTTATAATGTAATAACCAGGGTCAGAATGCTGCAATATTTCTTGAAATTGATAATAAACCATTGAATTGAAATGTTGGATATATGTTGACCAATCTCCTCCAACCTCATGTCTAAAACCAATGACCAGAGCAAATAAAAACCCAATGACAAGCCAAGGTAAACTAGCCCTATTAGGGATATTGTTACCTTTATTTACATAGCTCCAAGAAAGAACTACAGGAATCAAATATATAATGTAATAGTAAATCATAGATTATCTTTGATGAAGATTAAATGTAACTAGCATATATGCCAATAATCGATAAAGAAAGAAATATACAAATATCATAAGCATTAAATTTGTATCTATTTTTGAGTTAAATTTAACAATCAGGGTTAACAATATCAGTACTATAAAATACCTCACTCTAAACAAATCATGATTCCCAACAAACTTAATTATATGACCAAATTTATATTTTCTTTTGGTCATATGCTCCAATATTCTTGGAAATGGAAACATTAAAAATATGATCAAAAAAGGGTATAACAAAGAATTTATTGGAATAAACAAGATAATTGCAAAACTAAATTTACAAAATACTAAACAAGTAAAAGTTAAAATATTTAGCCTACTACGTATGAGATTATGTGCAGCAAAACTAATCATCATCAATACAATTAACATAATAAAATATTTCATATACAATAAGATTGAGTACTTCTCTGTAATTTTGAATATCAATAACAAAAGTGTAATTGCTGTAATAAACTTAATAAAAATCACCATTGTGAATTTGTCATCGAAGTATTTTAATTCATCCAAACCCAAACGAATTGTTGGGTTTGTTTCTTTTTTCGTAGTAATTACATCATTATAAATATACCCCACCTCATACAAAGATGTAAAAGCCATATCGGAAAGTAAATATAAAACAAGATACAAACCAAAATTACTTATGTTTAAATCCAATTGAATATAGATAATAATAAAAACAGGAATTATTCTTTGAATAAGCCAAGATACCATATCAAATTTAGTTTTATATCTTGTTGCAAACATATATACCAATGGGAAATAGAATTTTTTCATGAGTACATATTAAGGTATTTTATATTATTAATTTGGGATTTTAACCAAAACTTGTGGTGTTTTTTCTTCCAGCAAATTACATGTTTGTCATCGGCAGATTTTACTAGTTGAAAATCAGATAAATTATCAGTAATTACAGCTAATGAATTAATTGATTTATAATTTTCATTCAATACCATATCCTTTTTAGAAGTCATGTCTTTTAATATTTTTCCTGTATATAAATTATCAACATTTTCTAATTGATTTGAAAAATAATCATCAGTATTCAGTTCCGTTTGTATTTCTTCGATAATAAAATCTAAAGAGGCCGACATTAAAATAATCTTATAACCTTCATTACGATAATGTTTGATTAGTTCAAAAACGTTATTAACTTTTTTATCCGCTAATGTCTCAGTTAAGAATTTTCTAGATGCAAATTTTATTTCCTTAATTGAACTCCCTTTCAAAAAACTAATAGCACGGTTCCTTATTAAATCTACATGGAAAAATTTGTTGATATAATGATTTGCAGCTACAAAAAAGATATTGCTAGTAATTTTTCTAAAGTGAATATATTTATTATTTTTTTTAAAAAAGTCATCAAGAAATTCAAATGTTGTATTTGAATTATATATTGTTCCACAAACATCAAAAACAGCTATTTTCATATTATTCTTCTGTTAACAAATGATTGTATATTTTTGAGTATTTTTTTATGGCCATTTCTTTAGACAAGTATTCATTATAAACATTATCATACTCTATCATGTCTTTTTCGATATTCATCCCATTCATAATATTTTCACATATTCCGTTAATGTTGCTATCAATCTCATTAATATCAAATGAATAGCCAATTGTTTTATTCTCTTGGAAAAATTTATTCATGTCACCTATGCCATTATTTGTAATAGAAAACAGGCCACAAGCTAGGTTTTCTGCAAATTTTGTAGGTGCTGATGCCGTTTTAGAAAAAGTGGCTTTAATTATAAATATTGAGGCATCAACTACATTAAGATATTTATACATATCATAAAAATCAACTTCGATGACTTTTAGCCTTTTCGTATCAATCTGAAACTCGTTAACTTTTTTAGAAATAAAACTATGCTCGGATTTGTTAATAACTAAAAATTGTAGGTTTGGATCATCCAACATCTGTC
>JADGEI010000011.1:12568-106222 GCA_016744455.1 Alcanivoracaceae bacterium
ACATTAATTTAGATACAATTTTTAATTCATTATCAAAATCATACCAATTAGATACAGCACCAACATGAAGTAAAATTTTATCTGTATTGGCATAGCCAACATCCTGCTTAAATTGGCTTTTTTCTTGAGTGCTGATTCTTTTAAATAACTGTTTATTTGCACATGTAGGGATTACAGCGATTTTTTTATTATCACAATATTGACTAATATATAGTACTGATGCATAGGTCAGGGTAACAATAGAATTTGATTTTTTATAAGAATAGTGTTCTATTTTTTTAAGTAGTTTAAACAAAATAGAACCTTTTTTTAACCTACCAACTTCTGCTTTTTCATCAATTTGAAATCCTCTGATATCAAAGATTACTTTTAATTTAAACTTTCTTTTTAAGAAGAGAGCAATCACTACTGGGATTAAACTGCGGGCATGTATTAATTTAATATTGTTTTGCTTAACAAGAATTTTAAGCTCTCTATAGCTAGAGAATATCTGTTTTATAGTAGAAAATATACCATGTTTATTAGAATATTTTTGAAAAGACCACTTTATCTTTTCTCGCTCCATTTTTTTGGATAAATCATTAATGATTTCTTTTCTTAAATCCTTTTCAAATGAATATAAAAACATAGAATAATTATTGCTTAAATCACTTAAGTATTCTAAAACTTGAGATTTTCCAAGAGGTTCGCTCATTCCCATAATGGATATATAAAGTACGTTTTTATTCATTTATTAATTCTTTCAATATATTGCTTAAACGATGGCTATAATATAACCTACCTTGATTATTGAAATGTCTAAAGTCAACCCACATTTCTTTTGTGGTTTTTAATTGAGTTAAATCAATTGTTTCAGCATCAAGATTTTCCTCGATATAATTTATGTCATAAATGTATTGCAAGTTAAATTGATTAACAGGCTCTAATATTATGATTGGTTTTATTCCTTCTTCTTCAACAAGATTTATCAAATGGTTAACAAATTTTACGGTTTCAGTATTAATTTGTACTAATTTTATTGTTTTAATATTAATCCAATCTTTAACACTACCAAATAATATACCATCACCTTTTTTACATTTTGTAGTTATAAATGGACCAGTCTGTTTTTTTGAGAATATTTGGCAATCTGACTTTGTATTATAATTTATGACTTGATTATCAGGCTTAATATTTGTGTTTACAATTGATTTAATATCGAATCTATTATAAAAACTCACGATTTTTAGGTATATACTTTCTGAATATCGAAGCAGAGAATGAAAATTTCCAATCCAATTTAATGTAGAATTTACTTTGTAACTAGTATTCATTGTCTGGAAATATGATTTTAGATCTGCAAGTTTGGGGTATTGAGACAGTGGTAATTGACGATATAGCTCATTGACCTCAATACTTATGATAATGGATTTAGGAGTATATTTGATGGCTTCTTGAATTAATGAACTGTAATCTTGTAATGAACTATTACTGACGCCTAAATTGTAAATATCAAGATTGCTGTGTTTAAATGCATTAGTTGAAATATGATAGAAGGTTCTTGAACTGCCTACGAATATTGCATCTGTATTAAGAAGGTTGTTAAATTGTACATGTTTTATCTTAGAATCTTTTTCTGTAATGTAGCTATTTGCTGTAGTTTTTTTAGAAACGTAAAATTCCAGCATTAAATCAATAACAACACTTAAAATAATAAATGTTAATATAAATATAACTATTGAGTTTTTAGTTTGTTTAGAAGTTAAAGTATAAGAACTCACTTTTATCTCCTATTCTGATGATGTATATGCTTACAGTAAATAAAATGCCATAAAAAATTGCTGGCAGTATTGTGAATACGTATTTTTTTTGAATACTGTTCTTGAAAAACAATGTTATAAAAAATCCTAAAAATATCATTGAAATAATAATAGGGTTAATCATTTGTAACTCATCTACTACAAACATTCCCTTAAATATTTTTAATGTATCACTCCATTCTTTAGCTCTAAAAAAAATCCATGTTATATTAACAAAGTTAAATGTAATCACCCATGCTATAACTTTATTTAACTTAAATCCAAACTTCCCCCATAGACGATGAATTGAAAGCGCTATACCATGCAAGAATCCCCAAAATAAGAATGTCCAACCAGCCCCATGCCAAAGTCCACCCAATATAAATGTTGCCATAATATTTGTATAAGTCCTATAGTTTCCTCTTCTATTCCCCCCAAGCGGGATATAGATATAATCTCTTAAAAACCTTGATAGTGTCATGTGCCACCTTCTCCAAAAATCCTGAATATCTAGCGCCTTGTATGGAGAATTGAAATTGATTGGTAGCTTAATATTAAAAAGCAGGGCTGCTCCAATTGCCATATCAGTATAACCGCTAAAATCAAAATAAAGTTGGAATGAATATGATAGTGACGTTGACCAAGCTTCCAATAGGTTTAATGTTATTGCATGATCAAACCCTTGTGTTGCCCATATGGCAAATGTATCAGCTATAGCTACTTTTTTAAAAAGGCCAATTGTAAATATGAAAATCCCTGTTGCTATATTCTTATAAATTTTTATCTTATTTCGTTTATTAGCAAATTGAGGCATCATTTCCTTGTGATGAACAATAGGCCCTGCGATCAACTGTGGGAAGAATGTCACAAAAAGCGAATAATTTAGGAAATTATATTCATGTGTTTCTTTTTTATAACTATCTACTAAATAAGCTATTTGTTGGAATGTAAAAAAACTAATGGCTAATGGCAAGGCTAAATGAAGCAGCGGTATATTTGTTCCCACTGTATTGTTTATGTTTGAGATGAAAAAATCAGAATATTTGAAATAACCTAAAAGTGATAAATTTGCAATAATGCCAAATGTTAAGATTGGCTTTTTAATACTATTTTTGTGATTCTTAGTAAGACTAGAGCCAATAGTATAGTTAAATGACATTGAGATTAATATGAGAGGAAGGTAAATAATGTTCCACCAACTATAAAAAAACAAAGAGCTAAGCACCAGGAATCCTTTGCTAAGTTCTGTTAATCGCTTATTATTTAAATAAAAATAGAAAAACCATGTTATTGGTAAAAATAGAAAAATAAACTCGTAACTATTAAATAGCATTGTTGTTATACATATTTTTACTAAACCACATTTGGAACATCAATATTGTCCAAATTTTCCTATCATCAATTTTGTCTCTAAAAAACAAATCTTTTAAACTTTCTATATACCCAACATCAAATATATTTTGATCTTTAATTAGTGAAACATCCATGTGAGTGTCGATTAAATATTTTAAATCGTTACGCAACCAATTATTTATTGGAATACCAAAACCTGTTTTTTTCCTTTCAAATAATTCTTTGGGCACATATTTGGACAAAATATCTTTGAGAATTCTCTTATTCTTTTTAAATTCTATGGGAAGCTTGACCGCATATTCAATTACTTTATGATCAAGTAATGGCTCCCTGCTTTCAAGTGAGATACTCATAGATGCTCTGTCAACTTTCACAAGTATATCGTCTGCTAAGTAACCATTAAAATCAGATAACATCATTTTTTCGATGTTATTTATATTCTCAAAACTAGGGTCATTAATAAAATGATACTTATCTGATAATGCGTGGTTTATTTCGCTTTTTGTAAACACTGAATTTGATACTTTATACATGTTTTGTATATCTTTATGTTCAAGTGTGTTTTTCAATTTTAAATACTTAGGATAATACTTTGTACTCCAATTATGAAACTTGACTATTGGATCTGGAATAATTCCAATTATCGTTTTTGCGATATTAAACTTTGAAAGTTTTTTAATTTTATTAAACCTACCCTCAAATAATTCATAACTTGAATATCCCGCAAATAACTCATCTCCACCATCACCAGATAGTGCGACTGTCACCTTCTCTTTTGCAATTTGAGAGACCAGCGTAGTAGGAATTGCAGAGCTGTCCGCAAATGGTTCATCGTATATTTCGGGTAATTTTGGAATGATGTCCATGGCATCTTTCATACTACAGTAATGTTCAGTGTGGTTTGTCCCAAGGTGTTCAGCTATTTTTTTGGCATAAGGAGCTTCATTAAACTTCTCATCATCAAAACCGATAGTAAATGTACTAATAGGCTGTTCAGTATTCTTTTGAAGAATTGCAGTCACCAATGAACTGTCAATTCCACCACTTAGAAAAGTCCCAACGGGTACATCTGAAATCATTCTTAATGAGAAAGAATCTTTCAATACGTCTTCTAATTCATTTTGTGCATTTTCATAGCTATTATCCTTGTTTTTCTGTTGATAGTGCTTAACAACACTCCAGTAATTTTTTATTTTAAATGTGTGGGATTTTAAATCGTATTCTAAATAATTAGCTGCTTTGAGTTTGTGAGTATTCTTGAAAATTGTTAAGGGTGCTTGGATATAGCCAAATTGTAAATACATTGATAAAGCATTAAAATCAATTTCTTTTTGAAACATGGGGTGTTGATAAAGTGCTTTTAATTCACTGGCATATATAAACAAATCATTTTTTTGATAATAATAAAGTGGCTTAACTCCAACCCTGTCTCTGAAAACCCATATTTTCTCTAATTGTTTATCATGAATAGCAAAGGCAAACATGCCTCTAAATTTATCAACTGATTTTGCCCCCCAATGATGAAATGCTTTAAGCATAACTTCTGTATCTGAATCTGAGTAAAAAGTATAATTCAATTCAATTAACTCTTTTCTAATTTCTTTAAAATTATAAACTTCGCCATTAAATATTATGGTGAAATTTTCATACATCATAGGCTGATGTCCTTTTAAAGACAAATCTTGAATAGCCAATCGTCTATACCCAAAACCCAAAGAATACTTATGTGTTTCATAGAGTTCATAACCGCTGTCATCAGGACCTCTGTGGATAAGAGTATCTGTCATAGACTTGAGTAAATCTTTAGTAATACTATTCTTATAATCTATTATACCTGTTATTCCGCACATTAATTCTTATCTCTATTAAACAAGTCAATCCATTGTTTTATTATTAAATCTGAATTAAATTTTGAAGCTGTAATTTCAGCATTACTAATTAAATATTTAACTTTATCTGTATTATTGAACAATTTCAAAATTGCTTGTGCTAATGCATTGGAATCTTTAGCTGGAACATGTATTGCATCGAAATTGTTTTTTGTGATCTCTGTTAATCCATCTATATTAGATACTATAATCGGTTTTTTTAATGACATTGATTCAATTGCGACAAGTCCAAAAGCTTCAAATAAAGATGGGATTACAATTAAATCACTGGCATAAATAACGCTAAATAACTTCAATTGTTCCAAATTACCAGTTAATATAAATTGTTCTTGCAACCCTAATTCATCAATTAATTTTTTAAGGTTAGCCTGAAAAGGTCCATCGCCAGCTAATACTACTTTAGATGAGAAATTATGCTGCTCTTTTAATATTTGAATGGCTTCAATTAAATATTTATGCCCTTTACTTTCATGCAGCCTTCCTGGCAATGTAATAAGCTTTTGGTTTGATCCGACCCTGTATTTATTTCTGGTTTTTATAACATTTGAATTATGCATGACATCAATTATTTTGGTAGTGTCGATCGAATTATAAATTGTCTCTATGTTATTCCAACCATAGAACTCCTCATAATCTTTTTTAACACTTTTTGAAACAGCTATTGTTGCAAAATCGATTTTTTTACTTTTGTTAAACATCCAATGCCTAAATGAGTACCATAAGCCTTTTTTAATTGAATCTGAAGACACATGATAGTGTAAAACAGAAATAACTTTTACTTTTTTGAAAAATAATGAGACAAGTCTTGAGTACAGGATTCCAAAATACAAATGCCCCCAAAGTACATCTGGATTAAACCGCTTAATTTCTTTTATTAGTTTATAAACAGCTTCAAATATAAACCACCTGTGCCTTAAATTAATAATATTTACTTGTACACCTTTATCATTTAGTTCTGACACTAAATCAGTTGGTAGATAGAATAGACAAACAATTACGGAATGGCCTAAATTTTGAATTTTTGGCAATAGAGTTGTTAATAACCTTTCAGCTCCACCAAAACCTAGAGTTGGTATAACTACCATTATTTTCATATTATTTTTTATATAATTTTGGAATTTTATTTATTATGGTTATGGTATCCCTAAAATCTAATGAAAGAGTGTCTAGATACCATCTAATGTTTTGATATCTAGGTTTGTTTTCATCATTAACTAACCTTAATGCTTCTTTTCTAGTGATTTGTCCTTCTCTAATTTGATTACTACGAAATGTGTCATGTTCTGTAAATCCTGCCACAGTATAATAAACGTAATTATAAAATCCTGCCGTTCCATCTCCTATCCGCCATGTAGTTGATGTATCTATAGCTGTTTCCCAATCATACTCTTTGATCAAAGTATTGTTTACAGTTTCTTCATCCCATTGCCAATAATCAAAGATATGAAAATAATCATTCTTCTTAGTAAAGCTTCTATAATATTCACCAGAAAGTGTGTCCCATAATGAAGAATTAAAATATCCTGGGCTTGCCAACATTGCTTTAAATCTTTTAGAATGGTACCTAAGTTGTTTCATTGCTCCATGACTATAGACTTTTTCTTCTTCAAAATCCGGCTTAATTCCTAAAAACCCGGTTTTAAAATGAGTTGTCTCAAGCGGGTTTACTCCCCACAGATTCAAATTTATACCAGTTTGCTTTTTAATCGTCTCTACATGCCTAAAAAAATGTTTGTCTCCAGCAGTAAGCATTGCTATCATTCCTAAATGAGGTGATTTAAGCCATGCCCTCAAATTCTTTGCAATATTCTTTCTTTTTTTGGAAATATCCGCAGCTACTATTATGTTTTCTACTCCCATATCACCACACATCTGGCTAATATTACGACGACCAAGGTCAGTTACCATTCCCCAGTCATAAGTATATGTTATTGGATTCATACCTAGCTCATTTATAATCAAATGCAAACCATAGCAACTATCTCGACCTCCTGAGAATGGAACAATACAATCTAAACCTTCTTTTCTCCGATAAGGTTCAACCAATTTAAAAAGTTCTTCTTTAGGCTTAGGTTTATTGCGCAATTTATAATTATGGCAATAATTGCAAATACCGTCAATATCAAAACTTATGTATGGCATGGTTTCTGGTAAGATACATTTAGTACATCGTTTTAAACATATTTCATTATATTCCAATAATTTTTCTTCTTTTTTATTGAATTTAAATTCAGGAACAAGGTTTTCAATTCTACTGTTTTTATCATTGATGATAAAGTCATCATTGGAAATAGGAATATCTATATAAAAAGCACTTTCTTTTATTTGTTTAATATTAACACACCCTGTTTTATTTAATGCAAAACTTTCTGATGCGAAATATATATTGTCGCCATCTTCTCCAACATATAAACTTCCATTGTTTGAAAATAAAATTATTTTCCCATGTGTTGGTATAATAAGAGCACATGAAACAATACCTCTACACATAGATAATATCTTTTTTGGAATGTCTGATAAATCTTCACCATCTTCTATTAGGTCTTCAGCAATGGCAACAATAATTTCAGAATCAATTTTATAATTTCTTTGTTTTCTAATCTGGTTCCAAATATCCTTTTCATTAACAATAATACCATTGTGAATTGCACAAATTTTATTTCTTATAACAGGTTGATTATCATCTAATCCATTTGTAATAAGACGACTATGCCCAAGAATGACTTTAGAATTTTCAATACTAACTGAATTTAGAAGAGTCTCTATATTATAATCTGCTCGATTTATCTTATAATCTAAATTGTCATAATAAATCAACCCACTAGAATCAATACCTCTTTGTTCTGAATGTTTAACTAATATGTTTAGTTTTTCCATACTAATTTTACTATTAGAAATTTGACCAAATATACCACACATGGTAACTCCTATTCTTTTTCTGACTTTGTTTTATTTTTTGCCAATTCATATGATTATATTCTAAGATTAATATGTTGATTGTTTATTTGTTTTTATAGTTATATGTTGAGTTACATAATTATTTCGCTGATTAGCGTGTTGACAGTTATTTAATATTTTCATTATATTTTATAATTTGAATAAATTGATACAATTCATTTACTTTTATTTTCCAATCTACTCTTTTAAAAGCAAGTTGTCTCATTTGTGAAGATATGTTTCTTTGAGATGAAATGTTACTAGCAAATTCTACAATTTGATTGAAATCTAAAGGAATAGGCTTATTTGGAATTTGTAGAGCAAAATCTACATTATGTGGAATATCTGAATCTTCTGCTGAATAAACAAAAGGGATACCTCTTGCAAGATATTCTCTAATTTTTAAAGCACAAGCTTCAGTTAGCTTTTGTCGATAAATTGCCAAGCTACCTATAGCTAATGTACTATTAGAAAAAATATCATCAAGTTCCTTTCCTCGTTTTATACCAAGTACATTTGCATTCACATTGTTTTTTAAATCGTTAACTTTTTTGATTAATAATCTATCCTCAACTGATATGTACTCTCCTATAATATTAATAGTGATATTTAAATTTGTTTCAAACTCTAGTAAAGATTTTAACAATTTATCTAAACCATGCCAAGGTGCATATTCAGACGCTACTATGGTCATTGTTAAATTTTTATTTTTAAATGGGATGAATTTCGTATAGGTTACATTTGATACATCAATTCCGTTAGAAATCGTTTTAACATTTATACCAATATTCCTTTTGGATTCATGTTTGGTAATTTCATCAGTTACACCAATTAACCCAATTAAATTTTTTTTAAATTTTTTACTATTAATAAATTCTTGAGCAAAGCTAAAAAAATTTCTAATAGAAATTTTACTAATTGTTTCATGAATTGCAATTGCATGATGTTCGGTTATTATCTTTGATGGGTACTTATCTGTAAATTTTTCCCAGTCATATGCTACAGGCAATGGATACCTAAATACAATTACATCATAGTTACTCAAATCAATTGTATTGTTTATGATTGTAAACTTAAAAAATCTTTGCATTATTTTCCGAGTTATGCTTTTTTTTGGATAGATTAACTTCTTATAGAGAATATTATTTAACCTGCATTCTTTTTTTCTGTTTAAAATAATATAATCAATGTCTAAATTTAATTTATTAGCTGCATTTGCTTGTTCAATCAGTTTGTTTTCAATTCCAACATATAGATATTCAAGCAAATTGAGATGTGCAATTTTCATGAATTTTCTGTATCTGTTTTGTGTTGCATTTCGGTATCACCTTTTAAAATTAGACCACTTGAATCTTTATTGGATATTTCTTTAGCAGGTATACCACCTATTGTGATATTTCCAGTTGGAAAACTCTTATTAACAACTGCATTTGCACCAATTGCAGTATTATCACCAATATTAATTTTACCGTATATTTTTACACCAGGAGCAATATAGCAATTATCGCCTAACACCGGTGCATCATAAGCAGCGCCTGCTTTTGAACCAATATTTACACAAGCATGTAATCGACAATTTTTCCCAATCTTTGAATTTCCATTTACAATTATAGTTCCATAATGTGCAATTGAAAGTCCTGGTCCAAAAACGTTTATTGGGATAGTGAAACCTAATTTAATTGATAAAGATCTAAATCTATAAGAAATTAGTTTTCTTAAGATAATATTTTTCTTACAGTTTGTAAAATATTCTAACTGTCTTAACAAACGCTGAAATTTCCATACTTTATCAAAAAATAGATCTCTATATGTGCTTTCTTTACATAATGCGATTCTATCTGCGTTTAGATAATATTTATAATCATCTTTTGATTTAATCATATTGTTACCCAGTTAATCATTATTATGATTTTTTATAATTTTACAAGGTACACCTGCAATCACACAATTAGATGGGAAACTTTTAGTAACGACTGCTCCTGCAGCAACAATGACATTATCTCCTAGTTGTACACCTGGTAAAATTGAAACATTTGCTCCAATCCAACAGTTTTTACCTATTTCTATTGGTTTTTCTTTAATCCAAACTGTGAAATCTAATAAGTCGTGATTTGCCGATATTATTTTGACACCTGGAGCAAAAATTGTGTCATCGCCAATGAATACACCATTTCCTCCTTGTATATAGCAGTTTCCACTCAATGCAAATGAAGTCCATACATTTTTTCCAATAGTGATTTTCCCAATTGCTCCTGAAGTAAAATGAATCATCCAAGGTATTTCACTATTTATTCGAAGAATTTTTTGAAAAAAATTATTAACAATCCATAAACCTGGTGTAATTGGACTTTTCCACCCCCTTCCTATAAAACTCTTAACACGAGAAATGAAATGTTTAATGCTATTATTTTTTGTTTTTTGTTTTTCTGTTGTGTTCATTTTAGCTTCACTTTTATTACGCTTGGTATATATTTATTAAATTTTTCTGGTATTTTTATGTACATATACTTATATAATAAACACAAAATAATAGGAAAATAGAAAATTGAAGATACAATTAATTGTATCCACCACTCGTGGTTATTATTCAAAATATATGTTAATGCTATTGGAGATGCTAAAATACTTAACAGCATTATTTGACTTATTTGTTTTAAAGGTAATATTTGCCATGCTTTTAACTCAAACCCTTGCCCAATTTTATACAAGTTGAAAGGAACTGTCCAAAAATATAATGTTACTATTGTTGCAATAGCAGCACCTAAGTAACCAAATAGTTGTATAAATAAAATACTTAAAAAGATATTAATTATAAAATCAAATAAACTCCGAAACAATATAGCTTTTGTTTGACCTAATGCCATCATGGCAGAACCATAAATCACAATGCGAATTGGCAGAATGAATAGATAGATATAAAAAGGTGCCACACTTCCTTCATATTTTTCAGAATATAGAGTCAAAATTAATGACTTTCCTGATATTAATAAAAATATCATAACAGGAAAAAGAACAATCGCGCTTTTAACAGCAGCCTTTTTAAAAAGTTTTAAAGCTTTTATTTTTTTTTCTTGATCTATATATTTTACCATATCAACTAATATGATTGAAGCGATAGAACCTGTAATGATTCCTATTAATGGAATCTCAATTGCTCCATTTACATAATTTGCAAATTTTTCAGGTGTACACATAGTTGAAACAATTACTTTATCAGTCATTAAAGTAATTGTACCTAGCATCCCAGAGAGGCCAAGAGGTACTGAATAATTTAATATTTTCAACATGCTTTGTTTACATGGAAGGGTTATCTTGCCAGGGACGTGTTTAAAACATAGCCACAAAATAAATGGTAATGCTAATAATGGGAAATATATTTGAGCTATTAATGGTCCAGTAAAACTACGTGTTAAAAATATACCTGTTATAATAAAACTAACCAATAAAAACTTTGATATAACATTGTAGATGGTGAATGTGTAAGTTTTGTTTTGTGTGATTAATACAGCCCCTAATATAGTTGCTGGCATCATAAAAACAGGATATGGAATTAACCATTTAAGGGTTATTAACAAATCAGGGTTATCAAAATAATGCGCTATAATTTTATACCCTCCTAAGTATAAAAAAGCACTAAAAACTAGTGCCATAACAAATAATAAAACAATATTATCTATAATAATACCAGTTTTACGATGTTTCTCTTTCGGTAAAAAATAAAAAAGGGCATCAGACAAACCAAGCATTACTAGTGGAGCTATAAAGCTATAAACTAATATTGTTTGTTTCATTGTAGCGTAATCATGTTTTGTTAATAGTCTTGCCGCAATAACCCCAGCAATAATTAATGCTATATTGTTGAATGTTCCTCCAAGAGATAAAGCGAGGACTTTTTTTGTTCTAGTAACTTGTACCATATTTATTAGATATTAAACCTGTGTTTTTAGAAGTTGTTGATTGATATTATTGATTTCTATATCTAATAAATATGGATTCATTGGTAAGCTTAAAATATCTTTTGACACTATTTCACTCACTGGGAAATCATTAACTTTATAGCCAAGATATCTAAAACACTCTTGCAAGTGTAATGGCCTAGGGTAATGGACCGCTGTCGGAATATATTGTTCCTTTAAATATAACTGTACTTCATCGCGTTTTTTTACTCGAATGGAAAACTGAGCCCAAACAGAGGTAGTAAACTTTTCTATAAAAGGCAATACAATATCTTTAGTTTCAAGTTCTTCGCAGTACCGATCTGCGACTTTTTGTCTTAAAATTATGTCCTTTTTGTAGTGTTTTAGTTTGACATTTAGAACCGCTGCTTGAATAGTGTCAAGCCTACCACCCATTCCAATATATTTATGATGGTATCTTTTATCCTGTCCATGAGTTCTCATTTGTCTCATTTTGACTGCCAATTCCTCATCATTGGTAAATATTGCCCCACCATCGCCATAACACCCCAATGGTTTTGCTGGGAAAAAACTTGTAGTAGAAATATCACCTAAATTGCTGTCTGTCTTACCTTTATAAGTACTGCCAAAGCTTTGAGCTCCATCAATGATGACCTTTAAATTGTACCTATCCGCAATCAATTGTATTGCATCAATATCTGCGGGTTGTCCAAAAAGTGATACGGGCATAATGGCTTTTGTCTTGGATGTAATTCTTTCTTCAATTTTAGATGGGTCAATGTTATAAGTTCTTTCATCAACATCTACGAATACAGGAATTGCACCCATAAATGCAATGGTTTCTGCTGTGGCTATAAATGTAAAAGGCGGTGTAATGATTTCATCACCTGGTTTAATGCCCAATGCCATCATTGCTAATAGCAGTGCATCTGTTCCATTGGAGCATGTAATGGCATGATTAGCATTGGTGAATGATTCTAAACTTTTTTCAAGCTGGGTGATTTCTTCCCCCATTATATAGTTTGATTTATTTAGTACTGCTTGAACAGCTTCATCAATTTCTTTTTTGTAAAGTTGGTATTGATACTGTAAATTTGCAAAATCTATTTTCATTTGTATATAACTTTTAACCCATTGTTAATCAGTTTATATTCGCCAAATTCATCAGATGCTAGGTTATCAATAAATTCTAATGTATTACCTGAAATGCCAACCCAGCCAATCTGACGAGCGGGAACACCCGCCATTAGTGCATAGGGTTTGACACTTTTATTAATGACTGCTCCAGATCCTACCATTGAATATTCACCAATAGTTACACCGCATATAATCGTGGCATTGGCGCCTATTGAGCAGCCTTTTTTAAGTAAAGTTTTTTTAAATTCTTCTTTTCTCTGTATAAAAGCTCTGGGATTGATGACATTGGTAAAAACCATCGACGGCCCAAGAAAAACATCGTCTTCTATTTCTACACCTTCATATATAGAAACATTGTTTTGTACTTTTATACCAGAGCCTAAACTTACTTTAGGTCCAACTACGCAGTTTTGGCCGAAGGAACAATTTTTACCAATTTTTGTGTGTGATAGAATGTGAGAAAAATGCCATATTCTTGTATTACTTCCAATTTCTACGTTCTCATCAACAATACTTGTTTCATGAACAAAGCTATCATTACTCATCTTTCTTGAACTTTTTTACAAAAAGGATGATAATCACCTTTTAAACCGACAGGCTTTAAATCTCTGATAGTTGAAACTGTATTGATTGAGCTGTAAGCTTCGTTAAGACCAAATCCATTTCCTTTTAATATTTCTTTGTAACTTTTTGTGTGTAAATCGGTAAAACCTCCAGAAAACTCAATTTCTTCACCATTAATCTTAATACTGCGATAAGTTCTTTGCCCAATGCTTTTAACTTTTTCAGGAATGTAATCATAATTCACAGATAGAAACCACCTGACATTGGCATTTTTCAATTTTAAAAAACCAGCATTAACAAATGGTTTTTTAACATGGACTATATTTTCTTCAATATCACCAAATATCCAATTAAGCATGTCATAAAAATGTACGCCTATATTTGATGCTATCCCACCAGATTTATCTTCATCGCCTTTCCACGATATAAAAAACCATTTTCCTCGACTTGTTAAATAGGTCAAATCAATATCATAAATTTTATCTGGGTTGTTTTTGAGTTCTTGGGCTACCTTTTCTTTTAAAGCAATAATGGATGGATGTAATCTGAGTTGTAGAATATTAAATATTTTTTGATCAGTTTCTTCTTCAATAACCTTTAATTGATCTATATTCCAAGGGTTTAGAACTAATGGTTTCTCACATATAGCATCTGCACCTGACCTTAATGCAAATCGCATATGTGAGTCATGCAAGTAATTTGGGGAACAAATTGATACATAATCTATTTTTTTGCCCGTATTTCTACGCCATTTATCAACAAACCTATCAAACCTTTCAAATTCTGTAAAAAAACTGGCTTCAGGAAAATGACTGTCCATAATTCCAATACCATCGTAAGGGTCTAAAGCAGCAACCAAATCATTACCAGTTTCTTTGATAGCTTTCATGTGTCGAGGTGCAATATATCCAGCAGCCCCTATTAAAGCAAAGTTTTTCATTGTGATATTTTCATGTAGAAATTAATGATGAGAGTTATATTCCAAAATACTATTGTAACTATTAATTATAAATTTGAAAGTTTTTCATATTAGTTACTTTTATTAGATTGAAAAAGGTTTAATCTGAAATACTATCGACATGTTTTTGCAATTCACAAAACCGTTTATTGCCTTCTTCGGCAATTTTAGATTTTTTGATCTATTTTACAATTAGGTTTTTCTTGAGACTAGGTATTGTGCAAGGTATCTAAGGTAGGAGCTGTCGTTGGGGAGGTGTTGTAGCTGGGATACGGCTTCTTTTGAGTGTTTTATTGCTGCGCTTTTTGAAGCATCCAAGCCCATAATTGCGGGATAGGTGGATTTATTGTTGCCTATATCTGACCCTATGGGTTTGCCAATTTCTTTAGCGTCTCCTATGATGTCTAAGACGTCATCTATTATTTGAAAGGCCATTCCAAAATTATAGGCGTATTTTTTTAGTGCTTGTTGGGTTTTTTCTGTGCACTTTGGATCTAATATACCGACCATTTCAACTGCTGCTGCAATAAGTGCTCCTGTCTTAAGTTGATGAATGTTATCCATTTCGGCTAATTGAAGTTGTTTATTCTCTGACTCTAAGTCCAATGATTGTCCACCTGCCATACCAATGGCTCCACAAGATTGACAAAGTTGGGCAATCAGTTTGACTACTATTTGCGGATCTGTGTTTACGAGGGTTAAGACCTCAAATGCCATGGCTTGCAGGGCATCTCCTGCGAGTATTGCGGTTGCTTCATCGTATTTTACATGACAAGTTGCTTTGCCACGACGTAAATCATCGTCATCCATCGCTGGTAAATCATCGTGGATTAGTGAATAAGCGTGAATCATTTCGACACTTGCAGCAATAAAATCAGCTTGTTTTAGATCTAAACCGAGTGCTTCGCTTGTGGCATAACTCAATAGTGGACGAATACGTTTGCCGCCTGATAGCAATGAATAACTCATTGCTTCAATTAGGCGATTGGATTTTGAATAATGCTGTGTTAAAAAATCAGCTAAAAATGTATTTATACGTTTTTGGTAGTGGTGATTTTTTTCTTCAAATTGTTTTGTCATCATGTCTTATGGATTTCAGCCTTTGCAAATTTGATAAAATTAACTCGTGAGCTTAATTTTGTTGTGAACTATTAGCCATGAGTTTTTCAATTTTCGCTTCGGCTTCTGCCAATGTTTTTTGACAGCTTCTGGTCAATTTTACTCCTTTTTCAAAAAGTTTAAGCGACTCATCTAGGCTCAAATCACCGGATTCCATTTTACTTACAATTTCATCGAGTTCTTCAACTGATTTCTCAAATGTCTTTCTATCTGTCATAGTACTCAACTCTACTTGTGTATAAAAGGCGTATTTTAACAGAGTCAATGTGTAATGTGCAATGACGATGTATATTACACCTTGTTGATTACTTCCAACCGCAAGCAGTTATAACTATGGCTACTGAAACACAGTCGATTTTGGTTCCGTATTTTGTTGTGAAGCGTTTTTTTTTGGTTATTTTATCCATAAACCGTTCTACACTACCTTCTATCCCTTCTGAATAGAAGTTCATTTCGTATTGCGGTTTATCGACTTCTTCATCTATTAGTTTTGTTACCTGATTCCATTTGGGTTGTTGGTATGTTTTGTAAATAAAGTCTTCTGGATTTGCTGTCCTTGGTTGAAAAGCTTTATCTAAATTATATAATTTAGCTTTCCCTTGCATTGAATTTAGAATTAAACCAACTGAGGGGAGTTTATTTTGATTCTTCTCAATCTTGTTTTTTTGTTGGTTTTGTTGGTTTTGTTCTTTTTTTGCTAGCAGAGGTTTGCTTTTTTCTTTAGGTTTAGGTGGTTCTTTAATAGTTTCTGGTTTTGGCTTTATGGCATCAATTTGTACTTTTTGAGGTTCTATTGGTTTTTTTATAGGTTCTATTTGTACTGTCTTTGGTTTAACTAACTCAACACTTATGCGAGTCTTTTCAGTGCCTTGTTGCAACGACTGGTTTATTGGTATCAATAATAACAATGCCAGTACAACAACAGATAGACTCAGAGCTGTTGCATGCCTTTTTATAGAGTTATTGTTTTTTAACCAGTTGTGTTGTTGCCAAATTGTTTGCAAACTTTTTATTGTCCATTTCCCATTCCAAGTAGTGTATTTTAGTGATATGATGTTAATTGAAAGTTAAATTCATACTATCTAACTAAATTAATTCAACTACAAAGAACACATGAAACCTGCAAATCCCCAAAAGTTTTTTTTATCTAACTTGCCACAGTTTTTTTCTTATGTGAATAGTAATCAAATCTTGCCTATGATTTTACTTTTGGCTGCTGGTCATGTGTTTACATTATTGCCATCAATTTTGGGGCTAATTGCTCTTTTTGTTTTGTATGCTTTGGTATATAAATTAGCTGTCGATGTGCTACTAGAAACAGCACATGGGAATATGCTGCCTGGTGACTTTCAGAGTTCTTTTGAAGCTAAATCAATCTTAATTCAATTTATTGTTGTTGGGTTATGCCAAAAAGGTATTTTAATTTGGTTGCTGTATTTTGTAAAAGATCCTCTGATTTTAGTTTCCTATATCTTTGCTAGTACGTTTTTAACGCCAGCTATTTTTATGGTTTTATCTGTGACCAATTCGATCACCAGTGCTTTAAATCCCATGACAATTATTCGTTTGATTAAACCACTATTTTTTAGTTACCTTTGCTTTGTTGGTTTTTGGTTGCTCTTAGAGTATTTACAACTCTACGCTATTGAACCGTTATTTTACAGAATTTTACCTGAGTTGTTTGCAAACATTGTCATTCTATTTTTTAAATTTTTTATCATGGTACTTAACTTTCACATCATGGGTTTTTTAATTTTTCAAAATCGAGAGTCCTATGGTTTTGAAGCTATGTTTAATAGTGAAAATGACGATGAATCATTAACTCTACAACAAGCTGAATCAAATCCTATTCACCAGAGAATTAGAAGCTTGATACTTGCTGGAAATTTTTCTCAAGCGGCATTAATCATTGCCGAATTAAAAAAAAATGGTGATAATTCTAACGAGCTGCTGGTATTAGAAAAGCAGATAGAAGAATCAGCAAAAGATGATAAAACCAAATCGTTATCTGATGCTGAGTCAATACACGAGCTTATTAACGAAAATAAAATTGGCGCAGCTTTTAAACTTTATAGTGATTTAATCTTAGAAAATAAGAAATTCATTGAGAAAGACCCAACCGATATCAATGTTTTAGCTAAGTATGCTTTTTCTGCCGAAAAATTTCAAATGGTTGTAGACATTGTTAAGTTTTTTCATAACAAATATCCGGGGCATGAAGATATTGTGGCCAATTATTTTTTATTGGCACAAGTTCTTTATCGTAATCAAAACACTAAAGCAAAAGCTCAAACCATTTTGAATGGGTTGATAAAAAAATACCCAAACCATAAACTTAATTCACAACTAAGTTCATGGCTTAAAGGCATGGAGTTAATGAATCAAAAATAAACCTATAGAAAATCTGTGGGTCTGGCCCATTTCCATGTGGCTGACTGGACTTTATAAATTTCATCTTCAAGTTTAAAACTGACTTGAAATGTCACCATATCAGCTCGAATTGAGGTCAATATACTGGCACTTTTAATGGGTTTGCCACCCATCGCTGTTGCGATGGTGACATCAACATTGTTATCATCTATCCAGACGATTTCTTTGACTGTTGAAAAGACATGCAGCGTTTTGTGCCGCATTAATTGTAATTGAATAATGCGTTTTATGTCTCGGAGTTTTCTACCTGATTGATCTAGGTAATTTTCGCTAATGTATTCAATTATTCGACTAAGTTTGCGTTCTTCAAAACGATTCTCCAATTCATCAATTGATTGGAGGAGGATTTGTTCTTTTGTGAGTTGTTGCTCACTGGTGCAAGCATCAAGTAGTAGCAACGATACAATTAATAAAAGGCTTTTCATTCAAAACTCGAAGCAAATATCACATCTAAATTATTGTTTTCTGAATTAAATGTAACAGTGGTATTGATGAAATCTCCTGTGCCATTGGGTATTCTTGATAAACTTTCTTCTTTTTCTTGTGTGCTATAGGTGGCTGAATCAATCAACGTACCATCTAAATATGATAGATAAATATTTCCACCATCTTTGTCCAAGCTAAATTTTGTATGTAAACCAACTTGGTGAGGGTCTTTATCTGCCCAAATAATCAAGTAACCATTCGCAGGAATGACTGCATTTTCTGGAAGTTCCCACTTATGAAGAAAGGTATCAGTATCACTTAAAAAATAATTGGCTAATGAGATTGGGCTTGCTGTGTTATTGTATAATTCTATCCAGTCATCAAAATCTCCATCCTGATCAAACCATGGACTATCATCATCATTGCGAGCCATGAATTCGTTAACCACTACATCTTGCGGATCAATTGGTGCATTTAATGCTGTACAAACATGCCCTTCTTGTGCCATTTCAGCTTCAACAACGGCTCTTCTGTCAATTAAAAACTTCTTCATGCCTTGAGTTCCAGGACCACCAAAGGCACCATTCCATGTATCCGCATTAATGAAATTATTCAAATCTACTGTATTAAAAAAATCATTGCTTGAACCCCACTCATTAATGACAAGATTTAATTGACTATCAAGCATAGGATAAACTCTTTCACTGGTGTAATTAACCGCTAAAATTTCACACATATAATCCAATATTCTAGTGCGGTAAGCAGGAGTCTCAAAGACTCTTTTGGTGAGAACCTTACTTTGATTCATCTGGATTAGCTCCAGATCACCATCGCCTGCTATATTTCTATCAAAGGCAAAGTTATAATCCCATGGTAGCCAGTGCATTTTATCTATTTTGGGTTCATAATACATATACCAATTTCTGCCATGATCTATATAGGAATCCCAATTGTTAATTAAGAGATCTATTGCTAAAATTCTAAAATATTCATCTAGTTCAAAAATATCAGACAATTGATTAGCGAATTCTGTATTTGTTGCTGTGTTTATAAATTCAATAAAACCTAAAAATTTGGTCCAATCATCTTCCGTTTCGTTTGTCTGTAGTTCAAATGGATAATCGGCCTGTGTATTTCCTGGCGACCACTCTAAGTTTGAATTGCCTTTGTTTTTCCATAGATTTCCGTCATTATCGGAGAAATTACGTTTGAGGTATTTTTTATCGACTTGTTCAATTAATCCATAAACACCCCAAAACACATCATTTACATAGATTTTAGCATGTGCAACCCTAGGCCCAGGTACGCCATGCATTCGGAACATATCATAAGCAAGTTTATCTTTTGCGATGGCTGCATCACCTATCCCATTCATTAAATTAACTTTACGAACGCCATCAAAAGTTCTTTCTCCATCGCTTGAAAAAATTCCGAAATTTAATTTAAGTGGTTTTTTTGTTGTGTCTGTAAAAAAATTTGATGAAAAACCTTTTTGTCTAATTCCAACATCATCCATGCTGGTTCCATCCACAATAACTGTAGCATTGCGGTAAGGTATTTCTACACCATTACTGAGCCAATTTTGATAATCATCATCGAGCTGCTGCCAAAAATTAGGGTCTTTCGATGATATCCTTACTTCGTGTAAATAGCTCGTGTCGAATAATGAATATTGGGCAACTACATTTCCAGATAAGAGAAGTATTCCTATCAATAAGGTGATCATTATTTTTTTCATATTAGATAATTACTGTTAGATAAGTCAATCTTACAACACTAGTAGTTAAAGGGGTGTTAATTTTGTAAGAAATGTATTCTATGTTGATTTGTCAATCATATCAATGACTCATGTTATTTAGGTAAATGGTAGCCAATAGTTTGCTTGCTTTCAAAGTTAAAAGCCCATAGATTCCTGCCTTCGCAGGAATGACGAGGAGTGGTGGATTTCTGCCTTCGCAGGAATGACAGGAAATTGTGGATTCATGGTTTTGCGGGAATGACGAGGAGTGGTGGATTCCTGCCTTCGCAGGAATGACGAGGAGTGGTGGATTTCTGCCTTCGCAGGAATGACAGGAAATTGTGGATTCATGGTTTTGCGGGAATGGCGGGGAATGGTGGATTCCTGCCTTCGCAGGAATGACGGGAAATTGTGGATTCGTGGCTTTGTGGGAATGACGGATAAAGTTAAATTACTGTACTTAGCATAATAACAATAACACGTCATTCCCGCGAAGGTGGGAATCCATTGTTTAAAGTATCTCAGGCCATAAATCATTCCATTGAGGGTTGTCTTTTTCAATTAGATTTATTTTCCACTGCCTTTTCCATTTCTTCATTTGTTTTTCTCTAGTAATTGCAGAAATCATGTCTTCATGTTGTTCGAAATATACCAATTTATCAATTTCATATTTTTCAGAAAATCCTGCTACTAGTTTTTTCTTATGTTGCCATGTTCTTTTGACCAAGTCGCTTGTTACTCCAATGTATAAGGTTCCATTCTTTTTGTTTGATAAGATGTAAACGCATGGTTGTTTGTTCATTATAAATACCTATGGATTCCTGCCTTCGCAGGAATGACGGGAAATTGTGGATTCCTGCCTTCGCAGGAATGACGGGAAATTGTGGATTCCTGCCTTCGCAGGAATAACGAGGAGTGATAGATTCCTGCCTTCGCAGGAATGACGAGGAGTGATAGGTTTCTGCCTTCGAAGGAGTGATGGGGAATGATAGATTCATGGTTTTGCGGGAATAGCGGGGAGCGATAGATTCATGGCTTTGCGGGAATGGTGGATAAAGTTAAATTACTGTACTTAACAGAATAACAATAACACGTCATTCCCGCGTAGGCGGAAATCCATTGTTTTTAATCTATAAACCGATTAAAAGTCATACTTGGGCGCATGGAGGCGGCTAGTTTTTCAGGATTAGGGAAATAATAACCTTCTATATCCACTGGGCTACCTTGGGCCGCAAGAAGTTCTGTCGTTATTATGGCTTCATTGCCTGTTAAATTTGTAGCTAGTTGTGAAAAATAGGCTTTCAAATCTGCATCTTCATCTTGAGCAGCAAGTGCTTGTGCCCAATACATCGCGAGATAAAAATGGCTGCCTCGGTTATCTAGTTCATTAACTTTTCTTGAAGGCGACTTTTTGTTTTTTAGAAATTTGTCAGTGGCATCATCAAGAGCTTTTGCTAAGACCAGTGCTTGAGAATTACCTTTTTGTCCAATGGCCTCTAATGAGACCGCAAGTGCTAAAAACTCTCCTAATGAATCCCAGCGTAAATGACCTTCGGCATTAAACTGTTGCACATGTTTCGGGGCTGAACCGCCTGCACCAGTTTCAAATAAGCCGCCACCTGCTAGTAATGGAACGATGGATAACATTTTAGCCGATGTGCCTAATTCTAAAATCGGGAATAAATCAGTTAAATAATCACGTAAGACATTGCCTGTAACTGAAATAGTGTCAAGACCTGCAGTAACGCGTTCACAGGTATAACGCATGGCTTCGACTGGTGATTTGATTGAAATATCCAAAGCTTGTATGTCATGCATGCTTAAGTACTCTTCAACTTTTGCCATGATATTTCTGTCATGTGCACGCTTTGGGTCTAACCAGAAAACAGCCGCGCTTCCTGTGTTTTTAGCACGGGTTACACCAAGTTTAACCCAATCTCTGATAGGTAAATCACGGGTTTGACACATCCGCCAAATATCACCCTGCTCTACTTTATGTTCCATCAAAACGACACCAGACTTATTAACAACTTGAACTGTTCCTGATTGAGTAATTTCGAATGTTTTGTCATGTGAACCATATTCTTCAGCTTTTTGTGCCATTAAGCCAACATTACATACATTGCCCATAGTTTTTACATCAAAAGCACCATGGTCTTTGCAATATTGAACAACTTCTTGGTAAATTCCAGCATAACAACGATCTGGAATCATGGCTTTCATGTCTTGCAATTTCCCTTCTTTATTCCACATTTTTCCAGACGAACGAATCGCTGCTGGCATTGAGGCATCAATAATCACATCACTTGGTACGTGTAGGTTTGTTATTCCTTTGTCAGAATCTACCATCGCCATATCTGGCCCATTTTCTAAACATGCTGCGATATCTGCTTCGACTTCTTCACGTTTACCAGTTTCTAGTTCAGCAACTTTTGCAAACACATTGCCTAAACCATTGTTTTGATTAACCCCAATTTCTTCAAACAATTGAGCATGTTTATCAAAAACATCCTGAAAATAAACAGTCACTGCATGTCCAAACATGATTGGGTCAGAGACCTTCATCATGGTCGCTTTAAGATGTAAGGATAGTAATACCCCTTGTTTTTTAGCCTCTGCTATTTGTTCTTTAAAAAATGCACGTAAAGCTTTCACACTCATTACAGAGGCATCTATCATTTCATTGGCTTGAAGTAATGTGCTTTGCTTCAATACTGTACTGCCTTCAGAATGATTGAGTAGGATTTTGACATCATCAGCCTCTTCCACAACCACAGATTGCTCGCTGGAATAATAATCTCCATCAGTCATATGAGCCACATGTGTAGCAGAATCACTCGACCATGCACCCATGGAGTGCGGATTATCTTTGGCAAATTGTTTTACTGGAGCAGCAACTCGTCTATCCGAGTTTCCTTCTCGTAGTACTGGGTTGGCTGCCGAGCCTAGGTTTTTTGCATATCGGGTTTTGATTTCTTGTTCTTTTTCATTAATTGGCTCATCTGGGTAATCTGGGACCTGGTAACCATTGGCTTGCAACTCTTCTATGGTTGCTTTTAGTTGTGGTACTGAGGCTGAAATATTGGGTAATTTAATTACATTTGCATCGGGTTGTTTAACCAATTCACCTAAATATGCTAAGTCATCACTCTTGCGTTGTTCTTCAGATAAAAATTCAGGGAAGTTGGATAATATTCGACTGCTCAAGGAAATATCTTTAGTGTTTATATTTATATCTGCTGCTGCTACAAATTTTTTAACGATTGGCAAAAAGGATCCCGTAGCAAGAGCTGGTGCTTCGTCAGTTAAGGTATAAATGATAGTTGGTTTTGTCATGTTTTGCTCCCTTTTGAGTGCATTGGGTTAGATTGACACTATTATAAATGATTTGAAAATTGATTACTAGCCAAATACATAAACATAAAAGCATGTGTTTTAACCTCGTATCAACCTAGTATCCTCACATATCATTCTAAAGATTATTGTTATACTTGTTTAATGTATCTATTGCTGACAAGGGTAGTGTTTTGTCAAAGACATTTTAGTTGTCCAAGGGTTTATTTTGATTTAATTTAAGCCCTTAAATTTTGAATTACTGCACTACATCGAATAGATCAAGCGCTTTCATACGAGTTCAAATATCAATCACTTCCGGTTAAAAAGGGCGTGAGAGTAATGTGATAAAATCACTAATAAAAAATATTTCATTATGATATAGTTAGAAAAATTATAGAGATTAATAAAACATTCAACAGGAAATTTAGTAATGACGTATGATTGTCATGCCTATGTCGTGGTAAATACAATACAAATAAGAGATACTAGTGCTGAATTAGAGTAAGAGAAAAGCATGTCAGTTTCAAATATAAAAATCATTCAATTAAGAAAAGAACGTGGATGGTCCCAAGAAAAACTGGCCGCAATTAGCGGCTTAAGTGAAAGAACCATTCAACGAATTGAAAAAAATGGCAATTGTTCACCCGATTCTAAATTGGCATTGGCCAGTGCATTTGAAATTTCACCTCAGGTATTTTCCATAGATAAACAACCTGATGCTGAAGATCATACAATGATAACCGATTGGGGTGGCATACTAGGCCTTTTCATATTAGGTCTCACAACACCGACAGTAATATTGTTAACGGGCACTAATGGAATGTGGGAATTAGCTAGTTTTTCACTTGTTATGGTTTTAACCGTTATGCTTTCGATTATGACTTATGGCTTTAAAAGCACACATTATTTATTTGATAAAACATCATGGATTGTTAAATACCCCAAAATTGTATCTGGCCTTGACCAACTCATCATCCAAGCCCAATTTATCATTAAAAATGCCTATATTGTCGGTGTATTCGCAACAATCATCACAGGTTTAACTCTCGCCATACATATGCCATTAGAATTAAAGTCAATTACATCCTTCCTTACTATTATTCTAAAACCTACAATTTATGCTATGTTGTTTGTCGAGTTTTGGTTTCGCCCGTACAAACATAAACTGGAAAAGATGTTAAGGACACAAAAGCTAAAAGAATAACTGTTCATAATTATTCACATTAGTAAAAATATCAATTTCAATCATTGCTAGAAACGATAGTTAGATGGCAATCTTTGTCAATTAATAACATACCTTGTGACACTGATGGGTGAGATCTGAGAACGCATAATAACATTGCCAAATTCTTGATTAGATTGGTTTAGTTGTTTGCTAGCTTGGTGCTTGGAAAAACAAGTTGGTGAATAACCAATGCGTATTTTTTAAGTACCAAGAGTATGTGAGTATTAAAGTGATGGGCGAGCCCCATCTTACATGTGGGTTTGTTGGCATTAAAAAAGCCCTGATAATTTTATCAGGGCTTTCAAGTATACAACAAGTATAATTCTTGATTAGATTGGTTTAGTTGTTTGCTAGCTTAGTGCTTGGAAAAACAAGTTGGTGAATAACCAATGCGTATTTTTTAAGTACCAAGATAGCGGATAAATGAGCCAATATCATCAATGAATTTACATCATGCCTGGCATTCCGCCCATACCACCCATACCACCCATATCAGGCATACCACCGCCTGCAGGTGCGTCACCAGCAGGTGCGTCAGCAACCATACATTCAGTAGTAATCATTAAGCCTGCAACCGAAGCTGCATTTTGTAATGCGCTACGAGTTACTTTAGCTGGGTCAAGAATCCCTTCTTTAATCATGTCTACGTATTCGCCTTTAGCAGCGTTATATCCGTAATTACCTTCGCCATTTTTAACTTCATTAACAACGACTGATGCTTCTTCACCACAGTTGTTGACGATTTGACGTAAAGGTTCTTCCATTGTGCGTTTAGCGATAGCGATACCTACGTTTTGTTCTTCATTGTCACCAGTTAAATCACCAACTTTTGCTAATGCTCTGATTAACGCTACTCCACCACCAGGTACTACGCCTTCTTCGACTGCTGCACGAGTTGAGTGTAATGCATCTTCAACACGGTCTTTCTTTTCTTTCATTTCGATTTCAGAACCCGCACCAACTTTAATCACTGCAACTCCGCCTGCTAATTTAGCCACACGTTCTTGTAGTTTTTCTTTATCGTAATCACTTGTCGCTTCTTCGATTTGTGCGCGAATTTGATTAACACGAGCTTCAATAGCAGATGCATCACCTGCACCATCGATAACTGTGGTGTTTTCTTTACTGATTTGAATTTTCTTTGCTGTACCCAAATGTTCTAGTTCAACTTTGTCTAATGACATGCCAACTTCTTCAGCAATAACTGTAGCACCAGTTAATACCGCAATGTCTTCTAGCATTGCTTTACGTCTGTCACCGAAACCAGGTGCTTTAACTGCAGCTACTTTAACAATTCCGCGGAGGTTGTTAACAACCAAAGTTGCTAGTGCTTCACCATCAATATCTTCAGCAATTATCAATAAAGGTTTACCAGCTTTTGCAACAGCTTCAAGTGTTGGAAGTAGGTCACGTATATTTGATATTTTTTGATCATGTAACAAGATAAATGGAGCATCTTGCTCAGCTGTCATAGCGTCTTGATTAGTAACAAAATAAGGAGATAAATAACCGCGATCAAATTGCATACCTTCAACAACGTCCAACTCATTTGATAAACCAGAGCCTTCTTCAACTGTGATAACGCCTTCTTTGCCAACTTTATCCATCGCTTCTGCAATGATTTTGCCAATACTCTCATCAGAGTTTGCTGAAATTGTACCAACTTGAGCGATTGCTGCAGTATCTGTACATGGTGTTGACATGTCTTTAATTGCATTAACTGCTGTTGCGACAGCTTTGTCAATACCACGTTTTAAATCCATAGGGTTCATGCCTGCTGCTACAGCTTTTAGACCTTCACGTACAAAGGCTTGTGCTAAAATTGTTGCAGTAGTAGTTCCATCACCGGCTGCGTCATTGGTTTGTGATGCCACTTCTTTAACCATTTGAGCACCCATGTTTTCGAATTTATCTTCTAATTCGATTTCTTTCGCTACTGAAACACCATCTTTTGTGATAGTTGGTGCACCAAAACTTTTGTCTAGTACAACGTTACGCCCTTTAGGACCTAATGTTACTTTAACTGCATTTGCTAAGATGTTGACACCATTTGCCATTTTTGCGCGTGCATCTTCTGAAAATAATACTTCTTTTGCCATTTTATTTCTCTTTTAATTGATTCGTTTATAGATAAGGTATGATTATTCGACTACGCCAATAATATCGCTTTCATTCATGTACAAAAATTCTTCACCATCTGCTTTGAATTCCGTACCTGCATATTTTCCAAATAATACAATATCACCTGCTTTAACTTCTAATGTACGCACATCACCATTTTCAAGCACTTTGCCATTGCCAACGGCTACAATAGTACCTTGCGATGGTGTTTCTTGACCTGATTCTGGGATTATGATACCACTAGCTGTTGTGGTTTCTTTAGCCTCACGTTTAACAATTACACGATCGTGTAATGGACGAATATTCATTGATTTCTCCTTGATTTAGGTTATTTAAAATTAAGTTGGCAACTAGATAGGGTTAAATGCGTTAAATTCAAGGAAAAAATATAATTTTTATTGAGAGTTTTGAACAACTCTAGGGCGGTGGAGAAAAGAGTGATAAATACAACACACGTATGAAGCATCCTTTAGAAGCACCATAAATTTATATATGAAAAAAGATGTTTTAGTCTAACTTCTTCTGAATCAACTCAATTTGTTTTTGTGCACTTTGAGATTCTTTTTTAATATCTTTAATGTAACTGTAAACGAAAAAGATTGAAATAAGTGCAAGAGTTGCCAGTAGAGAACTTGTAATAACAAGCAACTTGTTGCGAGCAAAATATTTCTTAAACAAGTACCATCGTGTTGGCTTAGTTGCGGAAATAGGCTTGTTTAATGACCATTTATGTAAATCCTTAGCAAAATCGAACATGGTGAAATAGCGTTTAAAACTATCTGTACGTAAGGCCTTGATTAAGATGTTGCACAAATCACTATCTAAAGTTGATTCATTTAATAGTTTCTTCACATACCTTTCATCTTCTTTCTCATCGTAAGTTTCAGGCGTGAATTCTGGTAGTTTGCTGTCTTTAATTAGCAATTGTAATAGCGTTACTGCTAAAGAAAACACATCTGTTTTAGTGGTCAGAGCTTCACCTTTAATTTGCTCAGGCGACGCAATGTCAGGTGTATAAGCATTGATTCCATTGTCATCTGCTTTATAAGTAAATGCAGCAATCCCAAAATCAACAATTTTTATATTGCCGTCTTTGTCAGTGAGAATGTTGTCTGTTTTTAAGTCTCCATGAATAATCAAATTTTCATGGGCAAACTTCATGGCATTGGCGATTTTTTTTATCATGCAAACAATCGTGGTGTTATCAATTTTTTTCTTTTCTATATATGCATCAATTGGAATACCATCTTCGATGTACTCCATTACTAGGTAATAAATGCCATCATCTGTTTGGCCTCCATGCAAAAATGATACGATATTAGGGTGATTTAACCTAGACAAAGTTTGTTGTTCGCGATTGAAAAGGGCGATAGTCTGTGGAGACTTGTTCAGCGACATAACTTTTATTGCTACTGGTTTTTGTACTTTTGAATCAATACGGTGTGCTTTATATATATAAGACATGCCGCCAATAGCTATGAGTTCTGTAATTTTATAGTTGTCTAGTGTTTTACCTGTTAAATCTGTAATGGCTTTGAGTTGTTGATAAACATTTCCAGAGTTTACAACATCTAAAACGGTATTATCTTTATCAACTGCTTTAATTAATTTACTAACTCTTTGCTTTACAGCCTCAGGAATATTTTCTAATAATTGTAATTTTGACAATGCCTGTGTCTGAGGTAACTCAACCAAACTTTCAAAAATTTCAGTTGATTGCTGCCAAATTGTCCTATTATTTTTTACTATCATTTATCTCACCCTCACTTTCTTCTAAAATAGTGACTAAAAAAGCACGCGCAATAGTCCATTGTTTATGAATGTGACTTTTGCTACACCCAAGTGTTGCTGCTATTTCTTCCAATGTCATGCCTGAAAAATAACGCATTATAGTTATATTCGCCAAATCTGGATTTATTTCCTCAAGTTGGTTTAACGCATCGTCTAATTCAAGCAATTCCATGGCTATGCCATCATTCCCTACGATTTGACTTACACTGAAGTCTGTATGTTCCCCTTTCCTTTTTTGGCGATGATGAGAACGCACTATATCAACCAAGAAAAAACGCATGCATCGAGCTACAGTATTGTAAAAATGTTTTTTATTGGCATAGTTCTGTGGTTGACCTGCACTTAACTTGATATAACATTCACTCACCAAAGCAGTTGGAGTTAACTGCTGGCCAGGATTAAGCTTCATCAATTCATAGTGAGCCAACTGTTTAATTGAAGGATAAAGCTTATTAAACAGCTCATCATTTCCAGACGCTGCAATGCTTTCCTCAGCAATTTGGGTAATTTTGTTTAATAGTAGTTGCATATCCTTTTACTTAATAATGACTTTTAAAACCATATTCTACCTCGAAAATAAAACTTTTTTGTGATTATGTCGAAATTATTAATAACTTATCAAAACAAATACACCTATGAACCTAACAATACAAAAATTGACTTTATTAACAATTATCATTTGGATTAACCCTATCTATGCAGGACAACCCATGGCCAGTATCAATGGTGCTGCTTGTAGTTTTAACACTATAGCTGATGCCATTTCAGCGGCTCAGCCCAATGATGTTATCAATATAAAAGCCGGAACATACAATCAATTGATTGGTGAAATCGATATGAATTTGACGCTTGTCGCTAGTGATGGTGTAACGGGTTGCGAGGTAGGTGGCAATATATTTACAACCATTGATGGATCGGGTCAAACATTTGATGCAACTGGTGGTCTGGTTAAAGTTACCAATGGTGCGGTAGTGACTTTTCGTGATATGGCACTAGTTAATGCCTCTGCAATCAATGGTGGTATCATGGCAGTTTTAGATGAGAGTAGTGTATTTCTTGACCATGTGGTAATTATTAATGGATCCGCTTTAACTGCTGGCGGCAATATCTATGTAGACTCGACTACTGGAATTGAAAGTAGCCTTGTGCTTGATAATGGTTCGATTATTCATAGTGGGTCAGTGATCAATGGTGATGGAGGTGGATTAGCAATTTATAATTCGAAGCTACTAATTAACAATAGTACTATTGGATTAATGGGGATGAACGAAGGAAACATAAGTTCTAATAATGGAGCAGGAATTTACGCTGAAAACTCAAATTTAACGATAAACAATTTTGCAACTCAAATCCAAAACAACAGTGCTAATAATGATGGTGGTGGAATCTATGCCATTGATTCAAGTCTTACAATAACTGAAGCTATTGTTAAGGACAATACCACTGGATTTAACGGCGGTGGTATTTATTTAGACAATACTAATGTTACGTTAAATAATGCTACAATCAGTGGAAATATAACAACAGAATTTTTAGCCAATAGCGGCGGCGGTGGTTTGTATTTAACAGGGTCAAGCCAGGCTATGATTGATTCAACCACCCTATTATCAAATATATCAGAAACTTTAGGAGGAGGCATATTGAGTGTAGATGCCAATGTTTCGATTAGTATTGGTAGTGGCAGTGATATAATCAATAATGATGCACGCTTTGGAGGAGGTGTTTTTACAATTTCACCAGTATCAGTTGATAATAGTAGAATATTATTTAACACGGCAACAAATTCCGGTGGTGGAATTTCCTGTAACGCTTGTCAATCTCTTTCAGTTGTTAATTCATCTCAGGTTTCAAATAACACTGCGTCATCTAGTGGTGGAGCATTAGATGTTTTTTCTAATTCAACGACCACTGTAGAACTTAGAAACTCAACATTTAACGGAAACAATCTCACAACATCAGAATCTTCATTTGGTGGTGCAATTGCTCAAGATGGAGGCACAATATTAATTGAATCTTCTGTCATTTCTAATAACACCGGAGCTGCCAATGGCGGAGCTGTTTCACTTTTTGACTTAGAAAATATTGTTGATAGTGCACGTATTTTAAATTCACAGTTTTTTGATAATTCAGTACCAAGTTCAGATTTTGGTTTAGGAGGTGGAGCATTGTTTTTAAGTGGATTATTTGATGCGCAAGTTTCTGGATCCCATTTTAACAATAACAGTTCAGGAATAGATGGTGGAGCAATTAACCTTTTTGAAAGCACTCTAACCATTGAAGATACGATTATATCTGAAAACTCATCAATATTTGAAGGGGGTGGAATACATGCAGAAGATAGTGATTTAACGATAAGAAATTCATCAATAATTCAAAATGAAGCCATAGATGTGGCACTTATTACTCCCGGAAACCTAGGAGGTGGTGGCATTAAATCATTAGATTCAAATTTAGAAATAGTCAATTCTAAAATAAACCAAAATAATAGTAATGATATCGGTGGTGGTGTATTTTATAATGGCAGTGTTGACAATTCATTATCTATCTACTCAGATTATGGGATTTCAACTAATGAATGCCTACCTTCTTCTTTAGGTTTCAATGAATATTGCAGTGAAATATCAAACAATACCGCATTTTTAGGTTCAGGTTTAATGATAAGAGGTTCAACCAATGAACAAGGCATAAACCTAACTGGCGTGGCATTAAACAGTAATAATGTGTTGTCATCTCCTTTTGGTTTAGTTGTTGGAGTTGCAATAGAACTTGATATAACTAATCCACTTGATACAGAGGTAACAATGGAAAATTTAATCTTAGTGGAAAATGATGGCCTCTCGGATTTAAATAAATCAGTTATTCACACAAGCGGACCTATTATACTGGACCTCCTTTCTTCAACAATTGCCAACAATACAGTAAGGGCAATTAGGACTAATCCAGACAATACGGCCATTTCAATCCAAAACAGTATTTTTCAGCAAAACAATCATGGCCCTCTTGTATTAACGACTGTTCCATTCATCGGAATTTGCAATAATTCTGAACAATCAGAGCTAGGTGGGTCATCTATCGGAGCAAATCTTGGAGACCCACAATTTATCAATACCAATCGAGGTAATTATCGGTTATCAGATACTTCTCCCAGTCTTGATGTCTGTTCGTTTGGCGCATTGCTTGATATTGATGGAAATGTACGTCCAAATAGTACTAGTACTTTCGACCAAGGTGCTTTTGAGATGCATGCTGATTTCCTAGTAGATGAAATATTTATGAATAGTTTTGAATAAAAAATTTAATCCTCAAAACCATCAAGAAACATTTCTTCAAAGAAATAACGTTCATCCGCGCCAGCGTCAAAAGCACCCATTCCATTAGCTACATCTGGATCGTCCCATGCTCTTGTTTGCATATCCATATCTAAAGGGTTTAACATTGTTATACCCGAACACATATCGATGGCTGGTGAACCTGAAGCAAGGTGAAAATTCCCTTGCGATGGACTGACAAACATAGGGTCACCTACTATGGTATTTGTACCCACAAAACTGTTTGCTTCATGCGAGACTAAACAATCGATTGATAAATTACCGTTTATAGGGCCAAATAAATTACCTGAGCTTGGGTCATGTACTACCGAAGAACTTAGCGACATGGATGAATTTAAAGCCGGATCAATAGTAAAAATATTATTCACAACATTATTATTAGCAAGGGTACTATGACGCATAACGATTGATGCCCCTAATGAGGCTCTTAAAACTTCAAAATCAGAATATCCATCTAATCCATCATTGCCATTATCATCAAATACCGAATTTTCAATTGTTACAACCGCATTTTCACCACTAACCGCTATAGCTGTGCCAAAATCAGCACGGTTTTCTTCTAAATAAACATGACTCAAATTCATAGTTCCATCATCAATATAAAATCCTCCACCAAAACCAACAGATGTGCTTGATCGATTGTTTATAATAAGATTACAACGATCACGTTGCCAACATTCTCCAGGTCTTCTTTCAATTTCATAAATTGAATTGGCTCCTACATATACAGCACCACCGTTGCCTCCTGATTGATTATCTTTCATCCATAGCCCATTAGCGTAAAATTCATTGGTTCCTCCTGAACCCGCTAAATAAATACCACCACCTGATTCACTGCTCATGTTGTCACTGTCAGAAAAATTCCCTTGTACATAAATTGGCAAACCATTTGATCCTAAACAATGGGTGTTATCGCACATCTCTTGCCCAAACAAAAACAGATGAGCAGAAGCATTGAGGTAAGCTCCACCACCCTCTTCAGCACTATTGTTGTTAAATAGCCCAGGAAAGGCACTAATTGCCTGTGAATTAACTTCAGAATATATACTGACTTTACAATTTCCTCGCATATAAATCCCTCCTCCAGTAGTTACCGCTGTATTATTAGAAATAGTACTGACACCAGAAAATGTGATTTGAGCTCCTGAACCAGTGCAATATAAACCCCCTCCTAAATTAATAGAAGCATTATTGACAATAAGTACATCTTGGGCGAAAACATCGGTATTTGTGAAATTAACACCAAATCCTGGGTTAATGAGTAAGCCACCTCCGACATTGCCAGAATTACTAGAAATACCAACCCTTAACAATTGCAACTCAAGCTCTGCCTCATCTACTATTAATCCACCGCCTAAGGTTGGAGGTGCAACAGTTGCACCTGTTAATATCAAGTTTTCCAAGCGGATTAAACGTCTTGTCGTATTACCAATAATTCGAATAGTATTAGTTGGTGTTGCAGATCCATTGATTTCAGTTAAATCTGTAAAATCCTGATTATTTAACTCTGCATCGCCACAAGTCGCAAATCCACCTCTAAGAATCAAATCTTGATCGTCAAGTATAAGGTTTTCAACATAGGAGCCATTTGATGCCACCCTCACCTCTGTCGCACCACTAGAAATAGCGTCTCCAATTCTCCAAACAGTAGAATCAAAGTCACAGTTAGCATCCGCGCCAATGGTGACAAAATCTGCTTCTTGGTGTAATTCTATTTGCTCACTGACTGCCAAAAATGAACGATACATATTTAGATCATGAGCCACTTTGTCATTGATGTTTATTATGCCAGCATTTAATGGCTCAATAAATCCAGCAATAAAGATTACTGGTATAATTTTGTTTTTAAATTTCTTCATAATAACTCCAAATTATATAATTGATTTCTTGATTTTTGTACTAAACAGGATGGCAATAAATAGAAACAATAACCAATGAAATTGATTAACAGGGACTACCTGAACATTTATTCCAGTTAAACACGTAACAGTGATAGCAACAGTTGCGGTGGAATTGCCTGTTAGCGTATAGGTGAAATCATCAGTGTTAATACCATTGTTGCAATAACCATTGTTTGCTTGATAGGTCATGCCAAATAACTCTAAATTCACGACTCCATTTGCTGGTTGAGTAAACATTGTTACTGTATCTCCTTTATCAATAGTGTCATTAGCAAATACATCAATGATAGCAGCCGGGCTATTCTCTATCACGCTAAAGTCATCATCTACTGCAATTGCAGCGACAACTATTTGAGTTATAAAAACCAATAGTAGTGTGGTTATAATACGTATCTTAATATTCATAATTACCTCATGATTGTTAATTTGCATTCATAAGATATGTATCGTGTTTATCTGAAAATTTTCCTTAAAAAAGGTAATCAACTATACAAAGTGTGATTAAGGTCTCATTTCAAGAATGATAAAAAACCCCAATCAAGGCTGAAAGAGAGTTAAATAGTGTGCTATTTATGAGTTTTTTAACGCCTAGCGGATTTTTAAAAACTTTTTTACAACATGCTTCATGAGTTGTGCAAAGGTCTCCTTAATGCCGTAATGAAGAAGGGCTTTTTCCAAAATATTTTTTAAAGGTACGTGAAAAATAGGATAAAGAATCAAATCCTGTACCATAGGCTATTTCGCTTATTGTTAATTTATCATCAATAAGTAAATTTTGGGCATGTAACATTCTAATATCACGAATAATCTTAGTGGGTGTTTTTTTAAATTTGGTGTTACATTTTCGAAACAATGAGGAAGGACTCAGGTTTAACTCATTTGCAATATCATCAACAGATAAATTAGGGTTCGATAATTGCTGTGTCACAAATGCATTAAAATGAATGGTAAACTCATCATTTTTTGACATCTGTGTTGCTTCTTGAGAGAATGAAAGCTTAATCGTTTGTCTGATAAGCTTACGGTTATTTATCAAGCCTGCTACACGCATAATTAACTCTGATGTATCAAAAGGTTTGCTCAAATAATCATCTGCACCTGTCTGCAACCCTTCAACAACTTCACGTTTACTGGATTTTGCTGTGAGTAAAATAATTGGAATTGTGTTGGTTGATTTATTGTTTTTCAGTTGTTTAGCCATTTCTAAACCATTCATCACTGGCATCATAACATCGGATATAATTAAATCCGGTAACCCTATTAATGCAGCTGACAATCCCTCTTTTCCATTATGTTTTTGAATGACATGATAATAACTTGATAAGCGACTAGCAATAAAATCACATAACTCTATATTATCATCCACCACTAAAATGGTGGTGATATCATCTTGCGAAGTACTGTTTTCTTTTATCAATGGTTTTGGTAATTCTATTGGAATGCTTGGTGTTTTGACATCACTGTTTATTGGTTCATAAAGTTGCTCAGCATCAAAATGTGACTTACCTTGTTTCAGCCATAGTGAAAATTTGCAACCTGTGCCTATATTATTTTCAAATTCTACCGTTCCGTGATGTAATTCGATAAGTTCTTTCACTAATGACAAACCAATACCAGTACCAGCATCACTGATGGCTTCAGATTGTTGGTCTTGGTAAAATCTATCAAACACTTTATCTTGTGATTCTTGTGAAACTCCTTTGCCTGTATCACTTACTCTTAATCCAATTTGTTGTCCTTGTTTTATTATTTCAAGTGTAATTTCACTTTTGTTTCCAGAATATTTAATCGCATTTGAAATCAAATTGGATAAACATTTGTCTATTTGCTCTTGATCACAATAAAGCAACTTGGGTTCTTGTGTATTTTTAGTGTTGATAATTTGTTGATTCTTCTGTGCCCACAATCTAAACCGAATAGCTAATTGATTGAGCAAATCTGCCACATCGTATTGAGCAATTCGCAATGGAAAACGCCCTGATTCTAGTCGGTTAAAATCTAATATTTGCCCAACCAATGATAACATTTTTTTAGAATTGGCAATTGAAGTCTGAACGGGGCGAGACAGTCGTTTCTCGAGATTGGGGTTGTCAAGCAACATACTTTCTAACGGTGCGATAGCAAGTGTCAATGGCGTTCTAAATTCATGTGAAACATTGGCGAAAAAGCGAATTCTAGCTTCATCTAATTGATGTAACTCTTCGGCTTGTTTTTCAATAGTTGTGGTACGTTTTTTTACCAAACCTTGTAAATGTTTATTGCGTTTTTTGATTTGATGTGTACTAATTTTGCTAATTATATAGATTATAAATGCAGTTAATAATACTGCTAGTAGTTTAAACCATAAAGTTTGGTACCAATATTTAGCAACTTCAAATTTGAAATTAAATTGGTTAATTGCCCTATCTGAATTTCCAGAATATAAGGTTAATTCATGGGATCCACCTGAAATATTAGAATAATTTATACTGGTATTGCTTGACCAATTAGTGCAATTTTCACCTGATAAACAGGTTTTAAATTGTGCACTTTTAGTTTTTGCAAAATCAGGATAACTAATGTTAAATTGTATATCGTGTTGATGCAAAACTGTCGTTGTATCCATTGGCAACAATTTTTTTCCTAATTGAATGCTTTTAATTCTTGGTGTGATTGCAGGCATAAGTTCTATATCTGAATTGATGGAAACAATACCACTATTTTGGATGAGGTAATTGATATTTTGTTCGTCAAAAAACATATTTAAAGTTAAATCTGGCGATAAATAATTACTCAAAGCACGATTGGGGTTTTCAAAACTTTTATCAGCGAATGTTTGCATAGATGATTTTGTAGAAAGCCAAAATCTACCTTGCTTGTCTTGTTGTAACAATTCAATTTCAGAACTAATATCAAGTTTTTTAAATTGTGAGAATTTATTTGTAGTAGAGTTAAAGTTAAAAAGTTGATTATCGTAAGTGGCAATTAATCCTTCTGAGCTGGGAAAAAGTCTAGTCTTGAATTGAGGAGTGTGATTTGGGATTGTGTAAGTTTTATAACTGTATTCATTTAATTGATTAAATTCTTCAATTTTTAGAATATCTCCAGTACTCAAACTCAACCACAAATCTTGTTGGTTTAATGCAAATGAAACCACATCATGCTGAAATTCTTCTAGTAACTGATAAGACCATTTGTTATCACTAAATTGTAAACGAGCTATGCCATTTTTGAGGCGAAGCAAAAACTCATTATTATGCCAATGCGACTTTATAATTTCTTCTACGGTGATTTTATTTTGAATTATTTCATGGCTAAAAACATATGGTAATTGACTGAAATCAATGTTCACCAATACAATACCAAAATAGCCCACCACCAATAAGCCATTAATTTCACTATCAATCATAGACTGTAATTGATTGAATGCAAAATCATAATGTTGAAATTCGCCTTGTGAGAAAATTGCAATGTCAGAAAAAGATAAACCAAGCAAATGATTTTTATAGCGAATAATAGTGTTGATTTTTTGTAAACCCAAGTTCTTTTTGTCAATGCGTAATGATAAAGGCGATTGGATACGGCTCATTCCACGATTAAGGCTACCTACCCACAAGCCATCTTGGTTATCTGTTGTTATTCCAATACTGATTTCATTCGGCAAACCATGTTCTTTACTGATATTGAAAACGTTCTTTCCATCATAAGAGACAAACACAACGCCCTTGGTAACTGTAGCAACAACAAAATAATCTTTGTTGTATGGCATGACATCATAAATCCAACTATCGGTTAAAAATTCGCCTCCAACTGTATTCCATTTACTAAATTTATCTTCCTTTAAATAGACATTATTTTTACTGAAAACCATTTCACTTTGTGGAGTTTGGATGGTTTCAATGACATTGATGCGCTGATTATTTGCATCAGAAAAAAACGATATTTTTACTAAATTATCATATTTATCTATTTTTAAATTAAAATTTACACTAGAAAAATACAATTGTGAATCATATACAAAAACATCCTTTATTGGAGAGTCTTCGATATATTGCCATGCTTTTATGCTATTTTGTTTACCTAAACTATTAGTGTTTAATCTAAACAACCAATGACTTGCAACAAAATAAACCGAGTCTTCAAATACAAAGACATTATAAACTTCATCAAAATTTTTATCCGGCACATCACTTGTATTACTCAGTTCATGGTAGTGTAATTGCCCGTAGATGTCTGCTTTTAAATAACCAAAACTATTTACCGAACCAGCATAAATTATGCCATTCTTATCTTTTTTCAGAGACCTAACCGCACCGAGGTTTGGCGTTTTGATTAATCTCCATGTCACACCATCATATTCTACAACACCATTGCCATTGCCTGTGTATAGATTGCCATCATCCGCAATTATCATCGACCAATTGTGCTCATGTGCTTTATAAACATGAGCTGGGTAATAGTCAATAATCGGCTTACCAAAAGACAAATTATCCTTAAGCGTATTGCTCAAGCCACTTAATGAAAATAGCAATAAAAATAGTATTAAATATTTCAAATTGAAAAGCTCTGTAACTTTGATCCTGTTGTTTATATTATGTTTGGGGTTATCAAAATGTATTTTAACATAGAAATTTAGAAGCCTGAAATATAGGAAGTTAAGATCCTTGAGACATATAATAATACAGTCATTGCGAGGAGCTCTGCGACTCGACAATCTCCTAAATCTGCCGTCATTCCCAACAGATTGCCACGCTCGTTCCTCTTTCGTAATATCAAAGTTTCAATAAATCTTTCAAAATGATGGTTTTATTTGTTTTAAATGTACAATAGATAGAATATTGCAAACATTTGATAGAATTGAGCAACAGTAAATTTGTTTGTATAAGTAATAATAAGCACAATAAAAACAATTGGAACTATGCTTATGAGGTTATTTGCTTTTTTATTACTACTTAACTTTAATGCCATAGCCGGGGGCGGTAATTGGTTTGAGATTGGAGATGCACCCAGTTTTCCTGACGGGCAAGCACAAGTCACTAGAGGACAAGGGTTATTAACTACTCTTTCTGGTGCAACAACTGCCACGATAGACCGCAGAGATTCCTACTGTATCAAAATCACTGATCCTGACAACTTTAGAGCCACAACAGATGCCAATAGTGACCCACTGGCTTCAGCCACTTTCGATACACGTTTGTATTTGTTTGATAAGCGTGGCACACCTGTTTTGTATAATGATGATACAGTCAATAATACAGCTCCATTTCACTCAACCATAACGGGTACTGCAAGCGATGGTTCTAATTTTGTCTTATCCCAAGGCGGCGAATATGTTTTGGTTGTGGGTGGGTTTTCAGATGATGCTTTTGACAATAGTGTTAATAATGTATTTAATACTACAGGTAACAGTAGTTCGATAAATGCGGCAAATTCTTCAGCAGGGCATTTTAACACTTGGGAAAATGGCAACCCAAACACAGGAGATTATACACTGGCATTACAAGGAATTAGTTTTTGCCAAGATAAATTAGATATCATAGGTACGGGAGTAAGCTTAACCAATGACAGTCAAATGTGTATAGGTGATGGAGAAGGAGGCTTTACTAGTTGCAATAATGATAGTATTGATACGGCAAAAAAGCAAATTGTCACGGGTTATCTTGATAGTGATGCGCACCTAGATGTTATTTTTGATAAGTTTGATATCGAAGATCCAACTATTTGTTTAGGCAATGGAAATGGCGGTTACCAATCATGCTCTCTTTATAACGATGTAGCAAACATTAATTCTGATACTCCTATACTGGGCGACATCAATAACGATAGCATTACTGATGCGGTATTTATTGTCGATTCTGAAAATCATAAAGCTTGCTTAGGTGATGGTTTTGGTTCTTTTATCAATTGTACCGATATTTCAAATACAGATTCAACATATGCCAACGGTGCACAATTATCCTATATAGATGCCGATAATAAACTTGATTTAATTTTTACAACATTTAATCTAATTACGCTCAGTAGTACACATATTTGTTTAGGGAATGGCTTAGGTGGGTTTAATGCTTGTATCAACGCCAGTATAGATGCTAGTGTATTTGAAGTTGCTGATTTTAATAATGATGGTAGCAGCGATATTATTGCTCTAAAAGGGCTTGGCATTCCCAACAATATTTGCCTCAACAATGGTTCGGGCGGATTTAGCTGTAATAGCATAAGTGCCTCAACAAACAATTCGAAAGGAGTTGCTATCGGTGATTTAAACAATGATGGAAATTATGATAGTGTCATTGCCAATTTCTTTGGTCTTAATCAGGTCTGTCTAGGTGTTGGAAATGGGACTTTTAATTGCAGTAATGTCAGTGACCTAACAGGGAATTATACGGCTGTAAAACTGGGCTTATTAAATGATGATAACTTTTTGGATGCCGTATTTGCTGGTAATAATAGTTTCACCCAGACATGTTTGGGTAATGGTGATGGTTCTTTTAATAACTGTGTTACTGATACCAGCCTTGATTTTTTTGATATTGAATTAGGGGAATTTGGGGAAGCTCCTAATGAGTTGTTTTCCGATGGGTTTGAATGAAATGTAAAATTATTAAAGGGTGATTATTTTTGATCTAAAGTATCTTCAACAGATTGTTGCTCCATTTCTCCTGATCATGATGAGCTTTTATGTATTTGACAGAATAGTACAAACAATTGACAGGATAGTATAAGAAACAAATCTGTACCCATTGTTAATATATAACAATTAGATTAAAAGAAGAATTATGATGAAAAGCAATATTTTTACAATACTTATATTTATTCTGTTTAATAGTTATTCCCAAGCTAACTCATTGAAACAGCACTTTAGTCAACTGAGTGTAGAGGGTATTCAATATTCTGATAGTCAGAACCTTTTAAATAGGAGTGGGTATCACGCAATTGGGGGCAATAATTTAACGGCCGAAAAATATGCTCAAAATGTTTACATCAAAGCATCAAATACTGAGGCAAATGATCAGTTTGGTGGTGCAATAGCATTATCTGGCAACACCTTAGTGGTTGCTGCGAAATTTGAAGATTCAGATGGTTCTTCACAAAGCAATAATTCTGCGTTTAGTGCAGGTGCAGTTTATATTTTTATTCGCGTTAATGATGTATGGCAACAACAAGCCTATTTAAAATCTGAAAACATTGAAGATCAGGACAGTTTTGGAACAAGTGTAGCAATTTCTGGAGATACTATTGTCGTTGGTGCGCCTACTGAGGATGGAGATTCATCATCTGCAATGGGCGCTTACAACAATAACGTTTCCAATGCAGGAGCTGCTTATGTTTTTGTGCGTAATGGCACTAGTTGGTCTCAACAAGCTTACCTCAAAGCAAGCAATGCTGATACTGGAATCAGTGATAATTTTGGGCAAGCGGTCAGCATCTCTGGAGATACCGTAGTAGTTGGTGCTTTTGGTGAAGCCAGTAGTGCAACAGGAGTTAATTCTAATCAAGCACTAAATAATGCTTTAAATGCTGGTGCTGCTTATGTTTTTACGCGTTCAAGTACAACTTGGTCACAACAAGCTTATCTTAAAGCCTCAAATACACAAACTGGTGATAATTTTGGTATTTCTGTGGCCATCTCTAACAATACCATTGTTGTTGCAGCAAGAAGCGAGGATGGTGATGATAGTGGAACACAAAATAGTAGCGGTGCAGTCTATATTTTTCAACGAAATGGCACTAGTTGGAGCCAGCAAGCTTTATTAAGAGCAGATAATGCTGGATCAGGTGATGTCTTTGGATTTTCTTTGGGTATTTCAGGAAACACCATTGTGGTTGGAGCTAGAGGCGAGAAAAGCACATCGACGGGTATAAATTTTGCCGACAATGATAATGGTAGTGCAGTAGGTGCTGTCTATATTTTTCAACGAAGTGGTTTAACTTGGGCACAACAAGCCCGAATAAAACCCAGTTTTACCAATAACAGTGATTTTTTTGGGCAATCAGTAGCAATATCTGGTGAAACTTTGGTGGTTGGTGCTATTGGCGAATCCAGTGATGCAACCGGTATTAATGGAGAGGCTGATAACAACAATTCAAGCGGTTCAGGGGCTGCTTATGTATTTACTCGCCGCAATGGTATTTGGCAACAACACAGTTTCATAAAAGCCTCAAACTCGGATGACAACTGGAAAACTGGCAGTTCAGTTGCGGTATTTGGTGACTTGGTTGTCACGGGTGCAAGAGAAGAATCCAGTGATGCAATAGGTATTAATGGCGATCAAAACAATACAAATGCCAGTGATTCAGGCGCAGTCTATGTGTTTAATGATATTAGCTTGAGTAAAAGACAGTTTGATATCAATTTAGCTATTCCTGATGATGACAGCAATGGCTTAACTATTGATTTAGATCTTAATGGGCTCTTTAACGAAAATATTTTAAATTTAGAAATTGCCCTTGATATAAACCACAATGCTATCGGAGATTTATCAATTGAAATAATTGCACCCAATAATATAGCCCATCTTGCCATTATGTCTCGCACAGGCATGACAAGTACTGGGTTAAGCACATTTGGCGCAGAATCTAGACTAGTTGGGGTTTATCATTTTAGTGATTTAGCAGGAGAAGATTTATGGCAATCTGCTTTAGGTGTTGCCAATGGTGAATTGATAAACCCTAACAGATATCGAACCAGCACCAAAGGCAACAATTTTAGCCAATATGGCGGTTGTACAACACGCTTAAATGGTGCGTTTGCTGGATTAACTCCGACACAAAGTAACGGAATATGGACATTAAAAATTTCTGATAATGCTAACGCTATTACAGGATTTATCAATAGCGTTGAAATTATAACTCGCCAAGAAATTTCTGAGGTTATTTTTAGTGATGGCTTTGAGCCTTCTGCATCTACCCTAAAAGGAACGGCCGTTCCTGTGTTTGCTGCCTTTCCAGATATAACGGCATCAGATGTTCCTGGCGATTGTATAAAAGCCCAGTTTGATTATACAGGTACAGGCTTAAGTGATTATGTAACCACTTTTACAAACTCTGTTACTCCAGGTATCACAGATGTAAACTATCAAATAAAGCGAAACAATGGCACCCTAACCGATACTGAAGAGTTGATAACTTTTAGTGCCATTAGTAGCAATCCTGTTGTAACCAGTGGTGGCGATTTTGATGGTGATGGCATTGATGATATTATTTTGCAAACAGATGTTAATTTTGCTGATTACTTTATTCGTAGATCTTCACGCCCCAATGATTTACCTGTGTTTTTTAATGGTGGGCCTATACAGGCAGGTCGTTCTATCGACTTACAGATTGGTGACTATAATGGCGATGGTTTAGATGATATTGGATTTTTTAGATCAGATTTCAACATCAATGAACAATCAATGTTTTTCGGATTTAATATTGCTTCGGGAGAACAATTACTTTTCAATTATTCTCTAAATTCAGGTATAGCATCGGATTTTAAACCGTCGGGTGGGTTTGATCATAATGGTGATGGCAGTGCGGATTTGTTATTACTAAATAAACAACCAAATGATATGTATTTAACCCTGGTCTATGACGGCAAGACAGGTAATCTATTATTTGACTCAACAGGGTTGGCACTTACCACACCAGTTCGCAGTGTTTCAGGTATCTATTTAGATAATGGAAATTCTGGAATCAGTACAATATTTGGTGATGAGTCAGGTGGCGCAGTAACGTATCAATTTTTTGATGAGAATAACAATCTGGCATTTTCTAGCGAGACTATTTCCACCTTAATCCAAGATATATTGTTAAGTGGCGATTACAATGGCGATGGAAAAGATGATGCAGGAGTATGGCGTCCAAATTCAGATGGGTTGGGCAATCGATTTATTATAACCCCAACTAATGGTGATCCTATTATCGAATACCTACCCTCTAGTGTATCCAATGTAGATTACCCAATCGCAAATACTCGAATTAGATAGAATAAGAGGTGTTCTAAAATTGCATTGATGATTTATTTTACTAAGGGTCATTTTTAACAAAATGTGATGAATCTCTCAATTTGACCGTAATTTAAATCAAATTCAAATATTAATAAAAAAATAAGGAAAATAAAACGAACTAGTAAGCAAGATTAATTATATTTGGAGAAAACCATGAAAAACATTTATTTATTATACTTGTTAGTATTTAACCCTTGTTTTGTTAATTCTAAAGACTTAAGTTTTTATAAAAGTTTTATTAATCAGGTCAATCATGCCATCACAAGTAGTGCGATTTGGAACCTTGATACTATCAACATAATTGGTGAATCAGATTCTATAGATAGGTTGGGAGAAGCCGTTTCACATGGTGACTACAATGGCGATGGTATTGATGATTTAGCTATTGGTATTCCAAACTATGACTTCCAACTGTTTAATATAACACTTAATAATACTGGAACTGTGTTAATCATCTATGGGTCTATAAGTGGTCTTTCGACATCAAATGAGCAATTCCTTTTTCAAACATTTGAAACTGAGCCACCTAACTTAGAGAATTTAAATGGTGTTGAAGAAAATGACTTTTTTGGAAAGTCACTTGCCAGTGGTGATTTCAATTGCGATGGCTTTACTGATTTAGCCGTTGGTACTCCTGAAGAAAGCGTCACATTTGGTGGAGAAGACAGGAACAATGTAGGAGCAGTTAACATATTTTATGGATCAGATGTAGGCTTTGCTGATTTAGGTGCTGGATCAACTTTTTTACTACAAGGCACTGGATTGGGAATATTTTTTGATGGCAGTATCTCAGCAGGTGATAGGTTTGGTTGGAGTATGACTGTTGGCACTTTTATTGATGGTGCTGTTGGGACTAATAGTTGTTCTGATTTAGCCGTCTCAGCTCCATTTGAAGACTTTGGAATCTCTAATTCAATTGCTGATGGCGGGCAAGTCGAAGTATACTATGGTAGTGTTATAGGTCTTTCCGGAGAACCTGATTTCAGAGACTCTTTGAGCCAACAATCTGATGACATACCTGGATCTGCTGCAGAAAGCGGAGACCAATTTGGGTTGAGTTTAGCAGCTGGTGGCTTTAGACTTGCATCCAACCAGTTTGAAAGTTTAGTTGTTGGTATTCCTGGAGAAGATACTGATGGCATCAGCAACTCAGGGGCTGTACAAGTGTTTCATAGTTCGATCACTGGATTAGATCAAACCAATAGCAGTGAAATCTGGTCACAATCTGGTACTGTAATTGGAATTGTAGAAGTCAATGATAGATTTGGGTCTTCTGTTGCAGTGGGTGACTTTGACCATGACACTATAGATGACTTGGTCATTGGTGTACCCAGAGAAGACATCAATGCTTCAGGTATAAATGATGCTGGCTCTATTAATATAATTTATGGCAGTACATTCGGATTATCTGATGCAACAAATCAATCTTTTCACCAAAATACGACCAACTTACTTGGTACGGCTGAAAACTCAGATCAGTTCGGAGATGTTTTGGCCGTTGGTGATTTAAATAATGATAACTTTGATGACCTTGTTGTTGGTGTACCTCGTGAAAACAGCTCAAGCGGTGCATTTCATGTCCTTTATGGTTCTAGTGATGGTGTTAGTACTGATAATAACCAGTACCATACAAACAATTTTAGCCCATTGGATGAATTGGGTTATGCAATAACTATTGCAAATTTTGGCAATAGTCCTGAAATTGCTGTTGGCATTCCTGGGGATGATATTTTTCAAGGAAATAATGATGTAGGTTCTGTTGAAGTTTTTAATTTTGTATTACCTGAATTAATGTTTTCAGATTCATTTGAGGATTAAGCCATGAATTATACCTTTAAAGAGTGTTACACAACTCAGGAACAGTGGATAAACAGAGTGCTAAACAGCTCACTATTTGCAAAGCAATCATTTAATAAGTATTTAATTATTTTGATGTTAATTTTTCCCTGTGTCAGCCAATCCACAGATTTCTATGTTTGTGACTGTGAAGATGGTTCAGCAATTGCGTGCGTAATTGGCGATGACAATAATGATGGTAGCTTAGCTAACCCTTTCCGAAGTTTGACAAAAGCCAACCAAACATTTAACACGGTATCCGCGGGAGATTCAGTCAATTTTTGTAAAGGTGGAGCTTGGTCAACATCAAGTAATCTACGCTGGGTTAACCCAATGTGCCAACATGACAATAGGTGCCTAATTTCAGATTACACATCACTTTGGGCAGTTGGCGATGAGCAGAAACCACTCATAAACTTTCTAAATGGAGTACATGGTTTCAACCTATCTGATAGTGGCAATGCTGAGCACGAAGAAGGTTATACCATAGAAAACTTAGATCTAAGGGGTAGCAATGATGGTGCTGGTGTACTCATTGCCAATGATGTTGATGATGTGATTTTGAATAATTTATCGATTTCAAATTTTTGGTTTGGTGTAAATTTAGCCTCCTCCAATGATTGCAACCCAAACGATCCTTCATGTGATGGAAAAAATGACCGCATTACTTTAAAAGAGAGTGCAGTTCAATTCAATGATGTCCAAGGTTGGTTAGGAAGCTCAAATGATGTCGAAATACTAAACAATTATTTTTCTGACAATGGTTCAAGAAGCCTATTTGATCACAATATTTATATTAGTGCTTCATCTCATGAAGTGACCAATGGAATAGTAATTAGCGGTAATGAACTCTATCGCAACACCTTAGATGTCGATGGCATGTGTTCTGCCGTTTCATTAGTTGTACACGGCCAACATGACACCATGGTTATTAAAAACAATAAAATTTGGGAAGACGAAGGTACAGTTTTGCCAGGTTGTTGGGGTATTGCTATAGATAACGGCCATTCTGAGCCAGAAGGGTTTACCAATATTTTGATTCAAGGCAATAACATTATCAACGTAGGGCGAGTTGGAATTGGTGTAGGTGCTTGCGATAATTGCGTCATTGAGAACAATATTATCAGCAATACCCAAGAACTAGCTACACGCGCAATTCTTGCTCCTGATCGAAGTTTAGGGCCGGGTGATTTACCATTAGACAATATTACTGTTCGTAATAATTCAATTTACATTAGCAATGCTCAAGGCGGTACTGGGGTTACCGTTGGCGAATCTGGAAATAACCATATCATTGTGAGTAATGCCATACATTATACAGGGACCTCCAATTCGTTTAATTGTCTCGATGTCGATCTTCCTACTTCAAATTATTTAGCTATTGACAACAATATATGTTTTACACCAAGTGCCAACAATGCTGAATGGGCCAATAACTTTGGTAACTTATCTCAATGGCAACAAAGCTCTGGCTTCTCAAATAACTCAAGTGAATTAAACCCTGGTTATATGGACCCCACAAATAATTTATTTATGGCAGAAAATCAAAATGCAGCAATCGTCAACTCTGGACATGCTTTATTAAGTTCCCTATGCGATTACCAATGTAGGCCCCGAGACGCAAATCCCGACAGTGGTGCTTATGAATGGGTATCTGGAAATCTAATATTTACTAATGGATTTGAGTAACGATTTAATAGGCTCATGATCAATACAAATAGAGAAATGTTTTTCTTCAACGTCTTTGTAGGATTATTCACCAATGTCTTCGTTCCATAACTCGGGTTTTTCGTCAATAAATTTTTTCATTAAATCAATACAGTCTTGGTTATTCATTTGCACGATTTCTACCCCTTTAGATTTAAGATACTTCTCCTCACCCATGAAGGTAGAATTTTCACCAATAACAACTTTGGGAATGCCATACAAAAGAATTGTACCTGAGCACATAGAACAAGGTGATAATGTTGTGTAAAGTGTACACTCTTTATAAACAGCTGCTTTTTGCCTGCCTGCATTTTCCAACGCATCCATTTCACCATGTAAAACGACAGAGCCATCTTGCACACGCTTGTTGTGCCCTGCTCCCAATATTTTACCTTGATGGACAATGACAGAACCTATTGGTATCCCGCCCTCTTCGTAGCTTTTTTGTGCTTGCTCTATGGCTGCTTGTAAAAAATATTGGTGCATGTCATTTCTCTGAATATATACAATAATTCAATATACCAAGATATTTAATCAACTAAAAGAGTTAGTTTTAAGTTTTCTGATTATTCTGCCCAAAAAAGAAAAATCATGTTACTAATTCAGCCCGAGGTGCGAAAGCATCAACAAATTTTTATTCAATAATTGCAACAGCTAAAGCACACATTTAAATCCTAAGAACTATCTCAGAGAAGTTTATCGACAATTACCAAATGCTGACACAATAGAGAAAATTGAAAATTTACTGCCTCACTCTTTGCTCATTCTAATTCTATCTTGGATGTTAATGGTGTTTCTATCACCAATACAGGCGAATTAACCTTAGGTTTTACTGGATATATTGGGATAATGATTGTGCAATTAACTTTACAAAATGGTGGTTTACAAACTAATGGAGGGGAAGACACCTTTGTTATTGTGGAATTTGTTGTTTCATTAAGCCATACCTTGTTTGTAGATGAATTTGAAGAGCCACAAATCACTAAACTGTTTGATTTACTTAATGGTATGAAATCTAAAAGGCCATTGATAGACAATCCTACTTATAATGAGAGTAGCCATAGTTTAAATCATTATTAACACACACTAAAACTTGAGAATGATTATTTGATAACACAAGTGATGCAAGTGATTAATTCTTGGGTAAAAGAAATTGAAGTTAAATGATTTGGGTAACAGAAAATAGGTAAGGAGGGGCATCTATCAGCAGTGTTTGGTAAAAGCCCATAATTTCGGAGGACATCCAAGGACAAGTAGAAATCAATTTACATGGAATTTAAAAACCAACCCAAGTAAATTTGGCTGTATAATCAACCTATGAAATTTACCAACAGGTTAAATGCATGAAAATAACCACGATTATCGCCTACGCTTGCTTATTCAATACATTAGTTATTGTTGCTAAAGTCGATGTTGAAACACAGACCCATCTCAAGAATGAATTAACTTCTTTTGGTGCGATTAAAAAAGGCAATGGTGATGCCATCCCAGCCTGGATTGGAGAATCGAAAATTCCAGTTGACGAAAAACCACTTTTTACTATTACTAGTCAAAATAGCGAGGAATATAAAGATAAGTTAACCGTTGGACAGTTGGCTTTATTTGCTCAATACCCTGATACATTTCGCATGCCAATTTATCCAACCCATCGTACAGCAAGTGCACCTGATTGGGTTTATGAAAATACTTTTGACAATGCCTTGTTGGCTACTCTCAATAAAGAAGAAACAGGTATTGAAAATAACAAAGGTGGTATTCCCTTCCCTATTCCTCAATCCGCATTAGAGGTTTATTTCAATCATATAAGTCGATGGCGTGGAAAACAAGTAGAAAACCAAACAAGTCAAGCAGTGGTTTTTAATAATGGGAAATTCACCTTGCACACCAACAAGTCGTTAGTCCGGTTTGATGGCTATTTAAAGGGGAATAATAGTAAATATTTTATCTCGCTTATCGCTAAATCTTTAGCTCCAGCGAGCAAATCAGGCAGTGGTGTTTTGGTCTTGGAACCTTTAGATCAAATCAACAACAAAAGAGCTGCATGGACTTGGGACAAAGGTCGTCGTCGTGTGATTCGAGCACCCAATGTTGCCTATGATAACCCAGTTCAATCGGCAGGTTCATTACGAACAATAGATGATACAGACCTTATCAATGGCTCACCAGATAGGTTCAATTGGAAATTATTAAAGAAAAGAGAAATCTATCTTCCCTACAACAATGAAGCCTTAGTGAGTAAAAAATTAAAGTACAAAGAGATACTTAATGCAGGTCATATCAATCCCGCCTACACACGGTATGAATTGCATCGTGTTTGGGTAATAGAGGCTACACTAAAAGAAAAATGGCGCCACATTTATTCCAAACGCACCTTCTATATTGATGAAGACACATGGCAAGTAATGGTCGCTGATCAATACGATAAACGTGGGAATCTTTGGCGGGTGAGCATGAGTTTCAGCAAGTTTTTTCAAGAATTACCTGGAGTTTTTCCTGTGATTAATGTTTTTCATGACTTAAGAAGCCAAAAATACCATGTCATGGGCTTACAAAATCAAGAAAAGGGTGTTAACAAATTTAATGGTGAGATTGCTAACGACAGCCTGTTTACACCTAATGGATTTAAACGATATATGCGTTAATATCGCTTATTTTTTCTAACGTTTGGTATTTATTATTATCTACTGTTGATTCACAAACTTGTTCATGTTGCCATGTAGTATGGAAAGGCACATGTACGGCATGTGCACCAAGCGCCACTAAAGGTAGAATGTCAGATTTCAGAGAATTCCCAACCATCAAAAACTCATTGGGTTGGATATCCAAATGACTTAGTAATTTAGTGTAATCGGGCTCTTTTTTCTCACTCATCACTTCAATGTGATGAAAGTATTTTAACAAACCTGACTTCTCCAATTTTCGCTCTTGATCGAGCAAATCACCTTTGGTCGCCAAAATCAAACGATGCGTTTGTGACAAAGTTTTTAAGACTTCCTCTACACCATCAAGCAATTCAACGGGTTTGTTCAACATGTTTTTGCCAATATCGATTATCGCTTTCATTGATTTATTACTTACTTGACCGTTGGATAATTTTATTGCCGCCTCAACCATCGACAAAACAAAACCCTTGATACCATAACCATAAATTGGTAGATTCTTAATCTCAATTTTAAATAACTCTTGATCAATTTGATTTATGGTTTCATATTTTTGCATCAATTGACCAAAAGCCAATTCAGCCTCTCTAAAATATGTTTCATTGACCCATAAGGTATCATCTGCATCGAATCCGATGACTTTTATATTTCTGTACATTGTTTTAGTTTTCCGTTGTGACAGGCCTTTGTGTCTACCTTGTTTGGTAATTACTATTTATTATGTAGTTTACATTCAAATTTTATAGAAACCCAAATTTTAAACCAATACATTTTCAAATATCTTCATTTATACTTCATCCAACATCGCAGAACCAACACTTAGGTGGCCCACTATTCTTTATACATTTACCATGGTAGTTCTGTTCCATCGGCGTGCCAGAAACTACCTGTGTTGTCTAAGTTTAAGTCATCTATGCGTTGAATTAAGCCTTGAGCTGATTCATCTGTATCTACAAACCCTTGATTACCAGTCATGCCGGTGCGCACATAGCCTGGATGTAATAGAGCCACTGCTATGCCTTGGTTTTTTAAATCTTTTGCCAGTGAACTACCGACCATATTGACTGCTGTTTTACTCATACGATAGCCGTATTGCCCACCGGAACCATCAGCAATTGAACCCATACGGCTCGTGATAATCACCACTTTAGATCCTTCTGACAAGTTGGGCAATAGGTTTGCTGTGACACGTAACGGCCCTAATGTATTGATTTCGTATTGGCGGCGCATGGCATCAAAATCAAGGCTGTCTAGGCTCATGCTTTGCATAAATCCAGCATTGTTGATAAGCAAATCCAAGTTTTGTCCATCAAGCTTACTGGCTAAATCCAAAATAGAGTCTGAGTTTGTGACATCAACATCTGTTATGACATCAGCGCCTAATTGATCCAATTCAGGGCTGGATTGGCGACATGTGGCTATGACCTTGTAATCTAACAAATGTAACTGTTGAGCAAGTGCCAAACCTATACCTCGGTTAGCGCCTGTAATTAATACTGTTTTCATTTCATATCTATTATTGTTAATACTCTATTATGCCAGTTATTAATCACAGTTGCCATATTCTGTACCAAATCGCCATTCATCAACATTAAGAAGAGCAACGATGTTACCATTAGATAGTTCAGTTGCTATTACTGGCATACAATTACCGACTTTGGGAACTGGTCCATAAGCGACATTTACACCAGAGGTTCTGCCATCTCTAAACTGTACCGTTGCAAACCAGTTATGATACGATCCGACATTTGCTGACATTCCTACTCGGTTCCCAGCCCGAATAGTTCTTTCAATGGTTTTAACATGGGTAATTTTTACCCTTTTCATTTGAGGTTCACCAAATTCTATATTCCATTTAAACAAGCCAATAAAGGATTGAGCCATCATCATAAGCAAAATAATGGAGAGAACAATAATTGTGATTTTTTTTAACATAGTTTTATTATAACGCTAAAGAGTTGTGTAAGATGACAGCTTTTATAAATTATTACTTATGGATAGCCATAAAAACTACATCATTGTTACTGCTTTAGCCGATGAAGCTGAAGAGTTGGAACAGTTTGCCCCCCTAGTTCATACGGGTATTGGCAAAGTTAACGCCTGCATTAAATTATACGAAGCCATATTAAAATACCAGCCTGAATTGGTCATAAATTATGGAACTGCAGGCGGTATTACGGATTTGGTTGGTTTACATAAGATTGCACATTTTGTACAAGTTGATATGGATGTACGAGGCTTAAATTTTCCGCGGGGTATCACACCTTTAATGAATGAAAAACTTCCAATAAAAAATGGACTGGTTCTCGGAACAGGTGATAGTTTTATTACGAATGCAGATAAACAATTAGAAGGTTTAGGTATTGAAATTGATTTAGTGGATATGGAAGCTTACGCCCTAAAAAAGGTTTGTGAACACCACACGATTAACTTTGAAGCGTATAAATTTATCAGTGACAATGCCAATGAATCGGCAGGTGAAGACTGGAGTAATGCCGTAAAAAATGGAACACATCTTTTTGCGGATGTTTTAAATAAAAATTATGGGATTTCAAGCATAAAAAAAGCCAAGCTTTAAGACTTGGCTTCTTTTATTTCTATGTAATTAGATTAATTTTATTAATTAATCCTTTTTCTCAGGTTGATCCAATAAAGCTTTTATAGATAATCTAACACGCCCTTGCTTGTCAATTTCTAATACTTTAACTTTAACCGTTTCTCCTTCAGTTAATACATCAGTCACATTCGCTACACGTTCGTGTGAAATTTGTGAAATATGTACCATTCCATCTTTACCAGGTAATAGATTAACAAATGCACCGAAGTCCATAATCTTTACAATTTTGCCTTCATAAACAGCGCCTACTTCAACATCAGCGGTAATTTCTTCAACTCGTTTTACTGCATTACGTGCATCATCACCATTAACCGCAGCAATCGTTACAACGCCATCATCATTAATTTCAATAACGGTATTTGTTTCTTCTGTTAGGGCGCGAATAGTTGCACCACCTTTACCGATAACATCACGGATTTTGTCAGGATGAACTGTAATAGTGATAAGCTTAGGCGCATAATCAGACATTTCGTCTCGTGTTGATGACAATACTTTGTTCATTTCACCAAGAATATAATCACGCCCACCTTTAGCTTGAGATAAAGCTTTTTCCATAATTTCAGCAGTAATTCCTTCAATTTTTATATCCATTTGTAAAGCGGTAATACCATCTGCAGTACCTGCAACTTTAAAATCCATATCACCTAGATGATCTTCATCACCTAAGATATCAGACAAGACAGCGTAATCATCGCCTTCTTTGATAAGACCCATGGCAATACCAGCAACTGGTGCTTTTAATGGAACACCTGCGTCCATCATTGATAAAGATGAACCACAAACTGATGCCATTGAGCTTGAACCATTTGATTCAGTAATTTCAGAAACAACTCGAATGACATAAGGGAAATCTTCTTCATGAGGCATAACAGCCATTAAACCACGTTTAGCTAATTTACCATGACCAATTTCGCGACGTTTAGGGCCACTCATAAAACCAGTTTCACCTACACAATATGGAGGGAAGTTGTAATGTAACATAAATTTATCTTTGTCTTCACCGTCTAGTGAATCAATTAACTGTGCATCACGGCCTGTTCCTAGTGTCGTCACCACAATAGCTTGAGTTTCGCCACGGGTAAATAGTGCTGAACCATGTGTGCGAGGTAACATACCAGTTTTAACTGCAATATCACGTACATCCGCTAGGCCGCGACCATCAATACGAGGTTTACCTGAAATAACTTTTTTACGAACATGAGCTTTTTCAATTTGACCGATAATCTCCTTAACCTCATCTGCTGTTGGAGAATCTTCACTATCAGTTACCAAAGCTTCTACAGCATTTGTACGCATAGCATTTAAAGCATCATATCGTTCAGCTTTATCTTGTGTGTTATAAGCTGCTACTAATGGCGCTGCAATATTTTCTTTAACTTGGTTAACCAAGTTTTGGTCCATAGATGGTGCTTGCCATTTCCATTGTTCAATACCTAAGTCTTCAACCATTTCGTTGATGGCATTAATAACAACTTGTTGTTGCTCATGGCCAAAACTAACTGCACCTAACATAACTTCTTCAGATAATAAATCCGCTTCTGATTCAACCATTAATACAGCTGATTCAGTACCTGCAACAACCAACTCTAATTGTGACTCTTCTAATTGCTCATTTGTTGGGTTTAAGATGTATTCACCTTCTTTGTAGCCAACTTTTGCTGCTGCAATTGGACCATGGAATGGTGCGCCAGATAAACTCATAGCAGCAGAAGCGCCAATGAGTGCAGGTATATCTGCATCGATATCTTCTGAGTATGAAATAACAGTTGCTACAACTTGAATTTCGTTTTTAAACCCTTTTGGAAACAAAGGGCGAATAGGTCTATCAATTAAACGACAGATTAATATTTCTTTTTCAGTTGGTCGTCCTTCACGCTTAAAGAACCCACCAGGAATTTTACCCGCAGCATAAGCTTTTTCTTGATAATTTACTGTTAGAGGAAAGAAACTCTGTCCAGGTTTTGCTTCTTTTTTTGCTACAACTGCCACCATGACAACTGTATCACCCATTTTTACCATAACCGTTGAACTTGCTTGACGTGCAACTTCACCTGTCTCCAATTCTACAGTATGATTACCATACTGAAATGTTTTTGTATATTTAGCCACTGCTCTTTTCACCTATAATTTTAATTTTTAATGTAACACTTATTTGTTACATTTTCTTTTCCGATATAAAAAAAGGTACATCGTGTACCTTTTTAATGTGTTGTAGAAATTATCTACGTAGTCCTAAAGACTCAATTAGTTTTTGATAACCATCGCTATCTTTACCTTTTAAGTATTTTTGTAACTTACGACGTTGATTAACCAACTTTAAAAGTCCTCTACGTGAATGAAGATCTTTCTTATGTGATTTAAAATGCTCAGTAAGGTATGTGATACGTGCTGTTAATAAAGCGATTTGAACATTGGCAGAACCCGTGTCATTTTCGCTTATTTTATATTTGTTTATAATTTCTTGTGTTTGTTCTACAGTCAACATGGTTTTCTCCGATAGTTTGACAATTTTAATAAAAAGCGACCATTTTCATCTTAAAATAGGCCTCTTAGACTAATAAGACCAATCTAGCGTTGAACATATCGTCTAGATCAGAATTGCGCGTATTCTAAGTGATAAGGTAATTCATTGCCAATGAAAAACAAGAATTTAGTTGAAAAGCTTAACAATTTTGGATATTGTCAGCAAATGATGATGAAAAACACAGACAAAGAATTAATTAACCATGCATTAGATGCAAAAAAACAGGCACATGCCCCCTATTCCAGCTTTGCAGTTGGTGCAGCCATTATGGACGAAAATGATAGTATACACAAGGGCTGTAATGTTGAAAATGCAGCCTACCCATTGGGCATTTGCGCTGAAGCATCTGCCATTTCATCAATGGTTATGTCTGGTGGCACACTGATAAAAAAAATTATGCTTGTAAGTTCAGGAGAGCAACTAGTCACTCCATGTGGTGGTTGTCGACAAAAAATTAAAGAGTTTAGTGATTCTTCAACCCAAATTGTCATTTATAACAATAAAAAAATCACGGTATTTTCAATGGAAGATTTATTACCACATTCTTTTTCTGACAAATACCTCCCTAAATGAATAAACCTCCACTAATCCCAACACTAATCACAGCTTTTTTTGTGGTATTGATGATCAATCTTGGTTTGTGGCAGCTAAACCGTGCAGATGAGAAAAAACACTTACTAAAATTATTAGCCAATGACTCTGTTACTTTTATCAAAACAAAAGACCAGATTAAAAACTTACCTAAGTATGCCAATATAAAATTAACAGGTCATTATTTGAATGCCCCTCAACTGTTGTTAGATAACCAAGTCAATAACCGAGTTGTTGGTTATCATGTATTTACTCCTTTTAAAATTAATGATATCAATCTAATCTTAATGGTTAATCGCGGGTGGATTAATAAAAAAGATTTCAGTGATGATTTTCTTAAAGTAGATGGCACTGAATACACCATTAATGGGAAATTGAACAGCACACCACAAGTTGGTATGCAATTGGGTGAAATCACATTAGATGCAAGCTTACCTAACCAAATTATGACCTATTATGATGAAAATAAAACTTCTGTTTTTTTACATCAAGAGATTTGCCAGCAATTGGACTGTGTTGTCAGTAAAAAAATCATGTGGCTCAATCAAAACCAAGATCAAGGGTTTAAGAGAGACTGGAACCCAATCATTATGCCAGTGAGTAAGCACATAGGTTATGCAGTACAATGGTTATCTATGACCATAGTACTTATTATTATTTTTATTTACTGGGTTAGAAAACAACATTACAGTGTTACGATGTAATAAACCCTTCAAGGGCTATATCTAAACAAGAAAAATTGACCACCTTAATGACAAAACAAAATTTTAAGTTTTTAATCTACATTTCTTACAGTTATTCAATACCTATTGGCCAACCTCTAGAACAAGAAATCACTAAACGTGGATTCCAAGTCAAATGGTTTAGTGATCATGAAGATGGAAAAAGTAAGCTTGGTGATTTTTCTAATAATCTTAAGCACATTAAAGATGTCATTGCTTATAAACCCGACATTGTCCTAGTCGCCACAAATATTGTCCCAGATTTTATAACCGGCATTAAAGTGCAAATTTTTCATGGATTTAATGCAAAAAAAAGACACTCTAAACGAAACCGATTCAGTCATTTTAATATTAGGGGGTTTTTCGACTTATACTGTACTCAAGGCCCATCAACAACAGAATATTTCAAGGAACTAGAACAAAAACACAAATATTTTACTGTGGTTGAAACAGGCTGGTCGAAAGTTGATGCTTTATTTCCTCTTCAACGCAACAAAACAACAAAGAATGTGAAACATGTACTCATTTCATCTACATTTAGTAAAAAACTGAGTCTAGCCTATAAACAAGAAGTTATTGATGAGATTTCACGCCTAATACAAACTGGAAAATATAACTTTTCATTAATCTTACACCCAAAAATGCCAGAAGAAATTATTAACAAATGGAAAGCACTATGTTGCGAATCATTCACATACCATAATACGACCAACCTAACACCGCTGCTCAAAAAGGCAGATATTCTATTGGCTGACACCACTTCTGTCATTCAAGAATTTGTATTACAAAATAAACCTGTGGTCACCTTTTCTAGTCACGATGGTTCTGATTATTTAATAAATATTAATGATGTAAAGCTAATCGAAGACTCATTGGACCTAAAAATTGATAATAGTGAGGAAATCCATAAAAATATCACTAAATTTATTCAAATACTACATCCTTATGATGATGGTAAATCAAGCCAAAGAATAATTGATAGCTGTATTACATATTTAGATAAAGATAAGACCCATATTCCAGCTAAACCATTAAATTTAATACGCAAATATAAAATCAGGAAAAAACTGGGCTATTTTACGCTAAAGTCTTATAACAAGCCATATACTAGGAAAAATACCTAATCAAACTTCATTCACTTATTTTAAGTAAACTTAACTTGTAATTAACAACACACCTGTTATATTAGACATTACTAATATTCAGTGAGTAACCAGATGAAAACACCAGCTTTAATAATTTTAATTTTAACATTTAATGCTTTGGCACTAACGCCAGAAGCAGAAAAAGGTAAAACTGCAATTGCAGCTTGTATGTCATGCCATAATGCCGAATTAATTCCTCAACTGGCCCCACCATTTTATGGCGTGCAAAATAAATACAAAAAAGTTTATGAAAACAAACAAGATTTTATCAAATCAATTAATGCTTGGGCAAAAAAACCAACACAAGAAAAAGCACTAATGCAAAGGCCGATTAAAATACTTGGATTAATGCCTCCAATGCCATTACCTGATGACATGTTAAATAATATTGGCGCCTACATATATGAAGAAAACTTTGGTCCTCCATGTAAGCATTGGGCAAATGATTTAAAAAATGATACAACAGCAAATATGAAAACCGGCAAGGGTAAAGGTATGGGCAGCAATCATGATGCTATGATTCGCATGAAATACCAACAATTATGCCAATAAAAATCCAGTTAGAGTATTGGGTATCACTATGTATTACCCAATACTCCTGTTAACTTAGTCTTATCATTGTTAGTAGAGCTTGCATCATTTCACCTCCCTTTTCTTTAATATTAAACTTAAAGCTATCCATCCTCCACTTAACTATTAGCAGCCTAAATGCTCCCATAATTACGTGTATAATTTGATCACATGGTATTGTATCAATAATCACACCCTGAGATTGACCTTGTTCAACGATAGTAGTTAAGTGAGATGATTTTACCGACATAATCCTCTTAACTGCATTAGTCATCGCCACGCTATTCTGAATCAAATCATCTGACAAGACAACCACAACAAAATACTTATTATCATTGAATAACTTAAATTGAGCATCGAAAAGAGCCATAAGTTGAACATCAAGAGGTTTTTCTGTATCAATAATTTCACTAAAGTGTTGATCCATAGTGCAAGCCAAATAATCTAACATGGAGACTATAATATCTTCCTTACTGTTAAAATGTCGGTATAAAGCACTTTCAGTAAAGTTTAATTCTTTTGCAAGGTTTTTAGTTGTTAACCCGCCAATACCGGACCGTGCTAATATCATTCCTGCCGCTTCTATAATTTCTTTTTGACGTTTAGTTATGCTCGCTAATTCCATATTCAATAAGGTTATTCTGATTATATTAAAAAAAGTAAGTGAATATTCACTTACTAATACTATATCTATTGCTTATTAGTATTGCAAGTGTTTTAATAAATTTTGATAACTAACTAGAGAACAGAACAACTGCTAAAAAACAGTAAACATGTATAGCTATGAATAAAATTATTAAAAACATTATCATTCTTCCAATTATTATAACTATTGCTATAGTAATAGTTGTTCTAGTAGTGAACCTAAAACCGCCTATCGCTCATAAAAATGTTGGTTACCCACAAAAATCGGTAGAAGTCATAGCAATTAATAAAATCCCATTTCGTGCTCGCGTGACAGCATTTGGAAATGTAGAACCGGCAATTTTACTTAAATCAAAATCAGAGGTGAATGGGAAAATTTCTTATATACATCCAGATTTAAAACAAGGAGCAAGTCTAAAAAAAGGTTCTGTAGTGTTAAGAATTGAACCAACTACATTTAAAATTTCACTTAATCAAAGTGAAGCAGGACTAGCTGGTAGCAAATCAACTCTAGCTCAATTAGAAGTCGAGGAAAAAAGTACTAGACTTGCTTTGAAGATTGCAAAAGAAAAATTAGATGTAGGCTTAGTTGAATTAGAACGTATAAAGTCAATTTGGGAAAAACGCTTAATTGCAAAAACCATCTTAGACAAGGAGGAGCAAACAGTTTTATCTTTACGCCAACAGGTGCAAGATATAAAAGGAAAACTTTCAAGTTATACGAGTAGGAAATCAGCTATAAATGCACAGATTAAACAATCAATGAGTCAAGTTGACAAAAGCAGGGATACACTTGGAAGAACAGAAATTGTTTTACCATTTGATGCAAGAATTGGAGCAGTCAATGTAGAAAAAGGTGAATTCATACAAGCTGGCGGAGTTTTATTTGAAGCACTAGGTCTTAAAGCTGTTGAGATAAATGCCCAATTGCCACTAAAGCAGTTTAGAGCTTTAATTGCGGGGTTGTATGATTCAGAATATCCTGCCCTAAATTTACAAGAACCCAACGTATTACAGTCAGCGCTAATTCAATTGCAATTAGAAGCCAAGGTTCGACTAGTTGGAAACAGTAATTCTTCTTATTGGGAAGGAAACCTAATCCGTTTAAGCGAAGCAGTTGATCCAACACGGGATACATTAGGATTAGTTGTAGCTATAAATAATCCATATCAAGGGGTTATTCCTGGTATACGCCCTCCTTTATTAAAAGGAATGTATTGTTCGGTTGAATTTTATGCACCAGCTAAACCTACTTTTGTTATTCCGCGTAAAGCAGTTCATCAAGATAGAGTCTACATAGCCAAAGATGACAACACCGTAGATATTCGAAAAGTTGAAATTCAATTCAACCAAGGAGAGCTAGTTACTCTGCTAGATAACGGTTCAATCACTGAAGGAGAGAAATTAATAATTAGTGACGTGATCCCTGTTATTCAGGGCTTACCAATAAAATCAACGCATGCGAAGAAATATGAAAAAAATATGATTGAAAAAGCAGCTGGTAAAAAAGTTGGTGAGTCCTAATGATTCGGTATTTTATTAAACACCCTACTGCGGGTAATATATTAATGATGGCAATAATTGCCATCGGTTTGGCATCTATATCATTCCTAAACAAAGAATCATTTCCTTTAATTTCTGCCAGTAAAATTCAAGTATCGATGATTTACCCAGGTGCCAGCCCAACAGATGTGGAAGATGCTCTTTGCAACCGCATCGAGGATGCAACAGATGGAATTAGTTTCTTAAAAGAACAAACATGTGATGCCAGGGACAACATGGCTCTTTTTACATTGGAAATGTTTGAAACTGGTGACATTGGTGACTTTTATGATGACATAAAAGCGGCTTTAGATTCTATACAAGATTTCCCCAAAGAAGCCGAAAAACCTACCATTAAAGAGCTCGGAAGAGTGAGTGTTGTTGCAAATATTGCTGTAACCTCAGATGGCATAACTAACTCAGAATTAAAATCTTTAACAGAATCTTACAGAAATAAATTATTGGCAATATCTCAGGTGCCAATTGTAAATGTTAGTGGCTTTTCTACACATCAGTTGCAAGTATTAATAGACCCCAACACTTTAATGAAATATAAACTCAGTGTAAATGATATTGCTAATTTAATTGCACAACAAGCCATTGAAATGCCTGCTGGCTTACTTGAAACAAGCGAATCTTCCTATCAAATTAGATTTGATAATGTCCGAAAAACAACTCAAGAACTAGCTAATTTAGTACTCATTAACTCACCCGCTGGTGGTGAAATAAAGTTGGGAGACATAGCCAGAATAGTAGATAAGTTTGAACGGAAAGAAGAACGCATTGAATTAAATGGAAAGCCAGCGGGTTTATTAGTTGTAAATAAGAATGCCACTGATGATACTTTGAAAGTCTTTGATGCCGTTCAAAATTTTGTTGATCAAGAAAATGCTATCTTACCAAAAGGAACCCTCTTAACTATTACCCAAAATGGTGCTGAATCTGTTAGTGATAGATTGCAGTTAATCATAAAAAATGGTTGGCAGGGCTTACTATTGGCCTCTTTAACTTTGTTTGTGTTCTTTACATGGCGTTACACTTTTTGGGTCGCTGTTGGATTGCCTATTTCTTTCTTAGGTGGACTAGCATTAATGGTGATGTTTGGCATTACCATTAATATGATATCAATGATTGCTTTATTGATGGCCATAGGTATCTTGATGGATGATGCTATCGTACTTTCTGAGAGTATTTCTCACGAATACAAGAAAGGTAAATCACCAATGGATGCCGCCATAGATGGTACACAAAGAGTTTTAGCTGGAGTTTTTGCTTCATTTTTAACTTCAGCATTTCTATTTGGCTCATTGTTAATGATGAAAGGCGAGATGGGTCAAATTTTAGGAGTTTTACCTGTTGTATTATTATCAGTATTATCAATTAGTTTGATAGAAGCTTTTCTTGTGTTACCCCATCATTTAATGCATTCTCTTGAACACTCTCATAAAAATGGTCGTGATAAAGACCTTCCTGAAGCACGTAAAAAATTTGAAATATATTTTTCTCGTATACGAAATAGAGTGGGTTCTCTAGCAAATAGGGCAATTCATTATAAGTACGTCACTGTCGGTATTGCATTTGCTATGTTGATTTTATCAATTGGTATTATGGTAACTGGTATTGTAAAATTTAAAGCCTTTCCTGATATTGAAGGAAATTCTGTCGATGCACGGGTACTAATGCCACAAGGTACACCTTTGACTGAGACTGAAGCTGTAATAGCAACTTTACTCAAAGGATTAGATATATCATTACAAGAGTTAAATAAAAGTGAACCTGAATCGCTAGTTAAAAATACACAGATTAACTATGGGACACATGGGGATGTCCCTGAAAATGGTACACATTTAGCAACGATTACATTAGATTTACTTAATACAGAAAAACGTAACACAAGCATCAAAGAGTTAACGACTTTGTGGCAAAAAAACAGTGGTGCACTACCCAATGTCTTGGCTATCCAATTTAGAGAAAAAAAAGTAGGTCCTGCAGGTCGCGCAATAGAAATACGGCTCAGTGGCAATAATCTAGATCATCTTTCCCAAGCAAGTTGGGAAATGCAAAATTGGCTGCGTGGATACGATGGGGTCTATAATTTGTTAGATGATTTACGTCCAGGAAAACCACAATATACGGTAGAATTAAAACACGGAGCCTTACTTGCTGGGGTAGATGCAAGTAGTGTCTCAACTCAGTTAAGAGCAGCCTACCAAGGTGTTAAAATCAGTGAAATTTATCACAACCGTGAACCCTACGAAATTGTTGCCAAAGTGGATAGCCAAAATGGAAAAGTTTTGCATGACTTTGAAAATTTAGCAGTGTTTTCTAAAATGAATGAACCAGTTCCTTTGACCAGTGTCGCTCACATCAAAGAAAAGCGAGAATATGCCAGAATTGGTCACATCAATCACAAAAGAACAGTAACTATATTAGGGGATATTGATGCAAATATTGCCAACACCTCAGAAGTTATAGCGGGTACTCAGAGAGATTTCTTACCTAGTCTGAAGAAAAAATATCCAAATTTAAGCATCGGCTTTAAAGGAGAAATTGAAAAAGGTGGAGAGACAAAAACTTCAATTCTCACAGGTTTTGGTTTAGGAGCACTAGGTGTGTTCTTGCTCTTAAGTCTGATTTTTAGAAACTACCGTGAACCCGCCATTGTCATGCTCAACATTCCTTTGGCCTTAATTGGTGCTATTTGGGGGCATTTAATCATGGGTTTGGATTTCACTTTGCCTAGCATGATTGGTTTTGTTTCTTTGGCAGGAATTGTAGTTAATGATTCAATACTATTGGTAATATTTGTCAAACACCATGTAGAAGAAGGCCATAATTTTCATAATTCAGCAGTGTTAGCTGTTCGAGATAGATTTAGAGCTATATTCTTAACTTCTGCAACCACTGTTGCTGGAATGGCTCCATTATTATTTGAAACCAGTTCACAAGCTTTGATATTGGTGCCTTTAGTCACAAGCATAGTGTTTGGTATGCTGACATCAACTTTGTTGATTATGTTAGTCTTACCCTCAATCTATGCCATACTTGAAGACTTAGGTTTTGTAAAGTTAAAACCAAAAGCACAACATTAACTCCAACATCAATTGTACTGTTGGAGTTAAAATTGTCATTTGTTAAAATGGCATTTCCATTCTTTTGTAGCCTTCAGGGATTGCAAAAAGATTAGAATCCAATTCATCATGATTAACCTCACTTAGCGTTCCTGATTCTCCAGACTGACTATAATTAACAGGAATATACTCACCTAAACTTGAAAAATCCATAGATTGATCAGAGCCAAACTGTTGGGCCATTTTCTGTACGGTTTCTTGAAACGATTGGATTACTGCATATTCTGCATTGGACATTCCAACCTCTGAATATTTAACAACACAGAATTCAGATTTATTTCTCTTCATTTTTTTCTTGACCACTTCGCAGTCAATCCCATTATAAGACTTTGTTTTTCCAGTTAATGAATATTCTGGTTTTGGCATTTCCTTTGGCATCTGTGCCTTAAGCGCTCCTTCTAACATTCCACGCATCATTGCTCTTTGTGATTCCGGCATTTCAGCAAGTTGTTTTTCAAGCATTTTATCCATCATAGCACCGATGTCACTTAAACTTTCTATGGCTTCCTTATCTAAAACATAATAGCTTTTATCATTTGCACTAAAGATAGAAAACGTTGTATTGTTAGCATTATAAATCATATATGAACTATTATCATCCGCAGAAGTAGCACGCATCATATTGTTAGCAATTTGCATTTTCATCGCAACATTTTCTTTCTTATTAGAAAAAGTTAGGCTTGTGTCTGCAACACTGACTGTTGCTAGGCTTATAAGTAAAATTGAATGTAAAATTTTCATGTGTTATTCCCCATGTATATCATATAAAAGTTAGACATTATAGTCGTGATTTCTGAATACCGTGTTAATATTCTTTTCTCATAATTGTTAAATACGTCAAAATTAATAAAAAGGTGCCAAAAAAAAAGAAAAAAAATAATCATTCTAAAAAACAAAAGTTTTTCAGAATAGTACTATGGTTTACATCAGGCTTATCTATTGGGTTATTTTTACCGTGGTATTTATATTTACACTTTATTGTCAACAACCTTTTTGTCGATTATAACTGGTCAATACCTTCAGAAATTTATGCACGTGAATTAATATTATATGATGGCAAAAATATAAGCAAATCAGAACTTGATTTTGAGTTATCATCACTAGGTTATAAAAAGAAAAATCAAGCAAAAAAGATTGGAGAATTTTCCAACAATAGTAATAAGTATACTCTTTACACTAAAGGCTTTAAATTTTTAGACACAAATGAAAAGCCAATCATAGCACGTTTTACCCTTAATAATAACGTTCTATCACAACTGAATAAGCCAGCTGTACGTTTAGAACCATTATTGATTGGACAGTTTTATTCCAAACTACTTGAAAACAGGCTACCTATTCCTATTTCACAAGTGCCAAACACTATGGTTATGGGGCTACAAGCGATTGAGGATAGAAATTTTAATAACCATATAGGTGTGGATTTTTTGGGCATTGCTCGGGCCATGATAAAGAATTTATTTGCCGGAAAAATCATACAAGGTGGTAGTACTATTACACAACAATTAGTAAAGAATCGTCTACATTATAAGTCCAAGAGTTGGCTACGTAAGGCTAACGAGGCAATTTGTGCCTTAATGCTGGAGGGTAAGTTTAACAAAGGAAAAATCATCGAAAGCTATTTTAATGAAATCTATTGGGGCCAAAAAGGTAGCATTGCCATCCATGGTGTTAAGCAAGCGGCACAATACTATTTTTCAAAGAGCCCAAAACAATTAACTATTGCAGAACAAGCTTTACTAATTGGTATTGTTAAAGGCCCCTCTTGGTATCACCCCATAAAACAAAAAAAACGTGCGACAAAACGGAGAAACACAGTTCTTAACTCGTGGTATGAAACCTCTGTCATCAATAAAGCACAATGGCAAAAAGCACGTAACACACCGATTGATGTAAAAATCAACACCTCATTTACCGATAACAAATACCATGATTTTATTGGTTTGGTTAAACAACAATTATCTCAACTTTTCTCAAAAGACATGTTAAACCGTCAAGGTTTACGTATTTTCACTACCATTAACCCCTATATACAAACGCAATTAGTTTCAACATTGAAGGATAACACCGATAAATTAGGTGAAAATTTACAGTCAGCAGCAGTGGTTAGTCATGCAATAACCGGTGAAATATTAGCTATAAAAGGATCAAAACAACCAGCAAGTTTTTATAATCGTGCTTTGTTATCTAAACGTCAAATTGGCTCATTAATTAAACCTTTTGTATACCTTGCTGCTATGGAGAAACTCAATGATTTTCAACTGTCTTCATTAATCGCTGATAAGCCAATTAAAATCAAAACTACAAAAGGAGAATATTGGCAACCAAAAAACTATGATGGTAGATCGTTAGGCATGATTAGTGGAGAAACTGCTTTAATACAATCTCGCAATCAAGCGACAGTTAATTTAGGATTACAATTAGGTGTTAAAACATTTGTCCAATTTCTCGAAGACCTAGGACTAACAATAAATCGAAGTAATCACCCTTCAGTTTTTTTAGGTGCCACGGAGTTAACTCCCTTAGAGGTCAATAATTTATTTTTAATTCTCTCTTCAAAGGCTCAAACTCAACAACTCTCTTCTATCAAATATGTGACCGATAGCGAGAACATTTTACTTGGAAAAGCTAATAAATCGAATAAGCTAAATCTATCCCAACACTCTTTACATAGCATTCAAAATGCACTCCATAAGGTCACTACCAACGGAACTGCTGCAAAACTAAAGTGGACTTATGGCTTTAACAATTTATATGGAAAAACTGGCACCACAAATAAAGGAAAAAATAGTTGGTATGTTGGCTTTGACAAAGATTATTTGGCGACATTTTGGGTAGGTAAGGACAACAACACTGCGACTAATTTAACAGGAAGCTCAGGAGCATTAATACTATGGGCCAATTGGTATTCTAGCTTATAGAGTTTTAGTCAACTTCACAGAATTTAATAGCCAAATTTACTTTAAAATACTCTCAAGATAGGCATCTAACTCTTCTAAAATATCTTTATTAACTTGTGTTTGGTTTTTTATAATTTCTAGTCTTTTGTTATTTTTCATCTGTAAGTTTTTTATTTTTGTTCTCGTGGCCACATCAAAATTAGTCGAAACATGTAATGCCATTTCAAGATACAGTTTGTACTCAATCAAATTGTTTGGGTTAACTAGTGAAGAAAGCGCGTTAAAAGTTGATTGGCCTTCTTCAATCCTTTCCATATCATAAGATGCAGCCATTAAAGCTATGCCTGCAACTAATTTAATATTATTACTACTGTTTTTGTTAGTATAAGCTTCTTTAGCTATAGCGTAAGCTGAAATTGTGTCATTTGAAAAATAATGATTAATTGCTGTCCACGCTTGTGTTGCCAAACGATCAACAGTTGATAGCTTGTAGCTACTGAGCTTAGAAAATATTTCTTTTGCTTGTTTATTCTTTTTTAATTTAACTTTTAATATTCCTAAATTTAATTCTGCTGTATGCAAATGCCCTTCCTTGTTAAAGTGGTTTTGTACGTCAATCGCTTTTTGCAAGTATTTCTCAGCAAGTTCATTATGCCCTAGTGGACTTAGTATGTTATAAATATAACTAAAGCCTTGTTGAAAATCATTGGTACTGGGTTGAGCAATAGCATGTTTTAAAGTTTGATTAGCCCACTTCATAGCACTGGAAAAATCCCCTTGACTCATGCTATTAACTGCCATACTCCCATAACTATAAGAGATAAATTTACCATTACCATTAGCTAAAGCAAGCTCAAGAAGTTGCTTAATACTCTCTTGTGCTTTCTCCGGTTTATCTAATAGTAAATGTATGCGGTATAAAGCCGATCGACCTAATAGTTCACCATAAACATAATGTTGTTTTTGTGCTTTTTTGATTAATGATTCTGCAGATGTGCTGGCTTTTTCGTACTGATGGGTTAAATACAAGTATTCAATACCTAAGTATTCGCTTTTAATAACACCTTCATTATTGTTTAACAATGAATACGTTTCTTTGGCTAACGTCAAATACTTTTTCAAATGCTTATCATTGTCTTTGTAAAGATTGATAAAGGCCATGATAAGGTAATCATCTGCTATGGCTAAGAGAGGCTTCTCTTGACTTAACTCAATGGCTTTTTGGTAATATTCTAATGTTTGTTGATATTGACCTTGATTAAAATGTGCAAAACCTTTCAATGAATTCAGTTTAACTCTATCCTCTGAAGTTAAATTGAAGTCTAAGAGTTCTTTATCAATAATAGATAAAAACTCTTTAGGCGCCAATTTAATTTTCTCTTTATACTTTTCATAGGAATTATTTGAAATTATGTCATTATAATTTTTGTAGTTGTAATAAAGTAAGGTTGATATAACCAGCACTACAATTAAAGCAAATACTATGAGTAATTTTAGAGCAATATTCTTCTTAATTACTTCTACCTTATCTCCAACATCCCGATAAATTGTTTCATGGTGAATTATTGCTGGTTTTATTTTGTAGCCCTTACCATAAATATTAAGCAAGACATCTCCGCTTAAATCATTCTCCCTAAAGAGTTTTCTCAAGCCTTGGATGACTTTAAACAACGAATCGTCGCTTACAATTAGGTCTCCCCATAATGACTTAATAAGCTGGTCTTTCGTAATAATTTTATTATCTGATTGTAAGAATAATGATAATGCTTGTAATATTTTTACCGGGCAATCTATTTGGACAGTATTGATTTTTAGTGAGTTTTTAGTTAAATCGAATTGGGCATCCTTGATACTGTAGTACATTAAAACTCATGTCATTAAAGAGGGTAATTCTAACAAATCAAAACCAATTATGAAATCCAAATCTGCAATGCATGAAAGTAATTTTGATTTTAAATTTTATAAAACCTTTTTTGAATGTGAACCGGTATTTTAACTTGGTTAATATACCGGCTTACATGCTGAAATAAACCTATCATCCCAACGGGGCATCACTCATTGGTCAAATAAATTAAAAAATTAACAAATCTACATTTCCTGGTGTTTCATTTCCTGCTGAATTAGAAACTACACAACTAATTCCATTATTTCCTAAGTGTGAACAACTCACTACGTTTCCAGTTGCTGCAATTCCACTTGTCTCTGTTGCCATAATATACCTATTTGAAATATTAGTGGTAAATAGAATTTCACAAGTACCGATACCAGCAACATCGTTTTGTGGTGTTATCGCACCTGTATCCACACCATTATATGATTTATTAATAGATACATTTGCGTTACCACAATTAACAATTGACGCCATGTATTTCATCATTCCATTGGAATTTAGTGATTGCTGTACATTACCAGCAACAATCAAACCATTTATGGGAGGGTTGATTGCTGCTCCGATTGCAGTTCCTCCGTTCTCCCTTACTCGTAGTTTAGTCACTCCATCTATTCTAACTCTTAAAAGATCACCACCAACTGTCCCTTCTACATGAAAATCTGCTTGTGGACTTATGGTATTGATACCAATATCTCCTGTTACTTTCACAGTAACTGAAGGAGAACCAAATAGCCCAGAAATCAGATGCAAATCTCCTGCTACTGTCCCTACAGCCAGATCAGTATCTGCAACACTAGAAATTGATCCAATAAACCCTCGTGCAACACCTTGTTCAAGAAGAGTAATTGAACTCCCAACGCCACCATCAAATTGAGCTGTCAAGACCTCATCATTTTTGACATGCAAAGTGGATGTTGGATTTTGAATACCAATCCCGACAAATTCCGCTGGTGTAACCGTAAGCACAGGATTGACTTCAGGAGCTAAATGAATCTTACCCGTGCCTGCAACTGGTGTGGCTATAGAAAAATCATCTGCACCAATATTGTTGCCAGATCCAATTAAGCCACGGGTGTTGCCGTTTTCTTTGAAGACTACTGTGTTATTATCAGCCCCATCAAAAGATGCTGTGTTACGATCCGTTGCCTTAACTTGTAACTTATAGATGTGTGATTCATTACCTATACCTATTCCAACATTTCCAGCATCATAGTTTATTTTTGTTCCTGTAACGATCCAGGGTGAATTATTTTGGCCAGCTGGCAAATCTTGTGGTCCCCATTCTCCATTAGAAAAAGTTAACACTTGATCTTGCTGTGCATTACCGGAAATTAATTTTGTCGCATAGGGCACTGAATTGATTTTAGTCCGAGGCAATAATGTTTCATAAGCTGCACCTACACCATTTTCGCGGACACTAATCTCTAAATAGACTGCAAATCCATCAATGACATCGCCTAAATCAATATCACTGATAGTAAAAATTCCATTGGTAACTGGTACTTTAATTCTCTCAAAAGGCATACCAAGTACGCCATTTCCACTGTCACTAGTATAAGCTTCTATTGTAAAATCATATAAGCCATTAACTGGATTATTACTATTTAATAGTTCGCCTTGGTAATTAAATGTATGATCTACTGCAGGATCTACACCAGCTAAGGCATTATTATCCTTTAGACTTAAACCGAAAATTATTACTATTATCATTAATTTATTAATCATTATATATACTCCTGGCTTTATTCAAAACCGTTACTAAAAATTGCTTCTGTTAAAGGTGCTGAATTGCTGTTATTCCAAAATCCGGCATTAAGTGTGTAATTTGCTCCAATTTGTTTACTGTTGGCATCGACTTGTCCAATACTACCGCTCACTTGATAAGAGTTTGATGTCATAGATTCACCTCCATTATTAATTGTGATTTTATTTAACTCATATTGCGCAATAGCATGAGTTGACATTGTTAAAACAATAAATATTATGGTTTTTTTTATACCCATATATTTATGTATTCTTTTTATTTGATAAATAGAATTAGTTATCATTTCAAATTTTCTCCACGAGTTTCCCCAATAAAATAAATGTAGTAATGATTCTAAATATCGAATTCTGAAAATCCTGAAAACAAGCTGAAACACTCTGAAATATAGAAATAACGTGATTCAATTCACAGATTTTTAGCGGATTTTATTTCTCTATTACTGAAAGGGTTAGGCAAAACAAGTTATATCTGAATAGATTAATCACCTAACTAGGGTTTAAATAAGATTCAATTTAACCATTGACCCTATAGTATACTTTAGGGTTTATACTACACACATGAAAATTGGTCACTTAGCAAAATCAGTCGGCATCGACATCCAAACCGTGAGGTATTACGAATCTCAAGGCCTTTTAACTGAACCCAACCGAATGGAAAATGGTTATCGTGATTTCCCTGTTGACTCAATCAAACGATTACAATTTATCAAAAAAGCAAAATTAGTAGGTTTTACTTTAAAAGAAATCAAAGAACTTTTAGCCATACAAGTCACTAAAGATAAGCACACTTGTCAGGAAGTTAAAAACTTTACACAAATCAAATTGGACGAAATCAACCAAAAAATTAAGAAATTAACCGAAATTGAGTCTGCTTTAAAGAAGATTCATAGTTTATGTTGTGGCGGATCTGAAAAAGCATCGCATTGTTCAATATTACAAGCATTGGAAAGTTAACCATGTATAATCTAGTAAATGAATTGATTTATAACCTCTATTATTTAGCTTTAGATGCTTCATTTTGGTTAGTCATTGGTTTGTTAATTGGTGGTTTATTTAAATCATTAATTCCTACGAGCCTATTAAAAAAGCATTTGAGTACAGATGGATTTGCTTCAATTATTAAAGCCGCTATACTTGGTGCCCCACTGCCCTTATGTTCCTGTGGTGTTATACCTGCAGCGATGGGATTACGAGATGCTGGAGCGTCAAAACCGGCTACGACTTCCTTTTTAGTCTCAACTCCAGAAACAGGTGTTGATTCTGTTTTTATAACTTATGCCATGATGGGACCTTTTATGGCAGTAGTACGCCCAGTAACAGCATTGGTTTCTGCAATCACGGCAGGGACCTTAGTAAACCTATTTGATTATAAAGAGCAACTCCCTTCAAAAGTTACGTCAAGCAATAAAGTAACTAGCTGCTGTTCTCATGATGTTAAAGAGGATACGACAATAAGCTCTTGTTGTACCACAGAAAAAGTACAAGTTAAAAACGATAGCTGTTGTGGCACTGAATCCAAAATAACCAACAACTCATTAACGTCAAAAATAACTACAGGTATTAGTTATGCCTTTACAGAATTGTTAGACAATATTATTTTTTGGTTAGTTATTGGTATCGCTTTTGCTGCAATTGTGCAAACATTTGTTCCCAACGATCTATTAATCAAATATGGGTCCGGATGGATGGGCATGCTAGTCATGTTAGTTGTTGGAATTCCCATGTATGTTTGTGCAACTGCTTCTACACCTTTGGCTGCTGGCTTTTTATTGGCAGGAATATCACCAGGTGCTGTTATAGTATTTTTATTAGCAGGACCTGCTACAAATATGGCCACTCTTGGTATTATCAGCACACAAATGGGGAAGCGTACTACCTGGCTTTATTTAACTGCAATTATGTCAACAGCACTGGTTAGTGGATTTGTAGTCAATTGGCTGGTCAGTGAATGGAACATAAATATTAACCAACACTTAGAAATGAGTCATGGGCATGTCCCACAATGGTTACAACTATTATCATTTTTTACGTTATTTTTAATAGCCACACGTCATTTATATTCTAAAGAAAAGTAACTTTTTACGTTCAGTTTATAACGACCCAAAACCATGTCTTTGATTTCCACGGCATTGGGTCGATTCAGTAAAATTCAAATATCAAAGTCAATATGACCAGTTGGGTCAGGAATCTTCTTCTTTGGTTTGGCTTCTGATTTTGGTTTAGGTACCGCCTTCACTTCAGTTTCCTTTGTCTGTGAAACACGCTTTGGCTGTTCTTTTGTCTCTTTTTTAAGATCAATTTTTTCAGCTTTAACTAGTGTTTCTTTTTTCACTTTAACTGAATTAGCTTTTGTTTTGGCTGGTATTTTTTCTTGTTTTTCAGGCTTTGATTCCTTTTTCACATCTCTCGTTTTTTCTTCAACTTTTATGGGCTTCACTACCTTTGCAGTTGCTTTTTTTGGTTTATTTTCTGGCTTCTTTGTTTCTTTTGTTTTATTCTCTTGTTGTACCGTTTCTTTTTTAGGCTCTGCTTTCTTATTAGCTAACTTTTCAGTCTTAGGTTTTTTATCTACTGGTTTAACTTCAGTATTATTTTCTTTAGCATCTTGGCTGTTTACCTTTGTGCCTGACGTTTTAGTTTGTACAACAGTCACACTTTCAGGTTTTTTATCAGCCTGTTTTTCTAATTTTTTGGTTGTATCAACTTTAGTATCTGATGAACTTATAGGCTGCTTTGCTGTTTTAGGCTTATCCTTAATTTGTTCCTTTTGCGATTCATTTTTTACTGGAGTATTTTGTTTCGATTCAATCTTAACTTCAGTTTTAGATGCAACAGGTTTAGCTGTTTTTAATTCTGCTTTATCTTTAGCTTGTTTAGTGCTCTGTTTATTGGGTTGATCCTTTTGAGAATCAATCGAGTTGTTTGCTTTTTTATTTGCTGCATAACTTGCCACGCTACCTAAAGGGCGTTGTAACAACTGTTCATCAGGCTTGGTTTCAATCGCTTTCTGATTTTTCGTTGCTGGTTTAGCATTATCCTGCTTATTCACTGGAGTCTTATTATTAGCCTGGTTTTGAGGTCTATTCTGATTTTTACCTTTATTATGTTGTGGCTTATTTTGTTGTCTTTTCTCTTGTTGTCCCTTATTTTGTTGCCCCTTAGCTTGACTTTGCTTGTTTTGCTGTTGTTGATTATTTTGCTTATTATGCTGAGGCTTTTTCTTTTGTTGTTGTGGCTTCTTCTGTCCTTGCTGAGGTTTTTTCTTATGTTGGTGCTGTGGCTTTTTCTTAGCGCTAGTATCAACCTTAGTTGGTTGCGATTTTTGTGAAGCCGTTGAACTAAACAAACTCTTAAACCAACTTGCTACTCCACCATTGCTTTGCTTCTCTCTACTTGGTACCTGAGAATCAGGAACTAAAACATCTACAGCTGCTCGTTGCCTGTGTTGATGTGACATTTGACTCGATTTATTTTCAGCTTCTTCTTCGCTAGCAGGCTTGTTTAACTCGATGTCATTGATGTCCACATTATCTGCTTCATTCTTTTTCAATCGAGTTATATCAAATTGAGGTGATTGATAATGTTCATTGGCAATTATCAACATGGGAACAGAGTGTCTTTTTTCCAAACCATTCAACTCTTCTCTTTTATCATTAATGATAAAATTAGCCACTTTAGTTGGCACTTGCGCTATGACTTTTCCTGTACCAGGTTTTAACACTTCTTCTTCTAGTATACGTAAGATTGATACAGATAACGATTCAATGTTACGAATAAAACCATGACCAGAACATCTAGGGCATGGGAATTGGCTGGCTTCATTGATTGAAGATTTCAATCGTTGCCTCGACATTTCTAATAAACCAAATTTTGATATTTTGGTGGTTTGTATACGAGCCTTATCATTACTTACCGCTTCATTTAGTTGCTGTTCAACTGATCTTTGGTTTTTGTGATTGCGCATATCGATAAAATCAATGACAACCAACCCACCTAAATCACGTATACGTAATTGCCTGGCTATTTCATCTGCAGCTTCTAAGTTTGTGTTGAGAGCCGTTTCTTCAATATCTGCCCCTTTTGTTGCACGAGCTGAGTTGATATCAATTGAGATCATGGCTTCAGTATGATCTATCACAATTGATCCTCCTGAGGGCAAATGAACCTCTCGGGAGAAGGCAGATTGAATCTGTCTTTCTATTTGATAGCGTGAAAATAAAGGAATATTATCATTGTAATACGAAAGTTTTTTAAGGTTATGCGGCATTACTTGCTGCATAAAATCTCTTACTTTCTCATAAATCTCTTTGTTATCTATCAATATTTCACCAATGTCAGGTCTTAAATAATCCCTTATGGCTCTTATAAAAATATGACTTTCTTGGTAGATAAAGAATGGTGCTTTTCGGTTTGTCGCATTGGTTTTAATTGCTGTCCAAACTTGATCAAGGTAGTTTAAATCCCAATCCAATTCTTCTGCGCTTCTACCAATTCCAGCCGTTCTTACGATAATGCCAGAGTTCTTTGGTTGATTAACATTACTTAATACTGCTTTAAGTTGTTGTCGAGCCTTTCCTTCAATTCGGCGAGAAATACCGCCAGCTTTTGGGTTTTCAGGCATATAAACTAAATACCTTCCAGCCAAGCTTACATAAGTTGTAATAGCTGCACCTTTATTGCCACGTTCTTCTTTTGTGACTTGTATAATGACCTCTGTACCTTCTTTAATGGCAACATTGATTGGAGGTCTTTCTTTGGCTTTATTCGCAGCGTCTGTATAGTAATTGCGGCTAATTTCTTTGTAAGGAAGAAAACCATGACGGTTAGCTCCATAGTCGACAAAAGCAGCTTCTAAACTGGGTTCGACTCGAGTTATTTTACCTTTATAGATATTGCCTTTTTTACGGTCTTCACCTGGTACGTCTATATCAAGGTTGTAGAGTTTTTGACCATCGGCTAAAGCGACGCGTATTTCTTCACTATGCGTAGCATTGATTAACATTCTTTTCATTGTAAGTTCCTGTTTTTAATGCAAAAACAAACAATTAAGACTAGTCTTAAAAAAGACTATAAAAGCTGTACACAATAATACTGTACAGTATTGAAGTTGGTTTTATTGTTGTATTAGGTCATTTTAACCTAAACCAAATTTTATAAAGTATATAACATTAAAAATCAGGTAATAATAGTTCTTTCCAATATTTTTCAAAAAGCAAATCCATTGCTTTAATTTTATCTTATTTGTTCATGCATTTATTTATTAAAATGCTGATGGATTATTTCAAGTATAATTAGCTCATTGTGCACATCGTATTGAATTGTAATAATACTCAACCTGTGTCTTTGGGTTGCTAGCTTCCTGCTTTGATAATCATTGTTTTGAAAACTACCATCATGCGTAACATGTATGTAAAAATACACGTTTGTAATTCTTTTTGTCTATTTATATTTAATGTCTGTTTAAATAGACCGGCGAATGATACCATTTCTCATTCAGATATAACAGAGTAATTTTTACTTTTATGCAAAATAAACAAGCAAAAAATATATTTGCCGTAGATAACAATAGTAACGGTCAACGTGTTGATAATTTTTTATTGAAAATCTTAAAAGATGTAAATAAATCAAATGTTTATAAATTATTGAGGAAAGGGCAAATTCGCGTTAATGGGAAACGAACCAAACCAATCTATCGGGTTCAAAAAAATGATTTAATTAGAATTCCTCCTTTTTTAATCCCGGATGAAAAAGGTGATGTTTTTATCAGTGAAAATTTGTTAACAACCATTCGTAATTCGGTTGTCTTTGAAAATAATAATTTTCTCGTCATTAATAAACCCAGCGGCTTAGCAGTTCATTCTGGCACAGGCATTCGTATAGGCTTAATTGAAATTTGCAAAAAACTCTATACTGATGTCGATATACAATTAGCACACCGACTAGATAGAGATACATCTGGTTGCGTGGTATTGACAAAGAATCGTCAAGCCTTAAATGACTTTAATCAGCAATCAAAAGAAAACTCATTGATTAAAAAGTACACCACCCTGGTTCAAGGATGTATCAATGATGATTTCATGGTGGAAATGGCTCTTGACACTAATGTCCGTGTCAATGGCGAAAGAACGGTACAAGCATCAGAATCCGGCAAATATGCCAAAACAAAATTTAATGTTATGGAAACATACAAAAACGAATGGAAAGCTACATTGCTAAATTGTCGTCTATATACAGGAAGAACTCATCAAATACGCGTTCATACAAGCGCTAGCAATTACCCAATAGCTGGAGATCAACGTTATGGAAATGCGAAATTCAATCAAAAGCTTAAGAAGTTGGGCTTGAAACGTTTGTTTTTACATGCCGCCAACATTCAATTCAATGATGGTGACGAAACCATTATTGTCAGTGCTGAATTACCTGAAAAATTAAGCCAAATATTAGATAAATTGTAGCACCCAAAAGAAGTAAAGTATTCGTGATTTTGACACGACTGTTTTAATTTCATGCCTATTTTTAATTAGTTAAGGCTTTCTATCATTGAATTTGAGTAGAAAAAATAAAGAAATAAACATAAAATACTAACTTGTTAATAACAACCAAGACTTATACATGTCAATCTACAATCACAAAGAAAATTACCCAAAAGGATCGTTAGTTCAATTTGAAATTACATCAGAACTACTCAAAGACAACCCACTTAAGGACCCTCATTCACGGAACGTATTTGTCTACTTGCCTGCTGTTTATGAAGATTCTAATCAAGAATTACCTGTTATGTATTATTTAGCAGCGTATACCAACAGTGGCACGGGTGTTGTTGGCTGGAAGGCATTTGGTGAAAATATTATTGAACGCTTAGATCGCTTAATTTCTGATAATAAAATGGGCCCTAGCTTAGTTGTTTTACCTGATTGTTTTACATGTTTGGGAGGCAATCAGTATATTGATTCACCAGCCATAGGCAATTATGCTTCTTTTATTCATGAAGAATTGGTGCCGGTAATTGAAGAGAATTTCAGGGTAAAAAAAGGCTCTCAACATCGCGCTGTTTTAGGCAAATCATCAGGTGGCTTTGCAGCCATGCGGTTTGCCATGGATTTTCCTGGATTTTGGGGTGCGATAGCTAATCAATCGGGCGATGCTGGTTTTGATATTTTGTACCAACGCGACTTTCCAACGGTTGCCAATGTGTTGGCAAACTATAAAGGCAACTTAACTCATTTTATTAAACGTTTCTGGAAAGCCAAGAAAACTCATGGGACTGACATATTGACGTTAATGATGATTTGTATGGCTGCCACATATGACCCTCAAGAAGAAATTGAATTACCCTTTGATTTGAAGACTTGCGAAATCAAACCTGAAAGATGGCAGAACTGGTTAAATTCCGACCCAGTTAATTTGGTTCAATACAATGTAAAAGCTCTACAACAATTAAATGGTTTGTTTATGGACTGTGGCTTTCGTGATCAATTCATGATTCATTATGGAATGCGAAGGCTATCAAACCAATTAGAGAAATTCAATATTGATCATCGTTATGAAGAGTTTAACGGTACTCACTCAAATATTGATTACCGGTTAGACTATTCCCTGCCTTATTTGTATGAGAAAATTAAGTAGGTTTCGGATTTAATTTGACGTATAAAACGAAATAGAGTTATTATTGATTAGATTTAAATTAATTTGATACAATCGAAAAGAAAACTAGTTGTTAGGAGCAATAGGATTTTGATGGCAAAAGTCAGATAGAAAACATACAATACTGCGATGCTGATGTCATAAAACATGGGCATTAATATCAATTTACTGACGAAATCCAAATGAGAACAAAATGAACATATCTGTAACTACCGAAGCACAAAACTTCTTAGCTGATGTTATTGCTAAACACGATGTTGATGATTTACACCTGCAAATAATGGTGAAAAATCCTGGCACGCCTATTGCTGATTGCTTTTTAAACTTTTGTGAGCGAGATGAAGCACCAAGTGATGCTTATGAATTTCCGCAATCTAGTTACAGCTTGTTTGTTTCCAAGCAAGATGAAAAATACTTGGATGAGGCTTCAATAGAATTCGAAGAATCAGATACAGGCGGTCAACTAAATATCAAAGCACCGAAATTAAAAGGGGAAAAACCTGATGACGATGCCCCACTTCATGAAAGAGTGCAATATTTTATTGATTCTGAACTTAATCCATCACTAGCCATGCATGGAGGGTTTGCAAAATTATCAAGCATTGATGATGGTTACGCATTTATCGAATTTGGCGGTGGTTGTAATGGTTGCGGTATGGCTGGTCAAACCCTATCAATGGGTATGGAAACTAAATTACTTAAAGCGTTTCCAGAGTTAAAAGGCCTAATGGATGGCACTGATCACACTACTGGTGAAAACCCATACTACAAATAATGACAATGATAAAACTCAATACATATTAAACTATTCTAATTGAATCAAGAGAATTGACATGAAAAAAATACTAATAACAATTTTACTTCTGATGCTCTTCAATGCTCAAGCACAACAAGCAAACGCACCCTTGAAAGTACAGAAAAAACCACCCTATACTCAACTATTGTTTCAACATAAAAACATATTCATAGGTCCTCAACCAGAATACAGTGATTTTAAAACCCTCAAAGCAGCAGGCTTTACTAAGATTATCAATATGCGAACACCTGATGAAATGAAGGAATTAAAATTTTATGAAGATTACTTAGTAAAGAAAGCAGGCATTGATTACCATTTTTTACCGATTGGCGGCAAAGATTTTAAATATTCACCTGCAAAATTAGAAGAGTTTGCGCAATCATTAAATACCAGTACAGGTAAGGTATTATTGCATTGCCGTTCAGGACATCGAGCTTCGCAATTATGGGTAGCCTATTTAGTTAAATACAAGAGAAAAACACCTGATCAAGCACTTGCAATGGTTAAAGACATGGGCTGGTGGCCAATGCCTATGGAAGCATTATTAGATAAAAAATTATCTGTATCAATCTTGGAGTAAACTCATGAATCAGCCACCTAAAGTCGAAGTTATTCCTGCATTTGCTGTACCATTCGGAGCGACATTTCTAGCAGATTGTGGTCAAATGAATTTTGACTTAAAAAACCTTTTTCTATCCAGAGAAACCGATAAATACAAAAACCTTACTCGAAATTCAGAAGAGTCAGATTTACAATTTGAAAGTAATTTTGATGTATTCACCTGGGAAAACCCAGAAGTTGTTCAACTGAAAGAGTTTATGACTGCCGCGGTTCTAGAAATGATTGGTATGGTCAATAAATACAAACGTTCAAAAGTTGCTGAATTCGACATCTATTGCGATGCATGGTATCACATTACCCGTAAAGGTGGATACTTTGTCAATCACAACCACCCGATGGCATCGTGGTCTGCCGTCTATTGTATTGCCGATGGCGTAGATAAAGATGATGTTGGTGATTCTGGTGTTACACGTTTTTTTCATCCACAAACAGCCGCTTCTACTTATTTAGATGCAGGAAATTTAAATATGTCCGCAGCACCCTATAGTACTGGGCACCAAGTATTTAAGTTACAAGCGGGACAAATGCTCATCTTTCCATCATGGATTTATCATGAAGTAAGCCCCTATATGGGTAATTTAGAACGTGTAATTGTAGCAGCTAACTATTGGTTCAACCATCCAGCAATGAACCCCCAAATGGGACCTAAAATATACGCTGGAAAACGCTAATATTAGCGCTGATACTGACTCTCTAAATATCTCAAGGCTAATTGGATGTCAGAATTTTGCCCGCTTGTCAGTACATTTTGTAGGTATTGTTGATAGTTTAAACCACAGCCGTTTTCATTTAGATAACAAAGCATAGTCATGATTGGAGTATTGGCAGAACAATCAGCTCCTTGTTGACACAAATATAATTGGTGTGTGTAATGTTGAACAAGTTCTACATAATCGTATTGATGATTTTGCAATACAGTTTCTAAATCCCAATGAACCACTTCTTGGTAGTACTTTTGAAAGTACTTAGGTGCTTCATTTAACATATTAAGATTGTTTTGTTTTAATAAGTCACTTATTTCTGCATCAGTTAAATCAGCTGGGTCAACTTCACCTTTAAGTATTTCTCCCCATTGACTTGTTGCTATCGTATTATTCTTCAACTGCGTTAAAAACTTGCTATCTGTCAAATGGTATTCAGGGTGGCTTTTATTTAATTTTTCGCACCTCTGGGCAAACTTCTCATGAATCTCTTTCTGCTTTTTACTTAACTTCATTTTAAATCGGGCAAAAAATTGGGAATAGTTCTTTTGGCTATTTAGGTGGCGAATACAGAGCAAGTTATTTGTACGTATACTATTTGCATTAACTACAGGATCATCGTCATATTCCAAAACCTCGAGTTGTGCTGGTAGGTTTTCTGGAATCTTAGATACCTTTGCATCCTCATTGCTGCCAACTTTATCCCTACTTTCCCTATTTCCTAAAACGCCTTCTGCTCTATTTGGTTCATTTTCAACTGGCAACTGCAAATCATCAATGACAACAATGGTATCGTTATCCACAAATATGTAGATAAGCATCACGATTAGTAGAAACATGAAAAACAATGCTAATTTTTTACTGTGCATAACGGTTAGTCAAGTATTGAAAATAGGTATTTACATCATCAAGTTGGTTAGCCCCAATATAAAAATCAAAGTAGAAATCTTCCAATCCCAAACCGCAAGCTTGATTAAACATGCTGTCTCTAAGGCCTAAACAATAACTTAACATATAATCTGACTCTGCATCACATGGGTAATTCATAGAACAAGCAACCAATGGTAGTACCAACCTGTTTAATACATTGATGTAATAAGAGTCCCAGATACCAGTTTGCCGCTTTAAATGAGAAATAAGTGCCATATCTTTTTGATAATATTCAGCTTTATAAATAGCTCCAGCAATTAACAAAAAAGCATCTGGCGATGTGTTGGTTTTTAAAAAAGCATCCATCATACCAAGGTGCTTTTCAATTAGTAAGTTCGCTTGGTTTAAAGCATCTTCATCAATGACTAAGTGGCTAGTAATTTGTTTATTCAGCACATCAAGCTCATGTGAATACTGTTGCAGCAGCAAATTTTCTTCTTCATTCAACTCATCAGCACTGTCATATAAATTTAACATACGTTCTGTAATGTCATTGATTTGCAGGTTGATTACCTTAAGTTCCGATGGTGCAAGTGAGCTTGTTTTTTTATTTGAACGAGTATAATTTAACCTTGCTTGCTTGAGCTCTTCAACCATTTGCAAAGATTTTTCCAACTGTTTTTCAACTTCAGTTTTAGCAATTATATTTCGAAACACACTTTCCAGCCTAGATCGATTACTGTAGTAATCGTCTTCATCATCTTCAATCAAGCCTTTACAAATATCAACATGCTGTTGATAATAGCTATTTTGTTGTGCGGTTGGCTCTATTTGTGCTTCCCTAGGATTATTTTCAAACCGTTCCTTCAATGTATCTAACGGATCTTTTCTGTTGTGAAAATCTTCTACATCCGTGTAACAATTCTCAAAGTACTGCCAATCACGATAGGCTGTGATGTAGTCAAGTTCAGTATTATCCCGATCTTTATCTACTGTTGAATCTAATACTAATTCGTTAATAGATAGGGGGTTTTCAGGGTTTTTATCCTCAGTTACAATCAATTTATTTTGTTGTGCTTTGGGTTCTTTTTTTTGTGAACTCAAAGAAACCGAATTAATGTGGGTTTTTGTTTCCACTTCTTCAATATTACCAACTGTAAAATACCAAATTGCCAACAATAGAACAACTAAAATTATTACGTATACAATTGATTTCATCTAGTATCTATATTTGATTGACCATATTCATTAGAGATTTGAGCTCTTGTTACTCACAAAGTTCAGGTTAATATAACGTTTCTTATAAAATTATTAGACTAAAGTTTAGATATACAAAGTAAAAATAACAACAAGTCTTAGTCTTTTATCTATATTTAACTAAAAGTAAGATAAAATGATGACTTTGATTAGATTATAACCATAAGCAACACAATGACCTTTAAAAACAGTAAAGATCACCAACACGGTGAAGCAAGTGCAACTGGTATTTTAATTACCAACTTAGGTACACCCGATGCACCAACTAAAAAAGCATTAAGAATCTATTTAAAACAATTTCTTTCTGATCCTCGCTTAGTTGAGAGCACGTTTCCTCGTTGGATGTGGTTACTCATTTTAAATGCGGTAATTTTAAACGTTAGACCTGCAAAATCAGCAAAGGCTTATCAGCAAGTGTGGGGAAAGTTTGGAGATGGCTCACCCTTGTTAGATATTTCTGAACAACAACGCACAGGCATTGAAAAGTTAGTTAAAAAGCAATTTGCAGGGCCCGTTGAAGTTGCTTTGGGTATGCGTTATGGCAATCCATCCATACCTGATGCTTTGAATAAACTGAAAAACAAAGAAATAAGAAGGCTTATTGTTTTACCACTTTATCCACAGTATTCTGCCACTACAACTGCTTCAACTTTTGATGAAGTTACAAAAGAATTACAAACATGGCGCTGGATTCCTGAGATACGTTTTGTGAACAATTATTATAAAAACGAATCTTACATTACCGCCTTAGCCAAAAGTATAAAAAAACACTGGCAGAAATTCGGCCAACCTCAAAAGTTGCTTATTTCATTTCATGGAATTCCAAAGCGATACTTGTTAAACGGCGATCCCTATTTTTGTGAATGTCATGGTACAGCCAGAAGAGTTGCAGAGAAGTTAAATCTAAAAGATGAAGACTATTTGGTAACTTTCCAGTCAATATTTGGTCGTGAAGAATGGTTGAAGCCTTATACATCTGAAACACTCAAATCCTTACCTAACCAAGGAGTAAAAGATGTTCAGATTATCTGTCCAGGGTTTTCTGCAGATTGTTTAGAAACATTAGAAGAAATTGAGGATGAGAATAAAAGCTATTTTGTTGAAGCTGGAGGTGAAAAATTTAGTTATATTCCAGCTTTAAATTCAACTCCTGATCATTTGAATGCGCTAACTGATGTGATATTACAGCACACGCAAGGATGGTATGAACGTGATGAATTTCAAATAGTTGATGATAAAAAACATCGTGATATTATTAAACAAGCGTATGAAAAACAAAAATGAGATATGGGGCAAATAATAAGAGCCGAACTTGCCGGCTCTTATGTCTTTTTTGAATGCTAGTTTCTGCTTATGTCTTTTGGCTTTGTTGCTCTTATCGTGAACACCGCCTTTTCGTAAGATTGCAGCTCTAGCAATTGGGTTTCGCAATTGATTACGCTTATTATCAGGCATACTATTTCTCCTATAGATTTGTGTAGAGACTTTTTCATGTTCTATAAAATATGCAAAAATCTCATGTATTAAAAATTAAATTTCGACTTATGTATTGGCTTTTTTAATAAAAAAAACCTAGATGCAATGCATTCCAGGCTTTAGATGTAATTCTAAGTCTGAAAGGCACTGAAATTTTCAAGCCTTCCAAACACTATTTTGTATTGGAGGGCTTAGTCTATTTTGTAATCTCTTGGTTGCTTCATTGATGTCACTTCCTTTAATTTGTCCTGAATCATTCAGAATACTAGGGTTAAAAACATCGAGCTACTACAGCTCGATTGAGTTTAGCGTTAGTAATAATTGTTGGCCATTATGCGGATTTCGTATATTTTGTCAAATGGTTTTGCTTCAACAATATAGTAGGGCTTTCCAAAATAAACAGTGAAAGATTAGGCCCATCTGACGAATTACGATTACTACTAGAAAAATAGTTGCACTTCGTTGTTGATTTCAGGCGTTGATTGACCACTATTTTTGGAATAATCCCTAGAGTTATTTTTGGAAAATTAGTGCACCGCTGAGTTTTTCATCTTTGTCTTTTATGTATTCACGTGTAATTTTATTGCTCTTAGCTTTTTTGGATTTGTTGGCTATTTATTAAAATCGATTGTTTTTAACTAGCAATCAATTTAACTGTTATGAATATAATTTAATGGGCGGTATTGTAATCCACTCAAAAAAAGTAGTATTTAAAATTATAATTATGTTGAAATAAGTCTATGGAGTTTTTTTATAAAACTAGCAAAAATAGACCTGAAAAAACTCATATAATTTCGTTGTGTTTTAATTTAATTTTATTCACCGGAAAAATTTGTGACGATTATTGTGTTACGCCCTTTAGATTTGCCTATATACATAGCTCTATCTGCAGCATTGATACACTTATCAAGGCTCATCCCAGGTATTAGTTGGCATATCCCGAAAGTACAAGTTACTGAAATGATATGATTTTTATAGGTTGTTTTTGTGTCTTGTATTTTTATTCGCATATTTTCGATTATTTGCTTAATTTCTTCTTCATTTTTATTGTCAAAATAAAAGATAAACTCCTCCCCTCCCCATCGCGCTAAAAAGTCTCCTTTTTTAATAAATGAACGCATGACCATGGTGATTACTTTTAAAACTTCATCTCCTGCTGAATGACCGTGTAAATCATTAATATTTTTAAAATCATCTACGTCTGATAAAACAATACAAGAGTTAGCAGAGTTGATTGGTTTATTTCTAACCTTATTTAAAAACCCCATTCTATTGTAAAGACCTGTTAAATAGTCAGTGTGTGAAGCTATCCTCAATTTTTCATTTAGTGAAAGTAATTCTGAAGTTCGGCTTTCTACTTGGGACTCTAACAACAGATTACGGCTTTTGATTTTATAAGTTCTATAGTAATGAAATGCTAAAGCTATAACAATAGCCAATAGAGCAATGAGGGCTCTAATCCAACCTTGGTTCCACCAAACAGGGTGGACAATAATATCAATTTTTAAGGTTTGTATAGCCCACCTTCCATCGTTATTGTTTGCCTTGATTTCTAACTTATAATTACCAGGGTTTAAATTATTCAATTCAATATGTCTAGAGGTAGTGACATCATGCCAATTATTCTGTAATCCATCTATACGATAACTGTATTTCACTTGCTCTGGTACTTTGTATTCTAACGCTGCAAAATCAAATGATATGACTTGATCTTTATGGCTTAACTCAAATTTATTTTGATTTGAAGATAATGCTTCAAATGGTATAACATGATTATTGATTGCCACATTGGTTAATTTAAGTAATGGGTTATATTTGCTGCTACTTTTTATATCTTTTGGATTAAAGGTATAAAAACCATTAGAACTACCAAAATAAAGTTTATCTTTTTTATCTATCGTTGCTGCCCTTGGTGTTAACCCATCATATTTAATGCTTGTATTGAGCAAATAGTTAGTCATTTCTTCACGAGTTGGATTAAAGTGAGATATCCCAAATTTATATGATAACCACAGATTTTGTTTAGAGTCTTCTGTAATCGAATAAATAGAATTATCTAATAAGCCATCTGGTTGCATATAGTTTTTAAACGAATTTGATTTTGGAATAAATAAATTCAATCCTCTTGATGTGGCTATCCATAGTTTACCATTTGAATCTTGGAATATGTCTCTGACTCTATTTGAAGATATGCTGCTATCGTCATTGTAATCATGATCAAATAGTTCAATCTGTTTGCTTTTGCTATTGTATCTAAGTAGGCCAGCTATATAGCTAGCCATCCAAATATTACCATCAGTGTCTTGATAAATATCCAAGATATTTAAATCGGTCATTAAACCACTTTGGTAACTTTGTATCAATTCCGCAGTGGAATTATTAGGGTTCCACCTTAATACACCTAGATTGTATAATGCTAACCAAATTTCTCCTGTTTTTGTTTCCACTACAGAAAAAACATCGGTAGGTTTTATACCTACCAAGTCAAAAGGTTCGTTAATAGTTTGGGCGATAGTGCCATTTTTTTCTAAGAAAAACAATCCGTCACTCCCAGCTATCCACATACCTTTATTATCTGCCTGAGTAATATATCTAATGATACCTGGAATTTGATTTGAATTTTTTGTTGTTATAGTACTTATCTTGTTTTCTTTACTCCTTTTAAACAGCATTCCTGAAGTTGCCAAATAAAGGTTCTGTTGCGAATCAAACTTCATAGACCAAACCTGTTTACTTTTCTCGCTAAATTGGTTTTTAGGAATAAAATCTTTATGATGTTGAAACAATCCTCCAGCTTGATCTATTTTAATAATTCCATTATTACGAGTGGCAAGCCATAATATTTCTGACTGATCTAAAAATATGTTTCTTACATCAATGTGATCAAATAATTGCCACACTTCTCCTTTTTGGTCAATGCTAAATGCCTCTTTATTCAGATCGAAATAATAGAGCCCCCCCATACTTGCAATAAGAAAATGTCCATCATCAATTAAAAAGAGATCGTTAATTTTAATTTCTGTAGAATGCGATTTAATTAGCTTTGTTTTCAAATCCATACTAAACAATCCTGTGGATGAACCTATCCACAGAGTGTCATTATAAAGTATTAACTTTCTAAATTGGTTTGATGAAACATTGAGTATCAGTTCTTTGGGTAAATTATAATTATTAAACTCACCAGTTTTGGGGTTAAACTGACTTAACCCATCAGTAGTGCCTATCCAAATATTATCTTGTTCATCAGCAACAATATCCCAAACCCTGGAATGAATTAAACTATTCTCATTATCCTTATCATGATTAAAATGGGTAAGTTTACCATCCTGTAATCGGTATAATCCTGCAGCAGTACCTATCCAAATATTGGAACTTTTGTCTTCAAAAAATGTTTGAACATTTTCTGATATCATTTCATGAATTTTGCTATTTGAATAGGGAAACCTTTTAAGCTTCCCAGTATTAAGATTAAATTTGTTAACTCCACCACCAAAAGTGCCAATCCATAAATTATTCTTTGAGTCTATAAAAATATTTCCAGCATTGTTATTTGAAATAGAATTGGGATCTGTGCCTTCATGTTTGAATGTTTTAAAGGTGTAACCATTATATCGCGCTATACCATTAGTGGTGCCAAACCACATGAAGCCAGATTTATCTTGTTGTATTGAAAAGATTGTTGAATCTGGCAAACCATCTTCAACTTGAATTTTTTGAATGTGCCATTGTCTCGAATCAATAGCCAATAGAATCGGTGATATAAATAACAGAACTATAGCAACTAGTTTTCTGTAACAGTAGTTTTTTTTCTGACTATTTATGATTGAGCAATATTTTTTATTCCGCATATGCAACTTTTGATAACTCCTTAATAATCATCATGGTTGATCATTTTAAAAGAATTATACTACTCTGTTTATAAAAAGTAAAAAACCTTTAATATTATTTCTATCAAACCTACAAATTATCGAGTATTATTTGATGAGTAAATGTTCCAACCACTTAAGGGTTTCGTTTATGAACATAAATCTTCTTCGAAAATTGAAATAAATAATTATAACCCATGGTGCATTTAAGCAATATAAACTTTTAAATTATTGATATTGCGATTTTTAGAATGATTTATCCACTGAATTACAGTTAGTCTAGTTACCTTAAATAATATTCTTGACTTAAATCCTTCAAATGTTTTGCATAATTTATTCGAATCATAAATTGGTCACAAAGTTGTGAGATCAAGGTTTCAATTCTCTTTCTTGCTCTTGATAACGACCAATGCATCTTCTTGAAATTAAATTAAATTTTACGCATAGGCGCCTCTAATTTAATGTCTTTATTTTCGAACAAATCCAATTGAATACTGTGACTTAAATAGCCTTTATCTCCAATCAAACAACAGTGTTCTAGCTGCTCTTTAGCATCTTCCAAGTAATGTATCCAAAACTTTGGCATAATTATTTTCTAAGTTTCACATGTAATAGTATTTTTTTGATATTAAGAACCAATAATATCCAAGGCTTTTGCCATTGAGTAACTTTTTTTAACTATTTCCTAATTGCACCAAGGGTTGGAACAGTAAAATAGTACATAGCCATTTTTTATAATTTTCCCAAATAATTTGTTCATAAAATCTTATCGGAATACAAACAACTAGATATAATTTTGCAACCCTAGTTTTTCAGGATAGGGGTTTAAATAGTATTGACTTTTAATATACTCGGAGCCATATTGCATAATATAATGATTGAGCAATGATAACGGCGTTGCAAGATTGACTTCAAACTTTCGGTAGCGTTCCAGAACATTAATAATATCTGTTTTTGCAGTTGGTGTTAATGAATTTTTTATATAGCCAAATATGTGTTGCAAGGTATTGAAATGATGAGCACGTTTTGCCGGTTTTGCAATGGCTTGCATAAATTTAGTTGAATAGAACTTATATAGTTCTTGCAAACTCAAATTTGATGACCCATTTAGCAATCGCCCAAGAGATTTATACGCTTTTTGATTATGCGCCATGACGATATACTTATATTTGCTATGGTATTGAATAAGATTATGCATGGTTAATTTATCACCCTTTAGTTGATTCAGTCGATTGTAAGCATATACTCGCATAATAAAATTTTCACGTAGCCCTTCGTCATTCAATCGCCCATCTTCTTCTACAGGTAAGTTTGGGTACTTTTTCATCAAGGCTTCTGCAAAAAGTCCGGATCTTTTTTTTGCATGCGAATGTCCATTGTCTTGATAGACTTTTATTCGTGACATGCCACAACTCGGTGAATTTTTCATTAAAATATAACCGCATAAATCAGACTGGTTTTCGATAAATTTGACATAACCGCGTGATAGTTTATGAGTTAAATCTTCAACTGTGTCATTTCCTTGTTTATTTGAGTAAATTAATTTTGGATTATCAAAATCTCCAACCAACCTAATGGCAGGTCTTGGTGTGCCTAATCCTGCCGCCATTTCAGGACAAAACTGACGGAATTGAAAAAACTCACTTAATGTCTGAACACAGTACTTTGACTTAGTGTGTCCACCATCAAATCTTACTTCTTCGCCCAAAAGACAAGCACTGATACCTACTTTCACATTATTTTCATGCATATTTTGTGATAATCTCACTTTATAAATTTAATATTGTACAATAATAATCATGAAAACAGCACAAAACCCCTATAATGACCAAATTAATAAAAAACATTTAAAATCCTTTTCTCTACTTGTTTTTATAGTGTTTCTTATAATAAATTTTGCAGGACTTTATTTAGGGAGTTTATCTACATCTAAAGCTGTTCTAGCAGAATGGTATCTAAGCTTGAATAAATCACCAATTACACCGCCTGGATGGTTTTTTGGATTTGCATGGACAACTATAATGATTTGTTTTGCTTTTTATATGGCAAAAGCTTATTCAGTTGTTCAAAGTAAACAGAAGTTAATCGGCTTGTTTTCAATACAATGGTTGTTAAATTTTCTGTGGAATCCTGTGTTTTTTGCTATGCACAATATTTCACTTGGACTGGTTATAATTGTTGCTTTAACATTAATTGTAGCGACTTTTATTCTTTATTATCGGAAAACATTACAAGGATATTCGCTGTTTTTATTGCCGTATATTTCTTGGTTATGTGTTGCTAGTTATCTTAACCTTTACATTTTACTCAACAATTAATTAAGATGGAAACCGAAAATTTGGTTTGGCTAAGGAATGATTTACGCTTGGAAGATAACCCTGCCATTTACAGAGCCTCTAAAAACAATCCTATTCGTATTGTGTTTATTCTCACTCTTAAGCAGTGGCAACATCACAATGTTTCTGAAGCACGCATTGGTTTAATGTTGGACATTGTAAAAAATATCTCAATGCAATGTAACGAATTGGGAATTACATTCGATGTATTGAAATGTAACTGGTTTAGTGATATTCCTGAACAACTTAATAATTATTGCCACGCTCATACTATCAATGAGCTTTGGTTTAATAGAGAAACGCCTTTTGACGAAGAACAAAGAGACTTAAAAGTTGCAAATTTATTGCATAAATTTAATATTCAAGTAAATGCCTTAGCACATGACTTAATTGTCAGCCAACCAGTTTTCAATCTTTCAAAAAAACCATTTAAAGTCTTTACAGCTTATTATAAAAAATGGTTACTGATGTTAAAAAACCAAAACAACAATGTATTACGCCTACCAAATAAACAGGCACAAAATGTAAATAATGACATAAGTTTATTAGAAAAACATCAATTCGCTTACAGGCATGATTTATGGTCACCATGTATTGACAAAATAAATTCAAACTTCGTTACTTTTTGCCATAAAAAATTATTTACCTATGAAAACTTAAGGGATTTTCCAAATACTGTTGGCACCAGTCTTTTGTCTCCCTACCTCTCTTTAGGCTGCCTTGGACCAAGAACATGCTTACATCAAATTAACAGCACATACAAACAAACAAATGGGGAAGACCAGAAAAATTGGATAAATAGCTCATGGCTAAGAGAACTAGCATGGAGAGACCTTTATCGACAACTAATGGTTCATTATCCTTATATCAGTAAAAACCAAGACTTTAAAGCCAAAACAAAAACAATCCCTTGGAGAGAGGATGAAATAGGATTTGAAAAATGGTGTCTAGGGCAAACTGGTTTTCCAATAATAGATGCTGCCATGCGACAATTAAATCAAACAGGCTGGATGCATAATCGCCTCAGGATGTTGGCTGCAAGTTTTTTGACTAAATTGCTCTTTGTTGATTGGCGAAAAGGCGAAAAATATTTTATGCAAACGTTAATTGATGGTGAATTTTCTGCAAACAACGGTGGTTGGCAATGGAGTGCATCAACTGGTTGTGATTCAGCTCCTTATTTTAGGGTGTTTAATCCGACGCTTCAGTCTGAAAAATTTGATAAAACAGGTGGGTTTATACGTAAGTTTGTGCCCGAAATTGCCGAACTCGATAACAAATCAATTCATAACCCTACATCAATACAAAGACAAAAGCTTAATTATGCAGAGACGGTAATTGATTATAAAACTGCTCGTTTAAAAGCAATCGAAATATTTAAATACAATAATTCACAATAATTTCACTGTCTTGACATTAATATATGCTGGCATTAATAATAGACCATAAATGGTACTTAACATGAAAAAAATAGTCATTACTTTATTATTCATCACTCTAAATCTTACAGCTCAAGAAAACAAAAAAAAACCTCCTACAGGTTTTATCTATGGAGCGGGAATGGCATATCAACAACAAATATACAAAGGATTTGATCAGCGAACCATCGCCATTCCATTGTTAGGATATGTTGGTGAGAAGTTGAATGTTTATGGGCCATTTATCAGTTACTCTTTATTGCATAAAAATGATTGGAGTTTTGATCTTAATCTGGTTCCACGATTTAGTGGTTATGATGAGGATGATAGTGGTTTTTTTATTGGTATGCAGAAAAGAAAAGACTCATTAGATGCGGGTTTTACTGTTAAATACAATCCCAACAAGTGGTCGTACCAATTTAAGGCACTAGCCGATGTATTATCAAATTCAAAAGGCAGTGAATTTGAAATAAACATTGCCAGAAAATTCAGGTACAAATTTTTAACTGTTGAACCAGCTCTATCGATTCAGCACTATGATAAAAACTTAAACAACTATTACTATGGCGTTATGCAAGATGAAGCCACACTATTAAGACCCTCTTATCACACTTCATCAACACTTAACAAAAGCCTGAAACTATCTGTCTATTCACCAGTGCCAATTGGTTTAGTTAGATTAGATTTAACTAATACTTGGTTCGGTTCAGAAATAACAAATTCGCCTTTAGTTGATTCAAAGCAAGCATTGGGTGCTAGGCTTTTCTTTGTCACTTATTTTTAATCAATAATAAAACTTTCAATCATTGAGAAAAACTTAAAATGAGCTTGGAAAAAGATCCGCATAGAATTTCTACTTGCCTTATCTATTCAAAACACTTTACGAAGTGCATATTTTTACCACATAAAAAGGCTCTTTGAATAGATCTGGTGATTATGTGAAAATAAAGAGTATCTTCGATTAATATGTGTTATTTCCTAGCTAAAGCCATAGATTTTCCATGTAAGACTCTTTTACTAAATTTCCAGTAGATGTATTATATGGCATTTACCATATAAGAGAGTCATGGTGTTTTTTCATTACCGAATCGTATATCACCCTATAAAAAGCCTCTAATAAAGCTTATATGAACAATATCTTGATAACTGTCAATACTTTGAGTTTAGCAATTAATATAATGCATTTATTTAAAACGCAAAGGAAAAAATTATGAAAATAAAAAAATCATCTTTACTCGCATCATTGGCATTATTATGCTCTTCCACGTCTTATTCAATAGAGCAAGGCGACTGGTTATTACACGTTAGAGCTATAAATATAAATCCAAATGATAGTAGTAGTTTATTAAATGTTGGCGGTTCTGATTTAGCAGGCACAGGAGTTTCAGTTGATAGTAATAACTCACTTGATATTTCTCTTGGTTATATGATAACTGATAATTTCTCCGTAGAACTTCTTGCTGACTTAAGTAGTAAACACACAGTAAGCGTATATGGACTTCCAACTTCTTTAGGTGTAGCTGATGGTACAGATGTTGTAGATACAAATGTATTGCCGCCTACAGTATTTGCTCAATACCATTTCAATCCAAAAGGTAAAGTTCGTCCATATGCAGGTTTAGGATTAAACTATACTTTATTTTTCAATGATGATTTAACCGATGGTGCAGTTGCTGCGTTAGGTGCTAGCAACCTTGATTTGGATTCTTCATTTGGATTTGCTGGACAATTTGGTATAGATTTTCAAATGAAAAATGATTGGTCATTTAATATTGATCTAAAATATATTCAAATTGATACTGAAGCAACTTTTAACTCAGCTTTAGGGCCTGCAAAAGTAAGTGTTGATATAGATCCATTAGTAGTTGGAATTGGTTTTGGAAGAACATTTTAAATTATAGTAAACCAAGACAACTTAACTCCCATAATAAGCCCTTCTCATTGAATTTTTAAAGAGAAGGGCTTATATATTTTAGGAAAATATTAATTAAGCACCCTTTGGTAAAGAAAGTTAATCGTGATTAAAAGTCAGTTTATAGACAAGAGCTTCGTTGGTAATACTAAAATTCAGAGAAAGTGGAATAACACCCTATTCTTATCGCAATATTCAACTGAACTGACCTTTAAAATCAGATGATAATGATTGCTCATGACCACATAGAAACAGACATCTCTATTGACATTTAACAATTACACGGTCAATGCTTGTGCTACATGAGCCATATCAGCCGACAGTTCTTTGTCTAACAAACGGCTAATTTTGGGATAATCATAAAGACCGCGTATAACCCGACGAATACTATTTTTTGGCCAACCGACTTAAAGCCTGACGAACCACAGTAGAAGATAAACAAAGATAAACAAAGACACACACATTAAAAGTAAATATCCTACACCACTTTAGGAAATCGCCCACATCATTTCAAAGAATATTTTCATAAAATAGTAATTTTTATGGAGAATAAGATGACATTAGCACGAAAATATTTAATTTCGCCTGAGGATACGCC
>JADGEI010000012.1 GCA_016744455.1 Alcanivoracaceae bacterium
GCATCATCTAATTCAATAATACCAGATAGTTTATACTTGCTATCCCTGTCACCCATAGCTTTGCGTAGAATTTTAAGTATCCTGTAGGCAGTTCTCCATGTACAGCTAATTAATTTTGATAAGCGTAATGCAGATATACCTCCTTTATCGCTACTTATCCAGTATATTGCCCAAAACCATTTGGTTAACGGTATCCTAGTATTCTCAAATAGTGTCCCTGAAATGATAGAAGTTTGTTTATGACATGTGCTGCATTCATAATAGTGACGTTTAGGAGAATAATAACCGTGATTATTTTCACAATGGGGGCAAATAAACCCATTTGGCCATTTTTCTGAATGAATATAACTCATACATTCTTCGTGAGTTGAGTACTTTTGTTGCCAATCATAAAAACTAATGTCTTCTTGTTGCATTAGACCTACCTATTTACTTGAAAACCATAGCTTAAGTCATGAGATTCTCAAATCTTGAGAATCTGTCTTGTGGAACAGGAAAATAGTGCACAGCCATGAAAAAGATTATTTTACTTTGAACTAGTCTATACAATAAATCTTGAATTAATTCTGCATTTACTTATTGTTAGATGTATACTTAGAACCATATTTAATTAATATGAGTTACAAATGAATTCAGCAAAAGAGGAAGTAAAATCACTTCTAGATAAACTTTCAGACGAATGTACATTGGAAGATGTTCAATATCATTTATATGTTGTTGAAAAAATTCAGAAAGGTATTAAAAGAGCACAAAATGGAAATACTGTGAGCCAATCAGACGTAGAAAAGGATTTTAGTCAATGGACAACTCAATAGAATGGTCGCCTGAGGCCATAGAAGACTTAGAATCAATTGCCAAGTATATTGCACGAGACTCAGAATTTTATGCAAAAGCAGTTGTTACTAAAATTTTATCCACGTCAAAAAACATCAAAGATCAATCTTTAATTGGCAGGATTGTGCCTGAGCTAAATGAAGTGAATATTAGAGAACGATTTATTTACAGTTACCGTTTAATTTATAAAATCGAAGAAACTAGAATACTAATTGTAGCGATAATACATGGAAAAAGATTGCTAGAAAATGTCCCAGATAGATTTGATTAATAGAGGATGTAAATAAACCTGGGATTCATGTCCATTACTTTTGTAGAGCAGTTCTGAGCGATAATTGGCTTTACGCACTCAAAATGTAGAGGTCTGTTATGTGTTTTTATTAGTTGTGGATGGTTTTATATTTTTGGTGATTATAAGACCAACTTGCAAATAAAGCATGAGCTAAAGCCGTATTACTTGGCCCATTGATTAATTTTGTATCAATTTTTCCATTTAATACAGAATATAACTCGGCTTTATGATCAGGTTGTAAAATGGTGACAGAATCACCTTGAAGATAAGCCTGGTTATTTCCATATTGCATGATCGCTCTGCCTTTAAAATTGACGGGTAAATTCGATAAATCATGTCCCGTCATTGGCGTTACCGAATCTATGCCCAATAAACTCAATAAGGTTGGTGCTAAATCAATCAAACTAACAACCGTATTATCAACCTTATTTAAAGAATTGTCAGCAATGATAAAACCAGGTACATGAAACCGTTCAATAGGTACTAGCGATTCACCCATCACACGAGCATCATGATCGGCAACAACCATCACAATTGAGTTTTCAAAAAAGTGATTTTGCTCTAATTTATCTAAAAATCCGCCTAATGCGAAATCTGCATATTTAACCGCATTATTTACCGTGTGTTTTTTGGATTCATATAACTCGATTTTACCATCAGGAAATTCAAAAGGAGTATGGTTGCTGGATGAAAAAATTAAACTAAATTTAGGTTTGCCAGTTTCGGTTTTTAAATATTCAAATGCTTTATCGAATAAATCTTCATCACTGACGCCCCAATTTCCAACAAACTGTGGTTTTACATAATTTTTTTGATCGATTATTTTTTCAAATCCATTGGCAAGAAAAAATCCTTTCATATTATCAAAGTGACTTTCTCCACCATAAATAAAACTCGTTTCATACCCTTGGTGCTTTAATGTATCTGCGATAGTATAGAACCCACCTTGCGCTTTAGGTAATTTTAAAACGGCTCGTGCAGGAGACGGTAAAAAGCCAGTAGTAATAGCCTCTAATCCTCTTGCAGATCTAGTTCCAGTGGCATATAAGTTATTAAAAAACCAACTTTTTTCTTTCCACTTATCAATATTTGGCGTTAATGGTTTACCTCCTAAAGAACCAACAAATTGAGCTCCTAAACTCTCTTCCACAATAATAATGAGGTTTTTATTTTCAAATTTTCCAGTAGGATTTAATTCGTGTAATGTCGGTATACCGCTATTAGCTATGAATTCAGAATGTTGAGGCATATTGTGCTTAATCAATTCCAGCATTTCATCTTCGTTGAGATTTCCATAAAAATCAGATGCTGATTCTTCGTTTCTTAATTGGTAAACTGCAAACATAAAACTGTAAGTAGAATTTAAAGCAAGCGCATTTATCATTTGATCTGAGCTAAATGCAACCATGGCAGGATTGATTGGTCTATGTTGAAAACCTGACCTTATACCTACAGTTAACAACAGGCACAAAAGTATCATGTATATAGTGTTTAATGGATTTAAAACTGAGTGTTTAACTGGTCTGGTAAAAATATATTGAGCAGCCTTATAACCAATCAAACTAAGAATTGCCACAATTGAAACCAATTGTATCCAATAGCCTTTTAAGATCATACCAAAGACTTCATTTGGACTGGATAAATACTCAAAAAACAATCGATTCGGCCTAGTGTCATATTCAACAATAAATGTCGGTGTAATCGCCTCCATAAACACGATTAATAAAAGAACAATCCAACACCATACTCTTATCGCAGTATGTATATAATTTCCTTTAAAATTTGTTATTGTGAGAAATAATAGTGCTAAGCAAGGAATTGAAATAAACTGTAAAATGGTTGATACATCGATTCTAAGTCCGCCAAGAAATATCGGATAAATATTTTCTAATCCTATTCGATTAAAATGTAGACTGATGATAATAATTCGGGAAACTACAAGTATGGCAAGCAATGATATTGCGAAATAAAAGAGAAACTTAAGTTGCTCTTTTAGATAAGGCGTTGGGTATAAATATTTAAATTTAACCCAATGACTGTCATAGTGATTAATATCCAAACTTAAAACTCTTGTAGTAATGACTATTTAGAGTTCAGACTATTAAAAAATCAATCGATAAAAATTGAGTCATATTTTTTATTTAAGAGTTGCAGTGGTGTAACACGCTTGAAATCATTTTTAGCCTTATAATATATTTCCTGTATATACACCAACTAATCAATAATGACTCACAATAACATAGAAGGTTTTTAATCATGGTATATTCGATATTAATTTTAGGCGGCTACGGTAATTTTGGCGGGAAAATTAGTGCGAAATTAGCAAAAGATTTAAGCATCAGAGTCATAATTGCGGGGAGGAAATTACAAAAGCAAAGGGCTTTTCTGCAAAAGTCAGGCAAGAAACTGGATTCAAGATTGATGTAGTGCTACTGGATATTACCGAAAACAATCTAAGCAAAAAAATTGCAGATACTTGTGCAAAATTAGTTATATGGCTATGCACTAAATTCCTGTTCCACGGATTTTATAGGCTTTAGAATTATACATAGCTTCAAAAGCCTGTTTGGTATCTGATCTTCCCAAAATCTTCGGTTGAACCTATAACAAAACTCATTTAAGTATTCTTGAACAAAATGTTGCGATATACCATGAAAAGTACCAAGTAGAAATCTTTTTAAGTTTGCAATTGCGACATGAACCGACGGTAACCATTCATCCACCATATCAGCTGGAGTAACTTTAGGAATATGTGTGGCAAAAGATGCAACTCCTACATTGGCACGAAAAGCATCTGTATTCACAATGCTAGATGCATCAATATGGTCGCTAGTAAATTGTTCAATTGTCTTCTTATTAACTGATTCTACTGCTTGCATAGCAATAAAACCAGGTCTTTGACCTCTTGTCTCACAAGCTATTACAACTGATGTTTTTCCACCAGCTCCACGACCTCTTTTGCCTGTTTTTTTACCACCAACAAAAGCATCATCTAATTCAATAATACCAGATAGTTTATACTTGCTATCCCTGTCACCCATAGCTTTGCGTAGAATTTTAAGTATCCTGTAGGCAGTTCGCCATGTACAACCAATTAATTTTGATAAGCGTAATGCAGATATACCTCCTTTATCGCTACTTATCCAGTATATTGCCCAAAACCATTTGGTTAACGGTATCCTAGTATTCTCAAATAGTGTCCCTGAAATGATAGAAGTTTGTTTATGACATGTGCTGCATTCATAATAGTGACGTTTAGGAGAATAATAACCGTGATTATTTTCACAATGGGGGCAAATAAACCCATTTGGCCATTTTTCTGAATGAATATAACTCATACATTCTTCGTGAGTTGAGTACTTTTGTTGCCAATCATAAAAACTAATGTCTTCTTGTTGCATTAGACCTACCTATTTACTTGAAAACCATAGCTTAAGTCATGAGATTCTCAAATCTTGAGAATCTGTCTTGTGGAACAGGAAAATAGTGCACAGCCATATAAATTTATTTACTGAATTAATATTGGAAATACAGGTGGTTATTGTTAAAATATAGTATTATTTTATGGATTTAAAATATGAAAAATCTCATTATATTTACCCTGTTACTGTTTTCTTATAATAGTTTTGCTAAGAACGAGGTCATTGATTTTAAAAAGAATAAGCCATTAAAACCTGATGAGGGTTTGGTGGTATTAATGATTGATATTAATTTTCGATTAGGGAAAGTTAGTTTGTTCAAAGAAGGAAAGATTTTTCCTGTTTACGCTATTAAAAAATTAAGGCCCGGTGTGCAAACAAAGATTATAAAACTACCAGCAGGTAAATATTATTGGAAAGAAGGTTTAGGTTATTCTGGAAAATATAAATATACATTGGATATGGATAAAGAATTGACTTCTTTTGAAGTTAAAAAAGGGAAGTTAAATTATCCAGGAACATTAGTTATGACTGCGTCTAATAATGAAAATGAAGCAAATTCAATTTTTTATAGCTTCAATATGATTAATAAGTCGTCCTTAGTGTTAAATGAATTGAAAAAAGACTTCCATGATATATTAGAAAAGTATCCTATGGTCTATTCTGGTCTAAATCCTGATCCATATTTAGAATATGAAAATGAAATAGATTAGTATCAACTGTATTTTGTAATGTCAAAACTTTTATTATTCGCAATAGTATCTCTAGCTGTGGCCAGTGGGAAAACACTTGAAGAGTTTGCGGAACCGTATTTCAAATCGAGTGAGTACCAAAGAATGGTTCAAAGTCCCAGCGGGCAATACTTCGCCGCAGAAACATACTATGAAGCTCAAGAGCACATTGAAATAGTTGACATCAATAAAAATAAATCTTATGTTGTTTTTAATGGTACTAATGGAGTTGATATCACAATATCAGATATACAATGGATTGATGAAAATTCTATAATTATTCAACTTAAATTATTAAAGTCTAGTTCTGGAGATTCAATCTTTAAAGTTATACATTTGAACTATGATGGGTTGGTTTCTGTAGAGTCGTCATTCGAGTTTAGAAAAAGAGGCTATATTATTGATAATATTCCAGGGGTGAAAAATAAAGTTTTATTTGCTCATATTCTTGACTCAGAGAAAAATACTTCGGGGGCCTATAAAATTGATTTGACACATAAAGAATCAACGTTGTTAGGTATGCACTTCAAAAACAAAATTGCTTCTAAAATACGGAAACCGTTTTATTGGCTTACCGATAACAATAATAAAATTCGCTTGATTCTTTCAGAAGGGGAAAAGACTATTCACTATTGGATTATAAAAGAAAATAAGTGGAAAAAAATCACATCAATAAAAGAAGACTCTGATGATTTTGTGTACCCGTTATCCATAAATTCAAATAATCAATATATTGTCATTAAACGTTTAAAGAGCAATGATAGAAAAGGTGTTTATCTGTTAAATCCTGTGACGCTAGCTGTGGAAAAGCAGCTGTTTTATTCTAATTTTTTCGATGTTACAAACGTTTACACTCACCCAGAAAATTCAGAACTAATAGCTGTTAGTTATGTAAAAAATGGTGTTATCAATAATGTTGTTATGGAGAAAAAGTTAAAAGATGCTCAGTATTTATTGAAAACAAAGTATCCAAACTTAAAGGAAATATATTTATCTGGTAATTTAGATTTTTCGAAATTTTTATTTTTAGTCCATGATTTTAAAAATGAAGGAATATATGTCAGTGTTGATTTAAAAATGAAAAAAATTAAAAAACTTATTGAGAAAGCAGCTTGGCGTAAATCTTTGTTAAAAGGGCGGTTAGAGGTGATAAATTACAAAAACGAAGAAAACTTAACAATTGAATCATATCTTTCATTACCAATAAATGAAACGCCCAAAGCACTATTAGTAATGCCTCATGGTGGACCTATTGGTGTTAGGAGTTATGGATATTTTGATTCATTATCTCATTTTCTAGCTTCGTTTGGTATTGCTGTGTTGAAAATAAATTACCGTGGTTCTTCTGGTTTTGGCAAGCAGTTTGAAGAGGCTGGGAAAAAACAATGGGGCTCTAAAATAGAGAAAGATATTAATGACGTAGTTTCTTATACTTTAGAAAAATTTAAACTAAAAGCCAATAAAATTTGTTCAGGAGGAACTAGCTATGGAGGTTATTCAGCATTAATGCTACATATAAATTATCCACAAAGGTATCGATGTATCATATCAGTAGCTGGCCCGACTGATTTGCCGTTGATGTTTACCTCAAGTGATTGGAATATAAGTCAAGAGTTAATTGAAGAGATGACTAAGATTGTTGGAGACCCAAAGCAAGATATAGAAACGTTAAAAAACATGTCACCTTTGTATAATGCAAAAAAAATCAATGTTCCAGTTTTGTTAATCCATGGAACTGATGATTTTAGGGTTAATATTGAGCATTCAATTCGTTTAGAATTTATTTTAAATAAACTAAATAAGTCTGTAGAATTATTAAAAATTGAAGGTGCAAAACATGGTTTTTATATGCTGGTAAATCAGATCAAACATGCTACTGAATTATTGAAATTTATTAATACATCACTGCAATTAAAAATCGGCTTACCCTCTTGAGTAAGCGAGAAAATAATTAGTTAGTTATAATTTTAAAACTTTTTCTAATAGATTTTTTTTTCATATATGATGTTCCTGATTCCTGCGCTGCTTGATAAGATAACTTACCAAATGGGTTGTCTTCAATGTATTTTTCAACCAAGATTTTTTGATACTTCTCTTGAGACAGCAAATTATATGCGACATTATTACATTCACTAATCCAAATGTTGTTACCAGCATTTTTGCTTTTTAAAGGTTTACAGGACAATATAATTTTTTTCTTTTTTTGTTGAACAGAAAAAATTGAGTGTTTGAAGTTACTGGTAAACTTAATGGGTTTTTCAGATTTAGCACTAATAACAATAGGTATCAATAGAACAAGCAGAATTAAGCGGGACAAAAAATATCTCCAAAAATATTAGTTTTCTTATCTTATTTTAATATTGAGCAAATATCAATTGTAAGATTTAATTTAACAACACTTTGCCAATCAACAACAATACTGAATAAACCAAAATGGTTAGTCCTATCCAGGTGGCAAATTTTTTGCCTAGCTCTTTATAATCAACTACATGGCCAACAATCGACCAAGCCCCATTGGGTTTAACCCGTTGGTAAAAAGTTGTCAGAGTTTTTTTGTTTTCAGCAGGTGTAATAAATGTGCAAATCAGCCAAACCAAGGTTGTGATCATCACAACAAAAACATAATTGTAACCTTCGCCTAGATTAGCCTCATAAGCAATGCCAGAATCAGTATATTTGAGCCATGCATAGAGTATAAATGGTGCGATAGTGGCAGATATTTCGGAATAGACATTGACTCGCCACCAGTACCAACGCAAAATTAATACAAGGCCAAGGCCAGCTCCTGCCTGAAAGACAAATTCCCAAACGGCTTTAATTGAGGTGAGTTGTGTGGTAATAAATAAGGCAATTATTGCCAGTGCTAGGCTGACAAAACGTGAAATTTTCAATTGGGTTTTTTCGTCTTTGTCTTTAACCATTAAAACGTCATTGGCAATCATGCCTGCGCCCCAATTAATTTGGGTAGAAATAGTACTCATATAAGCACCAAGAAAGGCAGCTCCAAGCAATCCTTTTGCACCTGTGGGAAGGAAATCACGAATAGTGTAAACAAAACCTAAGCGTTTTTCATCAGCAGCGATTTCGGGATATAGAATGATTGCAGCCAAGCCGACCAGTATCCAAGGCCATGGGCGAACACAGTAATGCAATACTTGAAAAAGCACAGTAGCCTTCAAAGCATCCTTGTCGGTTTTGGTACTCATCATGCGTTGTGCGATATAGCCTCCACCGCCGGGTTCTGAACCTGGATACCAGCTTGCCCACCATTGAAAGGCCATAAAGCCAATTAAGGAGCCCATCGGTAGCACCCACAACTGTGATGATGTTGTTTCGCCAATCTGTGGGAAGAAATTTAGTGTACCTTTATCACCAAGTTTAGATACTATACCATCTAAACCTCCAACCTCAGGAGATGCAAGGACAAACCATGCCAATAAAAAACTGCCAATCATAGCCAAAGTAAATTGTAATACGTCAACTATAGCAATCCCACGTAATCCAGAAATGGTTGAATAAAAGGTAACAAAAAGCATTAACCCAGCCACTGTCCAAAAAGCTTGTTCTGATGATAAACCTAAAAGAACTTGGATAATTGAAATCATGGCTAGGTTTACCCAACCAATCACCAAGGCATTCATAAATAGACCCAGATAAACTCCTTTAAAACGGCGTAAAAATCGCGCTGTAGGACCAGAATAGCGCAACTCTATAAGTTCGGCTTCAGTCAAAACCCCAGAACGGTGCCATAATTTAGCAAAGAATATTGCGGTCAATAAGCCACCAGCTAATGCATTCCACCAAATCCAATTACCCGATATGCCATTGAGTGCGACAATTTCAGCAACAGCTAATGGTGTGTCAGCAGCAAAGGTGGTAGCCACCATAGAAATCCCTGCAACATACCATGGCAAGTCACGTCCACCCAAAAAATAATCATTGAGGTTTTGTATTTCTTTTTTATGGAATCGCGTACTTAAATACCAACTTAATGCCATAAAAACAATAATTATTGTCCAGTCGACCCAGTTTAGAATCATATTTTTCTCTTATTTTGAGTGTTCGTTATTCACTGTGAATACACAGGGCGTTTTTAAATCATAAACTGATTGTTTTATTTTGTCTAATATCTGCAATGATCTGTAACAAATCATCTCCTCCACCAAGGTAAATGGTGTCAGCCATTGAGCGTATAATACCTTAATCTCAATACTCTTGTACTGTTATCAAGTTGATTAAATCTGCTTGATCGATAAGTTTATCATCTTCTGATCTATTGAGAGAAACACAAACGGCAAATTTTAAAACAATTGCTACTTCTCTCATTGGTAGCTTAATTTTATGTTTATTCCTAAGTGGATTTTTAAATACTTGTTTAAACAATAGGAAATCACCCTTAATCAAATCGATTCTTTCAGCATGAACCTACAAATCTTTGTTATCAAAAGTAATGTATTGTGTTTTATCGTTGAGCTCCAAATTAGGAATATTTTTATTAAGTGCAAATGCTTTATAATAGCCTTCTTTTGATGCGATAAATTCCATATCAATTGTGGTTCGTGGATTATGCGTATGGTAGGCAAGCATATGACCACCCATTAAAGAGTAGAGTAAAGGCTTTTAAGTGTTATAATCAATTAACAAATCGAGTTGATTACAAATTTGCATATTACATGAGTATGAAGTATTTTTACACCATTTTTTTATTTGTCACTTTAAACGCTGTAGCTCAGAGTAGTACTTGCTATGGAACAACTGCAAATGGGCGAATAGAAAATACAGTTCAGCTTCCACCATATGGAACTAATTTTATTGAATATAGTGCGTTAGCAAGGATGGCTGGACGGGTATTTGTTCATTCACAAGTTAAGGATATTATTCTTGCAGCATATAAAGATCTTGAAAAAGAACAACCCGCAAAAGTCTATAAATATGCTGAGACGGGGTATGAAAAAGGTGGAGAGTTTAAGCCACATAAAACACACAGAAATGGCCTGTCAGTTGATTTTATGACCCCGGTTATTGATAGGGAAGGGAATTCGGTTCATTTGCCAACAAATCTGTTAAATAGGCTTGGCTATGCTATAGAGTTTAACGAAAAGGGCTATTTTGAAAATTATAAAATAGATTATGAAGCTCTAGCAGCACATATTGTGGCTCTTGATAGGCAAGCAAAACTGAGTGGGCATAAGCTGTGGCGTGTAATTTTTGATCCAAAGCTACAGCCAAATTTATATAAAACCAAATACGCAGATTATTTAAGGGCTAATATAAAATTTTCTAAAAAACCTTCATGGGTAAGGCACGATGAACATTATCATATTGATTTTTCTATTCCATGTAAAAATTAACTGTATAAGAGAACATTGCATATTTCATGTTGAAAGGTAAAAAGTAGTCAAAAACCTCTAATACTGTTTTTTTGTTACGCTCCCCATTAATAATAATTTAGGTGTTATATGACTGAATCAATCTTATTAATTCTTCTGACTTTATTGGTTTAAGGTATACCTCTTTAATACCAATTGCTTTTGACTCTTGAAGGGTTTTTTCGGTAGCGTCTCCAGTCAGTAGTATTATTTTGGATTGAGGGTGTGTGCTTAATATTTCTTTTGACATATCAATGCCTTTCATTTTAGGCATTGAGTTATCTGTGAGTATGAGTGCATATTTGTCAGGGTCCTTGTAAAATAATTCCAATCCTTCTTGGCCATTTTTTGCTACATTAAAGGGTATTTCTTCTTCTTCCATAATCCATGAAATTAAATCTATTAGTGATTCTGAATCTTCGACAAATAAAATTGGTTTACTAAATTTTCTGGTTTGTGGTGGTGTTTCAACAATTGTTTTAACAGTTGGTTTCGTTTTTTTAGTTAAGGGTATTAATACTTTAAATTCTGTTCCGAACACTCTTGTAGATTCAACCAATATATGACCATTCATTTTGTGTAAATTTGAATGGACGATGTGCAGACCTATTCCTGTTCCTTCTTGTTTTTCATTTTTTCTGAAAAAAGGTGTGAAAATATGAGGAATTATTTCCTTAGTGATTCCGACACCTGAGTCTTTAATGGCGATTTCAACAAATTCCCCCTTTATTGTATGTTGGCAAGAAGCACATGTTGAGTTTTTATTCATATAGACTAATTGACTTGATATGACAATCTCGCCATAGTCTTCACATGCATTTCTGGCATTAATAATCAGGTTTAATATAACTTGATTAAATTGGCTAATATCGGCCTCAATAAAACTATCATCTGAAGAAATAGATGTTTCAAAGTTCATTGTTTCTGGTATGCCTATTCTCAGCAGTTGGATGATAGAAATTAATGCTTCAGAGGCGTTGAATATCGTATTGTTGTTTTTCCCTTTTTGCGTGAATTGTATTAGTTGACCAATAACATCTTTACAGTTTTCGGCAGTCAACAATACTGTGTTTAACCACTCGAGATTTCTAGATTGACTGGAGTTCTGTTTAATTAAATCCTTTTTAATGACTTCTGCTCCAATAAAAATAACTGATAGCATGTTATTGAAGTCATGAGCAATACCACTGGTTAATTGGCCAACAGCTTCCATTTTTTGAGCTTCTCTTAATTGTTTGTCTTTTTCGATGGTTAACAACATTTGTTGTTGTAACTCTTGAGTTCTCTTCTCAACTTCAATGGCTAAATTGGCGGTTGAATTCTGTTGAAATTTAAGTTCTCTGGCTTGTATTGTTGTTAGTTCCTTGGTTTTTTCCTTAACTAATTCTGTAAGTTTTAAATTGAGTTTTCTGTGCCTTGAACTCTTAAATACTCCATAAAAAATAAAGGTTAAGGTAACTATCAAAATTGAGAATAAAATAAACCAAGGTCGCTGATAAAAATAGTTAGTCACACTAAACTCAAATTCGCCTTCAGTTGAGCTTTGCCATGTAGATTGTGAGTTCCTAACTTGTACTTCAAAACGATAAGGTCCTGGTCTTAATTCAGCGTAAGTGGCAGAATATAAATCATAGGTATACGTCCAATAATCGTTTAAACCATGAAGTTTGTAGCGAAATTCAAGAGGTGATAATTGGTTGAGAAAATTACTGGTAAAATTGAATTGGAAGCTATGTGTATCTGGAGGCAATGTTAAGTTTTTGGTGTTATGGTTATATCCAATATTTTGAATGTTTATTTTTTGTACCACTGCTTGAGGTTTTATGTCTTGATAAAGAGTTGTTCTCTCTTCGTGCAGAGTAATTAATGCTTGTTTGCAGGAGAATTTTAAGTCTTTATTCTTATCCAGAATAACGGCTTTATATCCACTGTTACATTCTGAGTTTTCTGTTCCAGGAATGGGTAGTATTTCATAAAAAAGTGGTTTGCCTTTTTGATAGTTCTTTAGCCATTCATCACGTATTCTTATGACACCACTTTCTCCAAAAAGTATCAAGTTGTGGTCATTGGTAAATTCTAAACTGTAAAAAGAGAGGTTCCTTAAGATGTTGTCTAAACTATAGGTCTTTGAGTTCGTACCATTATGTTGAATAATAGCATTTGATTCTAAATCGTAATACCATAGGCTTAATGTTTTAAAGTCAAAACTCAGTACTAAATTCTTTGGTATGGCAGTTTGTGCAATTTCATTAGTTTCGAGAAGGCCATGGTTATAAATATACGATTGTTTGTTTGTGGTAAAAAGTAATTTAGAATCATGAATTTTAATAATTGTTGAAATTACTTCATCATTTGGAAGTTCAAATAGCCTAAAAGGGGTGTCTTCTTGTAAATTTTTAACGAATAACCCTGCATCTGTTCCTACCCACAAATTATCGTTATGCTTGACAATAAAGCGAAAAATTCGATTAGTAATAGTTTGAGCAATTGAATTAAATTTATTATTAGAAAATTTAACTAAATTGTATTTAAAAGATACCCAAATGTCACCATTGATGCCTTCTTCTATGTCTGAAACACTGCCTTTTATTAGATCAGGAACTTCGATTTTTCTTTTTTTTCCAAATTGATTTACTGTGAGACCTAAGAAACCGCCAAGCCACTCTGATCCATCTTTAGCTTGCAGGTATGCTCTAGGATTTACGTTTGTTTCATAAACTTCAAATGGCGTTGTTTTTAATCTAAAAAGCCCTTTGCCCCATGTACCAAACCAAATATTGCCGCTCCTATCTTCGGCAATCCCTCTAATTCTCAATGCGGTGTTATCTTTGATATTTACTTGATTTAACACATTATCTTTGAAAACATAAATACCAGCTAATGTAGCTATCCATATATTATGTTTTGAGTCTTCAAAGAAGTTACGAATAGTAGGTATATGGTCAAATAATTTGAGTTCATGGAGTTTATTGAGTTTGTATTGATACGAACCTTTATTTGTATGAATCCATATAACCCCCGAACTTGTAGCAAGAATTGCTCTTGGTAGGATTTTCTTATCATCAAAGTTGACCCGTTTAATAAGTTGGCCAAAAGTATCTACTAATGCAAACCCGCCTTCAAAACCTACAATTAAATCGCCCTCATTACTGTTAGCAACAATAATTGGGTCAAATGGTAAGTTAAATTCAACAAGCTTGTTATCAACGAGTGAATTTAATTTAGATTTAATGATTAACCATGGCGACTCATCGTTTAAAGTGAATTGATTATATAGGTTATAATAAAAACTACTTATATCAGTGCTGTAATTTTTATGGCCTGTTTCATTAAATCGAAACAGTCCAAACTGATTAATTCCCCACAATAGCTGGCTTCCTTCTAGACGAGCCAGTGTATAACTGTTTATTTTGGTATTGTAATTAAAAGTGTCGCTAAAACTATGTCCATCAAATGATTTGATTCCTTGACTAGTCGCAACAAATAATGTGTCATCTGAATTGATAAATACATCGCCAATAATCGTTTTGCCAATGGGGTTTTCTACTCGCCAATTGCTAACGTGGTAATAAGAAAATGGCAAATTAGCTAAGCCTTCATATTTTGCCTCTCCGTGGCTTATTTGGAAGAATAACAATAAGGTTAGAACCATTATTTGACGAAAGGAAGTTAAAAATATAGTCACAAGTTTACAATGGTCTAAATGAGTTGAAAAGCTAGTTGAGGCATCTTAAGTTTTTATTCTACCCATAGTTGTTTATTAGAGTGCAAATATACACTTTAAAATAACAATATACAATACACGAGAACATTCTCACATTATTTTTAAAAACTATTATACCAATAATTATAACTTGTATGTTAACTGTAAATTGTTATTTTTCTGTGATAACTTTAAAGCGCCGTAGTATACAATAAGCCTATTTAATGATTGAGATAAGGTTATCAAAAGTAAAATATTAATTATTGAAGATGAGTTTGATATTGCCCAATTGGTTAAGCTTCATGTGTCTGAAATATGTGACAAAGTTGAAGTAGCTAATAATGGTTTAAAAGGGTTACAATTGGCTTTGGATCGTGAATGGAGTGTGATTATTTTGGATTTGCGATTACCAGGTATGAGTGGGTTAGATATTTGTAAACAACTACGGGCTAAAGCAAAGTATACTCCAATACTGATGCTTACGGCTAAATCAACAGAATTGGACAGAGTATTGGGATTGGAAGTTGGTGCGGATGATTATTTAACCAAGCCTTTTAGTGTAATGGAGTTAGTTGCACGGGTTAAGGCATTATTGCGTCGTTTTGACAAGATTTCAGGTTATGCAGCTATCAGTCAAAATAATGTGCTGAAATTTGATGGTTTGGATATTGTTGTTGATGAACGTAAAGTTATCTTTAATGACAATGAAATTGAGCTTACAGCAAAAGAATTTGATTTGCTGTATTTCTTTGCTTGTAACCCAGACAAAGTCTATAAACGTTCTCAGTTACTCGACCAAGTCTGGGGTTATGGACATGATGGTTATGAACACACGGTTAATTCACATATGAATCGTTTAAGAAATAAAATTGAATTAGACCCTAGTAACATTAAATACATTAAAACGGTATGGGGTGTAGGTTATAAATTTGCAGCACAAAGGGTTAATTAGATGTCATTAAATAAAAAACTTTCTTTACTATTGTTGGCACTATTTATACTTGTTGGTATTTTGTTGGCACTTATTACACGTTATTCTTCTGTACAATATAACCTAGAAATAACCCAAAGGCTGAACGGCTCAATTGCAATGTATGTTGCTGCCGAAGAACCCTTAATTATCGATGGAAAATACAATGAAGGAGCATTGAAAAAACTTGCACATCAGGCTATGGTAATAAATCCAACTGTAGAAGTATATTTACTAAATTCGCAAGGTAAAGTATTGTCACATAATTTGCCACCTGAAACTGTAGTACTAGAAAGTGTTGCTTTAGGACCAATAGCTGATTTTTTATCTAAAGACTCAAGGAGGCCTCTATTAAACCAAGACCCAAGAAGCCCTGAAAACAATAAAACATTTTCAGTGGCAAAAGTGACACATAACGGTGTGGAAGAGGGTTTTGTATACGTGGTGTTAGGAGGGAAAAAATACGAAGAGTTAGCCAACAATATCAGTAAAAATTATATCATGCGTGTGGCATTGTACGCCATTATGGCAGTAATTTTATTGGCATTCTTAATAGCAAGTTTAATGCTGATGAAACTGACTAAGCCATTAACATATCTTCGAAATAAAGTGATTAGTTTTCAACAGGCATCTAATGATTCACAAGTAAATTATGACGGTGATGAAATTCAACAGTTGAATATGGCCTTTTCAGATATGTCGATGCGTATTGAAAGACAATTACAGCAAATCAAAAATGCAGACCAGGCGCGCCGTGACTTGATCACCAATGTCTCTCATGATCTTCGTACGCCATTGGCATCGATGCAAGGGTATTTAGATACGTTAATTATTAAACAAGAATCGATGGATAAAGAATCAACTAAAGAATATTTGGCTATTGCGAGAAAGCATTGCAGTCGATTAGGTGTAATGATTAATGATTTGTTTGAACTATCAAAACTTGATTCAAACATTATAAATCCTCACTTAGAGGCTTTCTCAATGGCTGAGTTGATTCAAGATGTTAGTATGGAATTTACCCATCAAGCAAATGAAAAAAATATTAATTTAACTATGGAATTACTCGAAGGAAATACCAATGTCAGTGCAGATATTAGTTTGATGCAGCGTGTATTAGAAAACCTTATTGGCAATGCCATCAAACATACGCCAGAAGATGGCGCAGTTAAAATTAAGCTAGCTAATCAGGATGACTCTTTTACTATCGTTATTAGTGATAATGGTAGGGGAATTAGTGAGCATGAATTGCCTAATATATTCAATCGTCACTATCGTGCAGATAACACATCAAAAGAAAACAGCAGTTCATCAGGACTAGGTTTGGCTATTGTAAAAAAAATATTGGATATACATCATTGCAAAATCAAAGTTAAGAGTATCCTGAATCATGGCACTCAATTTTCTTTTTCTTTACCTTTAGCGGCATAAGAAATAGGTCAAAATTTCAATTTGGTATAAACGATGTAAACTCAACTCAATGGTAGTCCTAAAAATTCATGTACAGCTTTAGTTGTGTTGTTATAATTTTGTGATAATACCATGATAGTTACGTGAAATTTGTTTGATTTAATAGGCTCACTTATTAAAACAACGAGGTTCATATGAACAAATTAAATCTATTCAAAAAACTACTGTTGCTGTTAGCAATCACCTCTGCATTTGCATCACAGGCTGCAGAAATCAAAGTTAAAGTTGAAAACTTGACGGTAAATGGTGGTGTATTTCTGACGCCATTGTGGGTTGGCTTTCATGATGGTAGTTTTGACAGTTACGATACTGGGTCACCAGCATCCGCTGGAATTGAACGCATAGCAGAGGATGGTGATGCTAGTGAATTGAGTGCTATTTTTTCTACAATAGAAGGGTCTCAGGATGGTGTTATACTTAATCCTGAAGGGTTTGCTGGGGCACCTGTGTTTGAACCAGGAAGTGCATCAACTATGGTGTTCAACTTAGATGAAAACACACAAAAATACTTTAGTTATGCCAATATGGTTATCCCATCAAATGATGCTTTTGTGGCAAATTCTGATCCAATGGCACATCCAATATTTGATGATAATGGTGAATTTATCGGGCCTTATACATTTACTGTCTATGGCACACAAGTTCGTGATGCGGGTACTGAAGAAAATACTGAAATTGATGCAGCATTTTTAAATCAGGCTGCTGGAAATACCGGATATACGACCTCTGAAAACATTAGTAATCATCCTGGTTTTAATGGTTCAGTTAATAATCCAGCGGCTTCTCCTGTTAATATCTTAGGAGGAACTGTTGTATCGGGAGATGTTATTGATGCTGATAATGGTGATTTTACCAATGGAATCTATCCTCTTATGCGAATCACTTTATCTAAAAACTCTTATCCTGTTCGGGTTTCAATAAAAAATAGCGCACAAGCAGATGGTACATTTTTAACGCCTTTTTGGGTGGCTTTTCATGATGGTGATTTTGATAGCTACAATCATGGAGATCATGCATCAGCAGGTTTGGAATTGATGGCAGAAGATGGAGATAGTTCGATACTAAGTGAAGAATTTTTCTCATTCGGAAATGGCTTTGACAAGGTGATTACTAATCCAGAAGGTTTTCCTGGCGCGCCCTTGTTTGATCCAGGGTTTTCAACTCAAGAAATTGTTGAGTTAGACCCTGAAATTAACAAGTACTTTTCTTATGTGTCTATGCTTTTACCATCGAATGACGCTTTTATTGCAAATGCAGATCCAAAGCGCTACCAATTATTTGATGACTCAGGTGAGTTTACTGGTGGTGTATCCTTTAAAGTATATGGTTCTCAAGTTAACGATGCGGGAACCGAGCTTAATAACGAATCTGGCGCACCTTTCTTTAATATGGATGAGCCAAGCGTTGATACTTCAGATAGTATTAGAAGGCATAGTGGCTACAATGGTTCAATAGGTAATCCTGATGGTGCACCACAACTGTTTTTAGGCAACACTAACCCTCCAGGGTTTTTAATTGGTGAAACACAAGCAGATTTTAGTATCGAAGGATATCAAGTGGCAGAAGTTGCAATTTCAAGATTAATAGATGGATCATTTAGCGGAAACTGGTATAACCCAAGTAGGTCTGGCGAAGGCTTTGTCTTAGAAGTGACAAAAAATTCAAGTACTGGAGAGTCTATTGGTATCGTATCTTGGTATACTTATAATGCTGATGAATCCGGTACTCAGTCTTGGATAGTTGGATCGGGGCCAATAATTGCGGATACTATTTTAGCTAATGTTAAAATTACTCATGGAACAGGATTTGCTGAAAATTTTGATGCAAATGATGTGGTTAGAACACCATGGGGGCAAATTAGCATAAAGTTTACTGGTTGTAATAACGCAATAATGACCTTTAATTCAATTGATGATGAATACGGTTCTGGGGAATATTCATTACAAAAATTGTCTACTGGTCCAGAAGATTTCAAAGGCGCGTGTAATCTTTAACTACCAAAACAAAAACAGGCGGCATCTCTTGAGGGTCAAGATACCACCTGTAAAAACGACTACATTTTTAAGGAGATTAATTAAATAATTAATTACTTACGAATAATGTAGGTACATAATAACGATTGAACAACCTTAGGTAATTGATATAAGTCAAGCAATCTAAATTATTTAGGAAATAGGTGCTATTACTCTATTTATAATTTAGCTAGATGATCTATTTTTAAAATAAATCATCTTCAGTTTCACTATCAATTTCTGTGGCTTGAATAGTGCTGTCTTCTTCTTCGGGTAAATGGCCAACGGTAAAATATTCAAGCAACGTATTGGGTGATCCTGCGGCTGCCAGTTTGCCAGTCTCGGGATTAATCTTGGCACTAATAACACCTGGTGGGATTGCCCTTTTATATTCAGTTTCATTCTCTAGTGCTACTTTCATAAAATCAATCCAAATGGGTAAGGCTGCTCGCCCACCTGTTTCTCCTCGACCTAGTGGTTCTGGTGTGTCAAAACCGACCCATGCATGGGTCACAAGGTTTCTCTGGAAACCATTAAACCATGCATCACGTTGTTCGTTAGCAGTACCTGTCTTACCCGCTAAATCTCTACGCTTAAACGCCCTGCCAGCTTTAGCTCCAGTACCACGTCTGATAACATCTTGCATAAAAGATTCAATAATATATTGATTAGCCGCACTTATAACACGAGGAGGATACTGAATTGTATCTTCTTTGGAGAGTTCGTCTTCGGCTATGGTATTATTTGTATGAAATGGGTGTTCAGCTGTTTCTACAATCTCTTGGGCTTCTAACAATTCCTGTTCTAAATTCTTCTCATCTTCTTGTTCTTGACAATCATCACACAAGATAACTTCTGGTTGCTTATAAAGAACTTGGCCGTCTTGGTTAGTGATCGATTGAATTAAAAAAGGATCAATTAAATAGCCACCATTAGCAAAAACAGAGTAAGCACGTGCCATTTCCATAGGGGTGATATTAGGACTACCAAGAGATATGGATAGATTGCGAGGGATATCATTGGCGTCAAAACCAAATTTCAACATGTGATTTCTGCCTTCATCTATGCCAATTCTATCCAACACTCGAATCGAAACCAGGTTTTTACTTTTAACTACACCTTCGCGTAAACGCATTGGCCCCATAAATTTTTGGTTGAAATTTTGTGGTCTCCACGCTTTTTCCAATTTAACATCATCAAACACAATTGGTGCATCATTAATTAATGTTGATGCGGTAAGTCCTGCTTGTATAGCACCTGAATAGAGTAATGGTTTGAATCCTGAACCTGGCTGACGTTTGGCTTGAGTGACACGATTGAATTTGCTCAAATTAAAAGCAAAGCCACCAACAAGGGCATTTATTCCTCCATTATTTGGGTCAAGAGAAATTAATGCACCTTGTACTCGAGGAATTTGAGCTAATACAAATTCTCCCAAGGCATCACGTTTAACCATGATAACATCACCCGCTGAAGTAATGTCGCTCATGAGCTTTATCGGATTACCAATTTTTTCATTATCTATATAGGGCCGTGCCCATTTTGATGTCTCTAATTTTATCACGGCATCTTGCCCGTCCAATAATCGAATAAGCATAGTTTCTTCTTCAACTAAGGTGACCAGTGCCACTTGTAATCCAGCAGTTGAAGGGATATTTTTTATTTCATCAATAATGGTTTTTATGTTTTCTTCTGTAGTTTGATCATTTTCACCCATCAAGTCATAGTGTTTAACAACACCTCGATAACCATGACGTTTGTCGTAGGCTTGTAAACCATTTTGTACCGCGATCTCAGCTGTTTGCTGAAGTCGAGAGTCAATAGTTGTTGTGACAACGTAGCCATCCGAGTAGGCTTTGTCACCATAGCGTTCTACCATTTCTGATCGCACCATCTCTGCAATCCAAGGTGCATTTAGCTCAATGGCTGGTTCGTGAATGATGGCATTGTCTTTTTCTGCAACAGCTTGGTCATGCTCGCTTTGAGTAATATAGTCAAGCTCTAACATACGCCTTAGGATGTAGTTTCGACGAAGTAAGGCACGCTCTGGGCTGGTAATAGGATTGATGCGTGAAGGTGCTTTGGGAGGAGCTGCCAACATAGCAGATTCAGCTAAGGTTAATTCACCTAAGGTTTTACCATAATACATATCTGCTGCGGCAACAATGCCATAAGAACGATGGCCTAAGAAATTTTTGTTCAAGTACAACTCTAAAATCTCATTTTTGCTTATGGTTTGCTCAAGTTTAATAGCAAGAAATATTTCTTTAAGTTTTCGTATGTATGTTTGATCTAGTGTTAAGAAAACATTGCGGGTTAATTGCATGGTGATAGTGGAACCACCTGTTTTCTTATGGCCGGTTGTGATAATTTCATACACAGCACGTATGATTCCTTTTGGGTCAACGCCGTAATGGTTGTAAAAATTGGAGTCCTCTCCAGCGATATAGGCATTAATTAAGTGTTGGGGAACATCTTTTAAAGCAGCAGGTGAACGGCGTTTTGAGCCAAAAACGCGAATGAGTTTTCCATCTTTAGAATAAACGCGCAATGGTACTTGTAATTTATACTGACGAATAGACTCAACTGATGGCAAGTCCTTTTCCATTACTTTATAGGTGACATACAAGGTAGCAATTCCTAAAATTAGGAAAAACAAACCTAACTTAGTAAAAAACCAGAGGATTTTAAACAATCTTTTCATAAAACTATAATAACTGTACTGCGATAGCGTTTCATTGTATAGAAACCAGAATCAATTTGGTGGATTAAATTGTAAAAAATTATCTCATTCTCATGAATTGAGAATGGAGTTAATTAAAGTGCGTTCATTCAAACAAGAAAGAGAAGAAAATGCATCTATTTAAAAACAAATTTACCCCTTTAACTATCGTGAGTCTTGTCATAGCCTTAAGTGTACTTTTGCCATCAGTCATAACCTTTAGTATTCTATTAAGTTCGGTGATAATCGCCTTTAGTTTTTATGCTCAACAAAATTATGAAATTGACTATAAATACTACCTGAGTTTTGCTGTTCAATTGGTCGGTTTAATATTAATTGTGACTAGTTTTGTATTAGTGTTTACTTTTATAACTACTCTAGCAATGCAATGATTTCATTTTCCAACTCTTCTACTAACTGGGTATAATGCTCTCCAGTTCCAGGGCCAGAAAACCCTGTGTTTACCTTCATTACATTGTGGTTTCGATCTAAAAATATCGTGGTAGGGTAAGATTTTATCTTATCAAGAAAGCCCAGTATTTTAGTCGCCTCGGTTTTATCATTTCCACCAGCTAATAAAAGTGGATAGTTTATCCCATGGCGTTGTTTAAATATTTTTAACTGTTCTCTGTCTCGAATTGGGTCTTCGGTAAATTCAAAAGCCAAGCCTACAACTTCTAGGCCGTGCGAATGATATTTATCATAGAATCGGGCGAGTACAGGTGCTTCATCGTTACAATTTGGGCACCATGTACCAAATAAATTGATGAGAATGGGTTTGTTCTTAAAACGCTCATCGCTTAACTGCATAAGTGTGCCATTGCTATCTTTAAAAGAAAACGCTACTTTACTGATGGTTTTGTTCATTTCCCAACTACTTGGCAAGAAATCAGAGGTTTCATCTGACTTTAATGCCGTCCATCTGGCGTGATATGAGTCACGTGACCAAAAGTTACCATTGATAATTGTAGTGCCGTTTATGTCTGCATCAAATAAGAAGGCATGAGCTCCATCGAAGGCTGATAAAAACAGTCTATTGTTGTTGGCAACTCCTGCAAGGTAGCGATAATCACCTGTTGGAGTTAAAAATGTTCCATTGACAATTTGGCCCTGTTGCTTAAATTCAGCCACTGCACTAGTTTCTCCATCTTCATCATTAAAGGTAGCTTTCCAATTACCATCAACACTTGAAATGGTGCCATTTTTTAGTTCTGACTTAAAGCGATATGAAAAACCACGGCTGGCCTTAAATGGTAAAGAAGATGTTTGGTCTTTTCCTGAGGCTGTTTTACTCCATTGCCCTTCTAGCCGTAATCCACCGTCAATTTGTTTAGCCACAATTTTAGCATCATACCAAGAAAAATTGATTGTCAAATTATTGTTGTCAAATTCCACGCTTGATGTTTCGACTCTTTCTTCGCCATTTAATATTTTTGCTGAATAAACATCATTTTCATTGGTGATATCAATGCCAAATGGCAACTCTCCACCAGGTGAGATTAATATTCCTCTCCACAATCCAGTTATACTGTGTGAGCCTGTCTGTTCGATTTCACTATTCTCTGAACGTTCACAAGCAGATAATAAAAACAAAGTGGTTAACATTATTATTTTATTCATAATTTAAATTCCTTAAATTGTATTTTGCATTTCTGTTAGTCGTGATACTGTTCTTTGCATTTCAAAAGAAAGCGCGTCGCCTAAATATATTTCTGTAAAATCAACGGTTGATAAGACATACATTGGTATAGCCTCATCATATAAAATATCTACCAAGGTAATAAAGCGTCTAGCAGTATTACTGTCATCCGCTTCAATAGCTGAATTGATAACGATAAATATTGACAGGTACTGAGATGCGAGTCCAATGTAGTCACTGGCATTTCTGGGCTGCTGACAAAGGGTTTCAAACTCAAACATGATGTGGTGGCAACTACGTTTTATTACAGTTAACGGACGTTTGTTGATAGTAATCTCTGATAAATGCACATCGTCATCTGCGACTAATTGACTAAACGATTGTTCAAAACTGTTTTGATTGGCGTCGGATAGTGGGCTTAGCCACTTCCTATGCGAAGTGTGTGTGAGTGTGCGGTAATCATAGATGCCATCTAGTTGCATAATACGCATATTGGTCTGCATCCATTGAATAGCGGGAATAAATTTTTTACGTTGTAAACCACCTTCATAAAGGTTGACTGGGTTGACATTAGATGTTGTTACCAAAGAAATATTGTATTTATCTAAAGAAAATAAAATGCCGGCTAATAACATGGCATCGGTGATATCATGTACCAAGAACTCATCAAGGCACAGTACCTTAATTTTTTTACTCAGTTTTTTAATCACTCCATCAATTGGGTTTTGTTGTTTCTTTATACTACGTAATTGTTGATGAATCCATAACATGAATTGATGAAAATGTTGCCTTCGTATGTTCTTTTCATCGATACAATTGACAAATAAGTCCATTAAAAACGTCTTCCCTCGTCCAACAGAACCAAAAATATACAAACCATAAAATGGCTTTTTAGGTTTAAAAAACCATGAACTTTTATTGGTGTTTAATTGTTGGTATAAATCTTCAAAAGCCAAAACAATCTCATTTTGCAAGATGTCTTGTTTAATTGAACCGTTGTTTATTTTGGAAGTATATATTTGTAGTGGGCTAGACATAAAGCCTATGTGGCCTCATGAGGTAATTGACGCGTTATACCATTAATAATTGCACCTTTTAAGTCAATTAGTCGTCGATGAAAAAAGTGACCAGCTTTAAATGTCACTAATTGTGGTCTTTTATCGAGGTTGTTGACGTAATTGTAAACTGCTTTTGGGGTGACTACATCATCATCTTCACCTTGGATAACCAGCCATGGGCAGTCGGGAGTTGTTATTTCAGTGTAATCATAACGTTCAACAGGAGGTGCTACGGTTAAAAACTGGCTTGGTTTGATTTCAGCACAGGCTCTAATTGCAGGGTAAGTACCAAATGAGAAACCAGCCAGCCAAAAATCATATTCAGGAAAAATCTCTTTGGCCCAATTATAAATACAGATGATGTCATCTGTTTCTCCAATGCCTTTATCATGTTCCCCTTGGGATTGACCGACACCACGAAAATTAAATCGGATTGTATATAAACCCATTTCGCGAAAGGCTTTTTCAATCATATGTGTAACTTTATTGGTCATACTGCCACCAAATAAAGGGTGTGGATGGCAAATAATACCTATGGTTTTTCTGTTAGTGTCACTAGTACTTGGTGAGCCAGCCAAACATTCAATGGCTCCTGCGGCTCCTTGAAGTAAAAAATTTTTTTCAGGAAATTCTATAGGGTTTTCAATCATTGTTATATAGATTTAATTAAGTATTGGGATTATATCATTTTTTCCATGGAGCAACATAAAACAGTAGTAACATTCCAGGGATTGCACAGGCGGTACATAATAAAAAAAAGTGTGTGTAACCAAAGTATTCGATTAAATAACCAGTACTGGAGTTGATAAAAGTTCGAGGGATTGAAGTAATTGCGGTAAATAACGCTATTTGTGAAGCAGCATAATATTTGTTGCTTATCTTAAACATGAATGAAACAATCGCCACTGTACCCATGCCAACACCAAGGTATTCTAAACTAACGATAATAAAAAGATCTAGTGAAGATGGTTCAGTTAATTGTGATAACCAAGCGAAACCCAGTATTGTAATCATCTGAAAAAAGCCAAAAACCCATAAAGATTTATTTAATGAAATTCTATGCATTATAAACCCTGCAATAAAAGCTCCAGCAATCGAAGACCATAACGCAGCGACTTTAACAACAGTCCCTATCTCTGTGTTGCTAAAACCAATGTCTTTATAGAAAGGTGTAGACAAAGCAGTAGCCATAGAATCACCCAATTTGTAGAGCATTAAAAATATCAATAATACAATTCCATGCCTAATATGGAAGCGCGTAAAATAATCTTTGAAGGGTTCAATAACAGACTGAGCAAAGGAGCTGTTTTTTTCAATGTGCTCCATTTGTTCACTGATAAATAAAGTTGTCACTAACCCAATAAACATAAAAGCAGCAACAATTGGAAAAACAAAGTGCCATGGTATGATATCAGCCATTACAAGGGCTAAAGAACCTGGTATTAAAGATGAAAACCGATAAGCGTTGACAAACCATGCATTGCCTGAACCTAATTCATCATCATCCAAAAGTTCACGTCGATAGGCGTCGACCACAATGTCTTGGGTGGCACTAAAAAAAGTCATGATCAAAGTTAGAATAGCAATAATGGTTAAGTTATTTAGTGGGTTAAATGCACCCATACTACCAATAGCAACTATTATAATGACTTGTGAAAGAAACATCCAGCCACGGCGTTGCCCTAAAAATGGCAGAGAAAAACGATCCAACATAGGTGCCCAAACATATTTAAAGGCATATGGAACTCCAACTAATCCAAAAATTCCAATTTTTGATAGCTCCATATCAAAATCTCTAAACCAAGCAGGAATGGTTTGAATCAAAACATAGAGTGGTAAGCCGGAACTAATGCCGAGTAAAGTAGCAATAAGGAGTTTTTGATAGTAATTAATATTTTTTGTCGTTATTTTCATTTTATAGTTAAGTTGGTTTACTTGATTATCTCAAGAGTTACGTGATTTACAAGTTCTAAAACGTATATTAGGATATATTGGTGTTTGTACAAAATACCATATAATAACTCTAATACTTAGCAATAACACACAAGTTATTATCATTGTAAACAAGAAAAATTAGTAAGAGGGTAATTTAGTCTTTTAATTTTTAGGCACAAAAGCAAAGCTTAACGCGTTTATGTAATGAGATTGATACTTTGTTCATGTATAATAACGGGCTTTCCAAAATTTTGAGACCCTATGAAAACAAAATATTTAACCCTAATAATGGTGTTATTCACCCTCGCTTCAAAAGCGGATATAGCAGATTTATTGATTACTGAAATTTCTGTAACGCCAACTGCTGGCGAGTTTATTGAAATCCATAACAGTGGTGCTGCACCTGTTGATTTAACCGATGTCTATTTGACGGATGCAACTTTTACACCTGATGGAGCCTTTTACTATAAGATTGTGACTGGAAATGGTGGCGGTGGCGGTTTTGCTGATTTTAATGCACGTTTCCCAACAGGCGCTATGATAACCGCTGGTGAATACCAAACCATATCTTTAAATGGCTCAAATAACTTTAACACAACTTTTGGCGTTCAGCCTACCTATGAATTATTTGAAGATGCAGGGGCGGCAGATGGAATTCCTGATATGTTAGAGGCAACTGCTGGGTCAATTAATAACCAAGGTGGTTTATCAGGTGGGGAAGTGGCTATTTTGTATTCTTGGGACGGCGTAACAGATTTAGTTCAAGATCTCGATTATGTCGTTTGGGGAGACAAAAATGAAGCTGTTGACAAATCTGGTGTTTCAATTGATAGTATTACAGATGCGGATATGCTGACAAGTATGTATTTAGCTGATACCAGTGTCGCCACTCAAGCAGTTATATCAACAGGTTCTCATGCAGGTGGTATGACATGGCAACGTGATGTAGGTTTAACTGAGGGCATAGAAGTTCAAGTGGGAGGCAACGGCATTAATGGCAGTGACGAAACATCTGAAGATTGGAACAATACATTTTATGAAGGTGCTCCTACTCCGAATATAGCAGGTACACCACCTCCTCCAACTGCGCCAAATATTGTTATTAATGAAGTGGATGCTGTAGGAGCGGAGGAGTTCGTTGAAATTTACGGAGGTTCACCAAATACAAGTTTAAATGATGTGACCATGGTATTTTATCAGGGCAGCGATGACACAATCTATGATTTAGTTGACTTGTCTGGGAATAATACCAATGGCAGTGGGTACTTTTTAATTGGTGATGCAAGTTTAGCACCAAATATGATACTTCCAGCAAATAGTTTAAATGATGATGCCAGTGCTGTAGCTATCTACTTTAGCAATATCAGTAATTTCTCTATTGGTGACTCAGTTACTGCTACGGACATTATTGATGCATTGGTTTATGATTCAGGCCAAATGGATGATCTAGGTTTGTTAGCTGTACTCAACACATCAGGTGGACAAATTGATGAAGATGAGAATATGAATGCAGCAACAGAATCTAATGCTCGTTGCCCAAATGGTTCTGGTGGAGCTTTAAACACCAGCACTTATAAACAAACAACTCCAACGGCAGGTAGTGTCAATAATCAATGCCCAGCAATTCCAATCGGAGAATACTATGACACTGTTGATGCAACCAATGCAACAACATTAAGAACAACATTGCATGATATCATTAGGGTAGCGATATCTTTTAATTATACAACTACGGGTAATGTTAATGATACATGGCACATTCTTTCTGAGGCGGATGAAGACCCTTTGACAAATGTGAGCCCAATGGTTGTTGAAAATATGATTATGGTCTATAAGAACAATTCATTACCATATCTTGGTGGTGGGCAACAAACGTATAACCGTGAGCACACTTGGCCGCAATCGCGAGGCTTCCATCAAAATACCATGGGAACAAATAATACCGCTCGTACTGATGCACATCATTTGATGATGTCTGATGCCATCTATAATGGTAATCGTGGTAATAAATATTATGATAATTGTGATGCTTCTTGTACGGAAAACCCAACAACTGCCTACAACGGTATAGGCGGTGGTTCAGGTGTCTATCCTGGAAACTCAAACTGGTACAATGGAGCTGTTTATGAAGCTTGGAATGAACGCAAGGGCGATGTGGCTCGCGCCATGTTTTACTTAGATGTGCGTTACGAAGGTGACCAGATGGACCCTGATAGTTCCCCATTACAAAATGAACCAGACCTAGAGTTGGTTGAGAACCCTCAAGATTTTGGAACTGGCGATCCAAAAATGGGTAAGTTAAGTACTCTTTTGCAATGGCATGCGGCTGATCCTGTTGATGATACAGAGAGAGCACGTAATGAGGTGATTTTTGGTTTTCAAGAAAACCGTAACCCATTTGTTGACCATCCAGAGTGGGTTGATTGTATCTTTCAGGATATGTGCGCGCCCGTTGTAGTTGATGATATTTTTGCGAATGGGTTTGAATAACTCCTTAATAATCAATTATCTACAAAAACCCATGAAATTTTCATGGGTTTTTTTTTGAAAAGAGTTTTTGTGATTTTAAAAAACCATGTACAATAGTAGCGTGTGGACACATCAAACAAAATCATCAAATTATTACTCATTATAAGTGCTTTATTTTTTTCTTCAACTTCATGGTCATCAAACTATGGTGAAATTGGCCTGCCTGTTACAGAGGTTTATGATACCTTTTCTCATAAAGGAGCTACGCAAAATTGGTGGTTAGCTCAAGCAAAAAATGGATTGATTTACAATGGGACAGGAACTGGGTTAAATGAATGGGATGGTGAAAATTGGGCAATTTATAAAACTCCTCAGAAGTCACGTATTCGTTCAATAGCTATTTGGAAAGATGATAATATTTACATTGGAACCAGTAATGACATTGGCTTTTTTCACCCTAATAAATCAGGGAGTTTAACCTACCAGTCATTATTAAAAGAGTGGAGTTTTGAAGAAAAGCAATTTGGCGAAGTATGGTCCACTGCCGCTAATAAAGATGGCGTGATGTTTTTATCCAATAAATATTTGCTATTTTGGAATGGAAAATCGTTAGAAAAAATTGATACGTTGGTTGGTACTCACCGTATTTTCAATATAGATGATACCTTTTATTTTAAAGCAAACAATAATGAGTTTTTGTATCGTATTAGTACAACTCCAAAAATTACGGTAAAACAAACGAAATTAAAGTTTGAAAAAGAAATTACCATTCGTAAAATTTTAAAAAACAATGATAACAACCTTGTATTTATTACTGCTAAGCATGGGATCTATGAAAGGGTAAATGATCAGTTGGTTCATCGATTATCAATGCTTGAGTTTCCAGAAGATAGCCACATTTATAATGGTATTCAAGCCAGTGATGGTTACTACTATTTAACCACTTTATACGATGGCTTATTTATTGTGAGTGAGGATTTTCAGTTTCTTAAGCATTATAGTGATGAACATGGCTTAGGGACTAATACACTTTTATCAATTATGGAGGATATTCAGGGCACTATATGGATTTCTGGTGCACCAAATATTATAAAAATGATACCTCCACATGTTTATAGTCACTATATCACTGAAAGCAATTCTAAGGATACAGAAGAAATAACAAACATTAGAGGAAAAGTCACAACCCTTGGGGATAGTGTCCACCAACTACAATTAGGAGACCCTCTGACCAAACCTGCTTTTTTTAAACACTTACCTCCCAAAAGAAATAGCACTTGGGGTGCAATAGAATACCAAAACCACCTAATCTATGCGGGTGCTAATGGTGTTTTTGCTATGGAATTTGATCAAAATAATGAACTGAGCAATCACCATAACATTGTTAAGACTCGTTTTGCTAAGTCATTTGCAATTGATGATACCTCAAATACCTTATTTGCAACTGCGGATGAAGGGTTGTTTGTAATTAACCGAGTCAATGATAGTTGGCAAGTTAACAAAGTCACAGGTCTTGAGGATGAATTACACAATATAGCAATAGAAAATGGTGTTGTTTGGTCGGGTACATCCACACAAGAATTATATCGAATTGAAAATGCTCAATACCAAGATAAGAAAACAAGCATTACTAAATTTATTGATAAAGATGGTTTAGGAGAAAATAATGTGGTGCCTTATGCTACTTCATTGGGTGTCGTTTTTGGCACCAATGATGGTTTGATGGATTTTAAAAATAATCGACAACCACAACTACAATTTATAAAACACCTTCCTGAAATTTTTCACACAAAGGGAAAAGATGTTTATCGTCTCTTCCAGAGCAAACCCAATGAACTTTGGTATAGGATCGGTAATCACACTGGTTACATAAAGAAAGAGGTGAATAATCGGTGGTCAAGCCATGAAAACTTGTTTAAACATTTTCCAGACAGTGGCTATAAAGGCTTTACCAAAACTAGTGACGAAATATTGTGGTTTAGTATGGCGAATGGCGACATTTTTCGAGCCGATATTGAACGTATTGAGCAATTACCAATACAAGCAAAAATTAATATACGTAAAATTGATAATTTAGACACGGGCAAAGAATTTTTTGGAGGTATAGGTAATGCAGAATTACCAATTTTAACACAACAAAGTAACTCTATCCGTATCCATTTTGCTTTGGCAGATAATAGTATTCTCAACGCGGTGAAAAGTAATGAAGTATCCTATCGCCATCGTTTGATTGGTAGTGGTTATGAAAAATATTCACCTTGGTCTAATGAAAATCATAAAGATTTCACTTTATTACAAGGCGGTGAGTATCAATTTGAAGTAGAGGCAAAAGATGCTTGGGGTCGTATCAGTAATCAAAAATTTGATTATACTGTTTTACCGCCTTGGTATCTAAGCAAAACAGCTTGGATTGTTTATGGTGTAATAGCATTACTACTTATAATCATTAGCTCGTGGTTAACACAGAAGTGGCGTACAGCAAAACTCAACCAGCGGAATGAAGAGCTAGAACAACAGGTTAAACAAAGAACTGCTGACGTACAAGAAAAGGCTAACCAATTAAAACAACAACAAAAACTTAAAGACCGTTTTTTCACTAATGTTTCTCATGAATTTAGAACCCCGCTTACCTTAACTATTGCGCCATTAGAAAGTGCTATAAGTGATCACCCAGAGATGGATAAGAGTTTATTGCACCCCATCAAAACAGCTCTAAGAAACTCTAAAAAAATGCTAAGTTTGGTTGGCGAGGTATTAGATATTAATCGGCTGGAATCAGGAAGGTTTCCGTTACATGTGGCTCAGTATAACCTATCAGATTTAATTATAACCACGGTAAATAGATTGAAACCATGGGCCAAACAGCATAATCAACGTTTAGTAGTTAATAATGTTGAAGAACCACATTTGGCATATTATGATCTTGATCAAATTGAAAAATGCCTCAGTAATTTAATATCTAATGCAATTAAGTACAGTGGAGAAAACACTCGTATTGAAGTCTCTGTAATTTCAAAAAATGGAGAAACAGGTGTTAGTGTTAAGGACAATGGTAAGGGCATTAGCAAAGAATTTGAAGATAAAATTTTCCAACGTTTTACTCAAGATGAGAGTTCAGAACAAATCACCGAACCTGGAACAGGCATTGGTTTAGCACTTGTAAAAGAGTTGATGGAATTGCATCATGGCCGTGTTGAATTGATAAATGTTCCAAATAAGGGTTGTCAATTTATCACATGGTTACAAAATGGTCAGCAACATTTCCAAGAGTCTCAATTGATTGAACCCATTGAAAGACAATCAAAAACAAATGATGAAAACAGTATAACAATAGCTAATCCACAAATTAAAACCTCTAATAAACACAAATCAAAAGATCAGACTACTATTTTGGTGGTTGATGATAATCAAGAATTGCGAGAATTCATCACTACAAGGTTGTCTAGCTATTACAAAATCATACAAGCTAGTAATGGTAAAGAGGGTTATGATATTGCACAAGTAAGATTACCTGATCTAATAATTTCAGATGTTATGATGCCTATTATGGATGGCTTGAAAATGACTGAAAAACTAAGAAATAGCCAACAAACGAAAATAATTCCAATAATTTTACTAACAGCTAAATCCAGTAAGAGAGATACAGTTACGGGCTTGCAAAGTGGGGCGGATGATTATTTAACTAAGCCCTTTGATACTTCAGAATTGATTGTACGTGCCAATGGTTTAATCTGCAAACGTAAATTAATACGTGAAACCATACAAAGTGAACTTAGCCAACAAGTGACTCATTTAGATAATACCAGTAAGTTTATTGATAAATTAAGAGCTGAAATATTATCGCAATTATCTGAGCCAAGTCTCAGTGTTGAATCTTTAGCTATGAAATTGGCTATGAGTCGTTCTTCACTTAATAGAAAGTGTAAAGGAGAAATTGATGTTACGGTTAAACAATACATTACAGATATCCGTATGCAACATGCTTTAAACCTACTAAAGTTAAAACAGTATACTATAAGTGAAATAGCTTACGGAACAGGCTATGATAGCCTATCTTATTTTTCACGAATATTCAAAAAATATTACAACAAGACCCCAAGTGAAGTGAGCCAGGCCTCTTAAGAAGTTTCTAAGTGACCATTAAAGGAGTTGGGTTGTGTATTTGTCTCTTGCTCCAAATCTACAATAATTTGAATCAAATGTAATAACGTCATATTATCATTCTGTGATGAAATACGTTTAATGGAGAGAAATAATGTATACATTAAAAACAGTGAAACTAGAAACAAAAAAAGTATGTCTTGAAAGTGGTGAGTGTTATGAAGTCGAACAATTAGACAATGACCAAATTAAAGTATGCGATGAAAACATTAAAATCAACGATAAGATAAAGACTATAACCGTAGATTATGAGTTTCAAAGAATGACTGGTTTTCAATTTAGGAAACTAACAAAGTACTTACAATTTCGTTGGTTTCGGATAAATACACAAAGTCGAGTATTGATTCATGGTGATTGGGAGAACTTGTTTTATTAAACTAATGTGTTAATCATCGCGCATAAATGCAATGATTTTATCTTTTTTGTTAATAGCATCTTGGTAGCCTAATTCAATTAAGGCTTTTGTATAACCTGGCTCAAATAATAAATAACTAGGCATCCGCCATTCTTTGCCCCAACCACCAATCATTTTAAGTAGCCTTCTAACAGGAGCGGGTATATCTTTAGCATGCTCTTGTGTTACATCTCGTACATCAATACTGGGTTTAATGATTAAAGTGTCCAATTGTTTGAGCCTGGTTTTGTGTTTGTTGTCTTCGTCAATTAATCCGAGGGTACGATTGATTCTTCTTAATCGAGATAAATCGGCCATCAAAGTATCCATAAAAATCGTATCTAACATATAACCACCCAATTCACCCATTGAAGGATAATCACGAGCAACTTTTGGTGTTGGGATAGGGTTTTCATCACGGGTACCAATGACCAGTATTTTTTCAGCTCCTAAATGAATAGCAGGTGAAAGTGGGGCACTCATCCGTAATCCACCATCACCGTAATATTCTTTACCAATTAATTGTGCAGGAAAAAGAAAGGGTAATGCCGCTGAGGCCAAAATGTGTTCAACACTAATTGTTTTAGGTATGCCAATTCTTCGGGTTCTATTCCATGCATGAATGGTATTGTTAGCTTGATAAAAACTTTTGGCCACAGAAGTATCATAAGAGGATGCAGTAATAGCCAATCCATCAAGGTTGTTATTATTAATGCATTGTTGAATTTGCGAAAGGTGAAGATGTTTTGAGAGGTAATGAAATAGTGGAGTGTTATCTAATAGAGATCGTGGTGCTTTGATACCAAGTTTACCAAAAAACATTGATCCTATGATTTTAGCCATGGTTTTTGCGATCATTATTCCATCGGTTCGATACACATCAGAGCATCGTAGTGCGGTCCAGAATTTTTCCAAACGAGCTGTTCCATAATGAATATCATTAGCGTAACTTGCTAATACAACTGCATTAATAGCACCAGCAGATGTGCCAGTAATAATTGAAAAAGGTGATTTATTTTTTGGAAATATTTCCATTATCCCTTTCATTACACCCACCTGATAAGAGCCACGTGCTCCGCCTCCAGGTAACATCAAAGCAATTTTGGGTTTTTTAGTATTCATACTCATTAGACCCACTATTTTACCACATAATTACAACAAACTAAAAGCCTTAAGTCATACCGATATTATGCCTTGATAAGAATGAATACATTAAGCCTTGCTGAAAGTTTTTATTTGTACAGACAGTTAACCATTATGTACAATAACGTATGATAAAATACATTGTTTTTTTTATGGTCATGTCAAAAAGTTTTGCACAACCCTTAATGATTGCACATGCAGGTGGGGGAATTGATGGAATAAGTTATAGCAATTCCATAGAAGCACTCAATAAAAGTTATGCCAATGGTTTTCGCTATTTTGAAATCGATTTTTCATGGACTAGTGACAAGCAACTGGTGTGCCTGCATGACTGGGGTAAGCGTTTTGAACAGGTTTTCTCCTACAAAATAAATGCCCCATTATCATTTGATCAGTTTTTGCAACAACTTGAACAAACCGATCGTCTTCATCCTTGCACATACCATTCTATGGCTCATTGGCTTAAAAGCCACTCAGATAGTAAAATAATTACTGATGCCAAACACAATAACTTAGATGCTATAAAACTAATTATTGAAAAACACCCGGAGATTAAATCACAACTCATACCACAGTTTTATCAACCGCACGAATACCAAGTTCTAAAAGACATGGGCTTCAAAGACCTAATATGGATACTCTATCAATACCAAGGCAGTAAATCATCAATTGTCGAACAGGCAAAAAATATGGACCTAATGGCAATTTGCTTGCATAAACGTCATGCCAAGAAAAAATACACTCAACAACTCATTCAAAATGGTCACAAAGTTTTCAGCTATACCATCAATAAACAAAGCAAGCTTAAAAAACTCGTTAAAAAATACCAGGTAAGTGGGATTTATACCGATTTTTTAAAACAACCTTGAGGGTATGAATCTCTGCACAATTACAGAGTGAATGGCCATTGCAAATTTTTGAAACGATCCCATTGAAATATTGTTAATCAAGTGTTTTCTTCCGTACAATTTTTAAATTTATTTTTTCCAAGCATAGCTAAATTTCATAAAAAATGTTTGATTTGTTGTGGTTAAGTCGATGTCTTGATCTTCGATTCCAGAATCAGAATAACCAACAAAAAATAGTGTTTTGGGATTGACTTTGTAGGAATAGATGAGTTGATTACTTAAGCCACGAAAATGAGGGTCGGTATCTGTATCTTCATATAAACTTACATCTCTATTAACATTGGTGTTGATGATAGAGAGCCTTAACCTTTGGCGGATATTAAACTGATAGGAGAAACGTAAATCAGATTGGTTGGCGATAAAAACATTGCCTCCATCACGGTTGAGTTTTCTAAATGAATGGTTTAACCTCATGCTTAAGTGTTGACCTAAATTTGCATTAACAAAAACATAGGCACCAGTACGATTGCCAATTTTACTGTTGGAAAAATCTATACTGTCACCAATGGCAGCCCCTGAACCAATTTCCCACCCTGCCTTGGGTTTGAAATTAGCATCAATCCCGAAACGAGTTTCATTAAATAAAATATCGTCCCATAAACTTTCCCTGGTTTCAGCTTGAAGACCAATATAAGATTGTTTTTTAGCATTAATATTCAAATTGACCTGAAATTCTTTTTCTAATAGGCGACCTTGTTGGTCATGAGTTATATCCCAGTCGGAATAAATACTCATTCGGTTCCACCACTTGTTTTCATCTTCATTTCGCCAAGTGCGTTCTGCGCCTATTACTGACTTGCTGTAGCCAACTTTGCTAATAAAACCTAAATCAGCACGAAAATCATCATCGTAATCAACATGCCTTACTTGATAAAACCATTTTTCATCGCTGTGCCTATATCCTATATTGTAAGCATCTCCAGATATGTTTTCATTGACATCAAAATCATCTATTATTGATAGAGAATTTTTCGTTTCTGTACTTGTGTATTGAAAGTCTATCGTGTCTTCATTGGTTATTCTGTAGGATGTATCAAAGGAGGCAACAGTATTGTTATAATCATCAGTACTTCTACGGGTCACAATGGCGCCAAATGTTGATGAATTACCAAAATCGCGTCTATATCGAGCAGCTAGATTTTCACTCTCTTGTGATAAACTTGCTAAGCCAGAACCAAAAACCCCTGGAATCAAAATATTTGTTATGGTGTCATCTGTATAGAAAAAACCATAAGCATTTTTATCTGTTTTACCAACAAATCGGATGCCATAGTCAGGATCGGCTACATTACGTGTGTGAATTAACCTCATGTTAGTGTTAAAATAATCAGAGTTTTCTAAAAAGAAAGGGCGTCTTTCAGGAAAGAAGAGAGCAAAGGTCTGATTAACGTCGAGTTGTGCAGAATCAGATTCAACTTGTGAAAAATCCGGGTTTAAGGTGGCATTCAATGTGAGGTTGGAATTAATTCCCCAATTGATGTCCAAACTGGGCTCTACCTCATGTTTTACATCCGAGAAATCATCATTAACACTTTCACGTTGTTGATTGCTTATGGTTGTAATACTAGGTGTTATTTCTAGGTCCATACCACGTTTGGCGTTAGCAAAGCCTTTGAATTTGTTAATTTGACAGAGAAAACAATTGTTGTTTCTGTCTAGTTTACTGTCCTGAATTTGTTTTCGGATATCTCTTGGGTAAGAGCGAAAAAAACTTATTCCCCAAGTCTTTTCTCCTACTGTTTTGGGCATTTGTAACTCGTTATAAGGGATTTCCAGTTCAACAACATAACCCTCCTCATTAATTTTTCCTGCTGAGTTCCAAATGGCATTCCAACTATCATCTTCATTGTTTCCAGATCGAATTAAATCCATTTGTACTCCCAATGGATTAACAAAAAACTCTAAGGCTCGTAGTTCATCATTATATGTGTCGAGCATAACTCCAACAAAATCATCTTGATAAGCTGAATCGCGATCACGTAAAAAAGCCCTGATATTTTCAGGGTTTGGATCATCAGCTTTAAAAGCAAAGAGAATAGAGTCCCCACGATCAACAATGTAAGCTAGCGTATTGATTTCTGCTTTGACGCTATTTCCTGGGTCTATTTCATAATTTGATTCAATCTGTAAGGCGTCTTGCCAAATTTCATCATCTAAAATGCCATCAATTTTAACAGGTTTTTCAACTAATGGGACAGAGTATCTTTCAGCTTGAGTTATACACGAGGAAATTAAAAGTAATAGAAGTAAATTTTTCATGTCGTTATTCTAGGTTTTTTCTTCATTTGAAGCTATATCCCAAAAGTAACAGTTTCTAATGATGAGGTAATGAGGTAACAAATAATTTTGTGGTTTGAGACTAAATTGTAGATTGCAAAATGCAGTAGATAGAATTAAGATATTAAGCTTCAAAAAAGCGGGACACCTATGGCAGAAAATAAAAATATTTCTGAAATTGAAATTCAGGACCAAAAAATCATTGTCAATGTTGAAATAAACTTGCTCGAGGCATTGGTTCCAGTAATCGCATTGATGGCACTTCTGGCTTATAATATTTTTTATGCTAATGGAGAATTATTGGGTGCTTATTCCAATCAATATATTTTGTTAATAGCGGGATTTATTGCTGCAATTGTAGGTTTGATGAATAAAGCTACAGCTAAAATAATGATTGCAGAAGTTGTTGAAAACTTAAAAAAAATAGCTGTACCAATTTTTATATTATTGCTAGTTGGTGCCTTGTCTGGCACTTGGCTAATCAGTGGTATTATTCCCGCTATGGTTTACTATGGATTACAAGTAATTAATCCAGCGATATTTTTACCTGCTTCGGTTGTTATTGCTATTATCATATCAATAGCAACGGGTAGTTCTTGGACTACATCGGCAACGGTAGGTATTGCCTTGATTGGTATTGGTACGGCTCTTGGTATTCCCACTGGTATGGTTGCCGGAGCGGTAATTTCAGGGGCGTATTTTGGTGACAAAATGTCACCATTAAGTGATACCACCAATTTAGCTCCAGCCATGGCAGGAACCGATTTATTTACCCATATACGTTATATGTCATTTACCACAGTCCCTACAATTATTATCACTATCATCATTTTTAGTTTTTTGAGTATGAATGTGGAAACCAATGGCAATGCAGATGTGAGTTATTTGTTAACAGCTATTGATACGGCTTTTAATATTACACCACTGTTATTTATTGTTCCTGGAGTAGTTGTCACTTTGATTGTGATGAAAACAAAGCCTTTAGTTGCATTATTGGCTGGTGTATTATTAGCAGCAGTTTTTGCTTTCATATTCCAAAGTGATGTCATTAATCAATTGTCATCATCGAACATCACTACAGTAGTGAAAGCCATTTTTGTAGATACCTCAATTACTACAGAGGATAAAATGCTTAATGAACTTTTTTCTTCAGGTGGAATGTTAGGTATGATGTGGACCATATTGTTAATCATATCGGCCATGATTTTTGGCGGCATTATGGATGGTATTGGAGCACTAGAAAGGATTACCGAAGAGTTGCTTAAAATGGCAAAATCTATTTTTGGCCTGTTTTCAAGTACAGTTTTAAGTTGTATGGGTTTGAATGTCATCGCTTCTGACCAATATTTGGCTATAGTAATTCCCGGAAAAATGTATGAAAAAGCTTATAAAGATCGCGGCTTGGCACCAGAAAATTTAAGTAGAACTCTAGAGGATTCAGGAACAGTAACATCAGTGTTAGTTCCTTGGAATACTTGTGGAGCCTATCAATCAAGTGTACTTGGAGTCAATGTGGGAGATTATTTTGCTTATGCAATTTTCAACTATTTAAGCCCGATCATGACGCTTATATTTGCAGCTTTCAATATTAAGATTAGACAGTTGGTAAAAAATTAGAAGTGAGTATTATATTGCCGAGTTAATAGGATTAAGGTAGAATCATAGGCATAATAAAACCTCGAATATATCATTATGCGTTATTTCACCACGTTATTTACACTCTTAATTTTTTCTTTTTGTAGTTATGCACAGCAAATGTGGATAAATGAGATCCATTACGATAATTCAGGTGGCGATGTTGATGAATTTGTTGAAGTTGTTTTAGAAGACACCTTTGCAGGCACTCTTTCTGATATAGATGTCATTTTTTATAATGGTTCCAATGGTAATATGCTGGTACCAACCCAACCTCGGACATTGGATACCTTTAATGTTGGCGTAACGTCCAATGGTTTTACAGTGTATTCTCGGATTGTTTCAAGTATACAAAACGGTTCTCCAGATGGCATTGCCTTGGTTAATGCAGGAGTAGTTATCAATTTTATTAGTTATGAAGGAACCATGACAGCAAACGATGGCCCAGCAGCTGGTATGACTAGTGTCGATATTGGTGTGGCAGAACCCGGTGCAATAGGTGAGTCTTTGCAATTATCTGGCAATGGTAACCAGTTGCAACTATTTACCTGGAACTCACCAGCTGCACATACACGAGGATTGGTTAACACTAACCAATCATTTTTAGATATACCACCTACTGTTGTGTCAACTTTTCCCTTGGCAGGTACCGTCGCAGTAGAATCCACAAGGACCATAGAAATGGAGTTTTCAGAGCCTGTTAATGCGCTTACTACATCTTTTGTTGTGGAGTGTAACAATGTGGTTCAAAGTCATCTCTTTACTGCCAATGCAGATATGCTTCACTTTAGTTTGGCTCCCGATACAAATTGGCCTGCTTCTACATTATGTGAAATTAATTTAATCGCAGCAAATATCACTGATGTTGAAGGTAACAACAATCAACTTGATGGCGATGGAAATGGTTTTGGTGGTGATGATTTTAGCTTTTCTTTTACTATTGCGACTGATCCATTAGCACAAGTCATTTCAAGCACACCAAGTAACCAACAAGTATTAGTTGCTGTTAATGATACGGTGACAGTAAACTTTTCAGAGAATGTCAATTTAATTAATGCAAGTTCTATCTTGCTTGATTGCAGTGGTTCTGTGGCTTTTACAGGGTTGCCAGCATCAAATGTTTCATCAGTGACGTTGGTACCAAGTTCTCCATTCGCGCTAGGTGATGTATGTAATGTTACGGTGGTTGGTAGTGAAATTATTGATCTAGATGGTGATAATGATTTCTTAGATGGGGATGAAGATGGGATTGCGGGTGGGAATTATGTCTTTACCTTTTCAGTGATTGAAGAAATCATGGAAATCTACGAAATTCAAGGCAGTGGTAGTGCTTCTCCAATTGCTGATGAATTTATTCGCACACAAGGTAATATAGTGACAGCCGTTTCACCTTCAGGATTTTTTATGCAATCTCCAGAACCTGGCGATAGTAATATCGATACATCCGATGGTATTTTTGTTTTTTCCAATGCTGTAGTGACAGAAGGAGACATGGTTGATGTCCGTGGACAAGTTGTTGAGTTTTTTAATTATACAGAGATGTCCTTTGTTTCATCAGTCGTGATAACCTCGAGTGGTAACACCTTGCCAACACCGATAGAATTTGATGCCAATACGCCATCACAAGACCCTGCAAATCCATCATGTGCAATCGAGTTTGAATGTTATGAAGGAATGCTGATTCATGTTGCTAATGGCGTAGCAAATGGAGGGTCACAAGCTTTTGGTGGTGATGTTGATGCTGAGGCAGAAGTCACTGCTACTGGTAATCGTGCAGTTCGTGATCCTGGAATTGAGTTTAGTCAGACAGGTGATAGTCAGTTACCACCATTTCCAACAGCAAGTTATGATCCCGATATATTTGACGAAAACCCTGAAATTTTTGAATTAGATGCTGATGCACTTGGCCTTCCATCAATTGAAATAAATGGTGGGGCAACTTTCTCTGCTACTGGTGTTTTAGCTTACCAATTTAATGATTATGAATTATGGCCTAAAGAAATTTCCTTTACTCAACAAGATTTTGATTCAATCAGGCTACCAAGTAGTACTGAAATAACCGTTTCTACCCAAAACCTATTCCGTTTTTTTGATGATGTAGATGACCCGTTAATTGATGATTTTGATGAAGACAACACCACAACTCAAGAGTTTACTGAACGGGTTGCACAATCATCACTATATTTTAGAACCGTTATGCATTCACCAGATATTATCGTCTTAACTGAGATAGAAAATCTTGTCGCTGCACAAGCAATTGCTGATAAACTAAATTTGGATGACAATACTTTGGGATATCAGGCATATTTGATTGATGGTAATGATTTTGGTGGGATTGATATAGGTATTTTAACCAAAGGAACCGTAACGGGTATAACAATCACACAATTAGGAGCTAATGAAGAATTACAGTTTGGTATGACGGGTAGAAAACTACATGATAGGCCACCTTTATTAATTAATGCGACGGTAACTAAAAGTGGGTTTTCTCAAGAAATCAATGTATTAGGAGTACACATGCGTTCGCGTAGTGGAATCACTGGCTCGGATAGAAATAGGATTCGTCACAAACATTTTGAGCAATCTCTATCTGTAGCAAATATGGTACAAGCCTTACAATCAACGACAGTGCCGTTAGTTATTATTGGAGACTTTAACGATTTTGAATTTTCTGATGGTTATGTCGATGTTGTTGGTGAAATTAAAGGAGTTGTTGACCCGGTCAAAAATTTACTTGATAGTACAGATGATGGAAGCGGTGCGAGTGTTGTCACACCTACTTTAATAAATGCTGTTGATACTTTGCCGGCGGATGAAAAATATTCTTTTATTTTTAGAGGTACAATTCAAGCATTAGACCACGCTATTATTAATGACTCCGCTCTTCTGCTATTGTCCCACACTACTTTTGTACGAGGTAATTCAGAAGCTCCTAGAAAATATCGAGGTGATTATTCTCAAGTGTTGGGAATGTCCGACCATGATGGATTGATGGTTTATTTCAATTTATCTGATGAAATATTTGTAAATGGTTTTGAAGATTAATTTTGCTAAAATTTAGTACAAAAAAGAAAAAACATATTCCAAAGTTTTCAATCTTAATTTGGCTATTGACATTGGTAGTCATGATTATGGCTAGTTATTACCCAGAAACTCTACAGTTAAATCGATTATTTGCTATAAAACCTGCACACATAGTTTCCGACCTAAACCAGTCATGGTGGCACTTTTTTCGTTTAGGAACGGCATTGTTTTTACATGGAAATTGGCAGCATTGGGTTGGTAATATGCTGTTGTTTCTAATTATTGCTGTGCCTTTAGAAAAAAGGGTGGGTGGTTTTTGGTTTTTGGTGATATTTTTTATTACTGGATTTGCAGGAAACATATTGAGCATATACCAATTAAATGCATCGACTCATTACTTGTTGGGCGCAAGTGGTGCTGTTTCTGGTTTATTGGGAGCATGGTTACTTTTATTTCCTCAGCAAAAAATAAGCATTATTATTCCCATTGGGTTTTATATGCAAAAGGCCAAAATACCCGTTTTATTACTGGCCTTTATTTGGCTGGCTATACAAGTTATTTTACAATTTTCAAGTAATCATAACTACCCGATTGTTTGGAGTTCACACATTGTTGGGTTTATCGTTGGTTTTTTAATGGCTTGGCTTTATAGAGCCAGTAGTTAAGAGTACAATTCACAGATGCAAGAAAACATATTATACAAAGTTATATTTATTAATCGTTCCAAGGTTTATGAACTGTATGCCAATGAGGTTTATTCTAGTGATATTTATGGGTTTATATTGGTAGCTGATTTGGTTTTTGATCAAAATAAAACCATTGTTATTGACCCCGCTGAAGATAAAATTCGTGAGGAATTTGAAAATGTAAATGTCCTACACTTGCCGGTGCAAAGTGTTATCAGAATTGAAGAAGTAAAGAAAAAAATGTCTTGCAAAATCAGAGACATAAAAAAAGGCGAAAATATCGCATCATTTCCTCATATGCCAAAACCAAATAAATGAATCAAGAACATATCTTAATTGTTGATGATGAGCCAGATATTAGAAATTTAATATCTGATATTCTCGCTGATGAAGGGTATTCTGTTGCTACTGCAGCAAACGGCGATGAAGCAAATCAACAACTCAATAAAAAAACACCAAACCTGATTTTGTTAGATATATGGATGCCAGATATAGACGGTATTAGCCTCATGAAAGGCTGGGTGGAAAACAATGTGGTATCAGCCCCGATAGTTATGATGTCCGGTCATGGAACAGTAGAAACAGCAGTCGAGGCGACCCAATTAGGGGCAAAAGATTTTATTGAAAAACCTTTATCTTTAGCTAAGTTGTTACAAACTGTAACCGATACCTTGGCTCAAGTAAGCGATTTTGCTGAGGGTGAAACATCTACCATCACAGCGAATATTCATGAACCCATAGGTAACTCAGAATCAATCAAGCAAATTAATAGGGTTTTACAGCGTATCTATAAAACTAGAAACCATATTTTGATTGAAGGTGAAGGTGGAACCGGTAAGTATTCTATTGCCCAACTGATTCATCAACATCGTCATGGACAATCACAACCTTGTTTGTTGATTGATGCTGAAACCTGTACTGATGACTTCATTGAAGCAATTACTTGTGCTAATGGTTATTTTAGTCGTGTGGCAAAGGGTAGTTTGATAGTTAACAATATCGATAGCTTAAGTGAAGAACACCAGAGTAACTTGTTATCAATGCTCAAGCATAAGCAGTATGTTATTTATGCGCAAAACACTATGGCACCGATAAATTTTCAAATCATTGCTATCAGTAAAAAAGACATAAATCAGCAAATTGCAAAAGGCAGGTTTTCAACAGATTTATTAAATATAATATCAGAGGTTAAATTAGAGATCCCTAGTTTACAACAACGTCCAGAAGACATACCTGAATTGCTAAACTACTTTGTCAACACTTTACCAGATACTGAACAAATACCGTACCGTAAGATGTCAATGGCAGCACAAAATAAGCTCCGAAACCATATTTGGAAAGATAACATACAAGAACTTAAGAATACGGTTAGACAATTACAGCTATTGGGAGGAGATGGTGAGGTTTCATTGGACGAAGTTAATGATTTACTCGAGCAAAGCAATGAAGTTGCCCAATCACAACATAATAATTGGTATGACCTGCCCCTGCGTGAAGCACGAGAAGCCTTTGAAAAAGACTACCTCATTCATCAATTACAAGCCGTAAATGGTCGAGTAGGTGACTTAGTTAAAGTTGCAGGAATGGAACGAACACATTTGTACCGGAAACTTAGGGCTCTTAACATCAACCCCAAAGAAGTTATTAAATCATGAAAATATTAGTTTTAGGTGCTGGTCAAGTAGGTTCGTCGATTGCTGAACATCTATCAAAAGAACATAATGATGTTACCGTAGTGGATACCGATTTAGAAAAATTGATGGATATGCAAAATCGGCTAGATCTACGTGCAGTTCATGGGAATGCTTCTCATCCTGGTGTTTTAACACGTGCAGGAGCGGAAGATGCAGATATGGTGGTGGCACTAACTAACAGTGACGAAATCAATATGGTTGCCTGTCAAGTTTGCCATAGTATTTTTCACACGCCATTAAAAATTGCCCGTGTTAGGCAATCAGAATACTTGGATTATCCAGATTTATTTAATTCTGATCATATGCCAATAGATGTTTTTATTTCTCCAGAAAGATTAGTTACAGAACATATTCGACGATTAATTGATTATCCTGGAGCTCTACAAGTAATGGACTTTGCTCATGGCCAAGCACAACTGGTAGCGATATTAGCTGATAATGAAGGGCCGCTAATAGGTCATCAATTGCGTGAAATTCATAATTACATGCCCGAAGGTGTAGATGCACGTGTTGCAGCAATATTTCGTGATAACAAGCCAATATCACCAGATGGCGATACGGTAATTAAAATTAACGATATGGTTTTTTTCTTTGCCGCAAAGAAAGACATAAAACCCGTGATGAGAACCTTGCGACACACTGATAGACCGGTTAAGAAAGTCATACTTGCAGGTGGTGGTAACATTGGGTTTTCTTTAGCCAAGATGCTAGAACAAGACCACTCAATTAAAGTTATTGAAGGCAATAAAAAACGCTCACGCTTCATAGCAGAAGAACTCACCAAAGCCCTAGTCATAAAAGGTGATTGCACTTCAGAAGAAATATTGTTCGAAGAAAACATTGATCAATGTGACATTTTTTGTGCTGTAACCAATGATGACCAAACTAATTTATTAGCAGCATTAATGGCAAAAAAAATGGGTGCTGACAAAGTGTTGACATTGATTAGTAAACACAACTACGCACAACTGCTCGAACGTGACCAAATTGACATCGCCATTTCACCTCAACATATAACTATTGGTGGATTATTGGTCCATGTCCGTAAAGGTAATATGGCTCGAATACATTCGCTTCGAAATGGAGCAGCCGAAGCCATTGAAGTCGTCGTCCATGGTGATGCCAATACTTCCAAAGTCATCGGAAGACAACTCAAAGAAATAAATTTACCACCAGGTACAACCATAGGGGGTATTATCAGAGGTAAAAAGGTCATCATCGCTCATCGTAACGTCTTAGTGAAACATGAAGATCATATTATTCTGTTTGTGACCGATAAACGCAATATTAATGATGTAGAGCGTTTGTTTCATGTTAGCCCAACTTTCATGTAATTTGCCCCTAGATTGCTTCATAAATTTCCCCTCGCTGCGTTAAAAATTATCATTGATGCTTATCAACTCAAATTTTAAGCCTTGCGAGGAAAAATTCCTAAAGCAATCTAAGTAGAAATAACTAGTTGATAAACTCCCCTCGCGGCGTTAAAAATTATCATATAAAAAATATTTCCTGCTTTCTATAGGCTAGATGGTGCAATTTTATTAAACAGCTATATTCTTCCAAGCTTTAATCATCCTCACATCCGAAACTTTCTGTTTAGTACCTAAATTTTGAGCAAATAATGATATTCGGTATTCTTCTAATAAGATATGGAACTCTTGTAGGGATTTATTATAAACTTCAGCTTCACTAGCAACGGTATAAAAAGGCAAACTTACTTTTTGTAATTGTGCCAGTTTTTCTGCTTCTTTTTTTGGGTTTTCTATTGCAGCTTGTAAGCGTATTTCCAAACCTTTGATAAACCTAGGGTAATGTTTGATTTGTGTTATTTCTACTTCGTAAAGAAAATCTGCATAAATCAAATAGTCTAATTGATGCTGCATATCATCGTAGGTGTTGGTTGTGATTTTTTCGGCATTGTCTTCGATAGACTGCCAGATAATATACCATTGTTCGATAATTGGGTTGATGGCATTGCAAGCCTCGTTGGCATTTTTTAGCCATTGTTTTTCTAATAGTGAACAAATTTCATCAAATTTTTCTTGGCTCAATATTGGTAAATTTTGCTCGATGATGCCTTCCAAAACGGCATCGATTATATGTTCGATCAATGTATGACTCGTTTCTAATTGGTTCCAAGCAAATTGTGATTTGATACTGGTGCTTAGGTTTTTCTGTAGGTATCGATATTTTGCAGGGGTTCTAAGTTTGATTAGAGTTTTTAGCCCTTGCAAATGCTTGGTATAAGCTTGTTCTTGTGTTTCAAATAAGCGTAAGCCAACACCTTCTGTTTGACTTATTATGGCTGGGTAGGCAATTAAACCGTTGTTGAGGGTGATGGTTGGTTGGATGGTTTTGAAAACCCAATCTTTGGCGTTGTTAACTTGGTGGCTTTGACTAGCTGTTTGCTGAAAAGATTTGTTAGCCTTTTGGCTAAATTGTTCTTGCAAGTCAGTAAAGTGCCGAGATGTTTTGCGTGTTTTATTGCCTTTGTCAACAACGTTAAAGATTAGCTGTAAATGAGTAGGGAGTACTTTATTTTGCCACATTTCAACAGTGGTTTTGACACCAGTCATTCGCAATGTTTCAGTAATAATTTGTTGGTAAAATTTACCTTTATTAACATCAATAGAATCACTAATTGCCTGTGCATATTCACTGGCGGGCACAAGATTTCTGCGCACGGGTTTAGGCAAGCCTTTTATCATTAATTCCAATTTTTCTTGGATTAAACCGGGCACTAGCCATTGAAAATCATCATCTGTAAAGGAATTTAGCCACTGTAAAGGTATCGTGACAGTTATGCCGTCGTCCTCCTGGCCTGGTGCAAAGTTGTAATTTAAATGAAGTTTCAAACCACGAAGTGTTAACTGTTTTGGAAACAATTCCTCGGTGGGTTTTGAGCTGCCAGATTTTGTTAATTGAGAATGGGTAAAATGAAGAATATTTTTGTCTTGTTTACGAAGCCATTTTGCTAACAATTTTTCACTGTATATGTGTTTGGGTATTAGCGTAGAATACAACTCAGCCAAGCGCCAAGGTTCTATGAGAATATCTTGTTTTCTTTGCCGATCTTCTTGCGCTTGAATCTCAGCAACTAACCTTTGATTGTGTGAATAAAAGGGTAAACGAGTGCGTAAATTGTGTTCAACTAAACCATTTTCAATAAAAAGTTTGTGCGAGGTTTCGGTGTCAGTCGGTCCATAGTGAAAGGCTTGCTTCATGACAATCGGTAATCCGAATAATGTCAGGCATTTATAACCCATCACTGAACCTTGTTTCTTTGACCAATAAGGGTCAAAATGAGTTGTTTTGATAACATGACAACCAATATCTTCAACCCACTGTTGTTCAATTTTGGCCACAGTTCTTCCATATACCTTGGTGGTTTGTACTATACTAGCTGCGATTATCCACTGATGCTTTTGATTGAACTGAGCCGAGCCGGGGAAGACGAAAAAATTGCGATTCCTTGCTCCAGAATAACCGCCAATATCTCCTGTTTCTTTACGTAAGCCTACATGCGATATAAAGCCAGATAGTATTGCCTGATGAATGGCCACATAATCGGCAGGCTTACTATTAAGTTTTATTTTTTGTTCCTTGAGTTTGTTTTTTAATTGTTGGTAAATATCACGCCACTCTATATAACGTCGAAAGGAAATAAAATTTTGTCTACACCATTTACGAAATTGTGAATTATTATGGGCTTTGCGTTGCTTTATTAAGTCCTTCCATAGATTAATAAAAGATAGAAAATCAGAACGGTTATCCTGCCACTTCTTATGTGCAGCATCGGCAGCTTGAGCATATTCCAATGGACGTTCACGTACATCTTGAATGGTTAGGGCGGAAACTATGATTAAGCATTCAGCAACAGAACCTAAGTGGTCAGCTTTAATCAAAATTTGTCCTAATTGAACATCAATAGGTAGTTGATAGAGTTTTCTGCCGGAAAACGTGAGTTTTCTATCCTTGTCAATGGCATGTAACTCGGTTAATAGTTGATAACCATCTGCAATCATGCTTGCATTGGGTGCGTCAACAAATGGAAATTGATCAATGCCGCCAAATCCTAATGCAGCTGCACGTAAGATGACCGATGCTAATGAAGTACGTAATATTTCTGGGTCAGTGTGTTCTACACGTAGATCAAAATCATCTTCATTGTATAAACGGTAACAAACACCATCGGCAATTCGGCCACAACGCCCTTTACGTTGATTGGCTGCTGCTTTTGAGATTGGTTCGACCAATAACCCTTGTATTTTAGAACGACTAGAATATCGACTTACACGTGCTAACCCTGAATCAATTACGAAATGAATACGGGGAACTGTTAAAGATGTTTCTGCGACATTGGTGGTTAAAATAATACGTCTTTGTGGGCCTGGATGAAAAACTCTCATTTGTTGAGCTGCGGTAAGGCGTGCATAAAGGGGTAAAATTTCAGTGCCGCATATGTGTTTTCGTGAAAGGTAATCTTGCGCTTCTAAAATTTCTTTTTCGCCAGATAAAAAAACCAAAACATCGCCTTCATGAGCTGATGCATAGATTTCTGTGACGGCAGAATAAATCCCTAAGTTTAAATCATCATTTTCTTCATCGAGTGGCCGGTATTCAACTTCTACTGGATAACTACGTCCTTCAACATTGATAATTGGTGCACCGTCAAAATGTTTAGAAAATTTCTCAGTATCTATGGTGGCTGAAGTGATAATTATTTTTAAATCTTTGCGTTTATGTGATAATTGTTTAAGAAAACCCAACAAAAAATCAATATTCAAGCTACGTTCATGAGCCTCATCAATAATGATACAATCATAACCATTGAGGAATTTGTCATTTTGTGTTTCTGCCAATAAAATCCCATCGGTCATGAACTTTATCCAACCATCAGCTGAATACCTATCATCAAAACGTACTTGATAACCTACTTGTTGGCCCATTGTTGTATTAAGTTCTTCTGAGACACGCTCAGCCATAGAGCGAGCTGCGATACGTCGCGGTTGTGTACAAGCAATTAATCCATGGTTACCAAGACCTGCCAACAAACACATTTTTGGTAATTGCGTGGTCTTACCAGATCCAGTTTCGCCAGCTACAACTACGATTTGGTTTTCCTTTATGGCATGAACAATCTCATCTACACGAGCAGATACCGGTAAGCCTTTAGCTAAAACCGGCTCAGGTTTGGTTTTAAGTCTACGTTGGTACTTTTGAGTAGCTGATTCAACCAATGCTAAGGTTTTATCTAGTTTATCCGGATAGCGTTTAGCTAAAAACAATTGCTGTCGTAAACGGAAAAAATCTTTCCTCATGACTGACGATGATAATTGTTTGATAATTTTTTCTAACATGGCGGGATTATAAAGGTAAATGACTAAAATAAAAAGAACCATAGAGATTAGTATTAACCCTGCGGTATTATGCCGCAGGGTTGATATAAACCAATAAACCACAATAAATGGCAACCGAATATTTATAATTAAGCACAATTATAAATAAATGAGCACCATTATTTGCTAGCTATTCTCAATAGAAATGGATACGAGATCGACCAGTGAATTAACAAAACTAAACCGGTTTGATAAGCCTGTTAATATTTCTGGTTAGTTATTTTGTTTGTTTTTTCACACATTTCCTATCCTATAATTCAGATTTTACTCAAAGCTATCAGAAAACATTGCATCAGGTAATGGTTGCCCAAACTCGCCTATTTCAATATCAAAAAATGGCAGAGATGTGTCATTGACACAATTACTAAAAGTGCCGTCACCATTACCTGAACACACTCTAGTAAAGCTGCCCTCAGTAATGACTACGTCTAAAATATTGTCATCATTGATTAAACCAAGTTTTATATTATTATAATCACCAACTGCACCACTGATTGTGCTACAAGTAAAGGCAGCATTTCCATCATTAAGACAGACTTGATTAATCCCTGGGTTTACGCCATTTACATTGGAAAATACGACATCGACATGTCCATCATTGTTTAGGTCACTTACAGCTAAACCAAAAGTACGGTTGGTTTGTGCAGAAATATCGCTACAAGTGAGTCCGCCAACCCCATCATTTAAGCACACTTTGTTGGTACCACCTTCACGAGTTGCAATAATGTCATTGCTGCCATCATGGTTAACATCAGCGATTTCAAAACGTTGTACATCGGCAGCTGTTTGAATACAGGCATTGAAACCATCGATTCCATTGCCTGGGCAAATATGGAGAAAACCAATGGTTCTGTAAATTAAATCCAGATTATCATCAGCATCTATATAAGCCAATTGTGCAGCATTGGCATTAATTGAATTAGAATTGGACACATCAGTACAACTGACAAACCCCCCAGATCCATTACCCAAACAAACCTTGTGATTTTCACCGTTTGCCATAAACACGGCATCGGCATCTCCATCATTGTTTATATCACCCATTAAAGTTGTGTGCGTATTGTCTGTACCTAAACCCGTATAAACAGAACACGATTTGTAACCTCCTTTTCCATTGCCTAAACAGATCGATGGTATGTCGAATATAAATGAATCAAAAATAACATCCAGGTGTTCATCGTTATCAAGATAGCCTGTAACTATTTGAGATTTTACAGAATTAATACTATCGGAGTTGCAATTACCAAAGCCACCAATGCCATCACCAGAGCACATTAGACTGTCATTTGTTAGACTTGAGCTAGTGCCGACTATATCCAGTTTATCTTGGCAAAAACTCACGCCTTGCAGAGCAATGAAATAACCACCTGTCTGCGGATTATTATTTTCCCAAGTTGCAAAATGATTACTGTTTGGAATAGGCGCATGAACCAAGCTAGCGGTTTGGTTAAATAAATTATTGGCAATATTATCCATTGGGTCATCAGAGAAACCTGCAACTACTAAGATGTATTCACCAGGTTGACTAAGAACATAGCCAGAACCATCGGTGGCTACACTGGTCAAGGTGGAAGCAAAAGGAGCCGCACTGGGAGGTGTATCATCGTTAAATAAAAGTGGTTTACCTCTTTTATCAAACAAAAACAAGCGCGTATCAAAATCAGTACTGGCTGTGTTAATAATATTGTTATCGGTTGTAGCAATAAAATTGGCAGGATCTGTGATTTTTATGCAATAAGCATTTCTAGGATCCGATGTTGGGAATGTTGAGCCATTAATAAGCGTTAAAGCTCCAGCACCTCGTGTCACCTGTGGTTGCCCATCAGGAAAACTTTGTACATCGCCAAATTCTGACCAGGTGCCACCGCCTGCGATTGATAAAATTGTTTGAGTACAAAGAATAATGAATAGTACTTTTTTCATAATAGACTCCTATATGTGTTGGTTATATAGGGGTATGCGAAAAGTGTGATATAAAACGGACAGTAATTATGGTTTTATTTTAATTCTTTAAACAACCACATGCGAGCCATTACCCATTCACGTCTAATGGTACGGGTTGATACAGATAAGATTTCAGCAATTTCAACACTTTTTAGGCCACCGAAAAAACGCATGGTGACAATATCAGCTTGTCGTTGATCCAGTTTTTCCAATTTGATCAGTGCTTCTTCAAGGTAATCCAATTCTATGCTGTGTTTTATGTCTTCTTGCTCTTCATCAACAAAAGTTAGCTTAGTGGCGTTATTGCCCCTTTTATCTGCATTGTTTTTTCGAAAATTATCAACTAATACCCGACGCATAATACGTGCAGCGATAGAGAAAAAATGATTACGATCATTGTAATTGATATTTTCAACATCAATTAATCGAATATAGGCTTCATTAACCAAAAGAGTGCAATGAATGCTGTTGCTTCGGTTGGTCTGCAGTTGTGAATTGGCTAATTGCCTCAGTTCATGGTAAATCATTGGAGTTAAGTCATCCAATGCCTGTTTATTGCCAGTTTGCCATTGGTTTAATAGTTGGGTTAATTGTATTGACTTACTCATTTGTAACTTTCCATACAAGCTGGTATTTGATGTTTTTCACACAATTCTTTAAAATCTCTTCTTTTAAATCCACGTAAATCCAATACAGTTGCAACCGAATTGGCTTGCTGGTTTTTACCTAAATGAACAAGTGTTATAAAAGCATGGTTTAAATAGGTAATTTCTTCATGGTCTTGAGAAATTGGAATAATAATATCATAAGCTTGTGTAAATAGCTTTTCAGCGGCCTGAATCTCACCTTTTACCAGTAATAATCTTGCTTTGGCAAGTAACGTACTGACAAATTCATTCTTGGTGTTGACATTGTCAGGATCCCTATCTATTAACAAAGTGCCTAATCGTATGCCTTCATTTGCATTTTCTAACCCTTCCTCGAAACGGTTTAAACTGCGATAAACGTTGGTAAGAAAAGTATAATCGCCTAATAAATTTTTATGAGACTCATAATTATTTGGATTGTTGTTAAACAATGCCAAATCAAGTTTTAAGACTTCGAGACACGGTTGTAATATTTCACTCCACAAGCTCAGTTCATAATAAGCATCACAGCGTTTAAATTGGATATCAGAAAGGTTTATAGTTAAATCAGGATTAATTTTTGCTGCAGGTATAGCAAGTTGAACAACGGTTTCTAGTATTTTGTATGCTTGTTCTCCATTTCCTATTCGTGTATTGGTATCAGCTAGTAAATATAAAGAACGCAGCAATAAACGCCATCGTTGAGTCGCGTTTGGTTTATTGGATGGCCCTAGACCTGGTTCAAGCCCTTTGGTTAATTGTTTACCAATATCGACAGCTGCACGTATATTTTCTTCAGCAAATTCAAATTTCCCAGCGAGTTTATATAAGTCACCTAAATTATATTTAATGACTCCCAGTCTGTAATTTACCAGTGGGTTATCTGGCTGTTTAAGGTGGACTTGTTTCATGGTGCTATGTGCTTGTTCAATAACACTAATGGCTTTATTGTTGTAGCCACTATCGGTCAAAACTTCAGATATTCTTAACATGGCAATAGCGGATTGACCTTGTGAATCTTGTAAACGTTGTTCGCTTAGATTGCTATAGTAATTCATCGCTTTGTTGGCAACAGATTTCAATAGGTGTAATTGCCCAACAGAGCGTAGACCTGTGTGTAAATCATTTAACATGAAGCTTAATAAGTTTTCCGCATCCAACCGTGCTTGTTCAGCTGTTGCTCTTTCTTGTTTAGCTATTAAGAGCGCTTGTTGTGAGATTTTTTTTTCTTCTTGCAAATCACTTGTGTATTTCCAAAAGCCAAATAATACTAAGGTAATTAGACAGAAAAGAGTAAAAAATTTTATTCTCCTTGTGGTACGATTTTTAATGCCTGTCAAACTGTTTAAAGCAGCTCGTGCAGTTGGTCGATGTTTGACTTGTGCTGAGAAAAGTTGTTCTAAAAGTATGGTTTCTGCATGAGCCAATTGTTTTGGTATGAGAACTTTTGCTTGTTTGGCAAAATCAAATAATTGTTTGCTGGTTGTATTGATTGGATAAGGAGGCGTTTTAGTTAATAGTTCGCATAGTACAATTCCTAAACTCCACATATCAGAAGCTGATGTTGATAATTCACCACGTGCCTGCTCAGGGGAAATGTAACCAGGTGTCCCTGAAATCTGTTTAGGCTGTCGATTTAGAGGCTCTTTAAATTTGGGTTTATTTTTTTCAACAACAGAATGTGATAGACCAAAATCTAGTATTTTAACAGTGCCTTGATCGGTTAACATAATGTTATCTGGTTTAAGGTCACGATGTATAATGCCGTGTTCGTGTGCAGCCATTAATGCTTCAGTAATTTGTGCGGCAATTTCTATTGGTTTGTAAGTGACTTTTTGATCAATAATCTGCCTGAGTGTTTTTCCTTCAATTAATTCGAGTACCAAGACATCCTTATCATTTTCTTGAAAAAAGTCATAAACTTGACAGATGTTTGGGTGCTGTAAACTGGATAGAATTTGCGCCTCTATTAGAAAAGCTTCACGGCGTCTTTTTGATAAATTTAAATTTGTGTGCATAACTTTTATAGCTACTTGCCGTTTAAGTACTTCATCTATGCCTAAATACACTTGCCCCATACCACCTTGGGCTAAAAGTTTTTGAATTTTGATACGCCCAATGTTTCCTTTAAGCTCATTATCTCTATCTAAACCCACTTCAATTGGTCTAGAAGTAAGAAATTCTTTATCGACATCAATACTTAAAAAATCATCAATGTAATTGCGCATTTCTACGTCATTACCACATAAATTGTCCAATAGTCCTGAAACATCTTCTGTTGGTGTGTCCATGGCTTGTGAAATAATTTCTTTTATTTTTTTATAACGTTGTTTATCCAAGAGAGTTTGATTGCAGATAGAAAATTTAATTATAGCATAGTAGCAAGCTTTGTATAATTCTGAGAATGTGCATAAAATTGTTAATAATACCCTTCAGCTTTTAAAAATTGCAACTAGCGAATTAATTGATGTATTTATTGCTTTGATAGGTGTATTAGTCACTCTTTTTTGAAATTAATAAAGATTTCTAATAACCATTTTGGGAAATACAGCTTAGAAAATCTCTATTAATAGAAGTGTCTTTTAGTTAATGTAACATGGGCTAACATTGTTGTGTTAACATAAACACTTTTATAGTTTCCTCCATATCATTACATGAAATATAAATTTTCTGGTTTTATATTAGACCCAAATTTACGGCAGTTAAGTTACAAAAACAAACCAGTTTATTTGACAAAAAAATGCTATGATTTATTAGACTATTTTCTTAAAAATCCAAATGAGGCTGTAACTAGAGAACAGCTAGTTGAGCATGTTTGGAGCGGCCGTATTGTTACAGACAATACCATTGACCAGTGTATTTCGAAGTTACGAAAAACACTGAATAATGAGTGTCAAGGTGATTACATAAAATCTGTTTATGCACAAGGAGTGCGTTTTATCCCTGATGTGATAACCACAAATAAAACACATCAAAACCACACTACTAAACTTTTATCCATCAAAAAGGAGCAGTGGATTCTTGTTTTTGCATTAGTTGTTGTTACTGGATTTTTATTCTATTTTTACAATCATAACAGAAAAAGTGATGTGAGCATTACACAAACAGTTAAGAACTCGCCTGTGGCTGTGAGTGTAGTAACAGTGCAATCAACTTCTAAAGATGCTCCTCATAATAATCAATGGTTTTTTGATGGTGGTTCCGTCTACCTCCATAATATGTTAAGTAAAAGCGAGGCTATCAAGCTGGTCAACCCTAAAATAATTAATACAAAAAATAGCAATACCCAGAAAACAGTAATAGATTTACTTAATAAGAAGAAATTAGACCTGGCCGTGGTAAATGACTTTGCTTACGATGGTGAGTTTTACACTGCACATACTATTTTGCGTAATCAAAATGGCATTATCGAAAAAAAATTATTTAAAGCTACCAAAATAACGCAATTGATGACAGAGGTATCTAATTGGGTATTAGATACAGCTGCCTTGGCTAATCTAAGTGTAAGCTCCATACTTGAAAATCAAGATTTAAGTACAAATGAATTTTCCTTACAAAGTTACATGCATGCCATGTCAGCTCAACTCAAAGGAAATAGCAAAAAAGCCATTGTGTTTTTAGAAAGTGCAGTTGAACAAGATCCTGAATTTAAACAAGCATGGTATGAATTAGCTATTGCCTATAGAAAACAAGGTAATTATAAAAAATCACTGGCAATTCTCAATTCAATACAAGGTTCTTCGGACTATCTTGCCTATAAAATTGCTATGGTGAAAGGACACACTTATGATGGTATGAATAAGTACCAAAATGCACTGGCTGCGTACCAACAATCCTATAGTATTGTGAAGGGTTTAGGCAATGATGATAAAGTAGCTGCGATATGGGTTAGCCAAGCCATCACCTATATTAATTTAGAAAATTTTGTTAAAAGCCGAGAACTGTTAGATAAGGCTTTGCAATTAACAAACCCTGAATCACAAGCCCATTTTTATGGCGTTATCATGAATAATTATGCCAAGTTGGAAAAAGCACAGCATAATTACTCTGAGGCGAGTGAGTTTACAAATAAAGCCATTAAAGCATTCATCAAATCAGGTGATAAACGTTATGAAATGCAAGCCAAAACACGGTTATCCAGTTTGTTGATTCAACTAGGCTACTTAATACAAGCAGAAGAACTGGCAAAGGAGTCACTCATCTATGCAAAACAACAAGAGCAATTGAGATCAATCAGTAGTAATCATTTTAAACTTGCGACAATCTACCATGCCATTGGTATGTTTCAACAATCAAAGCAACATTGGTTGGCGGCTTTGGAGCTAAATAAAACTTTAGACATACCCATCGAGAGAGCAACCATCTTTGAATATTTGATTGACTTACATCTAACCTTTAATAAATTGAATGAGGTGGAGTTGTATCTTACACAACTATCAGAATTAAGAAAAAAAAATTCAGCTAAGAGAATTAATACTATTCTTAAGAGGGCTGAATTAAAATATGCCTTGGCTAGCAAAAATAGCCAGAAAGCTGAAAGTGTAATTACTACTGTTGATGAGCAGAGCATAATCTCTTTATATTATGGTGATTTATCCTTATTGAAAAATAGCCTCATTGCTGCAGAAAACCACTACCTGAAGGCCTTACAAGAAGCCAGTCAAACCAGCGACTACCTGAAGATTGTGCAGGTGATGAACCGATTAAATAAGCTGTACTTGCAAACAGATAATCTAAGTATTGAGAAAGCTGATAATAACATTGTTCTCATTGAACAATACAATCCAGTTGCCTATCCTTACCTCAAATACAAAGCCATGCTATATTATAAACAAGGTAAAAAAATTAAAGCAATTAGCTTGTTACAAGAACTTAAACTAAAAGCCAATGATTTTTGGCAAGTTGAAGATCAATTACTACTGGAAAAATATCAGCTTCAATAACTATTCAAAACTGTTTTCAAATATTAATTCTTCAAATACAACGAGATCAATAATTACACTTGAATGATCATCACCGCCATTGCTTGTTCCACCATCATCCACAAGTGTTACGAGGATTTGCCCTGTGCCAGTTGCCATAGCATTAATCTGAAAATTTAGCGTTCCATTAGTATCAACAGTCGCGGTATTACTAAAAAAATTCTCAGCTCCAATTGGAGCCGCTAGTGTAGTTGCAAATATCAGACTTTGATTGCTTTCATTGGCTGGGCCTGAAACTATATCAGTCGCCCATTGCGGAAACACATAACTCTGATCTAGGGCGACATTTATATTTAATACACCTGGAGTAAATGTTGGTTCATCATTAACAGCTATCACATTCAAGACAACTTCCCCTTCATCTTCGTTATACAGGTCTGTTACTAAATATTGAAATGATAACACACCATTAGCATCCATATCATCCGTCTGAAAATCTAAAGTACCATCGGCATTAACATCAACATCACCGCTTATGGAGCCATTACTTAAACTCAATACTCCTGCTGAGCTTACAACCAATGTGTCAGTATCAAAATCGTTATCTAATAAACCTTGGTTAACTGGTACAATTAAAGTTTCTCCTTCTAGTAAATTATAATTATCATCTTCTGCCAATGGTATTTGATTTGCAGAGTTAGATTCAATTTCAACAGCTCCAATATCGCAACCAGTTAATGCATTATTCACTGTATTAATATCGATGATTCGTAAACTTGTGTTAGTGTTTTGATTGTATCTCTGATCAGTATTTTGAGCATTGCATTTTCCCTGATCAACTACCAAGCTATTTGCCATGGGTAAATGTGTTGGCGTTGGCCCCCCATTATTAGCAAGTGCTTCCAATTGAGGATGTAATGGCGAAAACAATGTCCCAACCCAATCCATATTAACATTAGGTTGACCAGCAGGAAAAGTGCCACTTGAGTTGCTATTATCGCCAACAAAATTAAATCCACCTGTTATAAAACCACCAGCTAAGTTTGATGCGACATTATTTGCATTATCTAGGTTTAATGCAATGATATTGTTTAGCAAACTTACAGCTGTTGAAGACCCAGCCCAAATAGCTCCACCGCCGGGGTCTGTTCCAGGAAGTTGGTTGTCATTGCTATCAGATGTATTCAAAACCATGGTTGAATGTTTGACTGTTAAATCAGAAAACTCAATAGGAAATCCTGGAGCACCGACTGAAATTGCACCACCAACTCCTGTTGCTTGATTATTTGAAAAAGTAGAACTTTCGATAATTAAATTTGACACTGCTGTATCTGGTGAACGTATCAAAATAGCTCCTCCAGCAGCATCACCTAATGGGTCTGCAATTGCTAAATTACTGGCAATATTATCAACAAAAGTAGAATTCTGAATTACAACTGTATTTCCTAAAGCAATAAAAATGGCACCTCCTCCTATAACTTCTTGATCAAAATTAGATACTGAGTTACCATCGAATAAACAATCTTTTATCAAAATAGAGTTATCACCAACACCACCTCCATAAACAGCAAGAGCACCTCCTCCAACAGGAGAAGTGTTATTAATAAAGTTCACTCTTTCGATATTGAGTTCTGATGTTGCTGGAATTATGGCATAAATCGCCCCACCATAATTATCTCCAAAAGGGGGGATGGGTGTTACGTTGTTATCTTGAAATGTCACGTCTTTGATGGTATAGGTAGCATTGTTTAATAAATCATCTATGATAAAACTTCGCCCCAAAGCTTGAGAAGTAAAAAACAATAAGTCACGGCTTGGCCCTCTTATTTCTACAGATTCAATTAATTCAAAAGGGACAAATGGGCTAATATAAGCTGGCAAAATACTCACATCAAATTCAATAACATCTACTGTAGGCATGGAACTACCTGCAATACATTCCCCTGCCATATTACCTGATGACTGGTTGTTATTCACTGCCGTTACTGCTTCATACATCGTACAGAAACCATCATCTGCAATGGATATTACATCTGCCGTATTAACGGTGATAGTGGCAGCATATAGTTGGCCTGATAGAATCGTTAAAATTACCAATAAGAATAGTTGTTCATTATGTTTCATAAGATAAATCCTCATGTTTAACTTAAACCATAATTCTAAGTGTTTTGACTTTTATAAAACTGACTAGATTCTGAAATCTTACTGAAATTTAAAAATATAAGTTTTTAGTTTATTGCTGATATACAATTATTTTCAGCGGCTCTCTTGGTAATCCATCTAACCAAATAGGCAAATCCAATCAAGACTAGCCCCATAATCATCTGTATTACCGCATAAAGATTAAAACCTACGACTAATACCGTGTCTTGATTGTCATTTGGATTAACATAGATTGTGACTTTATTACCGGCTTTATAGTCAGATTGTGAAAGCTAATCTCTAGCATCAGCCTTTTCCATAAATCCGCTTTTAGCGGTCTCCCATATCCTATTGAAAATTTAGTGTTTTGATAAGTTGCTCCATCGATTTGGTATTCATAGACCAGATTGGTGTCTTATTGTATTTGACGGTTTCTTCTAGAATAGTTTGATAAAGTCACCTGCTTGCAAATTTTGGGATTTATAATAGTGCCATCTACTTTGATTCCAATCACTGCTTGCCAATGATATGATCATTAAATAAATATCCACAATCAAAAAAATCAAACTTAAGACATTAAACCCAGCACAAATATTTTCCATACTTACCCCTACTATAATTACAAAATTTTCAAATAATTTTACAATAAAGTATGATTTGAAAACTGCCCATACACTGAAATCATTCTGAAGTGGCTTTTTATGCAGAAAAATAGATATATACTTAAAAACAATGTAACTACTCACCCCTGCCTTCGCGGGAATGGCGGGGTTGAGTAGTTACAAATAAATAAGAAAGAACTTGTGATTCCCTTGAAAAATGGGATCCAGTTACTCGACAATGAAAAAGATTAAACTATTGCAAATATCGAGTCCTTAACACTGGAACCCCGCGTTCGCGAGGATGACAAATAACTTTTAGTCCCCTACCAATCTATGGATTTCCAGTCCATAGTCATTGAGCGAGTAATAATTCTCACTCTCGACAAGCTTTGGCAACCATTAAAATGCAAGCATCGGGTAAAAGAGAGCCACCTCAAATTTATACCCGATGGGCGAAAAACCCTCTATAACTGTTTCTTAATTTTCAATTACTCAGAATGTTTTCAGTGTCTTTTCAGTATCTTTTCATGATGTAGGCAGTTTTTAAAACCATACAAATTGTAAGCTAACCATACTTTTTATAAAACCTTATAGGGCAACAATGAAAAATTTAATGCTTATTCTTATCACGTTATTATTGATTTTTGCTGGTAATAGTTTTGCAAATAATCCACCAGATGGCGTTTCGCCACAACAGTGGCAAAGTGTCAAACAACAAATAGCGGCATCCAAATATTTTCCACAAGTTGATAAGTCTGGATTTTACACGGCTCATAATGCAGCGCAGGGTTGGCAGCTGCAATATGCAGCCGATGGTATGACAACACTCAAGAACACCGATTACCGCATTGGCATGAAATTACAATCAATTGGATCGTATCGTGTTAACAGTGCACCTGATATTGAAATTAAAGAAAACACGCTGTTTTACCACCACAGCCCAACGATTAAGGAGTGGTGGACTAATACCGCCGATAAAACTGAGCAGTGGTTTGGTATCAGCAATCGACCAATCACTGGTAGTTATGAATTAAAAGTTAATATTGAATTAGACACTGACACCACTGTCAGCCAAGCTGGCGACCAGCTGATTTTTACCGCCCAACAAGGTCAGAATATTAACTACGATAAGTTAAAGGTCTGGGACAGTCGAGGAAATATCCTGCCAAGTCGTATGCAACTAGCGAAAAATCATGATAGTTTTGCTTTGATTGTTGATGACCGTTTGGCGACTTATCCAATCACCATTGACCCTAGTTTTAGTCAAGACAGTTATATCAAACCAGCTGTAACTGATACCAATGATTGGTTTGGTTATTCGGTTGATATTGACGGTGATATTATGGTTGTAGGTACATTATTGGAGGACAGTGCCTCGCAACTGATTAATGGCGACAGCAGTGATAACAGTGCTGTTAGTGCTGGGGCAGCTTATGTGTTTGCGCTCATTGGTATTGACTGGGTACAACAAGCCTACCTAAAAGCCAGTAATGCAGAGGCTGGTGACTCATTTGGCCGCTCTGTTGCAGTATCAGGCTCTACTGTTGTGGTAGGTGCGAGTGCAGAAGATGGGGACGCTAATAGCACTATGAATTCTCCCAACAATAACAGTTCTGGTTCGGGAGCAGCCTACGTGTTCACGCGTAGCGGTTCAACCTGGACTCAGCAAGCCTATCTAAAGGCGTTTAATGTTGGCGATTTTGATCTATTTGGTACATCAGTGGCTATTGATGGCAATACCATTGTGGTTGGCGCCATATCAGATGATGGCGATGCAGGTAGCACAATGGATTTACCTAATGAAAACGCATTCTCTGCTGGTGCAGTGCATGTATTTACTCGCATTGGTACAACTTGGACACAAGAAGGTTATTTGAAAGCCAGTAACGCAGAAGTCAATGACAAACTTGGGAGTTCGGTTGCCATTGATGGAAATACCGTGGTGGCTGGTGCTTTCGGTGAAGATGGCGATGCTAACAGCAGTATTAATGCCCCAAATAACGCTGCTATTGACGCAGGGGCCGCATATGTTTTCGTGCGAGATGTAACTTCTTGGAGCCAACAAGGCTACCTCAAAGCACATAATGCAGAAGCAAATGATCAATTTAGCAATGATACTGGTAATGCTGTTGCCGTTGATGGTGACACTGTTGTGGTGGGATCTTACAAAGAGGATGGCGATGCCAGTAGCAGCATAAATTCACCCAATAACAATGCGGTTGATGCTGGTGCGGCGTATGTTTTTGTTCGAGATGATACAATATGGAACCAACAATCCTATTTAAAAGCAAGTAATGCCGAGCTGGATGATTCGTTTGCTTTCTCAGTAGATATAGCAGGAGAAACCATTGTCGTTGGAGCGAGAAGAGAAGATGGTGATTTAAACAGTAGTTTGGAATTCCCAAATAATAATTCTACATTATCAGGTGCGGCTTATGTCTTTTCGCGTAATAATTCTGACTGGCAGTTAAAAGGCTATCTCAAAGGTGAGAATACGCATCATTTTGATTCATTCGGTAGATCGGTTGCCATTAACGAGGGCAACATAATCGTAGGGTCAACGGGAGAAGATGGAGATGCCAACAGCACCATAGTTACTCCCAATGACAATACAATCGACGCAGGTGCGGTTTATCTGTTTAAAGGTATGTATTATATTGGCGGTAATGTCTTGGGCTTACCCTTTGGTGGTCCACTGGAGTTATTCCTAAATGGCAGTGAAATTTTATCAGTAACCAATAATGGCGCTTATGAATTTCCAACCGATGTCACGCTCAACAGTTCCTATACGGTCAGTATTTCTAGTGTGCCAGCAGGCTACACTTGTTCTATCATAAATGCTTCAGGGTCTGTCGGTTATGATGATGTTACCGATGCCAATATATTTTGTTCAACCAGCAGTTACAGCGTTGGCGGTTCAGTCACTGGTTTAACTGGAACTGGCCTTGTACTGCGTAATAACGGTGTTTATGATGTCATCATTAACAGCAATGGTGGTTTTGCTTTTACCCCTGATTTTGCCAATGGCACACCCTATGATGTCGTGGTATTAACCCAGCCCAACAATGGACAAACCTGTAGTATCTCTAATGGCAGTGGCACAATTACAGGTGGAGATACCAATATTAGTGTGGTTTGTGTTGGGGCTGATTACAATATTGGTGGTACTGTCAGTGGTTTAACGGGTACATTGATATTACAAAACAATAACAGCGATGATTTAACCCTCACAAGCAATGGAAGTTTTACTTTCACAAGCCCAATAACAGACGGTAATCCTTATGCTGTCAGTGTTTTGAGTCAACCCAATGGCCAAACGTGCACCATAGACAATGCAAACGGCACGGTCGCAGGTGCTGATGTGACCAATGTTCAGGTTACCTGTACGACCAATACTTATTTTATTGGTGGTTCTTCTAGTGGTTTGGCAGCAGCTGGATTAGTTTTGCAAAATAATGGTAGCGACGATTTAACCATTACCAGCAATGGTAGTTTTGTTTTCACAAGCCCAATAACAGATGGAAATATTTATGCTGTTAGTATTTTAAGTCAACCCAACGGTCAATCCTGTACCATAGACAATGCAAACGGTACGGTTTCAGGTGCTGATGTGACCAATGTTCAGATTACTTGTACAGTTAATACTTATTTTATTGGTGGTGCTGTCAGCGGTTTGACTGCTGCTGGATTAGTATTGCAAAATAATGGCGGTGATGATTTAAATATAATCAGCAATGGTGGCTATGTTTTTTCTCAGCCATTGGTGGATCATAGCAATTATACGGTGTCTGTTTCTAGCCAGCCTAATAATCAAAATTGCACGGTCATCAATGCCTCAGGCACAATTGCTGGTAATGATGTAGTGAATGTAGGAATTAACTGCACAGATAGCACATATATTATCGGTGTTTCTGTTGCGGGTTTAACTGGTACTGGTTTAGTCTTACAAAACAATGGCGGTGATGATTTGAGCATAAACGATAATGGCACTATACCTTTTAGCACTCAATTAGATAATGGCAGTAGTTATAATGTTACTATCTTTAGTCAACCCAATGATTTGAATACAATATGTCAAATAAGTGGTCCAAACAGTGGGATAGTAGTAGGTGAACATGTTTTACTACCTGTTGTATGCGCCAATGAAATTATGTTTGTTGATGGATTTGAATAATAAAATACTATGGCTATGTACTTAATTTGGCAAAGCACAGATGAGCTTTGCCATTTTTCTAAGTTTTACTCATTCGTAAGGCTTTAAATGCTTTGTTCATCAAGGTCCAATATTAGGCTCAATGATAACCATTGATCGTTTTTCAAAGTCCGTTTGGCTATTTACAATGACTTCTTGCTATTAAATAGATATTTTGCTTTATATGTAAAGCACATGACTTTAAGAACTTTACCCAACTAAAAAAATATCCGAGACATAAAAACAGTGATTTTTCAAGGCAAAATTATTATTGCTGCCCTTCAAGAAATTACAAAATTCTCTTAGTATCATAAATTGTTTATTATTTTTAATAAACACAAGTCGAATTTAAGAAAAGTACCATAATGTATAAATATTATAATTATGACATTGATTTCAGCATTATTCAGAAAGATTTAAGAATCTTTTCAGAATACAGACAGGTTTAAAGTCAACACACACAGTAAGCTGTTTTTTAACTTATATAGCTTAATTGGGGCGATTCATGAAATATTTATTACTGACAGTTTTAGTGCTAATAATGCACTCTCAAAATGTTGTTGGGCAAACACTGCATTGGTTGTCACAACCTGAGGTTGATATTGGAACAGTACCTGATAATGAAACTGATGATGCCAGGCTGTCAAGAAATGGGCGTTATATCAGTTTTATTAGTAGTGCATCAAATTTGGTGGCCAATGACAACAATCGTGTTGAAGATGTGTTTATAAAAGACAGACAAACTGGTGCGGTCGAACTTGTTTCTATCACGTCTAATGGCACTCAGGCAACAGCAGGCAGAATCAGTAAAATATCAGCTCCCACTTCTGATGGACGATATGTTGCGTTTATCAGTGATGCCATAGGGCTTCCTCAAGCTAATGGGATAGACAATTATTTGTATCTCAAGGATCTACAAACAGGAGATTTAATCAATGAAAGTGGTTACAGTAGTAATTTGTTTTTTATTGCTACATCTGATGAATTATTTTTGTCTGATGATGGCTTGTCTGTCATATTTACAACATCCAATCACATAGACCCATTACACGACAATTCACGCAAACAGGTTTATCATAAAGATATTGCTAACTCCAGTTATGCGCTCTTAAGTACATCACTGGATGGGTTGGCGGAAGCAGACAGTAACACACGAGTAAAAAATGTATCTAACACAGGGCGTTATGTTTTGATGGCATCTTACGCAGATAATTTGACATCCGATACGATTAACAATATTGGTGAAAATTTATTTATTCTTGATAGGCAAGATAACTCCAGGGTTTTAGTCAATATCACCCCAACAGGTAATAATTCTTCAGACAGCGAAAGCACATCAAATAAAGCAGCAATTAGCAACTTCGGACAAGTTGTTTTTAGATCTGATCAAGAAGATTTAGTCACTAATGATAGCAATAACCGTGATGATGTTTTTTATTTTGATAATGGAATTATTATACGCATTAATCTCGATGCTAATGGTGATGAATTAACATCGTCGAACACAGCAAATTCTGCAGAAATAAGTGGTGATGGCAGTCGCATCGCTTTTACGGAAAACTCAGATGAGCTTTTTCCTTTATCTACAAGTGATTACCCAAGTTTGTATTCATATGTAACAGCTTCTGGAGTATTGTCATTGGTATCAAAAAATGCAGATGGAAATAAAGCCAATGCACACAGTTATAATCCTCAGCTTTCCACATCGGGTAATCGTGTAGCTTTTACCTCATACGCTACAGACTTATCTTTAGAACCGAGTACAGGTCAACATCAAGCGATTTTCAGTTACAGTTTTACTAATGATGTTATGAAAAATGAATCACAGGCCTTTTTCAGCCCGAGCACCTTGATTGCCAATGCTGACAACCCAAGAACCAGTAGTGATCAAATGTCAGTTATTTATTCATCAAAATCACCCAATATTGTATTTGAACCTATTGATGATGAAAGCATAGATTTATTTTTACTCGATAGACATACAAATACACACAGTAAAATCACATCAAATGTTTCTACATATGAGACAGATATTTCCGCATCTGGTAATTATGTCTCCTTCCGCACACGCTATCTTCCTCCTGATGGTCTCACAGACTTGGGTGATTATTATGTTTATTTATTTGACAGGGTTAACAATACGTATACTCAAATTGCACAAGGAGGTAAAAATGCGGTAACTGATGATGGTGCCGTCGTGTTTGATAGTTTTGAGGATTTAGATATTAATGACACCAATAGCCAACTAGATGTTTATGCATATAACCCAGTTTCTCAAAATATAGTATTAATTAGTCAAGAGTTAAGTGGTTTTGCATCAACGGCAGAAGATATGGATATTGGTGGCAGTGGTAACAATATTTGGGTTACATTTTCTTCTGATAGTTCTGGCATAGTCGTCAATGACACTAATGCATCTGAAGATGTTTTTATAAAAAACCTATCTACAGGTAGTGCAATAACACGAGTGACACAAGTTTCTGCTGCATTAGGTGCCAATGGTAGTTCCTATTCTCCTGTTTTTTCTGAAGATGCTAACTGGATAGCACTTCTAACTGATGCAGATAACCTAACAAATGATGATTATAGTTCTGCGTATTCAACACAAGTATTACTTTTTGATAGAATTAATCAATCATTTTCATTAGTCTCTAAAAATGACTCAGGAGTGCCAATTACACAAGCATCTAGTGGTGGAATTTCTAGTGGTAGTGTGAGCGTTTCTGATTCAGGTAGATATATTTCATACGCTTATGAAGACAGATTAAATGAAGGCGGAAATAAGGGTACTATTATTATTCCTAACTTTGCAGGTGATATTGATGGTGAAATGGATGCTGTCTTATTTGATACCGATACTCAAACTCCCAAAATTGTGTCTAAACATATAAGCGGAGAACAATCCACTGACAAGGTAGAAGGTTCAACACATGTAGTAGAAAATTTAACAGCTTCTCCCTCATTAGTTGGAGTCCTATTTCAAGCCGGAGGGGGAGACCTGACTAATCTATCAAGCCATCCAGGACACCGTGAGGTCTTTCTTTATCAACAGCCAACATCAGATTTTGTTTTTGAAAATGGCTTTGAATAAATATCTAAAATATTAAACTGTTGAGTTTGTATTCTCAGCAGTTTTTTTTGCAACAAATCGAATTAATAAAGCAAATCCTATAAAAAACAAGCCAAGAATAATGGGGATAATTGTACCTATGTTTATCCCTGTTTCCAATACAGTATCTTTTGGGCTGTCAGGGTTGACAAAAACAGTGACCTCATTACCAATTGTATAACTAGAGTTAGAAAGCCATTCTCTGGCATTAGATTTTTCTTGGAAACCTCCTTTGAGAGTATCGCCACTGCCAATAGATACCCTCGTGTTTTGATAGGAAGCCCCATTAATTGAATACGCGTATGTTAAATTAACTGCATATTGGATTTGGTGATTTCTTCCTGTATAGTTTGATAAAGTAACATCAGAACTAATGTTGGTTTTAATTATTTTCCCTTGAATTTGATCCCAGTCTGAATTAGTTATTGCTAGAACTAGTAAATATATGCCTATGGCAATAAAAATCACTCCTAAAGCTAAAAAACCTTTGAAAATTCCATTCATATTAATACCTATCGTAAAATTATTAGTTATTGTAAAGAAATTGATAATGCTAAAACTGACTGTAATCTGAAAACATTATGAATTTTAGCCTAAAGAAGATTTTTGATGAACTCCAAAAATAAAGGTTAACTAATTGAAATTATGAATTATTAACCACAAATTTTATATCACTACCAGCTGATTTTTGAGCCAATTGATTGATGCTATTTTCTGTTAATTGTAAAACTCGAGCATAACCACCAGTCGTTTGGCAATCGCGCATTAGAATAATAAGTTCACCAGATGGAGTGAGTTGTACGGTGCCAGGTTGAACTGATGAAGTAATGATTTCAGTTGCACTTATTCTCTGGTATTTGTCCAGTCTATATGCCATGCGATTACTTTGGTTGGAAAGTGTGAATTGAGAAGTTAATAATTTATCTTGAGTTTGTTTTTCAAGTCGGTTAAATTCAGGCCCGTAAGTTACCGAAATAGCATGTTGGTGTAAATGACTTAGCTTTGTTTTAACCTTTGCACGATTAATGATTTTCTTGAATTTCAATGAGGTTTTCAATAGGTCTCCTTGGCGAATTTGTTTGTTTTTTGTAATGCCATGGTAATAACTGCGACTTTTCAATACTTTCTTCGTTTGAAAACCTCCTGCAATACCAAGATAAGTTCTCATGCCGTTTTGTGCCCTACCAATAGACAGAGTACTAGTGGCATTGACTTTATGCACACAGTTGTTTGGTATGGGGATACCATTCAGCTTAATTGGGCAAACTGCACCAGTTATACTAATAAATGTATCGTTTAAAAAATGCAATACAGGTCCAATAACTGTTGCTTCCAGCACAGCACTTTCTAGGCTATTGTTGAGTAATGCATTAGCTAAATTAGCGCTATATAAATCCATGGCGCCGCTGACAGGAACGCCTATGTTACGACTGCCAAAACGCCCTTGGTCCTGAACACTGGAAAAAATTCCTGCAGAAATAACTTCAATCATGATTAAATTCTTTTAATGTTATGGGGATAAATTTAATTTGATCCATTGGTTTGATAAAACAGGGATTGGGATTGTTAACATCAAAAAATTGCATGGGTGTTCTGGCTATAATATGCCAACCAGCAGGGCTTTTAATTGGATACACCCCAGTTTGACCACCGCCAATTGCGATAGACCCTTTGGCAACTTGGGGGCGTGGTGTCGGTAACCGTGGTGTATGTAATAGGGGGTTTAAGCCGCTTAAATAGGGGAAACCAGGTAAAAATCCCAAAAAATCTACTTGGTATGTGGGTTTTGAGTGCAGTTCAATGACTTTTTCAATTGAAAAACCTTTTAATTTAGCTAAATACGGCAGGTCAATTGCCAGTGAAGTGTCATAACAAACAGGGACTTTCCAAAGAGTTGACTCAATAGATGTGTTTTCAAGTGAATTATAAATTGTCTGTAGTTTATTGATGAGTCTTGTTTTGTTGGTTTTGGTTTGAGTATAGATAGTGATACTGCAATAGGCTGTTACAGTTTCACGAATAAACTCAGGAATTAAGGGCTGAATGGATTGGTTGATTTGGTAAACTTCAAGGCTAGTTTTTTGGCAAATTCTTTCAGGCCATGAGAGTAATATGGCTTTTTCTCCAAAATGTTGATAGCCAATGGTCATGTATTAAATGTGTTTATTGATGTATTGTAAAATATTGAAGGCATTTTCACTATCGCCATGTACGCAAAAAGTATCGGCTCTAATGTTTATGAGTTGTCCATCTATCGTGGAGACTTTTCCAGTTTTGACTATTGATGAAATCTGTTGCCATGCCAATTTTTTATCGGTGATTAGGGCATTGTCCAGATTTCTTGCTACCAATGACAAATCAGGATTGTAACGCCTGTCTGCAAAGGCCTCATAAATAATGGGGAAATAATCATCAGCCAATATGGCAATTGCAGAATTATCGGGTAGATAGATTTTGACATCGGCTTGACAACGTGCAAAAACATTTAAGACTACTGCCGCAATTTCAGCATCTTGAGCTGCGAGATTGTATAAAGCACCATGCAATTTAATGTGATGCATTGGCATTCCAACGGTTTGGCAAATAATTTGAAAGTCAGTGATTTGTTGAAATAGTGATTGTGATAATTTTTTTCGAGAAATATCCATAACCTTCCTACCAAAATTCTCTTTATCTGGAAAAGAGGGGTGTGCTCCAACATTGACGTCGTATTGTTGTGCCAATTTCACCGCAATTGTCATCGTTTCGTCGTTACCAAAATGGCCGCCACATGCAATTGAGCATGAACCAAGAAAAGGCATTAATGCAGCGTCATTTCCCATGCCTTCGCCCAAATCACAATTGATATCTATTTTCATAATATTCCAAAGACCACAGCTAAACTCTTTAGTCCTAATAGTAAGGTGATAAGCACAATAAGCCAAGCTAATCCATTTTGTTTGCTGGAATTAACATGTTTGTTCAATAGCTGTTTTCGGTTCATCACCCATAGTAAAAACAAAGCAATAAGTGGCAATAACAAGCCATTGGCAAATTGAGCAAACTTGATGACCTCTATTGATTTAAAACCAGTTGAGGAAAATACGACCCCTAGTAGCAAAACAACAATCCAAATTAATCTAAATTTAAAAGAGTTGAGGTTAGTTTGCCAATTAAAACATCCTGCTGCAACATATGCAGCAGCCATAGGTGCCGTTATGGCTGAACTAATTCCAGCTGCAAATAATCCAATGGCAAGTAAATATTTAGAATAGCCACCGAATAACGGCTGCAATCCTTTGGCTAAATCAGCAGCGCTTGTGACAGTTGAATTTTCGATAGCAGCAGCACTGATAATTATCGTCATTGAGATTATTCCACCTATAATTATTGAAACCAAGGTATCCTTGCGGGCTTTGGGTAAATCATCAACACTATGCCACTTTTCTTGGACTAATGAAGCATGTAAAAATAAATTATAAGGTACAACTGTGGTGCCAATTAAGGCAATAATAACCATACTACTTCCCTCAGGAAAAGAGGGGATAAAGATACCTCTTAAAACCATCAAAACGTTTGGGCTAGTCATGATTGCAGTAATCATGAAAGCAATACTCATCAGTACAACTAAAGTGACTAATGCTTTTTCAATAACTTTATAGTTTCCCAGAAATAAAACCACAAAAGCAATAATGCCAATAATTAGACTTAAAATGTTAAGTTTTAATTGTCCAAAAGATACAGTTACTTGTTGAACTATCGCTTCTAACCCCAAAACACCGCCACTGATATTTCCGGCTTCATAAGCGGCATTTCCTACAAGGATGGCAGACATGATTAAAATAACTGCAAACCATTTAAGAATTGGATGAGAAATTTGCGATCTTACCGCTTGAGCTAACCCTTGTTTAGCTACCAACCCTAACCGTGCAGACATCTCTTGTAACACAAGTGTTGCGACGATAGAAAATACCATCGCCCATAGCAATACAAATTGGAACTTAGCTCCTGCAATGGTGCAAATAGTTACTGTCCCTGGGCCAATAAATGCGGCTGCAACTAAAACTCCAGGCCCTAATTCTTTAAATAATTTCATTTGCCATTACTTTGGTTCAATGCATAGATAGCAAAACTCCCAAGCCAGTGACCGCCTTCATAACTGTCATTGACTAAATTTGGTAAGGAATATTGCATATGTTTATTCGCTATATTAATTAAATGTTTATAACGAGGGTATTGTTTGGCTAATCCATATAATACCCATGCGCGAGTAAAGTTTAAACCATCAAGGTGGACTAATTTGCCATCTGACCTGTCAGTTACTACGCCAACGGTAATATTAAAGTTAGGTTTTATCAATTGTGGTAAAAAGTGTTTAAGCCATATGTGAAACTCGTTTGCGGTTAAGACTCTACGCATTATGTCTATTTCCTCAAAGCAAGGAGAAAGGAAGTCAAATCCGCCGGGTTCCCAGGATAATGGACAGTTATTGTCGGCAATGTAAAAGTGCCGAGCACGAGTATTAATGGTTTCTTGTAATGAGCTGTTTCCAACTGCTAAGGCATAATCGTAGGCAAAAGCCATACCAAATGCAGTATTTGGGTGTTCGCCAACTCGAATATTATAGTAAAGCTTAGGTAAAAATTCGACAAATCGATTGGCAAGTAAATCAGCCAAGGGTTGCAGGTTTATTTCTAATTCACGAGCTAATGGGTCGTCCCATGTATGCAATTCTTCAGCCAATTTTAACAACCATGCCCACCCGTAGGTGCGTTCCCATGATTTGTTATGTTTGCCATGAAAATATTCCACCTCCTTGATGATATTATCTTTAGTGATGTGTTGTTTTAATATTTTTCTAAGTTGCTTGGCATTTTTTAATTGAGGGAAATTCTTTACTAGGGAAACCATCGACCAGTGCCCGTGTACCGCGGAATGCCAGTCAAAACAACCATAAAATGCAGGGTGTAATTCTTTGGGTGTTTTTAAATCATCGGCACTACCAATGGTTTGGCCAAGTTTGTATGGGTATTGGGTTTCAACACAGTTTAGTGGCAGTTGTGATAATCTATTGGCTTGTTCTAGAGTTAAGGTTTGTAAAGGGTACTTCTTTGGTGTTTTGTTTGATGGGCTTACACAAGATGAAAGACATATAATCAATAACAAAATAATCAATAAATTTTGCATAGTACTATTTTAATTGGTTTAAGAAACTAACATATTACCTTTTTTTGATAGAATGAATGTTATAATTTATAGGATTTTTTCTTTTTTTAATTATAAAACATGTTAAGTAATTTAATTATAGTCCATAAAATTTTGTTATGAGTGCTAAAAACATAGAAGAAATATTAGCAAGTATAAGATCAGGAGATTCAAGCCAACTTGATGAAATTTACTCGATTTTATACAGTGATATAAAGGCTGTAGCAGGGCATCAAATTAACATGTTAAACCCAGGAGCAACAATTACTCCAACAGTTCTCGCCAATGAATGTTACTTAAAATTGTTGAAGTCTAATAATTTGCCAAGCACCGATAGAAGACATTTCATGCAGTTTCTTGCTAAAAGTATGCGTTCATTCTTGTTTGATTCGATACGAGCTAAAAAAAGTTTGAAAAGAAACGGCTATATGATGACATCCAGTGTTTCCCAATATGTTGGTTGTGATGATGTGAATATACGTTTTATGGACATCGATAGAATGCTAGACAAAGTTGAAGAAGTTGATCCTAAGCTATCAGAAATATTACATTATAAATTGGTATTCAGTTTAACCTTTAAAGAAATCGGTGAGTTGATAAATAAATCGGAACGACAGGTACAACGCTTATGGAAACAATCAAAAGCAATGCTGCTCGCTTTGATAAAATCAAATAGTGATGACTTGTAATGCAATTAGATAAGTGGAAAAAAGCTAATAAAATTTATAGCACATTAGTTCACTTGAGCAAGGATAAAGCATTAGATAAGCTTGAACAAATAGGAAGCATTGATGATGCAATAAAAGAGATAATCGTGTCATTAATTGATTCTGGAGAGCAATCCAGTCAGTATTTTAAACAACATGTTAGTTCAGATTATGCAATAGGCAATAGACAGTTTAATCAATGGCAAGAAGGAAAAATTATTGGAGATTATCAGCTCATTAAAATGATAGGCAAAGGCGGTATGTCCACTGTCTTTAGTGCAAAAAGAATTAATTCAGATGTTCAAAAACATGTAGCAATAAAAATATTTGCATCTGATGATCAACTTCTTATATTGAAAAAAAAATTTATAGAAGAACAAAAAATTCTTTCTGGATTGTCTCATCCAAATATCATTACCATGCATCATGGTGAAACCACAAGTCAAGGTGAACCGTATATAGTAATGGAACTTATCGAAAATGCAGTTGCATTAGACGATTATGTTAAGTTAAAGGGGTTTTCGAAACGGCAAAAAATTCAACTTATACTGGATGTAGCTAATGCCTTGGTTTATGCACACAGTAATCTTATTATTCATCGTGATATTAAACCGTCAAATATCATTTTAACAAATAATGGAAATGTAAAAATTGTAGATTTTGGGATAGCAAAACAAATCTCAAAAGATGAAATTAACGAAACGACTATCGTTGCATTAACGCCATCATTTGCCTCACAAGAACAAATAAATGCTGAACCTATCACTGTAGCTACTGATATTTTTTCTTTAGCTGCAACCGCTTTAGCACTTTTGATAGGTAAATTACCTTTGCCAAATGATAGGTTGTTTAAATTATGCGCCGAAGACGAGGAATATATACAAAGAATTTTTAAAAAGAGTGATTTTGATAAAGATTTAAAAAACATTCTCAATCAAGCTTTAAAATTTGACCCTAAAAAAAGATACAAAAGTATGGATAAGTTTGCCGATGATTTGCAGGCTTGGTTGAATAATGAAACGGTTTCTGCCACACCGGACTCAATTTTTTATAGAGTTTCACTGTTTGCAAAAAGGCGCAAGGCATTATTTGCTTCACTATTAACCTTGATGTTTTCTGTGACGATTGCTTTAATCGCAATCAGTTGGCAGTACAATAAAACTAAAATAGAAGCACAAAAAGCTCAACAAGTTAAACAATTTATGTTGGATGCTTTTAATGTAACAGATCCTAATGTTAGTGAAGGTGTTGAAATTTCTGCTAAAGACATATTAAAAATTGCAGGTGATAAGATAACTGGAATCAACCTTGATTCAGAAATTAAATTTGAACTCTATCAAACCATAGGTATAGCATATGGACAATTAGGGTTTTTACAAAAAGGCATCGATTTTCTTTATAAATCATTAGAACTTAAACCGCATAATTCACAGTCATTATCTGTAATTAGCCAATACTTGTTTAATGCAAAAAAATTAAAAAATTTAGAAAAGTTATTAGTTCATACCAATGAAGATTCATTTATCAATAACTTTGATAAAGCTATGATTTATAGAGTAAAAGCCAGTGTTTTTGCTGAAAAAGGCGATTATGAACAAGCTTTTGGCCTTATAGAAAAGTTAGATAAATTGATTACTAATCAATCAGACGTCATACGAAATAAAAGATTACTTGCTGAAATATATTATCTAAAAGGGGAGTCAAATAAATCAATTGAAATAATAAAATCCATACTAAATAAAAGTGATTTGAAAGACACCAATACGTTGATATTAAGTGTTAAAAATGACTTGGTCCATCATTATGATAGAGTTGGAGATTTTGATTCGGCATTAGCCTTAAATGAAGAAATAATAGCTCAATATAGGATTATTTTAGGTGATCGACACCCGGGTTTGGGTGTGGCATTGAATGAACAGTCTGTTTTTTATCGCTTTAAGGGGGAACTAGATGATGCTTATTTATTCGCAGAGGAAAGTCATGACATCTTTAAAAACCTCTATGGCGACAACAGTACTGGTTTATCACAAGCTTACAGTAATCTAGCCGTGTTATCATTCTTAAATAATGACTATTTAAAAGCGGCAGAACAGTTTGAAAAAGCAGTCACGATACTTGAAAACATTTACTCATCAGATCATTTGGAGACCTTAAATGCAAAAGCAAATTTAGCTTGGTTTTTAAATGAAACTGGACAAGCAGCCAAGGCAGAAAAGCTGTTATATTATATTTACAGACACGAGGTTGAAAAACTAGGAGCAACACACAGATCTCCTTTAATGACCCAACAAACATTAGCATTAACTTTGGCAACCCTGAAAAAATTTGAGGAGGCTGAAGAGCAGGCTAAAGCCAATATCAAACAGATCGAAAAAAGCGGTAAGGCTCAGCAAAATATTTATATCTATGCAAAAGAAATACTAGCAAGAATCTATTTAATGGAAAAACGTTATCAAGATTCTTTAGAAGTATTCCTAAGTATTGAAGGGCTACGAAAAGAGAGCAATCGTACTGATCTATATGCTGCATTATTATGGAAAGTCGCTAAAATCTATGTTCATCTTAATCAGTTTGATCAAGCAGATATATATTACCAGAAAGCCTTGCCAGTTTATGCAAGTGCTTTTTCAAATGAAAGTCTCAACAATCTTAGATTTCAGTTGGCTTATGCGCTCTTCTTAAAATCGCAAAATAAAATAAATAAAGCAAATAAAATAGCAGTCGGCGTCAGGAGCATTTATAAATTGACAAAGATAAATGATTCTCAGCTTTTAGAAATGTTACAAGAGCTTGAAAATTAAGCTTCAAATCCGTTAATAAAAACAATGCCGTCATTGATTTCAAGGGCGCCAATATCGCACAGGGATCCAAAAGGACGGGGTTGACCCCGTTGATCTGTTAACAGAGCAGCTCCTTGAATATCCAAACAACCGGCAATCGGCACTTGGTTTAATAATGGACTGAATTCAGAAGGGTGGTGTGTGAAAGTAGACCCGCCATTATTTGATAAAACCCCCAATTGGGCATCTGTATTTTCCATATCTCCAGCAGTTAAAAAATTGCATGAAGAATCACTGAGAATATTGTACCCTAATGAAACGGGTAAATCTCCTGCTTGGCAGTTATTATGCATGCTATTTTGAAGTGCTGAATAACCAATCTGAAAAACATGTGTGTCATCAAAGCTAAAGTGTGAAATATCTTGAAAGTTGTTTTCAACAAAGCTACTAAATTTAATCAAAGCACTAGCATTGGTTGTTCTAATCCCTCCCTCATCATTATGGCTTACTGTTGTGTTTAACATTTCTAAAAACCCCTGTTCTATTGTTAGAGATTTTCCGCCCATGTGATTAAAACTAATCGTTGACGAGTTGATTGCAATATCACATTTTGAACAAAATATAGCTGGCCCAATCGCATTGGTGATGCCCAACGGGACTGTTGTATTGTTGGTGATTATCGTATCTTCCAAAATTGCAATTATCTCCAACCCTAAAAAAAGAGCACCACCAGCATTGGCACGATTATTTTCAAATTTAACATTAATTAAATTTAACTCATCAGAATTATGTCCAGAAGCTTTAATGGCACCTCCAAGAACGGTGGCAAGGGAGTCCCCACCATTTTGTAGTGTTAAACTTTGTAAGGTAATATCAGAATCATTGAATTCAAAAATTCTATCGGTGCCATTACCGTCAATAATGGTCTGCTCCCTAGACACGCCTTGGATTATTAACTCGCTGCTGGTTACATCTAAATCGCCAACCATTGCGAAATCGTCCACTCCTACCAGATCTAAGACAAAGACACCAGCTGGCATACTAATGCTATCACTACTGGGTAAAGCATTGGTTTCCATAATTGCAGCTCTAAGAGTACAATCATTGTTATTAATAGTCGTTTCACACACACCATCTCCAGGAATTAAATCAACCAAGTCATCTGTGGTATTAACTGTGAAATTTGCAGTTTTACCAGAAATAGCACTAAAAGAAAGTAATAGAATGAATACTAACTTCAACGTATTCATCTTCACACTCCTATTCAAAGCCATTGGCAAAAACCAATTCTTCTTGCGTTTGGAAATTGGCCATAATGGTATGATTTGACTCAACACTGGTTAAACACTCGTCACCATTAGCCAATGGGCAACCACTCCAACCCGAAAAACTACTACCAGATGTAGGCGTAGCAAAAAGAGTCACTAAGGTGCCATTAAAATAAACCTCTGAACAGTCGTTACCACATGAGATCCCCACAGGTGTACTTAAAACGGTTCCTTGTCCTGAACCCTGTTTTTGTACCATCAATAAAAACTCATCTTCACCAATATTGGTATAAGCTTCATCAAAACCAGCGTCATACATGCCATCAGGGTGCCCAGGCTGACCTTGGGGGTTGGTGCTATCATTGACTGGTGCGATCTGATTTTCAATGTCTTTTTCAGTTGACCAAGCAAAGGAGTCTTGCAAACACATGTCAACAGCAGGGGAGCTAGAGGTTTGTCGTGGATCACCACCTGCTAAATTATTAAATATGGGTGTGCCGATATAGAACATGCCTGATGGCCAATTATTACTGTTGTCTACTAGGTTACAGCTACCAATTAGTTGCCCTCCGATAAATTCAAACCCGCGTGTGTTAAAAAAAATAGAGTTAAAAAGCTTTTTATTAGAGAATGTTAAACTTATAAAAGCATTTAAAATTGGCCCATTTCCTTCAAATTGATAAGTATTGTTTGCTGCAGTAACATGCGTCATCAGTATTTCTGAAGAAAAATCATTTTCTAACATGTATCGGGTTTCACTATGGTTAAACATTGCAACTCTATTGAGTCTGATTTCAGCATTGTTTTTTGCTTCAATTAATGGTCTAAGCCCTGTATCGTTAATGACCCCAATTACTTTATTTCCTTCAATCATCGCCCGATTAATTTCTATGATTGAGTTTTCAGCATATATTAAAGAATTTGTATACGAGTTATTGTCAATCTCAGAACAGCTGATTAAAAAGGGGCAAGAATCAACTCTATCCATTTTAACTTGTATGGATGATGCACCTCCATCCTTTGCATAAATGATACCCTCACCATCAATAACATTATTCCTGAAAGCCGTATTTAATAGAGTGGCTTTACCTGTGCCTAGTACATATATTCCACCTCCAGCACCTCCAGCATTATTGTTTTCAAAGATGACTCGACTTGCTCCACCATCGCTTAATAGTTCACCGCCATTATCAATATAAACACCACCGCCCTCAAATGCTTTTGTACCAAAAGTGCCTCTGATTTGTGCTCCACCATTTAAAACGGCAAAACAACCATCGCCTAAATATAAATTACCGCCTTTACTAGCCATATTGTTTTCTAAGGTGCCACTTATATCAACATAAGAATTGTTGTCTTTACATTCTATGCCGCCGCCGTTGCCTGACAGCCCGCTTTTGTCATTGTCTTCAATAATACTATCAGATGAAATAATGACCCCAGCTCCATTAGTGACAAACATACCCGATTGGTTATCTGCTATACGAACATTATCCAAAGTCACCGCAACATTTCCATTGGCAACTACCCCTCTAAAGGCACCATTAACAAGGTTTAAATTTCTTAATGTAACCGAAGTTGAAACAGTAGCAGAAGAAATGCTAAAAATGCTGTCATCAGTAATATTTCCCATCAGTGTTCTAGCATTTACAGTGGCAGAGAAACAGTCGGAATACCCTCCTCTTATGGTTAAAGCACCAGCGGTAATGCTATTGTAATTACTAATGGTTAAGTGGCCACGAACACTGCCTTCATAACTAATGGTTTCAGTTAAACGAATCTCATCGTCCGCACTTGTACTCGTTTGAGCACTTAGAAGAGCTAAAGCTAAACTTGATTTAACATTTGATCCTGTGCAATTTGCAGAGTTCCCTACCCAATAGGTTGTTGCAATACTGTTTCTGAAAATAAATAAAGCTAAAAAAAGTAGAATTAAAAGGTGTTTTAAACTTAGCATGATGTTACTCCTTAATTTTAATTTATACCAAGAGTACGTATTTCATAGAAAATTAACGACACATAAGGAAAAAAATTATTCCAGCATCGTAACTACTCACCCCCGTCATTCCCGCGAAGGCGGGAATCTATAAGAATGTCTGTGTCATTTCAGTGGTATTTACAGTTCTATTTATGAAATTACCGCCTTCGCGGTAATGACAGCAGGTGTGAGCAGTTACCCAGCATCTAGTAAATTCGTTGATTTGAGGACTTTTTAAATTGCGAATAAGCACTAATAATGATTGCCCAAGAGTAATTTCTCCTAACCTTGTTAATTGACTTTAACTCATGTATTTGCATCCCAATCCTTCTAAATATTCTTTATTCTCGTGGAGTATTATTTTAAAGTAGCGTAAAATACTTGTTCCAAAAAACTTGAGCAATTACTTAGAAATATTGTTTATTGGGGACAAATATGAGTTTAAGAGAAGATATAAGAAAGGCAGCGTTAGAATACCATCAGGACTTTCCGCCAGGAAAAGTTAAAATTGTGGCGACGAAACCATTAACAACAGCGAAGGATTTGGCACTTGCCTACTCACCCGGTGTGGCAGCACCTTGTGAGGAAATTGCCAAGGATCCATCAACAGCGGCTTTGTATACAGCACGAGCTAATACTGTGGCTGTAATAACTAATGGAACAGCAGTATTGGGGTTGGGTGATATCGGCCCATTAGCATCCAAACCCGTAATGGAAGGTAAAGGAGTGTTATTTAAAAAGTTTGCTGGTGTTGATGTTTTTGATATAGAAATTGAAGAAAAAGATCCTGATAAGCTCATTGAAATTATAGCTGCATTGGAACCTACATTTGGTGGCATTAATTTAGAAGACATTAAATCACCCGAATGTTTTTATGTTGAAGAGAAACTCAAAAATAGATTAAAAATTCCAGTATTTCATGATGATCAACATGGTACAGCTATTATAACAGCAACCGCTGTTATCAATGCTTTGAAAATAATTAAAAAAGAGATAAGCATAGTTAAGTTGGTGACCTCTGGAGCAGGAGCTGCCGGCATGGCATGTTTAGATTTGTTGGTTGATTTAGGGATGTCAGTTGACAACATCTTTGTTTCGGATTCAAAAGGTGTTATTTATGAAGGCCGCGAAGGAATTGAGGCAGGCACAAAGAAAGCTTTCTATGCATTAGGTGTAAAACAGCAAACGCTAACTGAAGCTCTAGTGGATGCAGATATATTTTTAGGTGTTTCTATTGGCGGCTTGCTCAAACCAGAAATGATAATGCCAATGGCCAAAGACCCTGTTATTTTAGCTTTGGCTAACCCAATTCCGGAAATCATGCCTGATGTGGCGTTAAAAGCTCGCCCTGATGCAATATTAGCAACGGGTCGATCTGATTTCCCTAATCAAGTAAATAATGTTTTGTGTTTTCCTTATATTTTCAGAGGGACGTTGGATGTATGTGCACCAGTGATTAATGATGCCATGAAGAAAGCATGTGTGTATGCATTGGCTGACTTGGCTCAAAAAGAATCATCGGATGTTGGCGCTGAAGCTTTTGAAGGAGAAACTAAAAGCTTTGGTCGTGAATACTTAATACCTCAGCCATTTGATCCGCGCATTTTACTGCATGTTGCTCCTGCGGTTGCACAAGCAGCGATGGACTCAGGTGTTGCCACTCGCCCAATTGAGGACATGCAAGAGTACAAAGATAAGCTTAGTTATTTTGTTTTCAAAAGTGGTTTAATGATGAAACCAATCTTTGATAAAGCACGTAACAACCCCAAAAGAGTGGTGTTCTCTGAAGGTGAAGATGAACGTGTACTTCGAGCCGTTCGAACAATTATTGATGATAATTTAGCCACGCCAATTTTGATTGGGCGACCCAAAGTTGTTAAAGCCCGAATCGAGAAAATAGGCATTGATCTAAAGATTGGCAGGGATTTTGACCTGGTTAATCCACAAAAAGATCCACGTTTTAAAGACTATTGGATGTTGTACCACAAGCTTATGCAGCGAAAAGGCATTACGCCAGATATAGCAAAAGCCATTGTCAGAACCCGCACATCTGTCATCGCTTCATTAATGGTGAAGCGAGGAGAAGCTGATGCCATGTTGGCAGGGTTAACCGGACGTTTTCCTAAAGTTTTACAGCATATTCAAGAGGTTATAGGCCGTCAAGGAGGCGTCAAAGAAGTGGCTACCTTAAGTGGAATCTCTACCGAATATGGGAATTTCTTCTTTTGTGACACTTATGTAAACCCTAATCCTGATGCAGAACAAATTGCAGAATCTGCACTGTTGGCAGCTGAAAAGCTTAAAGATTTTGGACGTACGCCACGCATTGCTTTATTGTCTTATTCTAGTTTTGGCTCACGTCAAGGAGAAAGCCCTGATAAAATGCGTAAAGCATTAGACATTTTACGCAAACGTGCTCCAGATCTAGAGGTGGAAGGTGAGATGGAAGCTGATATTGCTTTGATCCCCGAGGTTAGGGAAAGCATGTTTCCTAATTCTAAACTTCAAGGACGGGCAAATTTATTTATTATGCCCAACTTAGATTCTGCCAATATGGCAATAAATTTAATAAGGACCTTTACTAAAGGTGTTACCATTGGTCCAATTTTGCTCGGCTCAAAACAAGCCGCGCATGTACTAATTCCTACTGCATCTGTTCGTCGTATTATCAATATGACCACGATTGCTGTAGTTGACGCTCAGAAAAATGCTGAGAACGAGAGAAAATAATGACAGAAATGAAAAATAAAGTAGATATTGATTCACAAGAAACACAAGAGTGGTTAGATGCGTTAACAGCCGTTATACAACAAGAAGGTCCAGAACGTGCCCATTTTTTGATAGAACAATTAGTTGATTTAAATCGCCGTTCAGGTGGTCATCTTCCCTATGATGCTACTACCGCGTACATCAATACTATACCTGTGCATAAACAAGATAAAGCCCCTGGAAATTCTGAAATTGAATGGAAGATCCGTGCCATTATTCGTTGGAACGCTATGGCAATGGTAGTTCGTGCCAATCGTAGGCCAGGAGCACTTGGTGGTCATATTGCTAGTTTTGCCTCGGCTGCTACTATTTATGATGTAGGTTTTAATCATTTTTTTCGAGGCCCTGATCATGAATGTGGTGGAGATTTGATGTATATTCAAGGGCATTGTGCACCTGGGTTTTATGCACGATCTTTTTTAGAAGGACGCTTTGATGAAGAACAACTTGATGAATTTCGCCGAGAAGTAAATGGCAAAGGCTTAGCATCGTATCCTCATACGTGGTTAATGCCGGATTATTGGCAATTTGCAACAGTATCTATGGGTCTTGGTCCTTTACAAGCCATATATCAGGCACGTTTTATGAAATATATGCAACATCGTGGCTTAATTGCCAGCAACGATAAAAAGGTGTATGGGTTCTTAGGTGATGGTGAAACGGATGAACCGGAATCATTAGGGGCCATCTCAATGGCTGGACGTGAGAAATTGGATAATTTGGTTTTTGTGGTTAATTGCAATTTACAACGACTCGATGGCCCAGTTCGCGGCAATGGTAAAATTATCCAAGAACTTGAAGGTGTGTTCCGTGGAGCTGGCTGGAATGTGATTAAGGTGATTTGGGGATCTTACTGGGACAAATTATTAGCAAAAGATCACAAAGGATTGTTACGTAAACGCATGGAAGAAGCTGTGGATGGAGATTACCAAAATTATAAATCTAAAGATGGTGCCTATGTACGCGAACATTTCTTTGGAAAATACCCAGAATTGAAAGAAATGGTTGCCAATATGTCTGACACAGATGTATGGCGGTTAAACCGAGGCGGGCATGATCCACGTAAAATGTTTGCCGCTTTTAAACAAGCAACCACGCATTCTGGTCAACCAACAGTGATTTTAGCTAAAACTGTAAAAGGTTATGGAATGGGTTCAGCAGGGCAAGGACTCAATACAACTCATCAACAAAAGAAAATGCCTACTGCAGCCATAAGGCATTTCAGAGATCAATTTAATGTACCGATAGCTGATGAAGATTTGGAGGAGGTACCTTATTATAAGCCACCCGAAGATTCGGAAGAAATTCAGTACCTAAAACAACGTCGCCAAGAACTTGGAGGCTACTTGCCTCAACGTCGAGTTCAATACGATAAGCTACAAATACCTGCATTAGAAAAATTTGCTTCAATCATGAAAGCGTCTGGTGATAGGGAGTTTTCAACCACTATGGCATTTGTGAGAATTTTAGCGATTTTACTACGTGATAAAAACCTCAAAGAGAGAATTGTGCCCATTGTGGCTGACGAAGCCCGAACTTTTGGTATGGAAGGTTTGTTCCGCCAACTAGGTATCTATTCTCATCAAGGGCAAAAATATACGCCAGAAGATGCTGAGCAATTAATGTTTTATAAAGAATCCAAAGATGGCCAAGTTTTACAAGAAGGTATTTCTGAAGCGGGTGCCATGTCTTCATGGATAGCTGCTGGAACAGCTTATGCCAACTATGGTGTTGCAATGGTTCCTTTCTTTATATATTACTCCATGTTTGGATTCCAGCGTATAGGTGATTTATGTTATGCCGCAGGTGATATGCGTACTAAAGGTTTTCTGTTAGGTGGTACATCTGGCCGTACCACTCTAAATGGAGAAGGTTTACAACATGAAGATGGGCACTCACATCAAATTTCTGCTACGGTTCCAAATTGTGTCTCGTACGACCCAACATTTGCTTATGAAACTGCTGTTATTATTCAAAATGGTTTACAAAGAATGTATGCGGATGATGAAGATGTTTATTTCTATATTACCCTACTCAATGAAAACTACCAACACCCAGAAATGCCAAAAGGTGCTGAAGATGGAATCTTAAAAGGCATGTACCAATTGCAGGCGACAAAAGGTAAGATTAAGGCGCAACTTTTAGGCTCTGGTGCAATTTTACGTGAAGCTATTGCTGCCAGCACAATGTTAAAGAAAGATTTCAAAGTAGATTGTGATATTTGGTCATGTCCAAGTTTTACTGAGTTGAAACGCGAAGGTCAAAGTGTTGAACGATTTAACCGTTTAAATCCAACCAAAAAGGCTAAAATTTCACACGTAGAAAAATGTTTAGATAAGGCTAAGGGCCCAGTTATTGCTGTTAGTGATTATGTGCATGATTTTGTAGAACAAATCAGGCCTTGGGTGAAATCTGACTATTCTACCTTGGGAACCGATGGCTATGGACGTTCAGATACACGTGAACAACTACGTTCGTTCTTTGAGGTTGATAGCTATCATATCGCATTTACGACAGTTACTGCATTAGTAAAATCAGGAGATTTACCTAAATCTGCATTGGCAAAAGCCATAAAACTCTATGAAATTGATACCTCACAACCTGACCCGGTAGGAGTGTAAACATGAGTATTGAACAAATTAAAGTACCTGATATTGGCGATGTAAGTGACGTTGAAGTCATTGAAGTCTTGGTTACAGTAGGAGATAGCATAGAAAAGGAAGATTTAATCGTTACATTAGAATCAGAAAAAGCCACATTAGAGGTCCCTTCCTCACATGCTGGAACAGTGTCTAATATCGTAGTGAGTATAGGTGATGAAGTTTCTGAAGGATCTGTTTTGATTGAATTAGAAGCAAGCGAAGAAACAAAAAAAGAAATCATACCAAATAGACAGACAGAAGCAAAACAAGATACGCCTAAAGAGCCTAAAAAAGTTATTGAAAAACCTATGCCTAAAGAAGTAAAAAGGGCTGCGGCACCAGTGATTGATCAAACAACTCTTTCAGGAAAAAAAGCCCATGCATCACCGGCTATAAGAAGGTATGCACGAGAACTCGGTACCGATATAAATAGCGTGCCAGGAACGGGTCGAAAAGGCCGTATTACGAAATCTGATGTCAAGGCCTATATAAAACAAGCAATGCAAACAGGCGGTGGCAAACCATCTGTTTCGAACTTTGAAGTACTGCCACCACCTAATGAAGACTTTTCGAAATATGGTGAGATCGAATCAGTGGCGCTTTCACGTATTCAGAAAATATCAGGTAAATATTTACATCGGAACTGGGCACGTATTCCACATGTAACCCAGTTTGATGAATCAGATATTTCAGATTTAGAAGAGTTTAGGCAGTCAGTTAAAGACGATGCCAAATCTCAGGGTTTTGGGTTATCTCCATTGGCTTTTATTGTTAAAGCAGTAGCAGTGGCATTGCGTAAGTTTCCAAAATTCAACGCATCAATGGATGCAGGTGGTGAAAACCTAATAATGAAAAAGTATTACCATATTGGTATTGCAGTAGATACACCCAACGGTTTAGTAGTTCCAGTGATACGAGATGTTATCAGTAAAACGGTGATGGAAATAGCCAAAGAAATGACTGAACTTTCTGTCAAGGCAAGAGATGGGAAACTGGCTCCAAATGATATGAAGGGCGGTTGTTTCTCTGTATCATCCCTTGGTGGAATTGGTGGCACAGCTTTTACGCCAATTATAAATGCACCAGAAGTTGCCATTTTAGGTGTTAGCCGTTCCAAAGTTAAACCTGAATACAATGATAAAGGAGAAATTGAGCCACGATTAATGTTGCCTTTATCTTTGTCTTATGACCACCGCGTTATTGATGGAGCAGATGCTGCACGTTTTATTGTGTATTTATCGAGTGTATTATCCGATTTGAAGAAGATGTTATTATGAGTACAACTATAGAGATAAAAATCCCTGATATGGGTGATTTTGATGGTGTTCCAGTTACTGAGATTTTAGTTGCTGAGGGTGATGAAGTCGCTGTTGATGACTCTTTAATTACCCTAGAAAGCGAAAAAGCTACCATGGAAATCCCATCACCTCATGCGGGTAAAGTGACTGAAATTCTAGTTGCGATAGATGAAATCGTCCAGCAAGGTACAGTCATAGTTAGAATGGAAGTAAACGAAGTGGTCGAAAATAAAAACCCTAGCCAATCAGTTCAAGACACTGTTAAATCAGAAAAATCCTCAGAACAACCAAAGGCGATAAAATCTGAAAAAACTGGAAATTATGACACTGAGATACTCGTCTTAGGTGGGGGACCTGGTGGCTACACCGCAGCATTTCGTGCGGCAGACTTAGGAATGCAAGTGACATTGGTAGAACGTTATGAGACATTAGGTGGTGTATGTTTAAATGTGGGTTGTATTCCATCAAAAGCCTTATTACACTCAGCACAAGTTATACGTGAAGCACAACACATGGAACAGCATGGATTGAATTTTGGCGAACCTAAAATCAATAAGGATAAATTACTGAATTGGAAAGACTCAATTACACAAAAGTTAACTGGTGGGTTGTCGAACATGGCAAAGCAACGCCAAGTCAATGTAATCACTGGTACAGGGAAATTTATTGATGATCACACTTTATCTATTGATGGTAAAAAAATTAGTTTTGCCCAATGTATAATCGCAGCAGGCTCTCAAGTTTTCAAGTTACCCACATTACCATGGGAGGATAAACGTGTCATGGACTCCACTGATGCCTTGGAAATGAATGATATCCCCAAATCCATGCTAATTCTCGGTGGAGGTATTATTGGGCTTGAAATGGCTACTGTCTATTCGGCGTTGGGCACTGAAATCACCATCGTAGAAATGATGCCTCAAATTATTCCAGGGGCAGATAAAGATTTAGTCCGCCCGTTGATGATGTTATCGAAAAAACGTTACAAATCCATAAAACTTAAAACAAAAGTGACCAATGTTACAGCAATTAAAATTGGTTTAGAAGTTGAGTTTGACGGGAAAGAAAAAGAAGTTTTTGATAAAGTTTTAGTTGCTGTTGGTCGAGTACCAAACGGTAAAAAAATTGATGCTGAAAAAGCAGGTGTTGAGGTTACTGAACGTGGATTTATTGAAGTTGATAAACAGCAGCGCACTAACGTTAATCATATTTTTGCCATTGGTGACATAGTCGGTCAACCCATGCTTGCACATAAAGCTACCCATGAGGCTAAAATTGCTGCCGAAGTGGCACATGGTGAAAAAGTGTTTTTTGACGCAATGGTGATTCCATCTGTTGCTTACACTGACCCTGAAGTGGCATGGGTGGGCGAAACAGAGGTTACAGCGAAGGGAAAAGGCCTCAATTACGGCATTGGAAAATTCCCATGGGCAGCCAGTGGTCGTGCTTTAGGTTTAGATCGCACCGAAGGGTTTACTAAATTGATTTTCGATAAAGATACTGACCTTATCATAGGTGCAGGCATTACAGGGCCCAATGCAGGTGAGCTAATTTCCGAATTGAGTTTAGCCATTGAAATGGGCTGTGAAGCTGCGGATATTGGATTGACCATACATCCACATCCAACTTTGGCAGAATCGGTAGCTATGAGTGCAGAAGTATTTGAAGGCACAATAACTGACTTGTATTTACCAAAAAAGAAATAAACCCAAGGTAAATAATTGCACATACAAAACAGTGGTAAACTAAAATTTATACTTACTTGAATACAATGAAAAAAAATCAGACCATCCTTTTATTTTTATTTCCTATTTTTCTAGTTTCTTGTACGAAATTTGGCCCAGAACAAGATAAAGCATGGGAATTGATTGATGCTGGGGCATTGATTATTGATGTTAGGTCAAAAGATGAGTTTAAAGAGAGCCACTTAGATAATGCGATTAATATTGAATACGATAATTTAAGTAAATTAAGCCAACACATTAAAGCCAATAATGGGGCGCAGGTTGTTTTATATTGTCGATCGGGTAGGCGAGCTTCAGTGGCGATGCATGAGTTAAGTAAGATGGGTTTTAATAATGTGTTTAATGGCGGTGGTTTAAAAGCTATGATAGCTTCTTTGAATAATAAAAATAAACATTAAAAGAAACCTTGGCTGAGCCCGAATGCCAATTTGGGCTCAGCAAAGATTAAGGCGTTATTGCTTATAGTTGACTGATGTGATATAACTCTAAATTATAGAGAAAAACACTAACAGCATGAAATTTGATTGTTTGCTAGATTACTCAATATATAGGTTTCTAAAACTGCATCTATGAAAACTACGATTATTATCTCCTTACTATGGTTAATTTTAACAACAGCTATTTTTTATACGATTCTGTTGGTAAACTTACATTTCAATTTATTTTCATGGCACCATAGAACAGATGAATTGGTCTATGTTTTTTTATTTTCATTGGTAGCGTTAATCATTGCCTATTACTATCTTGCAAAGTACACACGAGGTGTTTTTGAAATATGGTTTTCCTTTCTAATTGGTGTTGGAATGATGATTTTTGGTCTATTTGTGCTCTATGACTTTTATACAGAAACCATTTCAACAGGGATTTTTAGTAGAACAGTTTATAGTCCACATTGGTTTAGAATTTTTATTTTTACCATGTATTTAGTTCCTATTATAACGTGGTTCTTATACCCAAATAAAATGAGGAAAAAACTACATACCAATTAAAGCTATTAACCAGCTTGGTACGGCATCATTTTTCAACTTCACAATTGCCTTATGTGATTGATTTCTTATTAGAGATTCCTATAATTAATAACCCTGTGAACATTAAAGCCACGCCTACTGATAAACTCCAAAAACTTCCCGTATATCCGGCAATGATAAAAGCAATAATGCTACAACAACCATTAAAAAGAGCATAGGGTAACTGTGTTTTTACATGGTCAATTTGGCTACAACCTGCACCCGTCGCTGATAGAATGGTGGTATCGGAAATTGGAGAGCAATGATCACCAAACAAACCACCGGAAAGTACTGCACCAATACAAACATACATTGGGGCACCGAACTGGTGTGCCATGGGTATAATCAGTGGCATCAAAATGGCGTAAGTTCCCCAAGATGAACCCGTGGCAAAAGAAATTATTCCCCCGACTAAAAAAGCGACTAAAGGAATAAGGTAGTAAGGGAAGTTTCCTTCAGCTAGAGCAACGATATAATTAGCGGTTCCTAAGTCTTTTCCCACTGCTCCAAGTGACCAAGCTAAGATTAATATAATAAGAATACTAAACATATTCCCCATACTTTTTAAGTATAAACTGAAGCCATCTGCTAGTGATTTTATTCCAAATTTTGCCATTAAAATTATCAAAGACAAGGCAGCAAAAATATAGGCTGTGGAAAGTGAGGAGCGAAAAGCATTGGAAGGGATTTTTGACATATCATAAGGAAAGCCCTTAGGAATTAACATGGCAAATAATACGACCATCATGATAGATAGTGGCAACCATACCATAATAGGCTTGGCATTTTTGTTAATGGTAGAGTCTTTTATTTCTACGGTTTGATGTTTATCTTCTAGTTTTATACCATTCTGGCAATTAATTTCTGCTTGTTTCATAGGGCCAAAATCAGCCTTAAACATAATTAATAATGGCACCATGATAACAGCTATCAAGGAGTAAAACTGAAAAGGTATCGCTTTAATGTATGTAGTAAAAGCATCCTCGGTAACCCCAAGAGCACTGTATTCTTCGGCAATTAATCCTTGTGAATATAATCCCCATCCAATGAATGGAATTAAAACAGCAACTGGTGAAGCCGTTGAGTCAATAATCCATGCTAATTTAACTCGAGATATTTTCAAACCATCCATAATCGGTCTAAATAAAGGGCCTACAATTAAAGGCGTACCAGAATCGGTGAAAAAGAGCAGTGAACCACTCGCCCAAGCACCTAACTTAGCTTTGATTTTACTGGATATGTATTTCACCACCATGCCAGCAAAGGCAGCAGCTCCACCTGATTTTTCCATTAAACCAACCAATCCACCAATAAATGCCATTAAAATTAAAATGCCAGCATTTGAGCTTTTGGTTACTTGAGAAATCAAATATTTTTCAATAACAATACTCACTCCTGTAAATGGATTGATTCCATGTAATATTAACACGCCTAATAAGACACCAATAAACAACCCCAGTATCACATTTCGTGACCATACAGCAATAATTAAAGTGACAATGACAGGCACAACTGAAATAAATCCATAATTTTCCACTAAGGCTTTCTCAAACTCATAAATACAGATTAAGATGTTAACAAATTATCACGAATAAAACAATGACAAGATTTTTAGTACTAGGTGCAGGTTTTGTAGCCGAACCGTTGGTTGAGTACCTTAACCGAAAAAAAATAAACTCCATCACAGTAGCTGGCTTCACACTTGAGGAAGCAGAAAATTTGGCTAATAAATTTTCACAAGTCAACGCGATACAACTTGATGTGACCGACAAAACAGAACTGTTCACTCATATTGCTAATTTTGATGTGGTAGTTAGTCTAGTGCCAGCACCTTTACACCCATTAATAGCAAAGGTTTGTATTGAATGTCAGGTTCATCTGGTTACGGCAAGCTATCAGTCTGATGCAATGACAAAATTGAATCAAGAAGCCAAAAAATCAGGTATTATAATTCTTAATGAAATTGGGCTTGATCCAGGAATTGATCATTTGTCAGCCATGGATATTATCGATAAATCTCATGCTGAAGGCGAAGAAATAGAATCCTTTGTTTCTTGGTGTGGAGGCATTCCAGCACCTGATAACAACGATAATCCTCTGAGTTACAAGTTTTCTTGGGAACCACGTGGTGCAATTATGGTGTTATTAAATGATGCCATTTATCAACATGATAGAAAAGTGATAAAAGTCACTGGCGAAGATTTGATGAGTTGGGCTACACCAATCAATATTAGTGATTTGAGTTTGGAATGTTACCCCAATAGAGAGTCCGTCAGTTACAAAAATATATACGGGATAACATCAGTAAAAGACATCATACGTGGGACATTGCGTTACCAAGGGTTTTGCAGCATTTTTCAAGCAATAAAGGAATTGGGTTTAATGCAAACTGATCCAGTTACAATAGCAAAAAACACCAGTTGGAAAGAGTATATTTTACAATTGAATGCTATTGAGTCACTTGATTTATTACAAAAGAAAATTAAACCGAAAACATGGCAAGCATTACAATGGCTTGGGATATTTTCCAGCGAGTTAAATGTACCTGAAAAAACTACCAATATAGATGCCTTATGTGCTTTGTTATTACAAAAGCTAAGATACCAAGACAAAGAGAAAGATATGGTGGTTTTACAACATAAATTTATTATCAAAAAATCCGACGGTAGCCGTCAATTTGTCTCATCCACACTCAAACAAATCGGAGACCCCAATGGATACAGCGCCATGGCCAAGACTGTAGGTTATCCAGCAGCCATGGCAGCTCAATTAATTGGAGAAAATAAAATTAATAGCTACGGAATGCTACGCCCTGTTAGTCAAGAAATATACCAACCAATTTTAAAACAATTGGCACAAGAGGGAATCGTATTTGAAGAACAGTCATGGAGTGATACTGAAATGACTAGAGATGAGTTTATTGGAGAGTTAAACTTGCGATAACCGGTACCATAAACCACACTCACTCAAGATTTAATTTGCACTAAATCGTAGCACTTTAAACGACTAATCCTTGAAGTATTTATAAAAAAGCACTAAATCAATAAAAACAACAATCTTGCACCTCAATAATACAAATATCAGAAATATTTTAAAATAAATGAAAGTATTTGATGCGCGTTTACGCGTATAGATAATGTGGATTAGTCATTTTAAAGAGTGCATCGTGTTAATTTTGCACAATTATCATTTTAAAAGAGTTTTGAAAGTTCTTTTTAATAAACGCCAAAACTGGTCACAGAAAAACCCAAAAGGAAAATTGTTCCACCTTAGTCTTGGAACAACTATTTTAACTAGACCTTTAATGATTAAAGAAAAAGAGAAACCTATGAAAAGCCTACAAATAATCGCCCTGTTGTTAACACTTGCACTAACTGCTAACGCATCAATTCCTGATGATATGCCCGAGGCTGTTTATAACCAGATTGTTCAACAGGTTATTGATGATACCGGTTATTATGACTCCATTGCTGTTCAAGAAGGAGTGAGCCAATGGCTATTGTTGCAACCCTTGGACGCAACTGATGGTGAGCTAATAGATTCTGGAAATTGTGAAACCTGCCAAGCCGATGACCAAGGCTCTGATGCGCAATTTAATCAACCACGCAATGTTAAAATAAAAGCCAAACTTAGACCAGATGGCAAGTTTCCAAGTGTCTTGAAAATCAAGTGGAAAAGACCTCAAGAATTGGATCAATCCATTCGTGATGCTTATCAAGTTTCTCACTATTTAATTCACATTAGTAAAGACAATGAAAGTTATGAAGTTTTGAGAAAAAACGCCAAATACAAAAATAACGGAAAACTCAAGAAAAAACAAAAGATAAAGTTTAAAGACCGCGATACTGGTGCATATACAGTTCAAGTCCAAGCTGTCTATGTAGTCACTTCTACCAATAAAATGGCATCCAAATCAACAAGCAAGTCAACAAACAAAGCCGGAGCCTCAGAAAGCGGTAGTTTATGGACCGGAATTGTAAACTTTGAGACCTCAAAAGACCCAACAACAGTAGATCAAATAACAGACGCATTACACACCTGCTTAATTGCGAATGGTTTTACAGATACCACCTTGCTTTTAGATGTTGACCCTATAATTGATTGTTCCAATCAAAATTTAACCAACACAGATATCGTCAATATGGGATATTTATCCAATATTCGCTCCATAAATATTAGTGACAACCAAGCTGTTACAGATATATCCGAATTGGCCAACCTGGTTTATTTGGAATATCTGGTTTTGTCTAATAACCCAAATATAACTTTACCAGATTTTGGTAAATTTGATGGATTAAAAAACCTGTATTTATCTAATATGGGTTTGACCAGTGTGCCAGACTTATCGACCAATGATAGTTTGGAGGTGTTGGATTTGAGGGAGAATTCAATAAGTAGTGGTTATGATTTAATTCCAGAAAGTGTTACTACAATAAGTGTTGGAAATAGCTTGCCGGGGTCCAATAACACTACATATTGCCAAGATTTGATTGCTCAGGGGTTGGAATCAACTGAATCATTAGAAATAGATGGTGTATCTAACATTAATCTAGCTGATTGTTCGGCTATATCTGGATTGAAAAATCTAAATGTTATAAATAGTCTTTTTGATACTGCCATTCAAGATGTAAGTACTTTCATAGATAACGATCATTTATGTAGTTTGGGTATCAAATTTTCCAATGTTGAATATATTACTGGGATGGAGAGTGAGACTATAGAGTATGCCTTTAATTTAGATATGAATTCCAATTTGAAATATGTGGAACCGCCAATAGACTCAAGTAATAACGTACTTAGGATCGCTCAAATTACAAATATAATGGAAAACCAAGAAGGTTTATTGTGTAGCAATAGATTTAAACTAGCTGAAGCAGATATGTTCAATAATAAAAACACATCATCTCAACCTCAATCATCAACTACAACAAATTCAACTGGTGGAGTTGGTTATTGTGGGCTTGTTATAGCTGTGACTGAATATAATATTCCAGATACATGCAAACCAGACCCTTTTCAAAATATTGAAGTTTACCAAGACATTAATACTCAAAGAAGATACCTAACATGGGGAAAAGATCCAGCTCATGATTTTGAGTTATGGGAAGTGGAGCACATTATTATTAAAGGGTTTGATAGATTGGGTAATTTAAATGAGGAAATCCTAGTGCCCATAGAAGACGGTAATTCAGTTTATTCAGAAAACTTAAATACGACAAGGTATACCATCAGTGCATGTACAATTGAAAGGTGCGGTTATGAAATAGAAACAACTTCAATCACACATTCTGGGAATCCAATCAACTCATTTGATGTTTATTCTGATACAAATACTCAAAGAAGATATATATCATGGCAAAAAAATGATACTTATGACTATGAGTTTTGGGGAGTTGATAATTTTAAAGTTATTGGCTATGTAAATAATGAAATAGTTTACCAAAGGAGAGTGGCGATAGATGACGATAGTATTCTTATTAACAACTCTTTTTTGCCAGATAGCTATACAATTTCTGCATGCTCAGAACAAGAATGTGGAATACCTATAACTGATTCTGCTCCATTTTCGCAAGGCTTAAGCCGCGTTACAAATTTAAATGTCAATTGGTTGGACTTGCAAGATGATATCAAGGACTTTAAATTTAGTTTTAATTATCCAGCAACAAATCAATCAATTGGGTTAAGCTGGGATAGGAATGAATATGTAGATGTGACTTCAAACAGTATGTTAAGCACAGGGAATGATGGCTGGAAATCTAAAGCGAGGCCTGATCAAAAAATCAGTACCGAAGGTGAAATAGAGTTTACATATAAAGGAGGAACCTCATCTGCAATAATAGGACTACATAAGTATAATGACTACCCAGATTTTACAAATATGGATTATAGATTCGTATTTTCCCAAAGTGATCACAGTTTTAAAATTTTTAAAAAAGGCTTAACAGGTGTTGCTTATAATGGAAGTTGGTCTCCTCAAGACGTATTTAAAATAAGTATTATAGATGGGAATATAGGGTATTATCAAAATGATACACTATTATTTTCTTCACAATTGCAAAGTAGTATTGCATTAAAATTAAATGGATTGTTTTATGGTTCGGGAGCTATAGTTGAAAACATTTCTTTAAAATCTAATAGAGTAAATGATGATCCAAACTACCAAGCCAAAAAAGGTTACCCAACTTATTTCGAAATCCATTCTGACTTCACTCAAGAAAATGGCGAAACCTTAATTCAAACAATCCCTCAGTCCCATGGAAATCAATTAACTGGATGGGAGTCACATATTCAAACCTATTCTCCAAGTATAAATGGTAATAGTTTTTATGTATATGCTTGTAATGAAGTGTTAGGTTGTGGAGCTTCTTCTAATGTTTTAATTAGAAACCCTATTACATCATCAGATTTACAGCCCCCTTCATCGGTTAGTGCTGTTGCAAGTGATTCTTTAATTAAGTTAAATTGGAGTTTATCAAACAATACTAGTATTGATTACTTTGAAGTTTACGAAGAACAGCCAGTAACAATGGCTGATCAAGAATTTAGGCCTAATCTAAATCAATCACATCATGATAAAGGATACTATTTGGACATCAGCGATGTTGTAACAAGTACTGAAAATAACTTTTCTATCAATCTTAAGCGTCAAGCAATAGGTAGAGCATATCATTTTATTATAAGGTCTTGCCACAGAGATAGAATTAATGGCGATGTTTGTTCAGTAGACAGCGAAGAAATCGAAATCACACAAAATAGAGGTGACATAGGAACACGTAATCCTACTCCAGTTAATAATGCAATGTGGTACGAATATACAGATGAAGGTGTTCAAAAATATGGATTAAACTGGGATGTGTATTCAAGCAATCCACAAAGCTATTATAAGCCAGATTATTTTTATTTAACAAATACCAGCACCGATATGACATGTGAACACCAAGAACTCACAATAGCATACGCAGATAAAAGTGCAAATGATGATAACTGGACTGTAATGTCAGACTGTATAGATGTTGGTATTGATTCGGTTTGGAAAGTGCAATCATGTATTAATGGTTTAGGTTGTGCTCAAGGAACTGAAATTGACTTGTCAAACATTAACCAACAACTAACCGGTTCTCAAATTGAAGGATTTCTATCAAGTCCAGTTGTAGGAGGTCCAGGTGATCTCATGCCTGGGATGTGGTGGAATGAAGATTTAACAGGTACAGGCTGGCATTTTTATTGGGCAAGTGAATTACGCCATGATTCAACATTCAATCACCCGGGTTCAGGAAGTAAATACGGTAAGACATATGATCTTGTTGGATACTGGTTTGCTTTTCAAGAAATTAATGAGGTATGGACTCCAGTATGGTTTGAAGCTCGTATGAAGCAAGTGATTGGTCAGCCTGAACCAAATTATAACCATGAAGGATATTTTCAAGGAGATATTTTTTATCACAATAAATTGGCAGATGGCACAATTGACAAGATAGATGTTGGCAATATTAAATTGCTTTTTGAATCAACTAATCAAATGGCAGAGTTAATAATAGATCCGGATGATATATCAATATTTTCACAAACTACAAATGCCACCGATATAGCACCTTATACTTTGAGTAACGGAGCATATAGGTTGAGAATTACTGATTTCACCATTGGCAATATTGAAGAAAATAGTGTGCCAGAAGTTAGATTTGGCGAAAGAAATAATGCTGATCATTACTCGGGTGTATGGGAGCATACTGATGAAAATGAAAATACAGATATATCAGTTATAACTTGGATAGAAAGATCGTTAGAAGTAACAACAATCGCAACATTTGATATAGAAAATAAACCTATTTGGATGCAAGTTGAAAGCTGTTCTGCAACTTTTTGTAACCGCTCATCTGGAGATTACTTCGAAAATTATAAAGTCAATGTTGATCAAAAGTCAGTAGGCTTTGTCCACACGGGCTATAACCCTTTGACAGGAAAACCAGAAGACCATGACTTTAATGCCGATAATGGTGCAATAGCTTTATCAAGAAAAGGGCGTTTTGGTCGTTGTTATTCAAGCGGCAGTGACCGTAATAGATTTAAACAAGGAAATTTTTGGTTGACCTTTGATAATCCAACAGTTCTCTCTTATGAAAATGGTTATAATCGTAATGTACCTAACTTTGGTTCACAAGGTGTTTGTGATGATGAAAGTACACTTGATTTAGTCAAAAAAGCTTCACTTCATGACATTCGTTTTTTCATAAACGGACAAGATGAAAGCGTAACAACATGTGATCCAAATGACCCAGATGGATCAGGTGAGTGTGTTATTAAGTTCACTTGGTATACTGATGATTTTTTTCCGAGTATAGAGCCTTATTATTCTCTTAATGGTAGTAGTTATCAAAAATTAAATGATATTTGTTCTGGAGTGCCTTTAGAAAACTTTGTAGTAACGCAGTTTGAGTGCACAATTTCTCAAGCAGGAGACTATACATTTCAGTTACATAAAGATGATTACACCAATCCCTTAAATAGTATTGTAATAGCTGAATCTAAAGAAATGACAATTGAAAGTTGTAACAGTCAATTATGTTCAATAGGAGTTGTTGGAGAGCCAGCAACACCACCAGAAACAGTAACTCATTTTGCGGAAATGAATAGCCATCCAAATAATGATCTAATCGGGACAACATCAGGTTCATTTGATATTGATGAATCAGGAAATGCTAATTATAGTATTCCTATTTTTGCACCAACCGGAGCAGGTGGTTTATCACCACAGTTGGCCTTGAACTATAGCTCAGCCTCAGGTAATGGTATAGCAGGAGTGGGTTGGAATATTTCAGGAACATCTTCCATAACACGTTGTTTAACATCTTTAGAGCACGATCCAGGCGCGTCTTTTTATCCTGCTGTTTCGATGACTGATGCAGATGCACTATGTATGGATGGTCAAAGATTGTTTAAAGATGCCGATGGTAACTATCGCACAGAAATTGATAGCTTTAACAAGATTATACCAGTTGCTTCAAACGCAACAGGTCCAACAAGTTTTATCGTCTACACCAAAAGCGGTGAAATCAGAGAATACGGATCAAGTGATGTTGCCTATAAAAAAGCGATGGTTGTTGATGGAATTTCACAAACAGGAACCGGTGCACAAATACTTGCCAATGATGACTCAGGAGCCATTCATACGTGGTTATTAAACAAAATAGAAGACAGAAATGGAAATTCCATGCATTTTGTATGGAGTACTTATCAAGGCGAAAGCTATTTAGCGCAAGTTAAGTGGACAAATCCAGCAAGCGATCCTGGCGCAACGCAAACCCATCATTATCAAATAGATTTTAATTACAACCCATCACGAACTGATGCTATGCACCACTATGGCATTGGTACTGAATACAAAGCCTATAGAAGCTTAAAACACATATCAACCTCGATAAGGCCAACGCCAAGTTCTGCAGGGATGCAAGAGGTTAGACGATTGAACTTAACATATCAAGCCAATGCTAATGCTACTGGTTTATTACGTTTAGAAAAGATAGAACAGTGTTTGAATGCTGGCACGTGCCTACAACCTATAAAGTTTCAATGGGACAATGGTAGTACACAAGTGGGTCTAAGCTCTAGTGTCAATAGTTCAACAGATATAGGCGAATTTATCGAAATGGGCTATGGTTCATATAAACCTATAGATGTTAATGGTGATGGGCAAATGGAATTAATATTCATACGTGGTTACGATGATGGATATTTTATCTTTGAAGATCTTGAAGCAAGATATTGGGTTGCTTATCACACCAATACAGGTCAAGCACCAATCGGTGTTAGAGATTGTACAAGTGTTGGAGGGTATTATAATTATATTTGTGATACAGGAATTGAACCTTTTGATGCTGAAAGTGGAGATGCTGATAATTTTACAGGGGAAAAGTGGTTTGTATTGGATTATAATGGTGATGGCAAACAAGATATTCTTACACCAATAGATAATCTCTCAGGTAATTGGCAAGTTATATTGTCAGATGGTAATCAAATTCATGACCATAGAATTGATACAGGTATTCCATTTTATAACCGACACTCTGGTTCAACTCTTTTAGATTATACAGGCGATGGGCTGCCTGATTTATTAACAATTGGTTTAGATAATTCTTCAGGAGCAGATTTATATAAATACAAATTATACCCAATGGTTAAATCGGGGCTAAGTTATGTTTTCTCAACTAATTCAGCTAATGCAAAATTTGTTGATATTGATACACAACCGCTTCATCCAATTGATATGATATGTAATGAAAGGCCTGATGGTACAGGCATTCCTTGTATGTACGACTTTCTAGCTTCACAATTTTTTGGACGAATTATTGCCAATAAATTAGAGCCTGTAGTTACCGACTTTAACGGTGATGGTTATAATGATGCTATTTACTCTTATACTTATCGTTATTCTGAAGAAACCTGTGGTATAGGTACTTGGCCTCCACATGATCCTGAAAGAATTAGTGCCTCTATCCCATCTGGAGAGTACACTACTGACGCCATAGAGACATCAACAAATTTAATTAATGGATTGCCTCAACCAATTCAGCATTGCCAGCAAAAATTTAAAGCCATAATGTTAACTGGTAAAAACGCAAATGGAAGTCTTAAGTATTCCTATGGCGGTAGACTAGGGATAGTTAAAAATGATTTCAATGATTATAGCCCTCCTGTTATACGTTGTAATGAAGGCACAGGAAATGCTTGTAGAGGTAAAATTAGCAATAATATTGGAGCAACACAAGTTACAGATATTAATGGTGATGGTCTAGCAGATTTTAAGTTCCATTCAACTAATGGTGATTATAGATATAGATTAAATCAAGGGAAAAGCAATACGGTTAATGTGGATGCATTAACTGTGGGGAATCTTGTAATTCAAGAGGCATATCAATATAAAGAACCTTTATTTTCAGCAGATTATAATATTGGTCTTCCATTAATAAGTGAAAAATGTAATACGCATAGTAATGATCCAAATCAAATTACAAATGATTCGTGTGCTCGTCGACTTTTAACCCAGTTTTTAGATTATGATATGGACGGTGATATTGATGTTCTTTATTCAGAATCAGAATCAAACTCTGCAACTACAAGTGTGAAATATTTATTAAAGAAATTTAATAGTCAGACAAATTTATTTGAAAACACTACAATTCCTTCAACTAATCAAATCGTTAGTTATAACAAATCAAATAAAGCAAAAGATTATAGTAACAGTATCTTTGATTTAAACGGGGATGGGAATTATGATCTATTTAGTCTATATCGCAAAGATTTAACACATAAGTCTAAATACGTTAAATTAGGTGCAAATGGTAATAAACCGAAAAACAAAATAACGAAAATCACTAATGTAGTTGGTAATAAACAAACAAGTATAGATATAACTTATGAATCTGCAACAAACCCAGATGTATACACAAAAGGCACAGGTGGTTTGGAACAAGATTACGGAGAAGGTTCGCCTGTATTTGATATATTAGCGCCAATGTATTTGGTCAAGTCAGTGACAAAAAATGCCTCCGGATATGCACCAACTTCGATGGACTACCATTATTCAGGACTCAAGGTTCAAGGTGGAGGGCGTGGCTCATTGGGTTTTGCTACTATAACCAGCACAGATGTGGAGCATAAGATGACCACAGAAACTTCATATAGACAAGACTTTCCTTTCATCGGTATGCCAGAGTCAACGATGACTATCTACAGTGGAGGTCCAACTTCAGAGATTGTATCAGAAAGCTATAGTTTCTATGATGCCAAGATATCAATAGTTGATGAACATACCACCTACTTTCCTTACCTAAAAAGAAGCTTTGAACAAAATCATGCGTTAAATACAACAGCAAATGGGCTCTTGGTTGGCAATGTGACCAAAACGATGATGGCAGAATTTTCCTACAATAATAGCAGCTATCCTAACTATGGTGATTTAGTTAATTCAGATATATACACCTGTACAGGCGATACCCAGATGCCTTTGATAACTGCTGCTATAGATAGTGTTTGTTCTCAAGCAAATAATAAATTGATAACGCAAAAATCAACAACAAACAGTTATGATTCAGCAGCACATTGGTTAGATGATTGGATGCTAGCTCGACTTAGTGCAACAACAGTAACAAGCAAACGTAAAGTTGCTACAAACACCTATGACAGCAAGCTCAAATCATCTGACTTTAGCTATTATGAAGCCACAGGTCAGCTTAAACAAGAGCACATAACAGGCGGTGTTAAAATTATTCATGAGTACGATAGCTATGGACAAGAAACAAAAACCTATCAATGCACAAGCGATATAACTAATTGCCAAAGTGTACCAACTATCGCGCGACAACAAAATGCTAATACTATTCATCGCTATAAAGAAAGTGTTTATGGTGATGGAATGACACTCTGGCCAGAATATATTGTTGAAATTAAAGAGCCTTTTGTTTCAGCGTTAGGCATAAATTTCATAACACAATCTACTCAAACAACTAATAACTTAGTCGGAGGAAGCACAACACTTAGAGTAACTAGCACTATTGATTCGTATGATATTTATGGTAACCCAACACGCGCTTATGATGTTTTTGGTAACTATTCAGAAACCGCTTATGGACATATGGGTAAGGCACACGCCACAGCAAACAATTCAGGCAGCTTCACCACAACAACTGAAAAGTGGTGTTCTCAAGTTAGCTATTGTCCGACCAAAGCAAGTATTTCAATAGAGGTGCAAACACTTGGTGCACCAACATCACGTAAATACCTTGATGTTATGGGCAGAGAATTACAAGCTCAAACCCAAACTCTCAAAGGAGAATGGACAACGGTTGATACCTCTTATGATCACTTGGGTCGTACGTATATGCAATCCGAACCGTATATCAGAAATGTAAACAATACACCAGCAATAACACCGACTTATACCACGACAACCTACGATGATTTAGATCGCATAGATACGATTGTCTCGCCCAGTAGATGTATTGAAGAATTAAATTCAGCCGGAAGTTGTGTAACTCAAGATATAATTACTACAACAACTTACACAAATCTAGCCGTAACAAAGACAAACCCTAAGCTTCAAAGTACAACTCAGTATTTTGACGAATCAGGTAAAGTCATACAATCAACAGATAGTGCCGGAGACAGTGTCTATTACACCTATGATGCCCACGATAACCTCAAAGTCACATCCAGTACAGATATAAATGGTGGCGCAATAAATATAGTTATGAATTACGATAACTTTGGACGCAAAACCTCCATGACTGACCCAGATAAAGGCAGCTGGTCATATACATACAATGAATTGGGAGAAATGCTAACACAGACTAATGCAAATGGTAGGCAAACCAATTATTATTTTGATATTCGTGGTCGAAAATACCTACAAACAGCCGATGATGTTCGCTCAATATGGGAATACGATGTGGGCGCAAATTATGGGTTGCTTGTCAATGAATTCTCCATTGGCCGAGGCAATCAAGCAATAGCAAACAATCCCACTCAAGGTGTGGCACAAATTAAAAGCTATTCTTTCGATGAATTTCATCGCCCTCAAAGCACTCAAGTTACAGTCTATGATGGCGAAGGAGATAATAGCCCTCATAATTACACAACCAGTCAAACCTATGATGAACATGGGCGAATATTCCAAAGTTTTGATGCCACGGATAATGGTGTCTTGTTTCAGTATAACAATTTTGGGTATCACACCATCACACGTGATGCTGCCGATGGACTGCTTGGACAAATTTACCACGAAGTACTCAATTCTGATGCCAGAGGGCAAGTACTCAAAGAAAGGTTTTATAATAAATTTGAAACAGTAAAGACCTATGAAAACAGCACTGGTTTTGTTCAAACCATAGTGACGAAAAATGAAACCGATGACGAAGTTCAAAATCAAAGTTTCGCCTTTGATGAAGTCGGCAACCTGATTAGACGTACAGACAATAACCCTGTTATTGTAGGCTCGCCAGATGTCTATACCGAAAACTTTGATTACGATACAAGAAATAGACTAACACATGAATTTCTTAATGATATTGCCAGTAAAACATACCAGTATGACAAAACAGGTAACATACTAGTAGTCAATGACGAAGATGGTATGCATAACTATCTCTATGCTCAAACAAACAATGCAGGGCCACATGCCGTAACATCAGCAAAAGGCAATAGCTACGAATATGATTCAGGTGGTAACGTCACAAGCAAATCAGGCGAGGTTAGTTCAACATTTGCTTATACCAGCTTTGATAAACCGCACAAAATAACAGCAGGTGACTGGACATCAGAAGTTGTTTACAACACCAGCAGCAGTCGTTATCTGCGCAAAGACATCAAGCTAACAGATAGAACCATTACCCATTATTTAGGTTCAGTTGAATACGTTTACAAAACAAACGGAAGAAAAACAGCCAAACGTTACATAGGAAACCTCATCATCAACATAAATAATGATGAAATCAATCACTCAAGTTGGGGTTATAGCTATCTGCTTAAAGACCACATAGGCTCAACCCACAAAGTTGTTAACAAACAAGGCAACCAAATTACAGCCATGAGTTTTGATGCATGGGGAGCAAGGCGCAAATCGACAACTCCTGATATATTCAATACACCAATATACAAAACCTACGACTTATTTGGAAGCCAAGGTGTCTGGGCGCGTTTAGGAAGAAATATAGACAACACCACCAATCGAGGATTTACAGGTCACGAACACTTTGACCAAGTAGGCATCATCCACATGAATGGCCGCATCTACGACCCTGAAATTGGACGATTCCTACAAGCCGACCCAATAATACAAGACCCGTACGATACCCAAAGCTTAAACCGTTACAGCTATGTAATGAACAACCCATTAAGTTATACCGATCCAAGTGGATACTTTCGATTGAAAAAAGGGTGGTTTAGACAATTAGCAGCTATTGGTATAATGTTAATTCCTGGAGCGCAAAATATAGGTATAATATTCTTACAAGGAGCTTTATCTGGCGCCGTAGCCACAGGCTCGTTAAAAGGTGCGTTAAAAGGAGGTATACAAGCAGCACTGACTTATGGAATAGCCCATGGATCAGGAGGTGATGGTTGGATAAAAGCCTCAAAATCTGGAGGGTTTAATTATGCTAGAACTATTGCTCATGGTGTTGTAGGAGGAATAAGTGCGGAAGTTGATGGAGGCAAGTTTGGTCATGGTTTTGCATCATCAGTCTTAAGTAGTGGGGCAGATAAACTAGGATTAAGTAAATTAAATCCAATAAGCAGAATCATTGCAAATGCCATCGTAGCTGGTACAATATCAGAATTAACGGGTGGTAAGTTTGCTAATGGTGCAATGAGTGCGGCTTTTAGGGTGGCGTTTAATGATGGAATGGAAATTAGATTCAGACAACAAATGGCATCCAAGCTTTCAGAGGATAGAGGCACCGAATTTATAGATGAATTTAATAGCTTAAAAGTTTATGGCGGTGATTATGAATTTAGTCTTGGATTTGATTCTGAATCATTGTTTCAGGCTGGAGTTGGTTTAGGAGATGGTCTGACATTAGGGTTCACAGAATGGTTGCGTGGCTCTACTGGTGTAGATGGTGGTGTTGATACAGGTAGCACGGCATATTCAGTAGGTAATTATTCTTCATTTGGAGTGGGGGCTGCTAGATTGACTTATGCAGGTTTGGCAAAAGGATATACGTTACTTCCAGGAATTTCTGCACAATCAGCTGTAGGTTTTAGAAATGGTTTGAAGACAGGTTTTAGATTGGGAGTTGGAAAGAATTGGAGGTCTAAAAGTTATGAATATTTCAAGGGTCTGAAACGGCCTCCTACAGATGCTCAAATTATATATAAAGCTGGCCATACAAATTCTTATATCAACGCGTATGGTGCAGGATTGATATATGATGGAATAAGCGATGACGGATAAAAAACTATACTTAAAAGGTAATGCTATTACTCATGTTATTAATTTAAGTGAAAATCAAACATTATGTTTTGATGGGAAAGAGGATGAAAGAGAGCATTACAATGGGTCTTTTGATTATATTGATATTGGTATTTTCAAGAAGAAAAAACTTAAAGTAGGATTGTTTTGTTTTAAGGGGACACTCTATGTTTTTTTCAATAATAAATACTATAAAGAATCTGAATTAAAATATAGCCGTTATTTTATTTTCACAAGAATTAAAAAATTCAAGGCATTTTATCAAAATGAATGTATTCAGAATTTTAACTATATTTATCGATATTTTGAAGATGATCTCTATTGCGATGATGTTTTTTATGACTTAATTGATATTAAAAAAAACAAATATGAAAGACGTGAATCTTTGATTAAGTTATGGGAGCATAAATAAGAGTGAGATAGAGAATCAAATCACTTTTCTTATTATATTTTTTAAATACTCGCCAGAAATAAAAGGGGTCAGTACCGAATGGCACTTACTTAAGCTTTTTTGGATGACCTTTTACCCTTATCTCTTCTCGCGCAATGTCTCGTGGTTTCATTAATCTGGGCATATTATTATGTCGTTTTTTTACCGCTCTTGGCTCAATTCTTCCAGCACGATTACCAACAACCTTAGAAGATATTAACAAAAATAACTCACTTATGATTCTCAGGTTATCGAATTCTATTTGATATTGGTTGAAGATTGTCCACATTTGCAAGGTATGTTTAAAACTAATCTCTCTGGGTGTAATATTTACTGAAGAGTAAACAAGGACACACACATTTAAAGTAAATATCCTACACCACTTTAGGAAATCGCCCACATCATTTCAAAAAATATTTTCATAAAATAGTAATTTTT
>JADGEI010000031.1 GCA_016744455.1 Alcanivoracaceae bacterium
CAATGCCAATACGATAGAGGAAATTGAAAGCTTATTACCTTGGAATTTTAATCCTGATTAACGCAATTTAGTCAACTATGTGGTTTGGTTGGCGCTTACGAAACACCTTTAGAAAACGGTGATTCAATGAGTTTAAAAACTTGTGATAATTCACGTTTATGTAAGTGGTTAGAAAATGGCGGTGTTTGTGCTGATAGATTACAAGCATTGGATTTAATTAATAATAACTTAGTTTCATGAGTATCATGCTAGATGATGAACCCCGTATTAAAAACGGGGTTTATTCTATAATTTATCATTCACATTATTTTTGTAATAAGTTTGGACGTAATTTAATCGTTTTACAATTTCAACTAGCAGAAGTAAATGAAGAACATAAACATTCACTTTTTAGTATGTGGCTTAATGTGAAAGGCTATAGTAAAAACAAAAAAGGTAAAATTGGTTTCTTAGTATCAAAAAATAGCAAACTTGCTGAAACTTGGGTTAAATTATTCCCTAATCAAAAAGTTAGTCGTTGGGATAGATTGCCATTAAGCCAATTGAAAGGTTTAATATTAAAAGCCAAAATTCAGGAAGGTAAACGAAACTATCAACAAAAATTAATTCATGAAGATTTAAGAATTTCTAAAATTGTTGATTTAAAATTACCTGATTCTTTGCCATGATTGTTTTTTTTGACTTGCTTTATATAACGCTATTGCTTAGTTTTAAGACCTTTGCTTACTATCTTTAGATAGAGGTGAGTAGAGTACAGTTGAGTAGAGTAGATTAGAGTAGAAAAGATATATTAAAGAGTAAATTAAAACATTAGCTTTTTTATAGAAAATGGTGAATTATTGGACACTATAAAAAGAGTTTTCAGGTATGTTTAGATAAAGCTTGAGTTATAAACAGAATTTAGCCTAATGATAAGCAAATGTAGATGGCTGAATAAACAACGTACTACTACACCCTAGAGTTAATAATTTATTGTTGCTCTAGGGTATCATTGATTAAACTAATATTAGCCTTCACAAATTAATTATTTTTGAAATCGTAATTCGGTGAATAAAAATAAATCAAAAAAGAAAACGAATCATAATGAAAATAATACAGGTTTTTAATCCGCCCATGCCAATATTTCAAAATAACAACAACAACCTTATACAAGGATAAATCTAAGGGTATTTAATGCTAGTTATTACCCGTAAGCAAAAAACCAAGGGAGTATCTTTTAATTAATTCTTTCAGTCCAAAATCAAAGACGTTAATTGGCAGTCATTAAAATTTAAAAATGTAATTACTTGCGGCTATAAAAAAGCTAATCAATGATTATATGAGTTTATAAAGAATGGCTTTCTATACTCCTTAAAGAATATTTTTTGGACAAGTACACATAAGCACTTGTAATGGTTTGATTGTTTGTATCTTATAAGTTACAATAAAGCAATGATTGAAATTATCAAATATACAGTTGAACATGATTGGTGTCCTTTTGATATTTGGTTAAATGGTTTAAAAGACCTAAGAGCAAAAGCACAAATACTAGTTAGATTGAATAGATTAGAACTTGGTAATGAAGGTCATTGGCGGTCAGTTGGCAACGGCGTTAGAGAATTAAAAATATCAGTTGGTAAAGGCTATAGAGTTTATTATGGTTGGACTGGTAAAGAAATCGTTTTATTGTTGTGTGGTGGTGATAAATCTACGCAAAACAAAGACATAAAAAATGCTAAACAATACTGGAGTAACTACAATGAACAAAGCTAAAGCATTTAAAACAAGTGATTATTTAAAATCAAATGAAGACAGAGCCGAATATCTAAAAGCCATCATGGCTGAAAATGATGAAGGCATGTTAATGCTTGCGATTCGTGAAATAATTGATTCTATAGGTGGCATTGGCAAATTAGCAAAAGAAACTGGCTTAGCACGAGAAAGTTTATATAGAACTTTTAGTAAAACTGGAAACCCAACATACAACACTTTGTTTAAAGTGTTAGATAATATCGGTTTACAATTGAGTGTTAGTGCTAAATAAATAATTTAGTTTCTTTACACCCTATAAAAGTAATTTTGCACGTCACTCACGCGAGGGCATGGGGGCATTGTAAAACCTAGCATTAATTTATGATGATTCGGTTGTTTAATCGTTTTTTTATATCCACATTAAATGAATTTGAACTTTCATAAGATACCATAAGCATTTATGATAAATGTTGTCAATTTGTTGTCAATAATTAAGATGGTGAGTTTAATATCTAATATAATCAATTAGTTGTAAGTTTTCGTGATTCCGAGACCGGCACCATTTTTTATTGTAACCCTTTGTTTTTAAACGTTTTTATAACCTTGTCCTGTTTTTATACCATTAAATATACCATCAACTGATTTCACATATCGCTTGTTTTTAATTCAATAAACTGTGATTTAATATATTTTAAGCAATTGATTAAAAATCTTTTTAACATTAATTTACCTGTATTATGTTATACACACATTAAACTCAAGTAGTGGCTTTGAGCTGCAGTCTTCTTATATCAATAAAATAACCAAGATTACTAAATTAATTTTTCTTATTATTGATCAAAGTTTCTATCTTGCAACATGTCAAATATCACTTTAACAAACTGATGGTGTCGTTTGGGATCTGATAGCAGCTGTAACATTTGTTCTTTGTGGGCTTCTTGTGAGTCCATAATGGCATCGTCAATAGCTTGGGTGAAATCACCTTTCATGGCTTGTTCTGGTGAGTTGTTGGCCATTTGTATCATGACTCTTTCATTCTCACTGATTTTATCACGAATGGTATAAGCGTAATTGACCAAATCTTTATTGGTTAAATTGTCAGTGATGAATAACTCATTCAATCTTGTGATTATCTGAGATAGAAACTCTTCTTTCTTATCTTTGGCTTTTGCTGTGCCTAAACTTTCGTTAGGTTCTAATTGGTATTCAGATGAACCTTCTTTTATTCTGAGGTCTTGTTGACGTATTTTGGATAAGCGATAATGACTTAATACAACATAGTCCAAGTCAATACTATCATCTTTGCTAATGGATTCACGTAACATTGGCCCCAGGTTGCGTGCATAGAGACATAGCTTCTCTAAATTTTTATCGTCGTAATCGACAATTTGAGACATAAATTCATAGAAGCGAACAAATGTTCCCAGGTCTTTTTTAAATATTTCGAGGGCATCTTTTTCTTGTTTAGCAGCTTTTAAATCATTTTCAGCATTAGCCATTAAGACAGCATCACCTGATTTCTTGGTTCGTTCGAATAGTTCTTTGGTTCGACTGTATTCAAGTGTTGTTGATTTATATCGGGATTGCCAACGTTCAACCGCAGGTTTACAGATATTAGCAATGGCTGCATTACTTTTGCTTTTGACATAAAAAGCTTCACAAAACTGTTCTACTTCAAGTGATGAAAATATTCCTGCACTGCGTAACTTATCATCTAAATCAAATATTAAGTCTGGATTTGAAACATCAGCTAATTCAGCAGTCTCATAGTAAGGTTGAAATGCTTCTAGTATTTCTTCTGGTTCATTGAAAAAATCTAAGACAAATGTTCCAGTTTCTGTTTTGCTTTGATAAGTGCGATTCAATCGTGAAAGTGTTTGCACACATTCAACACCACCAAGCTTTTTATCCACATACATGGCACAAAGTTTGGGTTGGTCAAAACCAGTTTGAAATTTATTGGCAACAATCATCACTTGATAATCATCAGAGTCAAAGGCATTACGCATATCACGACCTTTAAGATTGGGATTCATATTGGTTTCAGAAAACTTTTCACCAATTAAAGCACCAACATTTGGGTCTTTGTCATCAAACTCAACTTCACCCGAAAATGCGACCATTGCATGTATCTTGTCATAGCCCATTTCAGTGATGTATTTATCAAAACCTAACTTGTATCTGACGGCTTCTTTACGTGAGCTTGTGACCACCATAGCTTTGGCTTGACCGCCAAGTAAACCAGCAACATTGGACTTAAAGTGCTCAATGATAACTTGTACCTTTTGTGAAATATTGTAGTCGTGTAATCTTACCCATTGGTTTAATTTAACCTTGGCTTTTTTACTCTCTACTTCTTGGTCAGAACTTTGTATTTTTAATGCTAAATTATAGGCAACCTTATAATTGGTATAATTCTTTAATACATCCAATATAAACCCTTCTTCGATTGCTTGACGCATGCTGTAGACATGAAATGCTTGTGGTTTGTTGTCAATTGACGGTATTTCTTCTGGATGAGGTAGACGACCAAATAATTCTATGGTTTTTGGTTTGGGTGTTGCAGTAAAAGCATAGTAACTGAGGTTTTCAGACTTACGACGTGAGGCAACTGTAGCATCCATGATATCTTCTGAAGTCATTTCCTCTTCATTATCAACGCTGCCTTTCATTAATGTTTCTTTGAGTTTACGTGCAGTAGACCCAGTTTGTGATGAATGGGCTTCATCAGCAATAATCGCATAATTACGTTCTTTCAAACTAACACTGTTTTCAATGGCTTTTAATACAAAAGGAAAAGTCTGAATGGTAACAATGATTATGGGTTGAGAATTTTCCAATGCAGCAGCTAGTTTCTCAGATTTTGACCCCATGCCTTCTTGTCGATTAATGCGACCTACAACACCATCTTGGTGTTCAAACTGATAGATGGTATCTTGTAACTGGTCATCTAAAACAGTACGGTCTGTAACAATAATGACTGAGTCAAATTGCTTCTTACCTTTAGTAGTAAACAATGAAGACAATTGATGAGCAGTCCAAGCAATAGAAAATGACTTACCAGAACCTGCACTGTGCTGTATTAAATATTTCTGTCCAGGACCTTCGGCTTTAGAGGTGTTGATGAGTTGATTGACCACATCCCATTGGTGGTATCTAGGGAAAATCATGGTCTCTTTTTTGTACTTACGTCCTTCCCAGTCTTCTTTGTCTTCTATCTGTAAATGAATATAACGGGCAAGAATATTGAGCAAATTATCAGCTAGTAATACTTCATTCCATAAATAGTCTGTTGCGTATTGATTAATGTTCTCAGGAATATCATTACCGGCACCACCTTCTTTCGTGCCTTTATTGAATGGAAGGAAAAATGAATCTTCACCATTTAAGCGTGTACACATATACACTTCATATTGACTCACGGCAAAATGTACCAAAGCACCGCGTTTAAAGGTCAACAGTGGCTCAGGTTTTTTAGTGATTGGGTCAATAGCAAATCGTGTGGTCTTATATTGCTTGATAGCATTTTGCACAGCTTGTTTAAATTCAGATTTTAATTCCAAGGTAGCAATCGGTAATCCATTGATAAACAAAACCAAATCAATGCGCCATTTCTTAGCTCTAATACCAGTTTCAGCTTCGTGCGTAGCAGTTGCCCAAGGTGAATAAACCAATTCAGGTACAACACGAAATCGGTTTTGTTTATACCTAGACAAAGTATCAGGGTTTAAATCATGCTCTGGTTTAAACTGAACAAGATTAAATCGAGTGCCACGGTCGCGGATATTATGTCGTAAAACTCCAAGAGTACCAAATGTACGCATTTCCTTATCAGCAGCATTGGGGTCTGCTTTATCGAGTTGCGATGCCACTCGTTCTAGAAACTTCTGTTCAGGATTGTTTGGATACAGTTTACAAAATTTCTGCCATTGAATATCTTGCGTCTCTTTTACAAAGCTCAACAAGTCTTCAGAGTACAATGCCAATTTACGATTATAGTTTTTAGGTTTACCCAATAACCACCCATTAGCAATTAATTGGCGAATCATATCGTTTTGAAATGGTGTTTCGTTGGCTTTGCTCATTCTTTATACCTACTTATCCTTTTTCAATTGTTCTGTTAAGGCATTAATTGCCAATTTTTCTCCTTCAGATTCTTTGAAAGCTCGTTTATTTTTTGCGTATTGATCATAGGCCAATTTTGCAATATTATCGGCTTCTAACTTACTCATTGTTCCCGCATTCTCTAAAACATTTCTATTATTAAACTCCAAAAACTGGTCGAGCTTCTCTTGCCAATTAACTAAAAAAACCTGTTTGCGTTGCAAAGCTTGGTCTTCTGCAAAGTCCAACCACATAGTCACAATACGATTGAGTGATTTTATTTCGTCTTCTTTCAAGTAATTCTTTGCTATAGTGACATCAGATTTACGTGGTTCATCACCTTTAAACGAGGTTAAGCCTGCATTGGGTTTAGTTGCATCCACTCGTTGACTAATCAACTCCGCAGCCGTTAAACCAGTAGAAGCAAAATGTAATTTGTTTTGAATAATTTGAAAAAACAAAGTCGTGTCCTTATTACTGGGGCTGTAATCTGCTGCCATTGTGAAAATCTCTTTGATGCGTAAATACATGCGCCTTTCGCTGGCTCTAATATCACGTATACGCTCCAGCATTTCATCAAAATAATCAGGTACTGATGAGGACCCAATGGCTGGGTTTTTCAATCTTTCATCATCCATCACAAAGCCTTTGACCAAATACTCTTGCAAAGTTTGGTTTGCCCATTGTCTAAATTGCGTTCCATGTTTAGAACGCACACGAAAACCAATAGCAAGAATCATAGGCAAACTATAATATTTTACATTATAAGGTTTTCCATCTGTCGCAGTTGTTCGGTAAAACCGAACAACTGACTTTTCATCACACTCACCTTCATTAAAGATATTAGTAATATGTTCACTGATGGTGGCTTTGGCTTTTCCATAGAGCTCACCAATGACCGCCTGTGACAACCACAAAGTATCCGACTCAAACCGACATTCAACTCTGGTGCTGCCATCAGCACTATTAAATAGAACAAACTCTCCCTGCGGTGCCTGTGAAATTTTATCTGACATGATAAATACCTCCTTGCTTCTTGATATTTTGTGTTTTGCTGCCTTCATTGATGAAGGTAGCAAATGCTAATTGTTTGAATTTATTGGTTATTTTAACAGTTAAGCTGCATTTATTATGATACAGATACACACCCCTAAATCCCCTCTCAAGAGGGGACTTGTTAAATCGAGTTTTTCGATAAAACTCATACATTCCCCTCTTGAGAGGGGTTAGGGGTGTGTTCATATTATACATCACTCATCTCCCTACTTTTATTATCAGTAGTGGTTTTAATATGAGCGGGTTGCCAATTTCTGACATCTATTTTACCTGTAACCGCAGCTGAGATTAGAGCTGTTCGGCGTTCTTGCATTAAATGAATATTAAACTCACTTTTTTTTATAATTTCATCAATAACTGATAATTTAGTTTTTGTAGCATGAACTATGTTAACTTGCTCACTTGGTGGAGGACAGGTAACGACTAATTCTCTAATGGTTTCTTGATTAATATTAGGGTCTTTTCTAGTACCCTCTGCACCAACCATCCAATAAGGTCGATAGAATTCAACATATAAATGTAAGAAATCGGGAATTATTTTTGTATTTGGTAATATAGCGCATACTGCTTGGTTTATTGTTGATTCAAATTTTAGTATCGAATGTTTCCCAATTGACCCTGAGCCACCATACATAGCAATAAGTACAGAATTTATTGGGAGTAGTGAACAAGCAGAATCATTTAATGCTTCTTGTGTTATTGCTATAGGGGTATTATGTAAAGCATTATTGTTTAAATCTGTTGTGCGTATCCAAGGGACTTCTCCATCTTTATAATATTTTTCATAATTTGAAGTATTGGGAGTACCTCCGCTTTCAGTTTGGTAGAACCATTTTATCTTTGGTATCCCCCAATGCTCCGGCACTTCACCCAACCATTCAACTCCTGACTCCTTCATGGGGGCATCTGGATTAAGTCCTTTGGTGACTGTGTGACTGATAACTGCTTGGCGTTTTTCTTTGAGTAGTTGGATAAGTTGTTGTTGTTTCTCGATGAGGGTGTCGATTTTTACTGTTTCGTGGTCTAGGAAATTGGCGATTCTTTGTTGTTCATTAATCGAAGGTGCGAACACTTTAACATTTTCAACTTGCTCAACACTTACTGACTCAAAAGTGCTTCCTGTACTGACTGAATCTAATTCTGATTTGATAACAGGAATTAACCACCATAAGAAATCATTCTTTAGTCTATCATTGCTTTTAATTGCGCATAATCCACGACCTATACCATAATTTTGGTCTGCAATGTTTAACGCTCCCACAGGTGCTCGAACTGAGAACAACATTTCATCTTTCATTGCAATTTTTCTTGGTATTTCACAATATTGTTTTGGCAAGGGGTTCCTAGAACCAAACTCGGCATTTCCTTGTAAAAACGGCAAGCCATTTTCATCTTGATTACAATCGTTTGAGTTGGGAGATTGTCCCATATTAATTTTTGCTTCGAATTTTAGTCTAGTCTTTGTCCATGACTTTGGTATATTGCCTAGCCATTCAACTCCTGAATGTATATATTCAGAATAGGTCAGATATTTCACTGACATTAGGAATGCACCTGTTTTAGCAATTCCATAATCTCACCACTAACCTTGTCTAAATTCCTATCTATATCCACTAATTCTCGTGGTGGTTGGTATTGGTAGAAGTGACGATTAAATGGTATTTCGTAACCGACTATGCCGATTTCATCATCCGTTTTGTCTTTTTTTCTGGCATCAATCCAGGCATCGGGTATATGAGATTGGACTTCTCTTCTTTGCAATAACACCATTATTTCTCCTTCCCTAAGCGTTTAATATCGGCTTCTATTTCTTTTATACTGTCTTTGTATTGCAATGTTTTTTGTTGTTCTCGGTATTTATCTAGCTCTTGGGCTTGTTGTTGACTAATTTTACCTGCATGAGTCAGCAACTCTCTGCCATTGAGTTGTAGGATTATATCTAGGCGTTCGCTCCAATCTTGCATGCTCATTGGGGTTTGTTGTTGTGCCATAGTTTCTGCAAAGGCGAGGTATTGTTCGACTAATAGTCCAAGCAGTTTGATTTCTTCTTCATTGAGGTAGTTTTTGGCAATACTGGCTTTTTGTTTGGTAACCGATTGCTTTTTTGTATCAAGAGACTGCATTCCCAGTAAAGGCAAGCTTGCATCAACCCGACGATAAACTAGCTCTGTGGCTGTTTGTTGACTTATTGCCCAGAGTAATTTGTTTTGTACGATTTTAAAGAATGTTTGCGTCTTTTTATCTTTGGGATTGTAGTCAATGCTGGTGGTATAAATGTCTTTTATCTTTTGGTAGAAGAATTTTTCAGAAATACGAATTTCACGAATTCTTTGTTGCAGCTCATCAAAATACTGCATGGACTTGCCTGTTTTAAAGCGATCATCATTTAATACAAAGCCTTTAACAATATAATCTTTCAAACGTTGAGTCGCCCATATCCTAAATTGTGTGCCTTGTTGAGATTTTACCCGGTAGCCCACCGATATGATGACATCAAGGTTATAAAAATTAGTTGGTTTTGTAGAAAATTCGGAATTTCCGAATTTTCTCAAAGTTCCTTGTTTAACCAATTCGTTCTCTATGTAGATATTTTTAATATGCTCATTGATTGTTGAAACCGCCTTGCCAAATAAATGACTCATTTGTGTTTGTGTGAGCCAAACCGTTTCATCCTCAAGGCGTACATCCAATTGAACACCACCCTGATTGTTTTGATAAATTACTATTGCACCAATTTTGTCCATTACGAATGCACCTCACGCAATAATTCCATAATTTCACCACTGACCTTATCTAAATCTCTATCAATATCCACCAAGTCTCTGGGTGGTTGGTATTGGTAGAAGTGTCGATTGAAAGGAATTTCATAACCAACAATACCAATTTCATCATCCGTTTTGTCTTTTTTATTGGCATCTATCCAGGCATCGGGGACGTGTGGTTGGACTTCTTTCTTGAAGTAAGCTTCGTTAATTGCATTGACTGTTTGACTTGGGTCTAGATTGACATTTTCATGGTCACGCAGGTCTCCATCGGGTTTGTATTCAGTCGACTTGCCGTCAACTGAAAATATACCATACAATGGATTGGCTTTGGCCTTGTGTACTTTTTTGATGACTTTTTTGGCTTCAGGATTTTTCCAACTGACCGCATCGGTGATTTGTTTTTTCTCTTTGGCCTCTAGTTTGATGTTGTGGGTTGTACAGGCATGTTTTATGGAAGCTTCAAACTGGTTGAAGTCATCGTGTTGCTCAGTTCCTATTGCTTGCTGTAGTTTTTTGGCTTTAATTAATATTGTTTTTTGTGTGTTCCATATCTTGTCATCAATCACAGTTTTGATTTGTGCTTCTTTGAGATTACTGAAGTTGTCTTTGATGTGTTTGCGGATATCGGTTTCGTATTGTTTAAGTGTGCCATAGTTTTCAACATCACTAACACCAGTCCAGTTTTTACCATATTCGTCATAAATCCATTGCATAACCAAATTAAAAGGTTTGGGTGCATAGCGTAAGTTATTAATCCTCTCATCACTAAACTGGTAAGACATGCGTAAAGGACGTTCTATTGTGATGCGTCTGTAACCAAATTTATGATTGGGAAATATCTTACTTGCAAATGTTTTAGGTGCTTCTACCTTTGGATTTTCTGATTGTCTACCACGGTTACTTTTTTGTTCGATGGGTTTGTCCAGTTCTCTGGCTTCGACTTCTTCAAATGCACCAAATGTTCGGGTGATGGTAGCTATGTCTTTCTCGTCCATCAGATTGCGCTTAGAACCCAATGATTTACGCATCTTACCAAATAGGTTGATGCCATTGATGAGCTGTACTTTGCCTTTGCGTTCTGTTGATTTCTTATTCGATAATATCCAGATATAAGTCGCAATACCTGTGTTGTAGAACATATCAGTTGGTAAGGCTACGATGGTTTCTAATAAATCAGCTTCTAAGATATAACGTCTTATTTCTGATTCACCCGAACCTGCACCACCTGTGAATAAGGGTGAACCATTGAGAATAATACCAATCCGACCGCCACCATCCTTGCTGGCACCATTACTTTTGCTATCGCGCATCTTATCAACCAAATGCATTAAGAATAACAGTGAGCCATCAGAGACACGTGGAAGTCCAGGGCCAAATCGGCCATCAAACCCTTTGACTGTGTTTTCTTCGACTATTTCTTTTTGAATTTTTTTCCAGTCTACACCAAAGGGTGGATTGGATAACATGTAGTCAAATTTATCCGCATACAATTGGTCATTGGATAAGGTGTTGCCTAATTTAATGTTATTGACTTCTTGTCCTTTGATAAGCATATCTGCTTTACAGATAGCATAACTCTCAGGATTCAGCTCTTGACCATAAGCTCTCATAACGGCTTGTGGATTGAGTTCGTGCACATATTCCATGCCAGAGGAAAGAAACCCTCCTGTGCCCGCTGTCGGGTCATATATGGTACGTATAACGCCCTGTTTTCTCATCACATCATCATCTTCCATAAACACCAGTGATGTCGTGAGTCGTACAATGTCTCTAGGAGTAAAATGCTCACCTGCTGTCTCATTTGAACCTTCAGCAAATCGACGAATCAGTTCTTCAAAGACCAGTCCCATCTCATGATTGGATATGGCTTCTGGACTCAGGTCTGTATTCTTGACTTTTTGTACAATCATATACAGTAAATTGGCATCCGCTAATTGACCAATAAATTCTAAAAAATTAAAGTGCTCAAATATTTCTCGTGCATCTTTAGAGAATCCCTGAATATAAGACTCAAGATTGTCCTTTATACCCGATTCACCCAATGTGGACAAAGTCATTTTAGATGTGTTGAAAAATGACAATCCATCGGTAGCACGGAATATGAGCTTTTCCTGTGCGTCTTCAGGTATCTTCATCTTTTGCACATTTACATTCGCTTCAAGTACTGCTTGTTTGCTTTTCTCAAGCACGCATTCAAGACGACGTAGCAATGTAAATGGCAAGATGATTCGCCCATATTGGCTTTGCTTAAAATCACCACGTAAAAGGTCAGCTAATGACCATATGAGTGCAGCTAAGTTATTTGTTGATTGACTCATGTGATACTGACCTTTGTGGTTTGGTCAATAGTGGGTTTGAGTACAGTATCTATACCTGTCAAGGTGTAACTCCCTTTTAAATTATTATTGTAATAATTAATATACTTCTTTATCAGAGAATGTCAATTGATGCGGCTTTATCACTGAATTAATATGACCAGAAGGTAAGCAGGTATAACCCCAATGACTGGGACACAATACACCTATATTAACAATGAGCCAGTTATACATAAGTTAAATCACTAAAGCTAGAGTCCACATAAAAGCAGGTGGTTGGATTTGTTTATTATTTTGTTATATTAACAGTTCTTGTATTGGTTATTACTGGTTGGTTTGTGTATCAATTTAACCCATAAAGCAATCCTGAGTCGGTTTTTTTAGTTAGGGATGTATTGACTGGTATATTGATAAAACCATTGATACAGTGCATCAAATTGCGCTGGATGTTTACACAGTGTAATTTATATAATATGTGGAATGAATAAACAATTAGATGTTCAATAATAACTACAGTCGTAAGACTTATAAAGTATAGAAAAGTAATCTAAACTTCTAAACAAAAACTAGTATTAACAGTAATAAAATTAAGTGTTAATGTGTCAATAAATTACACAGATGTGATTGAGGTAACAGAGAGTAACTAGTAATACAGGTTAGATTTATTATGGCCAGATTCAACATTGAAGTGCAACAGTCCAGTTTCTAGATTTTACTTCAAGTGGAGTTAAATACCCAAGTATTTTTCTAGGTCGGTTGTTCAAGTTGTCTTCAACCTCCTGAACTTCTGCATCTGTTAGCTGATCAAGTTGCATAAATTTAGGGAAGAATTGTCTAATTAATCCATTGGTATTTTCATTTGTACCACGTTCCCATGAGTGATAAGGTTTAGCAAAATATACATCAATACCAATAGAATCAGTTATCATTTGATGTTTTGCAAACTCTAAACCATTATCGAATGTTAAAGTATTGGTGAGTTCATTTTTCAACTTTTCAATACAGGCATTACTGACATCTACAGCGAGTTTTCTTACCAATGGTTTAATCTTAACTTCACGGGATTTTCTATCAACAAGTGTGGCTAACACGCCTTTGTGTTTGTTACCAACAATGGTATCACCTTCAAAATCTCCAAGACGTGAACGAGAATTTGCAGGCTCTGGTCTATTATCTATATCAACCCTTCCAATTATCTTTCCTCGTCTATCTTGGCCAGAGCTATACCTTTTTCTTCTCTGTTTTTGGCATCGAAGGTGTTCACGCAATGAGCTTTCTTTCCTTTTGTCAGCATAAATGTATTGATAGATTCTTTCGACACTGGGCACTTTACCCCAACCATCGAGTTTTAAACGACCACTGATTTGTTCAGGTGAATACTTCTTCTTTAACAAATGGGTAACATAAGTCCAACAAAAGTCATTGATTTTATTAGCATTGTTACTTTTACGATCAATTGCGAAGCCATCTGCTTGTTTAGGGCGATAACCTTTTTTACCTGTATTGCGTTTAATTTCTCGTCCTATCATACTTTTATGACGATTTAAGATGTTTGCTATTTCAGTTTTGGTACAATTGTTCTTGAGCAGTGATGATATTTGGTATCTTTCTGCTTGAGTAAGGTGTGAATAGTGTTTCATTTGCAATCTCATTTTTTGGGAAGTTCAATTGCAAGTGCAACACATCACATCTTACTTTTCAACTTTAATAAAAATTCTGTTGCACTTCGTTGTTGATTCTAGGTGTTATTATTAGCACAATTGTGGTTCTTGGAATTCTGTCATTATTGTTCTCAATTTGGGAATCACAGTCAATAGCGGTGCTACATATGGTGCTACATCTAAAAACACATTGTAAATTATGCAGGTATATCAAATGGTTATATTATTAAATCAATTCCGAGACCATTTGGTTCCATCCCGTTTCAAAATGTTTCAAAACTCCTTATAAATACTAGCTTTCAGCTATATAGCTGTTTCAGTTTGTTTCACCTTCGATTACTGATTCGCTAATTATTAGTTGGTTTTTCTGGTTTCCAGTTCTGTTTTCCATAAGTCCAATTCTTTAAATTTTTTGTATAATTGATATTAGCTTTTTGATTAATTCTATTTGTTTTTGATTGTTGATCTGCTTGCCATGATTGCATGCCATTTTGTATAATTTGGCTTAAATTTGGATTTGCTTCACTTAATCTTTGAGCCCTTTCCTGGTTTAGATTGTTCGACCAATCTTGAAGTTGTTGATGCCAATTTGCTGTTCCTGAATCTGTTCGATATTGCAGCTGGCTTCTTAATTTATTGTAGTATTTATCTCCCTTAGATGTTGCTATAGCCTCTCTAATTTGATGTTGACTACACTTTTGGCTAGTACAGTATTGCGCTAAGGCCTCCCCTTTTAAATATAATGCAATATTTTTAGCCATGTGGTAATCTTTTTTGGACATTGCCACAGTAAACTCTTGATAGCGTTTTCTTCTATAATCTTCTTCCCATTTTTTTTGCTTTTCTTTACTACGGGCAATGCGTTGTAATTCTGCATAGTAGCGCCTTTTCGGAGCTTCAAGATCATACTTGATGTTTTTGATTTTATCTACGACTGAGTATTTATTATAATTTTTATCGTCCACGCGTTTATAGTGGTACCAGTGAGCTTTGTTAGCCGTGTCAAACCAATACAATCCATACTTTCCAGGCGAGACTTCTCCATATAAAAAGTAAGATCTTACAGATGATTCTTGTTTAAAAGTCCAATCTGTATTTATAAAAACTGCATCACTCTGAAATTCGAAACCTGGCGAAGCATAACTATATTTGAAGCTTCCATCATCCATTGCGTGGACTCCAATCCAACTATGAATTAAATCATAATCTGCTTGTTTTCTGACTGCTGATTTTGTGTCATAAAAGGGTAAATAACCAATAATATTATTTTCTAACATTGGTGCAGGACTCCCATTAGAAGAAATTGGAATCATTAGATCCTTATTTTCAGGATGCGGTAGTGCATAGACTTCATAGAAAATATCAAAGTTATCATTTGCAATACTGTTAGTTATTACTGAAAAACTATAGTAATCAGATATAGGGGGTCCTTGCAATACGCCTTTATTGTTTGTTACAACTAAAAATCTTTTTTTATTTTCATTGATGGTTTCGAAAAAGAAATGGTCATTTATTTTCTTATTAAACCCTGAAGCAACATTATCCAAAAAATTACTCGGTTTTCCATAGTCATTTAGAAAAGCAATATTCCTTGCTCTGATTCCAGAGTTGTTGGTTTTTTTTGTTAAAAGTTTTATTCTTTTATCATCTCTTTTTCCATCTACATAATTGTAATTTCTTGGGACAATTGATTTTGTATAACCTAATGGAGTGATAGATATTTTTTTTCCCTTACTATCAATAAGGACGTGGTTATATTCATCATCTAATGCCAAAGCATTATGAGGTTGTTTCATAAAATCAATGCTAATAAAGCCTTTTTTTGATATTTTTTTGTTTTTTATTCCTTTAGCAAAATAGTATCTAGCCGTTTCATATTCCTTTACTTTATGAATTCCTTTTCCAGAAACCCAACTTTGGGCATGAATAACCATACTGGTTGATAAACTGATAAGCAATATTATAAATTTCATATTTTTAGTTATTTTATAGGTTTTTGTAGTTTAGAGTTTATTTAGTTAATTCCAACAATTTTTGCTTTTTTATAGTCTAAATGATCACGAAATCAAGTGGTGTTTTGTGCAAAATTCTTTAAATAATTGTGATAATAATGTTACATCAGATTCGGGTGACAATGCTACTCTGACGACATAATCTTTGTCTTTTTCTTTGGTTGTTCCTTGTGTTGACGTGGCTGGAATTGTCCAATAGCTACCTTTGAGTTGGCCATAACTTACACAGTTTTTACTCTCATTTGGGTGGGATTTAATCATAAATTCTATGAGTTTTGTATTGAGAAGTTTTTGATTGTCGCTGTGTTGCTGCGTTGTTATTTCTTTATCGCCAGGTAGTGGTAAATCTAAAGAAAAAACCGATGGCATGAACCCCAATTGAGCTATTTCATCTGAAACATAATAAATTTTAGATTGTGGAATTAAGGCGTGAATGAAGTTAACCAGTTGGCGGGTTTTTGTATAGGCTAGTTTAATGCGTTTAGGCATTGATGGCATATTTTCAGCTAAGGTATGTAATTGATGGGAATTGGCTAAGTTATCGGATAACACTAAATGACTAGAGATTAATTTCATCAACCCTTTAGCGCTATTATTGGCCGCACAGTACCCCGCAATACAGCGACCACCACTAGGAAATTTTGAGCCACTGGCGAAGGAAATAGTTTTGACATCTTTTAGTTCACTGTCTTGTTGCAATAGTCTCACATTTGGGCAAAAAGTTTGATCAACCATGAAATAGGGCTTGATAGCGGGTTCATTCTGCGCGGTAAATCTCTTTCTTGTTAATACCTCTCCCAACTTATTCATGTCTGGTACTTCAACCCTTGGGTTAGTTGGGATCTCTGCTAATACCAGTGGGATGCCATCTGCACGAGCAACTTTACTTAATGCCTCATCAAGGCTAGAGATGAGGTCCTGACCACCATCAACATGCATATCGACAATTCCTGTATTGGGCATAAGGTCAGCAATTCGTCTTGACTGATCATTTGTTCCACCGTAACAATTGGGTGGCAATATTATTTTTATTGTTTTTCCAGGATATTGGGTCATAGCATTTTCGGCCAACCCCATCATCATGGCATATTGAATTGAAAGCCCACTGGAGGCAATTAGTGGGATTAATTGGCTGCCGGTGTTTTCTTTTATGCAAGAAATAACAGATTGCATATTTTTTGATTTATCCTGTTCACAACTTTCTATAGGCAGTGTAGTTTCATTATTAACAATATCCTTGAGAGTATTTAATGCGTTTATAGGTGTCATGGCAATGGTTTCACGCCTTCTAACGTGTTGCACATCACTGATTGATTTGTGATTTTTTGCATCATGAATTAACATTGCACATCCAAATGAAGGATGGATGTTGATAGTGGCATCAATGTTTGGACTGCTAAGTATAGGCTTATTAAATTTGCTTTCAGTGACAAATATAACGTTCCCATTATGCTGTGGTATATCTTTTGCGTCTGTGATTTTTTGCAAATTAAATCGATAGCCATAAATGTTCTCCAATCGCGTTTCATCAATAAGCGGAGAATGAGTGGTGTTGTAATAAATAAAAGTGTCTTGATGTGTTAATTTATTTATACGCAATAATGATAAAATGGGCATTGTATGAGAGGCGAATGTTATGACTTGATCATCTGATAATTTATTTAGTTGTGCTAGAACCCATTCTAAAAGGCTGGATAATTGATGACCCAGACGAATGTAGTCATATGCTGTTGGCAATTGATCGAGTTCTTCAGTTGTAAAATCGTTTTTTGTTATGAGGTTTTTTAACTTTAGCAAAAACTCTGATTTGGCTTGTGCTTCATTGTAAATATCTAAACGATGTGTGGTTAACTCAATCCAACTTTTTGGAAGTTTATTAAGTAAGTTTTTGATAGAGTTTAAAAAAGATACATTAGAATTCAATTTGTTCACCTAGAATAACTATTATTACAAAAAACAGTATTGTAACTGTTTTTTAGTTGTCTTTAAATATTAGGTTAATATTATCACGATAAGCAAACAATGCTTGGCTACCTCCTGTATGTAAAAAAAGTTGATTACTTCCTTTGGCTATGACACCTTGATGGCATAAATCTATTAACCCTGCCATCGCTTTCCCTGTATAAACAGGATCTAATAAAAGTCCTTCTAGTTGAGCACATTGATTCACAGCTGCGATCATAGTTTCAGTGACGATACCATACCCTTCACCTACATAATCCCCAATACAGTTGACCTTACCTTTGGCTAACTCTGGGTCTATACCTCTGTTTTTTAGTATTTTTCTCAATAATGATTCGACTAATTCTTGTTGATCTAAGGTTGATCTAGACACACAAATACCCAGTACTGGCAGATCAATTTGAGCAGCAATCAATCCTGCGAGTAATCCAGCTTGAGTACCAGCACTACCCGAAGCTAAAACAATTTGATCAATCGTAATGTTATGGCTTTCCAGTTGTTGAACTATTTCATTGGCACAACGCATATAACCAAAACTGCCTATCACATTAGAACCACCAATAGGAATTAAATAGGGTTTTTGCCCATTTTGTATTAACTTATCAATTAACATTTCTGAATAACTAATACTATCTTGGCCTACACCCATGTGATGAATGTTAGCACCAAATAACTTGTTGAGTAATACGTTGCCATTGTGGTAATACTCTTGTTTTGGTGTGCCCGGAATGTCTTCTAGTACCAATTCACACCTCAATCCAAACTTTGCAGCAACTGCAGCAGTTTGTCTGGCATGATTTGACTGCAAACCACCAATGGTAATTAATGTATCAGCCCCTTGGTTTTTTGCATCTGCTAATAAGTATTCAAGTTTGCGAACCTTGTTACCGCCACCGGCTAATCCAGTGCAATCATCTCGTTTAATAAATATTTGACAGCCTAGTGCATCTGATAGCCTAGAAGTAGATTCCAGTGGTGTTGGGGTATGAGCGATTTTGATTCGTGAAATAGCATCAAAATTTACTTTTGTTTTATTCATTTTAATGTTTTCTCACTAGAGCTCAGAGTCTATTTTAATTAGGGTTTGGCAGCTTCATTATGACATGTTCATTATTAATCGATAAAATACCATGCCCTTGTAATTTTATCATCTTTGTATTGGTAAATACCCATAGCAGAGGAAGTGATTTTTTTACCTTGTTTGTCCAGATGACTGACGACTTCTCTGAAACTAATTCTAGTTCCATCAATGACATGGCTTTCAATGGTTGAATAAGGCGTGTGCCCTGATCTAAAATAATTTATCATAGCCTGCTCAAATGCCGCTTTGCCTGATGTTTCAATAATTAATTCATCAGCTGTTAAATAGTAGTATTTCATGTCTTCGCTAACATTTCCGACTAATTTTTTAACGTCTTGTTGGTTAAAAGCAGTCACTTGCTTATTGAGTAAAGACAATAAATCAGGTGAATCTGCATAAGCCAAATTTGAAACGAACAGTAAGATGGAGAAAATAGTGATTGTTTTCATAATGTAAATAGAAGGCAGCTTCCACAACTGGCAGAACATTCTTTTGTTGATTGCACTAGAGTTGGGTTAAACCCACTTGATGTATTAAAATAAATTGAAATTATAGCACATATTAACCTTACGGATAAATACCAATCATCAGTCCAAGAGTAAATAGTCTTTGACCTTTCAATTTAAATTCAATGAGATAGGGAGAGCAAGAAATCCTAATCTCTGCGTTATTGCCTTTATCAATGGAAAAACCATTAATTACAGACAATGCTTTGAAATAAGAATTTCTTGTTTTCCTGATGATAGGTATTTATCCTCAAGGTTAATATACAAATGTGTCTTGGTGTCGTTTATTATCTGCTGTATAGCCTTTTTGTTGAACTGTTGTTATGATGCCGCTTTAAATAACAAAAATCTTTATTAAAAAAGGTGCCCATATGGCGATAAAACCGACCATCTACAAATTGAGTATTGCTCTATCTGATTTTAACCGTGATTATTATGATTCTCTAAATCTTACAGTTGCTTTACACCCGTCAGAAACATTAGAAAGGATGATGGCTAGAATTGTTGCTTACTGCCTCAATGTACAGGAAAATATGAGCTTCACCAAAGGCTTGGCAAACATTGAAGAACCAGACGTTTGGGTGAAAACTTTGGATGATTTGATTTCTTTATGGATTGAAGTTGGTGAACCATCTCCTGATCGCATAAAAAAATCTAGCCGCTTATCACCGCAAGTGAAAATATACAGTTTCAATAGCAAATCAAATACTTGGTGGAAACAAAGTAAACATAAGACAACTGAATGGAAAGAATACCCACCATGTTTTAATTTGGAAAAAGAGTTTAATAAAATATTTGCGGATACACTAGTTGCTGAAGGAGTTGATCAAGCGCTTTTAAGGCTTATTCTAGTAGCATGTTATTTTAAAGGCTCTGTTTCTTATATGGATAGAGGAAAAACACATGTGAGCATTAAATTTGAATTCCCTAAAAACAACTTTCAAATGAATTATGGAAACATGTCAAAAAATTAGAATCCTAAAATGGGGATATGTTGTATTAGGGGTTTGAAGTCCAACGGTACGAAAAGTTACTATAAGGGGTTTGTGCGACTTCTTTATCGATTAATATCAGTTAATATTGATAAACGCTTAAAATGGCTTAAATTGGCTTGAAATTAATTGATTAATCAAGATATAGTTAACAGTTGTTAAGCTTAAAAGTAATATCGAGTTAAGAATGAATGTAAATATTAAACAGTTACAAGGCGCATGGGATTTAGGGTACAGCCTAGATAAGCATACTACCAGCTCCACACCTATAGGCTATAATACATCCGGACACATGCAGTTTGATACAATTAGGCCAGAAGCTGGAGAAGCTTTATTCCAACTTAAATACCGTTCTGATTTTTCTCAGGTACCATTGATTTCTCAACAGTTAGTAACGTCTTTTAGCGATGTTTTTTCATCTGCCAGCTTTATTATTCCGATGCCCCCTTCAAAGGTTAGAAATAAACAACCTGTAATAGAAATTGCTAAAGAGTTTGCAAGGCTAAAAGGCATCCCATGTTATGAAAATCTTTTAGTTAAAACTGGTGTCACACCATCTATGAAAGATATAGCTACTAAAGAAGAAAAAATATCAACATTGATGGGAGCATTTACTGTTTACGATATCCTTCCACAAGGTCTATTCGACGTACTAATAATTGATGATTTATTCGACACAGGTTCTTCTCTTGAAGCTGCAACTAATATTTTACGTAATTATGGTAAAATAGGCAATATATACGTTGCCACAGTAACTAGGAAAAGATAATGCATAAAGTTTTTATATCTGGTTCAATGAGAATAAAGAACTTAGATACTAATGTTCTAAATAGAATTAATAACATTGTTAACTCTGACTACCAAGTTATTGTCGGTGATGCAAATGGTGTTGATAGTTCAATCCAAGAATACCTGAATACAATGCATAGTAAGTCAGTAATTGTTTATTGTACTGGTAATAAGCCTAGAAATAATATTGGTCACTGGATGGTAGAAAATATAAAAGCTAGTGCAAAACCAGGTACAAGAGCTTTTTATACAGCTAAAGATATACAAATGGCCGATGATTGTGATTATGGGTTTATGGTATGGGATACAACAAGTACTGGAACATTAAGTAATACTATTGAGCTTTTAAAAAGAAATAAAAAATCTCTTGTGTATATAAATAAATTAAAAAAATTTTTAAAAATTAGAAATGTGGTTGATTTAGAATATTTAGTGTCTTACATGAGTGAGATAGCAAAAGACAAAGCAGAGAAAAAGCTAGGCCTTAAACGTAAAATTGAATCTTTTAAGAATGTACAAATGAATTTGTTATAGTCAAGCTATTCAAATTCAAAAGCCTAACAATTTACTGCTACAGGACCTTTGATAGTGCACTCACTACGGTCAGCTGAGCAAGGCTTTGTAACGATGACATTATGATTTCAAACATTGGACAAAAGACGTATTTTGTCCTAAGTTAGAAATTATAGAGCCTACGTTACACAATACTGGGTTCGAGGTCCAGTGGTACGGAAAACCACGCTAAGGATATTCAAATCCCTTTTCACAAATATCAAAATATTAATTCTCTTTAATATGAATAAATTGTGATTAACTAACGTTAGTTAATTGAAGAGCTGATAATTCAGTTAATTTATATCACTTATTGATGTTTTATTATGGTCAAAATATATTTTTGTCAGTCATTGGGGTTTAATCTTTCCCTCATAAAGACTAATACCATAAATATATAACTTCAGCCCTTCATTAACAAAGAGTTTTAAAATTACTCTTATTTATTTACATCAAAACAGGGTTATTTATATGTATAACAAAATGAAAAAAATGACATTCGCCATTGCTGTGTCATTAAATGTATCGATGGTAATAGCAACTCCAGCTATTGCAGAATCAACTATAGTTGATTTTGACAGTGTTTCTAACTATGCAAAAAAATCTGTTCAAGACTTGGAATTATCTGGTGTTATCAATCCTAACTCCACTCTTAATCCAAACCAAACAACTGACAAGACTTTCGCTAAACAAATTTTAGGTACTCTCGATGATATCGGAAAGGGTGAGTTATCATATGGTGAGGCACTTTTTCTAGCGAATAAATACCGCGCCGTAGCAGGTTTTAATGATGTTGTTTCAATCGAAGGTTTTTTAACCAAAAAAAATTATAGGGTCAATGACCTTATCACACGTGAAGATTTTGCTTATTTGGTAGCTCATGCTAAGCAAGAAGACATAACAAAAAATGGCGCGCCTTTACACAACCCTGCCATTTCAAATCCAGGACCATTATTAGGCCCGACTGTATATCAATCGGGTACAAATGAAGAAGGGCCAGTTTTTGATGGCAGTACAATATCTACATTTCATCGCGCAAAACAATCACTGAATACGACTTTTTCAGATAATCCTACCTATACATTACAAGTTCACCCTGAAGTTTTTAAATCTGTTTCAGTGGGTGGAATTGATGTTGATAGTTTAAATGATATGACAGCACAATTAGAAGTTGAATTAGACGATGGTACTACTCACCGCACAACATTAAACTCTTTAATTAAGTTTAGTATTCATGGTGCCGATGGAAAAGTTGGACAAATTCGTGTAGAAGATGGCGTGCTAACACTTGCTGATGATTTAAAAGAATATGTTAATACCTTTAATTTAAACGGTCACGAGTTTAAAAATACCGATGTAGCGAATTATGTTTTAACTCAAGCCTACAGAAATGGAGATCAAACCGATGCACAAGTCGTTGATGTAGTTGTCAATGATTTGACAAATTTAGGGTTTTCACTACAAGACAGAAGAACTGTGTTACATAATTTAATCCTTTCTAAAACAGCATTACAACAATCAGGGCTTTCTCCTCTGGGGGCTCCATTTAATACTATTGCGGGTCCAAGTAGTGCTGGGCGAGGTTTTGAACAAGGTTATTTATACAACATGTATCAATTAGCTTATGATTTGCATACACAAATTGCGGCTGAAAATGAAACCGGTGTGCTAGAAATGCTGAATAGTACAGAGGTTCAGCAACAACTTTTAAACAGCACTAAAATTTTGACTGCTGCAACATTGTTACCACACATCACTAAACTTGCTGACTCACCTTTTTTACCTAATGAAGCCTTAACTTCTCGAGTAAAAAAAGCAGGTGCTTTATTGCCAAGTGAGCCTATTGTTTTTCAATTAGATAGGCTAAAAAGAGCCAGTTATATTTTGTTGGATAATGCATTGAGTCATGGCCATGCTTTAAATTTGGTTACAACAGGTGAAATTGTGCAAATACAAGCTGAAGGTGCCTCTGCTTTTACGCTAATTGCCGAAAATTTTAATGCCGTTAGTTTAGCAGTGAATGATAGTGCACTCAATGATGCTGTGTATGATTACTTGGAAGCTTATGAAAGCCTTGTGAAAATGATTTCAGGTGTAAATTTTGAAGACGCATTGGTCAATTTAGAAGCAGAGCAATTTAACACAATCAATACAGCATTTTCTCATCCGATTCTTGATGAGGCAATGGCAAGTATTAAAATTGGTGATCTTGATTTCAAAATGGACTTGTTAGCTACACCTTCACACGTTGGTGATACTTTTAAACCAGCTAATGATTTAACTCAAGGCCGTTTAAATGAAGCTTTTGGATTATCCGAAGCGATGGAACCCTTTCCCATACGGCTCGCTCAATATGTCTGTGAGGGTGAAGTTGTTAACCAAAATGGAGATTTTATCGCAGAAGCTAAAATTAATGCCTTTGAACAAATTGATTTGATTAAAGATTTTTCAGTGGTTGAAAATGAATCTTGTCAGTCTGCCATTACAGCACCACGCTATCATCAGTTATTATTTGTAGATAACTTTCAATTGCCTCCATTTGGCCCACAAGCTAAATTTATCACAGCTCAAGGCATAGAAATTATCAATCGTGTTTTACTAACACCTGTAGATACTGATTTAGAAATTGCTGATATTCGTTTAAGTTATCGTGTTAATACGCCAATAGAAAACCAAGCTCCAGTTGCAAAAATAAGCATTCCACGTTCTTCTCATGCTTTCCGGTTTGGTATTATAAATGCGAATCAATCATATGATGAGAACAATGATCAGTTGCAATATCAATGGGCTTTAAAGTCTGGACAAGCGCTTATTTTCCAATCACGCTACTTTCCTTTTGCTTTATTTTTACCCTTATCATCAGATGATTTGGATATTACATTGCAAGTCAATGATGGCATTGCCAACAGTAAAACTGTTGAAAAAACCATAAATATTCGTTAATTTCATATATAGAACAGATAAGAAAGGTAACAATGCCTTTCTTATCATTTATTTAATACACTCGTTAGGAAAACAAACAATGTTTGTAAAAAGAGAAGACATTCTAACCTACATGCCAGATCTTAAACGGTATGCTAGTTATTTGTGTCGTAACAATGAAGACGCACAAGATTTGGTACAATCAACTTTTGAAAAGTCATGGGTAAAATTTAATCGCTTTACCCGTGGAGTCAATTTAAAATCTTGGTTACTAAAAATTATGTACAATAGCTTTATTGATGGCACTAGAAGTAAGAAGTTTGGTGATAGTAATCATGAACAATATATTGAATCATATATTGAACAAAACCATGAAATAAACCAGTTAATGGATCTGGACAGTGCAATTAAAGGCTTAGAACCAGAATTAAAGTCTGTACTCGTGCTGGCAACAATAGAAGGATACGATTACAAAACCATTGCCAAAACCATGTCAATTCCAACAGGAACAGTCATGTCGCGTTTACACAGAGCAAGAAGTTTGTTACGTAAAACTCTTGATATGCAACAACAACCAAAACAATCAAACATTGTGGAGATACAACGTGAGAAAAAATAATTTGGATGAATTGACCGATAGCGAAATTCAGATGTACCTTGATGGTCAACTCAAAGGTATACGCAAATCAGATTTAGAAAATAGAATTGCAGCTGAACCAGCGATAAGAAGTCGTATCATTGAATACACAACATTAGATAAAAAATTCAGTCAACGCTATGGAACATCTATCTTTGTAAAACAAGAACAAGGGAAAAAAAATAGACAAGCCATGTTTGTAAACTGGCGAATGGCGAGCTCTTTTGCCATGGGTTTGTTGGCTGCTGTAATTGTAATGAATATTTACTCTGGCAATAAACAAGTCAACTATGCACAAGAAGCCATAGTCGCACACTTTAAATATTCACCCGAACAACACCTAGCTAATAATGTTCAGACTTTAACCTTTGACAAGGTTAATAAAAATGACACTTTTACACCACCTGATTTAATAAAAGCAGGCTTAGAATTAGTAGGCATAAGACATTTGCGCATGGACGAAGGCAAAAGTGTACAGCTTATGTACCACGATAAACTAGGCGAAAGATACACTGTTATCATTACCAGAAATCCAACTAAAACAGCACCGCAACAGCCTGATTATTACAACACTCAATTGGCTCAAGTCAGTTATTGGGGTAAAAACAACTACAACTTTGCCATCACTGGTGTAAAAGAAGGACTAGATGTCAGAACTTTACAACCCATGATTGCAGCTAACTTTTAACGACGAATAATAATTAAAAAAATACTATGAAAAAACTAACACTACACAAAACTAAAACCATAAAACTACTTTCAATACTATCTATTGCGAGTAGCTTACTCTTACTCCAAAGCTGTTCACAAAAACCATCTACAAAACAAGTTCAGACTGTCAAGGCTAATCTTAATGGCATATCTTTGCCCCATAACTATAAAAACTGGAAAGTTATTTCCGCATCTCACCGCATTGACAATCAGAGCATGCGGATTATTCTTGGCAATGACATTGCAATCCAAGCCAGCCGAAACAAGCAAACCAATCCATGGCCTGATGGTTCAATACTCGGAAAAATTGTCTTCAAACAAAAAGCTGAAGATAACTGGCCAACCGCCATAGCACCCAATGTAGAAGAATTTACCCATGCAGAATTTATGTTTAAAGACAACAAACGTTTTGCTGAAAACGGAACCGGTTGGGGTTGGGCACGCTGGTTAGGCGACAAACAAATCCCTTATGGTGATGATAATGACCTAGATCAATCTTGTATTGCTTGTCACACCCCTGTCAAAAATAAAGACTGGGTTTATACTACCCCCATTAAATTACCATAAAAAACTAAGTTTCAAAAAAAGGGTTAAGCATATGTTTTCACACCTCATTAGACTTCATGTTAAAAGCTAACGTATAAAACATAAAACCAATAAAATTTACACCTCTACAAAAATTCATTCAGTTCTGCTAAGCAGCGGCGGGCTTCCAATCATTGAGCCAGGTTGGGGTTTTGTGCCCATCCCCTCGAAACTGCTAGGGGTTTGAAGTTCAATGGTACAGAAACGTACGCTTAGAAATAGAGCCTTTGAAATCAGAGCTTTATTATGTTTCAAACTTAGGACATAAAACGCTTTTTGTCCTAAGTTACCTTGTTATGCTATAATGAATCCAACGCTAAAATGAGATTCTAAACCCATGCCCGAAAGGCGAAATGTCC
>JADGEI010000013.1 GCA_016744455.1 Alcanivoracaceae bacterium
CATTTAGAGTATGCAGCAAAACATTCAGTTAGCAATATAATAAAACGATTGAAAGGAAGGTCTTCACGTAGGTTACAAGAAGAATTTCCTGAACTAAAGTAACGATATTGGGGACGTCATTTTTGGGCAATTGGTTATGGTGCTTGGTCTACAGGAAATCTTACAGAAGAATTGGTACAGGAATATTTAGAACACCATAGAAATCCATCAAATGTTGAAACCGGTAATATTATATTGGAATAGGACTTTCAGTCCAAAAGCAACCTATGGACTTTCAGTCCATAGTCGTTGAGTATCTCAGCATAAAAAAACCCCTTTTTTACGATTGTAAAAAAGGGGTTTGATATTTTGAATAAATATAGGGCTAATTGTATCGTTTGGGAGCATAAATTCGGATTTCATCACCAATGTCTAAGAAGTTTGAATTTGCGTTGATATAACCTAAATATGAAGTGCCCATTAACCCTGACGTTGGTGTATAGGGCTCATAGGTGTATGGACTTAAGATGTAATTGGGTTTGGGGTTTTCACCTGCACCTTTGCGAATAACTACAGCAGCTTGGGATTTGGTTATCTGTACGGAGCCATCTGATGACTCTGTATTAGTTATCTTCCATAAGAAGCTAAAGTCTATAAACTTGTCTCTACTGTTGAATACAAAACTCTCAAACACCGATTCACCTTCAATTAAATTAAACCATTGAAATTTTAAAATCCATTGCTCGTCTTTGTGTTTGAATAGTCTTACCTTTAGGAGTTTTCTGTTTTCTCCTTGATTGTCTATTGCATCAAATTTATACAAAACAATTTTATCACCATCCACAAAGCTTTCAATCAAGTTTTTTGTGCTTAATATAAAACGGAAATTTATCTCATTATCATTATCAAAATGATTTTTTATATAATGTGATGTGTCAAATTGGACGCCTGATCTGTTGTTAACTGAAATGACAAAGTCACAAAGCACACCACGTTTGATATGTGGATGTTGTTCTGTACTTGATGATTCATTATTGAATAACCAATTGTATGAACTTTGATCTTGCCCATTGTAATAACCAATCCCATGTGTAACAAATATGAAATTTTCATCTCCTGGTGTCACTAACCTAGATTCTTCACAATCAGTAGTATCTGCATGTGAAATGTCACTAAAAATACATAGAAGCATTAAGAATTTAACGATATTGTTCATTTATATATACCTATCTACGAAAAACACTGCAGGTTATATTGTAAAGATGATTTTGTCAATTTAATTCTGTTTTTATTGATGTTTTTCTAGCGTTAATAAAAAATTCATATTTCTTGTATTTTCCAATCTTATTCTATCATTTGGTTTTTCATATTCAACGAGAATAGGGAAAGAAATTTTTAATAGACTGTATGCTTGAGTGTATTCCTTTTGTTTTATTTTAATGGTAGCAAGTAAAGAATTTACCTTAGCCAATGACAAGCCTGCTTGATAATTTTTGTCTAAATAAAACTTTTTTACATCGTTTAAAATAATTTCTGCTCTATCTAATTGATTAAGTCTAATTAATGAATCTGCATAGGATGTTTGAATGTGGAAATAGATGTTTAATGTTGTTTTATTATTATTCTCTAATAACTTCAGAGCAGATTGAAAGTATGTTGCCGCAGACTCTAAATCCTCACCCTCGTATAAAAAAGTTAAGCCTATGTTGAAAATTATTGGTGCTTTCTTCCAATAGTTTGAATCAAAGTACTTTTCTTTTATTTGTAAATTCTTAGAATAATAATCCCGTGCTTTAATGTAGTTCCTTAAACTTTTAAATAATATTCCTTTACTATTATACAATGCTCCCATAACCAAATGTTCTTCGCCATAAATATTGCGGTATTTATCTTCTGCTATTTTTAAATGCTTCGTTGCTTTATCAAATTCATTTTCAATTCGATAATATTTCCCTAATTGATGATGAGTTTTGGCTAATATATGGCTTGCTTCAATGTTGTTGAATTGGTAGATTCTAATAATTTCATTCCACAATGAGAACTTATAACTTTCATAGACAATTTCTTTTAAAATTTTACTGTGAAAAAATAAATAATCTGCATATTGGATACTGTTCTTTCCAAACATTGATTTTGCTTGATTTATTATTGATTGAGAAATTTCAATGGCTTGATCATCTTTGTCTAAATTGCTTAATGTTTTAGCCATTGATGACATGACATCCAATTTGTCATCAAAATTTCCGATTAATGATATTGATTGTAGTAGTTCTAATGCTTGATTGAAGTCACCAAGCTCTCTTAAAGAATTGGCTTTAACAAGTAGATGTTTTTGATCTTTATACCTTGTGGTTTTATTAATAACAATAATTTTGTTGCTTAAGTCTAGTGATTTATTATACTCCCCTAATTCATAATAGACTTCAGCCATAGTTGTTAATAATCGGTTTTTAACGGATGTGTTGTTGGTCTGCTTATTTATTTGCCTAAGGCCTTGTTCTAAGATATCTTTTGCAGTGATTTTCACTCCTAATGATTTTGTTGGGTCAGCATTTTTAAATGTTGACACTAAGAAATTGCTGACTTCTACGGCAATGAGTTTTTCCTGTAATGAATTATCATGTTCTAATGATACGAAATAAGTTGATAAACCAAGAACTAGAATAATAGCCAATATTGATAATGATGTTATCCAGTTTCTCCTTAAATACTTATTGATGTGGTAACTCAATTGATTGTTTCTTACAGAAATTGGAGTATAGGCTAAGTGTTTTTTTATGTCTTGAGAAAATTCAGATACACTTTTGTAACGATTTTTTGGTTCTTTTTTTATTGCATGATTAATGATGCTATCAATATCACCTTTTAGTTTGTTTTTTAATTGAGTTACATGTTTTAAATTAAATTGTGAGACATTGATTTTTGATAAAATAATTTGTTTACTTGGGCTAATCGGAATATTATATTTGATTGTTTTTTCAATCTCTAGTAAAGATTTCCCTGATAAATTCAATGCATGATTTAGCGTGAGTAATTTGTATAATAATAAGCCTAAAGCGTATATGTCACAAGCAGTACCTATAACACCGTCTTGAAATTGTTCTGGGGCAGCATATTGAGGCGTTAATGCGAGTGAACCTTGGATGGTTTCGTGAACTTCATCTAATCCAGGTAACAGTTTTAATGGTTTTGCAATACCAAAATCAACCAATTTTACTTGGCCACTATTGGTTACTAGTATATTTTTTGGTTTTAAATCTCTATGAATAATTAAATTAGCATGGGCGTGAGCAACAACATCACAAACTTGATTGAATAATATTAATCTTTGCCTCACATTTAGTTTATTTTGCTGACAATAATCATCAATAGCAACACCTTGTATATATTCCATTACATAATAGGTAAAGCCATTGTCATTTCCCGCATCAATCAATCGAGCTATGTTTGGATGTTCAAGATATGCTAATACTCTTTTTTCAATCTGAAACCTTTCTAGTGCAGATTGATTTAATTTGTTTTTTAGTATTTTAATTGCAACCGTTTGGTGAACCTCAAGGTCTTTCCGACTTGCTAAATAGACATCGCCCATTCCACCAGAACCAATGTGTTTGTTTAGAATGAATTTCCCGAACTGGTCTCCAATTTTTACTAAATCAATAACTTTAATAATTGATGATATGACCTGTTTTGGGTTTAATGTGAGATCAGAATTGGTCTCATGCATTTCTAATAACTCTATAACTGCTTTATATATTTGTTTTTTACCTTCACAATTATCCAATATATATTTATCTCGGTAATTTCCCTTATAATCAACGGCTTGAAAAAATATTTTCTTGACTTGTAAATAGCCTTCTTTTGTGAGGTTTTTTATATTAGACATTGTGTAATAATTGGAATTTATGGTGATAATTGACTCAAAAACCAACTTCTGGCAAAGTTCCAATTGGTTACTACTGTCGAAAGTGTAAGGTTACATACTTCGGCAGTTTCTTTTTGAGTTAATCCTGAAAAAAACCTTAATTCTACAATTTTTGCGGCTTGTGAATCTAAAGTATTCAATTTTGTTAATAAATTATCGAACTCTATTAAGTCAAAATTAACATCTACTTCTCCAACTATTAAACTTGAAATTTTATCAATTGTGATATTAACTTGTAATTCTCCACGTTTTTGACTGTTTTTGGTTCTTAAATTATCGATTAATAGGCGTCTAATAATTTGAGCAGAAATTGCATAAAACTGATTACGATTTTTCCAGTTGATTAAATTTTGATTTTGAAGTTTAATAAAAGCTTCATGAACAATATCTGTAGTATCTAAATCAATTTGAGGGTATTTATTCAATTGATTATTCGCGATAGAATGAATAAACGGATAAATCTCATTTATCAATAAAGTTTCAATGGATTTATCTCCACTTGTCCATTTGTTGAGAAGTTGTGTCAGGTTGTTTTTTAGACTATTACAGATTAGGCCACCATGTTTTCATAGATTCCTTAATAACTCATTAATTGATGTTTTGGCTCTGGTTTGTTCATCCACAGTCTTTACAATAACAGCACAGCTTAATGAATGGGAGCCATCATTAGCAGGTAAGTTACCAGGAACAACAACTGAACCTGGTGGCACATATCCGTAGGTAATTTCTTTAGTTTCGCGGTTATAAATTTTTGTGCTTTGTGATATAAAAACTCCCATAGATAGAACGCTGCCTTTGCCAATTCTTACGCCTTCTACTACTTCTGATCGAGCACCAATAAAACAATTATCTTCAATAATTGTAGGAGCTGCTTGTAATGGTTCGAGTACTCCGCCAATACCTACACCACCTGAAAGGTGCACATTTTTACCTATTTGTGCACAACTACCAACGGTAACCCATGTATCAACCATGGTTCCAGAATCCACATATGCACCTATGTTAACATAACTAGGCATCACCACCACATCCTTGCCTAAAAAGGCACCTTGACGGACAGTAGCAGGAGGAACAATGCGCGCCCCAATTTTTTGAAAATCATCTTCTGTTGCATCTTGAAAACGGCATGGAACTTTGTCAAAATAATTATGCGTTGTGCCTTCTGTTACGTAATTGTCATGGGTAATAAAATACAATAAAACTGCTTTTTTTAGCCATTCATTAACTTGCCATTCGCCATTTTCTAATGGTTTGGCAACACGTGTTTTTCCAGACTCTAACCAACTAATGGCTTGGTTTATTGAGGCCTCATAATTGGCAATTAATTTTTCTCTACTAATAGTACTTTTGTCAAGCCAGGCTTGTTCGATGGTTTTTTCTAAAATCATATCAATAATTAAATTTATAGTTATCAGAAACAGTTAAAACTTCTACACCTGTATCAGTTACAACCATGGTGTGTTCCCATTGAGCAGAAAGGCTTTTATCTTTTGTGATGACAGTCCATTCATCTGACAATAACCTGGAATGCCTTTTACCGATATTTATCATCGGTTCAATGGTAAACGTCATGCCTTTTTGTAAAACAACTCCGGTACCTTTCCTACCATAGTGCATTACTTGAGGGGATTCATGAAAGACCTTACCTATGCCGTGTCCACAGTACTCACGTACAACTGAAAATCGATTAGCATGTGCATGGTTTGCAATGGCATAACCAATATCACCTAATTGAACACCTGGGGCTACCATACGAATCCCGATTTCCATACATTCTTTAGTGATATCAATAAGTTTTTGAGTTCGGCCAGGTATTTTTCCAACCGTATACATGCGTGAAGTATCACCATGCCAACCATCTTTTATTACGGTAACATCAATATTGACAATATCACCATTTTTAAGTTTTTTATCAGCAGGAATACCATGGCAAATTACATGATTGATTGATGTGCATATTGATTTAGGATAGCCATGTGGATATTGTGTTGTTTTATGTCCGTAATTGATTGTTGCAGGTATTGTGTTTTGTACATTAACCATGTAATCATGGCATAATTTGTCTAATTCATTTGTAGTAACACCAGCAGTTACATGTTCTCCAATCATATCCAAAACTTCAGCTGCCAAACGGCCAGCAATTCTCATTTTTTGGATGTCTTCTTCTGTTTTGATAGATATTTGCACGATTTTTGTTAGTTTTAATTAGTATAATGTCGCTTATTGTATAGCTATTTGACTTGTTTTACTTAATAATTTAATTAAAATACTGAAATCCATGTACACATAAAATTTTATAACATGATTCAATTGCCAGATTTGCTTCATCTTTTAAATGGTCACTATTTAAAAAAATATAATACAAAAATTGAAGGTGGTTTTTCAGAACCATACTATAAAGCCTCAATTGGTAACAATAAAGCTGAAATACAATTTAGTTACGATTATATACGCAGTGCATTGCATGAACTAGCACATTGGTGTGTTGCAGGAATTGAACGTAGGAATCAAGATGATTTTGGTTATTGGTATGCACCAGACGGACGTAATCAAAAGCAGCAAAATGAATTTTATCAAGTGGAAATAAAACCTCAGGCCATCGAATGGGCTTTTTCTATCGTTTGTGGTATCAAGTTTGAAGCCAGTGTGGATAATTTAGGAACACAGGTTGATGGCGTAATTACTTTTGAAAATAATGTCGCTCAGCAATTAAAGTTATATTGCCAAAATGGCTTTAACAAAAGGGTTGATGAAATACTTAAGCTCGTTGCAAAACAACAGAAGATAGATGATTATTGCGATAAAATAGTTTCATTAATTTAAACAATTAAAAGTTATGTTATGATGCTATTGCCCTTTAAAACAATTCATTATGACTTCAAAAAACATTATAAAATGCCCCAATTGCTCTACTGCTATTGATATTGATGAAATTTTTTACCATCAAATCGAAGAGAAGTTAGAGCATGAAAATCGTGAGAAAAAAAAGCAACTCACAGATAAACTTAAGCACGATCGTCAACGCTATGAAGAAGAAAAGGCAGCGTTGCAAAATCAAAGGGAAAAGTTTGATGAAGAATTACATAAAGCCACCAAGGCTAGCCTTAAACAAGAACGTGTTATATTACAAGAACAGATAAAAAATGAATTACAACTAGATCAGTCTGAATCAATTGCAAAACTTAACCAAGAATTGAAGAAAAAATCAGAACAAATAATCGAACTTAATTCCGCCAAAGCAGAAATAGAAAAACTAAAAAGAGAAAAGCTAGAGGCGCTATCTGTTGCCAAATTACAAGCACAACAAGACTTAAGTAATGAACTCGAACAAGAAAAGAAAAAGTTACACCTACAAGCTGAACAGGCCAACAAAAAATTGCTTAGTGAAGTAGAAAAAGTCAATGAACTAGCACTTAAAGCCAAAGACGAAAAGATAGCACAGATGGCAAAGAGTATAGAAGATGCTAGGCGTAAAAGCGAGCAGGGTTCTATGCAAATTCAAGGTGAGTCGATGGAGAGTGTTATTGAATCTTGGCTAACATCACAATTTCCATTTGACAGCATCGAAGAAGTAAAAAAAGGTGCCTTCGGTGCGGATTGTATACAAGTTATTCACACTCGCGAACTTCAAAACTGTGGTGTTATCTGTTATGAATCAAAAAATACAAAAGCATGGTCAGAGAGTTGGTTAAGTAAACTCAAACAAGATATGTTAAAAGTCAATGCTAATCTAGGGGTCTTAATAACTTCAATTTATCCAAATGGTATGAGCCGCATGGGTTTTGTTGATGGAATTTGGGTTTGTAGCCTAGAAGAGTTTAAAGGTGCGTCATCATTATTGCGCGATAGCCTCATTCGAGTTCATCAAACGGCACAAAAAGAAGACAACAAATCAGATAAAATGACATTGCTTTACAACTACTTGACTGGCAATGAATTTAACATGCAGCTCAAAGCAATCGTTGATGGTTTTATTACCATGCAAAATGAGTTAGATAAAGAACGACGTTCACTTATGGCGAGTTGGAAACGTCGACAAAAACTAATAGATGGTGTATTACAGAACACTACTGAAATGTATGGCTCCCTTCAAGGCATCGCAGGGCCTGCTGCATTGGCACAGATTGAAGCCCTGGAATTGCCTAATCAAGGTGATGAAGATAGCAATTAACCCCTACTAAAAAACTTTATTTCACCTATTTTGAATTCTACTATTAGTCTTGATTAATCAATATTTCGATGTTGGTGAATGAGAGGCAGATCGATTAAATTTTCACTAATTAATCTATTAAGTGTCATAATTTTTATTAATACTTCGTAATTATTATTACATTAAACTGAAACAGTAGTAATGAAAAAAATTTTATTTTGTACCTTATACTTTTACCATCATGCGTATTTGCAGGTGGTGACACAATTTTTCAAGATGATTTTGAAGAAATAACCTCTCAATCTAACCCAAAGAGTATCTTCATTTCTGGCCACTCATTAATGGATAACCCTTACCCTGATTTCAGGCTATCAATGGAATCAGAAAAATGGAATTGGGTCACCTATACGTATTCGCACCAGTGGAGGTGCTTTGCCTCCCAACAATTGGCAAGGTTACCACCAAGGGAAAAATCGCGATACTACTGATATGGATGTCATTGCAGAATTAAGAAACCCGATGACAATCGGGGCAGGAAATGTATATGATGTGCTATTAATAACCGAGCGTCATGATTTGATTGACACAATATTTTTTGAATACACAGCCAGCTTACTTACACATATTTTAAATGATGAAGTCACTGGTTTTACTGGAACAGATTTAGAAAAAATAGATCAGCTATTTAATGATAACGTTCAATTAAATGTAGAAGGCATTTTCTACATGGCTGCAGTCAGTTATGCATCAATTTATGGAGTTTCTCCCGTAGGAGTGAGTATCCCTGCTGAAATTAATACGACTACTGGAGAAGAGTTATTGCAAGTTGCATGGGAGAATGTTGACAGTTACAGGCAAAACTATCAAGTAAAAACTATGCCACAATGCAGAGCTGTAATGGCTAACCAAGTCTGTGCAAGTTGCTACAACCTACAAGGAAGACCAGGGCAAGTTAATTCTTGCATCCAGAGGATGAATAATACCTCAACATTTCTTTATAATCCATTTAATTGGCCTGCTCCTGATTAGAATACCTACAAGAAATATTAGGCTTGATAATTTAAAAGGTGATTTTTTTAAATTTCTAATTCATTTAAGTTGAATAGCTCTGATTGTTAATTGTAAGCCCATTATTTTTTAGATGCTATTAAAAATGGAGGATTACAACATTAAAAAATGAGTTTGTTGATGTATAAGTGAATTTTTTTTAAGTATTGAGATTGTGGATGTATCAGTGGTTTTTATTTAGAGTATGATTAACTGTTATTTAGTCGTGGTTTTTTTGCTTTAGATTGCGTTAGAAACACACAAGGTCGATGCATTAAAAAATGAGTTTGTTGATGTATAAGTGAATTTTTTTTAAGTATTGAGATTGTGGGTTTATAGCGTGATATAAAGTAAAAAAATGGTACCGAGGGCGGGAATCGAACCCGCACTTCCGAAGAAACCGGATTTTGAATCCGGCGCGTCTACCAGTTCCGCCACCCCGGCACATCTTTTCGTTTGGCTAGTATAAAGAAATTAGTAACTCAATCAAGGAATTTTGTAATTTATTTACAAATCGACAGCAATTCTAAATCCTAGGCGAGCATCAGTAAAATTGGCTCTTGCCTTGAAGCGGTGGGCAGAACGAAATTCATTTTTTGCGCTTGACCAACTACCACCACGTATGACATGGTCTTCGCAACCAGGGTTTAACCAAGCAGAACCATCAATTGGTGCGCGTGTATAAGAGTCATGCCAACAATCTGACACCCATTCCATTACATTCCCCGCAGTATCGTTTAATTTGAATGGATTAGGAATGAAGCTAGCCACGGGCGCTGGGCCCCAATGATTGTCATTGTAATCTTTAAAGCCTTGTTTCCAACTGATTCTGTATTTGTGGCTGTATTTGTCTTTTTCACCGGTTAAGTTTTCGGTCACTTGTACTGGAGTGTCATTCCCCCATGGATAAATGCTTTTTGATCCGGCACGGAGTATGAATTCAAATTCAGATTCAGATAATAAGCGATAATTTTTGCCTGTTTGTTCACTTAACCACTGAATATACGCGTTAGCATCATTCCACGATACATGAATAACAGGATTGTTGTTACCGGCCTTTTTACCAATGAAATTTTTGTGCCAATTAATATTGTGTTTGTTTTTTAGCCGCCCAGTTCTGAGGTCGTATATTTTGGAAGACCGATTGATTTCAGCGTCCGTTTTATATTTTGAAGCGGAGATAAATGTTGCAAAATCAGCGACTGTTATTTCATTTTGACTGACTGCAAATCCATAGTTGATAGTCACTTGATGGACAGGCTTTTCATTTTTTGCCCCCTTATCATAACCCATGGTAAACGAGTCAATTGGCATGACAACCATGGTCGGTAATGGCTCTTGGTTTTGTGTTAGATCATTGAATATATCTAATGGTTTAAATGTACCAAATAGTGTAATTCTATTTATTTCATTTTGATATTCACTGAGCTGTATTGTTGTTAAACCTAAATCTTCCAGCTGCAAGTATATTTTTTCTGAGCGAGTAATATTGGCTTGAGCAATAGCAAGATTTATTTGTTGTTCTAGCCAGATATAACGCTTTTGTTTGAGTTGATTTATGTTTTCTTCCGCGTTGAGAACCTCAAGAGACTGAGGCGAAAGTAATTGGGCTTGATTAAGCTGATTGTTGGCTAATTGAAAATCAGATTCTTCTGCTGCTCGTAATGCATTGTTTATTAAGAGGCTATTCACTTGGGTGACTAGTTGTTTGGTTATTGGGTTAAGGTTGTCAATATTTAGGCATTGTTTGGCAGTGTGCCACGCATCTTGAGAGTCATTGGTAACAATAAGGTTGTTTTGTATTTGCTTGATGCCTTTGCGATAAAGCTTGTTAATGGTTTTGATTTTGGATAATTTTTCTTTTAAAACGGATAAATTGGGGTTGTTTTTATCTAAAGTTTTAAGTTTAGATAGTGATTTAGTTAGAAGTTGTTCATTACTGTCTGTTATGGCAGCTTCTATTTGTTTTGTAATTTGTTGATTTAAAATTGCAGAAAAATCGTCAATGTTTTGATTTTCCGAATCGATGGATTTTAGTGTTAATAGATAATATAATGCATTTTGTTGTTCAGGAACAAAGAAATTTTCCTGACTGATTAATTGGGAAATTTTGCCAACCAGCTCCTCACTGGTACGTTCTTCTAAGTCACTTAAAATAAAGTTCCAAGCAGGAATATCTAAAATGCCTTCAAGTATTGTTTTCTCGGTTGTTGGGTCAAAACTATCAGGGTCTTGTTTGGAAATAATATCAATACCAATGGTTTTGGAGTTTTGTGTTATGTTAAATGAATTCGTCCCTTTTATGCTTGGGTGTTTCATTAGGTATAAAAATCCAATCAATAATAAACCGATAAATAATACTGATATTTCTTTTGTTGTCATCTTAGTTGTTAGTTACAGGACAATCATCTCGTAATGTGTTACAAATTCTACCATCTTTTATAGGGGTGATGCCATTGATTGTATGTTTTATACGGTTGATAACCAGCTGCTTTAGGTTGGCACCATTTTTACTACATGCCATTAGCATAGATTCATTTATCATTTCATACCCATCATGGTCCGTTTTGCTATCAATTAAATATTGGGGAACAACAATAGAGAATATATCTGTATCATGAATCAGCTGATTATTCTTACTGAATTTGAGTTGGCTGAATTGTTGTTTTTCTGGGTTATGAATGAATTGAATGCCTGACACCAATAGCCAATGCCCATTAGCTGTCCATTTATCTATGCTGTGTGTAATCATTTGTTTGAGAATTTTACCATTAACCTGAATTTGCTTTAAATCTGATGGATAAGGAAACATGCCTTCAAGGTGCTTACGTGTTACATTGCTGTTAGCTGCAATATCATAATTTAACCGAACAGAGCCTGAATTGATTAGCGCAACATCAGCGTGACAAATTTTAAATTCGTCTAAGGCAGTATCGGCGATAAAATTACCCATGTTGGTCTCAAATCGGCGAATTTCACTTTCTTCGGCGATTAATTTCACTTTTGTTAAGCCATAAGCAGATGCTAGGCAATTACTGTCTTGTTTTATTTTTTGGCAATAGTTAACGTTAGTTGACTGTATCCAATTGTCTATAGTTTCTTGTACGTGAGGGTTTTTTTCAACAGTTTTATCAAGGTCAATAAATGTTGGTATTACATTGCGGTTTGATTTGTTATCAATGGACACTTCAATAATGGCTGCTGACAAGGCGTCAGCATCAGCTTTGACTATCCAAGTATTATTGATTTGTTCTAATTGGCGATAATGTTCATGGCCACCAATAATTAAGTCAGGTAGGTATTGTTGAGGTAAACTTGCGATAGTTTTATCATCGCTCATTTGTTGGTGAGTTAGAGCAATTACAATATCTACACCTTGTTTTTTTAGAAAAGGAACATAATGTTTGGCCACTTCTATTGGATCATCAAAGCTAGCAATATATTGTGGGTGCGTCATGTCAGTAGTTAAGCTAAAAATACCAACTTTGATTCCACCTCGTTCTATTATGTGCCATTTTTTTAGTTTGTTGGAGTGGATTTGACCCAATTCTTTATCGTGTAACCAATTGATGTTTGAATCCATCCATGTAAAATCGGATTGATCAATACGGGCTTGTAAGAGAGGTAGGTATTTGAGTTTTGATTTGTCAAATTCATGGTTGCCAAAGGTAACTATCATATTTTCATCAAATCCCAGGTTAGCACCATTGAGTTGATTCATTACATCTATCATGGCTTCACCCTTATTAACACGAGAGCTAAATGACGGTTGCAAAAAATCACCTGCATGCAATACTAAAACTTCTTTGCCTTCTTCAATAATTTTTTCTCTGATTGTTTTAACCCTCGCTAAACCTCCTATTTTGCCATTATCTAAACCTTCGGTTCTGTAGACGTCGTTAATTGCTAGGACGACAAAAGATCTGGGTTGTTTTTTGTGACAAGAAGATAAAAATAATAGAGTAAAAATAAAAAATAAACAAAGTTTTAGGCTTAAGGATGATTTCATTTTGGTATTTGTGTTTTAATGAGCAAATGATAACAGATTACCAATGGATTGACGATAATTCCGAATTAGAACAGTTGCTTTTTTCAATAAAAACTAACGATGCAATTGCTTTTGATAGTGAGTTTGAGAGAGTCAATACCTTTTACCCAAAACCAGCCCTATTTCAACTCCGAATTGTAGATGATTATTATTTGATTGATATGACAAAAATTACCGATTATAAGGTGTTTGTTAAGCTATTAGATAATATTATTTTGCACTCTGGCTCTGAAGATCTCGAAATTTTGCTTAATCTCAACGATAAATTACCTACAACAATTTTTGATACGCAAATTGCAGCATCATTATGTGGTTATGGTTTGCACTTTTCTTATCAAAATAGTGTTAGTGAATTATTGGGTGTTGAGTTATCCAAAGCACATAGTCGTTCAGATTGGATGAGAAGGCCGCTCAGTTCTGATCAATTACAGTACGCATTAGATGATGTTGTCTATTTACCTGAATTAAAAGCATTGCTATTTGAGAAGTTAGAGTTGCTTGGTAGGTTGTCTTGGTATGAAAAATTGATGAAGCAAAAGGTTAACTCTATAGTGAGTGCTAATCATGTTGATACTACATTTATTAAAATTGCTAAATCAAAAAAATTAACACAAGACCAGCAGAAATTGCTTTATTCCTTATTGCAATGGCGTGAAAAAATAGCAATTAAGCGTGATAAACCACGTCCGTGGATTTTAAAAAATCATGAAGCTTTTACGATTGCATTAAAACAACCAAAATCCAATAAAGAACTCATTGATGATGTGGGGCTCTATCCAAAGTTTGTAGAGTACAATGCAAAAAACATATTTGCTCTTTATAAGGATTCTCAACAGTTAGATTTGACGGTATTGCCTAAGTTCGGAAATTTATCTCCTCAGCAAGGTGTTTTATATAAAGAGTTAAAACAAGAATTGGTTAAGAAATGTGAAAAGTTAAAGATACCAACAGCGTTGATTATCAATACAGCTGATTTAAAATCATTGGTTGCTGATGATAAAGATTTAAATAATGTTGATATGTGGCAATTAATTAGTCAGTAATCGAAAATGATTTTGAAAAAGCTTGCACTCTAAAATCTAGCCACTAAAATACCCAAACGATTCGGGATGTAGCGCAGCCTGGTAGCGCACCACAATGGGGTTGTGGGGGTCGGAAGTTCGAATCTTCTCATCCCGACCAAATATCAACTAGGTGTTAACAGGATAACACCTAATAATCCATGAGGTTTATTATGAAAGATCCAGTAAGAGTTGCCATTACAGGTGCAGCCGGTCAAATAGGTTACCAATTATTATTCAGAATTGCTGCAGGCGATATGCTTGGGCAAGAACAACCCATTATTCTACAGTTGTTAGAAATCCCACCAGCAATGGGCGCTGTACAAGGTGTGGTTATGGAACTGGAAGATTGCGCGTTTCCTCTGTTGCATTCTGTTATAGCTAGCGATGACCCAAATGTGGCTTTCAAAGATGCAGACTATGCTTTATTGGTCGGTGCAAGACCACGTGGACCAGGCATGGAACGCAGTGATTTGTTAGAAGCCAATGGCGCTATTTTTACAGTACAAGGTAAAGCAATTAATGATCATGCCAGTAAAGACATAAAAGTATTGGTGGTTGGTAACCCTGCTAATACAAACGCTATGATTGCAATGGAATCTGCTCCTGATATTGATAACAAACAATTTACTGCAATGACTCGCTTAGATCACAATCGTGCTATGGGTCAGTTGGCTGCTAAAACTGGTAAGCAAACTAATGATGTCACTAACATGACAATTTGGGGTAACCATTCATCAACACAGTATCCTGATATCGCAAATGTTAAAATTGATGGTGTTGCAGCGACAGATTTGGTTGATGAAGATTATTTTAGAAATGATTTTATCCCTACAGTTCAAAAGCGTGGTGCAGCAATCATAAAAGCTCGTGGTGCTTCAAGTGCAGCATCAGCGGCATCATCAGCAATTGATCACATGCGTACTTGGTCATTAGGTTCATCTCAAGGAGATTGGGTTTCTATGGGAATTCCAGCAGATGGAAGTTATGGTGTTGAGCCAGGTATTATTTTTTCATATCCAGCAACTTGTAAAGATGGTCAATATGAAATTGTTCAAGGTTTAGAAATTGATGCATTTTCACAAGCACGTTTAGATGTGACTGAAAAAGAATTGCGTGAAGAACGTGAAGCTGTAGAGCATCTTTTAGGGTAAATTAAAGTAACAAATTAACTAGGGTGGTCACATTTCTGTGGTTGCCCTTCCTTATTTTCTGGACCTTCTCACTATGTCAAAACATAATATTCACAAGATGTACCAAGAGTCAGTACAATGTGTTGAAGCTGAAATTGATTTCGTACAAGCGACATACAAAGCTATTCGAGGGAATGATGCGCGTTTTTTACGTGAAGATTTTTCTGGAACAGGGCAAACTGCTGGTGAATGGATTTCACGTCATGTAGAAAATAGGGCATGGGCAGTTGACTTGGATGACGAGGTTTTAAATTGGGGCGTGAATAATGTACAGATAAAGCTTGATGCCCCTGAAAAGTTAAGTTATATAACAGCGGATGTCCGTGATTCAGGAATTAACAATATGGATATTGTTTTGGCTATGAATTTTAGTTATTTCCTTTTCATGGATAGATTAACCATGGTAGATTATTTTATATCAGTAAAAAAATCGCTAGAGGAAACAGGAATTTTCTTTTTAGATGCTTTTGGTGGTTATGAAGCAGCAAAGGAATTAACAGAAGAACGTGAATGTGATGGGTTTACGTACATATGGGAACAGGCTAGTTTTAATCCGATTAACTCTCAAATGCAATGTTACATCCATTTTAAAACCGATGATGGTGTAAGCTACAACAAGGCTTTCTCTTATTATTGGCGTTTATGGACTTTACCAGAGTTACAAGAAATGCTAAAAGAAGCTGGATTTTCACACGTAGATATCTTTTGGGAGGGAACCGATGAAAAGTCAGGTGAAGGTGATGGAAACTTTAGCCCGTCTAAAATAGGGACGGCAGATGCGGGATGGGTCTGTTATATTGTGGCTTTACCCTAAGTAAGATAATTCTTTATTAATTCTGTGTTTGTCAGTTGTGTTGAGTTCTAGTAACCTTTTTAGTTGGCTAAAACTTGCTACATCAATTTTGTGCCACTTGGCACCAATTTTATCTTCCATAATGTGAATAATTTCGATACTCATGCTGATACTTGGTGAGTTTGAAATTGAAATTGTCAATCGAAAATTGTCCTTAGATTTTCCATTCCAGTTTTCTGGTTTTGTAAACAACAACCCTTTTAGTGAGATGTCTATAATTTCACAGGTATAGGCTGATGTCCCTGAATACAGCTGCATTTTGCTATGAAAACTAAGCCTGGTAAACTGCCTTTTTTCAATTGTATCTTTATCGCCTATGCCCATTAAGTCTATTAATAGTGTTGTTTAAAAGTGAATTTATTATACTGAGAAAACTTGTGTAATAGTATGTTTATTTATGCAATCATGCATATTTGGGAGAAGTCTTGTTAAGTGGAATTCTATTAACGTGAAAATCCTGGTAATAAATTGATTAATTCTTGGAACTCATTGGTGTCTGGAAGCTTAAAACCTTCAGTGTTTAATTCAACTAAGACGTCATAGGCAGCCTCATCATCTTTCAATGCTAGGATAGCGTTTTGCATGGTTTTTACGACTTCATCTGGAATATTGCTTGATGCAGTAAAAGTTGGTCCTGGTGTTTTGTTACTTTCTGCCAACGAGGCAAAATTAGGATATAAACTAAACATCCAATCTGGTACTATTGCAGCCTGTGCACTACCGTCAAATACAATTTCAACAGCTTCTTGCCATGACAAGGCTGTCACGTCTTTTCTGGGTGATGAAAATAAATCTGTAAACCACAGTTTGAAATTTATGGTTGCAAGGCTGGGGCTGGGTAACATGATTATTTTTTTACCAATCAACATGTCTTGCATAGATTCGCCATCTATAGGTTCGTCAAGTGCTATGAGATGAAAAGAAAGTGTTTCCAGTGTTGTAGCAATAATAGTGTAGTTCTTTTTTTGAGATCTATAAGAAGCGACATGAGGAGCGTCAAGGGTAAAATCAGGGTTTCTACTGCCTTGAGCATTGCGCCAGTAGAGAAAATAATTGTTATCAATGATAAGTTCTATTTCGTACCCGGTTTTTTTGCTCAGCCAGCTTCTAAGCGGCTCATAAACCTGTTTTCCTTGCTCAACAGGATAGGTTGGCTCGATCGCTAATGTGTACTTTGCCGCATTTGTCTCTACAACCATGATTAAGAGAAGCACTAAAAGAGTTGATTTGCTAAATTGATATTGAGTCATTATTTTCCAAACATTTTGTTATCCCCACTTACTATAATAGAAGCATATAATTGCCATGAGTTCAATATATGTAGTGTTAATAACTGAAAATACTATTTGAATAATTCTAAAATTCTATCCAAATAGATGCAGTGGCGTTATTTCGCGCTAGATTTTGACACTTGTACCACGTAGCTGTTTTGTTTTTTTGAAAAGGCTATTGGTGATACAACCTCTGCTTTTTCAATCTGTGACACTAAAGTAGTTTTGCTCTTGTTTGTCAATAAGTGCATTTGCTTTTTGTTTTTACCTAAGTATTTTAATCGTGCAATAATTTCTTGACCGGGGTAACATCCTTTGTTGAAGCTCATGATGTGTTTGTGTTGATCCAGGTTTACCTGTTGAGGGATATGTTTCTCAGTATATTCATAATCAATCCATGGTAAATTTTGATTGAAACAAAACAGGTAGTAGTCATCCAGATTTGCTTGTTTAGGGCGGTCACTTTGTAACTGAATACACTTTTCTTGAAGGTTTATCACAATGCATTTGTCAGACGGCTGAATTGCAATTTTTAATCTGAATTTTCTCATGTTGAAAAAATTTAATAAGTAAGAATGCATATTGCTCGGGCATACCAATATTATTTTTTCTGAATCCATGATATTTACCCATAGACTTGAAATGATTCTGCCTTTTGGGTTGCATATCGCTGTATAGTGAAATTGTTTTTTTGGTAAGCTGGCTAAATCGGATATTAATAAGTTATTTAAAAAATTACAGCTTCCATCTCCTGAAAATTCAAGCAAAGAACAGATTGAATTGATAGACATCAAAGTTTCGTCAACTAGTTGGCCACTCATTAAGAAATACCTTACGGATTGAATAAAAATCTATTATAATGTTAACCCGAAAATATACAATTAATATGTGAGGGCATGTAAAATTGTTTATATCAAATTCATTATTCAAAAGGGGTTTTAAATGAAAACATCAAATCGACCTTTATCGCCACATATACAGGTATACAAGATGCCTTTATCGGCTAAATTGTCTATACTTCATAGGCTGACTGGATTGGCGTTGTCTTTTGCTGCTGTTATCTTGGTTTTTTGGCTGTTTACTTTGGCTTTTTTGCCACACTATGCGGTGGCATTGCAGGGTTTTTTTGCATCAACCCTTGGTAAAGTGATTCTGATCAGTATAAATTTTGCATTTTTCTATCATTTTTGTAATGGAATTCGACATTTGTTTTGGGATGTTGGCAAAGGCTTAGAACTTGAACAGGTCAATCGTTCCGGTGTTATTGTAATTATTGCTGCGGTGCTGTTAACTACTTTAGTATGGACAATAGGAGCGTAATCATGCAATACAGAACAGAAACAAAAAAAACAAAAGGATTAGGTACAGCTAAACATGGATTTTCACATTGGTGGATGCAGCGCTTATCTGCGGTACTAATGCTGCCACTTGGGTTGTGGTTTATTTATTCCTTGATGACGATGGAAACCATATCAGCCGACACGATCATTATGTGGTTGCACAATCCAATACAAGCGTTGTTAATGGCACTTTGGGCGATAACAATAGTTTACCATGGTGCATTAGGGCTACAAGTGATTGTTGAAGATTACGTCCATGCAAAAGGCAAAGCTCTGATTTTACTCACATTAATAAAATTCGCCATGTTGATTATGGTGCTTGCTGTTATTTTTTCACTCATTAAACTCGCTTCATAGGATATATTATTATGTCAGAAACAAAAAACACATTAGGCTATAAAATTATAGAACATAAATTTGATGCGGTAGTCGTTGGAGCAGGTGGAGCAGGTTTACGTGCCACAATGGGGTTAGCAATGGAAGGTTTGTCAGTGGCTTGTGTCACTAAAGTTTTTCCAACTCGTTCGCATACTGTTGCTGCTCAAGGCGGAATGAGTGCATCACTCGGTAACATGGGCAAAGATGATTGGCGTTGGCATATGTATGACACCATCAAAGGGTCAGATTGGTTAGGCGATCAAGATGCGATCGAATACATGTGTCGAGAAGCAGTCCCTGCAGTTGTAGAACTTGAGCATCAAGGTGTACCATTTTCTCGTACAGAAGAAGGTAAAATTTATCAACGCCCATTTGGAGGCATGACAACTGAATATGGAAAAGGTGCACCAGCTCAAAGGACTTGTGCAGCAGCTGACAGAACAGGCCATGCCATATTACATACGCTTTATCAACAATCATTAAAGCACGATGCTAACTTTTTTATCGAATACTTCGCTGTTGATTTAATTATGGAAAATGGGGAGTGTAAAGGTGTTATTGCCATAGATATGTCAGATGGAACGGTACATTTATTTAGGGGTCACTCGATAATTTTAGCCACTGGAGGTTATGGAAGGACTTATTTTTCTTGTACATCAGCACACACCTGTACTGGTGACGGCAATGGTATGGTATTACGTGCAGGGCTAGCCTTACAGGATATGGAATTTGTTCAGTTTCACCCTACGGGAATTTATGGTGCAGGTTGCTTGATTACAGAAGGTTGCCGTGGAGAAGGGGGTTTTTTGACCAACTCTGAAGGTGAACGTTTTATGGAACGTTATGCGCCTTCTGCTAAAGATTTGGCTTCTCGAGATGTGGTGTCTCGGGCCATGACAATGGAAATAAATGAAGGACGGGGTGTTGGAGAAAATAAGGATCACATTTTCTTACACTTAGAACACCTTGGACCTGAAGTGATTGATAAACGCTTACCTGGTATTGCAGAATCAGCCGAAATATTTGCTGGTGTTGATGTCACAAAAGAACCAATTCCTGTTATTCCAACAGCGCATTACAATATGGGTGGTATTCCAACAAATTATCATGGAGAAGTGGTCAATAAAGTAGGCGATGATCCCGATAAGGTTGTAAAAGGTTTGTATGCCATAGGCGAGGCAGCTTGTGTTTCTGTTCATGGTGCCAATCGTTTGGGTTCAAACTCATTACTTGATATTGTTGTCTTTGGTCGAGCAGTTGCTCATCGTGTAGCAGACAAAGTTAAACCGGGAACTAAACACAAGGACTTACAAACTGACGCAGTTGAAAAAGTTATGGCTGATTTCGATAAAATAAGAAATGCAGATGGCAATAAAACGACAGCTGACTTACGTTTAGAATTACAAACAACCATGCAGAAACATGCCTTAGTGTTTAGAACGGGTGAAATCATGCAAGAAGGGTGTGAAAAAGTCACTAAAATAGTTGAAAAATTTGAAGACTTAAAGCTAACTGATCGGTCTTTAATTTGGAATACTGATTTAATTGAAGCTTTGGAATTAAGAAACTTAATGGCTCAAGCCAAGGTAACAATCTTTGGTGCAGAAGCAAGGAAAGAATCACGTGGGGCACATGCACGAGAAGATTATCCTGATAGAGATGACGAAAACTGGATGAAACATACTCTGAGCTACTATGATAATAATGCAGATGTGTCATTCAAATATCGACCAGTCCACATGAATACCTTAACCGATGAATGTGAAGTTATTCCACCAGCTAAGAGGGTTTATTAAAATGGCAGAATTCAGCTTACCAAAAAACTCAAAAATTACCAAAGGTAAATACATTAAAGCCGAAGGCGCGACCAATGTACGTAAATTAAAAGTTTATCGTTGGGATCCGGAAACAGGTGATAATCCACGTACGGATACTTACGAAATCGATATGGACAATTGTGGTCCAATGGTTTTGGATGCCTTAAACAAGGTAAAAAATGAAATTGATACAACGTTGACTTATCGTCGATCATGCCGTGAAGGAATATGTGGTAGCTGTGCAATGAATATCGATGGCACCAATACATTGGCTTGTACAAAATCAATGAAGGACTGCAAAGATACGGTTGCTATTTATCCATTACCTCATATGGATGTAATTAAAGACTTAGTGCCTGATTTATCACACTTTTATTCACAATATGCTTCGGTTCAACCTTGGATACAAACCGATTCGGTGCCATTACCTGATACGGAAAGACTACAATCAATTGAAGACCGTGAAAAACTTGATGGTTTGTATGAGTGTATTTTGTGTGCTTGTTGCCAGACATCGTGCCCTAGTTATTGGTGGAATGGAGATCGTTATTTAGGCCCTGCTGTATTATTACAATCGTATCGATTTCTTGCAGATTCACGTGATGAATATACAGGTGAAAGATTAGAAGACTTAGAAGATCCATTTAAAGTGTTTAGATGTCACACCATAATGAGTTGCACTAATACTTGCCCTAAGGGCTTGAACCCTGGTAAGGCCATAGCAGAGATTAAGAAGTTAATTACCGAACGCCACGCTTTGTAGTCGTGAGCATTCATCTTTCATCTCAATTTGGTATTCCCTTTTGTACTCGAATGGTCACGTATTATTATACGCTCACATTCTGCGTGCAACGGTAAAACCAACTTGAAATAAAATCTAAACGCTCAAAACTACAAAGTAAACTATTGGTCATTCTCGCGAAGGCGGGAATCCAGTTCAGTCAACAATAGATTCCCTCCTTCGAGGGAATGACGAGATTCTTCAATGTACTCATACGAACTCAAATGTAAGACCGGCCCGCAATGGATTAGAGCAGTGATGGCAGATTTTGATTCATTCTTAATCGATCATGCTGCCAATGAACGGAAAGCTTCTACATTGGCGATGTCAATGGTAGTACACTACCCAGATAAGGACGATATTGTACGTGAGATGATAGACCTAGCCATGGAAGAAATGGCACATTTTCGTGAAGTCATCAAAATAATGCTCAAACGTGGACTGCAACAAACCCCTGATAAAACCAACTACTATATTGGTTCGTTTATGAAGGCTATGCGTAAAGACCCTAAACACTATTTATTAGATAGGTTGTTGATGTTTAGCATCGTAGAAAAGCGTGGAGCTGAGAGATTTGGTCTAGTGGGCGAGGCATTAATAAAGCCAAAAATAAAAGATTTTTACCAAAGACTTGCAGCTGCTGAATACCGCCATTATGAACTGTTTATTTCTCTTGCACATAAATATTACGATGATCTAACAGTTACTACTCGCCTTGAGGAGTTATTGCAAATTGAAGCTGTTATTGTTAAACAATGTCCTATTAAAGCAGCCGTTCATTAAATATAATTAAAATAATGTAAAGTTTGCTTGACATTATAATTAAATTTCATGTAAAGTATGCTTTACTTAATATCAAGTTTAGTTTACATGAGGAAAATATGAAATATGAAAAAATTGGTTCGTCATTTATTTGGGAAAAGCGTTATTTAAAAAGATTTATTGCCGGGGTAGTGGGTTATGGTTTAATGTTCCCTGTTACAATTTTTCTTGGTAAAAATACTGAAACAGTTCTTGCAGTACAAATTATTTTTGCTTTATTACCAGTTATTCCATTTTTGTTAGCTATGTCTGCTTACATAGCTAATTTTAAAACAATGGATGAAATGTGGAAAAAAATTCAAACCGAAGCGTTATTAATGACGGCAATGATAACTATAGCTATCAGTTTTAGTCTTGGTATGCTACAAGTCGTTGGCGTTATGAAGTTATTCTCTGTGTTCTTTCTGTTTCCATTTATGATGGTTATATGGCTGATTTGTTTTTCATATTTAATGGCTAAAGAAAAAGTGCTATGAAAAATGTTTTAAAAGTCTTAAGGGCACGAAATGACTGGTCACAAGAAGTGTTGTCAAACAAACTCGGTGTATCAAGGCAAACCATTAACGCTATTGAGCGAGGTAAATACGATCCTAGTTTGCCATTAGCATTTAAAATTGCTAGATTGTTTGGCACCTCAATTGAAGATATATTTGAATTCTCCGAATAAAGTAGAGAGCCGAAGCTCTCTACTTTATTACAAGGCAGTTTACTCACCCATTTTGGTTGAATCTCCGGCCTTAACAACAGAAATATCATCGCGTACCCAATATTTTTTAACAGCATTGTTGACTTGAAAAAGGGTTAACTCACGTACAGCTTGTTCGTAATTTTTATCCCATTGCATGTTACGTTCTAAATCTAGATTACCAGCTAAGGTTCGAACTAAACGTGCATCTTTTGCACGGTCAAGTTTGTAGTTCTCTAAAACACCTTTCTTAACATCATCTAACTCTTGTTGGGTAAATCCATCATTTAATACACGATCAAGCTCTTCATAAAAACCTTTTTCTACTTTAGCTAGGTTTTCAGGTGCGCAGATAGCATAAGCGCCAAAAGTCGCTACCTCATCATAAGAGTTAGCATTAAAGAAGGCTCCTGCACCGTAGCTCCACCCTTCTTTTCTGCGTAACCTGTCGGCTAAACGACTTGATAGAAAGCCACCGCCGAAAATTTGACTTGCAATCTCTAATGCCGGATAATTAGGGTCATTGTCATTCATTTTGAACTTTAACATCGCACCGAAAGCAGCACCTGCTTTATCTGGAGTATCGACAAACTTATTCATACCATCAACTGTTGCCACAGAAGATACGACTCTTCGATATTTTGATTGGCTATTCCATTTTCCAAATAACTTATTGAGTTTAGATTGTATGTTCTTTTGATCGAAATCGCCAACAATACCAATATCAGCATCTTGTGCTCCCATAAATTGTTTATGGAAACTCTGTAAATCTGCACTCGATACTTTCTTAATGGTAGCAATTTCTTCATCAATAGGCATTTGATATTTTGGGTGCCCAGGCTCATAGGGACTTAAATAACGGCCTAGTTGCCTAAAAACTTGAGATTGTGGTTGTTGTTTCTGCTGTTCAAGCCAGACGACTCTTTCTTGTTTTGCAACTTCCAATTCTTTTGGATCAAAAGTTGGGTTTTTGAAAAATTCTTCAACTAGCTCAAGTACTTGAGCTAAATTATCTTTAGTGGTACGGATTGAAGCACTCGCACCAGTTGCACTTCCACTGACGGAAACATTGGCTTTTAGTTTGTCAAATTCAGCTTGCAACTGTTCACGGTTATACTTCTTTGTCCCTCTAGTTAACATAGAGCCAGCTAGTGAACCAATTATACCTTTAAATTGTAAATCTTCTTTATTGCCAAAATCCAAGTTAATTGTCATATTGACTGATTCACCACGCGTTTTCTTAGGTAGATAAACTACTTTTGCGCCATTTTTTAAGTTATCGTAATGTGTTCTTTTATCTATGTTGTTATGTGATGGGTCAAATGACTCTCCTTGAGCAATTTGTTTACGGCCTTTATAACCTTTAATCATTTTATTGATGTCTGCGTTTGATAAGCGGGTAATTGAGTCAGCTCTATCTGGTTTTTGTTCAGGTAAAAACAAACCCAGTGTGCGATTATCATTTACCAAGTATTCTTCGGCGGCTTTTTGCACTTCTGCTAATGTTACTTTTTCCATTCGATCGCGGTTTAGGAATAATAGTCTCCAATCACCCATACCAACCCACTCACTTAAGTTTTTGGCAATACGTTCTGATGAATTGAACCCTAGTTCAAAATCTTTACTAAATTTAGTAATGGCACGGTCCACTTCTTGTTGTGTGATTGGGTTTTCAATAATGTTTTCTAAGGTGTTTAACATCGCCTCTTGAGTTGCTGTAATGTCTTTTTCTTTAGATACTTGCCCCATGAAAGTGACAATACCAGGTTCGCCCCACTGAAAAGGAAAGCCAAAAGTACTGGCTGCTAATTTATTTTTAACGACGTCTTTATGTAACCGGCCGCTTTTTGGATCAGCCAAAATATCTGTTAAAATTTCAACAGCAGCATAATCTTTGTGTGTGCCAGCAGGAATACGGTACATGGCAGCAATCATTTGAACATCGCCTGGCCTTCGTACTGTGATTTGCCTTTCACCATCTTGGATAGGCTCTTCTGTGTAAAGAGATTGGAGTTTACGGTTAGGTCTATTGATCTTTCCAAAGTATTTGCTAACTAATTTTATCACTTTGTTTTCATCAATTTTACCAGCAACAACAAGTGTAGCATTGTCAGGTTGATAGTATTTGCGGTAGAAATTTTGTAGGTTTTTAATGTCTACGTTCTCTAAATCTGATCGAGCACCAATTGTAGACTTGCCATAATTATGCCAATCAAAACTAACTGCCATCATGCGTTGTAATAAAACCCTAAATGGACTGTTTTCACCATTTTCTAGTTCATTCCGGACAACAGTCATTTCACTGTCTAAATCTTTTTTAGCGATATAAGAATTTATCATCCTATCGGCTTCTAAATCTAGTGCCCAATTAAGGTTTTCATCGGTAGCTGCAAATGTTTCAAAGTAATTGGTTCTATCTGTCCATGTTGTGCCATTTGGCTCAGAACCGTGATCAGTTAATTCTTTAGGGATGTCTGGGTGATTAGGTGTTCCTTTAAAAACCAGGTGTTCAAGCAAATGAGCCATTCCTGTTTCGCCATAATTTTCATGTTTTGATCCAACATGATAGGTAATGTTTACAGTAATCGTCTCTTGTGTCTGATCTGGAAACATAAGAACTTTTAGACCGTTTTTTAAATTGTATTCGGTGATTCCTTCAACAGTACTGGCTTTTTCTACACCTTTTGGGAGTTTAGCTAGTGAAACAGCAGAAACCATAATCAGCGAAACGACAAGTGAATATTTTTGCATTTTTAGAAACATATTTATCCTCAATATTGTTAGTTCAATTGTGACAGATTGTTTTGTCACAAAGTTCAAATTTTATGAATTGTACTAAATTGCCAATAATTTAGCACTAGTCCAAAAGTCATGATTAGCTATGATTTTCCCAATAATCTTTATACTTAAGTCTTTTTAATGATAGAGCTGAATGAGATATAACTGCTAATTAAGTGTGGAGCTCTAGTATTTGATTCTGTATTAGGTGTTTTCTGAATAGTTAAAAGTGTATAATTGTAGCTAATTTAAAAGGTTAAAAAGTCTATATGAAAACAATCGGTTTGCTTGGAGGTATGAGTTGGGAGTCAACGGTCAGTTATTATCAGGCTATCAATCAAGGGGTTAAGGCTAGGCTTGGTGGTTTACATTCTGCTAAGATATGCTTGTACAGTGTGGATTTTGATGAAATTGAAAAACTTCAACGCCTCGGGAATTGGCAGCAAACAGCAGTCATGTTATCTCAAGCAGCACAATCTGTTGAAAAAGGCGGTGCAGATGTTATATTGATTTGTACCAATACCATGCACAAGGTGGCAGATGAAGTGCAAAGCAATATTTCCGTGCCTTTATTACATATTGCTGATGCAACGGCTGAAAAATTATTAGCTGATGGCTTTACAAAAGTAGGGTTATTGGGTACACGTTTTACTATGGAGCAGAATTTTTATAAGGGACGATTAACAGAAGAATATGGCATGGGTGTGGTCGTACCAAATGAAGATGATCAAACCATTGTTCATGATGTAATTTATAATGAGCTGTGTTTAGGTATTATAAATAAAGGTTCAAAAAAGCGTTATTTAGAAATTGTAGATAAACTACACCAGCAAGGGGCGCAAGCTGTGATTTTGGGGTGTACAGAAATTGCTTTGTTAATACAGCAAAAAGACACAGAGATACCTCTGTATGATACAACTGAAATTCATGCAAATGCTGCAGTTGAATGGGCTTTGGCAAGTGATAAATAGGCAATTAATAGAGGGCTATTATGGCAGTAGAAATTAAAAGAGCAATTCAGTCTGACTTAGATAGAATTGCAGAATTGTTTGATGATTATCGTGTATTTTATAAACAATCAAGTGATAAAAAGTTAGCATTGAAGTTTATTACAGAACGATTTAATAATAACGAGTCAGTGATATTTTATGCAATTGATACTGAGGGTAATTATGTTGGTTTTACTCAATTATACCCAAGTTTTTCATCGGTATCTGCACAACGTTGTTGGGTGTTAAATGATTTGTATGTTTCGAAAGATGTTAGGTCATTAGGTGTAGGAACTTTATTGTTAAACAAAGCCAAAAACTATGCCATTAAAACAAACACAAAAGGCCTTAAACTTGAAACAGGAAAAGATAATATTGGTGCGCAAAAACTCTATCAAAAATTAGGGTATAAAAAAGACACTGATTTTAGTTATTTTTTATCTGTATAATTGATAATTTGAATGCCATATAAAGGACATATATCAAAACGATAATAAAATTTTAGTCATTTTCTATCTTGTATGTTAAAAATAATAAAACTAAAAACTTGGCTTAAAAGAGCATTTGTTCTTAGTATTCTACTTATAATTTCATTCCTGCTATTGGATTTCTTTTATCCATTGCCGATTGATGATTTCAAAAAAAGAAGTTTTGCTCAAGTTGTTGTGGATCAGGGTGGGCACCCTTTGCGTGCCTTTCCTGATTCAAAAGGAGTGTGGCGTTACCCTGTGGAACTTTCAGAAGTTTCACCTTTATATTTACAGGCCTTAATCAATTACGAAGATCGCTATTTTTATCAGCATTTTGGTGTTAACCCTTTAGCTATTATTCGTGCATTTGGGCAATGGATTTGGCACGGAGAGTTGGTTTCTGGTGCCTCAACATTAACCATGCAAGTAGCACGAGTCTTGAAACCTCACAAAAAGTCATTTAGCGGTAAACTGCAACAGATGTTTATGGCATTGCAATTAGAATGGCATTTTGACAAGGATGAAATTCTTAATTATTACGTAAATTATGCTCCATTTGGTGGGACTATTGAAGGCGTTGAGGCGGCTAGTTTTGCTTATTTTGGAAAAACTTCTGCACAATTAACACATTCAGAAGCAGCTTTGCTAGCTGTGATGCCACAATCGCCATCACGTTTTCGTCCTGATAGGTATCCTGAACGGGCTAAAAAAGCACGCAACAAATTACTTAGTCGGTTACAAGATTTTGCCATTTGGGATAAAAAAACCATAGAAGACGCAAAACAAGAACAGGTTTGGGCACAATTTAATACTCGACCTATGATAGCTCCACTACATGCACGATTATTAAGGAAACAATTCCCTAATCAACAGGTAATAAAATCTACCATTGATATATCCTTGCAAACAGAGTTAGAAATGTTAGTCAGTCATTACACTGTAAATATGCCTGAAAAAATGTCTGCTGCGTTGTTATTGGTTAACAACCATGACATGAGTGTTAAAGCCTATATTGGTAGTGCAGATTTTTTAAATAAAACCAGAGGAGGGCATGTTGATATGATACAAGCGATACGCTCCCCTGGTTCAACACTTAAACCTTTTATCTATGGTATGGCAATTGACCAAGGTATTATTCATTCAGAGTCATTGTTATTCGATGTGCCCCAATCTTTTAATGGTTATAGGCCTAAAAACTTTACTGATACTTTCAATGGGCCGGTTAGTGTATCTCAAGCATTGGGTCGTTCATTAAATATGCCTGCTGTACAAGTTTTGAATGAATTATCACCTCAAGTATTTTATGCAACACTGAAAAATGCAGGATTATCCATTAAGCTGCCTGATACGGCAAAGCCAAACTTAACATTGGCTCTTGGTGGTGGTGGGGTTAACTTGCAACAGCTAGTAGGTGTCTTTAGTAGCTTAGGAAGAAAAGGTTATTCATCGGATGTTAGGTATGTTAAAGATCAAAAGCTTTCTAACTTCCCATTGCTTAGTGAAGGAACTGCGTGGATTGTACAAAATATTCTTTCACAAGTTCCTATTAAAACTGTTCGTTCTCGTCATTTTAATCTAGCTAGCCCTATGGCTTATAAAACTGGGACTAGCTATGGTTTTCGTGATGCATGGGTGATTGCAAGTAATGCTCACTTTACTGTTGGAATTTGGTTGGGGCAAGCTAATGGTTCTTTTTTGGAAAGTAACAGTGGGCGAACTACAGCAGTGCCCTTGTTACAACAGGTGTTAGCTATAATGCCTGATAAAATGATGCAAAAACCAAAGCAACCTCTCAATGTTAACAATGAAATAATATGTTGGCCAACAGGAATGAAGTCAGTTTATACTGAGGGCAAAAATTGTCATCAATCACGAACAGCAACACTTTTAAATGGAACAGCTCCGCCGAGTTTAAAAGACACATTAACAAGCGATTTTTCATCAGGTTTAGTGGCAATTCAGTTGGATAAGTTGACAAATAAACGAGTATTGCCAAATTGTTTTCGTGGGGATTTGGTTACAACTCAATTGGCCTTATGGCCTATGGTTCTGGACCCGTGGTTGGCCATTCCTTATAGGCGTCAATCATTGTTACCTAAATTTAATGATGAATGCAAAGTTATTCAATCAACTAGCAAATTAGAAATCACAGGGATTCATGATAATGCAATTTTATATCCTGAAGCTAATACAAACACAATGCCTGATGTGTCATTACAAGTCAATGGTGCAGTTGGCCAATCTTATTGGTTTGTGAATGGTGTTTTACAAAAACAAACAGATGAAAAACTCACACTTAAAAACCTCGAGTCAGGTAAGTATACGATTATTGTTATTGATAACAGTGGTAATTATTCTGAAACTGGATTTAGTGTCAGGATGTAACAATTGTTAACATTCAAATGAAAATGCTTCAATTATAATAGACGTTCGTGGGTAAATGCTGCAATTGCAAAAGTTATTCTTAATTTTTCAACCGCAGCTATTTTAGTGGGATTGCACAGCTCCACGGCTGTGCCTTTAGACCGGCATCATCTTTTGGTGATACCGGTTTTTTTTCTAAAAATTTTCTTAAATCCCTCGTAATTCTTCGAAAAAATTCTAGTCAAGTACTTTTTGTTCCATTCATACGTGGATTGAGACGCTATCAAATGAAACTTAGATATTGATTCAAAATTGGAAGATAAAATAAAGAAGGTGTTAGCTATACTCATTTGATGTTTGAATTTTAAAGAATCTATTGTAGAATTATCAATTGTCCACAAAACTCTTGGTATTTAATAAACGTTTCTTAGTTACCCGCAATGTATGAAATCAAATAAAATAAAAACCGGCTTTGTTGTTAAGTTTTCTCAACTATTGATGAAACTGCCTTTAACTGTAATTTTAGCTCTTGGTGGGTTTATTGGCTGGATGACTTGGAAAATTCCAAACAAAAGAAAAAAAATAGCGACAAGAAATATTGAGTTATGCTTTCCTGAATTATCTAAGCTGGAACACAAAAACCTTGTTAAGGACAATCTGATTTCAACTGGTAAAGGGCTTACTGAAACGATGTTATCCTATTGGGCTAAAACGGATAAATTTATAGGAATATATAAATTTTCTGGGTTAGAGCATATAGAAAATGCATTAGAACAAGGTCAAGGTTGTATCTTATTAGGGATGCATTGTCATTCAATAGAATTAAATATAAGGGCAATTAATGAAAAGTTAAGTAAGAAAGGTCACATGTTAGTAAGGCAGCACAACAATAAGGTATATGAAGCCCATGTTGATCATGCTCGGACAAATCACTGTGGTAAAACCATTGACAAGAAAAATTTAAAAGAGCTTTTTATCTCTTTAAAAAACAATAACCCTGTATTTTACATGCCTGATCAAAATTTTTCATATAAGTTCATGTATATTGATTTTTTCAAACAACCCGCAGCCACAGTGATCGGTCCATCTCTTTTAGCTCAGTCATGTAGTTCTCCAATAATTCCCTGGTTTGGTTTTAGAAGAAAAGATGAGAAGGGTCAGTTGTATTGGCAGATAACAGTGCAAAAGCCCATGAATTACCTTAAGCACGATGAGGCTAAAATTGGCCTAACTAAAATGAATAAGATGTTTGAACAACAAATCAGGATGTTTCCAGATCAATATTTATGGGCGCATAGACGGTTTAAAAACCACCCTAATGGTACAAATTATATATATAAAGATATCTGATACTTGGATTATTTATAGATCTTGCCACCTAAAGAATAATTTGCAATTGTCAATTAGGAGTGAAAAATAGGCTATAATGTAGTTTTCCCACAGAGAACTCGCATGACTATAAATTATTCTACTAATATTAATGACATCAATAAGTCTAAAGTTTTATTGCTGATAGAAGCGAGCCTCCAAGCTTACAATGCCTTTGATAAATCACAATCAACAACTTGCCAAAAAGTAAAAATCTCACCTCCATCATCAGACTATGAATTTGTTGAGTGTTGGTCAGGAGTTGATTCTTTGTTTCATCAAGACGGCACTGAAGAGGTTTATGGTGTAGTATTCAGATCGTACCAAGCGCCTCACAGTTACATATTTGCTTTTCGTGGCACAGCATCGATACTAGATATGTTAGATGATTTGGGTGTTGAACATTCGCATTTTGCACCTTATGATAAAAGCATAACAGTTGATAAGCAGATAAAAGTTGAAGCTGGGTTTTTTAATGTTTACACCGAGAGCCTTGGTAATACTCAATCAATGCAAACACAATTGTTTCATTTGTTAGACAAATACACGACATCAGAAAAACCAATTGATGAACTGATGATTACAGGACACTCTCTTGGTTCATCATTGTGTGAATTGTTTACTCTGGATATTGCTTTGTCACGACCCAACATCAAAGCCTCAACAATCAATTATGCTTGTCCACGAACAGGTAATAAAGAATATGTCGAGTTTTATGATGCACAATTAGCTCAGCAAGATCCTGGTACTAAAACATTACGAGTGCAAAATACCTATGATAAAGTTCCTTGTGTGCCCTTGCAAGATATGGGTTACAAGCATACAAGTTATGCATTTTTAGTCGCTTTCTATAAAGGTTTGTGGTTAGGGGAAGCCAACTTGTTATCGTGTCATTCTGCTTTAAATTATCAAGCCGTTTTAAAATGTGCTGCTGAAAATGGAGAAGGTGTTTGTATAATTGATGGCTTGCCAGTACCAGGAAATGGAAAGGATTATAAGGTAAAATCAATAAAGCCTGATACAACGGATGTCTGTAGTTTCTGGTGACATGAAAACTGTTTTATATTTTGAATTAAGCACTGTTTTAAGTTGCTATCATTTAATGAAAAGACTTGTATTATAAATATAAGGTGTCAAAAGTTGTTTATTTGTACAACAAGATTTTATTTTGGTACATAAATTAGTAAACTTCGTTATATGGCAACAATGAATTAAATCAATGAAAGATAACAACATTTTTAAAAAAACACTCAAGGCTCTTGAGATTGTAGGATTAATGATCATAGTTATTGCGACTATAATCGCTATAGGTCAAGAAGTCTGGGTTATGGTTCAGCACAGAAAAGTTGAATTGAGTGATTTGTTATTGCTATTCATTTATCTAGAAGTTATCACCATGATTGGGATCTATTATGAAAAAAATATGTTGCCTGTTCGTTTTCCTATTTATATCGCGATAGTGGCACTAGCACGTTATATCATACTAGGCTCAAAAGAGCTAAATCCATGGGATATGTTGGGAATAGGTGTGACACTTTTGGTTTTAACTCTATCGGTATTTTTGGTGCGTCTTGGTCATGTTAAGTTCCCTTATGAAGAAGATAAGTAAAACAATTGAATTTGTGTGACGTAATTTGTCATATGGCTTAATTAAATTGCTGCTGTAACTAATAAAACAAAGCACGTGTTACACACAAAATATTAAAAACATGTAATTATATTAGCATTTCCTAATATAATTCACCATTAATATTAATTTTTGTAAAATATACATTCTTGGCTATTGAATATTGTTGCTTTCTTTGTTTTAATGTCTATGTTTTATACACTATAGGGCGATGGATGCCCTCCTGTTTTTTTTAAGTTATATTAATTGAGAACCTAATATGAATCACTATTTTAGAAATATCTTCACACTGTTCTTTTTCATGAGCATTATTTCAAATGCCCATGCAGAAGGTCCGCACACTTCAACGAAACTCTTAACGGGAGCTGCCAATGTTTTTGCAGGTGATTTTGTTGAATACCAAATACAATTTGCTTGTAATAGTTTGACTGGAGATTGCGGTAATTTATCCATTACTGATAATTTGCCAGCTGAACTTGAGATAATTTCATGTACAGCACCTGTTGGATTTACTGTCACTTGCCCTGTTGGAGGGAATAATGTTACTGTGATAAAAGACACTGTTTTCGATGGTGGAGATACTTTTCAGCTTTCAATTCGATCTAGAGTGAGATTGGGAACACCTGGCGGTACGATGATAACCAATACTGCGACGACTACAATTACAGATGGACCAGGTGGTAATCCACAAACTAATACACCAAGTGCTCCCCCAGTGACAGTTCAGCCGGGTGTTGCTGATTATATTATGCATAAAACAATAACTGACCCACCAGCGCCATTAGGACCAGCATTGGATGCTGACGTTATTTATGATGTTCAGATGTGTGCCACTTCAGCTGTTGGTAATGAGAACATGACAGGTGTAGTTATGGTTGACACTTTTCCTGCCGGTGCATTTGTTTTTGATGCAGATGGTGGAACGATTGCTGGTAACACGATTACTTGGAATATTCCTGATGCTGAAATTGCTCTCGCAACTCTTTATGCAACAGCATCATTAACATCTGAGCAATGTGTAACTCGTACGATAACTTTGATTTACCCTTCTGCAACGTTTGGAATCGGAAACCCAGTAAATAATACAATAGTTGGATCTGGTACACCAGCAGGAGGACCTGGAACGGGTTTTGGTCCTGGAAATGATACTGATACAACGATGAATGTCATTGTCGTTGGAGCCATTGAACCTGGTGCAGGTAAGGTAGCTGATGATGTTATCTCGGGGGCAGGTGAAGGCCCGATGATTTGGGCCATTGATATGAATACTGATACGGCCAATGTAGCCGTTTCAGATTTTATTATATACGAAGCTATTCCTAATAATGGCTTGCCTAATGCAAACCCTCCAAATATTTTCCCGTTATCCATAACAAGTGGTCAATGGAATTCACCAATAAATTTCAATGGTACTACTGACGTTCGAGCGACAATAGAGTTTTCTACAGATGTTGTGGCTACACCAGATTTATGTACTACAGCAAGTTATGCTGGTAACATACTAGCTACCAATATCGCAAGTCCTGTAGCAAGTGTTAACTATCCCTTGCCTGCAAATGCTACTTGTGTCAGGTGGGTATTAACCGATGTATCAGCAAACCTTGATGCACCAGCCACTCCAAGGCATTGGGCATTTACGACACAACCTCTATTGACTTTGGATACCCAAACTGTTCCAGGCCCTTATCCACAAGTGGTGGAGAATTGCCTTGTTACAACATTTACGTTAAATGGAGTGTCTACAATTGATGGACCTGATTGTTTTACTGCTAATATAGAAGACCCTACGGTTGCTATTGCTTCTGAAAAAATTAGATTAGCACCAAGTGGAGATGCCTTACCTGGCCAAGAAGTGCAAGAAAGGCTAACTTTTACACACATTGAAGGTGATTCAACAGTTGGTGCTGTTGATCCAGTTGTGGCTGATTTATTACCACCTGAGTTAGAGTTTGTTAGTTGGGATGCCTATAATGTTGCTGGTGGGTTAAATCCACCAAATTTAGAAGTGATTCCAAATTATGCAGGAACGGGTCGTACAATGGTGCGATTTAGCTGGAGTACTGTAGCCGTTGGTGTACAGATTGACGGTTCGCCAGGTGTTGCCAATTCAGAGACTTTTTCTGAGACAACAGCAGATGCAGATATGCCACAAATGGATATTACACTTAAAGTGAAAGATGGTACTCCTGCAGGAGTGTATACCAACGAATTAGCTTTTTTCGATAGAAATCCAACAGGTCGTTTCACTTGTGGAGCACCTGCCAGTGAGCCAGGTGTAGATTTAAGTGGTAATAATAATGATGGAGCTGGTACAAATGCCGATGATTTATTTTGTCGTGGTACAGATCCAGTTGGTGTACTTAGTTCAGCTGTTTTAGGTGGTAGTAAATGGGTAAAAGGTGACGGCAGTACAGGAGACGGTGTCAATACCAGCTCCGATGACCCCACTAGTGACCCTAGCATTATTAATGCGGCATGTCCAGATGTTCCCAATGGTTCAGATTTTACTCGCTTTCCATGTGCTGCATGGACAGATGTCGGTGGAAATTTTGAATATGAGCTTCGCTTAGTTAATGCTGGCAATATTGGTTTACAAGACTATACCTTATACGATGTTTTACCTAATGTCGGCGATACAGGCGTAGGACCTGCTTTGAGTTTTACTGCAAGGGAATCTAGGTGGAGACCTGAATTAGCGGGTGCAATTACCATAGTTCCAGGCACATTGATTGATGGAGTGACTCCATTTAATCCCTTTGGTGTTGTATTAGAATACTCAACAGCAGCAAACCCATGTCGAGATGATTTGGCAGATCCTTCTATGCCCAATGTTTGTGATGCAGATTACGGCGCATTACCGGGTGCATTAGATACCGTAACGGCGTATAGAATAAAAGTGCCCTTTGCAACAGCCTGGCCCCCAGGAGCAACATTCACATTAAGAGTGCCTATGGTTGCACCTGTGAATGCTCCACCCAGTATAGATGCAGATGCGGCAAACTTTAACCCAGCTTGGAATAGTTTTGCGCATGTGGCAAGACAAGAGGGTGCTGCAACTTTCTTATTGCCTGCTGAGCCTAGAAAAGTAGGAATTGTGGTGCCGCCATCATTCCGTTTAGGTAATTTAGTTTGGGTTGATACCAACCGTAATGGTATAGCTGAAGTAGGTGAACCAGGTATACCAAATGTTAATGTTGAACTAAGGCAGGACGATGATGGGTCAGCTGGCCCAACAGCTGGAGACACTATTGTAAATAGTATGCTTACAGATGTTGATGGTCACTATATGTTTGAAAATTTAGGGCCAAATGACTACTATATTAATATCCCTGTAGGACAAGATGGAGTAGGTGGACCGCTAGAAAATTATTTCCAAACAGACGTTGGCGAAGAGGCATCACCAAATAGTGATGGAGATAACAATGATAATGGCACACTTACGGTCGCTGGATTAGGTTTAGCATCAGGTGTTGTCACGTTAGGACCGATGTTCAATGAACCAACGGGCGAGCAAAATCGGAATGGCTCTGGTTCTGATGAAATTGATTTTTATCCAGATGCATTATCAAATTTAACCGTAGATATTGGTTATTGGAGACCGTTTAGTTTAGGTAATCAGGTGTGGTTAGATGATGGACCTGGAGCAGATTTTAATAACGGCATATTTGATGTTAGTGAATCAGGTATTGATGGCATAACGGTAAGGTTATTGAACTCAGATGCTACGCCATTTATTGATACATCTACAATGGCAGCAGTTACAACTATTACTGCTAATGGTGGCTATTACTTGTTTGAAAATATTCCTGCTAGAAACTATATAGTAGAGTTAGATTTAACTTCTGGTGCAGGTTTTACACATTTATCAACATCAACTGGTGCCAATGCAAATACCGGCCCATTTGAAAATCCACCAGATGCTGATGGAAATGCGACTGATGAAGACGATAACGGTCAACGAATTAATAATTCAACTATTAGAAGTTTGACTGTAACAATAGGTGCATCAGACGTACCTGCTGAGCCAACTGCTGAAGCTGGGGCAGTAGATGCAACACTTGTTAATGGTCAAGGTACTGCCCCCGATGGGACAGCTTTGCCTGATATACAGGCCAATGTAACCGTAGATTTTGGTTTGTTTGAGTCTTACTCTGTTGGTAACCGTGTTTGGTTTGATGACAATGACAGTGGAACTATTGATGGAATAGAAGCGGGTATAAACAATGTTACCGTTAACCTGTATGATGCAGCTGACCTTAATAGCATATTAGATACAATGACAACCAATGCCAATGGTTACTATAGATTTGATTTTCTTAGAGCAGGTGATTATGTAGTTGAAGCAGAAACTCCTGCTGGTACACACAGTAGTACGCCAAATGCAGGTGACCCTGATGCGGATTTAGATGAAGATGATGATAACGGTGTAGACATTGCCACTCATGCTGGATTTGCAATGAGTGATGCTATAACTGTTGGCCCTGGAGCTAGTGAGCAACTTACGGATGTTAAAGATGGACCAGGAGATACAACTTTAGCGGCAGTTGATGATCATAATGATATGTCAGTTGATTTTGGTTTTGTTAAAGAATTCAGCCTGGGTAATCGTGTTTGGTTAGATGCCAATAACAATGGTGTAATTGATGCAACAGAGAATGGCATTAATGGCGTAACTGTTAATCTATACGAAGATTTTGATACCAATGGTGCACCTGATGGCCCTGTTGTTGCGACTATGGTAACAATTGCTGATGGCCTAGACAATGGTTATTATAGATTTGACGATCTATTGACTGGTACTTATATGGTTGAGATTGATGCGACAAACTTTGCTGGACCATTAACAGATTTAATCAGTTCAACACCAGATGCAGGAGATCCTGATGCTGATGCCGATGATTCGGATGACAATGGCAGTGATTTAGCCACAACAATGGGTGCGGTATTCTCAGCTCCAGTTACTTTAGGTCAAGCTGATGATGAACCTTTAACTGAAGCAGACCTAGGTGTAGGTGGTCAAGGCACAACTCTAGATAGTCGTGCAAATATGACCGTTGATTTTGGTTTCTTTGAACCTTTAAGTTTAGGTAATTTGGTTTGGATTGACACGGACAATAACGGCACATTAAATGGTGTTGAAATTGGCCATCCACTAGTGACTGTTCAAGTCTATCGTGATACAGATGCAAATGGTATATTTAATCCTGCCAACGATACGCTGATAGATACTGATATTACTGATGCTAATGGTTTCTATTTATTTACAGAACTGGGTGCAGATAATTATTTTGTACACATTCCAGTGGCAAACTTTGGCCCAGCTCAAGCACTGGCAGGTTATTCAACTTCCACAGGTGCAGATGCTTTATTAGGCCCAAGTGAACCTGCAGCCAGCCCGGAAGACGATGCTGACACTGTTGATGATGGTTCTTTCTCATTAGTAACAAATGGAACCGTATCTCTGCCGGTAACATTAGCTCCAAATTCAGAAGTTCAAATGGAACTACCCACTGCAACAGGTAACCCTGGAGATGATGGTGCGGGTACTCCAGATAACGACAGTAATTTAACTGTTGATTTTGGTTTCTATCAATCTGTTAGTATTGGGTCTACAGTATTTGAAGATACAGATAACAGTGGGCACCAAGATGGTGGCGAAGTTGCTATTGCAAATGTCGATGTAGAACTTTGGCATCCAGGTGTTGATGGTGTTATTGGTGGTGGCGATGATGTCATGATCGATACCACAACGACCAGTGGTACTGGAGATTACATTTTTGCGAACCTTCCAGTAGGAGATTATTATGTTGTTGTTCCTGCAATAAACTTCAATGCAGGTAATGCTTTAGAAAATCTTGCATCGTCTTCTTATCCTACAGTTACTGCGGATGTGATAACCGATGATGGCGATGATCATGGTGAACAGTCTGGTGGTTCTGGTACTGTAACGACTTCTCCGTTAATTAATCTAAGTTTAGGTGCGGAGCCAATAGATGGTGTAGATGAAACAGAACAGGGCAATTTACAAGACAATGATATTATTGATGAAAATGGTGATATGACTGTCGATTTTGGTTTCTTCAATCCAGTTAATCCAATGAGTCTGGGTTCTACAGTATTTTTGGACCCCAATAACAATGGCCAACATGAAGCAACAGAAGCAGGAATACCTGCTGTCGATTTAGAATTATGGTCAACGGGCGCTGACGGTATTATTGGTGGAACTGATGATGTACAAGTAAGTACTACGACAACCGATGGTGTTGGTGATTATATCTTTACTAATTTAGATGAAGGCAATTACTTCGTTATTATCCCAACGCCTCCTGTGGCTGACCCATTTAGTTCAACACCAACGGCAATCATTGATAATAATATTGATGGTAATGATGATGGTGCTCAACCAGGTGGAATAGGTACTCAAGTGACTTCACCAGTGATTAACCTAACTGCTGGAGCTGAGGTTGATAATACAATTGAAACTGAAATTGGTGTCGGTGGAGCACAAGATGATGCATTAATTGAAACCAATGGTAATATGACAATTGATTTTGGTTTCACAAACCCAGCCAACCTCGTTAGTATTGGTTCCACTGTATTTGAGGATCCAGATAACTCAGGAACTCAAGCTGCTGTTGGAGAGCCAGGAATACCTGGTGTAGATGTAGAACTATGGTTACCAGGTCTTGATGGTGTTATTGGTGGTGGCGATGATTTGTTATTTGCGACTGATACAACCAATGGTACAGGAGATTATTTCTTTGAAAACTTAGCAGCGAGAGATTATTTTGTAGTTATACCAACAAATAACTTTGCCGTTGCTGGACCGCTAGAATTTTTACCTCTGTCTTCTTCGCCTACAAGTGTAGCAGATGATCAAACTGATGGTGATGATAATGGCGAACAAGCAGCTGGATCTGGTACACAAACTGTTTCTCCTTTAATTACTCTTGCCGTTGGTGCAGAACCTCAAGCAGTAGATGAAACGGCTGTATCTGGTGGAAATCAAGATGATGCCTATGAAGATAATGGTGATATGACAATAGATTTTGGTTTCTTCTTACCAGCAAATCCAGTGAGCCTTGGTTCAACTTTATTTATTGATATTGATAACGACGGTATACATGAAGTTGGGGACAATGGAATTCCTGCAATCGATGTAGAGCTTTGGTCACCTGGAGCAGACACGGTTATAGGTGGTGGAGATGATGTGCAAGTTGGTACTGATGTTACGGATGGAAATGGTAATTACTTCTTTGAAAATCTAGCTGAAGGAGATTATTTTGTTTTAATACCAACTCCACCTGCTACACATCCGCGTAGTTCAACACCAACATCGAATGCTGATAATGTTGATGGCAATGATGATGGAATTCAACTTGGTGGGATTGGCACAGTTGTTAATTCAGAAATTGTCAATCTACAAGCAGGTGCTGAAGTAGATAATACTGTTGAAATAGAGCTTGGTTTAGGTGGAGCACAAGATGATGCTGCTGATACCAGTGGTAATATGACTGTTGATTTTGGGTTCATCACGCCTGGTGGCTTGGTAAGTATCGGGTCTACAGTTTATGAAGACATTAATAACTCTGGTACACAAGATATTGGCGAAAATGGTATTCCTGCCGTTATTGTTGAACTGTGGACAACAGGCTCTGATGGTGTTATTGGTGGAGGTGATGATGTTATGTTTGGAGCCGAAGCTACAGATGGTATTGGTAACTTTATATTTATTAAGCTTCCAAGTGGAAATTATTATTTGAAAGTTCCTGCAAGTAACTTTACTGGAGCAGGTGCCTTAACCTCAATACCATTATCTTCTGTTCCTACTAGTTTACTAGATGATCAGGATGACATCTTAGAAAATGGTGTTCAATCAGCAGGTGCAGGTACAGAAACAGTATCACCTGTTATTAACTTATCTGTAGGTTTGGAACCATTAAATATTGATGAGCCTAGTTCTGGTGGTATGCAGGATGATGATGGAGGTGATGCCAATGGAGATATGACTATAGACTTTGGTTTCTTGGCCCCAGTTATCCCTGTTAGTATTGGTTCAACTGTATTTTTAGACCCTGATAATAATGGTACTCATGATGTAGGTGAAGCAGGTATTCCTGCCATTGATTTAGAATTGTGGTCACCTGGAATAGACGGTGTAAAAGGTGGCGGTGATGATTTGCAAATTAGTGTCACTGTAACTGATGGTAATGGTGATTATTTATTCGATAATTTACCTGAGGGTGATTACTATATCGTATTGCCGACTCCACCAGTTGTTGCTCCTATGAGTTCAACACCAACTACCGGAGGTGATGATCAAACCGATGGTGATGATAATGGCGATCAAGTAAATATTGGTGATATGGTAATGTCAGTGATTATTAACTTAACACCTGGAGCAGAACCTGATGATGCAGTAGAAGATGAAATAGGTGTTGGTGGTGATCAAGATAATGCGGGAGATACCAATGGAGATATGACGATTGACTTTGGCTTTACTGACCCAGCAGTATTGGTTAGTCTAGGTTCTACAATCTACCTTGATCCTGATAATTCTGGTACACAAGCTGTTGCCGAAATAGGTGTTGCAGGTGTCACAGTTGAATTTTGGTCTCCAGGTCTAGATGGTGTCATAGGTGGTGGAGATGACGTACTTGAAGACAGTATGTTAACCAATGGATCAGGTGATTATTTCTTTAACTTCTACCCTCCTGGTGATTACTTTGTAATAGTTCCAGCATCTAATTTTAATGCAGGACAACCGTTAGAAAATACGCCTTTCTCATCAGTTCCTACTATTTTGATTGATAATCAGGTTGATAGTGACGACCATGGAGTGCAACCAAATGGCCCAGGGACTATGGTAGTTTCACCATTAATAAATTTAGCTGTTGGAGCTGAACCGTTAAACCCTGATGAAATTGGTATTACTGGTGGAAATCAAGATGATTTATTTGATGCTAATGGTGATATGACAGTTGATTTTGGTTTCTTAGCTGTTGGTACTCCTGTCAGTATTGGATCAACCGTATTTGTTGATTTAAATAATAATGGTTTCCACGATATCGGCGAGAATGGCATACCTGCAATCGACCTTGAGTTATGGTGGCCTGGTGCTGATGGAGTTAAAGGTGGTGGTGATGATGTGCAAATTGACTCTACTACAACTGATGGGAATGGAGATTATATTTTTGATGGTTTACCTCCAGGTGATTATTATGTTGTAATTCCTATACCTCCAGTAGCTATACCTTTAAGTTCTACACCTCCTACTGGCGGAGATGATCAAACAGATGGTGATGATAATGGTGATCAAGTTAATTCGGGCGATATGGTGATGTCTGTAATTATTAATCTTACACCAGGAGCAGAGCCTGATGATATTGATGAAGATGAGCTAGGTGTTGGTGGAGATCAAGATAATGGAGCTGATACTGATGGTGACATGACAATTGATTTTGGTTTTGTTGACCCAGCTACATTATTGAGTATAGGTAGTACAGTGTTCCACGATCCAAATGATTCTGGTTTCCATGATGCTACTGAAGACCCTATCTCTGATGTTGCAATAGAACTGTGGTCACCTGGTGTTGATAGTGTGATTGGTGGAGGTGATGATGTTTTACTTGACTCAACTGTGACTGATGCAAATGGGGATTATTACTTTGGTTTGTTACCTACAGGTTTATATTTTGTAGTCGTACCAGAGTCAAACTTCTTGCAAGATGCAACCTTGGTGCTATTAAGTAAGTCGTCAGTACCAACGTCTATTGCAGATGATGGAGTGGATGGAGATGATAACGGAGCTCAACCCGGTGGCCCTCGTAGCATTGTATATTCACCAATTATTAGTTTGGTTGTAGATGATGAGCCTGTTAATGCAACAGAAACTGAGCAAGGTAACTTACAAGATGATGCGGATGATGATAATGGTGATATGACTATTGATTTTGGATTTAAGTCACCAATTCCTGAAATTATTCCTACATTGAATGCTTTGTCATTAGTATTGATGTCTTTACTGATGCTAATACTTGCTTTAATCACTAGCAGAAAATATTTGATTGTTAAGCCATGATAATATCTTTACTTAGGTAGATTGAGTAACAAAAAGGGCAATTGATTTGCCCTTTTTGTTATGTGTAATTTAATAAAAGTCAAAAATCATCTGCTAATCTAAGTTAGAATACATCTTCTTATTAATTTAGTTATTATTGCATGAATAATTTATTGTTAATTTTATTGGTTGTGAGTAGTTGTGGTTATTCAATAGATTCGCCTCGTTTAGATTTAAATCGACACACTAACTTTCCGACCATAATCCGTGTTTATTATAAGAATCAACAACATGTTCAAAAACTAAGCGAAATCACAGCATTATGGGAAGTTAATACAAATCAAAACTATGTTCTCATGATGGTTAATGATTATGATGAATTAAGTAAAGTACAATTGTTAGATTTGCCAGTTCATATTGACAGTAAAAGGCAAAAGAAATATTTTTCAAAACAGCGACAATCCATAAAATCTATAACTGGGAGCCAAACAATCCCAGGTTTTAGTTGTTACTCTACAGTTGAAGGGACTTTTACCCGGATGGCTGCTATGGAAACAAATTTTCCTAATTTAGCAGAAATTATAGATATTGGAGATAGTTGGGAAAAAACCATTGATGTAAACAATGGTTATGACCTTAAAGTCATGAAAATCACCAATCAAAATAATGTAACAGATAAACCTGTTTTGTTTATGACGTCGGCTATTCACGCACGAGAATACACAACTGCTGAGCTCACTACTCGATTTGCAGAAATGTTATTAGACCAATATGAAACTAATGCAGATGTACGATGGATGCTTGATCATCAGGAAGTTCATTTACTGTTACATACCAATCCAGATGGTAGGAAAAAAGCAGAAGCAGGTCTCTTGTGGCGTAAAAACACCAATACAGCTTACTGCACACCAACAAGCAATGATAGAGGAGCTGATTTAAATAGAAACTATCCTTTTTTTTGGGAATCAAATAATAACCAATGTGCAGCAACTTTCCCTGGTAGCACTGTGCAATCTGAGCCAGAAGTAGATTTTGTCATGAGTTACCTAAATACAATTTACGATGATAATCGTGGCCCCGGATTGAATGATAGCGCGCCATTGGATACAGCTGGTGTTTTTTTAGATATACACAGTTTTAGCCAATTGATTTTATGGCCTTGGGGGTTTACAAGTGCTCAACCACCTAACGCCGATCAATTTAAAGCCTTTGGTAAACGTGTGGCATTGTTTAATAATTATAAACCTGAGCCTGTTAGTGATTTAACCATTGCAAAGGGTGGCTCAATAGATGCTTCATATGGAGAGCTAGGTGTTGCTTCTCTAGCCTTTGAATTAGGAACGGATTTTTTTCAAGATTGCAATACATTTGAAAACAATATATTGCCTGACAATCTTAAGGCTTTACTGTATATAAGCCGAATATCTCGAACACCTTATAGTGCACCACTGGGACCTGATATAGAAGATCTCTTGTTGATTCCAAACGTTATAACTTCAGGGCAAAGCGTTTCAATTAGTGGTAGGGCAAATGATGATAGATACAATCACTCAAATGGTTCCCAAGTAGTAGAACAAGTTGATTCCGTAGATATGTATATCAATGATCTGCCTTGGTTGCATACAAATTCACAGAGTGTTAATGCGGAAGATGGTAATTATGATTCATCGCAAGAAAGTTTTAAGCATGTCATTGATACCGACTCATTGTCAACTGGTAAAAATCAGGTATTTGTTGTCGCAACAGATAGCAACGATAAAGAAGGAGGGGTTTTTGCAAGGTTCTTAAATGTTGTAGATCCAGTAAACGTTGGCACAATATCAGGAGTCGTGACAAACGCTGTATCAGGAAATCCAATAAGTGGTTCGCAATTGGTAGTAGAGGAGTCAATGGGTTTGAGCGATAATTTTGGAAACTATAGTCTGTTAGTTTTTCCTTCAACATCTGAGTTGTTAATATCTGCAGATGGTTTTGTTTCTAAGACCATTACTAATGTTGAGATTATACAACAGCAGACATCAACATTAGATATCGAATTAGAACCTTTTTGTAGTACTTTTTCTGATGATATGGAATCAGGTATTCAGCTATGGTTAGCTGATTCCCCTTGGGCTATAGTGGATAATTCTTCAGTTTCACCAACGCATTCATGGACTGATAGCCCTAATGTTAATTATGCTGATAACATAGATATAAAACTTACATCTGCTACTATTGATGTTTCAGGAGCAAGTAATATGGAAATTAGTTTTAATAGTTTTTGTGATACGGAATCAGGTTTTGATTTTGGTCATCTTGAAGTAAGTTTTGATGGCTCGAATTGGGATGAAGTGTTCCGTTGTGATGGCGAGTCAACTTGGAAACATATTGCGCAAAGCGTGGATATTCCTTCGAATAGCCAGTTGATGAAATTACGATTCAGATTGTCATCAGATGCTTCAGTGACAAGACCTGGTTGGGGTATTGATGATGTTAATGTAAAGGTATCAGGTCAACCCTGTCATTTGCTCTCTGAAGATATTATTTATATAAATGGTTTTGAGTAAATATTATTACCCTTTATCTATTAGGGTTTTATAAGAGTGCTTTATCAGGGCCAGGGCAGTCCTTAAATTTACAATTATTGTTGTGGTCACGCCCAATAAATGAACCATCAGCACATTGCTTAACATCGGCGGTACATAAGACTTCTTTTTTTGGTGCCTTCGGACAAGCATTAAATTTACAATTGTTTTTCGGGTTTCTGCCAACAACTGTTCCATCGGGGCATTGTTTTGCTTCTTTCGTACAGGCTTGAGTAGTTGGTGTTTCTTTGGAATCAGTAGATGAGTCTACGACAGTTTCCTTTGAATTACAACTAACGATAAATAGCCCTACTAATAAGGTTAAACTTAGTTTTTTCATAATGTTTTCTGCCAAAATTCTGCTTTTCCCATTATAGGATCTAATGCATAACGATTAAAGCCAAATTTTCTATACGAGTTAATGGCGATAAAATTTTTATCTAATACTTCTAATGTTAATTTACAACAATTTCTTTCTACGGCAATGTCTTCAACCATTTGTAACATTTTGGTACTTAATCCCATACCTCTGAATTCGGTCGCAACTATTAAATCATGTATGTTTATTAGTGGTTTGCAATTAAAAGTTGAAAATCCTTCAAAGCAATTTAACAATCCGGCAGGTTGCCCTTCAACATAAGCCAGTATACTTACTGCATCTTTACGGTTGGATAATTCATAGACAAGGTTTTGTGCAACAAAATCAGGTAAAGCTTCATTCCCTCCCATTGGGTCATTAGCATAACAGTCTAACATTTCAATAATATGCCTACCATTTTTCTTGTCATTATAATTAGCTTGTACTATTTTTATAGTCATAACAATTCTCCGATTTATGGTTGCTAGAATTATGTTAGAATGCATCATACCACTATTATATATCATATGGAATATTACCATGACAATACTTACTTTAGATCGCAAGGTGGATAAATGATTAAACATGGCTAGGCACTAAATTCTTGTTCCACGGATTTTATAGGCTTTAAAGTTATACATAGCTTCAAAAGCCTGTTTGGTATCTGATCTTCTCAAAATCTTCGGTTGAGCCTATAACAAAATTTATATAAGTATTCTTGAACAAAATGTTGTGATACACTATGAGAAGTACCAAGTAGAAATCTTTTTAAGTTTGCAATCGCAACATGAACTCACCGCATTACCTACCGATGAATTAGATATTGACAATGATGGTGGTTTTTCTGAAATTTTACCGATTGACCTAGACGGAAACTCAAGAGTTTCCAAGACATTGGTAGATATAGGGCCTTATGAGCGAGTTTTTTTAGAATTGGTGTTTACTGATGGGTTTGAATGATAAATTAGGTTTGAGGTAACTGGAAACAGGTTTTAGGTGACAGGTAAAACAATACGGGCGAGAATTATAGTCTCGATTCTGATAGTGCAAAAAAGCGTCGACTAAAGCCGATAATCCATATGAGTATAGCTTGATAAACAGATTGTTTGGTATAATCAGACCTATAAGCAATTATCACTGTATAATCAAAGAAAACATAATGAGAAGATTATGAAAATAATATTGATATTGATTTTAACCAGTACTTTTGTAGTCAAAGCAAGTGTTGTATTTGTGGATAAAAACGCCACAGGCAATAATGACGGCAGCAGTTGGGCTGATGCTGTAATCAGTATCAGCCCTGCTGTGACAATAGCAGCAAGTGGCGATGAAATACATATTGCTCAAGGAACCTATCTTGAGGGAATACAAATTGATATAACCAAAAGCCTTAGCTTGATTGGAGGTTTTTCAACTGGTGGAGGTGCTCAAAATACGGTTCAATTTGAAACCATAATTAATGGCAATGATAGCCATAGGGTAATTAATAGTCACACCGCAGGTGGATTAACTATTGTACTGGATGGGTTAACAATCAGGCATGGGAACAGCACCACACTTGGGGGTGGGGTATTGATTGGTACCAGTATGGGAGTAAATACATTAAGCATAAACAACGTTCAAATAATGAGTAATCAAACAACTCAATATGGAGGTGGAATTTTTGTATCGAATACAAATACAAGTATAACTAAATCATTAATTTTTGGAAATACAGCTTCCTCAATATCTTCTGTTGATGCAAAGGGAGGAGGGATTTACTTTGAAAATAGTGATTTAATCATAAGCAATAGCAGGATACTTGGCAATAAATCAGGTTCGTCTAACACGAACAATTCGTATGGTGCTGGAATTTATATCGGCGATCTTGCTAATGTGAAAATTACGAATAGTGTCATAAATGGTAACAATTTATCCTGTAAACAGGCTTGCAATGGCCTAGCATTTGCATCGGGAAGTGATGTTACCTTAGTAAACAGCAATGTAACTTTCAACACATATACATCTATATCTTCAGTTATAAATGGCTCAATATTTATGTCTGAAAATACGATTGAATTCTTTAACTCAATCATTTCACATAATAATTTTGATGATATTCATCTAGAAAATGGTGCTGTACAAGTCGTAAATAACAGCTACATTCGCTACGCAAATCCAGTAGGCAACAACAATATTGATGCAACGGTTATTGGCTTTGATGCTGGTTTTGTAGGTTCTAATATTAGTAATTTTCATTTGTTATCAACTTCTATCCTTGTAGGTGCTGGTGATGATAGCTTATTGCCGTTGGATGATTTTGATATTGATAATGATGGTGATTTTGGTGAAACCATACCTTTAGATTTAGATAGTAATTTGAGAATTTCAGGTGCATCAGTTGATATTGGCGCTTATGAATTTCAAGTATTGGTGTTTTACGATGGGTTTGAGTGATGAATGAGGATAGGGTTTTAGGTAACAGATTATAGATTGTAAAGAACAGAAGAGTTTGGAATCGGGGCTTTAGTCCTGTTTTCTCATTGATTTTGGCGCGATTTAAGTAGCGATTCCGGCATTCAAAAGGGCTCTATTTAAGCCCTTTCTAATATATTCGTGCTGTTACAGGTGGCAAAAATCAAAGTTTTTCCATTAATTCTGGAACAATTTTAAATAAATCACCAACGAGTCCAATATCAGCAACTTCGTAAATTGGAGCATCACCGTCTTTATTAATGGCTACAATTGTACCGGCATCTTTTATCCCTGTTAAGTGCTGTATTGCACCTGAAATACCAAACGACATGTAGAGTTCTGGAGCTATGATTTTACCCGTTTGGCCGACTTGCATTTCATTAGGGCAATAGCCTGCGTCAACGGCAGCGCGTGATGCACCTGTTGCAGCACCGATTTTATCAGCAAGGTTGTACATTAGTTCAAAATTCTCTTCACTGCCTAATCCTCGACCACCTGATATAACTTTGGCTGCAGTTTGTAAATCAGGGCGTTCTGTATTGCCTGATTGTAGTTCAATAAATTTAGTGTCAGTTTGTGTATTGCTATTTTCATGATTTTGGATAGTAGCAGATCCAGTAGTCATGTCGTTTGTTTTAAATGAAGCAGTACGTATTGTTGCAACAATTTTGTCTTGTGGGGCGTTGACAGTAATGACTGCATTACCTGCATAGATAGGGCGCTTAAATGTTTTGGCATCAATAACCTGCATTACGTCGCTTATTTGATTTAAACCGAGTATGGCAGCAATACAAGGCATGACATCTTTACCAAATGTGGTTGATGGGCCAAATACATGAGTGTATTCAGATGCTAATTCAGCAATTTTAGTTGAAATGCCTGTAGCGAGTTTCCATTGATTGCTTTCTGTTGATACAGCATGTACCGTATGAACATCGGCTAATTTGCATGCTTGTGTAGCTATTGTGTCGATATTATCTGAAAAAACTATCAAATCTATTGACGCTCCTTCAATTTGTTTTGCAGCAGTTACCGCTTTGGCTGTAGCTTGATTGATTGTAACACCGTCATGTTGTGCTAATATAAGTATTTTGCTCATTATGCTAACCCCTTCTCTTTTAGTAATGCGACTAACTCATCTACTGATTCAACCATTATGCCTTTTTGGCGTGCCTGTGGTGTTTCATATTTTTGAATAGTTAATTCTTTATCTTCAAAACCTGATAGGGTTTCATCTATTGCAATTATATCTAATGGTTTTCTTTTGGCTTTCATGATATCTGGTAATTTAACAAAACGAGGTTCATTTAGCCTTAAATCTGTAGAAATCACTGCAGGTAACCTCACTTCTATGGTTTCTAGTCCTTCATCAACTTCTCTCGTGGCAAGTAAAGTGTCGTCGTTAATTTCAAGTTTAGATACAAATGTAGCTTGTGGACGTTTCCATAAAGTAGCTAACATTTGTGGTGTTTGATTGTTATCACCATCAATGGCTTGTTTCCCCATGATAACCATGCCAGGCTGTTCTTTTTCAACTACATTTAAGAGGCTTGTTGCAGCTTTTAATGATTGAAGTTCACTTTCTGTTTCAATTAGAATTGCACGATCTGCTCCCATAGCTAAGGCTGTGCGTAATTGTTGTTGTGCAGAATTGTTTCCAATTGTTACAACGATAACTTCATCAGCTTTGCCTGCTTCTTTAATTCGTAGTGCTTCTTCAACAGCGATTTCGTCAAATGGATTGATGCTCATTTTGACACCATCAGTGGCCACGCCACTTCCATCAGGTTTAACTTGTACGCGCACATTGAAGTCAACAACACGTTTAATAGCGACCAATATTTTCATATGTATTTTCTCGAATAAATTAGATTTTTTTACTTTGACTATAAGTTACTTGATCTTATAGATTAGATTTGTTGCAATTATATCATTTGATGATGATAAAGCCACTAATTATGCGAATTATACTTTAAGTCTATGTGGAGTTTTTGGTATAATTTTCGCTAATAAAAATAATGGGCAAAGATATGAAATTGGTTTTTCCACATAAAGAGCACAAAGATTTTGAATTAATAGGTGATAAATTTACCATTGGTAAATCTGATGATGCGGACATCCAGATTGATGCTATAGGGATGAGTGACGTGCATGCAACCTTAACTCAAGATGGCCAGGATTTTTCATTGATTATTGAAAACCCAGCTGCTATGGCATCAGTAAATGGTCGTTTGGTTAAAGGAGAAAAGGAAGTCAGGGAAGGTGACTTGATGATTATTGCCCAAGTGCATTGTAAAATTGTTGGTGAAACAAAAGTGCAAGCAGATGATAACCGTACTCGTATTCGAATGGCTTTGCCTAAATATGTTCTTCGAGGTGTATCAGGTGTTTATTTTGGAAAGACGTTTCCATTGCGAGGTAAAACCAGTCTTGGAAGACATTCCGATAATGATATATTTGTAAATGTTGATGGGATTTCACGGAAACATGCTGTGATTTCGGTTGTTGCAGATGGATTGGAAATAGAAGATTTAGGATCATCTAATGGTACATATGTTAATGGGGAAAAGATTAGCACAGAGTCAATAGATATCGGTGATGAAGTTAAATTGGACAATATTCGTTTTTTAATTCAGTCACCAGGTATGCCAGATAAAACGCCAAAACAAAAAGGAAATTCTACTCAAAAAACCGAAGTAAGTACACCAGTCTTGCAACCTCAATCAGGTTCAACTGGATCAGGGCTAAAGTGGGTTGTATCAATTTTAGTATTAACGGGGGCGGCTGTAGCAGGTGCTTGGTATATGGGGTACTTAGATAAGTTTTTATAATAATATGACAATGAATAACGATAATATCACAGTAGAACAAGTTCAAGAGCACTTGAAAAAAGGTCACTTTAATGAAGCAATTGGTGTTGCAAAACAAATATTAGATACTAACCCAAATGATGTTTTCTGTTTGTCTATCGTTGCTCAGAATGATTTTAATCAAGGGAATTTTGAAGAAGCTACAAACAATTTGAAAAAAGCACTTGATTTAAAGCCGAAGGAACTAAATTTAAATAGAAATTTAGGAATAATTTATAATAAACAAGGGAAATTTAAAGAGTCAGTCGAAGCATTTTCTCAAGGTATAGAAAATAACAAAGAGCATCCGGGGATATTGTTAGACGTTCTTTTATTAGGTATTTCTATGGATAAGATATCAAAGCCTAAAGCAGCTAGAATAATCGAATTTGTCTTTCATAAGGCAAAAAAATTACGTTCAGCCTATATGAATCGTCAAGAACTACCCTTTATTGCAGAAACATCTATGATTGGAAATGGGATTATTCGAGATGCTCGATTTGCTCTGCAAAAACAAGCAGTCGATGAAATATCTTTAGGGTTTGAAGAGGGTGAAAAATCAAGACTCTATGATTTTTTAGATTCGTTTCATGGCTTACAACAACCTAAATACGCACACGAACAACAAAAGCCATCTTATCATGTTTTTCCAGATTTAGAGCCTATAACTTTTTATAATAATGAGCAGTTTTCTTGGGTAAAATTATTAGAAGAAAACGCTGATGAAATTAAAAATGAACTCAATCAGCTGTATTTAAATAATGTGGAGATCAAGCCTTATGTGTCTGGAAGTTCAACAACTGGGAATACAGGGTTAGATGTGTTGGTTGATTCACTTGATTGGTCTTCTATCCATTTAATTCAGGCAGGCAATTATAAAAATGACATATTAGATAAATGCCCTATTACTCACAGTATTTTAAAGCAATTACCTATGCCTGTTTTAGCTGGTAATGGACCTGAAGTTTTTCTTTCTGTTCTAAAACCAGGAACAGAAATCAAGCCACATTATGGTCTGTCTAACATTAAGCTAACTGTTCACCTTGGCCTAGAAATTCCCGATAATTGTGCCATTAAAGTAGGTAATGATATACAAAGTTGGTCTAATGGCAAAGTTACTGTTTTTGATGATAGCTTTGAACATTCTGCTTGGAATCGATCTGATGAAGAACGAAAAGTGTTGATTATTGAGGTATGGAACCCTTATTTGTCACCTCTTGAAATTCAAGGCATACAAAAAATTATGGAGCTTCAACACAATACATCACTGGTTGCTCAAACCGACAACCTAGAGACGCTTGTTTTTAATTCTGACTTATTAGCATAATTTTCAATTTAAAAATTGGAAATTTTAATCTAATATAGTCTGTTTTTGTCAACACGATAAATCTGAGGGGATTTTAGTTAATGAAAGAAACCAATATAAAAGATTACAACTATTTTCATAAAGTAATTGATTGCCAGTACGCCTGTCCAGCTCATACACCAGTTCCTGAATACATTCGTATGATTGCTGCAGGTAGGTACGATGATGCTTATATGATTAATTGGGAATCAAATGTATTTCCAGGTGTATTGGGCCGTACTTGTGATCGGCCTTGTGAACCTGCATGCCGACGAGGTAGAGTAGATGAAGAGCCTGTAGCTATTTGTCGATTAAAGAGAGTAGCGGCAGATAATAAAAATAATATTACAAATCGTTTGCCTAAAATCCCTAGCCAAAAAAACGGCAAAAAAATCGCCCTCATTGGTGGAGGACCCGCCTCTTTAACAGTTGCCAGAGATTTAATGCCACTAGGTTATGATGTTGAATTATATGACGATCAGTTTAAGGCAGGTGGTTTTATGCGAAGTCAAATTCCATCATTTAGATTGCCTGAAACTGTATTGGATGAAGAGGTTAACTATATTCTAGATATGGGTGTAACAACACATCTTAAAGAAACGGTTACTAGTTTGAAGTCAATGTTAGATAAAGACTATGATGCTATATTTATTGGCACTGGTGCACCAAGAGCGAGAGATTTACCTAAACTAGAAGGAAGAAAAACAGCGGATGCTAATGTGCATTTAGGCATTGATTGGTTGGCCAATGTTGCATTTGAACATACTGAAGAAATAGGAAAAAAGGTATTGGTACTTGGTGGTGGTAATACAGCAATGGACTGTTGTCGAACAGCAAGGCGTATTGGCGGTATAGACGTGAGAATTGTTGTGCGATCACCAAAGGCTGATATGAAAGCATCACCTTGGGAAATTGAAGATGCCGAACATGAAGGCATTCCAATGTATGAAAACCATGTTCCCAAAGCCTTTGTTTGTGAAAAAGGAAAATTAGTGGGTATGACTTTTGAGCGTGTAAAGGCAGAATACGCAGAAAATGGCAGGAGAACATTAGTACCAACAGGTGAACCAGATGTCTTAATGGAATGTGATGATGTACTGATGGCATTAGGGCAAATGAATGCTTTTCCTTGGATTGAACGTGATTTAGGTATTGAGTTTAATGATTGGGATATGCCTGAAGTTGATAAAACTACATTTCAAACATCATTAAGTAATGTTTTTGTTGGTGGAGATGCAGCTTGGGGACCTGAAAATGTGATTACAGCTGTTGCCCATGGTCATCAAGCAGCTATATCTATTGATAAATTCTGCAAAGATGAAGATACGTCTAAACGCCCAATACCTGGCACGACTCTAATTAGTCAAAAGATGGGCTTTCATGATTGGTTATATAATGCACCAGTTTCGGATGATTTGCGTTATGTAGTCCCACAAGTTGATACCGATTTAGCTTTATCAAACAGGAAAATAGAAGTCGAGAAAGGCTTCACTTTAGAACAAGGTTTGAAAGAAGTGCAAAGGTGCCTGAATTGTGATGTTCAGACAGTTTTTACTCAAGATTTATGTATTGAATGCGATGCTTGTGAAGATATTTGCCCAACTAATTGCATTAATTTTGTTGATAATGCAGATGAAGATATTTTGCGCAACAATCTAAAAATGCCTGCAGATAATTTAGAGCAAAGTCTGCAAGTTTCGGGTGAATTAAAAACTAAAAGAGTTATGGTAAAAGATGAAAATGTTTGTTTACATTGTGGTTTATGTTCAGAACGCTGTCCAACTGGGGCTTGGGATATGCGTAAATTTCTTCTTAATGAAGCAAAGGCAGGTTGATTATGAATAAGATTAAAACAATCAATGATTTTGTCATTCTATTTGCAAATATAAATGGCTCAGGTTCAGCATCTGCCAATAATTTATTTGCAAAAGCTGTCTTTCGTTTGGGTATACCTGTCTCAGCTAAAAACATTTTTCCATCTAATATCCAAGGATTGCCCACTTGGTTTGAGGTTCGCATTAGTGAGAAAGGCTATCTAGGTAGAAGAGCTGGCTATGATTTTGTTGTCGCTACAAATGGACAAACCATTGCTAAAGATTATAATGAATTGGCTACTGGAGGGTATTTTTTTTATGATTCATCGAGAAGACTTCCTGACAACTTAAATCGCGACGATATAACAGAAATTGGCATTCCACTTACTACTATTTGTAATGAAAATTATAGTAATCCACGTTTACGTCAAATATTTAAAAACATTATTTACGTTGGTGCATTGGCTTATTTATTTGATATGGATTTTACTGTTTTTGAAGATTCCATTAAAACTCAGTTCGTTAAAAAAGCTAAATTGATAGAGCCAAATATTAAGGCACTAAAACTTGGGTTTAATTATGCCAAGGAACATTATAGTAATGCTTGTGAAATTAAAATTCAGAGACGTGACCTTGTTGGTGACAAAATAATGATGGAAGGTAATGCTGCAATAGGTCTTGGTGCTGTATATGCTGGCGCGACAGTGGCGGGTTGGTATCCTATTACACCATCGACTTCAGTGATAGAAGCTTTTGAAAAATATTGCCATATTTACCGTAAAGATCAAGAAACAGGTAAAAATAAATTTGCGATTGTACAAGCTGAAGATGAGCTTGCTGCAATTGGTATTGTGATTGGTGCGGCATGGAATGGAGCACGTTCATTTACAGCAACATCTGGACCTGGAGTTTCGTTAATGGGTGAGTTTTTAGGCTTGGCTTATTTTGCGGAAATTCCAGTATTTTTGGCGGATATTCAGCGCTCAGGCCCTAGTACAGGGATGCCTACAAGAACCCAGCAATCTGATTTGTTGTCAACAGCTTATCTATCACATGGAGATACTAAAAACGTTCTCTTGTTTCCTTCTACACCAACTGAATGTTTTGAAATGACTGTGATGGGTATGGATTTATCCGAAAGGTTACAAACCCCGGTTATTATGATGAGTGATTTAGATCTTGGAATGAACACTCATATGACCGATAAGATTGAATGGGACGATAATCAGACTTATGACCGAGGAAAAGTTTTGGATTATGATGACTTGGAAAATAGAAAAGAGCGTTGGGGAAGATATGTAGATGTTGATGGTGATGGTATTCCGTATCGTACAATTCCCGGGACTCACCCTACAAAAGGGTCGTACTTTACTCGAGGTTCATCCCATGATGAATTTGCTGCTTATACAGAAGATGGAGAAATTTATGCAAAAGGAATGTATCGATTATTGAAAAAATGGGAAACTGCAAAAGAGATGGTTCCAAAAGCATCGGTTCATATGGCTGACAATGATTTTGGCGTTATTTACTATGGTACAAGTAGTTATTCTGCTAAAGAAGCTGAAGCTATTTTAGCAGAAAATGGCATAAAATTTGATGAATTGCGTATTAAGGCTTTTCCTTTTGGAAAAGAAGTTGAAAAGTTTGTAAAGTCTCATTCTAAAATATATGTTATTGAACAAAATCGTGACGCTCAAATGAAAACATTGCTTGTTAATGAATTACAAGTTGATCCAAGTATATTTATCCCAGTGACGAACATTGATGGAATGCCGATTACTGCCCAGTATATTGCAGATATTATTCTTGATTCGTTAAATAATTCCCCTAAACTTGAGGTGGTAAAATGAGTTATATTAAATCTAATTTTCGGCACCCAAATGCAAAGGTTAATGATCTAGGTTTTACAATGCGTGAATACGAAGGTGCTTTGTCAACATTGTGTGCAGGGTGTGGACATGATTCAATTAGTGCCGCAATTTCAAAAGCATACTTTGAAATGAATATTGAACCTCACAGAATTGCTAAAACTTCAGGTATTGGTTGTTCTTCAAAAACACCAGCATATTACTTAAATAAAGCCCATGGTTTCAACTCTGTTCATGGTCGCATGCCCTCTGTAACAACAGGGGCGAATATGGCGAATCGAGATTTGCAATACATAGGTGTTTCTGGTGATGGCGATACAGCATCAATAGGTATGGGGCAATTTGCACATGTCGTACGCCGTAATCTTAATATGATTTATATTGTTATGAATAATGGTTGTTATGGACTTACAAAAGGGCAAGATTCTGCAACTGCAGACATTGGTTCCGCAAGTAAAAAAGGACTGCCAAATCAGTTCTCCTCAATTGATTTGTGTCAGCTGGCATTGCAATTAGGTGCAGGGTATGTGGCACGTAGTTTTTCAGGCGATAAAAACCAATTAATCCCATTGATCAAAGGGGCAATAGAACACAAAGGATTTGCAATTATTGATGTCATTTCTCCGTGTGTAACGTTTAATAATACGGCTGCTTCAACTAAAGGGTACGAATATGTTCGTGATCATTTAGATGCAACTGGAACAATCGACTTTGTTCCTGAAAGGCAAGAGTTGAAAATTATCCACCCTGAGGGTACTGCAAAAGAAGTTCAATTGCATGATGGTAGTAAGTTGGTATTAAAAAAGAATACCCATGATTATGATTTATCTTCAAAGCGTGAAGCAATGGATGTAATTGAATCAGTAAGGGAAGAGAATAAGATATTAACTGGCTTGATTTATTTACATGAGGACCCAACTGACACCCATGAAAAGATTAATAGTGTTGATAAACCTCTAAATAGTTTGTCTCAAGAAGAGTTATGTCCAGGCTCTAATAAACTTGATGCTTTGAATGAGGCAATGCGATAGCACGTATTTCTTGCTTTTAGATATGTACTAGCCAAAACGTTGTTGACATTCTGGGTTTAGGTACTCAATAAAAAAGGGCATGTAATATGCCCTTTTTACATGGTTTAAAAAAATGGTGTTTATAGCATTAATTTATTCATGCGTTTTACAAAACCAGATGGGTCTTCTAATTGGCCGCCTTCCGATAATAAGGCTTGGTCAAATATTAATGAAGTCCAATCAGAAAACTTTTCATCATTTTTTTCAGCTTGTAATTTCTTGAAAATTGCATGGTCAATATTAATTTCAAGCGTTGGCTTACTGTTTGGCATTTCTTGACCGGCTTGTTTCATGAGCTGTTGCATATACAAAGCCATGTCCTGTTCATTTAATACAATACAGGCAGCTGAGTCAGTTAAACGTGAAGATATTTTAATTTTTTCAACTTTCTCGTCTAAGATTTTTTGCATTTTTTCAATAACACTCTTGTTATCTTTTTCAGCCTTTTTAGTGGCTTTTTTGTCTTTTTCTGTATCTAATTTATCTAAATCACCTTTAGCAACTGATTGCATTTTTTTGCCGTTAAACTCGGTTAAGCCATTTACGAGCCACTCATCAATGCGATCTGATAATAAGATAACTTCGATGCCTTTTTTCTTGAAAACTTCCAGATGGGGACTGTTTTTAGCGGTACTATAGCTGTCAGCAGTAATGTAATAAATGTTCTCTTGCTCTGCTCCCATACGAGAAACATAATCTTCAAGAGATATGTTTTTTGTATCGTTGTCATTGTGTGTTGAAGCAAAACGTAATAATTTAGACAAGTCTTCTTTATTACTCATGTCTTCTTGGATTCCTTCTTTCATCACTGTACCAAATTCATCCCAAAAGGTTTGATATTGTTCAGCATCTGAATTTGCCATTCTTTTCAACAAAGTTAATACTTTCTTAGTTGAAGCTCGTTTGATTGAATCAATAACTTTATTGCTTTGGAGGATCTCTCGGCTTACATTCAATGGTAAATCGTTAGAGTCAATAACACCCTTAATAAAACGTAAGTAGCGTGGCAAAAGGTTTTTACTATCATCCATAATGAAAGTACGCTGAACGTATAGTTTTAAGCCGTGCTGTGCATCAGGTTCCCATAAGTCAAATGGTGCTTTAGAAGGAAGGTAGAGTAATGAAGTGTAATCGTATTTACCTTCAACTTGACTATGAACCCATTTCATTGGTTCATTCCAATCATGAGAAACAGTTTTATAAAATTCTTTGTATTCTTCTTCTTTAATTTCAGATTTTGGTAAAGTCCATAAAGCTTGAGCTTTATTCACTTGTTTCCATTCACTTACTGTAGCTTTTTCTTTTTTATCGTCGTCTTTGTCATCCTCATCACTCTCAACTTCGGTGGTCTCAAGCATCATTATTGGGACTTGAATATGATCAGCATATTTAGTAATAATTGATTTTAAACGAAATTCTGCGGCAAACTCCTTAGCATCTTCTTTTAAATGCAGAACTATTTCAGTGCCTTTTTGTTCCTTTTTTACTTCTTCAATAGTGAAGTCACCTTCTCCAGTTGATTCCCACATCACAGCTGTTTTCTTACCAGCTTTACGCGTTGTTAAAGATACTTTATCAGCAACAATAAATGAAGAATAGAAACCAACACCAAACTGTCCAATCATTTGTGAATCTTTAGCATCATCACCTGACAATTTGCTTAAGAATTCTTTTGTGCCTGACTTCGCAATTGTACCAATGTTTTCAATCACTTCACTACGTGTCATGCCAATACCATTATCGCGTATTGTTATTGTATTTGCTCCTAAATCAAAATCTATTTCGATTTTTAGCTCTTTATCGCCTTCATTTAGTGAGTCATCTTTAACAGCTGCAAAACGTAATTTGTCACAGGCATCATTTGCATTTGAAATTAATTCACGTAAAAATATTTCTTTGTTAGAATACAAAGAGTGAATCATTAATTGTAATAGTTGGTTTACTTCAGTTTGAAACTGTAGGTTTTCTTTTTTTGCCATAATTCTGTATGTGTATTTAAAGTTGCATACAATATGAGGCCTTGAAACTATTATTCAAGTTAGTAATTTGAATAATTTAGTCGACAGTTATTCGTGCTCGTTTTACCAAATTATCATCATCAATACTAAGAATAGTAATTTTGTACTTGCCTAGTTTTAGTGCTGTGCCTTTGTTGGGGATATCACCGAGGTGCACGGTTATTAATCCACTTAATGTGCTCGCATCATCAAGAGGTAAATTCCATTGCATTCTTCGATTGAGTGAGCGTAATTGGATTCTACCATCGACTATAAATTTGTTGTCGTTTTGCTTAATTATATGGCGGCCTCGGTTTTTTGGTTCGGATGTAAAGTCGCCGACAATTTCTTCCAATATATCGTCTATAGTTACTAACCCTTGTATGTCACCATATTCATCAACAACTAACCCCATTCTGCGTTCACATTTTTGAAATTCCTGTAGTTGTATAATTAAATTTGCACCTTCTGGAACAAAATAAGGTTTTCTCAAAACTTTGCGTAACCCGCGTAAATCCAGTGAACTTTTTGAAAGTTGTGGCAAAATTGTGCGTATGTGTAACGTTCCAATTACATTGTTGATGTCTTCTTTGTATACGGGTAATCGAGTTAAGTAAGTGTTTTCTAATTGATTTAAAATACTTGGCCAATCATCTGTAATGTCAATTCCAACCACTTCATTTTTCGGAACCATAATATCATCAACATCAATATTTTCCAGATCAAGAATGTTAATCATCATTTGCTGTTTTGTGTCAGGCTTAAGGCTTTGGTTCTCAATCATAAGTGTTCTGAGTTCCTCACGAGACAAGGCCTGGTGAGCGACCTCTTTTGGAACGCCTAACATGCGTAAAATCCCGTTGGTAAGTAGATTTGTTGTCCACACTAATGGGTACAGTATTTTTAATAGTGGCGTAAGAATATAAGCAGCAGGAAAAGCAATGCGTTCAGGGTGAAGAGCAGCATATGTCTTTGGGGTTACCTCAGCAAAAATTAAAATGAGTAGCGTTAATAATACCGTTCCATATGCCGCGGCTGCTTCAGGGCTAATTGAGTGATCGTTGGCGATCTTAAAAGCGGCAAATGTCGTTACGGTTGATGCGGCAATGTTAATAAAATTATTGCCAATCAGAATTAAACCTATCAAACGGTCAGGTTGTTGTAATAATTTTTCAGCCAGTTGAGCAGATTTGTTGGTTTTAGATTTGTTTTTTAACCGTATTCTATTTAACGTCATCAGTGCCGTTTCAGAACTGGAAAAAAAGGCCGAAAGAAAGAGTAAAACAACTAACACCGTTAATAAAGCACTTAAGGGAATGTCGTTCAAATAACCCACTCCAATACAACTTTGCTTCCTAAATAGCCTGTTGCCAGCAATGTCATGCCTATGATAGTTAAAAGTATCAATTTTTCGCCACGCCAGCCTTTAATAAGGCGTCCAATTATTATTAGGCCAAAAACCAGCCAAGCCAAAAGTGAAAAAACAATTTTATGTCCTAAGTGTTGGTCGACAAAATTTTCAATGAATACCACTCCAGAAAGAAGTGAAGTAGAAAGAATAAGCCAACCAAGAAAGATAAGGTAAAACAACTTTTTCTCTTCATCAATAAGTGACATCAATCCAGTGTTGTCAGCGGTGAAAGTGGTGTTTTTAATTCTGACGATATGCACATACAATGAGATTGCGTATAAAGATGCGACACTCAAAATTGCATATGCAAGCATAGATAAACTAATATGCAAATCCAACTGCCAAGAAAAAACTTTGTATTGACTATAGCCCTGCATTGTGGAATTTGGGTTGTTTAATAACAATGCAGCCAGAACAAATATAACAATTGGGACTTTCACCCAACGGCTATTGAGGTTGAATAAAAATACCACTAATACAGACAACCATGAAACCAATAATATGGCGTTGGCAATGTGTAACTTCCAGCCATTGTCATCAAATAAGCTATAAAAACAAATCACAGCTTGCAATAACCATGCTAAAAAACCAAGGTACTTTCCTTTAGATAGGATTGCAGTCCATGAAATATAAAGTGCTGCGGTTGCAATTATAACGACAGTCATTGGATATTTGATTGAGATTTACACATAGGAAGTATTATAATGAACAGTTCGTAAAATACCAAGTGAAAAGAAAACACATGTTTGATAATTTAAAAGACAATTTAGCTAAATCCATACAAAAGATAAAAGGCCAGGCCACATTAAGCGAAAATAACATTAAAGATGCTTTGCGCGAAGTCCGAATTGCTTTATTGGAAGCAGATGTAGCATTGCCAGTTGTAAAAGAATTTGTTCAGCAAGTGAAAACTCGTGCGCTTGGTGAAGATGTGTTAACAAGCTTGAAACCTGATCAAGTCTTAATAAAAATTGTAAATGAAGAGTTAACTAATACTTTGGGGGCATCTACTGAAGGATTAAATTTGTCGGCTCAACCGCCTGCGGTCATATTGATGGCTGGTTTGCAAGGTGCAGGTAAAACGACTTCAACCGCGAAATTGGCTAAATATCTCATTGAGCGTGAACGCAAAAAAGTCATGGTTGTGAGTGCCGATGTTTACCGACCTGCAGCTATTGAACAACTCCAAACTGTAGCTGAACAAGTGGGTGCAGAGTTTTTCCCTTCATCAGTTATTGATGACCCCAAATCAATTGGTAAAAATGCCGTTACTGCAGCCAAAAAAGGTTTTTTTGATGTCTTGATTGTTGATACAGCGGGTCGATTAGCTGTAGACGATGCCATGATGCAAGAAATCAAAGGAATGCAGCAGCTATTAAACCCGATTGAAACTTTATTTGTCGTTGATGCTATGACCGGTCAAGATGCTGCCAATACAGCTAAAGCTTTTTCTGAAATCCTTGATTTGACAGGTGTGATTCTTACCAAGCTAGATGGTGATGCTCGTGGCGGTGCTGCATTATCAGTAAAAAGTATCGTAGGAAAGCCAATTAAATTTATGGGTGTGGGTGAAAAAATGGATGCACTTGAGCCATTTCACCCAGATAGAATAGCTTCAAGTATCTTAGGAATGGGCGACGTCTTAACTCTAGTTGAGGAAATCGAACGTAAAGTTGATAAGAAAAAAGCCGATAAACTTGCTAGTAAAGTTAAAAAAGGTCAGAGATTTTCCTTGATTGATTTTAAAGAGCAATTAGAACAAATGCAAAACATGGGTGGTATGTCAGCGATGATGGATAAAATGCCAGGCATGGGCAATATCCCTGATGCGGTAAAAGGTAAAATGAATGATAAATTAACCGATAAAAAAATTGCCATAATTAACTCCATGACCAAAAAAGAGCGCAAGTTTCCACAACTTATCAAAGGTTCAAGAAAACGTCGAATAGCCACAGGATCTGGTAACACTATTCAAGAAGTAACCCGTATGCTCAAAGAGTTCAGTCAGATGCAAAAAATGATGAAAAAATTCTCAGGCAAAGGCATGATGCGCATGATGAAACGCATGGGTGGAAAAATGCCAGGTGGCATGGGGTTTTAAAAAAAACAATTAATTAGTCTACAGATTTGATTGTCGTCTGATATAATCATGTGCAAATTTTCAAGAGCATAGTGTTTTTGAAGGTTAATATGAGACAGTTTCAAGTTAATTTAAATTATATTTTTCTAAATAATAACGTAGTCTAAATCATAGGAAATACCACATGGGGTAAGTGGGAAATTTAAATTATTATATTTTATATTTATAGAGAGAGGAAAATAATGAATAGAGTTCTACTAATTTTGATAGTATTTTCAAATTTGACTATGGCACGAGTAGGTAAGCAACCACCAAGTCAAATGTACAATTTGCTAACAAAGAATCAAATGCAATCATATCAACTAAAATCAGTTGATGTTCAAGAGTTATTAACAACCTATCAACCAAAAGACTTTGAATCCAAGCCGGTAAGGTTTGCTGTTCCTAATGAAACAACAATTAATATGAACACTCATGGAAGTTGGACTGATGTACCTGGTGGTAAAATATGGAACTTGCGGTTTCAGTCAGAAAACGCAACAGACATAAATTTTGGATTTACCAAATTTCATTTACCTAAAGGTGCAGAATTATATTTACTCAGTTTTGCGGATGATCCGGTTTATTATGATGGGCCATATACAGCAGAAGATAATCAAAATTACAAACAATTTTGGTCAGCTCCCTTACCAGGTGGCGATGTTGCGCTTGAATTATTTGTTCCTAGTAAAGTAAATGATGAAATTGAGCTAGAGCTGACTAGAGTGTCAACAGGGTTTAGAGACGTATTTAAAAGATACAATGGTGATGGTTTGATTCCCAGGCAGGGCTCGTGTAATAATGATGTGGTATGTCCTGAAGGTGAACCATGGAGAGATGAAATTAGGTCTGTAGCTGCATACACTATGGGAGGTGCTGATACATGTACCGGTACTATGGTGATGGATGCTGATCGTAGTTTTACACCTTATTTCCTAACTGCGGCCCATTGTAATGTTACTGCAGCTAATGCTGCTACGATGGTTACTATTTGGAATTATGAATCAGTAAATTGTGGAGATTTGAGTGGTGGCTCAAGGATGGATACAGTAAGTGGTTCAATATTTAAAGCAAGGCGTGTAAATGTGGATGTTGGTTTAGTTGAACTTTCTAGTACACCGCCTGAGGATTTTGGCGTTTATTGGGCTGGTTGGGATAAGTCAGGTATGGTCCCAAATGGTAGTGTGGGTATTCACCATCCAGGCGTGGATGAAAAAGCAATTAGTTTTAACTCAGATGCATTAACCACAATTAATAGTTGTATTGGTACTGGTGGAGTAGATTCTCATTGGCGAGTTGATGATTGGGAAGATGGAACGACTGAACCTGGTTCTTCGGGTTCGGGTTTATGGGATCCAGATACACATTTGGTTGTTGGGTTTTTATCAGGCGGAACTGCATCATGTTCAAGCATTACTAATGACTGTTATGGTAAGGTATCTGAAGCGTGGGATGATGGAAGCGGAGCTGCGTTTAATTTGAAACCTTGGTTAGATCCAAGTAATACTGGTGTCGATACTGTGGCTGGTTCTGACCCAAATCCATTTTCGTTAACACTTAATGATTCATCTATTCAAGTGTGTAATGCTGATACAAATGTTGGGACTACTGTAAATGTTGTTACAAATGGTGTTTTTACTAGTAGCGTAACACTATCAACGCCAACAACCCCCGCTTTTGTAAGTAATTTTACCTTTGCGAATAACCCAATTAACACAACACCTGGTTCTACTGCTTTTACATTTAATGTCGGTGCAGGCGGTACAACTGGGAATAATATATTAACTATTCAAGGTGACGGAATGGATATGGGTGTTCCTGTATCTACAAGCGTTGATTTGAGCATCTTGTACTCAGGTGGTACTACTTCAGCAACTACATTAACTGCACCAGCTAATAACGCTACAGATGTATCTATCTCAACAACTTTTTCTTGGGCTTCTGATCCAAACGCTACTAGTTATCGTTTGATGGTGTCAGCAGATCCGGGATTTGGCAGTTTGTTAATTGATGAAACAGTAGAAGTAACTACATTTGATGCATCTGGCTTACCAGGTGCCACTCAGCTTTATTGGAAAGTAGCTACACAATCAGCTTGTAATGGAATTGATGTTGAGTCCAATGTATTCTCCTTTTCGACAGTTGAAGTATTTTGTACAACTGTACCTGTTGCAATTCCAGACAATAATCCAAATGGTGTGAACGTTACACTTCCAGTCGCAGTTAATGGTATGTTAGACTCAATAACAGTTAGTGTTAAATCAGCTCATACATACCCTGGAGACCTAATATTCACTTTATCTCATTCTGGTACAAATGTAACATTGATGGATAGGCCTAATGGATGTTCTGTAGCTGGTGTTGATGTTGTGTTCGACGACAATAGTGGGACACCAGTTGAAGGTTCTTGTGCAGCCTCATCTCCAGGAATAGGCGGTGTAGTTGCTCCTGAACAACCTCTATCGGCATTCTCTGGCCTGAATTTCGGAGGAGATTGGGTATTAAATGCTTCAGATAATGCGGGTGTAGATACAGGTAATATTGATGAGTTTTGTATAATACCAGTTACTGTAAATAATACTGCAGAATTAGAAGTATCAAAGCTAGCAACAATTACAACAGACAATGGCCATATAGGTGAAGCTGATTTAAATGATGTCATTACATTTAGTGTTAGTGTTGAAAATACGGGTAATGTGACATTGGATGGTTTGGTTGTCATGGATTCAATGGAAGGTATGTTGACTTGTATGCCTACAACGTTGATGCCTGCTCAAATTGCTATGTGCACAGATTATACTTACATGGTACAACAACCGGATATTGATAATGGCGTGCCAATTACCAATACAGCTGATGCAATAATGCAAGATCCAGATATGAACAATGTTATGGGTAGCGCATCAACTCAAACAGTTGTTAATCTTGCCTTATTTAAAGATGGTTTTGAATAATGAAGTGAAAATTTAGTAATTTAATTTAAAAGCGGCTTTTTAAGGCCGCTTTTTTTGTAGTATGATAAGGTAATTTCAATTTGAAAATATATGGTATATTTATGAAAAAAATAAAATTTATAGGTTTAATAATTTTATTTAGTATTAGTATAGGAGTTGTTAACGCTAAGAATGAGACTTGGCTTCGGTTGGAGCACCCGAACACTCAGTTGTTAAATGATTTACCTAAAAGTGCGGTCAACTATGGTAATTTTGTCTGGGTAAATGAGTCTCAAATTAGTTTCCAACATCGTGAATATGCCCAAAATGAAGTGGTATTTTCTAACCCGTATAATTTAATTGTAGGTGATCAATCTTTTGATCCTGTTGATGAGACGCTAGAAGATACGTTGTGGTTTAATGATTTATCATCAAATGAAAAAGGTTTCTATATAGTCCAATTTGTAGGTCCAATGAAACCTGAATGGTTAGACCAACTTAAACAACTGGGTATAAAACCTTTAAAAGCAATGGCACCATTTTCTTACATTGTTTGGGCAAATGCACAAATGATAGAACAAAGTCAGAATTTGACTACTGTACGTTGGGGAGGTTACTTCTATTCCGCTTTTCGTGTGCAATCAGCTAATAGAAATTTATCACCTGATATTACTCCTACAATGGCACTTATTTACCATGAAGACCAAGAAGTGACACTTAATGCTATGAAAAATATTGGTGCATACGCAATTACTGTACAAAAAATTGACAGTAATTTTGACGCAGTTACATTTAAAATGGCTGGAAATCTCTATTCTGAATTATCGCGTCTTTCAGGATTATTAACTGTACAACAAATACCTCAGGATGCAGGTAGCAGAGGAGAGATGAGTCAGCAATCAATTGTGGGAAATTATGACATGAACAACACCATTTTTCCGGGTTATCAATCGTGGTTAGACGCTGCTGGATTGGATGGAACAGGTGTTACAGTTGGCGTGGTTGACGGTGGTATTTTTGAAAATCACCCTGATTTAACTGATAATATGATTGCCTGTACAGGTCTTGGCCCAAGTTGCGGGAATTCTACAGATAGTCATGGAACACATGTTGCTGGTGCAATAGCAGGCTCTGCAGCTTCTGGAACTACAGATTCTAATGGTTTTCTACGTGGTCAAGGTGTTGCTCCAGGTACTTCTATTGTTGAACAACTATATAGCCCTCTTTTAGGTGGTGGCCCAGGTGGGATGGTTGCTGGTGGTATGTTATCAATCTACAAAGATTCATCAGTTAGTGGTGCGATGTTAACCAATAACTCTTGGGGGCCAACAGGAACTCCACAAGGGTATGATATTCCAACTATGGAAATTGATATGATCAGTCGTGATGCAGATCCAGATACAATTGGGGCACAACCAGTTCTTGCAGTTTGGTCCATTATGAATGGTAATGGAGACAGTGGTGGAAACTGTAGCCCAAGTTCACTAGGGTCTCCTGATGAAGCTAAAAATTTATTTGCTGTTGGTTCTACCAAAATGCAAACAGGCAGCGGTAATCAAATCGCAGAAATTTTCGATGTTTCTGCAAATAGTGCACATGGACCAGCTTGCGATGGCAGGCAAGTGCCACATATAGTGGCTCCAGGCTGTTCTACAGATTCACCTGATAGCGCAACTGGTTATGGATTTAAATGTGGGACGTCAATGGCTTCTCCGGTTATTTCAGGATCTGTGTCGCTATTTTGGCAATGGTATAAGAGTACATTTTTGATTGATCCAAGCCCAGCTATGGTAAAAGCAACATTTACGGCGGTAGCAAAAAACTTGAGTGGTTTTGAAGATGCTGATGGTGGGATTATGGGAAATGCACCTGATAGAAAGCAAGGTTGGGGGCGTGTTGATCTTGATAGTGTGATTAATCCTGATACTAACGTTTTGTTTTATGATCAACAATTTATTATGACTGCAACAGGTCAACAATGGAGTCAAGAGTTTGAAGCTGATAATGCTACCAAGCCCGTACGGCTAATGTTGGTGTGGACCGATGCGCCAGGTGCGGGGTTAGGTGGTACAACGCCTGCATGGATAAATGATCTTGATTTATCTCTGGCAACAATGGCTGATACTTATTTGGGTAATGTATTTGGTGTAGATGGTTTCTCAGCATCAGGAGGAGTAGTTGATAGCATGAACAATATGGAAGGGTTGTTTGTTAAAGCAAACCAACATAACGGAAATAGCTTCACTGTTTCTGTGTTGGCAGCAAATATTGCTGCAGATGCTTTGAATCCACATATTCCAGGTACACCTGCTCAAGATTTTGCCTTAGTCTGTTATAATTGTAAAGAATATGTAGATGTCGGCTTAATATATAAAGATAGTTTTGAAAATTGAATGTTAGATGACATTAGCCTGTTTTTTTAAATACAACTCTTAAAAAGTTAGAGTAAATTTAGATTGGTAGGTGTGTTTATTATCTCTCTTTTTCAACAAAAGAAAGATTTGGATGCTAATGTAATAAAAATCCAAATCTATCTTGTGTTGTAAAGCATTGGTTACTGCTCGTTTTCACCCGATCAATGACTCTTAAAATATCAGTAATGTAACCCTCTCTGCTACTATGACTGTACTATTGGTTTCAATATTATACATGCGACATATGGTAACCTGTGTGCCAGCACCACCACCTTGAGTACCTTTGTTGCAAGCACCTGCTATGGGTGTGGAGCCATTAAATTCTACTGTAGTTTGGTAATATAAATCATCATAATCAAAAGGCAAGTTAACACTGCAGCTTCCGAAGAACACTCCATTCGAAACAGTTATTTCTGAATTGTTTATATTATTAAAATATTTTTGTCTTACGGTACCTGCATTTCCACATGAAAACTCGATTCCTGCTTTGGCAAAACCATAACTGTCCATTTGAGTATGTTTTGCATTTTTTTGTACCAATAAATCATCTGTTATTGTTGTTGTATTATTTAATTCTACTTCTCCCGAAACGTAAAGTCCATTACTTGGGGGAGGTGCAACATTGACATTTGATCCCACAGAAACACCACCGTTGCTAGCTACTTGAAGTTTTGGCTGGCCATTGATATTTGTGGAAAATGGTGCAGTACCTGCTGGAGATGATATAGCAAGTGAAAAAGCAGTAGATGATCCGCCGCCAATCCCAATATGGTCATCATAGAAAGCACCATTACTATCACTTTGCCAAACAGTACTTGTATCATCATTTCCAGCAGTCCATTCTGAGCCATTGAACTTTAAGACTTGACCAGTTAAGGCGCCATTAGCCGCTAAAAAATCTGCCTGTATTGCATAAGGTGTGGCATTGATACGTTGTTTTGGGAATAAAGCAGTGTAACTTCCTGTCGTGCTTCCTTCCCTTACTTGAATTTTTAAGAAAACATCGTCTCCCATAAAGGTTGCATCACCAAAATCTAATTCTACAGTGAAAATACCTTTAGTCACTTCTATGTCTTCAAGAATAATTGCTGAGCCTATGATTCCGCCACCTGTTTCTTGTGACCATGCTTCAAACTTTAAATCATAGATGCCATTGACTGGTGTGTCGTTTAACTCTAACTTGCCTTGGTAACTAAAACGAGATCCAACCGGGCTGGAATTAACAGTCATAGATAAAAATGTGCTTAGTAATAGTATAAATTTCATGTACTTCTCCTTATTGTTCGAAACTATTTTTAAAAATCAATTCTTGACTAGTGGAAGGTGTATGCCAGAAACCAGAGTTTATTGTGTAGTCACCACCTATTGATTTTGCCGTTACAACTTGTGCAATACTACCATTAATTTTATAGTTTCCACTTGTGCTCTTTCCACCTCCATTAGCTACACTATATTCTGAGATAGTGTATGCATTTCCTGCATAGGATGTTTGATAGAATAGACTTATCATTATTACCATTAGTGTTTCTGAACAAATAAAATTTGATTTTTTCCAATGCATTAAATTCTCTACTGCTATAAAGTGCTCACAGTGTATAAAATTAAAATTGACATTGCATGAAACTTACAAGACAATTATCAGACATTATTAAGACAAGAAACAATGTGTAATTTTATCTATGCAAAATAATAAGAAATCGACAATTTATTCATTTGATGGTTATCAAGTCTTCCCTTTACAAAGAGAAGTGTATAAAAAGGGTGAAATTGATAAAATTACTATTAGTAAAAAAAGTTTTGATTTATTAATGTTATTAATCAAAAGAAATGGGCATGTCGTAACAAAACAAGAAATGATAAAATCTGTGTGGCCTAATCAAATTGTTACTGATGCCGCATTAAGTAAGCAAATAACACGTTTACGAAATGATTTATTCAACGGAAATTCAGGTAATCAGGCACTTATTGAAACTGTTCGTGGTGTGGGTGTAAGGTTGGTTCCAGTCGTTCAAGAAAGCACGCCAAAGAAAAACTCAAAATTTACCAGCAACTTTTTTAAATTTTGTATACTTATTGGATTGATACTCATTGCTATGGTTTTATATAAGTATTCAAATCAAAAAAAATCAAGTGAAGATTTTACCTCTAATCAAAAAACTTTGGCTTTAAAAAAGCCTGTTAACCTGGCATTGGTTTCAAATAACAACTCAGAAAATTGGTTAACTATTGGCGGGGTAAATTATATTCTTGAACGACTGCAAAATCATTCAGAAATAAATACATTACCTCCAAATTCAAAATGGTTTGAAAATCAAAACCAAAACCATAAAACAGTTGCAATTCAAATGTCAAAATTTGATGGAATAGATTATGTGTTAGAAATTGAAAACTTTAAAAAAGGCAGTAGTTATTTTGTTGATATAATTTTAAGGCAGCATGATGGTTTGCTAGCAAAAAAAACTATTCATGCAAAAAGCCTATCTGTTATATTTGACAAAATTGATGATTGGGTCACCAAGGAAATTAATATAAAGTCTCAATTAAAAGAGGGGGGATTTTCAAATTATCAGACGACAGACTATGTGCTTGAGACCTATTTAAGAGGGAAGGAAGTTGCCATCCATGAAAGTTTTGCAAAGGCTTCACAATTTTATCAAACTGCGACAAATCAAGACAAGAGATTTTTACCTGGGTGGATTGGATTAGCAGAAGTTGAAGCAAAAGTGGGGAACTATAAAAAAGCCTTAGCATTATTACAAATCATAGAATCTTCAAGTAATTTTGATCACAATAGCAAAGATGATATGTTGGTATTGAAAGCAAAGTATTTGGTAGGGTTAAATCAACTAGAAGAAGCAGGATTTTTACTTGATAACGTTATGAATAACTCAACGCCAATCTCTAGTTATTCTGCATTAATAGATGCTATTACTATAAAAATACAAATTCATTTTAACACGGGGAAAATTGGCGAGCAAACTGTCAAACTATTAGACAAACAAAGTATGTTGCTCAAAAAACATAAACCAGATCCTTATCTCATAGCACTATCAAAATATAATTTAGCAGGTGTGTATCATCAATTAGGGAGAATTGATGAGGCGATTGAGGCAATAAAGGCATGCATAAAAATTTATACAAAAACCAATAACTCTCGTGGAATTGTTGTAAGCAATAGTTTGTTAGCTCGAATTTACAAAGATAATGGAGAATCTGGAAAAGCATTGTTGATTTTAGAGAACTTAGATGGTCTCTTTGAGGAAATTGATGGCATCAGTGAACAACAAATTTATCTTCAATACAAAACAGAAAACCAGATATATTATGGATTGAAGGAAGAAGCTATTGAAACAATAAACAAAATAAAGGCATTAGACCTTGAAAGCGAAAGCTTAGAGTTGAAAATAGTAGCTCTGAGTTTAAGTTTTGAATTGAATCAAATTCATAAAAATTATCAACAGTCAAAGGTAAATATTGATCAAATGAAGGTGCTTATTGAAAATGAGCAAAATGATTACCCTCCTATTTATAATGATTTAATACTGACCTACGATATGTTTATTGCAGCATTAACTGAAAAGCCGGAAATGGCTAAACTAGTAATGAAACAAAATTTAGAATCTAATCCAAATATATCTTCGTTATTTGAAAAAGAAGTCAGGATGATTAATGCAATAATTTTGGTCAAGGAAAACAAGAAAATTTTAGCGTTAGAAATCTATAAAAACTTATTAAATGAATACATAAATACGCATAAAATCCAAGATGCTTTATATTACGCAGGTTACCCAATGTTGGATTTGTTATGGGAAAGTAATAAAACCGAATATTCTCAAACAATGAACTACCTGTCTGAAATTGCTACTTTTAGCTATCCAATTAATAAATACAAAGCTCAATATTTGGCCTTTAAAATGGATTATGTAAATGCATACTTGATGATGGTTGATTTAAAAAGCAAAGCCAATCAATTTTGGACTGCTTCAGATCAGTTGTTATTGGAGCATTATCAGCAAAAATCTATAGTTGATGATTAGATCGATAAATAAATGAACTGCAAATGCTAATTGCTCTCATACCAGGCAGTGTCTTTTTTAATACCGGTTCATTAAGCAAAAAAGGCTTCCGAAGAAGCCTTTTAATCCAATTAATAAATGTTTTACTCAAAGCTATTTTTAAATACAATATCTGCAGCTAAGCACATTCCAAATAAACCAGAATTGGAAATAATAATATCATCAACTTTCCAATCTCCACCACCAACTGAGGCATCTGATCCTGATCTCCATCGTACTTGTACAAGTTGAGAATCATAAGCAGCTAATGGGACTGTTACTTCTGTGTAAGTCGCAAGTGTTCCTGTCCATGCAGGTCTTCCAGAAATTGGATTAGGACTTGATTGAAGTGATCCATTATAATTACCATTGGTCATTAATGGGCCTAAATCTATCCAGTTTAATCCATTGTCTATACTTATTTCAAGTACACCACCATCCCATGTATTTTCGAATGCAAATTTGTGATGAAAACTAAGTACTGTTGTCGCAGTTGGAGAGAACTGTCTTGTAATAACAGATTTATCTGTCGTGTGATCAACATCTGTTGAGACAAAAGCATTTGTTGTACCTGTAGTGTTATCATCACCTGATTCAATGCGCCAGATTCCAGTTTCTACGATAGATTCTATATGTGACCAGCCATTGGCTACAGCAGCAGCAGTATCGGCATAACCATCGAGGTTTTCATCAAAAGGTAATAAGGTTAATGGTCCAGTTGGGAAAACAGAAGTAATTACAGTGTTATTATCTGATAGATTGTTGTCTAAATCCTCAGATCTGACTATATAATAATAGTCGGTATCAGACTGTAAAAGTCCATCGGTGTCATTATAAGAAAGAGAGTTAACACCACTAATGATAAGAGTACTCGGATCTGGAGTAAAGGCACTATTGGTAGAACGGTAAACTGAATACCTTATATCACCAGCACCATTTGGACACTGTGAAGAGGCACTTGGCCAATTAACAGTTAAAGAACAACTTGCATTTGCATCATTGGTTGCAGAAGCCACTCCGCTGAAAGTAGGTGCAAGTGTACACAATCCTGTTGCTGTTGCAGAGACTTCATTTGAGTCAGTTGTTAGGCAAGAACCACCATCAGAAGCTTTAACAATATAGTAATAGGTGGTACCATCGGATACTGTTGGGTCATCATAAGTATAACTACCTGATCCACCTACACCCATAGATGTATCACTTACAACTGCAATTTGCGTATAGCCAGTTCCCATTGTTGTTGATCGGTAGACTTTGTATTCTGTAATTTCAGCAGTAGTTGAATCATTCCAACTGACTTGAATATTGTTATCTACATTTGCGACAGCTCCAGTTACATTGATAACATCAAGAGATAACAAACAACCACATTGTTCAAACTTGAAAGACCCTACGCGAGTATTCCAATTTGATGTGGGGTTATATTGAGCGGTATACCAAAATGTACATTCATCCACAGGGTCAACGTTTAATGACGTATAGTCGCCGTATCGGCTTGAACTATTTGATGCACTGCCTTCAATAATGGAATTTTCACCTCTTGGCATGGTGCCTGGAGGGTCATCTTTTAATCGCCCTGCATATCTCATACCAGCATAGATAGACGAACTTGATGTGTTGTAACCTAGTGCAATATTTCCATCGCCATCCATCGCTGCTGATGCCATCCAACGGTGCACACCATCGTTTAATGTATATGTTCCTTCATCTTTCAATGTCCATCCTCCATTAGTCGTTGCAGCGGCTCTTTCTAGTTGCCACCATCTAACACCATGATAATCATTGCCATCAACATCTGTTACCATATTGCCCACAAGATATTGTTTGTTATCAATAGTTCTGTGTTGGACGCGCCACATCAATGGTTGTTTGAGTGGAAATAAATTAGTGGCACCATCTGGTTGTGGTACCGACAAGTCACCAAATCCTGTGCCACCTAAATGCGTATCAAATTCACTGGTTTCAATGTTGATTGGACCTGTTATGGCACTGTTTGATGGAGTATCAAAGTCAGTTGAAAATTCCCAAATTTCTAATACATCAGGTAATGCCCCACTATCATGGTAATCACCATCTCTATGGCGCATAAATATACCAGGTGAACCTGAAGGAGGTAGCGTTTCACCATCCGCATCTGCTGGCATCATGTGTTGAAAACCAAATCCAGGTAATCCTACTGTTGTAAATACTTGATAACCACGAGCAGTTGCACCATTTAACATGTTAGTTCTGTCAAAAGCATATTGTCTATTTGATTCATTAGCCCCAACATAATAAGCATCTTGCCAAACACCAAATTTTGGATAGTCTGGTAATCCGCCCGTGGCTGAAGTAAATTCATAGATATACCATGTGCTACTTGTTGTTCCTAAAGGGTCGCTTGTTTTAGAAATGTAAACACAAAAGGATGTGCTTGTAAACTCGGTTAGAACCCAACGCCCTTTTGGCTGCCCTGCGCCGTTATCTGCAAATTGGTCAAATAAAACCACCGGGTCTCCTCTACCACCTCCACAGCCTGTCCCAGAACCACTGGCTATGGTGTCCATAACAAATTGACTTGCTATTGAACCGTCGGATTTATTTAGTATGATCACTCCAGAACTGCTGCTGTTATTGATTGACTGAATATAATAATCATTACCAACATCACCATTGGTGTCTGAAGGATTGACTCCAGAAAAACCAAGCCCATCAACATTAACAATAGTATCATCAAATGCACTTACTGCTAGAGTTGATGCTGAATCTATTTGTTTTTGAGCTAATGGATCAAACCCAAAACCCCTATCAGCTGCTTCTGGTCTTACCCAATCTTTCGGGCGATTAAATCTGAAAGGTATTTCTTTTATAGGGTCGCCGGGTTGCCATACCTTTGGTGCTGAAAATGTTCTTAAGTTTACTGTGACTGTTGCGGGTATAACTTCTTCACCAACAAAGTCAGCTCCTACCCGCGTAATGGGCTCTGCATTTAATAATGACGTTGCCATTACTGATGCTGTAAGTATTAATTTTTTATATTTCAATGTATGCCTCTCTCTATAGTTTTTCAATTTCAATCAGTTGGATATCGCCAGTATCAGTTTGAATGCTTGCGTTACCAAATGAGTTTTTTGGGTTGTAAATTTTTGTGCGATTTTGTTTCTTCTGTGATCTCAATAAATCAATGGAATTAGTAGTGGTAACGCCTCCGCTTATGACGTCAACTTTAGGGGGTTGTTTAGTGTGATAATTTATTCTAATGTTACCTTGATGGGATTTTAGGTTAATGTCTTTTGATTTTTTGTCTGGGATTAAGGTTAAATTAATGTTTCCAAGTTTGCTAAATAAGTTGACAGAATTTGAAGTTTTGATAGATATGTTCGAGTCTTGGCTTTTGGCTATGACTTTATTCTTAATCTTTTTGCTCGATAAATTACCCTTTTCAATTTCAATATCTAACGTTACATGTCCTGGCATAATAATAGCTACATCAACTCTTTCTAGTGCATTTGTTAGTGGGGGTTTGTCGTATTTTATTTCCAGAGTAAGAGTGCTATCTTCAATAGTGCTATATAATTTCGCTTTGTGGTTATCTGAATACTGAGAAACAGCAAGGTAGGTAAGGTGGTCTTGCTTGGTTTTTCGGATTCTAATATCTCCATATTTATTATATATTTTGACTAGTTTGACAGATTCAATGTTTTTATCGTAGTGAAGCCGTTCTAGTTTAATAGTGCTATCACTAGCTATTGTGATGAAACTTATGAAAGATAAGGTAAGAGAATGTAGAAATTTCAAAGATGTAACTCAAAAAACGTTACATCATACACTAATCTTCTTATTCAGGCAAAAAATACAAGCAATCACATTTAGTTCTTGAAAATACACGTTAAATGAAATATATTTCAACTATTGAAAATAATTTCATTTATGAAAACAACTAATCAGCTCAATTTAGCCACAAAAGCAGCATGGTTATCCTATATTGGAGGCTATACACAAACGCAAGTTGCTAAACGTTTAAATGTTTCAACGGCAAAAGCAAATCGTTTAATTGCCTTCGCCCATGCAAATAATGTGGTAAAGATATTTATTGAAGGCGAGATTGTTGAATGTGTTGAACTGGAAGAAAAACTTATTGAAAAATACCAATTAAATTCTTGTTCGGTAGTGCCGTTAATCGATAATGAAATTGATGAATTTAATGCCATAGGAACAGTTGCAGCAAATTTTATACATCAATTATTTAAACAAATTCAAGATAAAGTTATTGGTATTGGTAAGGGACGCTCCTTATCTTCTATGGTTGGTCATTTACCGCATACGAGATGTGATCATTTACAGTTTGTATCGGTTTCTGGTGGTTTGACACGTAAATTTTCAACCAACCCTTATGATGTAATTCATCAAATTTCAGAACGCACTCATTCGGATGCATTTTTTTTGCCTGTGCCCTATATGGCAAAGGATAAACAAGAAAAACAAATTTTATTATCACAGCAAGGCGTAATACATATGTTGAATTTTGCTAAGACAGCAGATATTTATATTGTTGGTATTGGTTCCATCAAAAGCAATGCACATGTTCATGAAACGGGCCTTGTTGAGGAATCAACATGGAATACTATGGTTGCTAAGGGCGCTGTTGGTGATTTTATGGGGGAATTCCTAGATAAAAAAGGTGAAAACATTATTGACCCAAGTAATAAACTGGCCTTGGGTTTGAGTCATAATGACATAAAAGGCAAGCAAGTTATCGCTATTGTCGGCGGCAGAGATAAGGGTGTTGCTACACGTGCTGCATTAAAAACAAATACAATCACAGATTTAATCATCAGTGAAGAATCAGCTAAACAGATAATGTGTTAGCTGAAATTAGGCACTAGGAGCTTGCCCGAGAACAGGAATCGTAGCGTAAGAAAGTTGATTTGAGGCGAATAGCACGGTTATTTAACGAAAAATAGGTGATGAACTGTCCAAAATCAGCTTTTTCGGAGTAGGTTTTCTATTCTCGGACAAGCTCCTAGTTAATTAAGAAGAGTAATATTATGAGTAAAACAGAAAGAAACCCAGGTATGCCACTCAATTTAGATTGGGTCGAAGGTATTCAGGTTAATACATCAGCGGTGGAACGACGTGCCAAATCTTTTTCTGGCAGAAGGTCAATAAAGAAAAAACATCAAGCAGCCTGGTTGTTAAAAGCATTGAGTTGTATTGATTTAACGACACTTGCTGGTGATGATACAACACGTCGTGTAAAACGACTATGTAATAAGGCCAAGTCTCCAGTTCGTAAAGACATTCTCAAAGCATTAGGTGTTGAAAAACTAAATATAACAACTGGTGCTGTTTGTGTTTATCATGAAATGTTAGAAGCGGCCAATGGTTTTTTGAAAGGTTCTGGAGTGGAATTGGCGGCAGTTTCAACCGGCTTTCCTGCAGGCTTAACACCCTTTGATATGCGTGTTGAAGAGATTAAAAGGTCGGTTGCTGCAGGAGCAACAGAAATTGATATTGTCATCTCGCGGCGATTGGTTTTTGCTCAAGATTGGCAAGCATTATATGATGAAACTAAAGCTTATCGAGAAGCTTGTGGTGATGCCCATTTAAAGACCATTCTTGCAACAGGTGAGTTAGCTACCTTTAGAAATGTTGCAAAAGCATCGATGGTCTGCATGATGGCAGGCGCTGACTTTATTAAGACTTCTACAGGTAAAGAATCTGTCAACGCAACTTTACCTGTAAGCTTGGTAATGGTGAGGCAAATTAGAGAATATTATCAGCGAACTGGTTATAAAATTGGCTATAAACCTGCTGGTGGAATTAGTACAGCTAAAGAGAGCTTGTTGTATTTAATTTTAATGAAAGAAGAATTGGGACGTGATTGGTTAGAGCCAGAATTATTTAGATTTGGTGCATCAAGCCTATTAGGTGATATTGAAAGACAATTGGAACACCATGTGACTGGCAAATATTCTGCTGGTTTTAGGCATGCAATAGGATAAATAGTTAATTGTTTCCCTCGATAATTGGCGACTTAGAGTCTTAATTTAAAATAGATTGCCACTTTTGGGAATGACAAAGCAACAGAATAAGAGAGTTTAAAATGAATATTATGACAATACTTAAAACGATGGATTATGGTGTCGCTCCAGAAAACACTGATGAAGCAATAGCATGGTTGAGCGAACACAAAAATAAATTTGGGTTATTTATTAATGGAGAGTTTTTAAAGGAAAAAAAAGCAAAATACTTTAATACTTATAATCCGGCTAATGGTAAAAAGTTGGCACAAATCACTCAAGGTACAAAAAGAGATGTTGATATGGCTGTGACTTCTGCCACTATTGCACAACAATCTTGGGCAAAATTATCAGGTTTTAAAAGGGCTAAGTATTTGTATTCAATAGCCAGATTAATCCAAAAACATTCCCGTTTATTTGCGGTATTGGAGAGTTTGGATAATGGTAAACCCATACGTGAATCTCGTGATGTTGATGTGCCAGTGGTTGTGAGGCATTTCTATCACCATGCTGGTTGGGCACAGTTGATGGAAGATAAATTGGATGATTATGAAGCCATTGGTGTAGCTGGCCAGGTTATCCCGTGGAATTTTCCACTGTTGATGTTGGCATGGAAGGTTGCACCTGCACTTGCTGCTGGTAATTGTGTTGTATTGAAGCCAGCAGAATACACCAGTTTAACAGCATTATTGTTTGCTGAAATTTGTATTCAAGCAGGGTTGCCCAAAGGTGTTGTGAACATTGTAACCGGCGATGGAAATACAGGGTCGTTAATTGTTAATCACGAAGAAATTAATAAGGTAGCTTTTACTGGATCTACGGCTGTTGGTCGTTTGATTCGTGAGCAAACGGCTGGAACAGGCAAAAAACTAACCCTTGAGCTAGGTGGAAAATCAGCTTATATTGTATTTGATGATGCTGATATAGATTCTGCTATTGAAGGTTTGATTGATGCTATTTGGTTTAATCAAGGGCAAGTTTGCTGTGCTGGTTCACGTTTATTGGTGCAAGAGAGTATAGCCGATAGGTTTCATGAGAAACTGAAAGCGCGAATGCAAAAACTACGGGTAGGTGATCCATTAGATAAATCCGTTGATATTGGTGCCATTATTGATGAGTCACAAAAACAACAAATTACCAAACTTGTTAAAATTGGCGTGGAAGAAGGAGCAGATTTATTTCAACCCAATATCACATTGCCTGAATGTGGCTGCTTTTATCCGCCTACGTTACTCACTGATGTTGATACATCACATCATTTGGCTCAAGAAGAAATATTTGGCCCGGTACTTGTTTCTATGACGTTTAGAACACCAGCTGAAGCTGTTGCTTTAGCCAATAATACTCGCTATGGCTTAGCTTGTTCTATTTGGAGTGAAAATATTAATTTGGCTATGGACCTTGCGCCTAAGGTTATTGCTGGTGTGGTTTGGATAAATTGTACCAATCAATTTGATGCAGCCGCAGGGTTTGGCGGTAAAAAAGAATCTGGCTTTGGAAGGGAAGGTGGCATTGAAGGGATGTATGCCTATTTAAAGCCTAAGTACGAAAACAAACTTAAGGCCTGTAAAGCACAAGTGCCATTTGAACTAAAACATAAACACAGTTTGGCGACAGTCGATAGAACGCCTAAGTTTTATATTGGTGGAAAACAAGTACGTCCAGATGGTGGTTATTCTCATGCAGTTGTTTCTGCTAAAGGTGAATTACTTGCCCATATTGGCAAAGGTAACCGAAAAGATATTCGAAATGCGGTCGAAGCGGCGCGTAAAGCCAAAGGTTGGACTGATACTACGGCACATAATCGCGCACAAGTCATGTACTTTATTGCGGAAAATTTAGCGTTGCGATCTGAAGAATTTGCTACGCATATTCATTCATTAACAGGTGTTAGCAAAAAATTGGCAGAGAATGAAGTGTATGCCAGTATCGAAAGACTATTTTATTATGCTGCATATGCTGATAAATTAGATGGTGCAGTACATGCTGTTCCTGTTCGTGGTGTAGTGTTAGCTATGCCTGAAGCCAATGGAATTATGGGGATTATTTGCCCGAATGAAAATCCATTATTAGGACTTATTTCATTAATGGCGGCAAGTATAGCCATGGGTAATAGGGTCGTAATCGTACCATCACAAACTTCAGCTTTAATGGCACTAGAATTTTATCAAATTTTAGAAACATCAGATCTTCCAGGTGGTGTAGTAAATATAGTCACTGGAAAGAAAAATGAATTGGCACAAGTATTAGCTGACCATTATGAAGTTGAATCTGTGTGGTATTTTGGTGATCGTAAAGGTTCTGAAATGGTAGAAAAATCATCCGCATCCAGTTTGAAACGAACGTGGGTGAATAATGGCAAAGCCAGGGATTGGTTCGATAAGTCTCAAGCTCAAGGGCAAGAATTTTTAAACCAAGCCACGGATGTGAAAAATATTTGGACCCCTTACGGTGAATAGTATGTAACGAATGAATGTTCTAATTGGCGCGTTTTAAAAGTTCAGCAGTTTCAACCAGTAATTTTCTCTTAAATAGTAATTGCCATTGTGTGCCACCCATCTGAGACCATAATACTGATGAGCGAATTCCGGCCAATAATACGGTTCGAATTTTTTCAGTAATATGACTTTGTTTTAGATGTTCTGGTTTGCCACTTAGTATGATGCGAGGTTGTAACAAGCTAACGGTTGAACTGTATGTGTTGGCAAGTTTGGTATAAACAGCTGGAGAAAACTTTTCATTGTGAGCTTGTAGCATTTTTGAATCTGTAATGCCTTTTTGAATTTTATCAAGATAGTCAGGAATTTTATTTAATTTACGTTCTAAAGTGAGTAATGTCAGTGTATATTTAAGCACTGTAATGTAATCGTTGTCGCGGTTAAATGCATAGGTTAAGGTTTTTAACCCTGTATTCAGATTATACATGTCATTTCCATAGACTTCACTAATATCGTCGCAATCGAAAATATAAAGGCTGTTTAATAGGGTTTCATAGCCATTTTGATCACGCACTTTTCCTGTACTAGCAAGTTCGTTGGCAAAAAAGGCAGCTTGGCAAACGCCAGCTAGTGCAATAGTTCTACTTTGCATAAAATTCACATTTCTCGTTTAGTGTATTAGTGTGTTGAATTATACCACCACCAAGACAAATATCATCAGTATAAAAAACGACCGATTGTCCAGGGGTAACAGCTCTTTGTTTTTGGTTAAACTCTACTTTGACTTGACCGTTATCGCCTGCATATATGGTACAGTCTTGGTCACTTTGTCGGTAGCGAGTTTTGGCTTTGCAGGTTAAAGGTAGCTCAGGCTCATTTCCTGATACCCAGCTTAAATCTGAAGCTATTAGCCATTGAGATTGCAATAAAGTGTTATCCCCACCTTGAATGGCAATCAATTTGTTTTCATTGTGGTTTTTGGCCACGACAAACCAAGGCAAGGGAGGAGCGTTTTTAACTCCTCCGATTCCAAGTCCTTGTCTTTGGCCTATGGTGTAATACATTAAACCTGTGTGCCTACCGATGATTTTGTTAGTATCATCAACAATCGCTCCTGGGTTGGGTTCAATGTAACTGGTTAAAAATTTCTGAAAATCCTTTTCTCCAATAAAACAAATGCCAACAGAGTCTTTTTTATCAGCAACAATCAGATCTAAATTTTGCGCGATTTCTCTCACCTTGGGCTTGGAAATTTTTCCCAGTGGGAATAATGAATACGCTAGTTGCTCTTGGGTGATGGTGTATAGAAAGTAACTTTGGTCTTTATTTTGATCTTTGCCTTTAAGTAAACGGTATTTTCCTTGATGAAAATCTTTGTCGACATAGTGGCCTGTTGCCATGTAATCGGCCTGTAAATCTTGGGCATTATCTAAAAAAGTTTTAAATTTTATTTCGCGGTTGCACAGTATGTCTGGATTAGGTGTTCTGCCGATTCGGTATTCGTTTAGAAAATTTTCAAATACATAGTCCCAATACTCACTGGCAAAGTTACGTAAATGTATTCTGACCTTAAGTTTATCTGCCACACTCATGGCATCTTGAGCATCTTCTGCAGCTGTACAAGTTTCTTGGGTGTCATCTTCTTCCCAGTTTTTCATAAACATGCCTTCAACAGCATAACCTTGCTCTTGAAGAAGAGCTACGCTCACAGAAGAGTCAACACCTCCAGACATGCCAACGATTACTTTTTGAGATTTATTTTTGTTCTTTGTCATAATAACTAAAAAAGTTTAAATCAAATTTCTTGCCTGCTATATAGTGGTCGATATGTTCTAAAACAAGAGGGCTGCGTAATCGGTGGCTATTTTGTTCAACTTCATCACGGCTCATCCAAAGAGCTCGAATTATGCCATCGTCTAATTTTTGTCCTGGAAAGTGTTTAATAGCAGTGCCTGCAAAACAAGCTCGTAGAAAATGCGTGTCACTATTTGGTGAAGTCCATTGTGCAAACTCTATTAAGTGATCTATTTTAACTTGCCAAGCCGTTTCTTCTAAAGTTTCTCGTATCGCTGCGTTAACCAGTGTTTCACCTTCATCTAAATGTCCAGCAGGTTGATTAATTAATTGCTTATCATGCAAGTCTTCTTCAACCATTAAAAATTTTCTGTCTTTTTCGACTATGGTAGCAACTGTAACGTGCGGAATCCAAGGTGTGTTCATTGGCTGTTTAACATGTGTTGATTTAAAATTGTGGGCAATTATAACGAGGCTTTTAATTTTTTACAATCCTTGTTAATAGCTGTTAGGCGCTCTATGGTGCCTATATCATCCCATTTTCCTTGATGTAATTCTCCAGTAACCAAGCCTTTTGCCATTGCTTTTTTTAAAAGGGGTACTATTGAAAATACACCTATTTGGCATTTTTCTAAAAGTTTAGGATGGTAAATTCCCACACCGCTATAGGTGTATTTTTTTTCATTGTGTTGAAAATCAAGTTGACCTGATTTAAGTATACTAAAGTCTCCAGTAATGTTGTGTTTGGGATTGTCTACTAAAGTTAAATGAGCAAGGGAGCCTGGTTGAATCCTTAGTTTTTTAAAGTCAATATCTGTTTTTATATCTCCATTGACGACTAAAAAGGGAGTATCTCCTAACAATGGTAAAGCTTTTAACATTCCACCTCCTGTTTCTAGGGGTTCTTGACCTTCAGCAGAATAGCGAATTTTTACACCATACTGAGCACCATTGCCAAGTTTTTGCATTATTTGTTGGCCAAGCCAACTTATATTAATGATGATGTCATCGAACCCTGCTGTTTTAAGGTTGTTGATGTGGTGCTCTATAAGAGTTGTGCCACAGACTTCGAGCAAGGGTTTGGGTTTAATAAGTGTTAAGGGGCGCATTCTTTCGCCCTTGCCAGCCGCAAGAATCATTGCTCGCATAATGATTCCATGGTCGGAGAAATAGAGTCTATCAATTGAATAAAATCTTTTAGTTCAGAATAGTTGGCTCCGATAGTTTTGATGTAACATAATGTCAGATTGATGTCTTTTAAATAACCTGGTTTCTTGTCTCGGTAGTTTAATCGGCAAAAAATTCCTACAGCTTTCATGTGTCTTTGTATGCCCATTAAATCAAACCACCTTTGCCACTGCTCAGCAGAAATATTACTGTTATTTAATTGATTAAATTTTTGTCTAAATTCATCTGATAACTGGCAAACAAACTGATTGTCCCAAGCAATATAGCAATCTCTCAATAGTGAAACTAAATCATAGGTTACGGGGCCAATTACGGCATCTTGGAAGTCTAATACACCAGGGTTATTGGTTTTAGTTTTCATTAAATTGCGGGAATGGTAATCTCGGTGTACAAATGTCTGGGGTTGTTCTAAAGCGTTGGTTACCAATAAGTGTTGGCAATTTTGAACAATTGTTTTTTGATTGGCATTTAGTTCAATAGCAAGATGCTTTTTAATAAACCAATCAGTAAATAGTTCTAGCTCTTGTTTTAACAATGTCACGTCGTAGATTGGCAAGTTGTTTTGTGCAGTCTTTTCTTGCATATCATGTAATGAGTTTATAGCATCTAAATACAGTTCTTGAGATGAGTGTATGTTTAATACAGAAAGGTATTGAACAGCTCCAAGATCATTTAATAATAAAAACCCTTGTGTTAATTCTTGTTTCAAGACTTTTGCAACATTTATACCTGATTTAACTAATCTTTCTGAAATGTCAATAAACGGTTTGCAGTCCTCGTGTTCTGTTGGTGCATCCATCACTATATAGGTGGTACCTCTTGAAAAGACACGCCAATAGCTACGAAAACTTGCATCATTTGATGCCGGTTTAACATAGCATTCTGAGTCGTTAAGAATCTCTTGAGTCCAAGCTATTAAGGCTTGTTTTCTTTCCATAATTTGTTAGTAGATTTGTAGATATGTACTCAGTTTACTTAGCCTATAGTTACTTTTCAATAAATATTAAAAATTATCGGAACCTTTTTATGCTGTTATGCATCTTGATGGTAATTGGCGAATAACTCGCTTCAGTAATGAAATTAAAAATAGGAATTAAATATGAATACAATTATAAAGAAATCTTTAGTCATATTAATCGTGGCTGTGGTTGGAATAAGTTGTTCAACTACAAAATCCATTAAAGTAGTTAAAAAAGATGTTTTAACTGATGCTAATATAGCTGCTATCGTTGTCGGCGCTAACACAATTGATATTTCAGCAGGCTCTATTGCGTTAAAACGTTCTAACAACAATGACGTGAAAAAATTTGCCAATAGAATGATTGTTGATCATAAATCTGTATTGGCTTCTGCTGTAGAATTGGTTACAAAATTAGGTGTGACACCGGTTGATAATGACTTGGTTTTTACTCTTGCGGAACAAGCTAAAAGTCATGAAGCTAATTTAAAAACACTTAGCGGAGTAGCGTTTGATCAAGCCTATATAGATAACGAAGTGGCCTATCATGAAGCAGTCATTGGTGTTATTGAAGGACAATTGATTCCTTCTGCGCAAAATGCAGAATTGAAATCACTGTTAGTATCAGTATTGCCAGCATTTAAGGCCCATTTGAAACATTGTCAAATGATTCAGAAGGCACTTTCATGAGAACGCTAGTAATTGCAGTGATTGTCGCAATAATTTCCTATTCAAACAGTAATGCTTGTGAAGAAAGCAATGTACATACTGTAGAAATTAAAGGGTTTGAGTTTGTGCCAGCTACCTTAACGGTAAAAAAGGGAGATAAAGTGGTTTGGGTGAATAGGGATACTATTCCTCATAACATTGTTGATAAAATGAATGAGAAGGTGTTATCTACTACGCTTGTAAAAGGCGATAGTTTTAGCTATATTGTTGAAGGAAATTTGAATTATTTTTGCGGTTTCCACCCGTCAATGCAAGCTAAAATCATGTTGGATAAAAATGAAAATAAAATAAAGTTAGCGCATAATTACCCTAAATGATTTTTTGAATAACCACCGCTTTTAATAAATGAGAAAGATACATGAAGCTACAACCAAAAATACCTAATATTGATGAAATTAGCCTTCCTGCTGAACATATATCCGATGAAGAACTCGTTGAGAAGGTTAAAGTCGATGGATTTATTGCTTATGGAAGCCTTGTTAGGCGTTATAACCAACGTTTATACCGTGTAGCACGCAGCATTGTTACAGACGATGCTGCTGCGATGGATGTTGTTCAAGAAGCGCATATTAAAGCATTTACAAAAATCGATACATTTAAAGGAGAAAGTACATTTGCTGCATGGGTTGCCAGTATTGCTCGTAATGAATCGTTGATGTATTTAAGAAAATATAAAAATGAGGTAACTATGGGGGATAAGGAGCAATCAATTATGGAATCGTTAGAATCTAACAATTTAAATGAAGTTAATCAAAATCGCCCTGATAACTTACTGCAAAATTCACAGGTAAAAGGGCTGGTTAATCAGAATATTGATAAACTTTCTGATAAATTTAGATCGGTGTTTCTTCTTCGTGCAGTTGAACAATTTAGCACCAAAGAAACTGCAAAAATACTCAAATTAAATGAGATTACAGTCAAAACACGTTACTTTAGGGCCAAGCGTTTTTTACGCAATGAAATCCAGGATTATTTAGACTCATCAAATTTGAATATTTATGAATTTGGTCATAAAAAATGCGATATTGTTCTTCAAAACGTACTCGTAGCTATATCAAAATTATGAATCAAATAAAATCAATTTACATGTTTTTTTTGCCCTTTTTGTTGGTGGCAATTATTGGCATTTCAGCCTATCAACTAATCCTTTTCCCTGTAAATTTATCTTGGTTAGCAAGTATTATGACTTCCATGCCTTTGTTGGTATTTTTACTAGCTGTCATTATTTTTAAATCGAAACCTCGAACAAGTGAAATTTTATTAACATACACACTTGTAGCAATTATTGGATTGTTATTGGCTTTGATAGTCGCAATCTTTCCTCAGTTACAGTATCAAGTTGAGCCAAATTATACAGCTTTAGCTTTGGCGGAATTTGGTTTTGTCTTGCATGTGTCTTACGTGTTTTGGTATTCTTCGCTACAAAGGCCTATTCAAAATAAGTTAAGGGTTGATGGTGAGTTACCAGCATTTTCAGTCTTTAAAGGTGATGTTGAGGTGCTCTCTCAATCTTTCTTAGGTTTTCCAACAATTATTATATTCTTCCGCGGTAACTGGTGTCCTTTTTGTATGGCACAAATCAAAGAGTTGGCACAGCAATACAGGCAGTTGGTTTTGAGTGGCATTAAAATTGTGTTAATTTCACCACAGCCGGAAAGAATAACTGAAAATCTAGCAAAGCGCTTTAATGTGCCATTTATCTTTTTAGTGGATAAAGGTAATAAATCAGCAGATATGCTTGGTTTAAATCATAAAAGTGGATTGCCCAAAGGGCTGAAGTTGTATGGGTACAATTCTGATACGGTTTATCCAACTGTTATTGTAACTAACAAAACAGGAAAGATAATCTATTTAGATGAAACACCTAGTTTTCGAAATAGGCCAGAGCCTAAACAATACCTTAATATTTTATTAAGCAACACTGTTTGATGCAGTTTTTTTTACTACTTTTTATTTGTTGAATATGGTTTTTTGAATGTTCTTATCAGTTTTTAACTGAAAAATAGAGTGTCAAAATAATTGCTCCAATAAGATTGAGGAATAATCCAGTTCGCATCATTCGTTTAATCGGCACATGTCCACTGCTAAAAATGATGGCATTAGGTGCTGTTGCAACTGGCATCATAAATGCAAAACTTGCACTTATTGTAGCTGGTAGCATTAACATCATTGGCTCAATATCAAGGGCTGTTGCAGTAGACAATAATATGGGCATAAGAACTGCTGTGGTTGCAGTATTGCTTGTGATTTCAGTCAAAAATGTGACAAACAGGCAGATGAAACCAACTATCATCCATGTGGGGAAGTTGTTTAGGAAGGTAAGGTTGTCAGCAATAGATGCACTTAATCCAGTTTGTTTGAAAGCAGATGCAATAGTAATGCCACCAGCAAATAATAATAGAATGCCCCAAGGGATTTTATTAATGGCATTCCATGTAATGATTGATTCCTTGTCGTTATCCTTTAAAGTAAATAATAAAACAACTGATAGTAGTGCGACAGATGCATCATTGGCATAAGGCAAATTCAGTAATGATTTCCAACCACCGAAAGGTTCGACACGTGTAATCCATAATAAAGCAGTTAGGGTAAATACAATTAATACTTTAATTTGAGATGAGGTAATGGCGACTTGTTCTATTTTATAATTTATTGGTTTATTCTCTAATTGTCTAGATAAGTAGAAATATGCTACAGGAAAAATAATTAATAAGATGGGTAGTACCTGTTGCATCCAGCCCAAAAAGCCGATTTCAGGTAGGTTGGCATTTTCAATAGATTGCATTAGTATAAGGTTGGGAGGTGTGCCAATTGGGGTTGCAATTCCACCGATGCTAGCAGCATAAGCAATACCTAGTAATAATAGAATAGCAAATTTTTTCGAGTCGTTGTTTTCTAGGATTGCCATGGCAATGGGTAATAACATCAACGTTGTAGCTGTATTTGAAATCCACATGCTTAATAATGATGAGGTTAACATAAAACTTAATAAAATTTTGGCTTGTGAGTTTGTGCCTATGGTCTTAATAATTTTATTGGCAATTAATTTATGCGTATTTGTGTGAGACATAGCTGTAGAAAGCATAAAGCCGCCAAGTAATAATAAGATTAACGGGCTTCCGTAGGCTTGTGCAACCATTTTGCTGTCTAGTACCCCAAGTAATGGAAAGGAGGCAATGGGGATTAGCGAACTTATTGGAATTGGTAATTTTTCAGTTACCCATAGGCTTGCTGTTAGTAAAGTGATAAATAGTGTATGAGACTCTTTTATTGATAAATTTGAATTGTAAATGATAACTGCTATTGTTACCATTATCATAGTAAAGGTTAGGTTATTCAGATTGAGTTTATTTTTCATAAGATGATTGTATCTCTGTCTATTCAAACAATCGTTTAAATAACGTATTTTTAACATTAAAGCTTGAAATTATACCCCTAAAAAATTTATCATAGTACTAATTTAATCAGGGGACCAATAAATGCGTCTAAAATATCTCATCTTAACAATAATAACAATCGTTGTATTACAGGCTTGTAGTAGTTCTTCCAATGCGCCAAGAGCTGTTGAAACAGGACCCGCAACTAATCCAGATGGTGGAGTAGTCACTAAAGTAATAACAGCTCGATTTGATCCAACTAATGGAATCATACCTTTTCCAAGCAATTTACTTTTACTTGGAACTACAGATTTAACATTGAATCCTCCAACGGCAGATGCATCGGATTTTAGTGATCCTGCTGTTGCCCTAAGTGCTTTAGATGGTTTTTCTACAGTAGCTCCATGGGGTACTTCTTTTTCTGCTAATGTTGAGGCAGCAACTGTTGTACCAGGCCAAACAGTCCGAGTTTTTGAAGTCACTCTTTCAAGTCCTGGCGGTGGTGTAACAGGTGTTACAAAAGAATTGCAAGCAGGTGTTGATTTTATTGCTGTGAGTACTGGAGCAGGTGTTGGAATTGTGCCTCTCAAAGCGTTAAAACAAATCACTAGTTATATGGCTGTGATAACCAATGGCATAACTGACGATGAAGGTAATGCTGCTACACCAGATCAAACCTATTTCTTGTCGAAACGAACCAGTCCTTTGGTTGATGCTAGTGGCAATAGTACCGATTCATTGATAGACAATGCAACAGCTCAAGCTTTAGAGCCTTTGCGTCAATTAACTAACTCTCAAGAAGCGGCGGCATCATCACAAGGCATAAACCCAGATGATATTGTGGTTTCATTTGTTATGACAACTCAGTCTATTACACCAGTTCTTCAGGCGGTAAAAGCAGTGACTGGGCCAGGAGCTAGTACACTTGCACCAACAAACTTAAATACTTCAGCACCCGGTATAGGTGGTGCTGGAATTGCAGATATTTGGATTGGTGTTCAAAGTAGTCCTTATTACTTGTCTGCACCTAGTGCGGCAAATCCAATTGCGCCTTTAAATAGTTTTTGGAAAGCGACTCCAGGAAATTATGTAGCACCATTTGATGCTCTAGGACTCGATCCGACTTCAACAAATTTAACCTTTGCTAATCCATTTCCAATGGCAACAGGTGTACAAACTTATCCAGTTATGTTGACATTGCCGAATGCAAACAGTGGGCATACTAAACCTCCAACGGGTTGGCCGATAGTTATCTTTCAACATGGTATTACTAGAAATAGGACTGACATGTTGGCTGTTGCTGACACATTGGCATCGATTGGCTATGCAGTGATTTCACAAGACTTGGTTCTACATGGTGTTGATGAAACGAGTCCTTTTCATGTTGAAGGAACACCTTTTGCCCCGATCGCTAATGAACGAACATTTGATGTTGATTATGTTGATAACGCAACAGGAGCACCTGGTTCGGACGATATAACTGATGCATCCGGTACTCATTTTATTAACCTTGGAAATTTATTAGTGTCACGAGATAACTTGCGACAAGGTATATCAGATTTGTTTTCATTGGCTGCTACAATTCCTACAATGGATTATGATGCAGATGGTGCTCCAGACTTTGATGGGTCGCGTATCGGTTTTGTATCTCAATCATTGGGCTCAATTCATGGGGCAACATTCTTGGCTCTTGATGATACAGTTAATACAGCAGTTTTATCAGTAGGTGGTGGTGGTATTGCTCAATTACTTAATGGTTCGCCATCATTTGGACCAAGGATTCGTGCGGGCCTTGCGGCGGCAGGTGTTGAAGCCGGTACAGCAGATTTCGAACAATTTATGGTTGTAACTCAAACTGTAATTGATTCAGGTGATCCAATTAATTTTGCAGCATTAACAGCAGCAAATAATAATATTCTTTTTCATGAAGTTTTAGGTGATCAAGTTGTTCCTAATACTGTTGCAGGTGCCCCGTTATCTGGAACAGAACCACTTCTGGCTGCAATGGGCTTACCTAGTATTTCTACTACAACTTCTAATGCTACAGGCCTTGATGGTGTGGTTAGGTTCACTGCTGGAGATCATGGTAGCTTACTTAGCCCTGAAGATTCACTTGCGGCCACTGTAGAGATGCAGTCACAAATGGCAAGTATGATAGCAACTGTCGGAACCACAGTCGTGGTAACTGATGATTCAGTGGTTCAATAAAGAGGAGAGATAAAATGAAACTAAATAAAAAACACAATAAATTAAATAACGCATTGAAAATTGCAATGTTATCCTCTTCTTTTGGTCTTGTTTCCTTGGCTAATGCAGTGAGTTTTAATAAGGGTGACTTCTCGGCCAGTTGGGATACCACAGTATCTTATGGTATAGGAGTACGTGCGGAAGAGCGCGATAACGGATTGGTAGGTAAAGCAAATTTGAACCCCTCTGTAGGAGGTTTAAGTTTGAATGATCAAATAACATCTCCAGGTCGTTGGTCAATCAATTCGGATAATGGTAACTTAAATTATGATCAATGGGATAAAATTTCTAATGCATTAAAAATCACCTCTGAATTTGGCTTTAGCTATAACAGTTTTGGTGGTTTTTTCAGAGCAACATCTTTTTATGATTTCACTAATGATTCAAAGGAAGGTTTATCTGATACAGCAAAAGAATTTGTAGGTCATAGAACCCGCCTATTAGATGCTTATCTTTATAAAGATTTTGAGGTTGGGTCACATGCTGGTACTGTTCGACTAGGACGTCAAGTGGTGAGTTGGGGTGAAAGTACTTTTATCCAACAAGGGATAAATATTATTAATCCAGTTGATGTGTCCAAATTACGTGTTGCTGGTGCAGAATTAAAAGAAGTGTTTTTGCCTATAGATATGGTATTTGGGTCAATAGATATTACCAATAATTTATCAGTTGAAGCACTTTATATGCTCGAGTTTGAACAAATTGATCCGGATCCAGAAGGAACTTATTTTTCCACCAATGATTTTGCGACTCCTGGTGCTGAATATGTGATGTTAGGCTTTGGTTTAGTCCCTGAATTTGCAGATTTAGCACAATTCCAACAAGGTGCTGAGTTTCATCCTGATCCCAATGTTAGGGCTGGTTTAGCTGAATTGGTTGCAAATATTGAGAACTTTACCATCCCAAGAACTATTGCTGGTGGTGCTAGAGATAATGGGCAATACGGTGTATCATTTAAATACTTTGCACCAAAATTAAACGATACTGAATTTGGCTTTTATTACCTAAACTATCATTCGAGATTACCATTAATCAGTGGTATTGCCTTGAATACATCTAGCCCAAGCTCTGGCCGCTATTTTACTGAGTACCCAGAAGACATTGATTTATATGGTTTAAGTTTTAATACAACACTTAATTCAATTGGTGTTTCCTTACAAGGTGAATTATCGTACCGCCCAAATGTGCCATTACAAATTGATGATGTTGAAGTCTTATTTGCGGCATTGAGTCCATTAAAACCATTAATTCCAGAAGAGTATAATCATTTTACTTCTCAATTAGGTGAATATGGACCAGGTGATGTTATACGTGGCTGGGAAAGACACGAGGTTAGTCAATTACAACTCACTGCAACTAAGTTGTTTGGCCCAAATAACCCATTTAATGCTGATCAAATTGTACTGTTAGGTGAGGTTGGGTTTACTAATGTATGGGATTTACCTGATCCAAGTGTTCTTAGATACAATGGACCGGGTACTGATACAGGTGGTGGAGTAAGTACGCTTGACGGTGGTTCTGGTAGAAATCCAGTTACCGAGCCCGCTGATAATTTTGCAACAGCTTTCTCATGGGGTTATAGATTAATTACTCGTTTTGATTTTAATAACGCATTTGGAACTCCAGTAAATTTATTCCCTAGATTAGCTTTCAACCATGATGTTCAAGGTGTTACACCTGGGCCTGGTGGAAATTTTGTTGAAGACAGGAAATCAGTTACTTTAGGGTTGAATGCGGTTTATTTAGAAAAATATAGTGCAGATTTAAGTTATACTTCTTATTTAGGAGATGATATACACAACTTAATCCACGATAGAGATTTTATTTCTCTTAACTTTAAATATTCATTTTAATTGACATGAGGAAATCTATGAAACTAATTAAATTAACCGCAATTACCTTGAGTATGTTTTTTGGTACTTCAATAGCTGCTGAAAAAACTCCAGTAGGAGCTCAAAAAAGCGGTAATGCAGCAGGAACTATTCCTGAGTGGACGGGCGGTATTACCAGTCCACCTACTGACTATAAAGTTGGCGATCATCATCCTGACCCATTTGCTGATGATAAGGTACTATTTACTATAGACAGTAGTAACTTTAACAAATATTCGGATAATTTATCTGTCGGCCAAAAAGCCATGTTTGATAAATACCCCGATAGTTATAAAATGAATGTTTACCAAACGAGGCGTTCAGCTTCTTTCCCACAAAGGATTTATGATAAAACCATAGAAAATGGCAAAACAGGGAAATTAACTGGTGGTGGAGAAGGTGTTGAAAATGTCGCTGAAGGGTTTCCTTTTCCAAATGCATCTAATGCCTATGAGCTAATGTTAAATCATAAAATGAAATATAAAGGTTCAGGTGGTGTTAGGTACAATAATCAAGTGGCTCCAACAGCATCTGGCCGTTACACTGTTGTGAAGTTAAGAGAAGAGCTTTTAGGTAAATATTACACTGAGGGTAATACTGTAGCTGATATTGATAATATCTTATTGTATTTTTATCAGGTAGTTGAATCTCCAGCACGATTGGCAGGCAGAATATTGTTAGTACACGAGACCATGAACCAACAAGAACAACCACGACAAGCATGGATTTATAATCCGGGTCAACGTCGTGTGCGTCGCGCACCTAATGTCGCCTATGATAATCCAGGTACTGCATCAGATGGTTTAAGGACCAATGATATGACAGATATGTTCAATGGTGCTATGGATCGGTTTGATTGGAAAGTAGTCGGTATCAAAGAAATGTATGTACCCTATAACTCATATAAAGCACATAGTGACTCCTTAGATTACAAAGATATGGTTAAACCTGGTCATTTGAACCCAGATATTATGCGTTATGAACTCCACAGAATGCATGTTGTAGAAGCGGTTCTAAAAGAGGGTGTTAGGCATATTAACTCTAAAAGAACATTTTATTTAGATGAAGACAGTTATCAAATCATGTTAACAGATCATTATGATAAACGTGGAAATATTTGGAGATTCTCAGAAGCACATAGTATCAATTATTATGATGTGCCAACATTTTGGACAACAATTGAAACACATCACGATTTAAGGTCAGGTAGGTATGTTGCTGTTGGTTTGGACAATCAAGACGAAGTTAATACATTTAACTCTCCATTGAACGAAGCAAACTATACGCCACAAGCTTTGCGAAAAAGAGGAAGAAGATAAGTATTAATTAATTATATTAACAATTTTATTAGGGGACTATTTATGAAACTGACGAAACAGTTATTAATTCTTGCATTAGTATCTTCACTTGTAGTGAGTTGTGCTAAGAAAGAAGATAAAAAAATTGCAAATCAACAAACGACTAAAAGCCAAGCAGTTGATGCACAAGCTGCTGCTGAAGCCGAAGCTGCGAAAATGGCTGCTGAAGCCGAAGCTGCGAAAACAGCTGCTGATGCTCAAGCTGCCGCTGAAGCCAAAGCTGCGAAAATAGCTGCTGATGCTCAAGCTGCCGCTGAAGCCAAAGCTGTGAAGATGGCTGCTGATGCACAAGCTGCTGCTGAAGCCGAAGCTGCGAAGATGGCTGCTGATGCACAAGCTGCTGCTCAAGCCGAAGCTGCGAAAATAGCTGCTGATGCTCAAGCTGCCTCTGAAGCCAAAGCCGCGAAAATAGCTGCTGATGCACAAGCTGCTGCTGAAGCCGAAGCTGCGAAAATGGCTGCTGACGCACAAGCTGCTGCTGAAGCCAAAGCTGCGAAAATAGCTGCTGATGCTCAAGCTAAGCGTGATCAACAACAAAGTAAACTTGTTACTATAGATAATACTGGTGAAAAAACAGCAGTAGGTGCGATTAAATCTGGTAATGCATCAGGTACAATACCGGCTTGGACAGGAGGAATAACTAGACCTCCTGCTGGATACAAACAAGGTGATCATCACCAAGATCCATACGCAGGAGATAAAATCGAATTTACGATAGATTCTAGTAATTATAATGATTATTCTGACAACCTGTCAGTAGGTCAAAAAGCCATGTTTGAAAAGTATCCTGACACTTATAAAATGAATGTTTATAAAACAAGGCGTTCAGCTTCTTTTCCACAAAGGATTTATGATAAAACTGCTGAAAATGGAAAAACAGGTAAATTGGTTGCTGGTGGTGAAGGCGTATCCAATGTAGCTGAGGGTTTTCCTTTTCCTAATGCTTCAAATGCTTATGAATTGATGTTAAATCATAAACTGAAATTTAAAGGTTCAGGTGGTGTTCGTTACAATAATCAAGTAGCCCCGACTGCAAATGGTAGATACACAGTTGTAAAATTAAAAGAAGAGTTGTTAGGTAAATACTATACTCCTGGGAACACTATTGAAGACATTAATAATATCTTATTGTATTTCTATCAAGTCGTTGAATCTCCAGCCCGTTTGGCAGGTAGAATTTTACTGGTTCATGAAACGATGAATCAAACAGAAACGCCAAGACAAGCATGGATTTATAATCCAGGTCAACGCCGTGTACGACGTGCGCCTAATGTTGCTTATGATAATCCTGGTACTGCATCAGACGGTTTAAGAACGAATGACATGACAGATATGTTTAATGGTGCTATGGATAGATTTGATTGGAAAGTTGTTGGCATGAAAGAAATGTATGTGCCATATAATTCTTATAAAGTACATAGTGGTGATTTAGATTATGCTGATATAGTTCGTCCTGGCCATCTTAACCCTGACTTAATGCGCTATGAAGTTCACAGAATGCATATCATTGAAGCAACTTTAAAGGATGGTGTGCGTCATATAAACTCAAGAAGAACTTTCTATTTAGATGAGGATAGTTATCAAATAATGTTAATTGATCATTATGATAGACGTGGGAATATCTGGCGATTTTCTGAAGCTCACTGTATTAATTATTATGATGTACCAACATTTTGGTCTACTGTCGAAAGTCATCATGACTTAAGATCTGGTAGATACGTATCTGTTGGTCTAGATAACAAAGACCCTGTAAATACATTTAATGTTCCATTAAGCGAAGCTAATTATACGCCACAAGCTTTAAGAAAACGCGGCCGTAGATAAAACATATTTAAGGCTAATAAATAAAAAAAGACTGAATCGTAATGTTCGGTCTTTTTTTTTCAAAGGTAAAATCAAATGAAAAATATTCTATTTATTACATTAATTTTAATAATAAGTTCGAGTAATGCTGCTAACACAGTAGTTTCCGAATCAATGCCAAAGTTTACAAATTCACTTTATCTTGGTATTGCTACTAATAAATCAACAATTATAGTAGTTGGTGAAAGAGGGCATATTGCGTTAAGTAGTGATTACGGTAGTACCTGGCAACAAGCTAAGAATGTACCGACAAGAACTACGTTAACAGCGGTTTCTATGTTTCAGCAACATGTTTGGGCAGTGGGTCATGATACGACAATACTTTACAGTTCTGATGCTGGCACTACATGGGAATTGCAATTTGAAGACAAAGAAAGACAGATGCCATTACTCGATGTGATGTTTATCAACGAGTCTGATGGATTTGCCATTGGGGCTTATGGTACGTATTTAACAACCCATGATGGTGGAGAAAATTGGAATGATTCATTAATTTCGCATGAGCAAGATTACCACTTAAATAAAATAATATCAATTGATGAATTTAAGTATTTTGTAGTGGCAGAGGCTGGTAATGCCTACAAAAGCCTTGATGCAGGAAAAACATGGAATTATGTAGAGCTACCCTATTCAGGTTCTATGTTTGGCGCTGTATATTACGATGAGCAACTAATATTATATGGCTTGCGTGGGAATGTTCTCGTTTCAGATGATTTTGGCGAAACTTTTATTCAAATTGAATCTCCAATCCTTGATAGTTTATTTGGCTCAGAACATACATACAGTAATAAGTTGTTAATGGTTGGTGCAAATGGCGCGGTATTGCAATATAAAAATAATAAATTAAAAAAAATAAAAATCCCTAATAGCGATGGAGACTATACGGGTTTATTGTCTGTTAAAGATGATAGATTGGTCTTTATGGGCGAATCTGGCATTAGTACAAAACAACTTAGGTAATTATTATGAGTAAAAAGAATTCTGCAATTGTAAATTTGTTACAAAATGTTATTTTTAATAATAAAAAAATAATTTTATTTCTGCTAACATTAATTACTGTATTCATGGCATATAACGCAAGTAAATTAAAAGTAGACGCTGGATTTAAAAAGCAACTACCACTACAACATGAATACATGAAAACATTCATGGATTATGAAAGTGAATTTGGTGGAGCTAATCGTTTATTAATAGCGGTGATGACAAAAGATGGTGATATGTTTAATCCAAGTTTCTTTAAAACATTAGAAGCTGTTACTGATGATGTCTTTTCAATTAAAGGTGTCTCACCAGCAAGTGTAACATCAATTTTCACTCCAAATGTTCGTTTTGTTGAAGTGGTGGAAGATGGATTTGCTGGAGGAAATGTTATTCCTTCAGATTTTCAAGCTTCTCCAGAAATGTTTGAAACGGTCAAAGGCAATATTGTAAAAGCAGGTGTTGTCGGTCGTTTAGTGGCTGAAAATTTTAATGGAGCTATGGTTTGGGCTGAACTATTAGAAGAAGACCCCGTATCACATGAAAAAATTAATTATCAAGATGTTGCTGACCAATTAGAAAATATCCGCATAAAACATGAACAAGGCAATGAACAAGTTTTACATGTTATAGGTTTTGCTAAAATAGTAGGAGATATTTCAAATGGTGCAAAGTCTGTTGTATATTTCTTTGCTCTGGCTTTATTAATAACGGCTGTTTTACTATTCTGGTATTGCGGTAAGTTTAGGTTAACAATTTACCCTCTTATTTGTTCTGTAGTCGCAGTTGTTTGGCAATTAGGTTCGCTACAATTATTGGGTTTTGGTATTGACCCTATGAATATTTTGACACCCTTTTTAATATTTGCAATTGGCGTTAGTCATGGTGTGCAAATGATATCAACGTGGACTGATAGTATTGTTATTCATAAAAAAGGCAGTTGGGATGCAGAAAAAGCAGCTAAACAAACATTTGCATTATTATTGGCGCCAGGTATTATTGCTTTATTAAGTGATACGATTGGATTTGCCACCATTTATTTTATTGATATTCGGATTATACAAGAGCTGGCTATTACAGCGACTATTGGCGTTGCGTTGATTATTATTACAAATCTTATATTGCTTCCAATATTATTGTCGACTATGAATACCCAAAACTATGAAAAATTTACCGATAAACAAAGGCTTAAGAAGGAAAGCGACTCTAAATTTTGGTTAGCTATTGCCAAGTTTTCAAAAAACCCACTTGCCAGCCTTTCTGTTTTAGTGCTTATCGCTTTATTTGGCTTTGGTTACATTAAATCACAAGAAATGCAGATTGGTGATTCTCAAACAGGTGTGCCAGAATTACGCCCTGGTGCGAAATATAATACTGATGCTAAAACAATTAGTTCTCAGTTTTCATTAGGTGTTGATATGATCAGTGTTATTGCCGAATCTAGTGCAAATGCTTGCACAGAAAGTTTTGATGCCATGCAAAATATTGATCGCTTTGCTTGGCATATGGAAAATGTTCCAGGTGTACAAAAAGTTATTACTCTATCACAATATGCAAAAGTGATTACTGCAGGATGGAATGAAGGTAATCCTAAGTGGAAAGCATTGTCACGTAATAAATTTATTATGAGGCAAAGTTTATCTAGTATTGAAACAGATACAGGTTTATTAAATAAAGATTGTAGTACCATGCCAATTATGATTTTTACTGAAGACCATAAAGCAACAACAATTAATACAGTTGTTGCAGCTGTTAATAACTACCGTAAAGAGTTCCCACCTAAAACAGATGCTGATTTAACAAAGGTAGTTAGTGCATTAAATTCTTTTGATCGAAACAACCTCGGTTCTATTTCAGATTTGGTAAAAGTTTCTGCGCTATTAGGTAATGAACCTGCTGAAAAATTTAGAAATATTGCAGATGCGGCATACAATATGGACGTTAATGATTCTAAGGCTGTTGATTACTTGGCAGAAGAAGTAGAGACCTATATGCTAAATAATCCAGCAAAATTAACACGTTTAGATGAATTAGCAGAAGGTGAAGTAAGGTTTAGATTAGCTACAGGTAATGTTGGTGTTATGGCATCTACAAACGATGTAGTTAAAAAAGCACAAATGCCAATGTTAATAATGGTCTATGCGGCAATTATAGTATTATGCTTGCTTACATTTAGATCAATATCAGGAACATTGTCTATTGTTGTACCATTAGCTTTAGTATCATTTTTAGCTTATGCATTAATGGCATTTATGGGTATTGGTTTAAAAGTCAATACATTACCAGTTGTAGCATTAGGCGTAGGTATAGGTGTTGATTATGGTATTTACATATTTAGTAAACTCCAAGAATTTCTTAAAAAGGGAAGTAGCCTTCATGAGGCATATTATGCTACACTCAGAATAACGGGTAAGGCGGTATTTTTTACAGCCATTACATTAGCTGTTGGGGTTGGAACTTGGATGTTTAGTGATTTACAATTTCAAGCAGATATGGGAATTTTATTAGCCTTTATGTTTGTTTTAAATATGCTAGGTGCGTTGTTATTATTACCAGCATTAGCCTTTTGGTTAATGCCAAAATATCGCAAAGCTCGATAATAGAAAGTTTTATTGAAGGACATAAATTGTGTTTACACAATTTATGTTCTTCATGCAAAATCAAAGTGTTTATAGGAAATGTAAATCAATTTGGTTATAATATCTCTAAATCCAATACATAAACACATAAATGTCAGAATATGCAATTGTGAGAATTAATGATAAATTAATTCCAGAATTTCAAATAAGTTATAATTCCACAAACAATATTGCTACTAAGAGGAATATTAATCAGTGGAAAGACATTAATGTCCGTAAAAACCAAGAATTACTTCTTATAATTGCAGGCAATTGTGTTTTAACAGCATACGTTACGATCCCAAGCAAGAACGATGAAATTATTCGTCAATCTATTCCATTTGCTTTAGAAGAGCTGTTAGCAAATGACATTGAAGATAATCATTTTTCTTATAAAAAATGTGGGGAGCAACTCTTTTTAGTTTCAATAATTAATCGAGCTATTGTTCAAAGCATTAAAACATCGATTGAGAAACATAATCTTATATGTCATAAACTCTATTCTGAAATCAATACAGTACCGGCTATAGAAGATACTACAACGATTTGTGCAATAGATGATAGTTATGTTATTAATACTAATGGTACTGGAACAACTGTAGAGAAATCATTACTAAGCAGTTACCTGAAACAAAATGATAGTGCAACTACAACGCTCTATAGCAGTAAAAATGAAAGCATAGTACAAAATACTGAAACCAGAATTGAACAAATTAATACAGACTTGTTACAATCTAAAGTTCTTTTAACTAACCAACCAATAAACTTGTTTCAAGGTGAGTTTTCAGAAGATTCAGGAAAGAAATCAGGCATAAACCCTTTAACAAAAATCATGGTTTTATCTGCATTATTGATTGCTAGTTGGCTTTGCATAAATCTTTTTACACTCTGGCAACTATCTAATACAATTGATGACAATAAAGCCCAACAAAAAGCATTGTTAGTTAATTTAATACCTAATATTACCCAATCAGAATTAAAGGATCCATATGCAGCTTTTCAATCTCGATTAAAAAGTGCACAAAATTCAACAGGATCTACTAATAATGCTGGGTTTATCCAATCGTTAATTTACCTTGGACAAACTTTAACACAGCACCCCAAAATTCAAATTCTATCAGTAAGAAAACGTGAAAATAAATTAGAAGTAAAGCTCGAAACCCTTAATGTAAGTTTGTTAAACAGTTTTCAATCAAGCTTAGAAAATAATGTGTTAGCTATGAAAATAAAAACAGGGACGAGAGAATCCAATAAAACTGGCGTAAGCTCAATCATTACTATGGAGAAACTTTGATGACTGGTTTTAATAAGATGAGCAATAGTGAGAAAAAATTATTAAATTATGGAATTATAATCGTTGCGATAGCTTTATCTTGGGTATTTGTTTATCAACCAATTAGCAAATCAATTAAAGTAAAGCAGGCACAAAAGTATGAGTTAGTTGAGCAACTACAAATCATGCTGGATTCACAGCAGTTATTAAAACAACAAGCTAATAAAACAAAGAAATTTAAACGCCCAAATAACAAACCATTTATTTCTTGGGTAGATGATCAATTAGATAAGCAGCAATTAGCACAATATGTTACGAGGTCTGAACCAAAAGACAGTAAAACCTTGATACTCACATTTGAGAATGTAGTGTTCGATCAACTAGCAAAATGGTTACAAAATCTTGAACAAAACTATGCAATTAGCATACCTGAAGCGGATATAAACTTAATTGATATTGATAACGGTTTATGTAATGTTAGACTAACCCTGGAAGAATAAATGAAACTAATAAAGTTTTTACTTACAATAATTATCCTCGCTGCTCTTGCAGTTGGCTTTACACCGTTAGATCTTTACTACGATAAAATCTCCAAAAACCTAAGACCAATTAAGCTAGAAAATATTACTGGCTCAGCTGTCAAAGGGAGTGCAGAACATGTCAAATATATGGGCTTAGATGTAGGGCAGGCACACTGGTTGATATACCCGAGTTCTTATAATTCGGCTACAGTTGATTTTAAATTAAGAGCTGCAGAATATGACTTAAAGGGTAAATACACTAAAAACCCTAAAGCCGATATGATCAAAGAGTTGAAAGGAACCCTTGATTGGACAATGATAGCAGATAAACTTAATGTTAGAGGTGGTAAAATCTCAGGTTATTTTGATTTGGATTTTAATCATTTAGAAATTCGTGATGGCATCCCTGCAATAATTACAGGAAAAGTCACCAGTAAAGAATTAAAGCTTGTTTCTCCAAGTATTAAAGATATTGGAGAGGTAGAAGTTGTTTTTACATCGGATAACCCTCAAATTATTGTTGGCCAAGTAAACAGTAAATCAACTGTAATCAACGTCTCAGGCTCAATCTATATTCATAAAAATCGTCGTTGGGAAGTTAAACTTAACCTTATCCCGATGCCGGGAGAATATGAAGTTGAATATGCGATTCAAAATATTGGTGATCGCCGTAGAACCGGTGGTCGCACCCTAAATTTAGCAGGTTTTTATTAGGCTATCTTGGCATGAAAATTTTCAAAACATAGTTAGATGTACACTTATATTGCTTTAATAAGAGGGATTAATGTCGGTGGTAGAAATATTTTGCCGATGCAAGAATTAAAAGCTATTTTTACTGCTATGGGATTTCAAGAGGTCAAAAGTTATATTCAAAGTGGTAATATAGTTTTCAAAAATCAAACACCATGTACAGATAAAACGGCGAATAAAATTATTTCGCAAATTAAACAAATTAAAGATTTTGAACCTAATCTACTGTTACTTGAATCAAGTGATTTAAAAGTTGCGCTTAAGAATAATCCATTCCCTATTGACAATAGAAAAGTATTGCATTTTTCCTTTTTACAATCAAAACCATTAAAACCAAACTTAGATAAGTTAACTGAAGCCAAAACAGAGACCGAGCAATTTAAACTTGATGGTAAGGTTTTTTATCTCTACGCTCCAGATGGTATTGGTCACTCAAAACTAGCTGCTAGTGTGGAAAAAATTTAGCTGTTGCATCAACAGCCAGAAACCTAAATACAGTTAATAAATTGATAGCTATGTGTAAAAAATGAATATAATTAGCACTTAATGGCCTTGTGTGTACATTCCCTCCAATTGAACCTTAGGAATTTAGGTTGCCAAAATTCTATTGCCAAATCTAACAAATTCCCAAATCACTAAAACATCACTAAAACATCACTAAAACATCACCCTTTCTCAAAGCTTTAAGACAAAAATCAAAGCCTGGTCTATCAGCTTTCTATCCAGAGACTTTATTAGAATATATATGTCTATTTTTTACTCCTTCTTTATCTAAAGCATTGATTTGTAAATCTAATACTTGCGAACCATCATTTTTAGAAATTTTGGTACACCTACTTTCATTTTACTCAAATCCATTTTGAAAAATAATATCACTAGCATTAGCAACTAAAGGATCACTAACTGGCATTCCAGCCGGTGGATATTCAACGCCATCATTAACGCCATCGCTATCAGAATCAACACTATT
>JADGEI010000014.1 GCA_016744455.1 Alcanivoracaceae bacterium
TCCATGCACGACAAAAGAAGCGCCTTGACATAGGCCATTTTGATCCAGAGCCGCATGATAAAGCTGGTTACCAATGACTTGCATATTACTAATGTTATGTCCTGAAATATAAATATTATGATCAAAATTAAACCTGTTACCATTGTCAGAAAAATAATTATTTAAAATAAGGCCACCTGATGACCCTCCAAGTAATCCTTGTTCATGGTTGTTTGTAATTGTACTATTAGATAAAGTAATTCTGTCGTTATTTCCATCACAATTTATATCATTGGGGTCACATTGATTTGACCCTGCTATTTCTATACCCACATTGAAATTTGAAATGTCAAGATTTTTGAGTGTTACATCATCTATATCATTATAGAAAAGAAACCCTCTACCTGAATTAGTGCCTTTGATAGTTAAATTCTGAATTAAATAGCCCTCCTCATGATTGGCATTGCCACCATCCTCAAATGCAAACATAGTTCCTCCATCAAGTCTTTCTAATATTGGGTTTACTTCATCTCCACTGGACCAAGTGCTTACATAATTATCAATTGTGCAATTTATGGCAGCTTGACAGTTTGTGTTATTCCATCTATTTCCCGCTCCATTTATGCTCCAGTATCCTCCGTCACAAAATTTAATTGAATCACCTGCTGCAATTGTAGAAAATATAGTTCTGGTTTTTTCATAACTTTGCCAGGGTGTTTGCAGACTGCCATTTGCTGCATCATCTCCATTAATACAATCAGAATCTGCTCCAGTTGCGCAATCACAAACATAAAAGTCTGTAGCTATTGTGTTTGTCGAAATAGACAATAATAGAATGAAAATAGAGATATTGGCTGCTTTAATCATATTTTAACCTGTTATTTTTTGATATTTAAAACGAAGTAATCTCAAATGTTTCTCATAAAAAATCATAAATATTAATTTTTACATACCTCAATTGAAATATAGATATTTTGAGAACTAATATCACAAGTTACGTTTGAAATCATATAACTTAAAAATTTTGGTCATACTGTCATGCTTGTAAAAATCATTTTATTACTAACTATACTGCAAACCTGTCAAGCGCAAGTCATATCAGTTGATGCTCCTAATGAGTCGGCACGTTATGGTGTTTATGAAATTAACATCATACATGATCAATCTGCATACAATAATGTTTGGTGGGATGTTACTGTCACGGCTCAATTTACTGCACCGAGTGGTGACATTGTTCATATAGATGGTTTTTATTATGATACGGATAACTGGATGTTGCGTTTTGCTCCAAAAGAAACTGGGCAATACACGTGGACAATGGATTTGAATGGCCATACCGCAAATGGATTGTTTACTTCAGTTGAGATGGGCAACAAAGGATTTATACGCCAGCATCCAACTAATGTTCACCGCTGGGTTTATGAGTTAGATGGCAGTTTGTATAACGCCATAGGGGCTACCACATGGACAACTTTACACACAGAGCATAGCAAAATTAACATGTCTCAAGATTGGGATGTGGGTGGGTTTCAAATGGAGCAAATTCAAGATCGAGTTTCTTTAGAAGATTATATGACGGTTATGATTGATGAAGCAGGCCACAATTTGTGGCGGTGGGGCAGTGGTAATATGGGTTATAAACTTTGGAATGATATTAATGTTAATGGAAATACATACGATATAACAAAAGGGCATTACACAGATAGATTTTTTAAAACCATTCGCAGCCATGGCGGCCGTGTTTATTTTGATGTTTTAGGTGGAGGCATAAATGATGCTACAAACGCTTTATTTGATATAAATACAATGCCTGAACAAATTATGACCACACATTACATAAGGTATGTTGTAGCACGTTATGGAGCGCTTGTGGATTTCTGGCAAACCAGTAATGAGCAAAATGTTCCCGATAATAAGGTTTTATTTTATGCAAATGGTATACGACAATATGACCCATACAATCATCTAATTAGTGCATCTTGGGAGCGTCCTGACCATCCTGGAATTGACATCAATTCCCCGCATTGGTATATAAGCTATACAGAAAGTAATGCAGCATCAAGAACTTTTGATGTAGTAGAAAACTTATATCAAAAATACACCAATTTTACAAAACCAGATGGAAGTTCAGGTCAAAAACCACTCATATTTGATGAAATTGGTGAAGGTTTGGTTGATTGTCAAAGCCAGTTTTATCGATCCGTTTGGAGCCCAAGTTCTTCACTCACAACACGGGTGAAATACTGGGTAAGTTTTTTTTCAGAAGCTGTATTGATATCGTGGGATCAAAGTACAAGTAAAGAAGTCTCAGGAGGCAATTATTTTGATTCAGAATTAAAAAACTACATACGTCATTTTGCAAATTATACAAAATCAGTTGATAAAGATGTAATCATGGATTTTGATTTCAATAATAATATCAATGGCGTAGGCATTACTGGCGGATCTCACACTGGAGCCACTGCCTATGGTTTGCGAACTAACAATGACTTTTATGCTTATATTTTTGATCCCACTAATAACTCTGCCAGTGATATTCAGCTCACCATCGATGTGCCACAATCAGGGCAAGCCATGTGGTATGACCCTGAAACTGGCAAAGTTACCGATTCATTATTCAATGTTTCTGGTGGTGTACAAACACTTAATGCGCCAACTATTCAACATGATTTAGCCTTGTTTATCAAAGGCAATGGTGTCATTGAAACCCCTGCAAATGCAGAAGCTGGGGACAATGTCATAATCAATGATGCTAATGATGATGGTTATCAGCAGGTCATTCTAGATGGTTCAAATAGTGTTGATGTTGATGGAGGTGCTATTCAATCTTGGCGCTGGAGTATCTATGGTCAAACCATCGGTAATAGCATGTCAATAAACCATGATTTTAAACAGGGCATCACTCCAGTAACATTGAGCATCACCGATGATGAAGGAAATGTTTCAACAGATTTCTTAAGAGTCAGAGTCAATAATTCTGCTGGCAATACACCGCCATTTCTATCATTAAAACACGGGGTGACTGGTGATTGGGGTAGCCAAGGTTCTGTTAATCTGTCAATGTTTGCAGTTACCGAGGACTATGATTCCAATGGTGTAAATCACTACCTTAATAACACATATACTTGGAAGATTGATGGTAATACTGTGGCAAATGGAGCTGACTTTTGGCCATGCGGTAATGGTAATTCACAGTATTCTGGTTTAAATAAAACGGCTACAACAAGTGTTGGTTATGGTGGGCATGTGGTAACAGTGATTGCCGATACTGGCAGCATTCAGAGTCAAGATTCAGAGCTCTACATCGCCTATGAACCCTTTGCAAATAACAACAAACCAAGTGCTGATGCTGGCCTTGATGTAACCCTTGTAGATACTAACAATGATGGTAAACAGAACATCACTTTACTTGGCAACGGTACCGATCCTGATGGTACAATCACGGGATATTTTTGGTACGATGGTAAAGATTTCCTAGGTTCAGGTCAATCGTTCCCAGTCGAATTATTATTGGGCAGCCACCAAATAACATTAATAACAGTCGACAACCTTGGAGCCTATGGTAATGTGAGAAAGCGAGTCACAGTGACCTCAAACATTGAAGAAATCTTTGCAAACAACTTTGAGAATTAATACTGTTAATGCCAAAATGCCAAATAAAAACCTATTAAATTAGGCTGATATCAATGCTTATAACTATTCAAAGACAACTAAAATCATTGGATTAAAGTTACCAATAATGATTAATGGATAAACCTAAAAATGACAAGTCATCATAGATAAATTGACCATATGGAGAGTTTCCATCTGAATATTCGATCATTAATTGTAAAGGTTGATCGAGAAAGCCATAAAATTCTACACCAGCTTTTATGCTGGTATTTAACGACCAGTCAGTTTCGTCCCATGATTTCAAATCTAAACCAAAAATAGGGGTAAACCATTCTCGTCTTATGCCAGTGTATTGAAATCCAGTTTGCACTTTTATTTTGTCAAGGTTACCAGGTTCAGAACGAACTATAAAACTGGCGCCCAAATAGGCTCCCCAATTGTTAAAATGCTTAAAGCCAAACAACTCAATAGTTTCATATGATAAATTTAGGCGGTTTTGTATAAATTCTGGGTTGTCAATTAAAAATTCATCTCCTAAATGGAAGCTCTGATGAACATATTTAACTCTTAGGTTACCTTCAGCAAAATTTTTTATTATCTCACCACCAATCATAAAGTCAGTGTTTATTAGGGCACCACCACGGTTATTTCGCGTATCAATCTCAGAAACATCAAATTGAGATTTTATTAACCCTATCATGTTAAAATCAACTGATTGGTTAATGCGAGGCACTTCAATGGTTTTCAATTTTACTCGCGCACCTACTCCTAACAAAATAGCATCAAAATCATCAGATAAGAAATTCATCTGACCTAGAGATACAAAAATTCGAGGTTCTTCTAGATCTGCAACTAAAATTGGCATATCAAAAACAGGGTCATCATAATTAGTGTTTTCAACAGATGACGATAGCTCTATCTCGTCATAACAATTTAACCGATTAGTTTTATTTTGTAAGACACGGCAGTTTTGTAGTTTCTTTTCAAAACCATTTTCATCTAATGAAAAAGCCTTACAACTAACAAGTAATACTATGCAAAATAATAATTTATTAGATAATTTTTTTAAACACACGAAACGTGAAAAAAAAACACTACAAACACTATTCAGTGTTAAATTATATGATGCATTTTTTATATTAATTGGTGTATTCCTCATTCATATTATTCGCAGTACCATAGCTTGCAAAATCCTCTAATTAATAACAAATAAAATTAGATTTAACATCAGACCAGTGTACTTTTTACTAATTCACATTATTGATTTGCAGACACTAAATTGTTAATACTTCTTATTGCCACCATTACTGTAGCATAATCAGAGTTTTTCTCACTACGCATTTGTTGCAACATTTGACGAATACTCTTTACCTTGTCCTTATTATCAACCACCCATTTTGTCACTATTTCTTCCGTGTTTTTCTTTGGGTATTGTTTTATCACAATTTGAGTTAATGAATTGTGATGCTCAAACAACTCATCTCTTAATACACCACGTGCATGAGCATGCCAAGGGCCGATCACAACGAGCTTCTCTATCATGTCACGCAACCATAATAGATTAAGTTTTTCACCTAAAGCAAAAAATGCAACTGCCGATTTTGCAACGGTTGTATTGGTTTCTTTTGCTATTTCTACTATATCTAACGCAGCGAATGAATATTCTATGTTGGCAATTCTTTCTGCTAATTTCTTTGGATATTTATTTTTTATCAACAGCTTATCACGCTTTTTAATTGCCACTACATCTTTAGGTGGTAATACATTATCAATATTTTTACTGAATGAGTTAATGTCTTTTTGCAACTGCTTAATAACTGTTGTTATACTAAAATTATGTCCGTATTTTTTTAGAACCCACCTTACAGCTTGCCTAATGTGGTTCCATACAATTAATCCGCCTTCAATTTGAAACTTAGGTTTAATTGACAAGTCTAGTTGTTCAATTTCTTGCCATATTAGTTCTGCTCCAAATAACTCAACTACAACTATATATGCTTTAGCTATTGCTCCAACACTCGCACCAGTATCTTCAAAGGTTCTTTGCATGAAAGTAGCACCCATACGATCAATTATTTTACTGGTTAAGATTGTTGCAATAATTTCACGATGTAATCGATGCCCTGACAAATAACTAAAGTCAGTGCTTTGTAACTTCTTAGGAAAATATTCGGTTAAAATTGTTGCAAACCATTCATCCTCTAAAACTTCTGATTTAAGCAAGTCTTCAAATAAAGCTAATTTAGTATAACTTAACAAAACACAAAGTTCTGGACGTGACAATCCTTTTCCATCTGTTTGCCTTTGTTTAAGTTGTTGATTTGTTGGTAAATATTCGATTTCTCTATCTAATAATCCTCTTTTTTCAAGCACTCTAATTAAATGTGCCTTAGCACCTAATCTTTGTTTACTATGGTACTCCATCATGCTTAACGTTTGTGTCTGTGAATAATTATTTTTTAGGACTAATTGACCAACATTTTCAGTCATCGACTCTAATAGTTTAATTCGTGTTTTAGCATTATATTTTCCATCGTTTAACATTTCCTGAACCAGAATTTTTATATTTACTTCATGGTCCGAACAATCAACACCGGCTGAATTATCAATGAAATCTGTGTTTATTTTTCCACCTTTTTCTGCATATTCGATACGTCCCAATTGGGTGAACCCAAGATTACCGCCCTCTCCTACAACTCGGCAATTGAGGTCTTTACCATCAATACGTAATGAATTATTAGCGCTATCACCAACTTGTTCATGAGTTTCATCAGCTGCTTTTACATAAGTTCCGATGCCACCATTCCAAAGCAAATCAACCTTAGACTTTAATAATATTTTAATCAATGCTTGTGGAGACATTTCATCAGCAGATATTCCCAACCACTTCTTAACTTCATTAGACAATGAAATCGATTTATCAAACCTAGAGAATATACCTCCGCCTTGAGATATCAATTTTTCGTTATAATCTGACCAACTAGAGCGTGGTAATTTAAATAGCCTTTCACGTTCCCTCCATGTTTTTTCCGAATCGGGGTTTGGATCAAGAAAGATATGCATATGATTAAAGGCAGCTTTCAAGCAGATATGTTTAGATAACAACATTCCATTTCCAAAAACATCACCCATCATATCGCCTATTCCTACGACACTAAAATCTTCACTTTGGCAATCAATATCTAACTCTCTGAAGTGGCGTTTTACCGATTCCCAAGCACCTTTTGCAGTAATTCCCATAGCCTTATGATCATAACCAACTGAGCCACCTGATGCGAAAGCATCGCCTAACCAATGTCCATAGTCTGCTGATATTCCATTTGCAATATCAGAAAAAGTAGCGGTTCCTTTATCCGCTGCAACAACGAGATAGGGATCATCTTTATCATAACGAATTACATTTGGTGGATTGACAATCTTACCATCAATAATGTTGTCAGTTAAATCCAGCATTGAACGAATAAAATTTTGATAACATGCAATACCTTCTTTCATAAAGGCGTCTCTGTCACCATTAATAGGTAATTGTTTAGCGACAAAACCACCCTTGGAACCAACGGGAACAATAATAGAATTCTTTACATTTTGAGCTTTCATTAAGCCTAAGACTTCGGTTCGAAAATCTTCATAACGATCTGACCAACGTAACCCACCACGGGCTACTTCACCCATACGCAAATGAATCGCTTCAAAGCGTGGAGAATAAGAGAATATTTCTCTAAATGGGACTGGTTTTGGCATCTGTGGAACTTTACTAGAATTCAATTTAAAACTGACATAAGGTTTAGCATTGCCTTCTTCATTAGTTTGATAAAAGTTAGTTCTAAGCATCGCCATTATAACTTCAGCAAATGCGCGGATGATATGATCTTCATCTTGTGAACTAACTGAATCTAAAAGTGTTTTAATGATTTTAATAACTTTCTTTTCTTGACGCGCTCTTACAAATTTAGATCCTTTAAAGTAATCATCTAAAGCACTTTGCTGATGTTCGGTAAGTTTTATATTCAGTAGTTCTGCTTGGGTGCTAAACTTAGATTTAACCTCTTGCAAATACTCCTTGTATTCTTTGGCACTAAAACCATCATAACATACGTCAAATTTGACCGAAAACAGTTCAATTAACCAACGTGATATATGTGATTGAGAAATCAACGCTTTTTCTAAATACTCATGAGAATATGGCAAATTCGTTTGTTTTAAATATTTGCTAATTGCACGAAGAATTATAATTTGCCTAGATGTAAGCCCTCCAAGAATTAATAGTTTATTAAATCCATCATTATCAACAGTTCCATTAATAATTTCTTTAAAAGCCTGTTTAAAGCGCCCTTTAACTAAGTCTAATTCAAGTTCTTCTCCATGTGCTAATGACAGATCAAAATCCTGAATCCAAAAAACAGCACCATTGTCTAACGCAATTTTATAAGGCCGCTCTCTTACAACATGTAGCCCCATATTTTCCAGCACTGGCATGACTTCACTAAGTGGAATGGTATTTTCACATCTAAAAATTTTAAATCTAAATATTTTACTACTAATGTCACGCGGTCGATAAAGGCTCAACTCTAATCCATCACATGAACTCAATTTTGCAGCATTTAAAACATCATAGGCTGCAACCCTCGGTGATACATCATCCATGTAAGCAGCAGGAAAGTTTTTTGCGTATTTTTGTACTAAAGCATAACCTTGATCTTCACCATACTTCTCCAGTAACTCTTCTTCTAATTCGTCTTGCCAAGTCCGAAGAACTGATGCAATTTTTTGCTCCAATTTATCTGTATTAACATCTGTTTGTTGGTTAGTATACACGGTAACATATAATCTTGTGAGGTCTGTATCTTCAATTTTAACTTGGTATTCAACATGGTCCCCTCCAACATACAATGATAATAGATTTTGAATATTGTTACGCACATCAGTATTAAACTTGTCGCGAGGGATATGAACTAAAAATGCATAATACCGTTTAAATTTATCTTGCCTAACAGATACATTGGCTTTCTGCCGTTCAGCAATAGTCAGAATTGAATAAATAGTACAATACAATTCATCACTACTGGATTGCATCAGCTCATCACGAGGCAACGTTTCCATTATATGAACAATATGCTTGCCAGTATGGCTGGATTTTTCAAACTTAAATCTTTTGATAACTCCTTTTACTTTATCTTTTATATAGGGAATATCCCACGGGCGAGTGTTAATTGCAGCCGATGTAAAAAGGCCCAAAAATCGATGTTCTCCAACAACTTCTCCTTTATCATTTACAACAACAATACCAATATAATCTAAAGTTCCTGATCGGTGTATCCTAGGTCTAGCATTGATTTTTGTAATTATGAACAAATCTGATTGCTTTTGAACCGTGTAATTGTTGTCGGCTAAAGAGTCTACATTTTTAATATAAGCTTCTGCACTAAACAATCCAAGAGCAGTGTCTTTCTTCGCAACAAGGTTACCTGCTTTACCTTTAACTTTATTCTTATAATATTGATAACCTAAAAAAGTAAAATTATCATCTAGAAGCCATTTTATGAATTTTCGCTGTTTTGCATGGACACTCTTATTATCCATCTGTTTTAATTCTGCTTCTGCTGATTCCATTTTAGCTAACATTTGTTGCCAACCATTAACGCAAGCAGTGACTTTATTAATCACCAACTCAAGTTCTACAAGCAGTTCATTCATTTTTTGCATGTCAACAAGCTTATTAATTTCAACGTGCATCCAAGACTCTTTGATTGCATTGTTTGATACCAGCTCCTGTAACATACCTGATGTGTTTCTTTCTACATGTGCAACAGGGTGTGTCATTAACTCCATATCTAAATTGTATTTAGAGAAAGCAAAAGCAACAGAATCAACTAAAAAAGGCATGTCTTGGCAACTCACTTGTATGACAGTGTGATGATTGTCATAACCATGTGTTTTCATTGTTGGATTAAAGACTCGAACGACAGAAGACCCTTGAGGCATTTGATGAATTGATTTAACAAAATCAGCTATTACATGTGCCCAATGTTTATTATCATGAATTTCAATTTCTTCAATTGACATACCTCCAAAAAACAGTTCCGAAGTTTTATTACAGTCTGAAAGTATAGAAGAATTGACTATTTTTTTAAGATGTCTTTTTACTGATGAGATGTGCTTTTTATGTATTTCGGTTGAAAGACCAAACATATGAATTACCCTTTTGTAGTATTAAATTCAGGTTGAAATTATACTCTTTTTTCACTATTGTGCATTATTTTTTACATGAAATATTAAATTCAATTAACTAGTTTTCAATTAGTTAGACTCATAACAAGTTTTGAAAATTTCTCTCAAAAATTAAGCACTACTATTTGCTATTTTATTTTTTAATATTTGCAAATAAGCCAGTACAAATTATATAATCTAAGGTTCATTTAAAATACAGGAACATACCTTTGGAAGCACATATTGTAGAATGGTTAAACCTCTCTATTCGTTGGATTCATATAATTACAGGTATCGCATGGATTGGAGCATCGTTTTATTTTAATTTTCTAGAAAACAGTTTAAATCGCACAGTCAATCTACGCGATGAATTAGCTGGCAACCTTTGGGCCGTTCACGGTGGAGGTTTTTATTATTTAGAAAAATACAAACACTCTCCAGAAAAAATACCAAAAGACTTACATTGGTTTAAATGGGAAGCATATTTTACCTTGTTATCTGGCTTAACATTATTGGCTGTTGTGTATTATTACAATGCAAGTATATATATGGTTGATCCAAGTATTGCCGACATTTCAGCATTCCAAGCTGTTACTGGTGGTATTATAACACTTATAGCCAGTTGGTTTATTTATGATTTAATGTGTAAATCACCATTGGTAAATAACATGAAATTATTTGCCCTTATTGGGTTTATACTGGTAGTTTTACTAGCTTATGGTTTAAGTCAATTTTTAAGTGCTCGTGCTGCCTACATACATATCGGAGCCTTAATTGGCACAATAATGGTACTAAATGTCTTTTTTGTCATTATTCCTTCACAAAAATCAATGGTCAAATCAGCCATTAATGGCGATGCAGGAGACCCTACTTTAGGCAAGAAAGCCCTGATGCGTTCAATTCACAATAATTACATGACACTTCCCGTATTATTTATTATGATTAGCAATCACTTCCCAAGTACATTTGGCCATGAAAATAGTTGGTTGGTTTTATCAGCTTTGGTGCTAGTTGGTGTTGGGGTAAGGCATTGGTTTAACTTAAAGGGCAAAGGCATTAAAAACATTTGGTTACTGCCTGTTTCTATTATATTGCTGATATCGATTGTCATCTATACTCTACCGAAAACCGAAGCTATCGCCGATATTAACTTAACTAAAGATAGCCCAATTACTATTTCCGATCTCACGGCTTTGAATATTATTGAAAAACATTGTATTAGCTGTCATTCAGAAAAACCAAGTAGCACACTTTTTTCTACTGCGCCAAAAGGGTTAATGTTTGATAGTTACATATCTATTAAAACCAATGCTAAGTCAATTAAAGCACAAGCAGTTAACTCATCCATTATGCCGTTAGGAAACGCCACAAACATGCAATCGAAAGAACGACAGCAGTTAGGAATTTGGTTAGATAGCCTGGATAAACAATGAGAGCTATTTCATCAAAAAATGTTTTTTTTAAGGGTCAATTAATTGAGGCAGCAGTAATTTTTGATAAGGGCATAATTATAGATGTTGTTGAAAAAAACACCCTTCCAAGCGATTGTACATGCCAAGATTATGCTGAATTAATTATTATGCCAGGTTTAGTAGATACACACGTTCATATCAATGAACCTGGGCGCACAGACTGGGAAGGTTTTAATACCGCCACCCAGGCTGCTGCTGCTGGAGGAATAACCACAGTTATTGATATGCCATTAAATTGCATTCCTGTTACGACAACAATTGATGCTGTTGAGGCTAAAAAATCATGTTTAAAGGATCAAATATGGGTTGACATTGGTTTCCATGGCGGTGTCATTCCTGGTAATGAAAACCAGTTGGAACCAATGATGGCAGCTGGAATTAATAGTTTTAAAGCTTTTATGATTGATTCTGGTGTAGAAGAATTTCCTGCCAGCGACACCAATACTTTAGATAAAGCTATGCCTATATTAGCATCCGGTGATGCAACATTATTAGTTCACGCAGAGCTCGATACATGTAATGAAGAGTTTAAGGTACAAGATAAAAAAAGTTATCAAGAATTCCTAGCATCCCGCCCAGATAGTTGGGAGGTAAATGCAATAGAAGAAATAATACGCTTATCTGAAAAACACAGCTGTAAAGTACACATTGTCCATTTGAGCTCAGCTAAAGCATTAGATTTAATTAAAAGTGCACGCAATAAAGGCATAAAAATAACTGCTGAAACCTGCCCTCATTATTTAACTTTGTCATCTGACACAATTCCCGATGGTGATGGACGTTACAAATGTTGCCCTCCTATACGAAACAACGACAATCAAGAGTCTCTATGGCAAGCTTTAAGTGATGGAACCATCGATTTCATTGTATCTGATCACTCACCTTGTACTCCTGCCTTAAAGAAATTAGAAGAACAAAACTTATGGGAAGCCTGGGGCGGAATATCTTCATTACAATTTGGATTAAGTTTAATTTGGAACCAACTAAAATTGAACAATTTATCAATTTCTCATTTAGTAAAATGGATGTGTGAAAGACCTGCTTTTTTAGTAGGACTCGAATCTTCTAAAGGCAAGATTCAAGCAGGTTATCAAGCTGATTTTGTCATTTGGGATCCTGAAGCAAAACACACTATTGACAAAAATGATATTTTGTACAAAAATAAAATATCAGCCTATGAGCAACACACAGTTTTTGGCGTTGTAGAACAAACCATCTTGAACGGAGAAATTGTGTACAATAAAAACACAATTAACTTTACTAAAAGCCCAAAAGGCAAATACTTATAATTCAAAAACAAATGGATAAAATCCCATTACAAAGGAAACAATATGAACAAATTTACTGATTTAATTGACCTAGCAGCAGCAAGAACTGGAGGTCAAGCGCTTGAATGCTCAGATGAGTTCTTTGCAGAAAAAGAAAACTTATTAAAACCTGGTCGAGGCATTTTTATCGAAGACAAATATACTGAGCATGGTAAATGGATGGATGGATGGGAATCTCGACGTAAACGAGTGGCAGGTCACGATTGGGTTATTATTAAATTAGGCTTACGTGGCATTATTGCAGGAGTTGATATTGATACCAACCATTTTTTAGGCAACCATCCTCCATACGCATCACTTGAAGCGGCTTGTGTTACAGGTATTCCTGCAGAAAATGATTGGACAGAAATATTAAGCAAAAGCCCTCTTGAACCAGGATCTCAAAATCTATATGAAATAGCTTCAACTCAAGAATGGACTCATCTTCGTTTACATATCTATCCAGATGGTGGAGTTGCTCGATTAAAAGCCTATGGGGAAGTTAAACCTGATTGGAATCAGATTACTAAATCAGATATGCTTGACTTGGTTTCTGTTGAAAATGGGGGGCGCGTTTTATCTTGTAATGATATGTTTTTCAGCCATAAAGACAATTTAATTATGCCAAACCGTGGTGCCAATATGGGTGACGGTTGGGAAACCAAGCGAAATCGAACACCAAACAATTGTGATTGGGCAATCTTAAAACTCGGGCATTCAGGCATCGTTAAAGAAATTGAAGTCGACACCTGTCATTTTAAAGGTAACTATCCAGACAGTTGCTCAATCGAGTCTATTTATGCGCCTGATGCAAAAGAAGGTAGATTAGATGAACTAAATTGGCAAACCTTATTACCTAAAAGTAAATTGTCAGCAGACAAACAGCACTATTTTGATAAAGAGTTATTACACCACAATAAAATCACTCATCTGCGTTTAAACATTTATCCGGATGGTGGTGTTAGTCGATTGCGCATCAACGGAACCATTGGATGAAAATCATCCAATTAAACAAGTTATCAAAAGAAGATGTCTATCCTGAACTGGAAAAGTGTTGCGGCAGTAAAAAATGGATAAAAGGTATGATTAAGGCTCGTCCATACGATGACAAACAATCGCTACACAATACTTCAGATAACATTTGGCAAAAAGTCTCTACAAAAGATATTTTAGAAGCTTTTACTCACCACCCTCAAATTGGAGACATTGATTCCTTAAAAAAGAAATTTGCTAGCACTTCTAAATGGGCAGGCAATGAACAACAAGGTACATCTGAAACTTCCGATGAAATTTTATTAGCATTAAAACAAGGCAATGAGGATTACTTGAATAAATTTGGCTTTATTTTTATCGTATGCGCCACGGGTAAAAGCGCTCAAGAAATGCTCAATTCACTTTTAAAACGTTTACCTAATGATAAAGCCATTGAATTACATATTGCCGCAGCTGAACAAAATAAAATCACCCATATACGAATTGACAAACTACTAGAGGATTAACATGAGCCCAATAACAACACACGTGCTTGACACTGCCAAAGGATGTCCTGCTACAAATATTCCGGTAATATTGGAACACTTAAACAATGGAAAATGGGTTATCATCGCCGAAGGAATAACTAACAATGATGGCCGCATAATGGATTGGATGAATAGTGATGCCATAGTAGGCGAATATCGCATAAGCTTCCAAACAGCAAAATACCATAATGATAAAGGCTTTTTTCCCTGTGTAACTATAAATTTCCTCGTAGCAAATCAAGAACAACACTATCATGTACCACTATTGCTAAGTCCATTTAGCTTTTCAACCTATCGAGGCAGTTAATGAAAACCATACAAACAAACACACTGAGCGCAATTTTTCAATCACTGGAAGAAGCCAATAAAAACTTTACCCAACACTATCCTGGAGATGGCGAAGAACAACAACCAGTTCACACTCTCTATGGTGGTGCCCAGTTATATAAAGCAGGTGCCACAAAAAAAATAGGCGAATTATCATTAAAAGCCTTTGAAAAGTATGCAGCAGATGCAAAAACCTTAGCTAAAGCATTAGACTTACCTGGAGATGAAAACTTATGGCAACAAGTCCATCAGCGTGTAGTGGCTAAGTTAGAAAAATGTGCTGTTGAGGACTTTAGGATTGATTTCGAAGACGGTTATGGTAACCGCCCTGACGATGAAGAAGATAATTGTGCCATGTTTACGGCCAAAGAATTTGCTAAAGCATTAAAGCTAGGCATATCAGCACCTTACATGGGAATACGTATTAAACCATTTAATGAAGAATTAAAAACTCGTAGCGCCAGGACTTTAGATATTTTTGTTTCTACATTAATAAAAGAAAACGATGGAAAGGTTCCTGAAAATTTTGTCATCACTTTACCTAAAGTCAACATCCCCGAACAAGTTACTGCTTTCGTTCAGATACTAGATCACATGGAACAGCAATTGAACTTAGAAAATGGTAGTTTAAAAATTGAGATTATGATAGAAACAACACAAGCATTATTATCTCAAAATGGGGTAAGCCACATGCCTTTAATTTATAAAGCCGCCAATGGGCGTTGTCGTGGTGCACATTTTGGCACCTATGATTACACTGCCAGTTTTGACATTACAGCTGCACACCAGCAAATGCAACATCCGGCATGTGATTTCGCTCTTCAAATGATGAAACTAACTTTTGGAGGAACAGGTGTTTGGTTATCAAATGGTGCCACTAGTACCATGCCAATTGGTAATGTCGAAACAGTGCACAAAGCATGGAAGCTTGCCTATGATGATATAGTCCACTCACTTGAAATGGGTTATTACCAAGGATGGGACCTAAATCCAGCACAAATTCCCATACGTTACGTTGCCTGTTATACCTTCTTTTTACAATCATTAGAGCAAGCTTCAATTCGGTTAAAAAATTTTATTGAGAAAGCAGCACAGGCTACTTTAGTTGGCGATGTATTTGACGATGCAGCGACAGGGCAAGGTTTATTGAATTTCTTTTTGCGCGCTCTAAATTCTGGAGCCATAACTGAAACAGAAATTGAAGCCACAGGATTATCTTTAGCAGAAGTAAGAACCAAATCCTTTGTTAAGATAGTCGCTAATCGCACTACCAATTAGAGTTAATTAATGCGATAATACGCGACTTAAAAATTTATCAAATCATAATTGGAAAATCGCATGAAATTTCTTGAAGAACTAGGTGTACAAAAAATCAATTTTGGCACATGCACTGATCACAACGAATGGTCACAAACAACTGATGCTGGTCTTATTGACTCGCACAATCCTGCAACTGGCGAACTAATGGGTTCAGTCTACTCAGCCAATGAAGCTGATTATGAAAAAGTTGTCGCTAAAGCACAAGCCGTCTTTAAAGAATGGCGTAAAACCCCTGCTCCACTTCGTGGTGAAGCTATACGTATTATTGGAAATGCATTACGTGAACATAAAGACGCATTAGGTTCTTTGGTTGCTGCAGAAATGGGGAAAATTAAATCCGAAGGTGATGGTGAAGTACAAGAAATGATAGACATGGCCGACCTAGCTGTTGGTATGTCACGTCAATTATACGGAAACACAATGCATTCTGAACGCCCTGGACATCGCATGTATGAACAATGGCATCCACTCGGAGTTGTAGGTATCATTTCTGCTTTTAATTTCCCAGTTGCCGTTTGGGCGTGGAATGCCTTTGTCGCTGCTATTTGTGGTAACGTAAGTATTTGGAAACCATCTCCAAAGGTTGCTTTATGTTCTATTGCAGTGCAAAACATTTGTAATAAAGCTTTAAAGGAAGCAGGACTTCCACCAATTTTCTTAATGTTTAATGATCACACAAATGAATTAGCTCAAAAATTTGTTGATGATAAGCGTATTAACCTTGTTTCATTTACTGGATCAACAGCAGTTGGTAAAATGGTAGGTGTCCAAGTCGCTAAACGAATGGGTAGATGTCTACTAGAACTTGGTGGTAACAACGCTCTTATAGTTGATAAGTCAGCTGATTTAAATATTGCAATACCAGGTATTGTCTTTGGTTCTGTCGGAACTGCAGGACAACGTTGCACAACAACTCGACGTTTGTTCTTACATGAAGATATTGCTGATGAAGTCATTGAAAAACTTATTAATGGTTATAAACAAGTCAAAATTGGCAACCCACTGAATGAAGATACTTTAATGGGCCCTCTTATTGATGAGGCTTCTGTGCAAATGTTTCTAGATGCTGTTGAAAAAGCTAAAGCACAAGGTGGAGAAATTCTAACTGGTGGTACTCGAGTCGAGGGAAAAGGAAACTTTGTGACTCCTTGTATTGTTAAAGCTCAAGCAGATTGGGCCATTGTCAAACATGAAACATTTGCTCCGATTTTGTATGTTATGACCTTCTCTGATATTGATGACGTGATTGATCAACAAAATGATGTCGCACAAGGGCTCTCTTCTGCATTATTTACTAACGATTTACGTCATGAAGAAAAATTCTTATCAAGTATTGGTAGTGATTGCGGAATCGCCAATGTAAATATCGGCACGAGCGGTGCAGAGATTGGCGGTGCCTTTGGCGGTGAAAAGGAAACAGGCGGTGGACGTGAAGCAGGCTCTGATTCTTGGAAAGCTTATATGCGCAGACAAACCAATACTATAAACTACTCAACTGAATTACCTCTTGCTCAAGGCATTAAGTTTAATTTAGATTAAAAGCCTATAACCCACCTAAGTTTTCTTAGGTGGGTAATTTTACTATGATTGAATACCTATCACGAAAAGTTCTACATCAACTCCCTGCAGAATCAGCCCATGATTTGAGCATCAAGATTCTATCTAGCCCTTTATCATGTCTAGTCAACAAAAAAATCCATGACAATCCCGTTAAACTTTTTGGCGTTAAATTCCCAAATCCAGTGGGGCTAGCTGCCGGGTTTGACAAAAATGCCGATGCTGTCACAGGATTATGCAAATTAGGTTTTGGTTTCATCGAGGTAGGAACGGTGACACCTAAATCACAAACTGGCAACCCAAAACCACGTTTATTCCGATTACCTGATAACCAAGCCATTATCAATCGAATGGGTTTTAATAATAAAGGAGTTGATTATTTAGTTGAAAAACTATCAAATTTTAAAGCCAACATACCTATTGGGATAAATATTGGTAAAAATAAGATAACCACAAATGAAAAAGCGGTAGAAGACTATTTGAATTGTTTTAATAAAGTGCATCATTTAGCTGATTATGTCACCATCAATATTTCATCTCCAAATACAGTTGATTTACGTCAATTACAACAACAAGACAGTTTGATTAAATTACTGAATGAGCTAAAAAATACTCAATTAAAAAAAGCTAAATACACACCTATTGTAGTAAAAATAGCACCTGATCAAGATGAAAATGCCACTAGGACAATAGCACAAACTATCAAAAAATCACAAATTGATGGAATTATATGCACAAATACGACAATTGATAAAAATAATTTAAAAAAAGAAAATCATCAAAATGAAACAGGTGGATTAAGTGGAAAGCCTTTATTATCAAGGTCTAATAAGATTATTTCAATCGTAAGAAATGAAGTTGGCAAGGATTTTCCCATTATTGGGGTCGGTGGAATTTTGACAGAAGATGATGCAATGAGTAAAATAAGCGCCGGTGCTAATTTAGTACAAATTTACACTGGATTAATTTACCAAGGCCAAAGCTTGATAGAAAGGATTAACACAAAGCTTGAGTCTCATATGAAAAACAAGATAACATAGAAATCAAAAATACATGAAAGTAAAAGAAAATTTTAATTTAAAACAACATAATACGCTCGCAATAAATTGTCATTGTGATGAATTTATATTACTCGAAAACATGCATGACATAGAGAAAGTTCTTCCTCATGTAGGAAAACAGGGCTTATTTGTTCTGGGTTCAGGAAGTAATTTAGTATTAACCAAAAACATAGAAAAACCAGTAGTACATTTAGCCAACAGATTTCATGCGCGCGTTGTTGATGGACTTACTATTGCTTGGGCTGGTTCTAACTGGGATGATTTAGTGATGTGGTCAGTAAAAAAAGGGCTAGGTGGTTTGGAAAATTTAGCAGCTATTCCTGGTACCGTAGGAGGAGCCCCAGAACAAAATATTGGCGCCTATGGTGCTGAAATTAAAGACACTGTTGTTTGGGTAGAAGTGTTTAACTACAGAACGGGGGTTTTCCAAAGATTAAGCAATTCAGAATGCCGCTTCATGTACCGAACCAGTATTTTCAAAGAATCGGATAACCCTTGGATAATTACTAGAATTGCATTTGAACTAACTCCTCATGCAAAAATAAATTTAGCTTATGATGGCCTAAAGCTTGAGTTAGAAAAGAATGACATTCTTGACCCAACATACTTAGATGTAGCAGAGGCAGTGACTAAAATTCGTCAGAAAAAACTTCCTGACTACAAAGAATTACCAAACGTAGGAAGCTTTTATAATAATCCGATTATTGATGAAAAACATCACAAACGTCTAGCACGAAAATACCAAGACATTGTTTCATATCCTTTAGAAAACAATCATTTTAGAATTAGCGCTGCTTGGTTGTTAGAAACATGTGGATTCAAGGGACACCGTATGCACGAGTGTGGTTTTTCAGATAAACATGCTCTAGTGCTAGTAAACTATGGTAACGCCACTGGTAAGGAAGTTATAAGCCTTAGTAAAGAGGCAATCCGAGCAGTTAATCAAAAATTCAAGATTAAACTAAAAGTAGAACCACAGATAATCGCATAATTTATCATACTTTAATTTCCCCTGGGCCAATTATGACTAAATAACGTTCAGAGGGAATTATTTACAGACTCAAAATGAGACCTATTAACGTATCTTATTTAGGTAAAAACCTTTATAAATTGCAAGCCTTTAATTGCGTTGAAAACTTCTTTGCATTTCTCGCCACTTTTTCAGCTACTTGAATCAACCACTGCTTTCCCTCATATGACTTCTTTTTAAAACCCCCTCGCCCTTCATGGTAAGCTAAATATTGATTATAAGCATCCCATTTTGATACATTAACTTGCAACTGAGTGTTGTAGGTATACCAGCCAACAAAATCAATTGCATCTTTGAATTTATCGCGGTCTGCTCCACGGTTTTTTGTATCTTTTCTATATTCTTTCCATGTTTCAGTTAGTACTTGAGCGTAACCATAAGCTGATGACTCACGTTTCCACGGTATAAAACCTAAAAGTTTTTTTCGTTGTGGTTTAGCATCATAACGAAAACCTGACTCTTGTTGTAAAATCGCCATTTGTATAGGTATAGGTGTTCCCCATTTATTTTTAGATTTTTCTACGTATTTGTACCAACGTTTTTTTTCATTAAAAATACTGCAAATATTATTAAGATCTTTAGGGCGCTTGTGAGAACAAGATGTGATTGAAATCAATAAATAGATAGAAAACAAATATAAAACGATTACTAACAAAAGTCTAATATGGAACTTGACATTAAAACCTTGCATAAAATTAGACAGAGGCAATTAAATCAATTAGGCTTTTCAATGCTGGGTATTCACCAAATTTTTCTTTTGCAATTTCAGCTTCTTTATATGCTTTTTCATATTTTTTTGCCATCCACAAAGTTTGGACCCACTCAAACCACATGTTTTCATTATCGTATTCTTGTTTTAATTTTTCGGCAAAATCGAGTGCCTTTTCGTATTTTTCCATTGCCCGATAACAAATGAGCTCACCTACAAGAAACTGAGGATGCCTAAACTTACCTTGGCAATGATGATTAAACTTTAAGGCTTTTTCTAGTTCTAGGTTATGTAAATAGGCGTGAGCCAAATTTAAATGTGGTTCCAAATCAGATGCATTTAAATGAATCGCGTTTTCGAAACTCTTTATTGCATCAGGCCAATTCTTTAAATCCATATGCAGATTTGCACAGTTTACCCATGCATCAATATATTTAGGTTTAAATTTTAAAGCGGCTTTAATATTTAACAACGCTTCTTCATATAATCCTAAATCACGATTGACCGTAGCTAAATTATTTAGAACCTGCGGTTTTTCCACCCCATTATTCAATGCCTTTTTTAAAAATGTTTTCGCCTTATTAAACTGCCCAGATTCTGCGAGTGATCCACCATAATACTCACATAACAATAAATTATTAGGTTCTTTTTTTATCGCTTTTTCAAAAATTTTTAAAGCTTCCGTGTTAAAACCATTCATCTGCAAACCAAGTGCTTGATTTATAATACGATCCATTAGTTTGGTCCTAAATACACACATCCAGAAGTGCACGTCTCACAGACTTCCACTTTTGATAAAGTAGGCAAATCTGGTTTTAACATCGTCCAAATCCAATAACAAAGATTTTCACTTGTTGGGTTTTCAAGACCTTCTATGTGATTTAAACAATTGTGATCTAATTTTTCATACAACGGCTTAAACTTAGATTTTATATCAGCAAAATCAGCGACCCAACCCGTTTCTTTCGAAACTTCATCACTGATACTGATGATAATAGAAATAGAATGACCATGTAACCTGCCACATTTATGACCATCTGGAACATTAGGCAACCAGTGAGCTGATTCAATTGTGAATTTTTTATAAATTTCCATAAGTTATGTTATATTTTTTTAACGTATAAAACCATTTTATGATCGATTAATTGGTAACCAAAGTCTTTTACTATTTTTTGTTGTAATAGTTCAATTTCTTCATTAATAAACTCTTTAACTTCTCCAGTATCAACATCAACTATATGGTCGTGGTGTTCACCTGTATCGAGTTCATAAATTGCTTGACCATTTTCAAATTGATGCTTCATTACTAGGCCAGCAGCTTCAAATTGATTTAAGACACGATAAATTGTTGCTAATCCAATATCACTATTTTCTAAACGCATTTTAGTAAATAAATCATCTGCACTAAAATGTTCACCTGGATGGTTAGCTAAATACTCAAGAACACTTAATCGAGGTAAAGTTACTTTCAATCCTGCATTTTTAATCTCTATACCTTTCATTGTTTCCTCATTTTTATATATTTTATCAGATTATAACTGCTATTTAACGAGCAATATTGTATCATTCACGCTGTTAAAAAGTTTAGTTAATGTTATGAAATTAACCACAATTATTATTTCTCTATTGATTCTCATGTTTACTACTGGTTGTATATATAAAATACCTGTACAACAAGGAAATGTGTTAATACAAGATGATGTAGATCAAATAAAACCAGGAATGAGTAAGCGCCAAATAGCTATAATTTTAGGCACACCAGCAATTGCAGATTCTTTTAATCAAAATAGATGGGACTACATAAACACCTTTAAACTCAAAGGAAAAGTAGAAGAAATTAAAAGACTAACGTTATACTTTGAGGACGATAAACTTGTTAAAACAGAAGGCAATTATTTTCCAGAAAAAAACAGTGAAACAATTATAGAATAATATTAGAGAGCTTTGCACAATTCTGTGATAGGTGGAAAAAGAATGAAAAAAGCTCCAATCAAGGTACAATTTGAAGCCTAATAGCTGGCTATTAGCAAAATTATACTGCAGAGTGGGGATTTTTTATAACTTTTTAGCGCGTCACATGAATTATGCAAAGCTCTCTACTAGTTTATAACGCCTTGTTCTCTTTGCTTGACGGCACGTCTTCTTCTTACATCTTTAGGATTGGCGATTAGAGAACGATAAATTTCAATACGATCACCCTCTTTTACTAGGTCATCAAGTTTTTTCACTTGATTATAGATACCAACCTTATTGATAGCCAAGTCAATTTCTGGATGTTTATCCAATACAGTTGATTTCACAATAACATCATTAATGGTATATTCATTGCCTATTTCAACTAAAATAATTTCTTGGTTTTCTAATGTGGCGTAAATTAATTCAACTGTAGACATGGTTTGCCCTCTTAACAAAATCAGTAACAAGCTGTTGTGCAATTCGACCAAAGGCTTGTTTAAAGGCACTATTTAGCAATCCTGATTTAAAATTAAACTCTAAATGAAGCTCTATTTTACTGGCTTCATCATTTAAATAAGTAAATAACCAATAGCCTGATAGTTTTTCAAAAGGTCCTTTTACCAAACTTAAATCAATCTGGTAGTCCTGTGATTTTTGTAACAATATATTCTTTGTGGTAAATTTTTGTTTTACACCTGCCAAACTAACAGTCAAGCCTGCAATCATTAAATTTGGCTTATGCTCAAGCAAATGCGAATCATAGCACCACTTTAAAAACTCAGGATAGCTTTCGATACCATTGACTAAATCATACATTTTTTTTGGATGATGCCTTACAATTGCCTGTCGATTAACTCGGTGCATTAAAATGTTTTAGATAAAAAACACTATTCTACACAACAAAAGAACAAAATTTTAGTACAATTAGCTGATGAGCAAAAAAAAGAAAAAAACACCTTCAAATATTATAGCCGTTAATAAAAAATCCGGCTATGAATTTACATTCTTAGAAGATATCGAGGCAGGGCTTTCATTATTAGGATGGGAAGTAAAAAGCTTACGCCAAGGCAAGGTTCAATTCAATGAATCCTATGTATTTATACGCAACCACCAGGCGGAACTTATTGGCACACATATAACCCCATTACTAAGCGCGTCAACACATGTAGACACCGTGCCCATGCGACCAAGAAAACTGCTCTTACATAAAAAGGAAATAGCACGATTAATTGGAGCTACCGAACGAAAAGGATTAACAATCGTACCAAGAAAACTCTATTGGAAAAATGGCAAGATTAAGCTATTAATTTCATTAGCCAAGGGTAAAAACGTACACGACAAGAGGCAAACAGAAAAAGCCAGGGACTGGAATCGTGACAAACAGCGATTACTTAAGGAAAATAGATAAGTAACAAGTTACTGCCAACAATTAAGAGGGGTTCGTCGACCCAAACCATCAAGAAACATGTTTCGACAATTTAACCCGTTAAAGTTGTCATCTCTTTGGGTTGAGTTGTTTCTACCTCGAGCTCTCACTCTAAATCCATTGGTTGCATTTGACCCTGAAAAACTTACCGAGTAATTTGTTGTATTAATTGGAGAAATCCCTAAATTTGTAGCACTTATTGGACCACCTAATGCAGTAGCATATTGATTAAAAGTTGCCATATGTTTTTCTTGAGCTGCTGCAATTTCCATTAGTCTATTTTGGCCTTCTACTCTTTTTGACCTAATGACATTTCTATTATACGCTGGTATGGCATAAGCCATTAACGACCCTATGATGATAATGACTATCATTAATTCTACTAATGTAAAACCAGATTTTCTTTTCATAACTAACCCCTAAAATGGAAAAGGTAGTGTACCACAATAATAAATGATACCATGCTCAATATTACTATTTTCTTTTATGGATTCTTTGTATTCTTCTTCATTAGAATAACCAATCTTAACAAAATAATTTCTATTCACTTTAAGTTTAGATAGCGCCACTGTTTCATTTGGGTTTTCTGATAAATGGCAGATATCTTCATTTGTTTTTTGATCAACAAACATTGTGCTGTACTTAACAGGATTTTTATCTTTTTTATTCAAACGATAACTTATCATTTTATTTTTTAAGTCAACTTGAGTAACAAATATTTCAGTATTTATTTCAAAACTAACGTCTTGATCTACAGGTTTCGCTATTCCATAAGGAACTGCAAAAATCAGTATTAGCCCGATTAAAACCTTATTAATTTTTTTTTCTATTTTCATTTTTATTACCCTCATCATTCCAATATAATCCGGTGCCAACTTTTTCGGCCCCAAACTTTTGTTTTGGTTTCTATAATTACAGAGTCACCTGATATACCCCCACCTATGGTATCAATATTTATAAAAGTATCATTACCACCAGGTGTTGTTATATTTGATGTGCCAATTGCTAAATCTTCAATGTAAACAGCATCTTTATGCCCACCTGAAAATAAAGACCCGAACACTGGAGTAGACCCAGTTTTTGCATCTAAAGCCATTAACCAACTCTGGCCGCCTGGTAAACAAGGGTCAAGTCCAGTTGGTATAATTGAAACTGTAGTTAATATTTTTTGTACAGGGTTCCTGCCCATAGCATTAACCATTCTTTCGCCTTGAGAAGGCAGTTCAATTTTCCAACTTTGATATTTTGATACTACATTTGATGAGATCTCTCTGAATCCGCTTAAAGCACCGCCTGTCAAAAACTGAGAAACCAACCGAGAATCATTTAATGAATAGGTAGGAAATCCGACATGATTATCACGTAAACCAATAACATATTGAGGGCTAGTTGTGGTAATGTCCCTATCTGGTGTTTCAATGTATTTCCCTGTTCCAAATGTTACAATTATATCTTGCGTTCCATCTTCTAACGAACCAAAAATCCTAGGAGCAGTCGTTATTGGCCGATCTATTGAACCGTTATACAGCATATCAGAAGTAGATAAATTTGTAACACTTGTAGATGAAAAAATATCATGTGCATCAAATTTATAAACATTCCCATGCAAATCTCCTGCATAGACAAAGTCTGTAGAAATATCGGCCAGATCTTCTTCACCTGAACTTGTGTCGTTAGGTGCTTTATCTTTTATGAAGTCACCTGCTACAGGAGGCCCCATGCCATTCGGGTTAACGCTACTACCTAAGGGCGATAGCCATTTATGCATTAAAGCACCTGATTCTAGGTCAATGGCAAACATCGCTGCCTTATCGTTTGTACTTGAATAACCATTGGGTATAAAGGCCACCCATTTAGAAACACTGTTTAAAGGATTATACACTCTTGCTATAACACCACCGGCATAACTGTAGCCCATATCAGGATCATCATCATCTGTAAATTCCCAAAGAACCTCAGGTGTTTGTGAAGGGTCATTGCCTAGATCTAAAGCATAAAACAATTTTCCACCAAATCGAAGTCCCCCTAATGCAATGGTTTTCCAATTTGAATTTATAAAGGCATCTTTGATAAAAGGACCTGCATCAACAAAGGTTTTATGCTGATAGGCGGGATTTGCTAATTCAGCCATATTTTCATAAGAGCTTGATGGAACATAAGCCCATAGTTCATGACCACCAACTGTTGTGCCATCAAGGCCAGCATCAAAAGCATGCAACATACCATCATTAGCCCCTACCAATAGCGTTGCCAATCTATTCTTATTTGCCTCCCTAAAACTTGCATAACTATTACCACCTGCTGCTGCAATACCTTCTGGAGAACTTAGGTCCCAATCATTATCAAAATACCTAGCTGCAGGACCTCTAATTAATTGAGCAGGAGAATGAATTACATCTCCTAAAATAGATAGCCTGTCTCTTAAAAAACCACCATTTTTCATCTCTAAACTTCTATCGCCTCTGATGTAATCTATAATTTGACTTACAGTTATTAAGGGGTTTGCTTGAAGAAAGGGAGAGTTGTTTAACGAATCTATTAGATTAGTTGGAATAGAACTAGTTTCAAATGCAACAGTACCCGTCGTTCCATCGTAGGTTATGATTTTTCGTGATGATGGAGAGTTAGTCGCAGGTCCAGTAGTGCCAGTTGATGAGCACAAATCTCCGGTAAGCATACAAGCAGCATCCCACTCAACATTACCTGATGTTCCATCAGCATTCAATTGCTGAGCAATAACAAAACCACTCCAGTCTGATGTATCAAATCCAGTTCTATAGGTAACCGTTTCATTCGAAACCACATTTGAAGAAACAGCACCCGCACTAGCTCGCCCTTTTCTTGCGATAATATTTGAAACAACTTGATTCAACGCACCTGCCAGCTCTTGTGGGTCCCTGGCACTAAAGTATTTGCCACGAGAATTCAATGAGGCATGCCAGACATCATCTATAAGTCCTTGATTTGTACCAGTACCAGGCCAACTTGTGATTGTTCCATCGCGTAGATTAGAGAGTTGAGTTGTAGGATCTAAAGAACCCGTAACACCCAATCCAATATTAAAATTGACTAAATGCTGCCAGGTAGCAGGGTCATTCAATGGATTCCAAAATAATTCAGGGTATTCCCACCATTGTGTTCCAGGTGCTATTGGCACAATATTGCCATTGCTATCTGTGTGGTCTTCAATGTAATTTGGTACTTGATTGGGTAGATCTGTCCGTAAATCATGATTCCAGTAATGGAAGGCATTATCTGCTAAAGTTGAATTTTGTGTACCAGCATACATGCTTGAAGGCAAGGAGCCAGTATTATATTCATATGCGATATTTACACCTGTTGGGTCTAATGCTGGCAGAGTAACAGGAGTATTATCAGAGTTAAACGTAATGCCAGCCGCACTATTCCATCCGCCATCCGATATGGCGATATGAAAGTTTTGTTGACAAGATAATTCAGCTCCAAAGTTTGCATCGTAATAAGGGCCATTTGTCCCTCCTTGAGTGAACAACTCACCTGCACGTCGAGTAGCCGCTCGCAACGGTGTACCACCACTTGCTGGGATTTGATACAACCAGTTATAAAAATTTTGCCTATGTGTCCCATTAAACAAGTCGACATTTGCTCCTGTGGCAGTAAATGATAAACCGTTCAATTGCTGCCAATCAATTTTAAAATCTGGTCCAAAATTAACAAAAGCATGACTTACTGCTGATTTTGCCAACTTGCCACGCGTGTTGTAATAGGTATACCAATTAGCAAAATTGGTTCTTTCTATCAGTGAAGCACCATTGAGAACCGTTCTTGTGTACTGTCCATTTGCTGTACCATTAGCTCCATCCCTCGTTGGATTACCAGGACCATTCCAAAGATAGTAATAACCTTCGTTTGTTCCTGGCCTTGCAGCATTTTGATAAGATCTACTTGTCGCACCGGTGTTATAATTTGGATAACTGGTCCAAACCATACGGAAGTTATTACTTAGATTAACAGAACCACCAAGAGCACTCCCTGTATTACCCCCTAGGTAAAAACCATCGAATTGAGCATTGTTATATGAAGAATCTGGAAATGACGTACCATCAGATCGCACTGGTGGGCTGTATCGAATTGTTGGATTATAGTATATCTCATTGTAATCCGGCGATGCGGTACTTGGATTATTACCGCTGTAGGACCTACCACTAGGCATAAAACCCCATGCCATGCTGCCTGAGTCATCAAAAGTAACCGCTAAAGCAGGTGGTACTGTTTGGTTTAAATATAAGGGTTCATGCTTCAACAATAATGGCACAGCACTACTCGTTGTTACAACCACTATTAAAGATCCGCAGATTAATTTACTAAAATATTTCATTATTAACTCCTAATTTTCTACAGCTGCAAAGGTTGATTCATATACAACATAAGTATTCCCGTTAAAATCATTCGCTTTTGCTGCAATTCTAAAATAATCAAATTGCAACTCAGAAGATCCTGAATTTCCCGCTTGACCTGCATTACCACCTGATGAACCATCATCAAATTCACCAACTATACCATTAGCACTTCCTATATTTGGTAATTTTATCAAGACGTACCTAGGTGTGTCATGTAAATACGGTAATAATGGGCCTAAATGACTAGCACCAGAAAAAATTTCACCTTCTGACATGTTTTTCTCTCTTGTGAATCCATGCCATTGATCACCTCTAGGTTGGTCACTTGTACAATAGTCGCAAGTTTCGCTATTAGTACCTGTGTTACCTTCATACAATGAATACACATAGTTTTCAACCGATACTAATAAGGAATAGGCTGCTGTTTCTGCAAATGATGATCGAGAAAGACCGCCTGACATTTTTTCTTGCAATAATGCTGATTTCATTGAATTAACTCCAATTACTGAAATAATCAACAACAATATTATACCAATGGCAAGTGCGACTCCTGCTTGCCTCGACTTGATGTTTTGGTGTTTTTTTCGTAAATTTTTATTTAATTTCATAATGATTAGTATTTATATTTAATGTAAGACATTTTTTAATGAAACGGATGAAAAGAACTCTCTGCGATGCATGTTATAGTGAGGGATTGTTGATGGTAAAACTTGAGGAGCAAAATAACCAGCGCCATATTGACTATACCTGTATTGTTCGGTACCATCACCATTAACTAACGGTGTATTGCTACTATTGTATATGGTATTTAACAGCATATGAATATCAACTGATGTTACTGATCGCCAACCACAACCCGGTTGATTGATAAACGTCTCTAAATCACCTGTTATAGGATTAATATTTTGAGCGGTACCCGGTATTTTTTGTGGCGCAGGCCAACAATTAGCTGCAGCCATCGCCTGAACAGTAGTCGCATCTACAAATTGTGTTGCTCCATTGATATCGCTTACCCCGTAAGTAAAATCTAAAGCATCAACACCTTCAATAATAGGGTTTGTTACCCCATTTACTGAAGCATATAAGGTCGGAATAGAACGGCCATCAATAATATTATTGGCCACATAAAAGGTCATTGTGGTAAAATCATTTTGGAAATTAAATGCTTTCATTAGTGCTTGGTTCTGAGGTGGGTTTTGAACGGTGGTAATTGTAGCGGCACTATTAGATGCAATATCTAATAAAACTGGAGGACTATTATCAGGGTTACAACCCACAAGTAAAACTTGACCTCCACTTGGTATTGGAGTTGGTGGGTTTGCAATTGAATAAGCTGTAAGATTTAGTGTGTTCCCTGCAATTGTATCAACCTCTCTGCCTTGACTAGATATGTATCTTATTGTTAAGACATCAGTTCCCGCGATACGGGCACCATCAGTCACTCCCACAGCAGGTACAGCCGCAGCCAAATCAGCACCTAAGCTAGTGAGACTAGGAACACAAGCACCACCACTGCATTCATGCCCCATTATCATATAAGCAGGATCAAACGCTCCATCTACCCCACCACCACTTGCAGGAAAACCTGGCATAAAAGAAGTTGCACTAATTTTCCAGCCTATTTTTTTCGATACAATTTCTGCTTGATCTGCTGGAGTACCTGTATTGTCGACACTTTTGCAGTATTGATAACCCGTATTAGTAATCATTTGCTTCATGAATGACAAGGCATATCTTCCATTTTCTTGTATCCTAGCCAAACCATTTTGGGTACGGTTCATTTTTGAAGAGGTGTCAAATACGGTTACCAAACCAGTTAAGACAATTAATCCAATTAGCATCGCAATTAATAATTCTACGATTGAAAATCCAAGAGAATTTTTGGGTGATTTGTGAGTTATATTCATTTTAGTTATGTGTTTGTGAAGATTTGAATTTGTTGAGGGACCGCAGCATTATTTTTAGTGGCTTCATTCCATGTAACAGTTATGGTACAAACACCCTTATAAGGACGATCAGCTTCGTTCCAAGCAACCACATTTGGTGCACCCCCAGCTTGGACACATTGTATTGAACCCAAGCCATTTGGCAAGGATTGAGTCAACATGTTGCCCCACATAGACGTATCTCTATTTGCCAGTGCATTTGCGGCACATGGTGAAGCTGATGTACATAATCCTGTTAGGTTCACAATGGTACCTCCGTAATTACCATTATAGGTGTTGCTCCAAACTGACCATGAGTTACGCCTCATCATATCAGCCATTGAGTGAGCTAAAAAAGTAGCTTGCGTACGCAAATAACCATTATGATTGCTTTTAACGGCAACCAGCATTACACCTGCAACTCCTAATAAACCAAATGAAAACACAACCACTGCTATCATCACCTCAACCAATGTAAAACCTTGTTGTAGTTGTAAATTTTTTCTAGAAAAGTTAAAAACACGCATTTATTTACAAACTCCTATTTGAAGAAATGATACCAGATGCCAACACCCGTAAACTAATAAAATTGGTGTGACTTTGACTTCCAATATTGAAACTTAATGGTTGAGAAGTTGTCGCTACAGCTCCAAAACTATTGTACTCAATACTATCAAAACCACCACTTTCCACCATAGTCACAGTATTAGCTACAGTTTGCTGAATTCGTCTAGTTTGCAGACTTCCATCAGGTAAAGTTTCGGAAACTGTCCAGCCATCTTGCCAATTTGCGCTCAATGCATTAATTGAGACAGTTGTACTATTATTTATGGCTAAATTACGTGCGTAGTTTAAGTCACCAATCAAATTATTGGTTTCTTTTGACATGTACTGGCGTTGAGAAAAATCATTATAAGCAGGTATACCATAAGCCATTAAAAGCCCTGCAATCAAAATCACCATCATCAATTCAATCATTGTGAATCCATTTAGCTTAATTTTGTTTGTTAAATATCTCTTATTCATTTTATCCTCATACAGATTTTAATTATTTATACTTTATAGTTGTATTACAAGCAATCAACCTTTAACCACGACAAGCGGTTGATTTTCTATGACAAGCGGTCGAATTACGGTAATTGCATACGCAACCATGGAGATACGCGATACCTATCATCACCAAACCAATGGTGCAAATTTTCTAAAACCGAAACAACATGTTCGATGCCTATATTTCGTGCCCATTCAATTAATCCTATCGGGTAATTGACACCTTTTTGCATAGCTAAATCAACATCATATTCACTACAAACACCATTTTCAATAGCATCTGCCGCTTCATTAATCAACATACATACTATACGCATGACGATTTGTGCAGGCAAATCCTTAGAGACAATAACTTCTTTATTATGCATTTGAAATAGCGTAATAACTTTTTCTTTACTCGACTCAGGGCAATTGGCATCGAAACAGATGTGAACAATCTTACAACTTTCATAATCCAGTGACAAGTCTACATGACAGACATGTTGATAACCACTTGATTCAATACGTTGTTTACATGTTTGGCCATTTGCCAGAACTATTAAGCAGTTATCTATTTCAAAATTTACATTATTTCTTAAATTCTTAATGATTGATATTCTATCAACAAAACCCCCATATTTGCGCTGGTTTTCAAAAGTCACTTGTGAATCACCAGTACCATTATAGCTGTAGAAACCTTGCCCTGTTTTTTTTCCTAGTAAATTAGCGGATACCATTTCTTGCTGGATTAACGATGGTTTATAACGCGGATCAAAATACATGCTTTTAAAAACCGTTTGGCTTACCGCAAGGTTAATATCCATCCCAATTAAATCCATCAGCTTAAAGGGCCCCATCCTAAAACCAGCTGATGTCATTAAGGCATCAATAATTTCTGCAGAAGCCACTTTCTCTTGCAACATCTTAAGCGCTTCACCATAAAACGGGCGAGCAACACGGTTGACAATAAAACCAGGTGATGATTGAGCTAGCACTGGAGTTTTATGCCAAAACTCACATAACTCAACTCCTTTTTTCAAACTTTCCTTGGAAGAACGTAACCCAGCCACCACTTCAACCAGTTGCATCACTGGCGCAGGGTTAAAAAAATGCAGCCCTATCATTTTTTCTGGATTCATTAGTGCAGATGCAATAGCGGTAATTGAAATTGAAGATGTGTTACTAGAGAGCAATGTGTTATTTCCACATATCTTCTCAAGTTGTTTAAATAACTTCTTTTTGACCTCAAGATTTTCCACTATAGCCTCGATAACTAACTGACTATCTGACAATGCTTGTAAATCTGTAACAATTTCAATATTGGCAATAATTTGTTGACAAAGATTAGCGTTAATTTTACCTCTTTCTACCCGCGAATATAAGCGTTTTGCCATGGATTCTTTTGCCAAATGTGCAAAATCAGCATCCAAATCATACAATTTAACTTTTTGATTTTTACTAGCCGCCACTTCCGCAATACCAATGCCCATGGTACCAGCTCCAACAACCGCAATGGTGTGAAATTGTTTTAACACCCTTTAAACTCCGGTTTTCTTTTTTCAGAAAAAGCCTCAACACCTTCCTTAAAATCATGGGTTAGACCCATCAACCTTTGCACATCTCGTTCAGCATCTAATTGCTGATCATAACTGTATGCATACGATTTTTCCATCAGCTCTTTGGTATTTGCCATAGCCAAAGTTGGTCGTTGGGCTATTTTATTGACCAGTTTTTCTACTCCTTGCTGAAACTCGTCATCACTAAAACATGCATAAATCATACCCCAATCAACTGCTTTTCGTGCTGTGACCGGTTCTGCCAACAGGGTAATTGCTTTAGCGCGAGCTAAACCGATGAGTTTAGGTAAAATCCATGTGCCGTTACAATCTGGAACCAAACCAACTTGAGAAAAAGACTGGATAAAACTAGCGGACTCTGTAGCCACAACAATGTCACAATTAAGTGCTATATTGGCACCTGCTCCAGCAGCTACACCATTAACTGCGCAAATAATTGGCACACGTATGGTTTTTAGAATTCTTAAATTGGTATTATAGCCTTTTTCGAGGGTACTACCTAAGTCCATTGGCTTATCTGTTTTACGTTCACCTAAATCTTGGCCTGCACAAAAACCACGCCCTGCCCCAGTAATAACAACACATCGCAAATCATCATCCCGAGCTATTTGTTTCAATACTGTATAAAATTCATCATGCATGGTCTTAGAAAATGAATTGAGTTTATCTGGACGATTGAGTTCTATGGTTGCAATGCTGTTTTCAACTGTGAAATTTATTGTTTGGAATTCTGACATAGATTTGGGTTCATATTTTTGAATTTATCAATTATACTCACTTGCATGAAAAATATCTACGAAATTGATGGTGTAAAACCTGTGATTCATCCAAGCAGCTACATACACCCAACTGCGGTGATAATTGGCTCAGTACAAATAGGCAAACATTGTTATATTGGCCCCAATGCCAGTATCCGAGGTGATTATGGAACAATTATCCTGGAAGATGGGGTCAATATGCAAGACATGTGTGTCGCTCATGGCTTTCCTAATGGGCTAACTCGACTAAAAGAAAACAGCCATATTTCTCATGGAGCTGTCATTCACGGTTGTACAATTGGCAAAAACACCATGGTAGGCATACAAAGCGTCATAATGGACAACGCTAATATTGGCGACGAATGCATGATTGCAGCCTTAAGTTACATCAAACCCAACTTCAAAGCACCCAATCGCTCAGTCATTGCAGGAATACCTGCAGAGATAAAACGCAATGTCACTGACAAAGAAATAGCATGGAAGACTGATGGCACTCAACTTTATCAACAATTGAGTAAGAGATGCCTGAAAAGCATGAAGAAATGCCAGCCGTTAACTGATAGTAAATTACAGAAAAAATTAGATATTGCTCAATTCAAACCTTTAAAATGATAGAAAACAGCTCAATCAAATTGTCAAAAATCACTGAAAAAGATCGAGATTTTTATAATCAAATTTATTTAGATGAAGAATTGATGAAATTTGTTGACTCTCCATATACCATTGATGAGTCGAACAAAAGCTTTGAAATAACATTAAATAAAATATCATCAAGTCCTAAAAGACTACTCTTGTACATTATCCGATTAAATTCCAACAAACAAAAAATTGGCTTAATCGGTTTGCGATGGAACCAACTTAACAAAAGCTCTGTTGAGATTGGCATTATTATTTTAAAAGAACATCAAGGTAATAATTATGCTAATATTTCTAACAAATTATTAATAAATCATGCTTTTGAAAACTTGGGTATATCTTCACTAATTGCAATTAGTGAAAAATACAATAAGAGTGCAAATAAAACTTTGATGAATTTAGGTTTTAAATTTCAAAAACAATTTATTGTTAAAAAATCAAAAAAAATAAAATATAAATGGCAAATTATTAAGGAAATATAAAAATGTATAAGAAAGGCAGTTTAGTTAATGTGGGATTAGGTATGACACTAGGAGCACACATTACTCCAATATCCCGTAGCTTTATTGAAAAAGCTGATGTAGTATTTGTGGCAGCATCCGATAGTTTAATAGTTGATTGGGTCAAAACAATGAATACAGATGTAAGAGCTTTAGATGTATATTATAAAGAAGGCACGTCAAGAGCTATAACTTATGAAAAAGCAATTAATGCTATCATGAATGAAGTCAGAAATGGAAAACAAGTTTGTGGTGCTTTTTACGGTCATCCGGGAGTTTTCTCATGGGCACCACATAGATTAGTTGAAATAGCAAAAGAAGAAGGTTTTGTTGCTCATATGGAACCTGGGATATCCGCTGAAGATTGTTTGTACTCTGATATTGGAATTGACCCAGGTGATGTAGGTTGTAGTCACTATGGTGCTACACAATTTATGTGTCATGAAATTGATTATAGCGAATCTGCATATTTAGTTTTATGGCAGGTAAGCCTTAGTGGAGATCAATCTTTAAAAAAATTTTCTACCAATCCTACTTATAGACAATTATTAGTCGATAAATTGTTGGAAAAGTATCCTGAAAAGCATAAAGTCATATTATATGAATGTGCTGTTTTACCTATTGATAAACCAAGAATTGATACTTTTAAATTAATTAACTTATCGGACCAACAAGTTAGCATTAAAACCACTTTAATTATTCCTCCCATAAACAACCGAGTTGTATGTAAGAAAATCATTGAAAAATTAGCCAAACTCGATTCTCTATGCTAATATATTTTTAGAATAATTAATGTATTAGGAGATAAGTGTGGAATATTCTATTGAATTACTAGAAAAAATTGGGGCGAATTTGTCAATTAAACAGTATGAATCTACTCAACAAATGCTACATCATCAAGATTTAGATGAAAACAATATCAAATTTCTGATAGATTCAAATTTACCTATATTTTGTGGTTGGTCAAAAGAAGGCGAAGATGGGGATGAAGAGGAAGAAGAAAAGGAAAAGGAAAAAAATGAAACTAAAATTATATTTAATTAATCTTCAAAACTGATTGTAAAATATGTATTTTGGTTTTTGATGTCTATCTAGGCTTTGTAATGGTACTTCTTAAAATTCACTTTGTAGTATTGAAGGTTGATTTACAGATTTCTGCAAGTTTAAGCCTTTTTACTGTATCAAAGTTTCTACTATATAGTGATTAAGTTAATTAAATAACCTAGAATCAGCAACTAAAAAACAGCAAAATATTGTAATGAGATTATTAGTCTTACTATTTTCTTTTTCTTTAGTAAGTTTGACATTTACTTCTCAATGTCAAACTACTAGCCAAATTGTTGTGCGGGAAAACAAGTCATTTGAAATTAATGAATTGCTTATAGAGTCTGAAGAAATTGCTGTAACTAGTCCCCAGCAATTTGATTTAAATTTGAAAAAATTAAGTGGAATGCAAACACATTTTACATTATTTCAAAAAGACTATTTTGATTATTTAACTTATTATCAACAAGGTTACCAAGGGGAATTCATACCATCTCTTAATAACTTTAATCTACTATTTGATCGAACTAAATTTATTGAAATCAAATTTAGAGTAAAACTAAAAATTGCTAATATACATATAATTTCTAGAGATACTATCCCTGCATATAACGCATTGGATTACTCATTAAACATTATTAGTGATATTGATAATAATCATTTAAGACAAAAGGCATATTCATTAGCTTCAATGTTTTATAATTCAATAGGTGAAAAAGAGTTAAGTTTAAAGTTTTTAAACTTAATACTAGACAATTCACCAACTGACAATGATAAATGTATTGCAAACTCTCTCATTACACGAATTAAACTAAAAGACAGTTCTTCAATCACAACTCAACTTAAAAGGGATATTAAAGATATTATAAAAATATGTGAGGGAATAAACAACCATGTTTTTGCAAATTTATTAAAAATGGATTGGTTATCAAAGTTATTGTCATCTTCTAACACTATTGAAACTTATAAATTAGTATTAAAAGAGCTTCTAAATACTGAAAAAAATATAGAATCTACAAATTATAAAAACTTAATTAGTATTAAGAATGGTTTGTTGGCAAAAGTTTATTGGGAACTAAATGAAATTGAAAAATCACTAAACTTGGTTAATTTAGTTTTAATTGAAGATAAATCTATTGGTGATACTATTCAAAAAATAGATTTGTACCAAATATTAATTGACCATCATATTAGTAATAACAATTACCTTAAAAGTTATAATCTTTTAATTGAAAAAAACAAAATCAAATTAAAGTATTATGATGAAGAACAAACTAGATTAATGGCTTTTCAAACTGTTAAACATAATAATATAGCCAAAACTCAAGAAATTAAATTTCTAAGTAACAAAAACAAATTAATGACTGCAGAGGCCAAATTGTCAACTCAAACAGCAACCAATCAAAAGCTAATTATATTATTTTTAACCGCACTAACTGGCTTCATCTTGTTATGGGGTTTTAGGGCAAAAAAAGTACAAAAAAATTACAAACATTTATCTGAAACAGATGGCATGACAGGTATTTATAACAGGAAAGGTTTAAAAGACTTCATGGAAGCATTGTTACTAGAGTCAAAAAAAGCTGATGAGACCGTAGCTTATGCAATATTTGACCTTGATTGCTTTAAAAAAATAAATGACAAGTTCGGTCACATAAAGGGTGATTGGGTCATCAAGAAAGTTATCCAACAATGTCAACTCATACAAAATAATCAAGTAACTTTTGGGCGTATAGGTGGTGAAGAATTTGCCATTGCAATGCGCGATTCGAACAGTGAAGATTTATCACAATTTGCTGAAAAATGCAGGAATCTCATTACTGACATTGATTCTTCTGATATAGGTTGTGATTTCCTTGTTTCTGCAAGTTTCGGTATTACTTCAACTGATTTATCAGGTTACGTTTTATCAGACTTAATGACTCATGCTGATAAAGCCATGTACGATGCCAAAAAAGCCGGTAGGAATATGGTAGTAAATTACAAATATAACCTTTCTAGTCAAATCTAAATTTAGTGATTTACAGCTTATTTCATAATCCAAACAGAAAACCTTTTCTTTTTAATACCATGTTGTTTCAACCCTTTTACCGCTGAGTTGACTAGGCTTCTTTCAATTGCTACATAGCTTTGCTTATCATAAATATTGATTTTACCAATCTGTTTGCCTTGCAAGCCGACAGCACCCGTTAATGCTCCTAATATATCGCCCGGTCTGAGTTTGTTTTTCTTACCTGCTTCGATTACTATGGTACCATTAGGTGCTTTTAAAAAATATTCTTGTACATTATCCAAGTCTGATGCAAAAGAAAACTCTCTGTTTTCATTTTTCATCACTTTAGCTTTGTGTGATTGTTTACCCCAAAATAATGTCGCTGCCACTCCTTTGGAACCAGCTCGTCCAGTACGCCCTATTCTGTGTGTATATATGTCTTGTTCAAACGGAATAGCATAATTTATGACGAGTGAAAGTTCTTTAATATCCAATCCTCTAGCGGCCACATCAGTTGCAACAAGTACTGCAACAGTTTGATTACTAAATTTAACTAAAACGTCATTACGTTGATACTGCTCTAAATCACCATGCAATGCTGCAGCTTCTATGCCATTTTGATTTAAATACTTTGCAATTGATTTAACTTCAACTTTTGTATTGGCGAAAACTATGGCGTTCTTTGGTTGAAAATGTGCGATTACATTTTGTAAAGATTTTAATTGTTGTTCTGATTCACACTGATAAAAATATTCTTTAATTAGGTTTGCAGGTTCTGTTGATGTTGTTGTGATGTTAACTGCATTATTTTGTATTGTTGCACCAAGCTGCCTAATTTCATTGGTAAACGTAGCAGAAAACAACAATGTTTGACGCTTATTTGGCACAAATTCAATAACCTTAGTAATTTCATCCACAAAACCCATATCCAACATACGGTCAGCTTCGTCCAATACCAACGTTTGTAGTTCATCAATATGCAAATAGCCTTTATCCAGGTGTTTCAATATTCTACCAGGAGTCCCTACTACCACATGGGCAGGATGTGATAACGAACGAATTTGTGGGCCTATGGCAACACCACCACATAATGTGATAATTTTAATGTTTTGGGTGAAACGAGCTAGACGACGTAATTCTTTTGTAACCTGATCAGCTAGTTCTCGGGTAGGACATAGAACCAATGATTGAACGACATAATTCTTTAATTCTAACTTATTTAACAACCCGATACCAAAAGCTGCTGTTTTACCACTACCTGTCTTGGCTTGTGCAATAACATCTTTATTTTGCAAAACATGAGGCAAACTCTGCTCTTGAACCGCTGTCATTTGAATATAACCAAGTTTTGATAAGTTATCTAAAACTGGTTTGGCTAAGTGTTGGCTAGAAAATTTGTGATCGTTCATGGTAATAATTGCTTTAAAACTGCGTGGAGTATAAGCTTATTTAAACTTACTACAAGTTTTTTCCAACCATTTAGTTAACTGTCACGTCTTTATGCGTATGATTAATAAAGTTTACATAGAATATTTACTATCGAAAGATGATCAAAAATCATTTCATAAAGTAATCAACATTATACAACCCAAATTAATTGCCTTTGCCACTGGAATTCTTAAAGATAAATCCATAGCAGAAGATGCCGTACAAGATTCGATGATAGCAATTATCAAAGGCATAAGAAAACTTAATAATCACAGGAAATTTCACTCATGGGTCTATCAAGTTACACGTAATAAATGCCTTGATATTATTCGTAAAAATCAAAAATACAAAAACAACTGTAGTATTGGTAATCATACTGAACTAACAACAAGCTACTCAACTACAGATGAGCAAATTGACATGATGAGCATGATTAAAAAGCTATCTGATAAACAAAGAAATGTTATTCATTTATTTTATTATGATGGATTTAATATCAGTGAAATTTCAGAAATACTAAAGACACCTGCTGGGACAATCAAATCATTACTATTTGATGCCCGTAAGAATTTAAAACAACTTTTTGGAGAACAATTATGACCTCAATAGACGACAAAATCAAACAAGCACTAAGCGAAGAATACAATGACATTATTAAAGAAAACGATAAAATTGATGCCAACCCTTTTAGGCAGATGGGCGTTGGTTTTAAAGGGAAAATGGGTTGGATGTACGTCGGTGTAATTATTTTTGGCATTATTTTTACGATTGTTTCAATTTACTCTATCTATAGCTTTTACAATGAGACCGAAATTAAACCCTTAATAGCATGGGGAATCACAATTATTGTTACAGTACTTCTGACACAAATAATAAAAATGTGGTATTGGTCAGAGCTTGGGCATAATCGTGTAATACGGGAAATTAAACTTCTGGAATTGCAGGTAGCTCAAGTAATTAAAAACCAAGACAAGCCTTGAATACCATTAAAGCAAATGTAAAAATGTGCTACTCTAATTAAGTACAGTAATTATTATGAATTCATAAGCTAAAACTGGAGCATAGTAGAGTAAACGAGTAAAATAAAACTTTAACAACCAGTTAACACTTTTTTAACTAACACATAGGTAAAATACATTTTATGGACAGTAAAAAACCAATTTATAAATCCATACCTTTTTGGATTATGGTTTTATTTCTCCTTTACTCTGCTCTCGGGTTTTTTGCTGTTCCATATTTTGCACGTGATGAAATTAAGTCACTTTCAATTTCTCAACTAAACTCTTCAATTGAGGTTAAAGAAATTAGCTTTAACCCCTATTTGTTTTCAACCACACTAACAGGTGTCAACCTATCAGATAATGATTCGACCCTATGGTTTAGTGCAGATTCCATTGAAGTTGACCTAAATTTATTCACCAGTCTAATAAGTAACATCAGTTTATCTACAATCACAATCAACAAACCATTTTATAAAGTCATCACGACTAAAAGCAAGGGTGTTTCGAGTGTTAAATACCCGCAAATTAACCCTTCTCAAAAACAACAGGATACAGAGTTAGTATTAGATATTGACTCTATCATCATCAATAATGGCTCTATAGACTATAATGATCAGACAGGCAGCAAACAGTTACAATTAAACATAAAAGAACTGGTATTCAAACACCAAAATTTCACTACTAAAGATCAAAACACCCTTTTTGATTTGAAATTTTTAACTGATAAAAATGAATCTACGAAGATTAATGGAATATTTAATTATGCCAAATTAAATTTGGACGCTAAGTGGACTTTAAACAATTGGAGAACCGAAACACTCTTTTCTTTTATAGCGGACAAAGAAAATAATTTTCTTGGCTTCAAGAACAAATCTGGAGCTATCAATGCAAATGGCAAGGTTGCATACAGCAGTAATGAAAGTGAATACCCTACCCTTAAGATTAATGAATTAAACTTGTTAAAGTTTGCCACACTTGGTGATGTTAAAGACCAACCGAAAATTATAATTGATACAGTTAACCTATATAATGCAGATATTAATTTAGATACTCAAAAACTTTCTATTGAAACTATTTCAACAAACAAAGCGCAAGTTTCATTAGCCTTTGATGATGAATATAACCTCAAATTTAGACAAACTACTGAAAGCAAAAAACCTGACAATTTAGAAGATAAGAAGTGGAGTTATTCTATTCAAGAGATAATTGTTACTGATAGCAATCTATTACTTAACAAACAGATTTATAACACAATAAAACTTCCAAAAATCAGCATCAAAAACTTTAGCAACACAGATAACAAAATTGCAACTATTCTCATCGACATAATAGCCGACAAAACAGCAAAAATAGGTGTCAATGCTGATTTACAATTACACCCTTTTGAAGTCAATGCTAATATTATTGCGAAAGAATTCGATATATCTAATTGGAATAATTGGTTACCTCCCAAAATCAACCTAAAATCACAATCAGGCCTGCTTTCTTTAAATCAAGAAATTATGCTAGATAATTCAGTGCTTGAAGCAAAAGGTTGGATCAAACTTAATAATATTGAATTACTAGACAATAATAATCAACAATTCCTCAGTGTGAATCAACTCGAAGTACTCGAAAATCATCTTAATTCAAAAGTAAAAACAATTACTCTAAACAAGATTAAAATTGATAAAGCTAATGGAATGTTATCCGTTTCACCTGATAAAAAATTAAATCTAAATGAATTAGTTAACAAAAGCGAAAACAACCCACAATCAACAAAGCCAACTGACTGGATAATTGAAGTTAAACAAGTTGATATTATAGACTCTTCTACTGACTTCAAGGACAGCAGTATCACACCACAATATCAAACCAACCTTAGTAAACTCAGTGGGAGCATCAAAGGGTTATCTAGCGCTAATTTATCAAAAGCTGACATCAACCTTAATGGTGTAATTGACACCTATGCAAGTATATCAATAGCAGGTCAAATCAATCCACTTGCAGATAAGGCATTTACAGATTTGTCCATTGATGTTAAAAACCTTAATTTGCAAAATTTCGATACCTATAGCTCCCAATATTTAGGGTTTCCGATTACACGTGGTCAAGCAGATTTTGTACTTAAATACAAACTCAATCAAAGCCTTTTAAATGGAGTAAACAACCTTAAATTTAAACAATTAAAGTTTGGAGAAAAGAATCAGAGTAAAGAAGCTATTTCATTACCCTTAAAACTAGCTGTTAGTTTATTAACTGACGGAAATGGGATTATGAAAATAAACCTTCCTGTTAAAGGCAATCTAGAGGACCCTGAATTTAGTTATGGTAGCATTGTTTTTAAAGCCTTTTTTAAACTTATTACCGGTATTGTTGCCTCACCATTTAAACTATTAGGGAAGTTAATACCAGGTGCGGCAGATTTAGATTTGTCAGGTATACATTTCAAGACTGGAACTAGTGAACTAGATTTAGGTGAAGAAGAAAAATTAAATGCCATGCAAAAAATTATGCAACAACGGCCAGAAATCATATTAGAATTAACTGCTGTCCTTAACACAATTGGTGACTCAAAAGCATTACAAAAAACCTCATTACAGCAGGAGTTAAAAATAAAAACCCTATCAGGCCTTAGTGAAACTAAAGTAATAAACATCTTAAAACGATATTACACAAGAATGTTTTCAAAAGAAAAGTGGCAACAATTAACAGTTAAAGCCACAACTGACGGCATAGTCAACTTGATACAAGTGAAAAACAATGCATGGAATGAGTTATTAACACTACAAAATGTCGATGAAGAATTAAGCTCACTAGTCAAATATAGGGCACTTTCAATAAAACAACTACTTATTGAAAAGCACGCCATTTCAGCAGATAGAATATTTTTGAAATCGCATCAAAAGTCCGATACACTTCATCCGCAAGTTAAATTTGGAGTGAGCAATTAAACACCCTATTCTACTTTTATTAGCACTTCTATTTGTTCACTTAAATGCGAGAGCTTTTGTGTTTTATGAAGACACCAAGATTTGGAATCAAAACACCATAACTTTTTATTTCCTCGATGGTACAAGCCAACAAAAAAGTGAAGTCAAAGAATTTGCAAAATTGTGGGAAAGGTATTCAGGAATAACGTTTAAGTACTCAACTGAGAAACCTCCTTTTTTTAGCTTTAAAAAATACTATACAATTACTTTTAAAGGAAAAAGTAACGAATCAACACGTGGAGCCATCAATGGCAAAATACGATTTGGAGCCTTGTCTGAGAATAAAATATTCAGAAAAACCACAGTATTACACGAGTTTGGTCATATGTTAGGCCTTGGTCATGAACATCAACGCTTAGATCGTCCTGAGTACTTAAATGACTCAAATTTAGTATTCTCCTGTAAGGAAAATCAAAACCAAAGTAGACAGTGGTGCAAAGAGAACTTTTCTAACAAAAATAAAGTTGAAGTATTTATAGAATCAGAATTTGACCCACTATCAATTATGCACTATAGATTAGACCACATTACAGGTATAACCAATACAAAAATAAAAGACAATTCTTTGTCTTATACTGATAAGTATTTTATTGCCATGCTTTACAATCAAAACATTGCCGATTCAACATTGAAAAAAATGCATAAGCAAGACTTATGGCATCAACAAAAATTTGAATCAAAAGTCAATAGAGAACGCGAAAATGAAATCATGAAACTTTCATCATACTCATGCCAACCTCTACAATATCCCACAAAAAGTAAAGATGGCAGGTATTGTGAGAAAGGATTCATGGTTATAGATACAAATGGATTCAGTTTTGCTGGCGATGAATTCAAAAAATGCCATAGCAGCTTAAAAGAAGTCAGCAAACTAATTAAAACGCACCCTCTTTGCCAATTGAACTCTCTTGAACTTAAACGTTATCGGCAAAAATTACGTAATGATTTCGCGGAATATGGAAATTGCAAAAGGTTGGATAGCAACATTAAAAATAACCAAGAATTTTTCTGTTCTCAGGGCTATTCTTATGTCACTAAACTCAATAATTTAATTGGTGAAAAAACCCAATGTTACCCAAATGAAGAATCGACATATCAAGCTATGCAAAATGATTCGGTATGTTCAATGGATAAATTAGAATTTTCTAGGTATCAAAATCAGCAAAAAACAATACAAGAAAAAAGACTCAAAACACCCTATTGCCAAGTGGTAAATAAGAAGTATAAGAGCATTAGTTGCCCAACAGATTTTGACTATACTATTATCAATTTAGATATCAAATCAAAACCAATCAACAACAAATGCTTTGCCAGTAAACACCAAGCAATTAATGCCATGGGCCAAATACCCTTTTGTCAAAAACTTTGAATAAGAACCTGACAAAAAACCGCGCTACCCTTATATGCTTATACCTGGATTTGTAAGAATCCATGATAAAACAATACAATTAACCAGCACCGTTAACCAATAAAAAACCCTAAAATAGAACTTACTTGATTTATGTCTTAAATGCGACTGTGCAATTATGGCACCTGGCCAACCAAAACACAGAGAACATAAATGCAATGTACTTTCAGGTGTTCTCCACTTACCATTTTGAGCAGCATGTTTATCTTTAAAATACACTAAAAACGTAATGAGGCTCATTCCACAATATAAGTACAAAAATTGAATTGCAAGTTTATTAAAATAGACCAAAAACCCAACAAAGCTAAAAAACAACAGGAAAACAATCCAGGAGAATTGTTTTTGTTTATTTATTTTAGAACTCTTGATATGTCCTTTTTTAGGGACAACATCAACAGCATATTTTCTACCTTCTTTATCAATTGATAATTTATAGGTCACTTGCAATTCTTTAACAGGAAGTTTGTGTTTTTGGCTATAATCATTAACATGAAAAAAAACACTTTTCCCTGCTACTGTTGGCTCTATAAACCCATAGTTTTTATCTTTTTTCCAATCTTTCACCGTTCCTGTTTTATTTTTCATATTAGAATTACAAGTGAGTTTTGAATTTTTTAAAGAGTGGACATAATACACCAACAAATAATTGTATGTATCAAATAAAAAAATAATTTCAATAACACCTATCTTTTCCCATGATATAATCACGCTTATGCCTATTATCAAAAACACAATCAATACCGAATCGTCAGAATTTGCAGAGAACTACCAATTTATGCATGATTTGATTAATGAATTAAGAAATAAAACAGCGACAATCTCACTAGGTGGTTCAAAAAAATCCAGAGATAGGCATGAGTCAAGAGGAAAGCTACTGGTTCGTGATAGAATTCATGCCCTAATAGATAAAGGAAGCCCATTTTTAGAACTATCCGCACTGGCAGCAAATGAAATGTACGACAACTCTGCTCCAGCTGCAGGTGTTGTAACAGGTATTGGTGTTATACATGGGCAAAACGTCATAATTGTCGCTAATGATGCAACAGTTAAAGGCGGCACTTACTTCCCCTTAACGGTAAAGAAACATTTGCGAGCACAAGAAATTGCCATGGAAAATCATCTTCCATGTATATACTTAGTGGATTCGGGTGGTGCTTTTTTACCACTGCAAGATGAAGTCTTTCCTGACAAAGAACATTTTGGTCGCATCTTTTATAACCAAGCACAATTATCAGCAAAAAACATCCCTCAAATTGCCGTTGTAATGGGTTCATGCACCGCAGGTGGTGCATACGTTCCAGCCATGTGTGATGAAGCAGTGATTGTCAAAGAGCAAGGCACCATTTTTTTAGGTGGGCCTCCATTGGTTAAAGCCGCTACTGGAGAAGTAGTTGATGCCGAAACATTGGGTGGTGCTGAAGTTCATTCTACTATCTCAGGTGTAACAGATCACTTTGCAGAGAATGATGAACATGCCTTGGAAATTACCCGAAATATTGCAAAATATTTTAACCGCCAAAAACATGATTGGTTACAGAAACAAGCTACAAAAGATCCAGTTTACAATGAAAAAGAACTCTATGGTATTGTTCCGAAAAGCACTCGAACACCTTATGACATTCGCCAAATTATTGCCCGTATAGTTGATGCTTCGGAATTCCAAGAATTTAAAGCCAAATATGGAACGACACTGATTACAGGTTTTGCCCATATTCAAGGAAATCCTATCGGTATTATTGCCAATAATGGTATCTTATTTTCTGAATCTGCACTTAAGGGAGCGCATTTTGTTGAATTGTGTTGCCAGCGCAATATCCCTTTGGTCTTTTTGCAAAACATTACCGGTTTTATGGTTGGAAAAGAATACGAACAAAATGGCATAGCTAAAAATGGCGCTAAAATGGTCACTGCAGTGGCTTGCGCATCTGTACCTAAATACACCGTAGTCATTGGTGGTTCATTTGGTGCCGGCAACTATGCTATGAACGGCCGTGCATATGCTGGACGATTCTTATGGATGTGGCCAAATTCACGTATATCTGTCATGGGAGGAGAGCAAGCAGCTTCTGTACTAACCACAATAAAACAAGATGGTTTTGACAAGCGTAATATAAATTGGGATGAAGCCGATAAACAAACAGAATACGATACGATTAAACAACTGTATGAAGACCAAGGCTCACCATACTACTCCACCGCTCGATTATGGGATGATGGTATTATCAATCCAATAGATACTCGTAAAATTTTAGCAATGGCAATAGAAGCTGGATTAAATGCCCCAGTTACTGAAAGCAAATATGGTGTCTTTAGAATGTAATGAAAGAACTAATCAACAACTCTGAAAAACTTCTATTAATTGGCACAATATTCCATTTGGCTTTTGTGGTGTTTCACTTATTGTTTTGGAAATTATTTGACTGGGTGCACGATTTAAAGAAACTTTCTTATATCAACAAGTCAGTGATGCAAATTTTAAATCTACGATTGATTTTTGTGTTTTTAATCTTTTCTTATATTTCATTTTTCAATACTGACGAATTACTCAATACCAAACTTGGCTTAACTATGACTGCAGCCATGGCTTTATTTTGGGGATTCCGTAGCATAGAGCAAATAGTTTATTTCGGTGTAAAGAACTTTTCCTCAAATTTATTACTAGCATTCTTTATATTTGGTTCGGTTTTATATGCTTGGATATTTTGTCTTAGCCTTAACTAGTTCTTGACTCAGCAAGAAAACCTATTGATCTAACTTCAACCATAGATAAGATTTATGATGACACCAAATCACACATTTATTTAAAACTTCTGTCGTTATTTCTTCAGAGATTTATACAAAAAAACCAGTGTTATTGCCAAACCGACAATAACAGGTTTTGTCATTCCAAAAGGCATGCCAGAATCTGCTTGTAAACCATATAAAACAGCCGTTACAATAGCAAATCCAGATGTTAGAATTGCATAGGTCTTTTTATTTTCTCTGTAATGCTTGTATCTTAGAATTTTGGCTTGTTCAATTTGTTGAAGTTTTGTTGCAGGTTTGGTTCTTTGGCTAAGCAACTCATGAACCAACTGAGGGATTTCACTGGTTTGTTCTAACCATGTAGGCAAGTTCTGCTTAATAGTTTCGATAGCACCATCAATACCATAGCTTTTTTTCATTATGTTAGCAAGTACTGGTTTTGAGGTTTGCCAAATATCTAATTGAGGATATAACTGCCTTCCCAATCCTTCAATATTTAGCAATGTTTTTTGCAATAGGATAAATTCCGGTTGAATAACCAATTGAAATTTTCGTGCCATTTCAAAGGTTTTCAACATCACTTCACCAAACGATATTTCACTTATTGGTCTTGCAAAATATGGTTCACAGATGGTACGAGCTTCTGCTTCTAACTCATCTACACGGGTATCGGCGGGTACCCAACCAGCTTCTATATGGAGTTCTGCAATTCGGCGGTAATCTTGATTAAAAAACGCCATGAAATTATTCGCTAAATCACGTTTATGTTCTTTTGGTAAAGAACCACAAATGCCAAAATCCAGCAGAATAATTTGTGGGTCTTCTGGGTTGGATGTATTAACAAAAATATTTCCAGGATGCATATCCGCATGAAAAAAATTATCACGGAAAACTTGAGTGTAAAACAAACGCAAACCCTTTTCTGCTAAAACTTGCAAATTGACATTAGCTGCTTTCAGCCTATCAATCTTACCGATGGGAATTGCATAAATACGTTCCATAACCATGACTTTTTCTTTACAATACTCCCAATAAATTTCAGGAATGTACATGTCTTTTGAATCGATGAAATTTTTTCGCAATACTGAAGCATTAGCAGCTTCACGTTGTAAATCCAATTCGTGGTATATGGTTTTTTCAAATTCTTCGACAATTTCAACTGGGTCAACTTGAACACCTGGATTTCCAAATGTGCGAGCAATTTTGGCTACAGAACGCATCAATTCGAGGTCACGTTTAACCATTTTTTTTATGCCAGGCCTTAGTACTTTGATAACAACTTCACGCCCATCTTTAAGTTCCGCAGCATGTACTTGTGCAACAGATGCTGATGCTAATGGCTTTTCATCGATAGAATTGAAAATTTCATCCAATGGTTGTTCTAACTGATCTTCAATAAAGCCACGAGCTTCTGTCCAGGCAAAAGGCTCAACATCATCTTGCAACTTAGCCAATTCTGATGTGATTTCCGCAGGTATTAAATCAGGACGTGTCGACAAAACCTGACCCAATTTAACAAAAATCGGACCCAATTCTTCAAGTGCTTTACGGAGTTTCTCTGGATCATTATTACACTTCTTCCCTTTAAGAGCCAATGGTGACAATGCGCGTAAAAAGTGAACACGCTTCTTGCTTTTGTGTTTCGGCAATAAATCCTTTACACGGTAATTTGCAAAAGTATGGAGTATCTTAATTAATCGAAATATATTCATCTATCACTATTCGTGGAAACGTCCGCTTTATTTATTTTTCATCGCACTAATCTGTTGTGCCAGTCTGTCTGTATCTGATTGCAAATCCTCTACATCATCAATAAATTCTTCCATTTCCTCAGGCGCAATTAAATCACGTGATTCGTCAACTAAAAACTTACTTGTATTGGTGATGACCGTTTTTTTAAACTTCTTACTAAAGTCAATTAATCCAGAGACCACGTTGGATACCTTTTCACCAATCCCATCGCCCAATAGATCCTGCCATGCTTCTTGCCAATCTGGATCCACGTTTTTGAGCCACTTAGCGAAAAATTGCCCTGTGCTAGCATCCCCTTGAATTTCTACACTTTTTATGCCTTCAATCGGCTCATCAGAATTCATCGCAAATAAGGCTAATGGTGTTCCTTTTATGGTGGTGTCAACATCATCAGGGTAGGTTTTAGCTAACTTTATTTCACGTTTATTGATTATCATAAAAAAAGTAAACGGTGTTGATTCCAACACAACCTTTATAACCTTTCCATCAAACACTTCTAATTTAGTTAAAGCACTTTCATCGTAATATACACTGGTGTTTATAGTTGCATTTATAGCATCAAGAAAAAAATCTTCATACCATTTATTCGATTTGTTATCAGCTATGTTCATGTTTTATACCCTGTGTGAATGGCAACAATTCCACCGCTCATGTTTTCGACTTTACATAAATCAAACCCAGCCTTTTCAAACATAGATTTTAATTTTGCTTGGTTTGGGTGTTTACGAATTGATTCTGCCAAATATTGATACGAGTCTCTGTCCTTAGCCACTATATTGCCAATCTCTGGCAACAATTTAAAAGAATAAAAATCATAAATTTTTGATAAAAACTTTAAGTTTACCTCGGTAAACTCCAACACCATTAATTTACCACCAGGTTTCAATACACGATGCATGTCATTTAAGGCTTTTTGTTGATTGGTAACATTCCGCAAACCAAATGCCATGGTAATTAGATCAAAGGTATCCTCTTCAAAAGGTAATTCTTCAGCATTCATTTGTTGAGTTGTAACTAAACCAAATAAACCTGCGTCAATTAATCTATCTTTACCAACATCTAACATTTCTTGGTTGATATCACCAACGATGATATGCCCCGACTTCGTAACTTTAGGTGCCAACAATTTAGCTATATCACCAGTACCGCCAGCTAAATCAAGTACATTTGCTCCAGCTTCAATGCCGCTTGTCAAAACGAAATGACGCTTCCAAAGGCGATGTACTCCCATTGACATAAAATCATTCATGATGTCATATTTAGCAGCCACTGAAGTAAAAACCTCGCCCACCATTTTTTCTTTCTCACCTGTGGCAACTGTTTTGTAACCAAAGTGGGTGTCTTTACCCATTGTCGTTTTTTCTGTGCTATTTTCAGTCATTATCTTCTTCATTATGTAACTGTTTACGTTTTAATTTAATCAAAGCTGAAATATCTAAATCACCATCTCCAGATTCCATCAACTCACCATATTCAACAATTCCTTTGTTGACTATTTGTGATTCTTCTCCTAAATCAGCTAACGACTTTTGGATTATTTTTAAATCTTTATGCAATAGCGCTAATTTGAATCCTTTTTCAAATTCATTTTTGCACATAGTCAAACCTCGTTTATCCAAAAACCAATTACCTGCCGCGCCTGCTGATAATACCTCTACTGTCTTTGCAATTGGAAGTTTGTTTTTTTCTGCATATGCTAAAGTTTCACATACCGCCTGTGCAACGCCTGCAACCAGTATTTGATTCACTGCTTTAGTAGATTGCCCTTGCCCTATTTTCCCCATATAGGTTACTTGTGAACCAATCGAATGAAATAAGTCATCTGCTCGTTTGTAAATGGCTAACTCAGCGCCAACCATAACAGATAAAGTCCCTTTTTTTGCACCTTCAACGCCTCCGGAAACGGGTGCATCCATAAAATCAATTTTCAAAGAAGCTAAATCTTCAGCAATTAGCCTTGCAGTACTGGTAGAAACTGTTGAACAATCAATGACAACGGAACCTGGCTTTAAGTAGTGTTTAAAGTCAGAAATAATATCTATCAAATCCTGATCTCCTGAAACACATGTCAAAACACAATCCGCGTTTTCAAACAAGTGCTGGTCATCTTCATACTCTTCAAGATTCAATTCATTTAATAAACCTTGAGATATTCCTTGAGTACGATTTTTAACTCCAATGAGTAAATTGTGTTCATGTAAATTTCTCGCAATTGGTCGTCCCATAGCACCAAGCCCGTAAACGACTATGTTTTTAAGTTGTGGTAATTTTTCAGGCATACTTCTTAACATAATTAAAATCTAGCGTATTATAACTTTTAAAGCTAAATAAGCCTACCTCTTTTCAATTTTCTTCAATTCCTATGAAAACCATGATTTATAGCCAAAATTTTAGCTTTTGGCTACAGCTACCAATTTACTAAAACTCAATAATTAAAAAAGCATATAGTAAGGCTTCGTGTTTAACTATAAATTGATAGGTGTCAGTTGAGGTGATTTATTTTAACATCGGTTTCAAAAAGTGAGTTGTATGAGTTTTGTATTTTTTGCATATATCTTCAGGCGAGCCTTGAGCAACAATTTTACCACCCAAGTCTCCACCTTCGGGGCCTAAATCAATAATCCAGTCTGCTGTTTTTACTACATCTAAATTATGTTCAATCACAACGATGGTATTGCCTTTATCTCGTAGAGAGTGCAATACCGCTAACAATTGTTTGATATCAGCAAAATGCAAACCTGTTGTTGGTTCGTCAAGAATATAAATCGTTTTCCCTGTATCACGTTTGGACAATTCTTTTGCCAATTTAATTCGTTGTGCTTCTCCACCAGAGAGAGTGGTAGCATTTTGACCCAAAGTTAAATAACTTAGGCCAACATCCATTAATGTATCAATACGCATTTTGACAGTAGGTATAGCCTCAAAAAAGGGTTGAGCTTCTTCAACTGTCATCGCTAAAATTTGATAAATATTTTTACCTTTGTAGTGAATATCAAGTGTTTCCCTGTTATAGCGTTTACCTTTACAAACATCACATGTGACATATACATCTGGTAAAAAATGCATTTCCACTTTTATTAACCCATCACCCTGACATGCTTCACACCGCCCTCCTTTGACATTAAAACTAAACCGTCCCGGCTTATAACCACGGGCACGAGATTCTGGTGTTCCGGCTAATAGTTCACGAATTGGAGTAAATAATTGGGTATAAGTGGCAGGGTTTGATCGAGGTGTTCTACCAATAGCTTTTTGATTAATCTCTACAACTTTATCAAATAAGCCTATGTTTTCAAAAGATTTATAGGTCGATGGCCGATTTTGATTACGATTTAATTCTTGTGCTAAAACACGATAAAATGTCGCGTTGATTAAGGTCGATTTTCCTGAACCCGATACTCCAGTTACACAGGTAAACAATCCTGCAGGGATTTTTAAATTAACATCCTTTAAATTATTTCCTGTCGCACCTTTAAGCGTAAAGACTTTATCTTTGGCTATTTTTGTTCGGTGAGTAGGAATCACTATTTTTTTCTTACCAGACAAATACTGCCCCGTTATAGATTCTGAGTTGGCTTCTATTTCTGCAGGTGTGCCTTGAGCCACTATATAACCACCATGTACACCTGAACCTGGACCAATATCAACCACATGATCGGCTTTACTAACGGCCTCTTCATCATGTTCCACTACGATTACTGTATTTCCCAAATCTCGTAACTTTATCAATGTGTTTAATAATTTTTCATTATCGCGCTGATGCAAACCAATAGATGGTTCATCCAGTACATACATAACACCAACTAACCCAGCACCAATTTGACTGGCTAGACGAATTCTTTGTGCTTCACCACCTGATAACGAGTTAGCATTACGCCCCAATGACAGGTAATTTAACCCAACGTTCACCAGAAACTCTAAACGTTCTTGAATTTCTTTTAATATTTTCTCAGCAATTTCACCTTTTTTGCCTTCCAACTTTAACTCATTAAAATACGCATAGCTCTCCGCAATCGACAAACCATTAATATAAGGCAGTGACTTATCAGCAACAAAGACATTACGGGCGGCTTCATTGAGTCTATCGCCATCGCATACATCACACTCCTTCACACTAATGTATTTATTGAGTTCCTCACGTACCATATTTGAAGTGGTTTCTTTGTAACGGCGTTTCATGTTGTTGGCAATGCCTTCAAATTCACGTTTACGGTTAAATTCAATTTTTTCAGATGAATATTTGAACATTATTTTTACGCCTTTCGATCCAAATAAAATCACATCCTGTATTTTCTTAGGCAAGTCTTTTAACGGTGTTTCTAAATCAAATTTATAATGTTCACTCAAAGCCAATAACATTTGATAATAAAAACCATTACGCCTGTCCCAGCCACGAACAGCTCCATTGGCTAATGACAAGTCCCATGAGACAACAATACGCTCTGGATCGAAATATTGACTAATACCTAAACCATCACATTCAGGGCAAGCGCCATTAGGGTTATTAAAAGAAAACAAGCGTGGTTCTAACTCTTCCAAAGAATAGTTACAAATCGAACAGGAAAACAATTCGCTGAATAGCAAATCAACCTCTTCTCCCTCATCAAAAGCAACAACCTGTACTAATCCTTCGGATAAAACCAGTGCTGATTCGATTGATTCTGCTAACCTTTGTGCCATATCATCTTTGACACGAAATCTATCAACCACTGCTTCGATGGTGTGTTTGGTTTTTTTGTTGATTTTAGGTAAGTCATCTAGATTATATACCCTACCATCAATACGCACTCTGACATAACCACTACTCATTAATTGCTCAAGCATTAAAGTGTGTTCACCCTTACGATTTCTGACAATTGGAGCGAGCAACATGTATTTTCGAGAGTTGTCTAATTGCAATATCCTGTCTACCATTTCAGTAACAGTCTGGGCTTCTAGTTTAGTGCCATGTTTTGGGCAGCAAGGTGTACCTACTCGTGCATACAGTAAACGCAGGTAATCATTAATCTCGGTAATGGTCCCAACTGTCGAACGTGGGTTATGCGAGGTAGATTTTTGTTCGATTGAAATAGCTGGAGATAGCCCTTCTATATGATCAATATCTGGTTTTGCCATCATGGATAAAAACTGACGAGCATAAGCAGATAGTGACTCCACATAACGCCTCTGCCCTTCTGCGTAAATGGTATCAAAAGCCAAAGAAGATTTTCCAGAACCTGATAAACCTGTTATGACAATTAATTTATTACGAGGCAAGTCGATATCAATATTTTTTAGATTGTGGGTCCGAGCACCGCGTAAAGAAATAGATTTCATAGCAAATTTGTTATTTTCAGAAAACCAAGTAGTTTAGCTTATTTTGTTTGGCTTTGCTAAATATAAATTAAAATCTAATGAAGCTGAACAAAGCTTTCTTCCATATTAAAGCGGATAAAGGTAAAACCAATCTTAACAACGTAAGATACGAGCCCATAATTAAGCAATTTATTTGCTAGTGTACACTAATATTCTTAGTGTTCCATTATGATTAATTCTTAGAGTTTTTTTAACAACACATCAAAAATTGTTAAAAACAACTGAAATACATATATATAAGTTGACCATACTTACTTAAACCCGTAAAATCGCGCATCTTGTAGCTTATAGCCTTGTCTGCATTGATTACATTGGTTATAGCGTCGGAGGTTTCGACCTCATTTTTAATATAATATTTTTGGAGAAAAATCATGCATGCAGTAATATTTACTGGTGGCAAACAGTACAGAGTTAAAGAAGGTGATGTCCTTCGTGTAGAAAAATTGGGTTTAGAGCAAGGTGATAAAATCGATTTTGACGAAATTTTAATGACATCAAATGGAAAAGACATCAAAGTTGGAACGCCTCATGTTAAAGGTGCTAAAGTTTCAGCAGAAGTCATGAGCAATGGACGTGCTAAGAAAGTAAAAATAATCAAATTCAGAAGACGTAAGCACTCAATGACTCAAATGGGTCACCGTCAAAGTTATTCTGAAATTAAAATCAAAAAAATTAAAGCATAGGAGTAGTAGAAATGGCACATAAGAAAGCAGCAGGTAGTACCAAGAATGGGCGCGATTCGAATCCTAAGTACCTTGGCGTAAAAAAATATGGCGGCGAAGCCGTTTTAGCTGGTAACATTATTGTACGTCAACGTGGCACTAAAGTTCACGCTGGTGTTAATGTTGGTATGGGTAAAGATCACACTTTATTTGCACTTAAAGATGGTGTAGTGAAGTTTGCTAAGAAAGGCCCAAAAAATCGTCAACATGTAAGCATCGAAGCTTAAGTCAAAACGACACTATTAAAAAAAACCCGATTGAATCGGGTTTTTTTGTGCCTGGTATTTTTAATCATTTGCATTTGAGTCGCGAAACAAATGACATCAACTTAGCTGCGTAGCCCAACTCCCTTATGTAACATTGTTAAACAAATTATTGTTAGCACGACTACAAAGGTCAAGATAACAACATAAGCAGTATAAATACTTACATCACTAACGCCTAGAAACCCATACCTAAAGGCATTAACCATATAGAGTACAGGATTAAACTTGGATACTGTTTGCCAAAACTCTGGCAATAATGATATCGAATAAAACACACCACCCAGATAAGTTAATGGGGTAAGAATAAAGGCAGGGATTATAGCGATGTCATCAAATTTTGTTGCATAGCAGGCATTAATAAAACCACCCAATGCAAACACCACAGAAGTTAAGACAACAGTTGAAATAACAATCCACATATTATGTATATGAATTTCTGTAAAAAACAATGAAATCACAGTAACAATACTGCCAACAATTAACCCTCTGGAAAGAGCGCCAAGAATATGCCCAAACAGTATCACCCAATTTGGCATGGGAGATACCAACATTTCTTCTATATGTTTAGAAAATTTTGCTCCAAAAAAGGAAGAAACTATATTGCCATATGAATTGGTAATGACCGACATCATGACCAAGCCTGGTACAATAAATGCCATGTAGTCAAAACCACCCATTTGCCCTATCCTTTTTCCAATCAAATTACCAAATATTACAAAATATAGGGTCATAGTTATTGCAGGTGGTAAAATTGTTTGTGACCAAATACGTAGAATCCTAACGACCTCTTTGCGGCCCAAAGTGAATAATGCGGTCAATGTTGTATTACTCATGATTGTTTCTCCATTTCTTGATCTTCTTTATGGGTCATTTTATAAAACAACTCTTCCAAACGATTAACTTTATTACGCATTGATAAGACTTTGTAATTTAGTTTGTCAACATGCTTAAAGACATCATTTAATGCCTTAGTTTTATGTACATCTAATTGAATAGAATTATCCTCTGTAATTTCTGCATCGAGTAACTCCAACAATTCTTTAGATGGTTGCTTATCTAAATCAAAAATAAAAGTTTCAATATCCAATGTAGTTAGTAACTGTTTGATTGTGGTATTTTGAATGATTTCACCATGGTTGATTATGGCAATGTTTTTACATAATTGTTCAGCTTCTTCTAGGTAATGAGTTGTTAGAATAATGGTTGTACCAGCATTGGCAATTTCTTCAACAAACTCCCACATAGATCGTCTAATTTCTATGTCAACTCCCGCAGTAGGTTCATCAAGAATCAACAATTTTGGTTCATTCATCATTGCTCTTGCTATCATCAAGCGGCGTTTCATACCACCTGATAGCATTCGTGACATAGAATCTTTCTTATCCCAAAGTTGCAATTGTTTAAGGTATTTCTCTGCACGTTCAAGAGCAATTTTTCGAGGAACACCATAATAACCTGCCTGATTGACCAATATATCCATTGGTTTCTCAAACATGTTAAAGTTAAATTCTTGTGGGACTAAACCAATATGAGATTTAACTTTATTTCGCTGCCTTGTAAGGGAGTCGCCAAACACCTCAACATCTCCTGATGTCATATTGACCAGGGATGAAATGATTCCGATTAATGTGGATTTTCCTGCACCATTTGGTCCTAATAAAGCAAATATTTCGCCGGCCTTGACTTCTAAATCTAATCCTTTTAGTGCTATTGTGCCATTTTTATAGGTCTTTTTTAATTTTGAAACTTTTAAAGCTATTGTCATAGGTGTTATTTTTGAAATTGATGGTTTCTTAATCCAATATATTTGGAATTAAAATTAAATAAAAAGACCTTTTTACAACGCATGAAACATGCAAAAAAAATTGTCAAAAAGTCTTTTCACGTATATAAGGTCACTATTTTATGAATTCAAACGGCAATTTGATTATTCAGGCAAATTATTACACTTACAATAGATTAATGAAGCATATAGTCAGCCTAAAACATAATACCATTAATCAAGGTTAATATCATGTTATAATTATGCTTTTACTGTAACACATAAAAAGCCATGATAGAATTTCCTAAACATGTAAAAATTGTCGAAGTCTCTCCACGTGACGGATTACAAAATGAGAAACAAACGATTGATTTATCGACAAAACTAGAACTCATCAATAGGCTTGTAGATTCAGGAATTAACAATATTGAGGTCACAGGCTTTGTTAGCCCTAAATGGGTCCCACAGTTGGCTGACTCAACACTGTTATGCCAACAACTGACACAACATAAAAGAGTTAATTACTCTGCGTTAGTCCCAAATGAAAAAGGCATGCAGTTGGCGTTAAAAAATAATATCAAAGAAGTTGCTGTATTCACTGCTGCTAGTGAAAGCTTTACACAAAAAAACATCAATTGCAGTATAGAAGAGTCTTTAGCACGCTTCAAACCTGTTATTGCATTAGCTCATCAGAACAGCATCAAAGTTCGCGGCTATGTTTCTTGCGTGCTAGGTTGCCCATATGAAGGTGAAATTGATGTTAATCAGGTGGCAACAGTTACTGAGAAACTTTTTGAAATGGGATGTTACGAAGTGTCATTAGGTGATACCATTGGTTCCGGAACACCTATAAAAGCACAAGCAATGTTAAAAACTTGCATGAATAAAGTGCCAATTGATATACTAGCTTTACATTTTCACAATACCTATGGTCAAGCCTTGGCAAATATCTATGCCTGTTTGCAATTAGGAGCCACTATAATTGATGCATCAGTGGCCGGTCTCGGTGGTTGTCCATATGCTAAAGGTGCCAGTGGCAATGTTTCAACTGAAGATGTGATTTATATGCTTAATGGAATGTCTATTGAAACTGGTATCAACTTAGACAAATTAATCGATACAGGTCAATGGATTAGTCAACAACTGTATAAAAACAACAATTCCCAAGTTGGTAATACTCATTAAGGCTAATCAAGTGTTAATTTTAGAAGTTTCAACATAATTGTAGGTCGAAAAAAAGAGTGACAAAGCTTCAATCAAGGCAAAGAGCGAGCCAATTAACCCACTATTTTTGCTGGTATTTCATGGCATTTACTCACATTCGTGAGCTAATTTAAAAGTTCTTCCCAGAAGAGTTTTTGTGAGTTTCTTAATGCGGATTGGAGTTTATAACACCCCTTTACACGTTCCATGTATTGTGTAAATCTCTTTTTTCATGTGAAATTAGTTCAATTAAACAGAAGAAACCTTGTATTATTGGGTAAATATTATCTAGTTCTATACAAAAAAGTGCTAAACTTTATCTAAACACAATAAAAGCATATCAAATCAATGAATAAATTAATCATTAGCGCTCTGGTCATTGCAAGTTCAATAATTGTAATTTTATACACACCTAATACTGAAAAAATTATCGTAAGTGGTCACTCTAAAGACGATTCTAATTTAAGGTTCGACCAACCAGATAAAGCTGCGCAGTGGTTAGCGCAATTACGTCAATCGCCTAAAAACACAAACCCTGCTCAACTCAATAAAAAAATTAAGTTTGAAGTCGATCAAAAAGAATTATCTAGGAAAAATAATAAAGCTACAGGCGACACTTCTATTCCTAAATTTAGGTTTGAGAACCTAGGGCCAAGTAATTTTGGTGGTCGAATTCGAGCATTGATTATAGACCCCAATGACTCGAACAGACTTCTGGCTGGTGCAGTCTCTGGCGGAATTTTTAGATCAAATAACGCAGGGCAAAGTTGGGAAGCTACCTCAGATTTCCTTCCCACATTAGCCATTGGCAGTATGGTACTAGACCCTGATAATAACAACCGTGTTTTTGCTGGCACAGGAGAAGGTTTCTTTAATTTTGATGCCGCAAGAGGAGCAGGGATATTTGTAAGTGAAGATTTTGGTGAATCATGGAACCAGTTGGCATCAACTGATAACGAAGACTTTTACTATGTCAATCGCATGGTACGTATTGAAAATAGTGATGTTTTGTTAGTGGCAACTCATTCAGGCATATTTCGATCAGACGATTTAGGTCAAAATTGGAATGAAGTCAGCAAGTACGATACTAAAGGCCGAGGTTTTGTGGATTTAAAGTTAAATCCAAGTAATCATAATCACCTTCTTGCATCACATTTCGGATTTTCCAACAAAATATTAAATTTAAAAATTAATTCACCAGCAACAATTTCTGGAGACTACTTAGCTATTCCTGCTGATTTTGGACCAGAATTTTCTCAAACAGCAATCAGCAATGAACTAGCCCTTGTTAATGACAACGTACAACCTAACAATGATGGATGTTCAGAAATTACCAACAATATTTCTGGGAAAGTAGCCTTAATTCAAAGAGGAGCATGTCGTTTTGATCTAAAAGTAAAAAATGCACAAGATGCTGGTGCAATTGCTGTTATTGTTTATCAAAGTCTACCTGACGACCCTTTTAGTATGGGTGGAGAAGATGATGGAATTACTATACCATCAGCCATGATTTCACTTGAAAATGGCACCGCAATAGCAGCAGAAAACGGAGTGATTAATGCTTCTATTCAAGAAATAATTTCAGAAGTATTAAACACTTTTCTTATGCAGTCTTCAGATGCTGGATTAAATTGGCAAATTTTAGATTCTAATAATGGTCTTCCAGAACTCAATGTTGGTAGGATGGAAATTGGTTTTGGAACAGACGGTGTTAACTACATAGCAATCGCCAACGAAGATGACAGCACTCGTGGATTATGGAGGTCTGCAGGACTAGGAGATAACTATAACAAGACTCAATCTAATCAAAATTTTATTGAAAGACAAGGGTGGTATGATCTTGCAGTTGCTGTCCACCCAGGTGACTCAAACACTGTTTTTATTGGTGCAATAGATCAATACAAGACCACCAATGCAGGAGCGACTATTAATCAAAATTCAACATGGAAATTTGATAGTTTAACGCCGATAGATATTAACCACATTAGTAATTACATGCATTCAGACCATCATGGATACATTTTTGATCCTAACGACAACACTATTCAATATATCATACAAGACGCTGGAATTTATAAGTCACTTGACAACGGTGATACTTTTTTTAGTGTTAACGATGGTTTAAGTATCTCACAATCTTACGGTATCGCCGTAAGTCCAGATGGTCAACAAGTTATATCAGGCACGCAAGATACTGGCTCACAACTATACTTTGGTGATAGCAATGCATGGCTTCAATGGCAAGGTGGTGATGGCGGTTATAGTGCTTGGGACCAGCAAAATAGTTCTTTCATATATGGATCCAACCCAGGAACCAATGAAGACGCAGATTTTGTACTTTTTGGCTCATCAAATGAGGGCAAATCAATCTCTCATTTTTCTTTACCAGATTCGGATGGCGCCTTATTTATTGAGCCTTTTGCCTTGGATCCAAACAATGGTAACCGCTTAATAATCGGCACAGATAATGTATTTCTTACAACAAACGCCAGATCGCTAAACAATGCAACATTTATAGACATCACTGATACATTAAATAGTGGCTCAGTTAGCGCTCTCACCTTTAACCAAGAAATCAGTTCACAAATTCTTGTAGGCATGACTAGTGGCAATCTCTATAAAATAGAGAACATTGGCTCACAAAATAACTTAGTTGACATTTCACCCAATGGTATCGGTTATATCACCGATATAAAAATTGACTCAAATGACCCATCTGGTAATACAATCTATATAGTCAGAGCAACTTATGATAGTAACAGGGTGTTAAAAAGCACTAATGGGGGTAGTTCTTGGACCTCATTATCTGGTGACTTACCTGATATGCCACTGTATCAAATTACAATAGATCCAATCGATCCAAATCGGCTCTATGTTGGCAGTGAATTAGGCTTATGGACTACCTATCTAGATGGAGGTATTATTGAATGGAGTCGTTATCATTACGGCGTTGCCTTTAATCGTGTAGTTGACCTAGAATGGCATGAAAGTGATACGCTTTATGTTGCAACACATGGGCGTGGTACTTATCGTGCCACTCGTAATGCATTAGAAATTTCTTTCAGAAATTTTATTACTAAAAATGGTAACATTGACAATGATGGTGTCATTGAAGATGATGGGATTATCGATGCTGGAGAAAATGGAACACTGATGATAAATATTCAAAACTCGAGTGGTTTTGCCATTAGCGATGCGCAAATAAGCCTTATCGCTGATGATTTAATGCCAAACAAAACCGTCAATTTATCAACCATCCCTGCAGATTCTTCTATTAGTATACCATTAGACATCTCCTTAGGTACGGGTGTTTCTTGCTTAAGTACAGTTGATATTAGTACAGAAATTCACTATGATAATTTAAGTTTTTCTAATGAATTCAACCTCTTGACTGCCTCTGATATCATCACCTCTACTAGCAATTTTATTGCAAATGCAGAAGAGGCAGATACTCAAATGGACACCACAACACTTTTAGGGAACTCCCCATGGAGGCGTGATTCTAACTCAGCAAGTTCTGGAACATCTAGTTGGTTTACCTCAAATGAAAACAGTTATTCTGATAAATCTTTAATTTCACCTTGGTTAGTGATGAATTCAGGAGGTAACGTTTTAGACTTCTCCTTAAAATACTCAACTGAAGGAAGCCCCAGTCAACATTGGGATGGTGCCGTTTTAGAAATACGCGAAAAAGGTGGATTATGGAGTGACATTGGGCATTTGAGTTCAATTCCTTATGATGGCCAAATTTCTACCAATAATACAGCACAAACACGTTTTACTTGGTCTGGTTCTCAAAATAACTGGAGAGATGCTTCTGTAAATCTAGCTGAGACTTATAAAGGCAAAACCATTCAGTTTAGATTTAGAATGATATCTGATACCAACACAGCAGCAATTGGTTTTTGGGTTGACGATATATCTCTTTCAAATGTCATTAGAAAAGAGCAAGCACGTTGCGATGAAAAAGTTGGTTTAACAGGAAAAATACCAGCTAATGGGTATTGGTATGACCAAGCAAAAGATGGTCATGGTTTTGTTATTGAACCAGTTGGTTTTGGTAATTTATATTTTTCAGGGTTTTACACCTATGACGACCTAGGTAATCCTGAATGGTATTCTTCTGTTACTGAATTGAAAAATGGTGTATTAAACATTGATTTTGATGCAGATACCCTAAAGAAATTTATCTACGATTATGACACAAATCAGAACCTACCCGACCCTGAACTTACCGATGGCCGGCTTTCAATTGATTTTAATTCTACAACAGCCGCAAGTCACAACGCATGTCAGGATGATATTAATCGTCAAGATGAATTTATCGCTATAGCAAAATGGAAGATAAATGACCAACAAGGAGAATGGTGTATAGAGCCTATCATTGCAGAAAAATCAAAACAATATACTGATATCAGTGGAAATTGGTATGCAGGTGAACAGGATTCTGGTTGGGGGCTTTCTCTAGCTACAGCACAGTCATCAATTGTATCAACTCTTTACTATTATGATGAATCAGGCCAACCTCGTTGGGCATTGGGTCTACAAAACGATTTTAAAAGGGGCGAGGAAATTACAATTCAAATGCGAGAATTTTCAGGATATAGCCGACTAGAAACACCAATTGGCGTAACAAGCACTTCTATTGGATCAATTACAGCAAATATTAATAATGCTCTTGGCATCATTGATATTGATGCTACTACATCAATCGATATTGAATACCAAGGAGTTGAAGGGGGTCAATGGATTAGGAATAATATTCCTATGCAGATTTTGACCAAACCTAACTAGTACAAATAGAATCATGATATGAAAATATCAATTATTATAATACTACTAGCACTTATCTATTTTGTCTTGATCAAAGATAACTCAAGACAAACAAGAAAGTATCCAAATACTGATAAAGAGATAAGTGAACATATTTCAGCTATAGACACAGCTTGGGTACATATTAACATTGATAATTTTAATGAAATCATTACAATCACAGGAGTAGTAGGAAACCAAAATGAGCTTGATGACATAATTAGCAATATAGTAAATAGTTATCATCAATTAAACTTACAACACGATATAAGCATTGATGACAGCCTTAGCTCACGAGATTTTGCCATTAATATTGCAGTAGTTACTGCAACTATTCAGGCTGTTCAACAAGCTGAAGTCATTTATAATAAAAAAGAAATCATTATTAAAGGTCTTGTTCGTAACAAAACGATTGAAAGTAAAATAGTTTCACAACTTAGAGAAGCATTTAATAATCAAATAAAAATTAGTAACCAATTAATTCAAGTCATTGAAGATAACAATGAAATTCCTTTATTAGAGATACCTTTAGCAAAAATGCCAGAGTTATAGAAACTCTAGCACACTAATGTGATACGTTGTTATTTAGAGACAACTACCATTGCAGGTCGTATTAAACGACCATTTAAAATATAACCTTTCTGAAAAACGTCTACTATAGTATTAGGCGCTAAATCAGGGTGTGGGATCTGTGTCATGGCTTCATGATACTCTGGATTAAATTTTTCTCCCTCAGGATTAATAATTTCCATTCCATGTTCAATAAGCACCTTATTTAGGACATTTTGTGTCATTTTAGTGCCTTCAATCATTTGCTCAACAGTCATTTGTACACTTTGTGAAGCATTTGCTTCCAACTCTTTATCCATGCTATCTGCAACTGGCAATAAAGCTTTAGTAAACTTGTCTAATGAATACTTACGTAAGTTTTCTAATTCCCTCGCATTTCTTTTTCGAATATTTTCAGATTCAGCACGCATACGCATGATTTCTTCTTTTAATTCTGATATTTCATTATCTCTTTCAATTTCTTCATCCAATATTTCAGACTCCGCTGCAGCCTCATTAACATCTTCAGCCTGCTCTACTTGATCCAAGCTTTCTTCCATGTTTAGATTTTCTTCTGTATTTTCAATTTCTACTTCTTTTTTTTCTGTTGCTTCATTCATCTTGTTCATTCTCTTAAATATAGATACAATAACAGCTGCTAATATTGTGTTTATGTGAATTTTTTCAATGCTGAAATCGTTATTTATTAAAAATTATGTCCTTATAAAACAGTTGGAATTAGATTTTTCTTCTGGTTTTAATGCATTTACGGGTGAAACAGGTGCAGGTAAATCAATAATTGTTGGGGCTTTATCATTAATATTAGGTAATAGAGCAGATTATTCTGTCATAAAAAAACCATCGAGAAAATGTGAAATTAGTGCATTATTTGACATAAGTCAAAATCAGCTTGTTCAAAACTGGCTAGATGAACAAGAAATCGAATTTTCCAAAGAAATTGAGATTAGGCGTGTAATCACTACAGATGGTCGATCTAAATCATGGTTAAATACACGCCCTTGCACAAATACCAGCTTGAAAAAACTCGGTAGTTTATTGGTTCAAATCTATGGACAGCACGATCAAATCAAGCTAAACAATGCTAAATACCAGCTTAATTTAATTGATGAATCAGGTACTTATCAGCAACAATTAAAGCAAATCAAAGATTTATCAGAGCATTATGATGCCATAGAGTCACAACTAAGACAAATTGAATTGGCAGGTGCATTAAATGAAGCAGAAAGCCAATTGTTAAACTATCAATTTCAAGAACTTGAACAACTAAATCTAACAGAATTCGAATTAGATAAATTGCATCAACAACAGAAAGAACTCACTAATGCCGTTGAAACTATAAGTATTGTATCTGGTTCTCTTCACCAATTAGAGAATAATCCAATAGCAGAAGTCATGGCTTCTTTGGAAAGCATTGACTCTCAAGGTTTAAGCGAAATTAAAACAATGTTAGAAGAAGTCAGTATCAACCTCAATGAAATTGAATCACAACTTCAAAGAAAACATGATGAAATTGAAGTCAATCCAGAAAAATTAAATGCCATTGAAAATCGTTTAGAACAAATTTATCAAACAGCTAGAAAACACAATGTTAACGCTGAGAATTTATATTTACACTTCATTAACTTAGGGAAAAAACTTGAACTCAATAGTTCACAAAAACAAAACAGAAAATCCTTGTTATCCCAACAAGAAAAAATCATTAAAAAATACAGTCAAGCATCTTTAAACTTACATCAATTAAGGGTTAAATCTGGCCATTCCTTTGCTCAACATACTACAAAAATAATTCAACAGTTGGGTTTAAGCAAAGCACAATTTAGTGTCAGCATCTCCCATGACCCAGTATCCAAAATAAGCTCAATCGGACAAGATCGCTGTGAATTTGAAATCACAATGAACCCAGGGCAAACACCTCAAAGGATGTCAAAAACTGCCTCAGGAGGGGAATTGTCACGAATCGCTCTAGCAATAGAAATTTGTAAAAAACAATCGAATTCGACAAGTTTTATCTTTGATGAAGTTGATGCTGGAATAGGTGGAGCTGTAGCAGAAACTGTAGGGAAATTAATGAGAAAACTGAGTAAGACCCAACAAGTATTTGCTGTCACTCATTTACCGCATGTAGCAGGCCTTGCACACCACCACTATTTAGTCAGCAAATCTGACCAAGATGGTATGACTGAAAGTGAAGTACTACTATTATTAGACATGGAAAGAATTGAAGAACTTGCGCGAATGTCTGGTGGATCCACTATTACTGATACAACACTAAAACAAGCCAAATCATTTATGTTGAATTAGCTTGATTGAAACCTTTATCCTCCTCAATGGTTTCCTATTAATAATTGTATGATCATTAAGAAGGGTTTTGGTACATTGTTTGAGCTCTCTGAAACAATATCCAACTAGTAAATATATATTTATCTGCTGATATTGGCATGTTACCACGATGGGTATGAGTAAAATCTGCCGGAGCAATCACCAGACTACCCTGTTTTGGTTTTGATTTCATTTCCTGGAAATAAAATTCTGTTTCTCCACCCTCTTCTACATCATTAAGGTATACCATCCATAACAATGTCCGGTGGAGAGAGTCTTGTTGTGGGTCATTTGGATGTGGGTAACATTCAGAATGCCAATGAAAATAACCGCCTTTATTTTTTATATATTTTTGCATATTCACAGACCCTATTCGATAAATTGCCTGTATGTAACGTGTAAGTGTCATATCATCCATAGTATCAACATCTTTATAGCTGAGAGTCTTCAATTGCCCTGTGTTATCTTGATAGGATAATGATATAGCACCCGTTAGTAAAAAAGGAAACTCACGTATGTATGCAATCAAGCTTTTAAGGACAGCGGTTTGTAAAGTATTCATTTCTGTTTGCCATTCATCTGCAAAATTTGTTACCGTAATGTCAATACTGTTTTTTTTTGTTTTATCTACACCATGCCCTGTTTGGCCTTGATGAACATTATTACTTTTTTCAAAAGTATCTATACAACCATTACAATATTCTTGACTTAAAGCATTTTCATAAATTTTTATAAATTTTGTCATTATTTCTTCCAAAAAAAACCCCGCATTAGCGAGGTTATTTCTAAATGGAAACCCTAAAAGAGAGGTCTTAGGGTTTCCTTTACTAAACTACTCTATTCGTTATTATAGCGTAATTTGGTTTGTACATACAGTAGTAGACCCATCTTCACATACAGTAAATGTGTAGCTAGAGTTTTTACTAACACTATAACTAGTTGAACCATCATTGGCAGTACTATTATTAAAGTTACCATTAATGTAAACATCTACATTTGAAGTCGTAGCACCTGACCAATTTAAATTAGCCTGCTTATTACCTTTACTACGATTGCCTGAAAGTGTTAAATCACCAGGAGGTGGAGGCGGAGGAGGTTCTGTACCACCACACTCATTGGCAACTAAATAATCACTGGCATCTTTAGCCTTAACAATACCATAACCAAAATAATCATCTCGGCCAGAAGTGCCTTGATCTGACGCACTTGCTTTCAATGCATCTCGAATCTGAGTCCCTGTACAAGTAGGATGATTAGACCAGATCAATGCAGCTATACCGGCTACCGCTGGAGTTGCCATTGAAGTTCCACTCATGTATCCATAGTCAGCATTTCCAGATGAAATTGAGGCAGTTGAAGAACCAACAATTGCAGAACGATCTTCTTGTGCAGCCCCAACAACAGGAAATGTTGATATAGTTCCAGTTATATCCATATACACAACACCAGGTTCATTGTTTACAACAATTGCCCCAATTCCACCAGAGTTAGCACAACTGTCTGCTTTTTCAGCAAATGAGATATTTCCACGATCAATTATACATATTTTGCCATTAGCACCAGAGTCAATTGATTCACCCGTACCCATAAAGTATGTTGAACCAGAAATAGAACCCGTATTATCTGTTGCCGCAGATGCTACACCACTTCCATCCACGGTAACGTTAGACAGAGTTGCTAGGCCAGCTGGATAAGTGGAAAAAACATCTACCCCTCCTGCTGATACTTCAACACCATAACCATCATGTGTTTCAGTTCTTCTATTTTTACCACGACCGCTAGTTACCGTGTTTGTTGGGAATTGCGAGAATGAAGCGATGTTATTATTTGCATCATTTGCACCAATCATCATCACTGATTTATAACCAGCAGGGAATGATCGTACATTATTACCATCATTGCCTGCAGCAGCCAAAACCAAACCACCATTGTCAGAAAATGCATTAAAAGCATTTTCTTCAGTTGAATTTGCACCACCACCACCTAAGCTCATGGTAATGATGTTAGCGCCTACTGCGGTACATTTGTTTGCAGCATGAGCTAAGTCAGAGGAATACCCCCAGCCTGATTCATTAAAAACTTTAATAATATGTAATGGAACACCTGGTGCCATTCCTACCACACCAAAACCATTATCTTCAGCTGCTACAGTTCCTGCAACATGTGTACCATGAGGCCCACCATGATCATACCAGTTACCTGTGCCAGAATCATTATCACCAGTGATTGCATTCCAATTAAAATCATTATTACTGTCATCTAGACCTGAGTCAATAATACAAACTTTTTGACCTGATTGTAAATTTAACTGGTTAGCTTGTGACTGATAAACTGAATATGGCGTTAATTGTTGTATAGTTGGGTCACCTGCATCATCATTGTATAAAGATAAAGGATAGCGAACTGCATCAACTTCCATTGAGCTAAATCCACTTTTTCCACGCATTGCTGACTTGCCATTTTCATCTAAGTCTACAGCAAACCAATTATTACCTTCAACTATTACGTTATGACCATTTTTTAAACCATTACCGTTACTATTATGGGTAACAATCATTCTTTCAGCATAAGCACTTGTACCTAATGCCATCAAGGTGGCAATATATGCCGTTTTCATCTTAAAATTCATGTATTTCCTCTTTTTATATTTAAATTATTTTACCTAAGCTGGTGTTGTTTAATATTATTATTCATAGGTAATTTTCATATCAAATAATTTTGACCAAAGAATTCTAGCAGATGTTTTATAACTTTTAAAGTATTTTATTTTACATTTTTCATATAAAATTAGCGTTAATAGCTATATTTGTAATTTATTTTATGTATTATCCATTGGTCATAACCCTAAACTATTTCCATAGCCTTCTTATTCGAGCAGGAAAAATGTATTTATTTTTAGAAAAAATTGGTATGTCTGTAATAACTACAACAATCGTGTCATTATTATTAAACCATTACCTTATTGCATATGGTATCTTGAAATCTCAACATTAAAAAATGGGTTAACTAAAGGTTTTCTTGATAATGATTTAATCGGCACTGGTATCCTTGCTTACATTACAGGCATTGTATTAGGTTCCAAGACTTGGAGGTAGGCCACAATTGGGCTAGCTATAAAATATTTTGATGGATAAATTTATGATTAAGATAAGAAGTTATGGCTTAATATAATGAAAACAACTATCAATTAGTTTTAGAGGATAACTTTGAATAAGCATTCTTGAATTTTTCTAAATCTTCTGGTGTATCAATTCCATGAGGCATTTCTGCTATCGCTTGTTTAGCAATAATTTTATAACCATAAGAAAGTGCTCGTAATTGCTCAAGTGATTCCGTTTGTTCTAACTTGGATAATTGCATTTGTGAAAACTGTTTAAGGAATTTGGCCCGATAGGCGTACAAGCCAATATGATGCTTGTAATCAACATTCTTATCTAATTTTTTGTCAGCAAAAGTATCTCTAGAATATGGGATCGCCGAACGAGAAAAATAGAGGGCATTATCACTATTATCCGTAACCACTTTTACATTATTAGGATTAATCAAATCATCAAAACTTACAATTCTTTGAAATAGTGTTGCAATCGCAGCATGAGGATTATCTACGAGTGCATTGATTAATTGTTCAATGTTTGGCTTTGGTGTCATTGGTTCATCACCTTGATAATTAACGACTATGGTATCATCTGACCAATTCATAATTCTTGCAACTTCTGCCAATCTATCGGTGCCGGATTGATGATTTTCATCTGTCATAACAGCCTGATACCCATGGTTTTCTACACATGATTTAATCCTTACATCATCTGTCGCAACTAGAATATGTTTAGCATTAATAGTATTGGCTGATTCTAACGCCCAAACAATTAGAGGTTTACCATTAATTTCCAATAACGGCTTACCGGGCAACCTAGTTGACTGATAACGTGCTGGTAAACATACAACAATCTCTGACATTATTTTAATTTTTCCTCAATAATTTCTAGTATTTCATTTTTAGTTTCTTGCTTTACAACAAGCTTCAACACAACTACCCAGACATTATTGAGCTTCATGTCTTGGCATTTTACCGCATCTTTCTCAGTAATAAAAATTGGATAATCATTGTCAAATTTAAAATACTGTTTAGTTAATTGCTCATGGTCATTTAACGGATGTTTAATCACAGCTAATCCGAGAGCAGATAACATCGAAAAAAAACTATCAGGATGAGCAATACCTGCCATTGCATTAATATGTTGGTTTCTAAACGATTCAATAGACTTTTGGTTTTTGGTATCACCGAGAGCATAAACCAATAATGGTTGGTATTCAAAATAATACTGTTGCTGTTTTATGCCTTTGTAAACAACCATATCAACAGAACGTAGTCGCGTTGGCAATTCTCGTAAAGGCCCCGCTGGTAACAACCTTTGATTTCCTAACCCGTATTTTGCATCGATTAAAGCAATTTCAACATCTCTTCCTAATGCATAATGCTGCATTCCATCATCTGAAACAATAATATCAACAGAGTAATCTTTTAACAGACGCTTAGCAGCTTTGATACGGTTATTCCCAACAAACACAGGAGCATCTGTATGCCGTGCAATCAACAAAGCCTCATCACCACTTGCTTTTGCAGCAGTCTGAGGTATTACTAGCATGGGTTCTTGTTCTCTCTTACCTCCATATCCGCGAGAAATCACACCAACTTTATAGCCTTTAGCTTTTAATTGATTGACCAGCCAGATGACAAAAGGCGTCTTCCCAACACCACCAACACTTATGTTTCCTACAATAACAACAGGGCATTTTATCTTGTGTATTTTTAGCACTCCTATACTATAAAATTTTCGTCTTATACGTGATACAATGGCAAATATCTTTTCTAACAGTTTATACCTTAAAGGAATTTTGGCTTCGTGATACCAAATTTGATTGAATTTTTGCTGTGTTGACATAATTATTGAGGTGAAACTTGTATTCTGTGTAGTTTTGCGTAAATGCCATTTTGATCAATTAATTGTTGATGGCTGCCTACCTCAGCAATTTTTCCAGCTGACATAACAACCACACTATCACTCTTTTCAATTGTTGATAAGCGATGAGCAATAACGAGTGTTGTCCGACCAATCATAACTTTTTCCAAGGCTGATTGAATTAATTTTTCTGATTCAGAATCCAAGGCAGAAGTTGCTTCATCTAATATAAGTAATGGAGCATCTTTTAAAATAGCCCTTGCTATGGCAATTCGTTGTCTTTGCCCACCAGATAATCGTGTTCCATTCTCGCCAAGAATGGTTTCAAATCCTTCAGGTAGTTTTTCAATAAATTCGTATGCATTCGCTTTAACCGCCGCTTGTTTAATTTCTGCAAAACTAGCTGTTTTGTTGCCACCATAAGCAATGTTTTTTGCGACTGTATCGTTAAACAAAACAACATTCTGATCAACAAATGCCATATGCTCTCTTAAGCTATCTAAACTGAAATTATTAATAGCAACATTGTTTAACAGTAATTTTCCTTTGGTATAAGGGTAAAATCGCGGAACCAAGTTGACCAAAGTGCTTTTTCCTCCACCTGATTCGCCCACAAAAGCCACAGTTTGCCCTGCTTTAATGTTTAAATTAATTCCAGATAAAGCCTGAGTACCATCGTTATAAACAAAAGACATGTTTTCAAATCTAATAGCTATATCTTTTGCATCGAGTATTTGCTTGCCTTCATCAGTTTCTGAATCTTGATCCAAGATATAAAAGATACTATCAGCTGCCGCTAATGTTCGTTGAATCATTGCACTAGAATCCGCCATTTTTTTTAATGGTGGCAACATAGCCATCATTGATAAAATAAATGACATAAATTTTCCACCAGTCCATTGCTCAATCTCTCCAGGCATAGTCGCAAAATAGATAATTATAGCTAGTGCACAGGCAGTTAGTATTTGTACTGTTGATGTCGACAATGCACGAATTGCTACCACTTTCATATTGAGGTAGCGGTTTTGGTTATTAACCTTATTAAAGCGATTTTTTTCATCAGCTTGACCAGCAAAAACTCGAACAACCTTTTGACCTTTTACAACTTCTTCTACCACCTCACTTACACCTGACATGGAATTCTGTATACGATGGCTAATTTTTCTAAATCGTTTATTTACAACTGCTATAATCAACGCAACTATTGGAACTAAAACAAAAACTACCAAAGTTAATTCAACACTTTGATATAACATCACCCCAATTAGAGCCATAATTGTTAAAATGTCTTTGATGATATTAATAACGGTTGTAGACACTCCCATTGCCATCATTTCAATATCATAAGTCATACGAGAAATAAGACCACCCGTAGTTTCTTTATCAAAAAAAGAACTTGGTAACTGTAGATATTTAGCAAAGACTAATTGACGTAAATCCGCAATAACTTGCCTCCCAACCCAATTAAGCCCATAAGTTGAAAGATAATTCCCTATACCTCGCACAATAAATATTATGATAATAACCCAGGGTAAAGCTTTAATAACAGTTTTATCATGGTTACCAAAAGCATCATCAATTAAATACTGAAACAGCATCATAAATGACCCATTTACTGCAGCATCTAAAATAGCCCCGAAGATTGCAATGGTCAATACCAACTTGTACGGTTTTGCATAACTCCAAACTCGACTAAAAGGGGTTTTTTGCAATTCTGCTGACATATTATTTTTGACTTTGAGTTGTCGCTATAGAAACACTTACAAAATCCAAATCAGCTAATACATCCATGACTGTAACGACATGTTTATGTGCTGCATTTGCATCTGCTCTAATTACTACTGGTGGTTTTTCCCCAGATTTTACAAGCTGCTTCAAACTATTGGCAATGCTTCCGTATTGTGAATTGAGAACTTCATTATTATTGAGGTAGATAGCCCCTTTTTGACTTATAGAAATAATAATTTGATTTTTTTCCTGATTTTTTACTTTTTCTGTAGCTTCTGGCAGTTCAATTTTTAATTTAGCTTGTTTCTCAAAAGTCGTTGTGACCATAAAAAATATCAATAATAAAAAAACCACATCAATCAAAGAAGTCATATTCAACTTTGGGCTTGGGTTTGTTTCTTTAATAAATTTCATAGTGTTATTTTTTTGATCCATCTATAGAATCAATCAAGTCCATAACTTGTTGTTCAATAACTATTGTTTGATCAGTAATTTTTGTTTTGAAATGCCGATGAAACAACATAGCAGGTATTGCAACAACTAAACCAGCTGCCGTGGTAATTAAGGCTTGAGAAATGCCTGTTGCTAAGTGAGCCGCATCTCCAACACCGTGCGCATTGATGGCAGCAAAAACTTTAATCATCCCAATAACTGTTCCAAGTAAACCTAACAATGGGGATACCTCCGCAATTACTGACAACCAATTCAAAGGTTTTTCCATCTTATGTACAGCATGCCTTCCTGCATCTTCAACAGTTTCAACAATAGCTTCACGTGGTAATTCACGGTTGCGTAGTGCAGAACTCATGACATAACCCAGTGGAGAATTTTCTTCCAATTGAGATATATGCTTAGCATCTAAATGCTTTGATTTTGACCATTTGATAACCTGATCTTTTAAATCCGCAGGAATTACATCCTTATCACGTAATGACCAAAACCTTTCACCAACAATCATCATTGCCAAAGTCATTAAGATTAAAATAAAGATCATAACGATACCGCCAGAGGAAACTATTTCTAACATGGACTATCTACCAAAAATTTAATATCGAGATATTATAATAACTATTGTTGTCATTGTGTTAAAAACTTTATTTAATTTGTAAAAAGGAATAGAGTTCATTATCCACTGATATACTAAACAACCACAATTGAGTCTACAGGTTGGCTACAGAGGTACAAAGCCAACACTGTATATATATTAGTATAATAAGTTTAAATAATGTATGAGACTACTGTTAGTCTGCCGTTGGCTGCGCAAGCTTAGCCCAACCTACATCACTATGTGCTTTTCATTCATTAAGATTTGTGATTAATTTTGTTAATATTAATAATTAACTCAAAATCAACTTTACTATTTGTGTTAATCCTAGTTGGCCAATTATTATGATCATAATAAAGCCCACTTTTTATTTGAGATGGGTTATTAGCATCAATAATCAACCCACCAACTCGATCCATATCATTTAAAAAACCTTTATATTTAATTAGTGTTGGAGCAATATAAAATATTTCTTTGCAATTCAAACTAAAATATAGTGGTTTATATATACCACTAGGCAAGTCTATTTCTTCATATAGCATTCCTCTTGATGTAGATATTATTTTAAAATTTTCTTTAACAATTAGATAAGTATTTATAGGTTCAACACCATTTATATTCTGATGACAATACTTCTTTTCATGTATAGACTTAACTCCTCTACTAGTACAACCTATCAAAGACACAGCTATTAAAGTAATAATTATCAGTCTAAATTTCATATATTTCTATAGTTTTTACAGTTGTAATCATGTTTTCTCATAATCATTGTTCAGATTTTTCATCCTTATGATTAAATTTGCGTACTCTGAATGTGCTCGTCTATGTCATACGTAAACATCGGAGCACCCAAACGTCACTTCATTAATGTTTTTCAATTTAGTACTTTTAAATTTTGCTTAGAAAGTTTAGATTTTTCTTCCTAATGGTTGGAAATCCGCACGGAGAATATGAGTATATAGGACATACATGATTATTCGAGTACGGATTTACGACCATTAGGGAGGAAAAGATATTCTTTATCAGCAAAATTTTTACCAGTGGACACCTTTCATTAGAGAGGCAAATGCGACTTGTTCGGGCGATGTCGTTCTACCAGTTGATTTTTTTCCTTGAGCCGCTGCCGAATCAGGAAACATATTAAATGCTGAGTTCATAATTACTTCCATCGATTTAGGAGCTAACGCATGTGTTACTTGAGCAAATATACCTAAACGCGTTGCTATACGTTGTGGTCTCCTAATGATTGCATCCTTGACCATGTCAGCAGCCTCTTCTGGTGAAATAGTCGGAACATTATCATACATTTTAGTTGGTGCAATCATCGGTGTACGTACCAATGGCATATTAATAGTGGTAAAGGCAACATTGGTGTCATTAAATTCTGCTGCTGCACAACGTGAAAACGCGTCAAGTGCTGCTTTTGATGCCACATAAGCTGAAAACCGTGGTGCATTGGTCAAAACCCCTATTGATGAAATATTGACAACTTGTCCATAACGTTTTTCAGTCATTCCAGGTAAAAAACCCATTATCAAGCGTAGACAACCGAAATAATTTAACTGCATAGTGCGCTCATAATCATGAAACCGATCATAACTTAACGCAATTGAACGCCGGATTGAACGCCCAGCATTATTGACTAAAATATCAATACTTCCTAAATCTTTTGTAACATCTTCAATTAATTTATCTGCCGACTCCATGTCTGACAAATCACAAGTATAAAGTGATGTTTTAGAACCTTCTTTATTCATCATATTCTGGGTTTCTAATAATTTTTCCATGCCTCGAGCAACCATAACAACGTGAGCGCCAGCCCTTCCTAGCATGATAGCTGTGGCCTGCCCTATGCCTGATGAAGCACCTGTCACCAAGACTTTTTTACCAGCAACTCGGCCCTTCAAAGAGCGATCTATAAATAAATCAGGATCTAAGTTTCGTTCCCAATAATCCCATAGTTTCCATGCATACTTTCTAAGGTCTGGCACTTCGATTCCTGTGCCTTTTAATAGTTTAACTGTGTCTCGGTTATCAAAGCGCGTAGGGTAATTGATGAAACTCAAGACTCCAGGTGGAATACCTAAGCCTTCCATCACTTGTTTGCGAATCCTACGAACTGGAGACAACATCATTAACCCTTGTTTAACCGCACCTGGGATGAAATTAAAAATTCTGGCATCAATACGCATTGTCATTAGAGGTGCATGTGCAGCACGAGAAAATATATTTAATACTTCACCAATTTTACGTGGCTTAGAGTCAGTTAAATGAAAACATTTCCCATGTTGCCCCTTTGCATGAGCAATATGATCCATTGCATCAACAACATAATCAACTGGAACCATATTAAGGCGCCCACCTTCAAGGCCCATTGTCGGCATCCAAGATGGTAACATTTTGCGCATTTTTTGAATGAGTTTAAAAAAGTAATAAGGACCATCAATTTTGTCAATTTCACCAGTTTCTGAATGGCCTAATACCATCGCTGGACGATAAATTTGAAATGGTACTTTGCATTCACGACGAACAACGCCTTCAGATTCGTGTTTGGTTTTAAAATAAGGATTATCCAATCCTTCGGCCTCATCAAACATATCTTCACGAAAAACACCGTTGTACAATCCTGCAGCAGCTATTGATGACACATGATGAAAACATTTAGCCTTTACTGATTCTGCAAATTCAATCGCACTTCGTGAGCCGCCGACATTTGCAGCTTCCTGATCTTCCATTGAAGCTTTCATGTCATAAATAGCTGCCAAATGAAATAAGTGTTTAATTTTACCCTGCAATTCATCACGATTCTTTTTACTTACACCCAAATTATTTTTTGTTAAGTCTCCAGTAATTGCAACCACCCTATTTTTAGGTGCATCAATTTTCTTCAATAACTCATTAAGTTTTTTCTTTGAGCCTGACCTTACTAATACATAAATTTTACCTTTACGATCAAATAGTTTTGGTAGTAGATGTGAACCGATAAATCCAGTTGCGCCTGTAACGAAATATGCCATAATTATTACCCTTTAAAATTTTGTATTGATGTTATATCCATGTATTGTATAATAAATGACTCTATTTAAAAATAACATTTTTGGAAATATAATTATGAGTGATTTAACAGATCAATTTAAACAAGCCCAGGAAGACATCAAAACACTAACTGAAAAACCCAGTGATGATGTTATGTTAGAACTTTACTCTTTATTCAAACAAGGAACTGATGGTGATGTAACAGGTGATCGACCTGGTTTTTTTGATTTTGTTGGTGGGGCAAAATTTGACGCACGTGAAAAACTTAAAGGCATGAGTAACGAAGATGCCATGCAAAAATACATCGGTAAGGTTAATTCACTAGTTGGTTAAAATGAAGACCAAGGAAAGAATTGTCGCAACAGCTTTACAACTTTTTAACGAGGAAGGTGAGCCCAATGTTACAACCAATCACATTGCTGATGAAATGGACATTTCTCCAGGGAACTTGTACTACCACTATCGCTCAAAAGATGACATTATTTGGCAAATCTTTCAAAACTATGAAGAAAAAATTCGGCAAGTTCTGAGCCAAAAAAATGTCAATTATGCATCACTTGAAGACATGTGGTTTTATTTACATATGGTATTTGAGGTAATTGCTGAATTCCGTTTTTTGTACCGAAACTTAATACAGTTAATGAACCGTATTGATTTTTTAAAACGTCATTTTCGCCGAATTCTTGCAATGAAATCACAAACAGCTTTAGCAATTATGACCAATTTATCTGAAAAAAACTTATTAAATGCAGATAAACAAACCATTGCGTCACTAGCAGATCAAATTGCGTTAACAGCAACTTTTTGGTTAAATTATTCAATCGCTATTTATGATGATGATTTTGATGAAGAAAAGAAGCTTTCTCATGGAATTTTTCATATAATGCGGATGGTCGCCCCTTTTCTAACCGAGAAGGATAAGGCGCTTCTCGATGAACTATCCACACAATACTTATAAAAACTATATGACTAAAGAAAAATTTATGCGTAAAGCTATTGAGCTTTCGATTAACAATGTTAAAAACAATAATGGCGGACCATTTGGAGCTGTAGTTGTAAAAGATGGGAAAATAATTGCAACTGGAGCTAATTGTGTTACTAGTCATAATGACCCAACAGCCCATGCCGAAGTCATGGCCATTCGTAACGCTTGTAAAGAGCTAAATAGTTTTCAACTAGATGATTGTGAAATTTATACCTCCTGTGAACCCTGCCCTATGTGCCTCGGAGCAATTTATTGGGCACGACCAAAAGCCATCTATTATGGCAACAGTAAAAAAGATGCCGCCAATATAAATTTTGATGATCAATTCATTTATGACGAACTGGGGCTAGACTTGCATCAAAGAAAATTGAAAATTGAACAAATGTTAAGCAATGAAGCCATTCTTGCTTTTGAACTATGGCAATCAAACGTTGAAAAAACAGAGTATTAATTATGAAAAAAATTATTCTTATCCTACTAGTGACTACAAACCTATCATTCGCAGATACTTTTTTTGGTGTAAATGCTGGTATACAAACATGGTTGTATAATACATCTGGCAATTTATCAGTTGATAACAATGTTTTCAACGCAATAAATAATCTTGATGAAAATTCAGAAAATAGCACGACTCTTTTTGCCTCACTAGAACATGGAATCCCTTTATTACCAAATTTTAAAATTAAACATACTAATTTTGAAACCGATTATTATACTGCTGAAAACAACAACTGTTTAACAATTTTTCCTATTGAGTGCTTTCCTGATACAGGCATTGATTTAAGCCATACTGACATCACACTATACTATGAAATACTTGATAATTGGGTTAACCTAGATTTAGGGTTTAGCGCCATTTATTTTAATGGTAGTATAGATTTTGACAGAGGATTTAATTCTGATGTAGATTATTCTGAACTTGTACCTGCACTTTATGGTAAAGCCATGATTGAACTCCCAATAACTGATTTAAGTGTCAGTTTAACAACCAACGTAGCTACACTTACTGATAATACAATTATTGATTTTGAAATAGCAACACAGTATAAAATTGGTTTAGGGTTCAGTGTTGAAGCAGGTTTGCGTCAACAAACTATCGATTTGGAAGATGATAATGGTGTAGATATACACTCTAATGCAACTGGCGTTTTTGCAGCTTTGAATTTTCACTTTTAACATTTTTTAACTTTTGCCATTCGTATAATATTGATTTCTTTAAACTACTATGATATATTAGCAACTTCTAATATAACTTCGAGAACTACGAAATGAAAAAATTATTATTAACGGGTACAATTTTAGCCGCTAGCTTAATAACATCAAGTACATTTGCAGCAGATATTGCTGCTGGTAAAACCAAGTCTGCCACTTGTATGGCTTGTCATGGCCCTGCTGGTGTTTCATCAAATCCAATGTGGCCGAACCTTGCTGGCCAACAGGAAGTATATTTAGCTAAACAGATTAAGGCGTTTAAAAACGGAACAAGAAAAGACCCATTGATGGCTCCTATGGTTGCAGCTTTATCAGATGCTGATATTGCAAATTTAGCAGCTTATTATTCAAGTTTAAAATAAGCCATTCCACATTTTCAGATAAAAGCCTAACAATTAGTTGGGCTTTTTTTATTCAAATCCATTCTCAAAAACTTCCTCAATAAATTCACATGATTGTATTTTGACATGATCAATATCCCAACCATCCCCTCCTGAAGCAGAATCCGTTGCCATTCGGAACCTAAAGGTAACAGTTTCACCAGCATATTCGTCAATATTTACGATTGAGTTCGTGTATACTTGAGGATTACCACACCATGCTTGATAACCAAATAGCGGGTTGCTACTTTTAAATGGACCATTGTAAGGGTCTGTTAATAGTTTTTCTTGTGCTATTGGTAGAAACAACCCTCCTCCATCTAGTGACACCTCAATCAACCCACCATCCCAACAAGCATTTTCGCCGCTGGCTTCCATATCTTGAAAATTATTAAACTCTAATGTTAAAGGCGCTTGAGATAAAGGCAAATGTATCGTAGGTGATGTAATAACAGTATCACTTTGATTGGTTATATCAGTTATATGAATATGTTGAGTACCAGTATTTGGATTATTGGTCGCTAAAACCCAGTTATTTGTACCTTCAATTGAATCAGACACCCATCCTTGCAACCCGCTTTCAAAATCATACTCTTCGGTAATCAATGGGCGAGAATTTGACAAACATTCACCAGCCAAGGGGCCAGATGTAAATTGATTAATTGTAGATGCCACACCTTGACCACAAATATTACCGGCTATTACTCGCCAGTAATAAACAGTTTCAGGATCCAGGCCAATCTCAGAAATATACTTTGTCCCAAAAACAATAGATGTATCAAGTAATGTTGTAAAATTCTTATCGCTTGCTAATTCAAATTGATAAAATGAGGTATTGGCACTAGGAGACCATATAAATTGCCGTTTTTGAATCGAGACTAAATTTGCATTATTAATGGGTTGTAAAAGAGTAGATGGAACAGGCAAGCCCTCTACAACTGTTAAACTCACACTTGTTGCTGCTTCCAATGATGATGTTATTGAATCAGTAGCATTTATTTTTATTTGATATTCTCCTGCTGCAACACCTGCCGATAAACCAGTCAACTGAAGCTGGCTATTTGTTGTAGGAACGATCAGTGGGTTTATACTGAAGTCGCAAGTTGCGCCTAGTGGGCAGTTAGTAACAGATAAATTGGTTGTGTCATCAAAATGCCCTGCTAATTCAAAGTTGAAATTTGCCACGTCATCTAACGTGCACACTTCTTGTATAGGATTACTCGTTATAATAGAAACACAATCTGCGAAATCAAATGACCCTATTCGTGTCTGCCAAGATGAATCTCCTGTGGTTTTAATGTACTCAGCTGCAAACCAAAATCGACAATCATCACTTGGATCGATATCCATTGAAGAGTAATCACCCCAACGAAATGTATCTGTTTGTACACCTGTTCCTTCTATCAAGGATTGTTCAGGTCTCATATCTCCAAGTGTATCATTAGATCTTCTTGCAGAATAACGAATACCAGGATGAACTGAATTATCAGCATCTACAACATTATAAACCATGGCAATATCCCCAGACCCATTCATTGAGATACTCGACATCCAGCGATGAGACGAATCTGGAGCATATGTCCCTTCTTGAAATACTTGCCATTCACTATTTGCAAATTTTCGTAATTCAAACCAACGTGGTGCAGCGTGATCACCATTTGCTAATGCATCAACAGTCCAAGAACCTAGTAACGTTTCATATTCACCAAAATTGCGGTATTGAAACCTCTGCATAGGCCACCAAGAACCACTATCAATTGAAATATTTGAACCTGCTTGTGGTAAACAACCTCTTTGAAACAAGCCACAAACCGTCCATATGAAATCAGTGATTTCTGGTGGTTTAAAGCTTTTTAACAAACTAAAATAAGAATCAGCTGGAAACTCCCAATCCACATGAAATTCATAAAGATCAATAGAGTCATCAGTAGGAGCAGGTGTGCCAAAATATTCTTCACCACCATCAATAATAGTATAAAACAAACCAGCTGAACCAGATGGTGCTGGCAATGCACCATCTTGATCTGCTGGCATCAATAGGTTTGGGTAATTCTGAAAAAACTGTGCTGAGCGTGCTTCAACTCCTGCAAGCATAGACATTCGATCAATTGCGTAGACATCATAAGATTCAGGAGACCCTGTATTGGTACCCATATAATAGGCATTATTGATTGGATCAGACCAAACACCAAGTTTATAATAATCCGGTAAACGTTGAGTTGGTAGTTCATAGAGATAATAACTGCCTAAAGGGTCCGAACTAACTGATACAGCAAAACAAACACTTTGTGCCGACCGTGTTGCAAACTGTGACAATATAAAACGATCTGCTTGTTGGTCATATAAGGCGATTGCATCTCCATCATTATTATCTTCACAAACGCCGCCAAAGCCTTGCCAAAGTGTATTTGTTGCAATTGGACCAGCTAGTTGATTTCCTGATTTATCGTATACCGCAAAAACATGATTGACCATTTGAATGTAATGATTTTCCCCAACGGCAGCAGCAACATCCGCTGGAGATTGACTACTCGTCCCACTTAATCCCTCAAAAGTAATACTGGGGAAAGGAATTGTTCCCATAGAAGCTTTTACCTGCAAAGATTTTACTGCTAATACATCGTCGACAGAATCACTTATTTCAGTGCCGTATCTTCTGCCTTTAGTATCAAAGGCTTTTTCAATTTCTTTAACAATATTAGGTGTATTTGATGTGGGATTTTTGTTATTAACACTGCTCGTTAAATTTGAAACATTTATACTAGTCAACGGCCCCTTCATTGAAAGCAGAAATGGGTTAAATTGTTTTTTCTCGGAAATCTTAACAGCTTTAGCATTGATGCTCGGCTTTAAAACTACAGCTTGTATAGCCACAACCTGATTTGGTGTCAAAACTGGTATTGAGTTTTCAGAATTCGACAAATTCAGATTATTCTTTAAAAAAGGCTTAGTAAATTGTATCGCAATCAATGGCCCATACAATTTTCTATTAACATGAATTTCCAGTAATAAATTTGGGTGTAAAGCTAAAACTTTTACAAATTGATCATTCAACTGATTACCAATCTTCAAGCTAAACTTCCCTTCGTTAAACAAAATTTTAGGAAACTCTTGCCTAAATAACACTTGCTTTGAATCAAATTTCAACAACTTTATTGAAACAGAATATGTTCCTTCAATAGGTTGGCTTTTTTGGTTAACTATGTTTCCAGAATAACTTATTAAATTTTTATAACCCTTATCTATTGATTTTGCAGGTGAAATGTCAATCCAAAATAATAAAAATATTAAGGTGCTGTTAAGTAAATTGAATTTACCAAGCGTATATTGTTTTATAGGAATTAGAGGTTTTACTAGCATTGTCTTTAATATTGAAATTCTCTATTATCATAGCATAACATCTATTTAAGGGTACCTCTATTAATTGTGGTGCTGTTAAGTTTTGTTAACATGACAGTATCAGAGTTGATTATATCAAGCCTACAATTCCAAGTTTTCGCGATATACTCGAAAGTCTCAGTACTATAAAAACAAACATGTGTTGGGTCATTTTTATAGTGCCAATTAGCAAATCTTGATTTATTAAGCACTCGTTTAGTCATTATACCTAAAGCGCCAAAAGTTTTAAGACAGGCAAACAATGTGTTTAATTCTTGATGAGGAAAATGCAAGTGTTCGATAACTTCAGTGCAAGTAATAAACCCATATTTTTGTTTCAACAAATCAGGATGATAATCATAAAAAATATCATAATTTTCAACTTTAAACCCTCTATCCGCAAGCATTTCTGAGATGGTTGGGCCAGGTCCACAACCAAAATCCAATCCATTTTCACCAGCTTTAAGTTTCTCTAATAATGGAACTACCAACTTATTGAGAAACTTTCGATAACCTAAGTCATGAGGGTCATTTTGATGTTTATCATAGATTAATTTTTCAGCTTGGGGGCTCAAATATCTTTCTGGCAAGACAAATACTAAAAAGCAGTTATGACATTGCCAATAATCTCGTTTATCATCAGCATAATAAATTTCACTATTTTTATTCAAGCATAATGGGCAGTTCATGTGTTATTATACTAACCTCTTAAAATCCAATGATACCATAAACATGAAGTATTCAATTATAATGTTAAGCCTTTTATTCTGTACTTTCTCCTTTGCAGAGAATCAAAAAAATGAAAAGGATGAGAAGAAGGAATGGGATGTCAACAATCCACCTGGTGAAACCACGTTAGCAACAATAAAGACTTCAACAGGTACGTGGATGAACTTGGATGTATCACCAAATGGAAAAACCATCATATTTGACTTACTTGGCGATATTTACACTATGCCAATAGTTGGCGGTAAAGCAACTAATATTACTAACTCTATGGCATGGGATATGCAACCACGATTTTCCCCAAATGGAGAATCTATAGCATTTACAACTGATGAGGGTGGTGGCGACAATATTTGGACAATGAATATAGATGGCAGTAATCATCAACAAGTCACAAAAGAGCGATTCAGATTGCTTAATCAACCAGCTTGGTCAATCGATGGCCAATACATCATTGCACGAAAACACTTTACAGGCATGCGTTCAATTGGTTCTGGTGAAATTTGGATGTACCATAAATCTGGTGGTGATGGTGTCCAATTAAATAAACGCCCAAATGAGCAAAAAGATTTAGGTGAACCAATATTTACACCTGATGGTAAGCATGTATTGTATTCCAGAGATGCTACACCTGGAAAATATTTTGAATACTCAAAAGATTCAAATAACCAAATTTATGACATTGAGGCCATTAATTTAAAAACAGGTGAAATTGATGTTTGGGTAAATGGAACAGGAGGAGCTGTACGCCCTACACCATCACCTGATGGAAAAACTTTAGCATTCGTACGTCGTGTCCGTAATCAATCAACGTTATTTTTACAAGACCGAGAAAGTGGGAAATTAACAGCGCTATACGACAACTTAGAAAGAGACATGCAAGAGACTTGGGCAATTCACGGTGTTTATCCAAGTTTTGCATGGACAAATGGTGGTAAAGATATAGTTTTTTATGCCAAAGGTAAGATACATAAAATAAACGTAGCAAGTAAAACTACAGTAGAAATTCCTTTCCAAATTGATGACACTCGTAAAATTTCTAAAGCAGTAACCGTTAAAATCAATCCTGCTCCTGAGCAATTTGATGCCAAGATGTTAAGATGGCTTCAAAAATCTCCACAAGGTGAATTGATAGTATTTCAATCTTTAGGTTATATTTACACTGTTGAATTACCAAATGGCAAGCCAAAACGCTTAACTAAACAGAGCAAAAATTTTGAACAACACCCTAAATTTTCTCAAGATGGAAAATCAATAATTTATACCACCTGGAATGATATAGACTTAGGAACTGTTCAAATCGCATCACTTTCTGGACGTACAAAACAAGTAACGACGAAACCTGGACACTATATCAATCCAAGTATTTCATCTGATAATAAAACAATAGTAGTTGAAGCCATTAGTGGTGGTTACCTAACTTCGCCTTTATATTCACAAGAAACAGGTGTATTTGTAATCAATCGTAAATCAGGTAAACGAACAGAAATTACTAAAAATGGCTCAGATCCATTTTTTGCAAAAGATTCAAAACGTGTTTTTTATACAACATCTGATAAAGAAGGGGAAGTGATTACCACTCAACTAGAAAGCCGTGATTTAAAGGGAAATAATAATGAAAAACATTATTCAGGGAACTGGATAACGGACTACAGTATTTCACCAGATAATAAGTGGTTAGCATTTATTCAAAACTTCCAAGTTTATGTGACACCATTTATCCAAAGCGGCAAATTCATCTCAACAGGCTCTAAGGCAAGTAACCTACCCTTACATAAATTTTCAAAAAATGCTGGAAATTACCTGACATGGTTAAATGATTCCTCAGCACTTTCATGGGCATTGGGTGCAAAAATCCACCAACAAAAATTAGCCGATAAATTTGAATTTCTTGGCGGAAATAAAGACAATTCACCACAATCAACAGAAATAACATTCAAGGTTAAAACTGACATTCCAAATTCTAGTGTGCTACTCAAAGGTGCAAAAATTATCACCATGAAAGGTGATGAGGTCATTGAAAATGGTTCAATTTTGGTTAAAGGCAACCGCATAATTGAAATTGGTACAAACATTAATACCAATGCCAAGGTTATTGACGTCTCAGGAAAAACAATCATGCCTGGCATTGTAGATGTGCATTGGCATGGGCCCTACGCCAACAATCAAATTATACCTCAAACAAATTGGCACGCATTGGGTAACCTAGCATTTGGTGTAACCACAGAACATAACCCATCAGCTGATACGGCAGCAGTTTTTGCTGCAAGCGAAATGCAACAAGCCGGTGTAATTACAGCGCCGCGCACTTTCTCAACGGGTACAATTTTATATGGAGCAACACAATTTATTTCTGCGCCAGTTAACTCTCTAGATGACGCAATTGGGCATTTACAACGCATGAAAGATGTAGGTGCATTTTCTGTTAAAAGTTACAATCAACCCCGTCGTGAACAACGTCAACAAATTATTGAAGCAGCACGCCAAACCAATTTGATGGTTGTTCCAGAAGGGGGCTCATTGCTACAACACAACCTCAACATGATAATAGATGGTCACACAGGGATTGAACATTCCATTCCTGTTGGCGCAATTTATGACGATGTACTACAACTCTGGTCTCAATCAGACACAGCTTACACGCCAACACTCATCGTCGGTTATGGTGGGATTTGGGGAGAAAAATACTGGTATGACACAACTGAGGTTTGGAAACACCCACTCTTATCAAAATATGTTCCAAAACATATTTTAGAACCCATATCAATTAGACGAACCAAAGCACCAATTGAAGATTATAATCATATTCGCAATGCTGAAGTAGCAACTAAATTACAAAATGCAGGTGTCAAAGTTATGTTAGGGGCACATGGACAACGTGAAGGCTTAGGAGCTCATTGGGAAATGTGGATGTATGCACAAGGTGGAATGACACCAATAAATATCATTCGAATGGCTACTATAGATGGCGCAAAATATATAGGCATGGATAAAGATTTGGGTTCTCTTGAAAAAGGAAAATTAGCCGATTTAATTATCCTTAATGAAAACCCATTAGATAACATCCGCAATTCGGATAAAGTGCATCAAGTGATGCTTAATGGACGTATGTATGATGCCAAAACAATGAACCAGGTTTATCCCGAAACGATTAAAAGAACTGCGTTTTATTTTGAACAGTAGAGGCTATCTAATGCAGCTCAATTAATAGGAAGCCCTTTAGCGATTGGTAGAATAATGTGTTGGGCTATATAAAGCGCTATATTAACCCGGCGGTATAATACCGTAATTCAGGGTGATAAGAAATTTTCTTATGATTGGTCTAATTTTAAAAGGTGTAAGAACACGTGGCTATTATCAATATTATAATTTTGATAATAGCCCTAATTGCATTAGCAACTACAACACAACTTTATTTATGTTAAATAAAACTAAGGCAAGAAACACACTTATGCTTCAATAATAGTTAGAACCTTATTTTTGGGAAACATCCAAACGGTATGCCTCATGGCAGGCTACACAATTATTCATAAGATGCGATAATTGTTCAAGAGAATATGAACCATCTTCAAGTGACTCAGCATCTAATGCCAATTGATCAAACTGTTTATGGGTGTCAAAGCCTAATTGTTTAAAAGCAAGTGGTAATTTACCAACCAATGTGGCAGGAACAGCTTGTTGTGCTGCCATTCCAACTTTTTTTGCTGAAACAGCAACTAGTTGCATATCTTCTTCCGCAACGCCTTTCGTAATTTGTTGAACAGTGGCTAAAAATTCACGCATTTCATCCAGAATTAAATCACGTTCACCAGCAGCTAACTGGATAGCCATCCGTCCATCTTCGCTTTCGACAACACTCCCTTGTATAATAAATTTATAGGAACCAGCAATAATAACCAGTAATAAGAAACCAATTACAATTAGATATGTTTTATGCATAATATACAGCCGTTTAAATTAACGTAGATTTTAACAGCTGTATATTAATAATGTCGATTATTAGCCTAAAACATGACCCATATCATTATTTGATTCCATACTTTTGCAAGTAACGTTGATTAAGCTCTTGTTGACGGCCTTGTAAATTAATTTTTCTGCCATCAATATAAGCCTCAAGCACTTTATTCCCTCTCATATCTAGAGCATCACCATCAGTTATGATAAGTGTAGCGCTCTTCCCTGCTTCTAGAGTTCCATAGTCTTTATCTATCCCTAAAATTTTTGCAGTATTACCAGTTATAAGTTGTAACGCTTGTTCTTTTTCCATACCGTAACTCACAAGAGTTCCAGCTGTAAAGGCCAAATTTCTAGAAGACATAATACCAGGATAAGCCAAAGCAACTAAAACACCGGCATTATGCAGTTTGTTTGCCATTGTATAACCGGAATCGACAGAGCTATCAGAACGTTGTGGTAAATCATGTGTTGACGATACAATTACTGCTACACCACTTTGCTTAATGAATCCAATAACTGGTTCACTTCCTTGCGCCGTAACTAAAACAATATTCTTTACCCCAACTTCTTGAAAGTAGTTTATTGAGGCTATGATTGCTTTGGCATCATCAGTATGAATATATACTTTTCTTTGTCCTGAAAATACAGGAATAACAGCACCCAGTTTCAAATTCATTGGGTTAGATGATTTCTGTAAAGACATTTTCGCATCATCGAATAATGATTTTATTTGATTTAACTGTTGTGAGTATTTCTTATTTTTTTCAGTTTTCATTGTAAAAGTAGCAAAATCAAATTTTGCTTGCATAATTGAAGGCCAATTAACATGCACGGCATCATCAGTTACCACAGCTGCATCTTGCCAATTCCACGCATCTAACTGTACAATCGAAGACAAACCACTTACTAAACCACCCTGAGGAGTTGTTTGTGCTAATAAAACACCATTATATTTAAGTGTTGGTGGTAATTCCGAATCAGTGTTATAGGCAACTATAGCACGCACATTGGGATTCATTTGCCCAACCTCATTATCATCTATAGTAGCTTTTACTGCACCGATTTCATTTAAACCGATATTTGTCACTGGTAATATAAAACCAGGATAAATGTGTTTGCCTTTTAAATCAATATCGGATTTTTGCCATGACATTTTATAATAGCCAATTCGAGAAATTCGCCCTTTCTCTATTACTAATGTTGCACCTTCCATAACTTTACCATTGCCAATATGCACTGTTGCGTTATGGTAAACAGCATCAGTCATTTCAGTAATCGGTTGAGGAGATAATGCTATGCTTATGGTTGAAATTAAAGTTAAAATCATTATTAAATATTTCATTTTACTTCTCCTAAAAGATACTCATAGCCTGTTAGACTATCACAATGCATTTGTTTACTTGGTTCCATTGATGCTGGCATTTTTGGTCCATCAGACTGGTTTAATGCTTTAATTAACTCATTTCTAGCCTCAGCAATTTGATTTTCGATCTCAACTTGTCGATCGCGATCATACAACAGCTTACCATCAACAAAGGTTTTAGTCGCTTTGGCGTAAATGCTCAAAGGGTTATTTGACCATAACACAATATCGGCATCTTTACCTACTTTAATGCTACCCATTCTATCATCAAGATGCAGAAGTTTAGCAGGGTTTAATGTCACTAATTTTAAGGCTTGCTCTTCGGTTAAATTACCATATTTCATTGATTTAGCTGCTTCTTGATTTAATCGGCGACTCATTTCTGCACTATCAGAATTGATTGCTGTAGTTACCCCAACATTTGTCATAATTGAAGCATTGTATGGTATTGCATAATTAACTTCCCATTTGTAAGTCCACCAATCGGCAAAAGTCGAAGCTCCTGCACCGTGTTCTAACATTTTATCTGCCACTTTGTAGCCTTCTAAGATATGGGTAAATGTATTGATACTAAAGTTAAAATCATCTGCAACTTTCATTAACATATTTATTTCAGATTGAACATAAGAGTGACATGAAACAAATCTTTCCTTATTGATAATTTGTAAAGTAGCATCTAGCATCAGATCACGTCTAGGTGCGCTAGTTTTTTTCTTGGCTCGCTTACTTAGGTTATTATAATCATTCCATTCTTTTTCATAGGACAATGCATTTGTAAATGCATCACGATAAACCTGTTCCACACCCATTCGTGTTAATGGATAACGTATAGATTGTTGTGAACGAGATCTTTTAACATTTTCACCCAAAGCAAATTTGATAAAAGGATCAGAGTTTTCTATAAGTAGTTCGTCGCTGGTTGCGCCCCAACGCATCTTTATGAGTGCAGATTGCCCACCTAAAGGATTAGCCGAGCCATGCAATAATTGAGCTGCCGTTACACCACCTGCTAAATTTCTATAGATATTAACACTATCCGAATCAAGTGCATCCTCCATGCGTACCATTGAAGAGTTTACCGCAATATCATTGACTGATAACAAAGCAATATGTGAATGTTCATCTATAATACCCGCAGTTAAATGCATATCAGTTCCATCTATAGTATTTTCAACTTTCGATGTGATATTTTTGCCAATCTTAACAATTTTTCCATTTTTAACTAATACATCTGTACCAGTCAAAATACCTTCATCTTCATTTGTCCAAACTGTTGTATTGCTGATTAAAAAGGATTCGGCCTTCGATGGTTGCTGTATACCATAAGCCGAAAAGGGATTAGGAATAAGTGGTACTTGTGATTTATCTTCTTTTGCCAATTTATCCTTTATGGTTTCTTTTTTGCTATCGGAGACCCGAGCCATTTTCCACTCTGGATGTTGCCCTGCAATATTGTGTATACTGTTATTATCAATTAAGCCCAACAGTTTAATGCTTTCGTCTTTGTCTTTAACTTCAACAGTAACAAACTCACTGTTCAATTTAACTTTATATTTTGTTTTACTTTCTTTATCTTTGCCTTTTAACTTTATCTTTCCTGCGGTATTTTTCAACTCTATTTGACGGGTCTTATCAGGCAATATAAGTTGATAATAACCAGAAGCTAATTGTGGTAACTCATTAATAACAAAACGTTTGCCAGCAACCCAATTTTCAGCAATCATCCCATCTTTAGAAAATATATCTCCATTAGTTATAATGAAATTTGCACTAGCTCCACTATTCAAATGTCCTAATTTACTGTTATTGAGTATTCGGGCTGGAGTTGAAGTTAATGCAGCAAGAGCTGCTGATGTTGGTAATCCTTTTTTTATTGCTTTACGCAAATCTTTTAAAAATGATTTTTGCTTGTCTGGAATAATTGCAAATTCTATGCCATGCTTATTAAGAAAATATAAGTTGTAAGGGGCTGCTTTCCATTCCAGCATTTTTTCATAACTCACATTCCAAGCATCCAATTCATCACTAACATTCAGCGCTTTTGGAAATGACAAAGGAACTATTAAGCTAGAATCCAGACGTTTAATTTCTGCTATGTGTTTATAAGAATCACCAGACGTTTTTATTACAATATTTTTATCAAACTCTTTAACTATTTTTTTTGCTAATAACGCCTGTTGCCAATTAGAAACTTCAAATATTTGTAATAAATCATCCGTTTCATTTATGGCCTTAAGATCCAAATCCGTAAAATCTGATTTGCCATCACCATACCATATAGCATCTAACCAAGTTTGTCTTAACAAAGCAGAGGAGCCCATCAATGAAATAGGATACAATTGTTTAGATGACCCTTTATCAAATGACATATGAAAAGCTTGTAGTGAATTGACAACACTTAGTTGAGCAATTTCATCATTTAAACTAATCAAGGCTGATGTGCCTCGCATGATACCATCATGTTTTGAAGACAACACTGTACTAAAACCATTACTCCTTAATGATTTTGCAGTTTTTGCATCATGATGAAAGTCTTCTACAGCATGATAGGAAGCTTTAATTGCCTCGTTTGTGTTAACTACGCCCTCTATTGTGGAGTCCATAATTTCCTTTCCAAAAAATGAGAAAGGTGTTTTTTTATCTGGTTTAGTAAGCCCATAATCACTATCCATAAGAATAAATCCAGGATATATACTTGCCCCCTGTAAATTTCGAACAATGGCATGAGCAGGAATAGAAATATCATGACCAACACTAATGATTTCATTGTCTTGAATCAAAAGTGAAGCCTCGTCTAAAATAGTATCTTTATCAACAAAGATACGTGCGTTAATAAGAGCATAAAGTGCGTGCCTCTCGTCTTTTGTACCATTAATTAGCGAAGTTGGAGATTGTGCTGCTAGTGCACCAAAGTGCATATAAACGCACAGTATAAGAGTTATGAATTTCATATTTTGCCCTCGAAAATGAAAAGATTAGGATGCTTATTGTAGTTTCAATAAGCGGCTAAAAAGATTTGAAGTTAAAACTGGACTATTGTTTAACCAGGATTGTAGTAGTGCCCTATTTAATTCAGCACCAACTATATGGTGGACTTTTTTATCATCAATAAATAGTTTTGCTCCGACATCGGGATAATAAACAAAAACCCATTCATCATGTCTTTTTGTCGACGGAAGTTTCTTTAGAAAATGTGCAATCAAATTTTTTGATAGTTTATAATTTTCAAGATTGTTATAGTGATCTTCGAGTTGTTTTGAAAAGATTTTATTCACTGCCTGTTTTTCTGTTGTATTTGGTAACCATAATAAATCAATTTTTATCGCCACTAATCCTTGCTTAATATCCTCAATACTCCGAACACCATAGGGAACACTTAATTTTAATTTATATGGATATATAAAACCTTGTTGGTAAGTTCCTTCACCTATATTGATCCATCTTTCAACATTTTGAGCTTTACAAATGTTACACAATAAGAGTGTTGTTAGAGTTAAGAGTGTAGTTTTTTTCATGTATTACATATTCGAGTAGTTTGGCCCGCCACCGCCTTCAGGTGTGACCCATGTTATATTCTGGCTTGGGTCTTTTATATCACATGTTTTACAGTGTACACAGTTTTGCGAATTAATTCTAAAACTCTTGGTATTATTTTCATTTATTACTTCATAGACAGCTGCCGGACAATAATGTTGCGCAGGCTCAGACCATTTAGGCAAATTTAAGGCTATTGGTATTTCTGCATCTTTAAGTTTTAGATGGCAAGGTTGGTCTTCTTCGTGATTGGTACTAGATAAAAATACAGAAGATAATTTATCAAAACTAATCTTATTATCAGGTTTGCTATAATGAATTTTTTTGCATGAATCAACAGGTTTTAAACAAGCATAATCTGCTTTTTTATTATGTAAAGTAAAGGGTAACTTTCCTCTAAATATGTTTTGATCTATAAAAGTAAAGGCTGCCCCAAAAAATGTACCAAATTTATTCAAACTGGGTTCAAAATTACGTGATTTTTTTAATTCAGTAAAAACCCAAGAGTTTTCTACGTCTTGTGTATAGGAGGTCTTTACATCATTGATATCTTCTTTTAATAAATTATCAGCAATTGATTGTGCCGCAATCATGCCAGTTTTCATGGCGGTATGCGTACCTTTTATTTTTGCTGGGTTTAAAAACCCAGCTTCACATCCTGCTAGACAGGCACCAGGAACCTCAATTTCTGGCAGCGACTGAAAACCACCTTTATTCATGGCACGCGCTCCATAAGCAATTCGTTTACCATTATTGATGACATCTTTAATAACAGGGTTATGTTTCCATCTTTGAAATTCTTCAAATGGACTTAAATGAGGGTTATCATAATTTAATGCAGTAATAAAACCTAAGGCTACTTTCCCTTTTTCTGTATGGTAAAGAAAACCACCTCCTTCTGTATGGTTATTTAATGGCCATCCAAGTGTGTGTACAACTTTCCCCGGATATGACTGAGCTTCATCTATTTGCCATATTTCCTTTATACCCAATCCATAATGTTGAGGATCAGATTTTGCATCCAAATTAAATTTCTTAATTAAATCTTTCCCTAAATGGCCACGGCACCCTTCTGAAAAAATGGTATGTTTAGCCAACAACTCATAACCAGGCTCATAACTTCCTTTCTCTTTCCCATCTTCACCAACACCCATATCTTGAGTTATAATGCCTTTTACTTGATCATTCTCATCATAAATAATTTCAGTTGCAGGAAAGCCAGGGAAAATATTAATCCCTAAGTTTTCAGCCTGCTCCCCCAGCCAACGACAGAGGTTACCTAAAGAAATAATGTAATTGCCATTATTTTTCATAGGACTTGGAATAAACATATGTGGAACCTTAACACTCTTATCCTGTGATCTTAAGTAATAAAAATCATCACCAGAAACCTTAACACCCATTGGTGCTCCAAGCTCTTGCCAATTTGGAATCAATTCATCAAGGGCTGTAGGCTCTACAACTGCACCAGATATAATGTGCGCACCAATTTCCGAACCTTTTTCGACCAAAGCAATTTGCCAATCTTTACCCTTTTCTTGTGAAATTTGTGCTAATTTAATAGCCGCAGATAATCCAGATGGTCCACCGCCAACTATTACCACATCAAATTCCATAGATTCTCTTGTCATTTTAATACTCTACATATGTTAGGTACGATCATTATATAACGTCGTAATAAACATAACTATCAAGACCTATGATAAAACAGCAAAAATCATAACTGGTTATCTTTTTTATACGAATTCAAACAAACGTTTGAATTCTGTAAGCCTTTATGCTATTTTAGCTAGCGTTTTGAAAATACAATAATAATTCGCTATAAATTCTAGCGACAAAACATCAACAAACCTGTTTATGATAAACATAGCATTACGTAATAAATGAAATGCGACGTTTATTTAATCCTAAAATATAAAAGAGAGAGAGATATGATTCAAAAGAAAAAACTGTTAAGCTATGTATTACCAACATTGCTTATAGCTCCAACAATGTTATCAGCAAACACATTACCGAACAAGCAGCTTGCAGGGCCTCCCGCAGAATTTGATTTAATGAAGCAAATGCAACCAGAAATGTCTTCATTAACATCAAAAACGGCGTTGATCCCTGTGAAACTAAAGGAAACAAAGTCAGGCAATTGGGTCTGGGGTACAAACTTACCAATTGACAATAAAAATTTTGATTTAATGGTGTTTTCTAATGGTTCTGAAAATTGGAACATCGAATTAGTCAACCCCGTTACTAATAAAGTTAAATCGATTAATGATGTTGCAAATAAACATAGCTCCGAAGATTATGGCATGTCTCATATGAACTATTCTGGCGAAAAATATACATTTAACAACATTGCAACAGGCAATTGGCAGGTGCAAATTAAATCCTATGGAGAGCCTGATCAATTTGAAGGATTTATTCTGGCATCAAGCTCAAGCAAGTATCAATTAAATTCATATAAAACTAATTTGGATCAGATAACTGGGCACGACATTCATTTTGTAACACAATCTACTACGAATGAAAAAACAATTGAACCACTAAAGGATTTTAACCCGATTCAATCTGCATTCATGCTTGTAACACAACCTGATGGCTTCCAACAAAAATTCACCATGTATGACGATGGTTTACACGGTGACAAACTAGCAAACGACGGCCTGTTTGGCGGAGATTTTAAAGCCGAAAAAGCAGGTGGTTATACTGTTCAAATCAATGCAAAAGGTACTAATCCTAACGGCACTCCGTTCATGAGAACAACGGAACATTATGTACCCGTTATAAACCAAACACTTACAATGGACAATATAAAAGCCACCGCTTTTTCTATTAGCAATAATAGATTGAACATTGCAATGAATGTAGAATCTCACAGTAAAGCTTCTGATAACCATTACCGTATTGTTGCTGAAGTATGGGGAGCAGATGCAAAAGGCATGATGAGCCCAGTTTCTTGGATTAGCACTATTACACCAATCAAAAATGGTGAACTAAATATCGAGCTAGACGCAAGATGGATTGCTATGTCAAAAACCTCTGGTTTGTTTGAGTTAAGAAATCTTCGAATTGAAGATGCCAACCATTTTATTCCATTGGTTTCAGAACAATCTATCAATTTGAAAATGGCCTCTATTCCAAAAGCAGCATATGAAAGTTTTGATGGCAACATCACTCAAGATATGATGATGGGTAAAAAACCTTCAACACAAAAAGCAATGAATAAGTCAGGCAATAAGTTATTGCTCGTACACGGTTATTGTTCTAGTGATGTTTGGGGACCTTATTCTGGTCAATTTAGCAGCTCTTCTACTTTTTATGATCTTGATCAAAATCGATCACATGATGAATTTGCACGTAGAATCAGAGATTTCGGCGATCAATATAATTCATTTGGTGTCGTTGCTCACTCTCAAGGCGGTGCTGCAAGTTTACATCTCTACACTTATTACTGGAGTGGCTTAGATTATTCAACGGGTAATCGAATGATTCAGTCTGTTGGTACTCCTTATCAAGGAACACCTCTGGCTGGTAATTTAGCTGCACTAGGAGATGTATTTGGTGTGGGTTGTGGTTACAATTCTAATTTGACAACTTCTGGTGCTTCTTCATGGTTATCGGGTATACCCACTTGGGCTCGAAATCAGGTGCATTATTACACAACATCATTTGCAACCAAATGGTGGAGATATGATTATTGCAGCCTAGGAACTGATGTGTTTTTAAGTGATCCGGAAGATGGAGTTATAGAAAAATCAAGAGGTCAATTAAGTGGTGCAACAAACAGAGGCCATAAAACAGGATGGTGCCATACACATGATATGCGTGATCCTGGTCAGACTGGCGATAGCAGTAGAAACTCAACAATGAGTGCTAATGCCAAACGATAGTTTCTTAACTTAAGATTAAAAAAAAGGGGTTACTAATTTAACCCCTTTTTTTATCTCTGTCCCATCCTAGATAATCGGCCCCATTGTTGATAAAATCCTCTTAAGCTCATTAAGAACATTTGTATTCACGGTAATTTCAATATCAGGATTTAGGTCATATTTATAGGTCACAATCTAATTGATTTTCAGGTATAGCATCAATAAAAGCTTTTTGAGACAAGCATAAAGAATTTACCTTCTTAATCAATGGATATTGCTCTAGAGGTACACTGAAACGATTGGCATTATAGACTTGGGCGACCAAAGCAATATCAGCAACTGTGGCTTTATCACCAAAACAGTACAAACCCGCCTGTTTGTTTAGTTGTTTTTCAATTGCTCCAAAACCTTGATTAATCCAGTGTGCATACCACTTATCTACTTGCTCTTGTTGCCACTGCTCTGCTTTTAAATACTTCAGCACACGCAAATTATTCAAAGGATGAATATCACAGGCAATTGATAGAGTCATGGCTTTTACCTGAGCTTTAGTAACAGGATTTTTTGGGTACAATGAATATTCAGGAAAAATCTCTTCTAAATACTCAATTATCGCTAAAGATTGAGTTATTACCTCACCCTCATTCGTTATAAATGTAGGAACTAGCCCCTGAGGATTAAGGCTTTTATATTCTTCTTTAAGTTGTTCCCCACCCTCTTTCACCAAATGAACTGGGATAACCTCATAATTCAATTGTTTGATATTTAAAGCAATACGTACTCGGTAAGCAGCTGTACTACGCCAATAGCTATATAATTTCATTTGTTTGCAGCCATTATTAAGCTTTCACAATGGTATTATGAATAGTCCCAAAAATATTATCACCATTTTCAGCAAGCATTTTTATTTCAACCTTATCACCAAAACTCATAAATGGCGTTATGGCTTTACCCTCTTTTATTACTTCTAGAACACGTTTTTCTGCAAGACACGAAGAACCTAAGGATTCGTCTTCATTGGCAATTGTCCCAGAACCAATCATTGCTCCTGCTGATAATGGGCGAGTTTTAGCTGCATAAGCAATAAGTTCTGCAAAACTAAACTGCATATCAACACCTGCATTAGGGAAGCCGAACCATTCATTGTTGTAACGTGTATGAAGTGGTAAATGTAATTTGCTATCAATCCACGCACCACCTAGTTCATCAGGTGTGACAAAAAACGGTGATAATGCTGTTGGTGGCTTAGATTGCATAAAGCCAAAACCTTTAGCTAGCTCTGCAGGGATTAAATTGCGTAGCGAAACATCATTTAAAATACAGACCAATTTAATATGCTTCTCTGCGTCTTCAGCATTCACTGCCATTGGAACATCATCGACTATAACTGCTATTTCTGATTCAAAATCTATACCGTATTCTTCGCTGGTGACAACTACATCTGCATGAGCAGCTAAAAAACTATCACTTGTGCCTTGATACATCAAAGGATCAACCAAAAAACTAGGCGGCATTTCTGCTCCACGCGCCCTTCTTACCCGTTCGACATGTGGTAGATAAGCACTGCCATCCAAAAATTGATGCGAACGTGGCATCGGCGCATCTAGTAAATTTATATCTAAATCAAAAACATCAGTAATTTCATTTTTATTTAATTTACCATAAACTTCAATAAGTTGCGGTGAAATATTCGCCCAATCATCTAAGACTTGTTGCATAGTTGTTGCTATACTTTCGACAATAACTGCTTGGGTGTTATCACGACTAACTACGATTAATTGCCCATCTCTTGAGCCGTTATTTAAAGTTGCTAATTTCATTATATTCTCTAATATTTATTGTTATAGTTTTATGGTTGTAATTTATTTAGACTTCCATGAGTCCACATATTCCTTCCATTCAGTTTGTTCTAGTTCTGTGGTTATTTCTAATGGATCGCGGGTATCAATCATAACCGCCACTTCGTCCGTCATGGAATTGTCCTGTTTAAATGCTTTTTTCATGGCTCCAGGATGTGGTCCGTGTGCAAACCCTTGCGGGTGAAAAGTTATCATTCCTGGGTGAATATTATCACGCGAAAAAAAACTTCCCATATGATAAAATAATACTTCATCGTAATCATCATTATTATGAAAAAATGGAATTTTTAAAGCTTTATCTGCTGTTTCAAATAATCGTGGTACAAATGTACAAATAATAAAACGATTGCCCATGAATGTCGTATGTGCAGATGGGGGCACATGATATCTGTGACTCATTAATGGTGAAATGTCGCGCCAATTAAGTCTAACTGGCATTAAGTTACCACGCCAACCTACTGCATCTAAAGGATTAAATGGAAAAACTTGGCAGCTCACTTTATTTTTATGCTTTATTAGATGTGTCCATTTTTCATTGTCATTCTGTTGCGCTTTAAATTTATCATTAATTGCTGGTACGCCCAAAACAGCCGGATCAACTATCGCATTTGGCCCAAGCAAACCTTTATCAGGGAATTGATAATGGGCATTGGTGCATTCAATCATTAATATTTCACAAAGGCTATTCATTGCCAATCGCCACTTGGTACATCGTGGCAGCATAAAATAATCACCTTCAGATAGTTTTAGATGTCCATAATCACAATATACCTCACAATCACCTTTATGAATAAATAACATTTCATCGCCATCAGCATTGCTAACTAAATGATTCATGCTTTTATCAATTTTTAACATACGCACCTTTATTGAAGCGTTATGCATAATGATTGGCGATTTATACGGACTGCTTTCTATATCAGTAATTTTAGAGGTATCAAATGCACGTGGTTGTAGGTCGCCCTCAAAATCTATCCAGCCTGTTGGCATGTTTTTATGGTAAAAATGCGCAACTGGTCCAAAGAACCCTTCTTTACCAACTTCGCGTTCATAGGTATCTTCAGGCAGTCCATAATGTGCTTGATCTGCAACAGTACCTTCTTTTCTAAATGTTTGTATCCAGTTTTTCATTACAAGAACCCTCTTCTTTTTTGATCTAGTTCAATTGAATCAAATAAAGCTTGGAAATTGCCTTCACCAAATCCTTGATTACCTTTACGTTGAATGATTTCAAAAAATATTGGACCGATACAGTTTTGAGTAAATATTTGTAAGAGTATTTTCTCACCAGTTTCTTCATCTGCATCAATTAAAATACTGTTTTTCTCTAAACGAGGTACATCTTCATCATGTTTACTAACTCGTTTATCAATTATGGTGTAATACGTCTCTGGTGTTACCAAAAAATCAACACCTGCAGCTTTTATTGACTCTATCGTTTCATATATGTTTTCAGTATACAGTGCGATATGCTGAATGCCTTCGCCCTTATATTCATCTATGTATTCGTTAATTTGGGACTTTTTGTCTGGTGATTCATTTAAAGGAATTTTAACAGATCCATTTGGAGATTTCATAGCTTTTGAAGTTAAACCAGTTTGCGCTCCTTTAATGTCAAAATACCTAATTTGCTCGAATTGAAATAAGTCAACATAGTACTTTCCCCATTTTTCCATATCTCCATAAAAAACATTATGGGTTAGGTGGTCAATATAAGTCATGCCCCAGCCTGTTGGGTACTGATTCATGCCTGTAATTTCTTCAAAATCATTTTTTAACAGACTGGCATAATTCCCTTTATCAACTAAGTAAAGGGCTGCTCCGCCAATGCCTTTAACTGCCGGTAAATTTAAATCAGCTTGAATTTCTTCAGATCCATTGGCTACAGAATGTTTTAATGCGGCTTGTGAATCATCAAATACTATTGAAAAACCATTGGCACATGGGCCATGTTCGTTAGTAAACTTCTGGGAAAATGAATCTAATGTTTTATTCAACATAAAGTCAATTCCACCTTGACGGTATAAAGTAATGTCTTTAGTTTTATGTTGTTTTATTGCGCTAAATCCTAATTGCCTAAAAAGTTTGTCTAATTGATCAGGGTTATTTGATGCATACTCAATAAATCCAAAACCATTTATTTGATTTGTCATAATTTTACCAGTTACTTGAAATTTGTGTTATTTTAAGCATAATTAGTTACAAATGAAACTATTAGTTCAAATTAGTTACAATTGAAACTAATTTTTAAAAAATTATGCAATTACAAAACTTTTTACCTTATCAATTATCAGTACTTAGCAATAAATTAAGCAAAGGTATTGCTAAGTTTTATCAAGAACAACACAATATAACTATTCCTGAATGGCGTGTATTGGCGATACTCTCAACCTTAAAAAGACAAACCGCCAAAGAATTAGCACTTCATAGTCAAATGGATAAAGTAAAAATCAGCAGGACAGTAAAAGTATTAGACGAAAAAGGATTAATATCAGAAAGAAAATGCATCGAAGACGGAAGAGCAAGAAGGTATAATTTAACAATCAATGGTAGGCAACTTATTAACCAAGTAGAACCAAAAGCAAAAGCTTTTGAAAAACAATTAATCTCCAGCCTTTCAAAACAAGAAATTAAAGTGTTTCAACAGGTTTTAGACACCCTCAATCAACAAGTAGATAAAATAACTTCATAAAACTTAAATTTTCATTTATTGTACTTGACAAAAGCATTTATAAATACGAAAATTCACGCCCTCTTGAAAGTAGGTCTTTTCAAGAGCCGAAGAAAGTCTATAATGGTTATGTAGCTCAGCTGGTTAGAGCACGGCATTCATAATGCCGGGGTCGGTGGTTCAAGTCCACCCATAACCACCATTATCCAACAGAAATTTTCATTCCATAAATATTAATTAAAGCACTCAAAAACATGTATATTATTGCTAAGCTGGTTTAACATATTTCTTTATGAGCCTATTATCTAATTCTTCAAAAAATAGACACTATGGACTTGATGTTGTTCGATCAAGTTCGTTAATAATTATATTAATCATCCATTGCATGATTTTTATAGGCGCTTATTACAACTTGCTATCTTATTTGTATTTCGGTATTTTAGCTGTAGAGTTATTTTTTGCTCTCAGTGGCTTTTTGATTGGATCAATACTGTTAAAAATCATACAACTACAGCTTTCATATAAGTTACTTATTAATTTTTGGTTAAAGAGATGGATGCGTACATTACCAGCTTATTTTGTTGTTATTGCTATAATAATGTTGTTTAAAAACGAAATCTATTTCTCATTTTTAGTGTTCTTACAAAATTATGTACCAGAAGAATTAAAAGTTTTTCCTGTCTCCTGGACTATTTCATTAGAAGAATGGTTTTACTTAACTTTCCCAATACTGTTGTATGTCATTTATAACACAACGAACAAAATAATAAGCGTTAAAAACATATTTTTAATCACCACATTAATCTATATTCTTATTCCCTTACTGTTAAGAATAACAGTTTTATTGAATCACCCAGATAGTCATTGGGATTTAAGCTTACGTAAGAGCATATTTATTCGTTTCGACTCTATTGGATATGGATTATTATTAGCGTGGACTCATTATTATTTCCCAAAAATTTTATATCAGAAACTCATCAAGTATGGGGCTTTAATCCTAGCTATACTTTTAATGTTTACGACGTGGTGGTATTTTAATCAAAGTGTGGAAATATTTAATGGAAGATTAAACTGGGTAAATACTTTAATTGTATTTCCGGGAGTAAATATATTATGCGCTTTAATCATAATCTATGCCTTAAGCTTTAAGAATTACAAATATAAGCCATTAGCTAGTTTGTTAACTTCTATTAGCATAACCAGTTACTCGTTATACCTCATCCATTTTCAAATCTTTCGATATTTCTCCAAAAAAAGCACTAATGAAGTCGAGGCATGGAGTTACATGGTGCTAGCCATTTTAGTTACTTTTCTATTGGGTTTTTTGTTGAATATTACTGTTGAAAAATATTTTATTAACAAAAGGAACAAATGGATCAAACCATTGAAATAATTTAATATTATTTTAATTCTGTCTTGATGCTAATTTCTTAATTCTTCGAATCCAATACATAAACGGATAAAAATTGGCTTTTTTAAAGCTATTCATTTTATAGCCACCTAATAATCCTGTTTTAGGGTATTCATGTTTTTTAGGGTAATAGAAAGTACCAAAAATAATATCAAAAATTGGGAAAAACGCAGCGAAATTTTTATCTAAATGATCTTTCTCAAAGGAATGATGTATTCTATGCACCTGTGGCCCACCAATTATTGGAGTCAAGATACCCATATTCATCTTAATATTAAGATGAATAAAATAACCCCAAAGCATCAATGATGACCAAATCCATGTGGTTGTTTTAGCGTCTAGTTTTACCAATGTTCCCATAGGAATTAAGATAACAAATATTCTAAATACATCTTCGAGCCAATGGTGTCGATTGCTAGTGGTTACATTTAAGGATTCATCTGAATGATGAAATTGATGTTGAGCCCAAAAAAGCCTTGACGTGTGTTGCCATCGGTGAAACCAATAATAGAAAAAATCAAAAATAAATAAAAATGTTAAAGCATATAAAATTTGACTAAAAACACTTGAACCAAATGTCCACTGAAAATAAGGCCCGCCAAGTAAATCAATAGTTGGAGCAATTATCGGCTTAAACATTCCAAAAACTATGGCATTGACGACAACAAAATTAACTGAATAGATTAAATTGAATCGAATATTCTCTAATGGTTGGTTTTTTTCAGCTTGATTAAAATATTCAAGTACTAAACCTGAAGCATAAATAACAAATGCAAATTTAATAATTGCAATTAGGCGTTTTATGTCATCGGGTGTCAGTGATAAAAATTCGAGTATTTCTTGCATAAGCTGTAAACTAATTGTAAGTAATTAAGTATTGTTTTTGAACCTAGTTAATTATAACAGTAAAAAAAATATACGGGAAGTTATTGTAACTTTAATCAGTTTTATTCAGAGAGGGTTTTGCATATCTCTCATGGTAGAGACCTTTGCTTGAATCTTAAATTTCTCTGATTTTATTGATTTTCTGCAAAAATCACATTATTTATCTATTTTTCCCTATTCCGATTAGCTTATT
>JADGEI010000032.1 GCA_016744455.1 Alcanivoracaceae bacterium
ATGTGCGTCTTATACGTTTCATGTTTAATCTAATATAAAAAGTATAGTTTCTGTTATTTTTATTTATTTGTATAGGCTGTTGTTGCGTTGGCGCTTACGAATCAACATCACTTTATAGGATGCATGAATGGAGATTAGTTTTGAACAAACTCTCCTAGATAAACACCATAAATCTCACTAATTGGCATTATCTAGAGAGAGGGTTTTACTAAATTTATTTTTGCTTAGATTGCAGGAGTTTTAAATCGGCTTCAAGTAACTTTAGTTTTTCTCTTGTTTTGGCCAATACAGCTCTTTGGACATCAAATTCTTCTCGTGTAACTAAATCCAACTTTTTAAGGCCCGCTACAACAATGGCTTTAGCATTTGTGTGGAATTCTTCACGCATAGTTTTAAAGTCTTGTGGAATTAAATCCCCAATTCTCTCGACAACATCTTCTACAATTTGTGGTTTACTCATAATTTTTACTCAGTATTATTTTTTTATCTAAATTTATTCAAAGGAACTTGTTAATCTTCAATTTTCCTTAATTGACTTTTATTAAACAAGATAGATTGATCCTAGTCCTAAGAATGAAACATACCCGACAATATCGGTAACAGTGGTCAAAACCACTCCACCTGCTATGGCAGGGTCTATTGACAAGCGCCTTAGAATCAGTGGTACAATGACCCCAGCAAGGGCTCCCGCTATTAAATTTATGGTTAATGCAAAAGCGATGACCATGCCTATATCCCAGTCTTTAAACCATAAATAGGTAATGCCTGCTAGGACGATTGCCCAAATAAAACTATTGAATATGCTGATAGCAAATTCACGTGATAATAAGCTTTTTGCGTTACCTAATCCGACTTGACCTGTTGCCATGCCGCGTATCATTAATGTTAATGTTTGAGAACCAGCAATACCACCCATAGAAGCAACTACAGGCATTAAGATGGCAAGAGCAACAATACGCTCTAGGGTTGTTGCAAAAAATCCGATCGAAAAAGCTGCGGCCAATGCGGTCAATAAATTTATACCCAGCCAAACAGCACGTCTTTTTGAGCTAATCAAAACAGGGGCAAACATATCGTCTTCTTCATCTAATCCAGCCATACGCATAACAGTTTGTTCGGATTCATCACGGATGACATCGACAATATCATCTACGGTAATTCTGCCTATTAAAGTGTTGTTATCATCCACCACAGGGGCCGAAATCCAATCATGGTGTTCAAAATCTTGCGCTACCTCGCTTGCAGGAGTGGTTGCCAAAATTGCTGGTGCTTTTAAATCTAGTAAATCAGCCACTTTAGTATTGGGGTCTTGTAGCAATAAATCATTGACATCCAGCCTTCCGCGGTAATGTCCATTACGCCCTACAGCAAATAAATCACCAAGTGGTGTTGGCAATGTACCACGCATTCTGATGTAGCGTAATACTACGTCTATTGTTACATCAGGTCGTATGGTAATGACATCGGGGTTCATTAAGCCGCCTGCAGAATCTTCCGAATAAGATAAAACCCTCTTAAGCAATTCGCGGTTATTATTGTCCATGGATAACAATAATTCATCACTGACTTCTTTGGGTAAGTCGAGAATAATATCAGCTAAATCATCGAGCTCAAGACTTTCGGTAGCAGAAACAAGCTCTTTGGGTTCCATTTTATCAATAAAACGCGTTCGAACTTCATCATGCAAGTGAACTAGGATTTCTCCGCTGTGTTCAGAGTCAATCAAGTCCCAAACTTTATTTCGTTTGTCTTTTGGTAATGACTCCAAGAAAAGAGCAATTTCAGCAGCAGGTAGTGAGTTAATCGTACGTTCTACTTCACCAAGACGGTTATTGTCTAGGGCAAGGTTTAGACTATGAATCTCTTTTTCTGTTGCTTCATTTGGTACTGCTTCAGGCATACACTTACATTTTGTCGTTTTTCGGGTATTATACCCTAATATGAAATCGACAAAATACTATTTTGACAAAATGCGGAAATCGGATATTAAAGCGGTTATGCAAATTGAAAAGGCAAGTTATCCAGTCCCATGGTCAATTGGTGTGATGCGAGATTGTATCAAGTCTGGCTATCATTGCGTTGTGTTAAAGCAAGAAAAGAAAGTTGTTGGTTTTGGGATACTAATGACCGCATTAGATGAGTCTCATTTACTCAATATGTGTATCGATAAATCTTACCAAGGCAATGGTTTAGGTAGAAAATTGCTCAGCTATTTAGAAAACATGTGTATTTATAACCAAGCGAGAACATTCCTCTTGGAAGTTAGGGTTTCTAGTCCGGTGGCTCAATCACTGTATAAATCATTTGGTTTTAAACAAATTGGCATACGTAAAAACTATTATAAATGCTTAATTGGTAGAGAAGATGCTATTGTAATGAAAAAAATAGTAGGATAATTGAGAATCTCTTTAAAACCTCTGTTAAAATCACCTTTTTTAAATTACCTATACTGTGCGAAATTTACTGTTTATTCCTTTGTTTTTTCTCTCTGCTTGCCAACTTCCAGATAAAAAACCAGCCGTTGTAAAAAACATTGAACTGGATAACAAAATAAATCCAAAACATAAAAATGAATCAGTCATTCAAACGCTTCCTTTGATGAACAATGGTGTAAAAAACTTGTATAACCAAGCAAAAAAACACTTTCAATTAAACGCCTATGATCAAGCCATTGTAAGCTTAGAAAGAGCTTATGAAATACAACCAAAGGCACCACAAATAAGCCAATTATTATCAGAGATATTATTGCATAAAGGGAATAATAAACAAGCGCATTATTGGGCGAGTATATCAACCAAAAATAGTCCGGCTAAAGGTGAAATATGCGAAAAATCATGGCGAATCCTAGCTATAGCAGCACAACAATTAGGCTATGATGCCAACCAAGCGATGGCACTTGACAAGCAAGAACAGTGCCTCGTTAAAAGTGAAAATAGATATTGATGAGTATCGTTGATATTCTTGGTGAAAAGGGGGTTTTTGCAAAAAAACTAGCACACTTTAAAACTCGAGATGTGCAGTTAGAGCTTGCTGAAAAAATAGAGTCAACTATTGACTCGAGTGGCACTTTGATTGCAGAAGCAGGAACCGGAACCGGAAAGACTTTTGCTTACCTAATCCCTGCTATTATAAAAAACAAAAAAACCATAGTATCAACGGGTACAAAAAACCTTCAAGAACAACTGTTTTATAGAGATTTACCAAAAGTATTGGAAATCATGGAGCTGAAACCCAAAATTCGGTTATTGAAAGGTAGGGCTAATTACTTGTGTCATCATCGTATGTACCAAGCATTACACTCTCGTATCGCTCACAACCCAGATTTGGCAGTGCCTTTACAATTGATTGAAAAGTGGTCACATAAAACTAGTGTTGGAGATAAGGCGGAGCTTGAAGAAGTTGCAGAAAATGATTTAATTTGGCGTCACGTTACATCAAATGCTGATAATTGTTTAGGTAATGAGTGCCCAAGTTATACAGAATGCTTGGTCATGAAAGCCCGCCGTCGAGCTATGAATGCTGATATTTTAGTTGTTAATCACCATTTGTTGTTTGCGGACATGGCTTTAAAACAAGATGGTTTTGGAGAGTTGTTACCTGATGCCGAAGTCGTTATCTTAGATGAGGCGCATCAAGTTCCAGAAATCGCATCAAAATTTTTTAGCCAATCTTTTTCATCCTATCAGTGTCAGGATTTATTAAATGATTGTAAAAAAGAAGCAGGCGAAGTCACTGGGGCTTATGCCGCTATCGCTGACAAACATCAATTGGTTGAACAGGCTTTACGCGATATCTATTTACAGTTTGCTGATTTAAAAGAGTCAGATACCTTAGAAAAAGCACTGGAGACAAAGTCAAATCAAGAGTATTTAGAATTATTACAAGAATCTTTTGTTGAATTAGCTGAAGCTCTTAAACCAATAGCCGCTCAATCTAAAGGTGTAGAATCATGTTTTATTCGTACAGAAGGTTTGGTGGCATTTATTGGCGAGTTGTTAGGAACGTTAAAGCCTGATTTTATTTACTGGTATGAAAGCCGTAATAAATATTTTATCTTTCATAAAACACCTATTGATATTTCAGACCCTTTAACCAAGTTTAGGCAAGAAAATCAATCAGCATGGGTATTAACATCAGCGACTTTAGCCATTAATCAATCGTTTGCACACTTTAAAAAGGAAACAGGGTTTATTGAGAGTGAAACCTTGTTGCTTGATAGTCCTTTTGATTTTGAAAAAAATGCCTTAATCTATGTCCCTAAAGATGTGCCAGATGCCAATGATTTTCATTTTAATCAAAGTATTTGTGAACATGTTTTGCCTCTTATTGAGAAAACTAAAGGAGGTGTTTTCTTTTTGTTTACCAGTCATAAGGCACTCAACAATGCTGCTAAGTTTTTTCATGAAAAATTAGAGAAACCATTGTTTGTTCAAGGTCAAGGGTCTCGCCATCAAATATTGTCAGATTTTGCAGATTCTGGCAACGGTGTTTTACTAGGAGCTGCTAGTTTTTGGGAAGGAGTTGATGTGGCAGGTGATAACCTTTCGTGTGTGATAATTGATAAATTACCCTTTGCTCATCCAGACAACCCGGTTTTGCAGGCAAGAATCAACCGCATTGTTGAAAGTGGCGGCAATGCTTTTTTTGATTATCAATTGCCAAAAGCCATCATTGCCTTGAAACAAGGTGTTGGTCGGTTGATCCGTTCAGAAACAGACAAAGGAATCCTTGTTATATGTGATAAACGCATCATGACAAAAGCTTATGGGCGACAATTTATTAACAGTTTACCTAAAATGAAAAAAACTAACCGGAAAGAAAAAGTGATTAACTCGTTTGATCACATTTAAACATTAATGCTATTTAACCAAAATCTAATGAAATAGCACCAAATATAGGGTTTCTACAGTAAAATGTTATTTTTTTGCCAGTTATGAATAATGATTGAAAACTTTGAAGGCACTTTAAATAAAGCCATACAACTGTCAAATATGGGAAACCAGACAGAGGCGATAGAACTATTGTTACTTTGTGAAAAGATGCAAAGAGATAATGATTGGGTGAGTTTGAATTTAGCTAATTGTTTTATAAAAAACAATCAAGATGACTTAGCCACAAAGTATTTTAAAAAAATCCTGCGTGGTCAAACAAGTGATGTCCAATTATTGTTGAACTTAAATAAGCTGGCGATTAGAATTTATAGATTTGACCTTGCTGTAAAGGCCTGTGAGTTTGCAGAGAAACTTGAGCCAAAATCCCTCGATGTCCTTGCTGCATTAATTCAAGCGAAGAAAGAAGCTAGAAAAAGAAGTGGTATAAATAGGCTTTGTAAAAGAATGATTTCATTACGTGCAAATCATCCGTGGGCTTATACCCAATTGGCTGGAAACTACTTAACTAATGGAAAGTTTGTTCAAGCAGAAAAATGTTATCAAAAAGCGTTGAGTTGCGACCCAAATTATTCTTACACTTATTCTGGTCTTGTTAAGTCCGTTAAATTTAACAAGCAACCAAAGAAATTAATTAGTCAAATTGAAACAGCGATTTCTAACAATCAAGATCCTGAAGCAAAAGCAAGGTTGTATTTATCCCAGGCAAAAATATTAAATGACTGTGAGGAGTATAAAAAAGCATGGCAGTTGGCCCAAAAAGGTAAAAAAATCAAAGATTCTGTTGCTCCATTTGATATTAAAAACTTTCAAAAACACCTTGAAAAGCTTCAAACGCATTATTCTAATATGAATAATATCGCAATATCTGAAAATAAAAGTGCTCCGGTATGCATAGTTGGTATGCCAAGAAGCGGGACAACATTGGTAGAACAAATACTGTCAACGTATCCAGAATTTTATCCAGGTGGTGAAACACCAGCATTAGACTATGCGTTATTTAGGCAGTTTAAAGGGGCTTCGTATTTAAGCGATGATAAAGTAATAAGTGTAAATCAGTTAAATTCTATGGCTGATGATTATGAATCATTTTTTAAAAGGTTTTCAAATTTTTCAGGGAGTCGAATAATTGACAAAGTACCAATGAACTTCTTACATATGGGCTTCTATATGCAGATTTTCCCCCATGCCAAATTCATTAACTTTGAACGAGACAAATATGATGTATCTACTTCAATACTTTTTGAAAACTTTAGTATGATGCACAACTATACACATAAAATTTCTGATATATTTCAAATGTATGATGGATACAAAGAACTTATTAATTTTTGGGAAAGCAGTTACCTACAAAACATTTTAACTATTAAATACAATGATTTTGTTCTACATCATAAGGAGGTAAAGCAAAAGGTAGTTGATTTTGTTGGTGTTAGCCAACTTGCAAACGAAGATTATAAGGGTGCTAAAAATGCAATTGAAACCCCGAGTGTATGGCAGGCAAGGCAACCAATATATAAGTCATCGGTAAATCGTTGGAAAAAATACCCGCAAATGGTTGATATTGTAACTGACAAAGATAATAAATAAAGTGACAGTTAATGAGTGTTGATACATTTATCGTATCTTTAAAGGAACTTATCATTTAAATAGTTATCTGTGTAAATTATGATTTGTGGCAATTGCGGTTGATTTTGTTAAAATATGGAACCATATAGAAAAAAAATAGTTATCTTATGAAAAAATTTATAGTATTAATGATTCTACTTTGTAGTTTTGAAGCCAACTCATTATTTGTTGACAAAATTGAAAATTCAGGCATAGATTTTATTCATAAAAACGGCATGAGTGGTGAATATTATTTACCTGAAATTATGGGTGGAGGTGCGGCTTTCTTTGATTATGATAATGATGGAGATATGGATGTGTATATAGTCCAAAGTGGCAATTTGCCAAACTCAAAAAAAGGCAATGATGCTAATTCTGATAAGCTCTATCGTAATGATACGACAACAGAGAACCAGCCAGTATTTGTTGATGTTACGCAACAAGCGGGCATTGTTTCTAATGGATACGGAATGGGTGTTTCAACTGCAGATCTGAACAATGATGGATATATCGATATATTTGTAGCTAACTTACAAGCCAATTTAGTATTCATGAATAATGGTGATGGAACTTTTGATGTGTCTGAAAAGGCCATTCCCACAACAGATAAAAATTGGAGTGTTAGTGCTTCAATAATAGATTTCAACAATGATGGTTATTTAGATATCTTTGTTGCAAATTATTTAATCTATCCTATGAATGGATTTATTAAGCACTGTAAGGCTTTTGATGGGTCATATGATTATTGTTCGCCTCAAGCTTATAAATATCAAGCTGATTATTTATATAAAAACAATAAGGATGGAACGTTTTCGAATGTTAGTTTTAAGGCTGGTTTAAATAATAAAAGTGCTTCCGGTTTGGGTGTGGTTACAGCAGACTTTAACAATGATTTGAAACCTGATTATTATGTCGCAAATGATGGTGTGGAAAACCACCTTTGGATAAATAAAGGTAATGATGAATTTGTTGAGCTTGGATTAGCGAGTGGCGTAGCAGTTAATATGAATGGTGAGCCCGAGGCTTCAATGGGAGTTGACGCAGCTGACTATGATAATGATGGCGATATTGATTTATTTATGACACATGTTAATCGCCAGACCAATACACTCTATGTTAATAATGGTAAAGGCTGGTTTTCTGATTTGACTATGGCTAAAAAATTAGGCTCAAGTAGTTTTACAGCAACAGGATTTGGTACAATTTGGTTTGACTATGATAATGATGGTCTTTTGGATTTGTTCAGTGCTAATGGTGCTGTTGTAAAAATAAAAAAAGACGTAATATCAAAAGACCCCTATCCTTACAAACAGCCGAACCAACTATGGAAAAATATTGGCAATGGAAATTATAAAGAAGTATCAAATATGCAAGATCCCAGTTTTTTAAGGAAAGATGTCAGTAGAGGTGCGGCGTTTTCTGATATTGATAATGATGGAGATTTAGATATTTTGGTCTTGAATAACAGCAGTGTTCCACAACTACTTATCAATGTAACAGACTCTAAAAACAATTGGCTGGGCCTAAAATTGATAGATAAAACAAAAAACAGAATTGATTTGGGGGCTATTGTAAGCATAAACTTTGATGGTAAGACAGTTCAAAGAAGAGTTAAAACAGATGGAGGTTTTGAGTCATCGCATGACAGTCGTTTGTTAATTGGTTTGGGAGGGTATTATAAAAACACCTCTATTGATGTTCAGTGGACAGACGGAATGAAAACAACTTACAATGAACTTAAAATAAACCAATATCATGTTATATATAAATAAGGGCATTGAAATGAAGTTGTTATTTATTCTATTGGTTCTTTTAAGCTCTATAGTACAAGTGCGTAGTGAAACAATTGTTGAATTTCCAGAATTGTCAGGAGCAAAGCCTATTGTTGTTGAAAGACAAAAAGAGCTGTACACTGTATTACAAAATGTTAATAAAAATGGTTCTAATTTTCTTAAGTCAGAGGCTTTTGGAAGATTGGCACAATTTTATTATGTGCATGAATATGTTGATACATCAATAGTGCTGTACAAAAATGCGATCGAATTAGCTCCCCAAAATTCAAAGTGGCACTATTTACTTGGTATAGCTTATAAAAGCAAGGGAGAATTTGATAAGGTCATTGTAAGCTTTGAAAGTGCATGGGAACTAAATGATCAATATTTGCCAGTAATGGTGTATTTGGGCGAAGTTTATTTGCAGCAAGGGTTATTTGAAAAAGCTAAAACAGTTCTTCAAAATGTTCTGACTCAGAACAATAACTACTCAAGGGCCTTGGTTGGTTTGGGACAAGTATTAATGCAGGAAGGAGAGGCAAAAGCTGCAATTGAAAAATTCAAAAAAGCGCTTAAATATCAACCAACAGCTAGCCAGATAAATTTTTTAATTTCTAATGCTTATGCTTCGTTAGGAGACATGGAAAAATCTCAAGCCTACCATGCAAAAAAAGGTACTGTTCAAGCACAAATGTATGATCCGATTGTTGTGGCTTTGTATGAAGAATCAAGAAGCTACACCTATTATAATGATAAAGCTGTCCAAGCATATAGGGCTGGCGATTTTGTAAATGCAGAAATTATAGCAAATAAAGCCAGGGAATATGGCCCTGATTCTCCATATCCAATGGTAACATTGGCAAATATTTATGTGTCAACTGACAGGGTTCAGTTAGCTGTGGATATTATGGAGAAAGCGGTTCAAGAAAATCTAGATGTTCCTAGCTTTAAATATATACTTGGTATTATTGAAGAAATTAATGGCAATAATGATAAATCGATTGCCTGGTATCAATCCGTTCTTAAACTAGATCCATATCATAAAAAAGCATTGTTGAATCTGTCTAATGCACTTATGAGGAAAGGAGAGTACGATAAGGCGTTGAATCAATTGCAGCTTTTACAAAATCTAGATCCAGAAAACCCGGGTGTTTTACATAAGAAGGCTGCAATCCATGCCCATCAAAAAAAGTGTAAACTAGCAACAGAAAATATTTATCAGGCAGTAAAAAATCAACCAAAAAACTTTGCATTTTTATTAACCCTAGTGAAGATTGCTGTGCATTGTCCTGTAGAAAAACAGGTACTATCAGATGCACTAAATGCAGCAAGAAACATCTATCAATTTTCTCAAAAAACCTATGTTGTGGAAACGCTAGCATTAATAGAGGCTAAGAATAATAATTACCAAGAAGCTATCGATTATCAAGCCCAAGCTATTTTTCAGTTATTATCAATTAATAACAAGAGTAATCAACAAAAAATCATTAGGTTGAAAGAAAACCTAGAGCTTTATAAAAAAAACAAATACCCCGAAACTTTGTTTGATAAAACGGATGTGGACTTGAATCCGCTTAGTTTTTCTAAAATCAAATAGGTGACATTGCAAAATTTATAGGTTATTCCTGATAGCTTTGCAAGTGGCACTTATATTTTATAATCAAAATATTTGATCCAAGGCTCAAGTATTTCAATAGCTTCTCCCAAATGAGAAGAATAATTTTTGTAACGATTCTTTGCTGTTTGATATATGGGTTGGCTAACTTGATTGTAACTGGGGTTTGGAATTACAGCTCTAGATTTCAATGAAGATTGAAAGTGAAGCATTTGATCTTGCCAATCCAATCCTAAGAATTCGGTTAAATTTTTACTTTGCGGTTCAAAATCTGTAACAAGTTTTTCATAACGTTGATAATGAACTTCAATATCAAATTTTTCAATACTATTTTTCCAGACATTTAATATGGCATCGTAAGTTTTGGCGATTCTGGCAGTAGATGTCATATTGGTCATATAACTGTTGTATTCAAATTGTTGAAAGTAGCAACTAACACAAACATCTAGAGGGTGTCGAATTGAGAATATGATTTTGGATTCAGGAAAGACTGTTTTGATAAAAGCAATCAAACTAGTGTTTAAGGGCGACTTGTCAATAATTAATTGTGAGTTTGATAAAGCTAAGTAATTAGGGATTTGCTCAAAATATCTTTTTCTTAGTTGTAATTTTTGTTCTGATGAGATTTCCAGTATTTGCTTAAAGTGTGCAGCTGGAGTAGTCTTGGGAAATTGGTTTGATAAGTCTCTTATAAGTGGTATTTCTTCAAGCACTTCGACTTCGGTATGGGATGATAATATGCTGTCAACTAAAGTTGTACCTGATCGAGTAAAGCCTAGAATAAAAGCAATATTTTTTTCTAGTTTGTCGTTGATTGGTTGAATAATTGTGGAGGCATGCTCTCCAATGCTTTTATTGATTTCAATACATACTTGGTTGTAAGGGTCTTTATCTTTATGAGCTTTAATCCAAGAATTGTGGCTTTCATTATTTGCCAGTGTAGCAATCTCCCACGCTTTTTCGTACTCTTTGTTTTTATCTAAGAGATTGGCTCTTTCATACAATGTTTCTTGGTAAAAAAGAGGGTTGGGAAACTCTTGAATCTTATCTAAAGTATCAAGTGCTTTGAGGTATGATTTTTTTTGTTTTAAAACTTTAGCAAGAGTTAAAAGCAAATCGGCATTTTCTCCATTTGCCCCTAGGCCTTTGTTTATAATTTGAAGAGATTCTTCAAGCATGTTGCTTTTTTCATACATTGAAGCAATGAAAGATACAGAGTCACGCGTACCAAACTTAGAAATTTCTTTTAAAGTTGACGTTAGTTTTGAACTTTGGCCAGACAAAGCAAGAGCAGTTGCCTTGTTGTATAAATATTCAGGTTCATTAGGCTGAATCTGTAATGCATTATTAAAACATTCAATCGCTAGATTTGTTTGTTTTAAGTCCATGTGAATTAAACCTTTAAGGTTATGTAAAAAAGGGTCTTTTTGGTTGAGCAATAGCAATTGATTAATAAGTTGCAATGCCAACGGGAAATTTTGTTGTTTAAAGTATAAATAAGATAGGTTTCTCATTGCCAGTGGGTGGTTTTGCTGTAATTTCAAACAAGACTCATAAGTATGTATTGCTTCATTATCAAGATTGTTCTTTTCAAGAATCAAAGCATAATTGAATTGAATTTCTAGGCTTTTAGGGAAGTGTGTTACTAACGTTTGAAAAGTTAATTTAGCTTCATCAATATTCCCTAATTCACCAAGAGCAATGCCTAAGAACAAATGAAGTTGTGGATGGTTGTTTATTTTTAATGCTAATCGACATTGTGTTACAGCTTGAGAAAACTGTTGAGATTTTAGTAAATTTACGATTTCTGATAATTGCTGCATAGAGATGATTATTGTGGCTTTTCTTTTGGTTTTGGATAGAATGAAGAGTTTTAGTTTTCAATTTTAACATTGAATTGAATTATAAGATAGGACGATAGATTAAAATTTAATATGAATATAAGATTGATAATTATTATGCTTATGGTTAGCTTACAACTATTGGCAAAGTTTTCAGATGAACTAGAGTCTTCAGGCATTGAATTTAAGCATGTAAATGGAAAGAGTGGCAAGTTTTATATGCCTGAGATAATTGGTGCAGGAGCTGCATTCTTTGATTATGATAATGATGGCGACATGGATTTGTACTTGGTTCAAAGTGGTGACTTATCTGGTTTGAATAATAACCCAAATATTCCTAAAGACCAACTGTTTAGAAATGATACCAAGCAGGTTGATAAGCCACTATTTACCAACGTAACTGAACAAGCAAAACTAAAATCAATTGGTTATGGAATGGGGGTTGCAACGGGTGATTTCAACAATGACGGTTATGAGGATATCTTTGTTGCTAATTATAAGGAAAATCAAATTTTCATGAATCAAGGTGATGGAACCTTTGTCGTGGGAAATAAAGCTTTACCAAAAACAGATACAAACTGGAGTGTTGGCGCCTCAGTTGCAGATTACAATAAAGACGGATTTTTAGATATTTATGTTGTGAACTATGTTGGGTATCCTATTTTAGAGCACACCAAGCAATGTCGAGCTTCTGATAGTTCTTTGGATTATTGTGCTCCTCGAGGGTATAAACACCAATCTGACTATTTGTACAAGAATAATGGCGATGGAACCTTTTCCAATGTAAGTTCTCAAGCCGGGTTGAAAAATGTAAAAAGTGCAGGTTTAGGTGTTGTCGCCGCTGACTTTAATAACGACTCCTTTCTTGATTATTATATAGCTAACGATGGAGTTGATAACCATTTGTGGCTTAATTCAACCGCAGGTAAGTTTAAAGAAAATGCGTTGTTAAGCGGTGTTGCTGTCAATATGAGTGGAGAACCTGAGGCTTCGATGGGTGTAGATGCTGCTGATTTTGACAATGATGGTGATATTGATTTATTTATGACTCATTTAAACAAACAAACAAATACATTGTATGTTAATAATGGTAAAGGCTGGTTTTCAGACCTAACCATGGTGAAAAAACTGGGTTCTAGTAGTTTTACATCAACAGGCTTTGGAACCGTGTGGTTTGATTTTGATAATGACGGATTGTTAGACTTGTTTAGTGCGAATGGTTCCGTGGCTAAAATTAAAAGTGAAATTCAATTAAATGATCCGTATCCATTTAAGCAAACTAATCAAATTTGGAAAAATGTTGGTGATGGTGTATATCTAGAAATATCTCATCAACAGGGCAAGAGTTTTCTAAGGAAAGATGTAAGTCGAGGAGCGGCTTTAGCCGATATAGATAACGATGGCGACTTAGATATCGTTGTGACAAACAATAATTCAGTACCGCAAATCTTGATAAATAAAAGTAAAGCTTATAATAATTGGATAGGAGTTAAGTTGCTAAATAGCAAATTGAATAGAATTGACATTGGGGCAAAAGCAGTTGTAACCTCTGACACAATGCAAATTCAAAAACGAGTTAGAACAGACGGTAGCTTTGCGTCTTCTCGTGATAATAGACTTCACTTTGGTTTAGGGCAAAAAACTAGAGCAATAGATGTAAAAGTGAAGTGGTCTGATGGAACTGAGACAATTTACAAACAATTAGAGTTGAACAAATATCACACATTGAAAAGAGAAAATATATGAAAAAAATAAGCGTGCTGGTAATGCTGGTTTTTTCCTTAAACACATTTGCTAAAACAAATATTAAACACCCTGATTTGACGACTGCAAAACGTGCAATTAAAGAGCGTCAAAAAGAACTATATGGCCAGCTACAGGCAATTGAAAAAAATGGTTCGGACTATAAAAAATCTGAAGCTTTTGGAAAGCTGGGACAATTTTATCATGTTCATGATTATTTAGAGGTAGCTATTCAACTTTATGACGAAGCTTTGGAATTGGCTTCAAAAAATTCTAAGTGGCACTATTTAAAAGCCATGGCTAATAAGAACCTGGGAAAGTTTGAAGAAGTTAAAGTGGGATTGAAACAAGCATGGAAACATAATAGCCAGTATGTCCCAACAATGGTTCATTTAGGTGAGATATTTTTTCAAGAAGGGAATTTAGAAGAATCTTTTCAGGCATATCAAAAAGTATTGGAGATAAATCCAGATACACCAGTTGCTTTGGTGGGTATAGGAAAGGTATTGATGCAGCAAGGGCAGGTAAATTCAGCCATTGAAAACTACCAGAAGGCTATTGAGGTACAGCCTTTTGCCACAAAAATCAATTTTTTAATCTCACAAGCTTATGCCGCCAATGGGAATCTAGAAGAAGCTCAAAAGTTCAGTAGTCGTAAAGGCAGTGTTGAAGCACAAGTAAGCGATCCTTTAATGACGAACCTGTATGAAGAGTCAAGGTCTGTTAGTTATTATAATGATAAAGCTGTTAGGGCTTATATGGCTAAACAATACAATAATGCTGAAATGTTGGCAAATAAAGCCCTTAAATATGACCCGCAATCACCCTATCCTAAGGTAACGTTAGCAAACTTGTATTTATCTTCTGGAAGAGGCGATGAGGCAGCAAAAATCATACAAGGTATAAATGCAGAAAACGAAAAGGACCCTAATCTAAAGTATTCGTTAGGGGTAATAGAGGAAATGTTGGGGAATGATAGTAGGGCGGTATATTGGTATAGGGAAGTTATTAAACTGAACCCAGAGCACAAACGCGCAAGTGTCACTTTGTCGAATGCATTTATGAGATTGGGGAGTTATGATCAGGCTATGATTCAATTACAAAAGGCAAAAGAATTGGATATTGAAAACGCTCATGTCTTAAGTAGGATGGCATCAATTCATGCATATAAGAACGAATGTTCTCTCGCTACAGAAAAAATTTATAATGCTATTAAACTACAACCACGTAGCTTTTCGTTCTTATTAACTTTGACAAAAATAGCTGTTCACTGTCCTGTTGAGGAGCAGGTGGTAAAAGATGCGCTTAATGCAGCTCGTAATATGTATCAAATCTCTCAAGACACATATGTTGTTGAAACTCTAGCTATGATAGAAGCTAAAAGTAATAACTATAAAGAAGCAATAGATTATCAAGTTCAGGCAATTTTTCAGTTGTTGTCTATTGAAAATAGTAACCAAGATTCAAAAAAAATCAATGAGTTAAAGCAAAATCTAAAATTATATAAGAAAAACAAATACCCGCAGGTGTTGTTTAAAAGGAATGATATAGACATGAATCCACAAAGTTTTCCAAAACTACCAGTAAAGTTGTAAAAACAGTAGTCAAAATATAGAGGGTTAAAAGGTAATCTACGATAGATTGTGTAGTTTTTTAGTTGCCTATAATCAATTGTTTAGGCTGAATAATGAAATTAATTCTAGCTGAAATTGACCAAATTTTCTTTCACAACTTTCGGTATAAACAGCGCTGAAGTTAAAAATTAATAAAATTAAAGAAAAAAAAGTTAAAATTTTGTAAAAACTTTGTTACTATTAGCGAGTGTGGAATGGAATCCCAACGTAAACCTATGGAAAGTATAATTAAATAAATACCTTTTTACTTTAGAAAGGTTGGAGAATAATGTAGATGAAAAATAAACGTAATCCGATGTATTTCGCTATTCAAACTGCACTTGCAACAGGAGCATTACTTGCTACTGGCGCAGCTTTTGCACAAGAAGAAGACGAAGACAAAGTAGAGCTGGATCGTGTTGTTACCACTGGTACACACATTCGAGCAACAGATTTAGAGACAGCAGCACCTGTATTTTCAATAGACCGTGAAGATATTGCAAGAACAGGTTTAACGAACGTTGGCGATTTGCTAAGACAAATTCCAGCAGCTGGTGCCTCATTAAACTTAACAGATAACAATGGTGGTTCTGGTGCGATTCAAGTAGATTTAAGAAACTTGGGTTCAAATCGTGTCTTAGTTATGGTCAATGGTAAACGTTGGGCAACTTCAATTGCTGGTTCAGCTGATTTCACAACTATTCCTGTTGGCGTAATTGAAAGAATTGATGTTCTTAAAGATGGTGCCTCAGCAATTTATGGTTCTGACGCTATTGCTGGTGTAATTAATATTATTACACGTTCAGACTATGAAGGCGTAGAAGCAAAAGCTTATTATGGTCAAACTGCTGAAGGAGATGGCGATTCACAAGCATTTAATGTTTCTATGGGAACATCAAGTGATCGTGGTAGTGTTTTCTTCGATGCTTCTTATGTAAAAACTGATCCAATATGGGCTGGTGATCGTGAAATTTCAAGAGATCCAACTTTTGGAACTGGAAATTCAGGTGGTTCATCAGGTACTCCTCAGGGCCGTTTTATTATTTATGATGCAGATGGCAATTGGCAAAATGATTCAACTACACCAGGTTCAAATGGTTTTAATGAGCCAAATGACCCTGATTTGATTCCTTGGAGCTCAGAAACTCCATTTAATTTTGCACCAGACAATTACTTACTTACTCCACAAGAAAGAACTGCTATTTATATTCAAGGTAGATATCAGTTAACTGATAATATCTCAGTTAGCTCTGAAGCCTTATATAACCGCAGAGAATCAGCACAGTTTTTAGCACCTACACCATTATTTATTGGTGACTGGGGTGGAAATTACGGCGCTGCAGATTCTCCAATTGGAGTTGGTGGTCAAAATCCATATAACCCATACGGATATGATTTAACTCCGGGATATAGCTATTCAGGTGGTCTATGGTTCTTGGGTCGTCGTATGGTTGAACAAGGTAATCGTAAATTTCAACAAACAAATGACACTTATTACTATAACTTAGGTTTAGAAGGGTTCATTGATGTTGGAACAGGTTGGGATTGGTCGGTAAGTTATGCATTTAACCAAAATGATCAATTAACAGTTACTGAAGGCTTGTTCAATATGGATAACGTTCGTGCTGCATTAAGTAATGAATGTGTTACAGATTCATCATGTGTTCCATTAAACCTATTTGGTGGTGAAGGTACAATTACTCAAGCCATGTTAGATTATGTTACGTTTGTTGCGCATAGCAATTCACAAACTAAATTGTTAACTTATGATGCAGTTGTAAGTTCTGAGTTGGTTGAATTGCCAGCTGGTCCTTTAGGTTTTGCTGCGGGTTATGAGCACAGAAGACATTCTGGCTTTACACAACCTGATGCTTTGATTGTATCTGGCGCAACGTCAGGAAATGCTTCCCAACCTACGAATGGTTCTTACTTAGTTAATGAGTTTTTTGCTGAGTTTAATGTGCCTTTATTAGCTGATGTTCCTGGTGCTGAAGTACTAGAAATGAGTGTTGCAGCTAGGTATTCGGATTATGATAATTTTGGTTCTAACACAAGTGGTAAAATTGGTTTACGTTGGAAACCATTTGAAGATTTATTAGTTCGTGCTACATTCTCAGAAGCATTCCGTGCTCCTAGTATCTTTGAATCTTTCTTAGGTTTGCGCGATTCTTTCCCAACTATTACAGATCCATGTAATGGTGGTGAAGCTGCTAATCCAACCCTTCCTGGTTGTGCGGGCATTCCGTCAAACTATTCTCAAGCAAACCCTCAAATTCGAATCACGCAAGGGGGTAATGTAAATCTAACTCCAGAAGAAGCTGAATCATTTACATTTGGTATGGTATATGAACCAAGTTTTGCTGAAGGTCTAGTGTTGACTTTAGATTATTATGATGTGCATCTTGACAATGTAATTACAACTGTTGGTGCTTCACAAATCATGAACTCTTGTGCTACAAGTGGTACAGTATTATGTAACTTGTTGACTCGTGGATCATCTGGTGCTATTACAGATATCCTTGATGTAACTACAAATGCTGACCAATTAGATGTTAAAGGTATAGATTTTGTAGCAACATATTCAATGGATACAGATTACGGTCTATTTGGTTTTAATTGGGACACTTCTTATACTACAGATTATACTTTATCAGTAAAAGACTTCCAAGCGACAGCTACTTCTGGTCAAGATGTATTTGTTGACTTTGATTTCTTTAATACATCTGGTGATGATAACAGTGTTGCAGAGGGTTTATTTAAATTGAAATCTAACATTGGAGTTAATTGGAGCTATGGTGATTGGAGTGTATTCTATCAAGCACGTTATATTTCTGACTATGAAGAGTCTTGCGATTCTGATTTAAATGATGACATCGTAGCTGCAGATGTACCAGAAGGGTTCTTATGGTGTCAATATGCAAGTCCAGTTGAGAACAACGAAGATGGCGAGTTAAATCGTCGTCATATAGGTGGTGTTACTTATCATGACTTACAAACTCAATATCACTTAGCTGATTACGATACTACGTTTACATTAGGTATCCAGAACTTATTTGATAAAACGCCTCCACTTAGCTCTTTAGCTTTTGCTAACAGCTTTAATTCATCTTACTATGATGGTGCTGGTCAAAGATGGTACTTCTCTGTATCAAAACGTTTCTAATTATTGATTTAATATCATTTAATTAAAATGTATAATAAAGCCCGTTTAATACGGGCTTTATTTTTATGTACATTAATCAACACGACCTTGTTGGTCTTAGTAGTCTTTTAATTCAAGATAAGCATTTAGTTATTGAAGATTTTTTAACGAAGGAATTTTCAAAGAGAATAGGCTTGTGCCTTGAAAAAGAAGTTGACTGGGGAGTAGCCTGTCGTATTGATAAAATTTCAAAAACATTTTTGCAGGCTAATGACTTTACTGATTTAGATTTAGAAGTTCAAGCAAAATTTAAATCACAATCCCATGAAGAATTTCAGTTTCTTTATAATACGTATATGATGGTTACAGCATATCTTGATAAACGAGACCCCTCTCATTTTTTAAATAGAGTGCTCGAATGGTTAAATACTAAAGAGACGCTTGATTTTTTTAGACGTTTGACTCAACAGAAGAATATTGTTAAAACAACTGCACAAGCAACTCGGTATTTACCGGGTCATTTCCTTACACAACATAATGATGAAAATATCGAAGAAGGCAGATTGTATGCCTACGTATTAGGCTTAAGTAAAGACTGGAACCCTGACTGGGGTGGGATATTAAATATTCTTGATGATAAAGGTAATATTGTTAAATCAATAGCACCAAAATACAATTCTTTATCGCTCTTTAAGGTTCCGCAAAATCATTTTGTTTCTTATGTTACACCCTTTGCTAAAAGAGAAAGATTATCAATTACAGGTTGGTTGCTGGATCACTAATATGTTTAATGAGTCATTGAAATTCTATCAAGCCAAACTGTTTTCAAAGGTGATAGATCTCTATAAAGAAGAAGAAAGAGACGTTAGGGTCTTAGAATTAGTAGGTTTATCTGCACTAAAAATAGATAATTTTAAACTAGCTTATTCTATTTTTTCTAAGTTGATAATCATTAACCCAAATAATGCAAATAATTTTCATTTTGGACTTTCGTGCTTAAACTTAGGGCTGTTTAATGAAGCTAAAAAGGCTTTTTTACAGTCATCTAAGGACCCAGGTTTTGAAATTGCTTCAAAACTAAACTATTCTCATTGTTTGATAAAACTTGGTTCTATAACTGAAGCAGAGGCTTCATTAAAGGAATTAACTGTAAAGTCTCCAATTGTGCCTCAATCATGGTTTATGTTATTAGATTACTATCGAAAGTCTTTAGACTTAATTAACTTAAGGGAAACATTAACAAAGTCTAAGCCATACATTGAAAATAATATTTTATGGAAAAAATCCTATGCTAGTTTATTGTTTTATTCCAATAGTTTTCAAAAGACAATTGACTACATTAATTCTTTACAATCAAATATTGATGATAGACTTAAAGTAGTATTAGCAAAATCCTATGTTAAAACAGCCAAGTTTGAAAAAGCCATTGAAATTTATAAAGAACTAGTAAAAGAAAAGAGAACTATTTTTAATCTTTATAATATAGCAGCAGCTTATTCAAACTTAACTAGCCATACTGATTTGAATAAAGCTATTGATTATGCTGATAAATGTCTTGTTTTAGACAGGTACCATCATCAAGCACATTATTGTAAAGCTTTAAGTTTTCAGAAACTAGGTAGGCATGAACTAGCTATAGAAAATATTAATGAAGCAATTGGATATAGTAATGGAAATATTCAGTACTTATATACAAAAGCTGAATTATTAAACTCATTAAATAAAAATATTGATAGTTTAACTGTTTTAAATGAGGTGTTGAAACTAGATGCGAATTATTTTCAAGCCTACAGACTAAAAGGCCTTATTGAGTTACAATCAAACAAACTATCTGCATCAGAAGTTAACTTATTAAAGGCGGTTGAACTAGATTCTACAGATCAGAGGTCAATTGCATACTATTCAATAGCGCAATTAGCTCAATCTAAGAAGCAACAAGTGAAAAAATTTCTTTCTCTTGATACATTTGTAAAGGAATACTATTTTGACCCTACACCAGACTATCAAACTTTAGGTGATTTCAATCGAGATTTAGCAAATGATATTAAAAATCATAGTATATTAAGAAAGGAGCCTTTTGGTTTAGCAGCAAGAAATGGCTATCTAACAGATGATATTTTTAAAGATCAAACAAAGGCTATAAAATTATTTAAAAAACTATTGCTTGATAAGATAAATAGTTACATTAACCAGTTACCACAAGATTTAAAGCATCATATGTTACGTCATAAAACTAATGACTTTCATATTAACGCATGGGCAACCTTAGTTCAGGGAGATGGGTTTATAGATAAGCACATACATGAAGAGTCATGGCTAAGTGGTGCATACTATTGTTGTGTTCCAAAAGTTACTGGGACCACTGATGAACAACAAGGGTATTTTGAATATGGATGTATTCCAGACAACATACAAATTGACATTGATAAAGACCGTGGTTTTATAAAACCTATCGAGGGAAAAATTGTTATGTTTCCATCTTATTTATATCACCAAACTATTCCCCATGAAACTAAAGAGGACAGGATAAGTGTCGCATTTGATTTAACCCCTAACGTTTGGAAAAAATGAACCGAATACGAAAATTATTAGACCAGGGTTTTGAGTTTTTTAATAATAAGGACTATGGTAATGCTTATAATACGGCAAAACTAGTTTTAAATTCTCGGTACAATATTGATGCTTTAGCACTAGCTGGCACCTCTTTATTTAAGCTAGGTGAAATAGAAAAAGCGGAAGAATATATCGCTAAAGCTTTTAATGAGAACCCCAACAATAAATCCCTTCAAATATATTATTTAGATAGTTTGTTAAAATTATCTAAATATGAAAAAGGAATTGAGGTTTTAAAAAAAATAAAACTTAAAGAGTTTAATGTAAATTTAATTGGTGCAAAATTATACCAATTAAATGGTTTGTTTTCTGAAGCTATAAATCTAATTCAAAATATATCACCACGCATAGAAAAATTTGAAATAATGGCATGGAACTATGAAAAATTAAATTTAAACGTAAAAGCAAGGCAAAATGCAAAACATGGATTGAAACTGGATCCCCCTAATTTTATTTGTAATATTATCTTAACAAAGTTATTTCTAAGAAGAAAAAAAATAAAAAAAGCAAAAAACCAAATTAAAAGGATTAAAAAGAAAAGATTAAATTCGACAAACTTGTCAATATATTATTCTACAAAAGCTGAGATATTTGAAAAAAACCAGCAATATAACAAAGCTTTTAGAGGATATACAAAATCGAATAATGCCTTAAAGAATACAACTGAATTTCTAAACTTAAAGGGTCACAACTATTACACTTTTGAAAAAATTAATCTAATAAAAGAATATTTTTCGACAAAAGTTAGTTTTAACAATTTAATTCCTAGTCGTGAAGAAATAACCTTTATGGTAGGTTTTCCAAGGTCTGGCACTACGTTATTAGAGAATATTTTAAATTCTCATACAAAAATAACAACGATAGAAGAAAAACCACTTTTAGATGAGATCTTTTCATTGTTTCTCAATGATTTGGCCTCCATGAACAGGTTGACAGATTTATCAAAAGAAGAGCTCTTATCATTGCAAAATACATATTTAACCAATAGAACTAACTACAGTAAAAGTCAAAAGGGTTTGATAATTGATAAGTTGCCGCTTAATATAATTCATATTGGTATTATTTATAGAATATTTCCTAATGCTAAATTTATCATATCTACACGTGATGTAAGAGATGTAGCTTTGAGTTGTTACTTTCAAAACTTTGCAGTTAATGATGCAATGGCAAATTTTTTAGATTGGAATACTACAAAAAAATACCTTGAAGAAATTATGCAATTAGGTATGAAATTAATTAAAGAGTATTCTGCCAATCATATTATTGTTAATTATGAAGATTTTGTTAATGCTCCATTTAAAAAAGTAAGGGAAATACTTACATTTTTAGATTTAGAATGGCAGGATGAAATTTTAAACTACCGTAAAAAAATAGTCGGGAAAAATATTAATACACCAAGCTATGAAAAAGTCTCTCAAAAAATAACGTTAAAACGAACTAATAAATGGAAAAACTATACGAAATATTTTAAGGACTGATTATTAAGCAAAGACTACGCGCTAAAACACAAATTCCATGCCTGGCTTATGAGGTAGCACATCAAAAGCAATAATGGCTCTTGTGTCATCTTTTTTAAATGGATGAACATAATGTTCGTACCAAGGTGGAAATAAAGCAATCATACCCTGTTTGGGCTCCACTCTTCTATTATAAGGAAAGCCATGATGCCAGGCAGCTAAGTTTGGCGTAAGAAATTCGATACATCCTTCAGGGTTTTTTATACCTTTAGGCATTTTAACATAGTAACAACCACTAGCAATAATGCCGTTAGAAGGGTGTGCATGCGGTGCTTGCCAATCTCCTTTATGCAATATGTTTGCCCATGCTTTTGGATAAGGATTAACTTCTTTAGCGGCATCACCAAAATGATGTTTTAAGTATTCAGTAATTGCAGGCATGACAATATCGTTTCTAAATTTTTGGATATGAGTATTATCTAAATCTAAAAAATTTGTTTTGTTAGGTGTTTGATAACCACCCATGGTTGTAATTGTTTGAGAGTTCACTTCATTTTTGTCGGTGTCTTTATATCTTTGTTCGAGGTCAACTATAATATTTAGCAGGTGTTTATTTAAATCATCTATGTTTTCATGTTCTCTAAGCATAACAGTTG
>JADGEI010000015.1:0-56152 GCA_016744455.1 Alcanivoracaceae bacterium
ATTAATAAGTGATAATACCGATGTGATTTTTGTTAATGGTTTTGAATAAGTTAAAACCTTCGTTCTACGATGAAAAAGGTCTTATTATGCCGCAGGGTTGATATAGCTAGCCAAAGTTTTTCAGTGGTTTTGGGAATAAGTTGCAGAAATTGATTTCAGTCAAATTATAAATGATTTGACAACCTATAATTGCGAATATGATTAATTCACAATTGATAAATCCATCGAGTATCGTCGTTATTGGTGCGTCCAATGACTTACGAAAGGCAGGTGGAAAAATGTTGCATAATATTATTGCGGGTGGTTACACTGGAAAAATATATGCGGTAAACCAAAGGGAATCTCAGGTTCAAGGACAAAATTCTTCTTCGACTATAGAGCAATTACCCAATGTTGATTTAGCCATTTTGGCTATCCCAGCCCAGTTTTGTCCATCTGTTATTGACGAACTTGGTAAGAATCACAAGACCAAAGCTTTTATAGTCATTTCTGCTGGGTTTAGTGAGCTTAATGAAGTGGGAGAAAAATTAGAACAAAAGATGATTGAAAATGCCAATAAATATTCGGCATCCTTATCTGGCCCCAACAGTATCGGTATAATCAATACACACTATTCTGGCGTTTTTACCACGCCTATACCACAGCTTGACAGCATTACTGGTTGTGATTTCATCTCTAGTTCTGGGGCTACTGCTGTTTTTTTAATGGAAGCAGGTATGCAAGTGGGGTTACGATTTTCCAGTATTTACTCAGTTGGAAATGGTAAACAAATCTGTGCTGAAGATTACCTTGAATACTTAGACGATAAGTTTGATCCAATCAATGGTTCGAAAACCATTATCATGTACTTAGAAAACATTAGTAAACCACAAAAACTACTAAAACATGCAACATCAATCATTGCAAAAGGTGGGCGTATTGCGGCAATAAAATCTGGTGCTACCAAAGCAGGGTCGCGTGCAGCAAGTTCGCATACTGGGGCAATGGCAACTTCTGACATGGCTACCCGGGCTTTATTTAGAAAAGCAGGGATTGTTTATTGCAGCTCAAGAGAGGAACTAATCTCTGTGGCTTCTGTTTTTTCTTATAAAAGGTTAACTGGTAAAAACATTGCAGTAATCACTCATGCTGGTGGTTCAGCCGTTATGTTGTCCGATGCACTAGCCCAAGGTGGTCTACATGTACCATTATTGTCCGGTGAAATTGCAGAGGAATTATTGGAATACCTCCACAGTGGTTCATCAGTATCTAATCCCATCGATTTCTTAGCCACAGGAAGCGCAGAACAATTAGGGATTATAATTGACTTTTGTGAACATAAATTTGATTGCATTGATGCCATGGTTGTAGTCTTTGGCAGTCCTGGTTTGTTTGATGTAGAAAACGTTTATAAAGTACTCAATGTTAAAATGGATGTGTGCAAAAAACCCATTTTCCCCGTACTACCCTCATTGGTTAATGCGGCTAAAGAAATTAACTATTTTCTCTCCAAAGGTCATGTTAACTTTCCTGATGAAGTTATTTTGGGCAAGGCATTGTGTGAAGTTTATAATACAGGAGCCCCAAGTGAACCATCAAATATAGAAAACATAATTGACATAAAAAAAATCAAATCAGTGTTAAATACTCCAACTGATGTTGAGGGTTATCTTTCAGTTGAAGCAAATAATACTATTATGGATGCCCTCGGAATTCCACGAGCTGCTGAAATTGCAGTAGACTCGGAGTATCAAGCATTACAAGCGGCTCAAAAATTATGCTTTCCTTTAGTGATGAAGGTAATAGGTCCAGTTCACAAATCTGATGTTGGCGGTGTTGCTTTAGATATCAATTCTAATAATCTTGTTGTGGAGCAATACAAAGCCATGATGGAGATTCCAGAGGCGAGGGGAGTGTTAATTCAGAAACAGCACCGTGGGATAGAATTATTTGTTGGAGTGAGTCATGAGCATGGTTTTGGCCATTTATTAATGATGGGTTTAGGTGGAATATTTGTTGAAGTCTTAGCAGACATAAAGGTTTGTTTATGTCCGTGTAGCAAGGAAGAAATTGTCTTTCGCTTAAAAAACCTTAAAGGCTACCCTTTACTTCAAGGTATTCGTGGAAAACCGGGTGTCGATATTGATGCTTTTGCAGAAATTATTTTGAAAATTAGCCACCTTACAGAGATATTACCCGAAATTACTGAATTGGATATCAATCCTTTATTGGGGACAGGCACAGATATAATTGCTGTTGATATGAGGATTAGGATTGAAAAATAGAATTGTGAATAAAACAGAATTACTCTCGCCTGCGGGCACCTACAAGAACATGCAATATGCATTTGCCTACGGAGCAGATGCGGTTTATGCAGGGCAACCACGATACTCATTACGGGTACGTGAAAATGATTTCAAAAATACCGAAAGATTAGCACAAGGTATCGAAGAAGCTCATCGGCTCAACAAATTATTTTTTATTGCTTCAAATCTAGCTCCCCATAATAATAAGGTAAAAACCTATATTCGTGACTTATCACCCATTATAGACATGAAACCTGATGCATTAATCATGTCAGATCCGGGTTTGATTATGATGGTAAGAGAAAAGTGGCCCGAGATACCAGTTCATTTATCAGTTCAAGCCAATGCGATTAATTTTGCCACGGTTAAATTTTGGAAATCCATGGGCTTGAGTCGAATCATATTATCGCGAGAACTCAGTTTGGATGAAGTCAAAGAAATTCGACAAGAATGTCCTGATATCGAACTGGAGGTTTTTGTTCATGGTGCTTTGTGTATTGCTTACTCTGGACGTTGTTTGTTATCGGGTTACATGACTCATAGGGATTCCAACCAAGGCGCTTGCACCAATTCATGCCGATGGAAATACAATGCCATGGAAGCTACACAAGATTCAACTAGTGATGTTGTTCCTTTACATCAATCATCTGGCACAAATACCTACCAACCACATGAAAATGATGATGAAAACCCAATGTTTTTATTAGAAGAACATGGCCGTCCAGGTGAACTCATGCCAGCCTATGAAGATGAGCATGGCACCTACATCATGAACTCAAAAGACTTGCGTGCAGTTCAACATGTCAAAACATTAATTGACATGGGTATAGACTCTTTAAAAATTGAAGGCCGTACTAAATCACACTTTTATGCTGCACGAACAACTCAAGTTTATAGAAAAGCCATTGATGATGCACACGCTGGCAAACAATTTGACATGGGGTTAATGGATACACTTGAAGGTTTAGCCAACCGTGGTTTTACCGAAGGGTTTTACCGCCTTCATCCACCAAAAGAGTTTCAAAACTACGAAACTGGTTTTTCAGGCAGTGACAAACAACAATTTGTTGGTGAAGTGATGACTTATGACCAAGGTTCCGGCTTATTGAAAATTGATGTTAAAAATAAATTTCTGGTTGGAGACAACCTTGAATTGATGATGCCTACTGGAAATATTCAATTCAACTTATCTGATATGATTGGAAAGAAAGGGCAAAAAATAAATTATGCACCGGGCTCTGGTCATGTAGTCGATATACCGGTAGCAATTTCAGGGAAAGATTTAGCCGAAATTGATTTTGGATTATTGGTCAGGTACTTGCCGAATAAAGCTTGATTGATTTTCTTTAATGGTTTGGGCTTGACGTCTTATTATACACAATTGCATATACTACGTATTAAAAATTATATATATTACGAATTTTAGTTGAATATATGCTCTAGTCAGTTCTTTATAAATAATCAACAAAATGCAATTGTGAAGTGGTTCGGATTTTTAGTTAGTGTATCATAATTTTAATAAGAATAAGGCATTGATTGATACAAATAGAGCTCTGTATTTCCCTTAAAAAAAAGACCAAACGGCAGGATAATCGTTTTGCAATGTGTAAGCAATCTGAAGGGATTGCGAAAAGGATGTAGCAAGTTAATCCAGCTACTCGATAATTAACTACCACTAATTACCAACGAAATACTTAACAACAATGGTACTAATAGTGCCACTATCACATTCATGGCTAAATATTGAGGGTGTTGCCCAATATTTTCCCCATATTTTATAGCACCTGATAGGGAAAATAATGCCAAGGGTATTGGTATTAATGCCACCAAGCCAAATAGGGGAAGATAAGAAAAAACAACCAATGAAATAATTGTTATGGTAGATAACAATACAAATAGCCCGTAAACCAGGTTGCTTTTTTTGATTCCAAAAGCTATAGGGAAATGATTTCTCCCCGATTTTTTATCAGCTTCAATATCTGGGTATTGATTTAATAACAATAAATTATTTACCAGAAAGAATGGAACCAGTGCTATCAAGAATGTTTGATTAAAATAAACGCCTGATAAGACATATTGAGTTCCAAGTACAAACAGAAAACCAAATCCAAAACCGGGCGCTATTAAACATAATAGAGGATGTTTGTTGATCCAAGAGGTATAACTAATTATCAAAAAAGCCCCTAATAATCCAATGGGTAAAATGCTTATTCCATGCTTCCAAAGAAAAAATATACCAATAGATAAAGTTAGAATTAGACTTAAAATACCGATATTTAGTACAGCTCCAAGCATCTGTGGGTTTTGGACTAAGGCACCGCTTCCGCCGCTAAAAGGTGTTCTCTTGGTAATTAAATCAAGGCCACTTTTGAAATCTAAATATTCATTAAATGTGTTAACACTGATATGTGCAAACAAAGCACCGCTAAAAACCAGTAGCAACATTGAAATATCAATTGCAGACTTTGAGTTAAGTACAATGCTTACACCTAAAAAAACACAAATAGGTGTTAGTATTAGGAATGGAGCTCTTATGCTGAGCAGTAACGTTTTTATAGTTTTCATAAATACTACGTTCTTAAACGCATTCCAATTTCAGTTGAATACCCTACTGAGCGATGAGTTACGTTCCCTTCTTCGTCAATGACAAAATAGGTCGGAAAGCCTTTGATTTTATAATCTTGCATTAGTTGGTCATTTCCATAGAGTACGGGCATAGTTAGTTCTAACTCATTGGCAAAATCTTGGATTTCTGCTTCAAATTCGTAACTCAGGCCAATCACAAGGATTTCGAGCTCATCTTTATCTCTGGCTTTCCGTAAAGCATTGAGGTTTCCACCACTCATGTGGCAAATACTACACCATGGTGCGAAAAAATAGATAAGGACTTTTTTGCCTTTTAGTTGGGATAATTGCAGGGTTTCTCCTGCGATAGATTGCAGTGTAAAATCGGGTGCTGGCTCACCATTAGCGGCTAATGTTCCGCGGTTTTGGTACCATGAAAACAAAACCAAAACCAATACAATAATACTGGCTTCAAATAAGATGGATGCCCATTTGTTTTTCTTAACATACTTGACTATTTTTTTTAACGAATTCATTATTTATCCTGATTTTTTTGTATTCTATCCCCTATTGATAAAGAATTCAGTTAAAATCTTTCAAACTTTATTTTAACACGTCATTCCCGCGAAGGCGGGAATCCATTTTAAACACAATACTTTAATTATTAATGTGAACCAATTGCTGAGAAGATAGAGCTTGTTTTGTATTATAAATGAATTAAAAATTTAACAAATACTGGATTCCCGCCTTCGCGGGAATGACAGTGAGAGATTCATAAATGGCAAAAGTTCAACCAACACATACTCCAATGATGCTTCAGTATCTAAAGATTAAAGCTGACTATTCCGATATGTTGGTGTTTTATCGCATGGGCGATTTTTATGAGTTGTTTATGCAAGATGCTATTGATGCTGCTAAATTATTGGATATTACTTTAACTTATCGTGGTAAAGCCAATGGCAATCCTATTCCTATGTGTGGCGTTCCTTATCACTCTGTTGATCCTTACTTAGCGAAATTAGTAAAAATGGGCCGTTCTATCGCGATATGTGAGCAAATTGGTGACCCAAAAACATCAAAAGGACCTGTTGAACGTAAGGTTATGCGTATTATTACACCAGGAACAGTGACAGAAGAAGCGCTAATGGACGCACGCAGTGAAAGCCTGTTACTTGCTATTCACAGTAATAAGATTGGTTATGCTCTAGCCACTTGTGAACTATCTTCTGGCCGCATTGTTGTCATTGAAGTCGAAGATAAAGAAACATTGTTTGCACAAATCGAACGCCTCAATCCTAGTGAAATTTTAGTACAGGAAGATTCAACACTCAGTGCTGAATTAAGCCATTACCCAGTCAATGAAAGACCTTCATGGGATTTTGATCAAGACACTGCTTTAATGACGTTGACCAAACATTACAGAACGCAAGATTTAAAAGGCTTTGGTATTGAAGGCCATTCGTTATCTATAAATGCTCTGGGTTGTTTGTTTAATTATATACAACATACTCAGAAAGCTGTGATGAAACACATTCAACCAATAACCACAGAATTGTTGAATGAGTTTTTACACCTTGATGCCAGTACCCGTAAAAATCTTGAAATTGAAGTCAATAACAATGGTGGGGTTGAGCATACATTATGCGACTTACTTGATTGTGCTTCAACAGCTATGGGTTCTCGGCAGCTAAGGCGTTGGATTAAACAACCCCTGCAAAATCGAAAGAAGCTCAATTCGCGTTTAAATTCCATTACAGCCTTAATAGATAATGGCATTATTTTTGATTTACAAGACACCTTTAAGGGAATTGGCGATATTGAAAGGATTACCACACGAATTTCAATGTTAAGTGCTAGGCCACGTGATTTGGTAACGCTTGCTAGTTCTCTAACAAAGGTTCTGCAGCTCAAAAAAACACTACATACGGTAGATTCTCAAGAATTAAGTTCTCTTAATGAGCAATTGAACACCCATCAGATGGTTATCAACCTTATCGAAAGTGCCATCAAGGAAAACCCGCCTGTTATCATTCGAGATGGTGGTGTTATTGCCGATGGTTATGATGAAGAGTTAGATGAATTACGTCGTATCAGTACAGATGCTAGCCAATATATGTTGGACTTTGAACAAGGAGAAAAAGACTCATCAGGGATATCGGCCCTCAAAGTGGGTTTCAATAGAGTACATGGTTATTTTATTGAAATATCAAAACTGCACACAGATAAAGTGCCAGAACATTATATAAGACGTCAAACTCTTAAAGCGGTAGAACGTTATACAACACCTGAATTAAAATCCTTTGAAGACAAAGTACTTAGTTCAAAAGAACGTTCATTGGCTTGTGAAAAAGCGTTATACCAAGAATTGTTAATGTCTTTAGCAAATGATATCTCAGAGTTGCAACAAACAGGGCATGCAGTTGCACAATTAGATGCTTTAAATACGTTGTCAGAACGGGCCTTAACATTGAACTTTAATCGCCCAGACTTATGTGACGAGAATTGCATTGATATACGCCAAGGTCGCCACCCAGTCGTAGAACAAATTCAAAATATGCCGTTTGAACCGAATAACATGTCGTTGGATAAACGCACACAAATGTTAATCATTACCGGTCCAAACATGGGTGGTAAATCAACCTATATGCGCCAGAATGCTCTTATTGTATTGTTAGCCAGTATTGGCAGTTATGTTCCAGCACAAAGCGCAAAAATTGGCAAAGTTGATCGGATATTTACCCGAATTGGTGCAGGAGACGATCTAACAAAAGGGCGATCAACTTTTATGGTAGAGATGACTGAAACTGCCAATATTCTACACAATGCCACAGAAAATTCATTGGTCTTGATGGATGAGATAGGGCGTGGCACCTCGACTTATGATGGTTTATCTCTGGCTCAAGCCTGTGCCTTACATTTGGCACAAGTAAATAGATCTTTCACCTTATTTGCTACTCATTATTTTGAAATTACTGCCTTTGCTAAGGAAGTCGATAATATCGAAAACGTACACTTGGACGCCATCGAGCATGATGACACTATTGTTTTTTTGCATTCGGTAAAGAATGGAGCTGCTTCACGTTCTTATGGTTTACAAGTAGCAGCATTAGCAGGTATTCCCAGCAAGGTATTACAAAATGCAAAAAAGACATTGAAATTACTCGAACAAAACAAAATGCCAGAACCAGTCCCTGTGCAAACTTCTTTTTTTGATGATATTGTGGCTGAAAGTGCCATTGAAAAAGAAGTAAAAAGCATTAACCCGGATGAATTAACTCCACGACAAGCTTTGGATTTATTATACAAATTAAAGAAACTTCAATGAAATTTGTATTTCTTTTGATACTCTCTATTCTTGCTTTATTGACAGCTTGTAGCAATGAATCGCCTGAGCCAATCCATTTTAAACAGCCAAATTTCAACACCATAAACACCACTTATTGGGATTATCCATCTCAGCAAGTTTTTAACAGTTTTATGTCAATTGAATTTGATGGTTTGTCTTATGCCAATAAAAGGAAAATGGCAGAAGTCCTGTTAACGCACAATTATTCTGGTGAGGCGATTACTGTTTTAGACTCAATTGATGCAGTTAAAAGCCAGTACCTGGTTTATTTGCTTCTATTGGCAAATTATACAAATGGAGATTTTGAAAAAGCGCTAGATATATTCATAAACGAAAAGTCAAATAAGAGCAATTTGCCATTAGTCAACTTGTACTATAAAATTTTACTCGAATTAGGTCGAGGTAAAGAAGTTATTAGTCATTTTGTCTTAAATAAACACGCAGATTTTATAACTAACTATTATTTGGCATTGGCCTATTTACAAGATAATCAATGCAACAAAACAATTCCATTACTCACAACAGTTATTGACAAAAACCCAAATGCAAATAAGTTATATGCACCGCTTGCAACTGCATTACAAAAGTGTAATCGACTACAAGAAGCCAATGAAGCACGCCTTAAACATGGAACTATTGCATTACCTGCAAATGATGAATTTGCACAAAGATTGGAAAAAAATGGAAACCCGGTAAAATACACAAACGAATTACTGCGCATAGCAACTTCTCAAAATGATTCCACTAAAATTAGAGGACTATCAGAACAATTAATTCAATACAAGTATTTTTCAACTGAATTATACGTAAACTATGCTATCGCATTGCGACAAGCTAGACTTCTAAATCAGGCTAATTTAGCCTTGTTTGAAGCGATAAAACTAAATGGTTCTCATGAAAAATCCTATCAATTATTATTTGAGTTTAACCGCGCCAGTAATAAGGCTATTGCCAAAGAAGCAATTAATAATCTCATTCAATTAGACCCCAGCAACACATTGTACAAAAAAGCAAAAAATTATTTGGAGAATAGTGAATGATTAAACTCATCACGCAGATCGTTTTAGTATTATCCGTTGCAGCTTGTTCTGAAAAACCATCAGAAACTAGCAATAAAAATGATGAAAGTTTGTTTACTATTACTCAATTAGATAGCGATCCAAGTCTATTTATACATCAGCAAAAATTCAGTATAGATTTCGAAATTCATGAGGCGCTTGGTTCAGGTCTTGCTAGCATAGACATCGACAATGATGGTATCTATGAACTATTTTTTGCTCAATATGATAAAAATCATACATCAAGTGTATTGTATAAATTTGAAAATGGCGTAGCTGTTGATATAACTAAAGAGTCAGGCTTAGGAGATTTAAATGCGATTATGGGCGCATCTTCTGGAGATGTCAATAATGATGGTTGGGCTGATTTAATTGTGTATGGAATAGATCAATTGCACTTAATGATAAATACAAAAGGGAAATTTGATGTAAAGCATATCTATGCATTTGAATCTGGAAGTTTCTTTACGAGTGCAACATTTTTTAATGCTAATAATGATGAGCATCTTGATTTGTGGCTTTCACGTTATGTTGAAATGAATAAAGAAAAAGTGTGTAAAGGTACTGATGGTTTAAGGCTTTTTTGTTCTCCATCTGCATACCCTTTTCAAAAGGATTTATTACTGATTAACAATGGGGATGGTACGTACAAGAAAGCTCTTGAAGATGTTATAACTATTCCAGCTTCTCCTGCATTAGGAGTGGTTGCTGCAGATTTTAATAATGATAACTTACAAGATGTATTTGTAGCCAATGATGGACAAAATAATTTTCTATTTACCCAGCAACCCGATGGTAGCTTTATTGAGGGAGCCGAGATAAAAGGGTTGAGTAGTAATTTGGCTGGGTTAAAAGAAGCCAGTATGGGAGTTGCCATTGGTGACTATGATAATGATGGTTTAATGGATTTATTTTTAACGCATTTAGAGCAAGAAACTAATACTTTGTATAAGAATGAAAATAAATGGTTTTCAGATGTAACCAATACAATGGGATTGGGAGCACATAGTCGAAATTCAACTGGTTTTGGGACTGGTTTTTATGACTTAAATGGAGATAATTGGTTAGATCTATTTATTGTTAATGGGAAAATTCAACCCATTGCCTATCAATCTAGAGAAAATTTGACGAAACAATTTTCTGAAAAACCAATGCTTTATATCAATAAAAAAAATACATTTGCACTATCAGAAAGCTTCAATGACCATAGAGTTGTAGGAAGAGGTTTAACCTTTGTAGACATTGATAATGACGGTGATAAGGACATCATAAGCAATAACAATAACCAATCCCCTTCTTTACTTAGGAACAATACTAACCCTGATAATTGGTATGGACTTAATTTGAGGTGTAACAACAGAATAGACTATGGTGCAAAGGTTGAATTTACTGTGAGCGAATCTGATAAAAAAACCCTCTTTTATCGTAATGTTCATGCCGATGGAAGTTATGCTTCAGCCAGTGATCCTAGAATCATAATTACATTAGGTGATCAAACCCTACTGGAGTCAGTTATTATACGATTTTCAAACAACCAATCTAACAATGTAAAAAGCCTATTATTAGCCAATTCCTATACGAGTATTAATTGTTCTGATAGTTAATAAGTCAATAGAGTTATATTTTTTTAAATATTATGACCATAAAAAAGCCCCGTATTCGGGGCTTTTTTATTACTTTTTGATGAGCTTATTTTCTAGAATAAGTTAATCCAACTTGATACTGATTCACATTGCATTTAATAATCTGGCTCATTGCCAATATAATTGCTACAGCCTTATTTCTTGTAAATTCCATTTGTTTGCTTTATACATGTTCATATATAGCAACCTTAAAAAAATACTCGTTCCGCTATTGACCGTATTTACTAAGGTTGCTTGATATCAAATTTCTGATCTTCAGATAAAGGTTTATATAACTAAGCTCTATTCAATAATTTGTTTGTATTGTATTATATTATACCGCATGGTTAATAGTCACTTTATAACCCTCCAACTTGTGCTGTGATCAGAAACAGAATTACTTTAACTTAGTTGTCTAATTCGACGAGACATGAAATCTCGTACCAGTTGTTTTTTTATTTGTCGGTCACCTAAAGCATGTCAGACTTATAGATTCATAATCTTAAATATCATCATTGTTATAAAATCACTTTAAAAAGTTATGCAAAGTCCCCCTTATATCTAGATCTTTGGTTGAAATATTTAGGTGTATAGAATAAAATTCATATCATGACCGACAGTCGGTCATTTATAATCCAAAAAATATTTGATAAAAAAATGGCAATAATAGTAGATAAAAACAAAAAAAGAAGAGACATAGCCGTAGCTTGCACAGAATTGTTATTGGAAAAAGGCTTTAAAAATTTAACAATAACAGAAATCGCTAAAACTGCAGGTATTGGTAAAGGTACGGTTTATGATTATTTTAGAAACAAAGAGGAAATTGTTTTTGAAATTATACGCCACTTGATTGACGAGCATCATGAAGATTTGAATAAACGAAGTAGTGAAAATACTTCATGTAGACAAAAGACATTATATTTGTTTGATTTTTACTTGTGTGAATTTAAAGATTATTCTCAACACATGGAAGTATATAAAGAATACATGGCTGCCACTTTAAGTAATGGTGATTTAAGCATGTCCGAATTTAATAAAGAATGTACTGATTTCATCCATCAAATTCTCCACAAAATAATTCATGATGGGATTATTAGGTGTGAAATTAAAGCTGTGGCTAAAAAATTAATATCTGGAATACAGGCATCAGAACGAGGTTTTATGTTGATGGATTGGGCAGAAAATAGTGTAAGTAAACAAGAATTAAAAGTGTATATAAACACTTTATTTGATTTAATAGAGATAAAAGAATGAAAAAAATAATTTTAATAACAGGTTTGATTTTGAGTTTAAACATTAATGCCAAAGAAGTGTATGCGACATTCATTGTGTATGCGCAAAAAAGTGCAAAATTGGCGTTCAACTACTCAGGAATTATCAAAGAAATAAATGTAGATATCATGAGTGTAGTTAAACAGAGTGATGTCCTTGCAACATTAATTAGTGATGATTTAATCGCAACCAACAACGCATCTAAAGTCACTTTGGAATATGCAAAATCAGATTTAAAAAGATACCAAGATTTATATAATAAAAAATTGATTGATAAGTCACAACTGGATAAATATGCGCAAGCTTATGATGCCATAAAAGCACAGATAGAACTAGAAAAAACCATTTTTGCAAAAACTATTTTGCGTGCTCCTTTTGATGGAGTGATAACGAAAAGAATGATTGAAATCGGTGATGTAGTGAGTGGTCAGATGTTGAAAACAGCTTATGAGATACAAAGTGAACATGACAGAATGTTAGTCGTACAGTTTGATCAAAAATACAATTCAATAGTAAAAATAGGAGATGTTTTTAACTATAAGTTAGATGGTGATGATCGCCAGTATCAAGGAAAAATATACAGAATTTACCCCACTACAAATATAGAAAATCGCAAGATAGCAGTTCAAGTTTTAGCAAAAGATTTGAAAGTAGGTATGTTTGGTGAAGGGTATATTGTGACTACTGAAACTGTGTCAAACACACAAACACAAGAGTAAAACCATGTATAAATTTGCAATCAATAGGCCTATCACTATTTTAATGGCAGTAATGGCCTTAATTATCTTCGGTTTAAAATCCTATACATCTATGCCTTTGGCGCTTTTTCCTAATGTTGACTTTCCAATTGTTACGATTAAAACAGTTTATCCTGGTGCCGATGCCAAAACTATTGAATCAAAAATCACTGATAAAATTGAAGAAGCTGTTTCAGGTATTAATGGCATTGATAAGCTCAATTCAACAAGCTACGAAAGTTTAAGTTATGTCATTGTGCAATTTGATTTAGATCGTGACATCAATGAAGCGGCTAATGATGTGCGTGATAAAATTGGTGGAGTCATATTACCAGTTACTGCCGAATCACCGATTGTACAAAAAATCAGTACAGCTGGTGAAGCGATAAGTTTGTTTGTTGTCAATAAAAAAGGTGATAATTCAGCTTTGATGCAAATGGTTGATGAAAAAATAAAACCACGCTTACAACGCATCAAAAATGTTGGCGATGTGGATTCTGACGGTTATCAAGACCGTGAAATACGAATTATGGTTAACCCTTATTTACTCAGTAAGTACCAAATTTCTGCTTCAGAATTACAAGATAGAATTAGCCTAGAGAATTACAAAGCAAGTACAGGGAAAACTATCAATGAAGCGCAAGAATTAATCATCAAATTTCAAGGAGATACCAAAAGTGTAAAAGCATTAGAAAATATAGAGATAAGGCCCGGACTACACCTCAAAGATTTAGCAACTGTTAGCGACGGACTCAGTGATGTTGAAAGCTTTGCCTCCTATAAAGGACAGCAAGGAGTCTTGCTAAATATTATAAAAATATCAGGCACAAATGTCATTGATATAATTAAAGGTGCTAAGAAAATTTTACCTGAGCTAAAAGAATTGGCAGGAGAAGATTATGAGCTAACTCTGATAAAAGACCAATCAGATAAAATTCTGCATAGCGTAGACCAAGTGAAATTTGATTTAATCTTCGGTGCCATATTGTCTATTGTTATTGTCTTCTTGTTTTTAAGAAACTTCACAGCAACAATTGTTTCAGCTTTGGCAATTCCTACCTCAATCATTGGTACTTTTGCAATTATTGATTATATGGGCTATGACTTAAATAAATTAACTTTAATCGGTTTAACCTTAGCTATCGGAATATTTATAGATGATGCCATTGTAGTGATTGAAAATATCAGTAAAAAAATGGAATCAGGCATGGAGGCTTTTAAAGCCACTTATGAAGGTGTGCATGAAATCGCCTTTTCTTTATTGGCAATATCAGCCATGTTGTTAGCGGTATTTATTCCTGTGGCATTTATGAGTGGGATGGTCGGTAAATTTTTCAATGCTTTTGCCATGACTGTCGCCTCAGGTATAGTATTGTCCTATTTCGTGGCTATTATGCTTATTCCTACAATTGGTGCCAGAGTTTTGCATCATAAAGAAACTAAGTTTCATGCGAAAACAGAACCTATTCTTCAAGCTTTGGATAATGGTTATGTGAAAATATTAAAGCCCCTAATTCGGTTTAAGTATTTTACCGTATTGATCACTTTTGGTTTATTGATTCTATCTAGTAAAATATTCACCAATGTCGGAATGGACTTTGTGCCAACAGAGGACAATAGTGAGTTTCAAATCACTGTAAAGGCCGAAGTTGGTACTTCAATCGAAGCCATGAAAACAAAAATGCAGCCCATAATTAATGCGGTTAAGTCAGATGACATGGTAGATTATTATGCTTTAAGTATTGGTTATACAACAGCCAATGAACCGCATAAAGCTTTGGTTTATGTCAAGCTTAAGCCCATAGAAGAGCGACCAATTGGGCAAATAGAAATCACTCAAAATTACAGAGATAAATTTACCTCCATCAGAGAGATGAAAATTGCAGTTGAAAAAATACCACCTATAAAAACTGGGTCAAGTAACTCCCCTTTACAAATCGTCATCACGGGTGATAGTTTGGAAGAACTTAAAGAAATTTCAACTAAAGTCACCAAGATGCTTGGAGGATTTGAAGGAGCTGTTGATATTGATAGCGATTATCAAGATGGAAAGCCAGAGATAAGTATTACAGTATTGCGACACAATACTTCAAGACTTGGTATAACCGCGTTAGAAATTGCTTCATTGTTAAATTCGAATTATTCAAGTGACCGTGAAATCAGTACCTTTGAACAAAAAGGCAGAGAGTATGACATCACTTTGCGTTTTGATGATGCCAGTCGTGCCAATATTAACAACATTAAAAAGTTACAAATTCGTGCGGCCAATGGCGAATATGTTTTTCTCGATGGATTGATCAAATTTGAAGAAAGCGCATCAATCGCTTCGGTTAATCGATACGATAGAGAAAGAAAAGTTATGATCAGTAGCAATGTATCTAATGTTCCTTTAAACGCACTGGTCAGCCAAGTCGATGAAAATATATTGGAAATATTACCAAAAGGATACAACTACACCTATGCTGGAGATGTTGAAAGAATGCAAGAAACAGCTGTGTCATTTGGAGGTGCTGTTGGTTTAGCAGTGATACTCATTTATCTTATTTTAGCAGCATTGTATGAATCATTAATTCAACCTATCATTATTATGGTGACTATGCCTCTGGCATTTACAGGGGTCATTACTGCACTTGGTCTTAGTGGTAATAATTTCTCCTTATTTGTTATGATAGGTATTATTTTATTATTGGGAATGGTCGGTAAAAATGCCATTTTAGTGGTTGACTTCGCCAATCGAGCGATAAAACAAGGTGAATCGGTTGACGATGCACTGATTCATGCTGGCGAAAAGAGATTAAGACCTATTTTAATGACAACATTTGCCATGGTTGGCGCCATGATGCCTTTGGCTTTTGGTAGTGGTGCAGGGCATGAAATGAATTCACCCATGGCATTATCTGTGATTGGTGGCTTAATCAGTTCAACTATATTGGCTTTATTGGTAGTCCCAGCATTTTACAAAATTCTTTATCCTGTAGATTGTTGGTTAAGAAAATGGTATGAAGTGGGTAAGATTTAAGGATAATGCTATGTTTGCTAATGCCTACAAACTACCAAACTAGTGACAATATCAAAACAATACCAGGTCCTGAAAACAAGCCATGCGAAAAATTCAACCTCAAAGCACCCAGTAAAGAAATTAAAACGAGAACTAGAAATAAATTCTATCCAAGAATATCATTAATTACTTCAATTTACATTACCATTGACTGATACTAGAACTGCATTTCAGTTAAGCCTTTAAACCTTTCAGTTAGCATTGGATAATGTTGTTTGATATTGTTAAATATGAAATCGGTTGGTACATCTTCAAAATGCCCATAATCTTCAATGTACTCCATAAAAACATTGCCTAAAGCATCGTATTTTTGAAAAATAGAGTCATTCTTACCATCAAAGTCTAAAACAGGAACATTAGATTTCTCGCACAGTTTTTTATTAAAAGCTGGCGATGCTTTTAGCCATTTGCCGTTAAGGTATATATTAACCATTGCATGTGGGGTTAATTCATTGGTGCCAAACATTTCTACCAATCGTTCTACGGCAATATGATTTTTAACTTTTGCTAAGTGGATTCTAGCGGGTATCCCTAGAGCTCTTAGGCAGCTAATTAATAATATGGATTTCTCCACACATTGGCCTTGTGTTTTTTTTGCGAGATAACTTGATTTAAAATTTTCTTTTGAAAAACTGAAATAATAAGGGTAATACGTCCAACCATCACGTATCTTTAGATAAAGTTGTTGGACAATTTCTTTTTTGGTTATGCCTTTTTGGGTTAAGTCTTTTGTTTTGTATTCTTTTATTAAGTCCTGAATTTCATCAGTTTCATAGTCGAAATAATATGTAGATTCAGTATATTGATTCATAGTTCTAATTTATTGGTAATATGGTTAGTTGTTATTATAAAGCTATTTAAATTTTTTGCCATTTTAACCGTGCAATTATCAACAAGGGTAAGATGCTAACAGTTGCTGCTATGGCAGCTGTTACACCTGGATTAACAAATGATACTATAGTTTTTGATATAAATTGGTTACCAAAAAAATATAAACCAAAATGTATAACCAGAGCCGTAAGTGATGATATCCAAATATATTTAATCGGTGGTTTTTGATACATAATCCCAAATATCAAAGCAGGTGCTGCAGCCACAGTTAGCCCGTAAACACCCACTTGCCCAAATATACCCAGTAATTTTGGTGGGTTTAAGTTGATAAAATAAGCTGCGATGGCTATGACAACTAATACAATATGACTGGTGCGCAATGCTAATTTCATTTTGGTTTCTTGATTCATGTTGTCTTTATTGGCAAATAAATTTAGCACCAAGTCATTTGCTGTAATAGTGGATATGGAAATTAATAAACCATCTAATGTTGACATAGCAGCAGCTATTAAAATCACACTTGCTGTTGTATGTACCCAACCAGGAAACATATTCTCTAAATAGGCAGTCATGACTAAATCTTGCCTAAATGCACCTGTTGTTGCATCAATAAGCACTCCATCTGGGAGAATCAAATGGGCAAAAAATCCAACACTACTTAATAATAAAAATAAAATCCAAATGATGGTAAATACAGTCAGATATTGCTTAACTTGTTTATCATTTTTGACATATAAAGCTTTGGTTAGGATATGTGGTTGGCAAACTAATACTGCACCAATGATAAACCCTGCAATATAAATTGAAAAAACATCATTGAACAACCTGCCATTGGAGTTAACTAATGATAGTAAATCAGGATTGATTGCATTTAACCTATCAAAAATAGAATCAGGGGAGTCATTGAGAATGGTTATGCAGGAAACCAGTACCAAAATAGTGACTCCAATCATCAATATACCCTGGAGAACATTGGTAAAAATATGGGCATACGTACCACCAATAAAGACGTATCCTGTGACAAAAATCAGGGTAATTAGCAAAGCGTTAGAGTTCGAAATACCCAGTAAAGATTGCATGACAATAGAGATACCTCCAACAAGTAGAATCACAAATGCAAATGAAAGCAAATTTAGAATTGAGAAAAACAAAGCAAAACCGCGTGATTCATAACGTTTCCCAATCCAATCTGGGATAGTTAAAGCATTGTTTTCATCACCAATTCTTCTAAATTGAAAGGATAAAAAATATAACATAGCAGTAAAACCTAGTCCGATTCCTACTACTAAATGGAACCATGCAGAAAAACCATCTACATAAATAAACCCAGGGTTAATAATAAAAGTTGCAGCTGATGCCACACTTGCTGCCAAAGTAATGCCAACAAATACAGGGTGAACATCTTTATTACCCAATGCAAAACTAGTAAAACCTGATGTTTTTTTCTGTCCTTGCCACCCAATCCAAGCTGTTAATAATAGATAAATTATAAATAAAACCCATGCAAATGACATTATTGAACTCCTGAAATTTCATCAATCATGGAGTTTATGGCTTTGATTTGTGGACCTTTTTGGTTTGAATAATCCTCATTGGTATAACCCCACCAGTCCCAACATCCATTAGGGTTCATCGGTGTGAATTTACTGCTTATTACTTGCGGATAAAATACCACGATATTGTTTGTCTCAGCCCATTGGTTATATCCTGCGCCTTTTACAAAATCATCACCGATAAACTCTGATGACTGTTTGCAGCCATGAAAAACGGTGTGTAATCGACAGGTTTCATTGTCTTTGCATGAATTTGGAATATATAAGTATCCAGAATCTGCAAACTGTGCATCTTTGTAGGCTGTTTGATCAATAGTTTTCAATTGACCATTCGCTTCACCGCGCGCATTTATCGAGCCATAGAAAGTTTTTAATATTTCGCCTGCCGCATCGTAGTTACAAGCATTTAAAAATGATGAACCAATTGACTCGCACGAAATACCTGTGTCGATTGTCGGCATGCCATGGTTAACGGGGATATTATAAACAGTTACTATGTTTTTATCATCAGTATACTGGGTGTAAAAGTCTTTAATCGCACGACTGACACTATTTGCCATAACAATATCATTTGCTCCATGAAATATCCAAACTTTATCATTCTTTAAGTTGGCGACATTGTCAATGATTTTGCCATGTTGTGATTTATTCACATAATCTGATACTGTATTAGGGTCTGTACCGTTACCGCCTTTCATGCAATAACTTAATGCCCTAGAAATTGAATTACGTGCACACCAATATGGGCCTCCTGCAATTATGGCAACACCAGCAATTTTTTCAGAATGTGCGATATGAAATTGTGTAGCCATATAACCTCCTGATGAAATTCCAGAAACAGTTATATTGTCTTTGCTTATGTTAAAATCATAGGCTTTTTTAGATTGGACTTTCTCTTCGGAATTGTGTGAATCACAACCCACTAATAAAGAAAATACGACTAGTATTAGTGTTGAAAATATATATTTCTTTATCATGTTTTAATTCTCTTTAAAAATTTATTTATTGCCGACAAGCTAGTTTCTTCATCGAGTAAAGGCACATGACCTCTATCAGGAATCACCGCGGAGATTAGTTTTGGGTTGGTTTTGAGCATTTTTTGTAATATTTTATCAGTAAGAATATCTGAAAGCTCTCCTCGCAATACCAATGTTTCTATATTTTCAAGAGCTTCAAACAATTGCCACGGATCTCCTTTTTGAGCCCCTAATCTTTTTATGGCGGTGCTTATGTTTTCATCCATATCCAAGACTGGTTTATTTTGAGAGTTTTCTCTGTAGGAACGCCTAGCTAAAATCAACCATTGGTCATCAGATAATCCTTTTAGCCAAGAGCCATAAACTTGTTTTGTCTGTTGTGCTGCTTGAGTCCATGATTCAACAGGTGGTAACAAACCTGCATATTTTTTTATTCTTTCCAGTCCTTTTGGATCAATTTCAGGGCCAATATCATTTAACACAACTCCATCCAAACGGCTTGAATCTTGAGATGCCATTACCATTGCAATCAGGCCGCCAAGTGATGTACCGATAATCGCCACTTTATTTATTGAAAGTTTATTTAATAATGTCCAAATATCATTGGCATATGTTAATGGATGATAGTTTTGCCAATTCATATCATGTTCTGAAAAACCCCTACCACGTAAATCTGGGCAAATTACTCGGTAATTCAAGGCAAGATATGAGGCTAATTTTTCAAAATCTCTACTATTTCTTGTTAATCCAGGTAGGCACAAGATTACATCATTTTTATTGTTGCCAATATCACGATAGAACAGTTCAAGACCATCATCACTCAAATAGTGATGTGTTGAGTTATAGAAACCTTGATAGTTGTTCATTTATCTATAATCCTAAGTTGTTGTATTGTTCACGCAACTCTCTTTTTAAGACCTTGCCTGCAGGGTTACGTGGTAGTTGATCAATTTCAATAACCACAGCAACTCTTTGTTGTTTACCAAGTTTAGCATTTAACCAAGACTTAATCTCTTCACAATTTGCAGTGTTGTTTTCTTTCGTTACAACAATTGCGACAGGTGTTTCACCCCATTTTGAGTGTGAAACCCCAATAACTGCAAGTTCTTTAATTTCTGCCCTATCAAATAATACAGCTTCAATATCAGCTGGATATATATTTTGTCCACCAGATATAATCATGTCTTTTTTTCTATCTACTAAAAATAAAAACCCTTCATCATCGACGTATCCAATATCACCTGTTCTAAACCATTTTTTATCGCTACCATCAAGCCAAGTTGCTTCTTGGTTAGCTTTAGGATTATTTAAGTAGCCAGTCATTAAAATTTCACTAATTCCTACAATTTCCCCAGCTTCTCCATTGGCTAATTCTTGGTCATCGTTGCCAATAATTTTGATATCTTGTCCAGGAAATGGTCTGCCTACTGATTTGACATGGTGTTGCATTTCCTTGGGGCTGAGTATGGTTACCAACCCTTCGGTTAATCCATAAAGCTCAATAAAGTCACCAGGTAAATCATTTTGTATAATTTGCTTAAGAGAGACTGATAGAGGCGCTCCACAACACATGGTTGCATTGATAGAGCTTAAGTCAAAGTCATTAAATTTATTGTCGGTTACCAACAATTGAAATTGAATTGGCACCATAGCAAAGTGGGTTATTTTATCTTTTTCAATTTGTGCTAGGCATTGTTCAACATCAAATTTATCTGCTACATACATCGTACCTCCAACCAAGATTGTATTTAAAAAAGCAACCCAACTGATATTCGAATAAAGTCCAAGAGTAAGCAATGTACGAGCATCTGAGTCATAGCGTAAGGAAATTGACATACTAGCCGCCCATTGCGCCCTACATTTATGACTATGAACAATACCTTTTGGCATACCTGTTGTTCCTGACGAATATATGATATTGCAATCATCTTGAGAATTAATAGCTACATTGGGGTCCAATGATGAGGCTTTATCCAATTGGTCCTGATAATAAAGCCAGCCTTCTTTGTTATTTTTATGTGCAATAAGCCTTTCGTTAATATTGGTATCAAATTGATTTTTTATTGAATCAATTTTATCTACATATTCATCTGATGCAATGATGGCTTTTGCATTACAATTATTAACCATTGAAATTATGGCTTCTGAGTTAATGGCTATATTTAATGGCACAACAACCAAACCTGCAGATATAATACCTAAAATAGCTTCCATCATTTCACTAGAATTACGCATCAATACGATGACTTTATCACTTTTTTGTAATTCGAGGTTAAGTAAACTGTTAGCAAGCTTATTGGTTTTTTCACCTAGTTCTTGCCAGTTTTGAGTCTGATTATTATAAACAAGTGCAGGTTTTGATGCAAGCCACTTACTATTGTGTTTAACCAACTCTGGTATTAATACGTCATTTGTTTGAAAATTTGTCATTTAATTTGTATTTTAATTCTTTTAATTATATTATTTAATTCATCGTACGTTGAATATAATTGATAAGCAATATTTTTGCAAGCAAAATAAAGCAGATGAATAAGTACTCAAAATCACTTATAATAGAATTACTAATTTAATATCAGATATGAAATCTAAATAAAACACTATGAAGAATAACCCAGAATCTACCAAGGAAAGACTATTAAATGCCGCTGAAGAACTTTTTGCCATTGATGGCTTTTCGGCAGTTACAGTTCGACAAATTGCCAAAAAGGCCGAAGCCGACATCTCGTTAGTTTATTATCATTTCAAATCAAAGCGTAATTTATTTGAGGAGGTTCTTATGCGACGAGCTAAGTACATCAATGAATTGCGACTCAATGAATTAGAAAAAATAGAACAAAGACATACTGATGATATTCCATCAGTAGAGGAAATAATTTACGCTTTTGTTCATCCATTATTACAAAAACTACATGAAGACCATGACGAATGGAAGCATTATTTTTCTTTAATAGCCATGGTAAATAACTCCCCAAGTTGGGGTGGTGAAATGATGACTAAGTATTTTGATCCTTTAGTACATCGTTTTCTTAAGTCAATAAAGAGAGCTTTACCCAACTGTGATGAAGCTGACCTTTATTGGAGTTATCATTTTTTATCTGGTGCATTAACACTAACCTTTGCCGAAACTGGTCGCATCGATAATTTATCAGATGGGGTTTGTAGATCTTCTGACATGAAAAGTATTATTGAAAGATTACCCAAATTTGTAGCGGCAGGGTTTACCAGTCTTTGTTCTGATAAACGCTAACCTTCGCGCCAAAGAAATCATTATTAAAATAAGCTTAGGATCAGGCTCTTCACGGAGATGGTCACATATAGGTGTAATAAAATCGTTAGCAAAACGGGATTACACCTGATATCGTCTTTGGTACATCTATTGGTTTATTGGTTGGTGCTTCCTATGTGTCAAACAAGTTGCCTGAGTTATTAATCACCACTTTTAAAGAATGTACATGGAGTTGTGTATGTTTGCCGCCAATATATTAATATTTCGTTAACTTGCTTAATTTCCTTGTTTTTCAACGCACGTTGGATTAATATTGAAAATTAATTGAACGTACGTTTAAATTTACCACTTGGGACAACAACTATGAAAATAAAACAAATACATAACAATCAAGGCTTGTCAAACCTAAAGAAAGCCATAACAGTCGCCTTATTTGGACTATCAAGTATTGCCATTGCACAATCAACTGAAGATGAAAAAAATACAAGCAAGGAAGAGTCTAGCCAAGCTATTGAAGAAGTTATTGTCACAGCAAGACGTAGAGAGGAATCATTACAAGAGATCCCTTTGGCTTTAACAGTATTTAGTGGAGCGCAACTTGAAGAGCAAGGTGTAATTGACATAACAGAGTTGACTAAATCAGCGCCCAATGTAAACCTTGAAGTTTCTCGTGCAACCAGTTCCACATTAACAGCACATATTAGAGGAGTAGGACAACAGGACCCCGTTGCTGGTTTTGAAGGTGGAGTTGGAATCTATCTTGATGATGTCTATTTAGCCCGACCACAAGGTGCTGTTTTAGATGTTTATGATGTAGAGCGTATTGAAGTTTTACGCGGTCCACAAGGCACACTTTATGGTAAAAACACCATTGGTGGTGCAATCAAATATGTAACCAAAGGCTTATCAGATGAAGCTGAAGGCAGCTTCAAATTATCATATGGATCATTTAATCAGCTTGACATGTTGCTAAAAGGATCAGGTGCAGTAAGCGATAACTTTAGAATTGGTGGATCAATTGCCTCATTTCAACGTGATGGTTTTGGTAAAAATTTATTTACTGGTGGCGAACATTACGATAAAGACCTAGTTGCAGCTCGCCTTAGTTTTGAATGGGATGTTTCAGACAATACACTGGTTAAATTTTCTGCTGATTACAGTGATGATAATTCTGCACCAAAATCTGGTCATAGATTAATTCCTGGTGGATTAAATGGTGATCCAGTACTGGATAATGTATTTGATACTCGGGCAGGTATTGAAACCTTGGCATCATCCAATGCAGGGTTAAATCAAAATGTGACTCAAGCTGGAGCTACTTTATCTATTGTTTCTGATTTAAATGATAACTGGTCATTTAAATCTGTTACAGCACAAAGAAAAGACAGATCTGAGTCGCTTATTGATTTCGATAGCCTTCCAAGCAATGATTTTGATGCCCCTGTAATATATAAGAACGAACAATTTAGCCAAGAATTTCAATTAACATATGCTGGTGATAGTTCAGATGGTGTCATCGGGGCTTATTATTTAGATGCCAATGCATTTGATGCATTTGATGTGGTATTGGGTAATTTACACCCACTTGGAATAACAGCATTCACATTGGGTGATTATGATACAAAGACAACGGCACTATATGCTGATTTCTCATTTGATTTAAATGAACAATGGCAGTTTTCAGTTGGCGGAAGATACACCAACGATGATCGTGATGTACTGGTGCATAGAGAAACATTTCTTGGTTTAGGTTCACATTTTTTTGGCAACCCTACTGCGTTCTCACTAACCGTCCCGCTTGAAGGTCTTACACCCGTGTTTACAGGTGGCAGATCAGATAGCGCCTTTACTACTAGAGCAAGCATTAGTTATTCTCCTGTAGATGAGCATAATTTTTATGCCACCTACAGTGAAGGCTTTAAAGGCGGTGGATTCGATCCTCGTGGAGCCTATCAATTTGAAGATGTACAAAAAGGATTTGACCCTGAAGAAGTTTCTTCATTGGAGTTCGGTGCGAAATCATTGTGGAATGACGGAGCTGTATCAACAAATATTGCATTGTTCTTTATGGACTTTACAGATATTCAAATCCCTGGATCAATCGCAATTGACACAGATGGAGATGGTATAGATGATAGCTTTGCAGGAACAACCACAAATGCAGGAAAAGCTGATATATGGGGCTTAGAGTTTGAGTCTACAGCACATCTGAGCGACTCTCTTAGTGCAAATGTAGCAATAGGCTATATCGATGCTGAATATGTTGAGTGGATTGTAGGTGGGGTTGATGTGTCTGCTGACAGGGTATTCCAAAACACTCCAGAATTAACAGCTAGTTTTAGTCTGCGTAATGAATGGGGCATGAGTTTATTAAATCGATCAGGAACACTAGTATGGACTGGCTCTGTATCTTATCAAGATGACGTGCATCAATTTGAAATTCCACAACCTCTTCTTGATCAAGAGGCATTTTCCTTGATTGATATGAGTTTAGTTTGGTCTTCAACAGATAATAAGTATCAACTTGGATTACATGGTAAAAACCTTGGTGATAAAGAATACAAGGTTGCATCCTATAATTTTCCAACTCTCGGCCTTGAAGGTGTTCAATCAGCATTTTACGGAAGCCCAAGACAAATAATAGGTAGTTTTAGCGTAAATTTTTAAAAAAGTAAATCTCATTTATCTCCCTATTTAGTCAGTAGCTTGTTATATAGCTACTGACTTTTTTTATTAAATTTTGGAAAATAAAAATGAACTTAAAAGTCAAAAATAAAACAATAGTTATCAGCGGTGGCGCCAGTGGCATAGGTTTAGCCGCAGTTAAGAAATTTATCAATGAAGGTTTTAATGTCTGTGTACTGGATCACAACCAAGATGCCTTGAATAAACTAGACAAAGAACTAACTGAATACAAAAACCAACTACTATCAAAAGTATGTGACATAACACAAAGCGACAAAGTGTCTTTAGCAATGGATGAATGCATGGCTAGATTTGGTTCAATCAATGCTGTATTGCCCGCAGCGGGCATTGTCAAAGATGGTTACTTTATAAAAGTAGACAGAGATACAAAAAAAGTGAAAAGCCATATGACGGAATCACAGTTTAAAGAGGTGATAGATGTTAATTTAACCGGCACTTTTAACACCATACAACAAGCTGCTATCAGAATGATTGACAACCAATGCAAAGGGGTGCTTTATCTTGTTTCTTCAATTAACCAAGCTGGTCAGCTGGGGCAATTAAACTACGCCACAACCAAGCATGCATTAGCCATGTGGCCCAAATTATTGGTTGGAGAATTTCATAAACAAAATATAGATTTTATACGTGTAGTAAGCATTGCTCCTGGTTATGTAGAAACACCGATATTAAAAAACATTAAACCTGAAATCAAGCAAAAAATTATAGATAATATTGCCTTGGGTAGATTAGTTCAGGTAGAGGAAATAATTTCAACCCTTTGGCACATTTGGGAAAATAAAGCTATCAATGCTACAAATATTGAAATTTCTGGCGGACATATTCAAGTAGGAATTTGTAAATAATAACTAGGAAAGGCAAGCTATTGTCTATAATTTTTTTCAAACATGGCTTAAATAAAAAAAAGCCCCATTATAATGGGGCTTTTGTTATTTCAAAAAGGGATTTATTTTCTTGAATAAGTAAATCCAACTTGATACTGATTCATATCAATTGAGATGGTTTGACCTGGGTCAAATGGGTTTGGTCCAGATACTTTTTCACCTGCACCGTACATTAGAGACATAGTCATTTCAGAACCACTGGTTAATTGTTTGGTAAAACCAGCTGTGATATGTTTTTCTATAACTGCTGGAGCTAAGATGTTGAAAATCACATCGTCTTCACCGATAGGCTGATCCGTAACACTGTAACCAACACGGAAAGTCAAACTATCACTATGATCCCATTCGTACCCAGCCTTAACAACAGTCATATCATCCAAACCAAAGCCAAAACCGTTAGAACCACCACCACAACCAGGTCCTGAAGCGGCTTGAACACCTGTAAAGAAGAAAGCATTTAGTGCGTCTAAACATTCACCTTGTGTTAATGGTTCGATACCATTACCGATTGATTTAGTGTCATTGTAATTGATTCTTTGTACATCTAATGCAAAAACACCTTTATCACCTACATCGGCAGCAACACCAAATGTCCATGTTTCAGGGATATCAAAATCACCGCCTTCAGCAAATAAACCGCGGTACTCATCAAATTCACCCATACTGACTTCAGATTGATAAGATGCAGCGATACGTATACCATCTGTTACTTGTGTATTAAAACCAACTTTAGCACCAAAACCTGTTGAAGTTGCATAGCCATTTCGGCTTACAACAGCCCCTAATTGATCAAATACATTGTCAGTTAAATGAGCTGGATCAAGTGTTACACCGCCAAAACTTCTCAAGCCAGTTGCTTTAAAACGTTGAAATGCACCAATTAAACTGATGCCAATAGAGGAATTTTCGCCTACTTTCATAGAGAATGTTGGTGCGATAAATAATTGCATTAAATCAATACCCGTTGTTCCGCCACCATAGGTACCAGGGGCAGTAACTATTGTATTGGTTCCAGGATTATAAACATTGGCTGTACCACCTTGGTATTCAGTATTCATACCACCATTTCCATAAACCATAACACCAAAAGAAGTTCTGTCAGACAGCATTTTGTTCCAACCAAAGCTAGGAATTGGAAATACTTGATTGTCAGATTTGATTTTTTGCTGTCCTAAAGAAAAAGGAAGTTGGCATGGGGCTTGCCCTGGAGCACTACAGCTCGGAATAGCTCCAACTGGTGAAAAACCATTAGGTAAGGCAGGATTGCCTTCTACTTCATAGGTTCTATCAGGATTAAATAATGCAATACCTAAGTCCCATCTGTCTCCTGCAAATACCATATTGGCTGGATTGGTAGCACCTGTAAGTGCATCGACATTTTTAACTTTAGCAACACCTGCTCCAGCCATGCCCGCTTCTTTTTGTGAATAAGCGTGAGCGAAATAGCCGTTGGTAGCAGAAGCAGTTCCTGCAATGCTAAGAGCAGCAGTAATTGCGGCTGTTAATAATAAGTTGTTGTTGTGTTTTTTCATTTAAGAAATACCCTCGAATAGTGATTAAGTTAAGAATGCGTTAAAGATTAGCTTAAAAGACCATAATTGTAAAACAATTTCCATCAATATTAGTAAAAGGTAATGTAGAACTGGCTAATATTAGAGAGTTTTTACAACTTTTTAGCGCGTCACATGAATTATGCAAAGCTCTCTATTAATAGTAATTTCAATTATTCCATTAGTTTAAAAATTGCCTTTTTCAATTGTTTTACTTGAAATTTTATTAAATTAGCACAAAATTAGAGTTAAATTAAACACGTAATATATATGGCGGATAAAGATTTATTTTGGGATAACCAATCATTGGTTTTCGAAGAAACAGAATTAGAAATTAAAGAACCTTCAATGTATAAGGTTCTGATTATCAATGACGATTTTACACCAATGGATTTTGTCATTGAAGTATTGGTTCGGTTTTTTCGTATGGACATAGAACGTGCCACCGAGGTGATGATGCATGTACACACCAGAGGTAAAGGTTTATGTGGTGTTTATACACATGAAATTGCAGAAACAAAAATGTTAAAAGTAAACCAATATGCCAAAGAGTCAAAACATCCCTTACTTTGCGTTATGGAGAAAGTCTAATGTTAGATAAAGAACTTGATGAGTGTATAAGCAATATATACCAATTAGCAATTTTTGATAGACATGAATACCTGACTATGGAACATTTGATGTTAGGCTTGTTAAAAAATTCTGCTGTATTGAATGTATTGAATGAAGTTGACTGTGATGTTGAGTTATTAAAAACAGAATTACAACAACACATCGATCAATACATTGAGGTGTTACCAGAAAATTTGGAATTTACTCCTCAACCAACGGCTGCTTTTCAACGGGTGATGCAACGAGCAATTTATACCGCCCAATCAGCAGAGGTACCAGTGGTTACTGGAGACAGGGTTTTGGTTTCATTTTTTGAAGAACACGATTGTTATGTAATTTATTTATTGGCGAAACAAGGCATCGAACGCTTCGATATTGTTAGCTATGTGTCGCATGGTAGTGATTCAACTCTTGAAGAATATGATATACAGGATGAAGAAGCACCAAAAGAAGATAAAATGCGGCAGTATTTAATCAACCTTAATGAGAAAGCAGAAGAAGGAAAAATTGATCCTTTAATTGGTCGTCATAAAGAACTAGAACGTGTGATTCAAATATTATTACGTCGGAGCAAAAACAATCCTTTATTAGTTGGTGAGCCGGGTGTCGGGAAAACAGCCGTTGCAGCAGGTCTAGCTAAACGGATAGTTGATAAAGAAGTGCCAGAATTAATCCAAGATGCCATAGTTTTTTCTTTAGATTTAGGTAATTTATTGGCTGGAACAAAATACCGTGGTGATTTTGAGAAACGCATGAAAAAAGTGATTGAACATGTGCAAAATATTGACCATTCAATATTGTTTATCGATGAGATTCATACCATTATTGGAGCAGGATCAGTCTCAGGCGGCACGATGGATGCATCAAATATGTTAAAGCCAGCCTTGAGCGCAGGAGAATTGAGATGTATAGGGGCGACAACGGCACAAGAAGCACGAACTGTTTTTGATAAAGACAGGGCGCTAGCAAGACGTTTTCAAAAGGTTGATATCGTTGAACCAAGTATTGCAGAAACCATTGAGATTTTGCAAGGGTTAATACCACATTTTGAAAAACATCATGAGGTGAAATACAGTAAAGAGTCTATCTCTGAAGCTGTTAAATTAACTTCTCGTTATCTAAATGACAAATTTTTGCCAGATAAAGCCATTGATGCGATTGATGAAGCAGGGTCTTACCATCGCATAAAAGATTTACAGGAAGCTCCGATAAACGCCTCGGACATTCGTCGAGTTGTTGCCTCTATGGCAAAAGTTCCTCTTGATGATTTAAATGGCGATGATATTCAACGTTTACAATCAATTGAACGTAATTTGAAAATGGTCATATTTGGCCAAGATGAAGCAATTAATACTTTGTCAACTGCCATCAAAATGTCGAGAGCAGGGATGGCAAAAGTTGATCAACCGATAGCCAATTTATTATTTGCCGGGCCGACGGGCGTTGGCAAGACAGAGGTTGTTAAACAAGTTTCTCATATCTTAGGATTGAAGTTATTACGTTTTGATATGTCAGAATATATGGAAGCACACAGTGTTTCTAGACTTATTGGCTCTCCACCAGGATATGTAGGCCATGAAGACGGTGGTTTATTGACTGATAAAGTTCATCAAAACCCACATTCTATTGTGTTACTGGATGAAATTGAAAAAGCACATCCTGATATATTTAATGTGTTGTTACAAGTGATGGATAGAGGTACATTGACAGACTCAAATGGCAGGGAAACTGATTTTAGGAATGTCTTGTTAATCATGACAACTAATGCTGGGGCAGCTCAACAATCTCGTGAGTCGATGGGTTTTACTGAACAAGATAACTCCAGTGATTCCACAGAAGCTATTAAACGTTTGTTCTCACCCGAATTTAGGAATAGGTTAGATTCAACAATTCAATTTAAGCATTTACAAGAATCTCATGTTTTAAAAATTATTGACAAAATTATTATTGAACTTGAAACTCAAATGGAAGATAAGTCAATACGCTTTAAACTCAGTAATGCGGCTAAACAATGGTTGGTTGATAAGGGTTACGACAAGTCCATGGGCGCACGTCCTATGCATAGAGCCGTAGAAAAGCACATCAAAAAACCCATAATTGATGAAATTCTTTTTGGAAATCTAGTCAATGGAGGAATGGTTCACGTAGAAATGATTAACGACAACTTATCCTTTGCAATTAAAAGTAGTACGCCATTGCTAACCAATGACAAATCTAAGCAAAAAGTTTAACAGAGGGAGTTGTACAAATCAGAGAGAGTGGCTAAAAAGAGTGATGAAAACACCTCTGAGCGTTGAATATATCGGAAATAACGATATTCTTTCTATAAGAGAACATGTATGATTCATGTGACGCAGGGACGTAGCGGAGCACTTTTTACATAATAATTTCATAAAAATTTCATAAAAATTCCATGATTCAAATTTAACTGTTCTATACACTTAAACCTAAGTTCATAAAAGGAATAGTGTTATGGTTATAATAAGGTATTGTTTATTATGCTTTTTATTTGAATTGTTCATAGTTCAAGATGTTTTCGCGGCGACAATCAATTTTGGGTCAAATGGTTGTACTTTGCAAGATGCAATTCATAGCGCTAATAATGATACTTCTGTTGGCAATTGTTCATCAGGTTCAGGTACTGATGTTCTAATTGCACCTGATGTATGGATTAAGACAATCAACTCTGTATTGCCAACCATTACATCTGATATGACTATTACTACTGCAACTAATTCTGGCTTGTTAGAGATAAATGGTAATGGGCATAGGATATTTAAAATCATAGGCACTTCAACTGATATTACTTTAGCTAGGGTATACCTTCATCATGGTGGTGCAACCAGCGCAATTGATGGTGGTGGAGCGATGAGAATTATTGATGCTTCTGTTAGCCTACAAGATTCTTATTTATATGATAACGACAGTTATGTGGGTAAAGGCGGTGCCATTTTCATTGATGATGGCGATTTGAATATTAACCAGACTGTTTTTTTACATAATAATGCATTTAAAACAGCACAATTTAATGGAATTACTTATGGCGGAGCGATTTACGCTAAAGATTCAAATTTAACAATAGCACAAACTAGTTTCTTAGAAAATAGTTCACAATATGGATTATCAGCCCAAATATTAGATTTCATCCACATAGGTGTCGCAGCCAGTATATATATGGATAGTGGCGATCTAATCATAAGTGAAAGCTTATTCAATGAAAATTATACGGGCATTTTGGCAGAAGGTGTGATTGCGACTATTTCCAATAGCACGTTTAATCGAAAATTAAGTAATCCATACCCTGACCGTTCACTTATTGATTTCAGAGACTTTTCAGCACTAACTTTAAATCACAACACGTTAAAAACACCTGTCCAAGTACAAGACTCTATACTCAATATGACCAACACTATATTATACGGTGAGTGTCGACTTTCTATTAATGTGGATTGGATTATTAATAGCGGAAATATATACAATACAGATAGGTTCAATTGTGATGGCGGTCTATTTGATAGGCCTAGGTTATTAGATTTGAGCGATAATGGAGGGTCTACAGTTACTTTTGGGTTACATCATTTGTCAGATGCTATTGATGCTGGTGATCCGGCTTATTGTTTACCTACTGACCAAAGGGGCGAAAATAGAGGTATTTTATGCGATATTGGGGCATTTGAAGTCACCGGTTTTGCCGATATTGAAGTATCGGGTTCTTTTTTACAAAATTTACCTTATGTCAGTGCCCAAGAAGTTTTATATACCATTACTGTAAAAAACAATGGCCCAGCAATAGCTACTGATGTAGAAGTGGATATAAATACAAATCATATATTTGTTACGGGTATAGACACATCTTTATGTGCTTCATTTCCATGTGTGCTTAGTAGTATCCAGCCTAATCAAGAGGTGATTATTCCTGTTTCTTTAACTATGGGAAACCATTTAAACAGCCCTTTTGAATTAACGGCTTCTGCTCTAGCTACTACTAGCTCTCTTTATACGGATGTTGATTTAGGAAATAATTCTACAGTAACAATAAATGAACCAATTAATCAAGGAGCTGACATGGCTGTAAACATGAATTTATTGACATCAGCCCCGTATTTTGTTGGGCAGGCGTTAACATATGAAGCCACGATTACTAATCATGGTCAGCAAACGGCAAGTAATGTTGTGCTGGAGTTTATTCCATCTGGGTTAAATAATATAATCTTCCAGAACTGTAACTCTACTGTTGGTCAAACTTGTAGTTATCAAAATATGTTAAACAACGGTACAGGAACTATCATAATTAAAGCAGATATTACAGCATCATCATTTGATGCTACTGCTGAAATCTCATCAAGTTTGATAGATATTAATAGTTCCAATAATATTGATGAAATTGGGAATAATGGAGCAGTGACACAAGCAAATATCGAAATTACAACGGATATTAATCAATTAGCTCCGTATTATGCCTACCAGTACCTCGAGTTTAATGTGTATATTAGTACTGGAAATACACCAGCAAGTAATATACATGTTTTCTCTGATTTTCCTGATGCAGAATACATCGGTGCGAGTGGCTGTGGTTTCCCTTGTGTTATTCCATCAATGGCTGCAAATAGTATGCAAACCATCACCTTACAGTATTTTGCTCCGACTGAAGTGGATGCCATGAATAACTCCTTCACTCATCACATCGTGGTAACGCCAGCTCAAACGGACCCAGATATGTCAAATAATGAAGTTACCATTGTGCAGCCGTTAGTTCCAGCAGCAGATGTGGCTGTTGATTTGACTTTGTCAACTCTTGGCCCATTTACCGTTGGGCAAACCGTGCAATACCAGTTACGTGTCGTCAATGCTGGTGTTAGTCATGCGTCAAATGTAGACATAGGATTGATTCCTGATAATTTAACCTTGCTTTGGGCTGTTAGTGATAATTGCACAACTGTCGATTGTAACCTTACTAATTTAGATAGATTTCATGAAGAGAATTTAACCCTGGCTTACACTATAAATGGTCCAGAATTGTTTGACTTAATGGCCACAGTTGAAGCTAATGAATTAGATATTTTTCCAAATAACAACACAGATGATAGTGGCAATGATGGCAACGCAGTATTAATTCAAGGTGAATTAATGCTTGTTGATGGTTTTGAGTAATACTCACGTTAAAAATCATTGATTGCGAGAAGGTGCAAATCTACATAGGCAAATAAAACTACATTTCCATAGAAAAAGGGTTCAATAGAACCCTTTTATGCATGAGTTAAAACTATAAAAAAACTGTTATTCAAAACCACCTTTATAAATGAGGTCAGGGTCATTATTGAAATCAGGTTCTAAGGCTGCACCAGATACGACACCTAGAGGTTTGTATTCAGATTCTGGAAAGCCTGGAAAAATTTGATGGATTTGATTGTTGTGCAGTCGTTTTAGCAAAACCTCTGACCAAACACTACGATAATCAACTGTACCACGTAAGTCAGCCCCTTGAAACAAGTCATTAGGAGCAAGTCCTGGCCATTGGCCGTATTGCCTACCACCATTAACACCTCCACCCATAACTAATGAAGTATTAGCCCAACCGTGATCAGTTCCTGCATCATTATTATCGAAAGCACGGCGGCCAAATTCGCTGTAAACGACCATGGTTGTTCTATCTGCCCATGTCCCACCACCTGGTGCGGCTACATCTAAGTCAGTAAAAAAGGCTTTGAATGCCTCAGAAATATTTCTTACATTGTCATAAAACCCTTCGCCAACAACTAAGTTGTTTTGGGTGTTATGAGTGTCCCAACCGCCTTGATCAGCTTGACCAATTCTTAGCCCTGTGTCCTGCTTTATTAATTGAGCCAGAATTTGCATCTTATCACCAAAGCTAGTAAGGCTTCCAGGGTTATCTGCACGCGTTGGGTATTGAGCACCATTATCAGGTGGCGCATCAAAATCAACTTGTTCAACAATTTCAACAGCAGTCATGGCTTGTTCACCAGCTGCATCTAGCTCGTTGCTTCCTGCTGCATAGATATCAGCTAAAGCTTGCTCTTGATCATCATTAAAGCCGCCACTTGTGGTTGTGTCAAAATCAAATGAACTAGGGTAACGTAAAGATACGGCTGTAGGTTCGCGCAACAAAGAGAAAGTTATCTTTGATTCTGCAACAACGGCAGGCAATGGAATGGAGGACGGGTAATTTGTGGCTGTTTGTAAGTGCCTGGTTAGCCAACCTTGTTGGGTAAAGCGATTGCCAGGAGTTCCAAGCTCAGCATAACGTTCTGCTTCAAAATGGCTTCGATTTACTTCATAATCAGGTAAACCACAGGCGCGGACTATTGCCAGATCTTCTTGTTGGTATAGTTCTTGTAGAGGGCCTGCTGCAGGGTGTAAGCCAAAACCGCCACCAACCGAAAGCAATTGATTGCTTGGTATCATGGTGCCATTTGATCTTAGTGTTTCATAGTGTCCACGATCTTGGTGGCCATCCATTGGTGTAAATAGGCTCAGCCCATCCATTCCTCCACGTAAAAAGACAAAGATGAGGATATTGTCAGAATAATTGTTACTGCCACCACCGGCAAAGGAAACTGATGGTGCACCCATTGTTGCTAAAGTTGATGCACCAATGCCTTTTAAAAAATTTCTACGATTAAATTTACTCATTATTTTCTCCTCTTATTAGCGACGAATAGCATCAGGTGACATTAATATTAACCCAACCAAAGTGTAAGTGATTCGGTGGTAAGTACTATCATTTGTAGTATCATTGGTATCCATTACATCATGCAATGATTGAAGTGCTGTCACTCCTCCTTTGTCCATTACATAAGTGATGAGCCTAGTTCTAGTCGCTGCATCATAACTATAGCCTCGTAATCTAAGCATCCACATATCAACTAATTGCGTAGGTGTCCTGTTAGTTGTTGATGGAAGTTCACTGTTGCCTTGTTCTGCAACATTACAATAATGTAGCCTATCCATTTCGCCTGTGTCAGGATCATCATAAGTATCACCGCTTCGTCCTAAGAAGTAGGTGATAGTTCTCCAAGTGGTAACTAATGGACCTGTACCAGACCATAACGGCTTTTCATCAGGGTAACCCGTTGGTGTATCGTTATCGTAGGGTTCTTGACCTGTATCATCAAGCCTCGAATAAACACTGTTACTTGGGCTATGATCATTACGAAAGTCAATATCTACATCAGCTGCACGCATGGCAGCAATAATGTTTTCTAATGGCCTTTTGACTTTGTTACCCCATGTTGTTTTAAATTCATTTGATAACAATATATGGCGATACACTTCTTTTAGTTGATCGCTATCATTACGTCTGTTGTAAAATTCATCTGCAGTACTTGAGACTAATGACTCTGGAGGATTGTCACCAACAAATCGTGTACATAATTTCCATGCAATAAAACGTGCAGTACCATAATGTTCAGATAGATAAGCTAGTATGTCAGTGACATCATTTTCACCTCCATCAACTGCAATGTTTACATCCAATACTTCAATCGGCTCACTTGCATGTTCATCGTAATGTTGTTCACTTCGGAATAAAAATTCACCAGTATCAGCTGAACCACCCGTACCATCAGCAACACTCCAGCCAGTAAGTGCACGGGCGAATTGAAATACGTCTATTTCGGTATACCCAGATCGTTGCCCTTTACTATTATTGCCAACTGTATTTGGATCAACTGCCCCATAATAGTTTTCAATAGCACCAAGTGTATGCAGTTCTAATACTTCTCTTGCGTAGTTTTCATTTGGATTTGGCCATGAGTTGCGGTAGTTATCTAGGTAAAATAACATACTTGCTGTTCGTGAATTTGCTTCTAACATATCGTAGAAGTTTCCAAACATCCGAGAACGAATCTCTTCATTATAGTGAGGAAGCATGCCTTGAGCAGGAAAATCATTGCCTTTAATATTGAAATGGTTAAACCAAAAATCGTTTAGCATTTCACGCAATTGCCACTGGCTGTATACGCCACGAAGTATCATTAAAGTTTCCATTTGCCAGCGTGGACGATTTCTGATGAGGTAATCATCATCAATTGCATGATCTGCCCATAATTGTAGTGCGGTTTTATTAATTGTGTCATAGGCAGCAATACTCGAAAGAAAGGCCAGACGGTTATCAATATCTGGATCTGATACTGTTGGATTGAGTTGATTGTCAACCCATGCAGTAAGCCTAGTATTATCATCACCACCCAGGTTATTAAAATCATCTATGTCACCTGGCTTTGGCCCAAAGGCAGCTTTGTTTAACACTAAGGCGGCTAGTGGTGGTGCAGAGGTGCTTCCTGCCGTTGTAATCGGTGCTGGCTTTAAACCCTTAATATTATTAAATACGGGTGAAACTGCAGTAGCTTTATTTGACACTGGTAATGTAAAGGCAGTAACTCCTAATGCAGTAGTTGCAGCACTAGCACTGATAAATTTACGTCGTGAAGTTGACGTGCTTGGTTTTTTTGTTTTCATAAAACCCTCTCTTGATTTATTTATGTTTGATATTAATGGTCAATATTAGTTAAATAATAGCATTAAAATTGTGATGCACTTTGTATTTTTATAAGGATAATTTAATTTTTTCATCTAATTAACAGGTATATTACAATTTATATAGCTGGATTGACTATACTTTAAAAATTATTAATCATAGGAAATTTTATGAAACTACTTATTACCATTTGCCTTGCCTTTGTCATTTCTACCAAAGCTTTTGCTTTTGGAAGTGGTTCAGGTACCTGTGTTATTGATAAAGACTATACCAGTGTGACATTAATGACGGATCGATTCAGAAATTTGAATAGCGGAACATATCAAGTAACCTCAAATATGTCTGAGTATACGCCAGGACAACCGGTAGAATTGACCGTTTCTGGTCCAGAATATACTGGGTTATTATTCACTGTAGTTAATGAGGCTGGTGAAAATGTAGGTACATTTATGCCAGAAGCCAATTTCATCCATGAATGTACGGGTACTAACCCGACAACACCCCCTGCTGCTGCAGTTACTCATTTGTCGACATTTGGTAATTTAACGAGTTATACCTTGTTTTGGATTCCACCATCTTCAAGTGTTGGTAAAGTATACGTATTGGGTTATGTTTTAAAAGGAGCAAGAGGGGATAGAAATTCACAAGAATTTTTCCGTTTTGTTCGAGATGATGATTCTGCTATTAGCCTTGAAAGCACCATATTATTTGCGAATGGCTTTGAATAATTGGCAAGTCGTAAGGTTAAATCTTATAGCTGGACACTAAATACTTGAAATGTCACATTGTTAGTACTGTTTGAATCGGTGTTATTAATTGTAAAAAGAGCTGACAACAATTCAATTGTATTGACGAGGGTTGCATTAGGAACTTCAAGTATGTGAGAAACAGTGATGATTAATTTTTCACCTGGGTTGATGGAAGCATTTTGTAAACGTACAAACCCCTCTCCATTATTCATGTCTCCACAGGTAGTTGTTGACCCAGTGCCTATATTGGTTGGATTACAACTCCAATCGTCTCCAAGTACTCCTGAGAAAAAGGGTTTGCTATTATCAAGAGGGTAATGCTCTGTTAAATTAGCAGATAAATCTGATTCTCCGTTATTTGTAATGACATACTGGTATTCAACGGTATCTTGGTCGCTAAAAACCGTGTTGATTGGAAATGTCATGCCATTGCTGTTAAAAATATCCAATTGTAAATCAGTTTCATCAAATCCGTTCATGAATAAAGTGCCGTTATTTAAAATACCATTTTCAGTAGCACACTGAATACTATTGTCTGTATTGATTTTAGTGATGCCATTTATAAAATCATACTCAGTATTAATAATATTATGATTGAGAATTGATAATGGTAAATTATTACTGTCATTAAAGGCTGTAACAATAGTGGTAGGGCTAGAATTATTTAAGCTACTACAGACAATAGGAGTCGTTATTTGTAAACTTAGAGTGCTTGGGTTGTTTTGGTATGAATAAACGATATTTCCTTGTGTCGCTAAACTTTTTGAGGCATTTAATGAAACTTCTATAGCACTAGCATTATTCGTCATGTAACAAATTGATAGGGTTAATAATTTAGTGGTGTTTTTAAAAAAACTTATGTGCTTATGCATTTATATAAACTCTCAGAATTGATTGATAGGCTAATGGTATAGATTATGGCGTTAACAAAATGTTATATTTATAGAAGAATACTGTTACTGTTTTTTTAAGCCATAAATCTAGCTACTAATTAACAATGATTTAACACGGTTGTTAATTATGACCTATGAGACTGGTGGGCATTTCACTTATACTTATTAGAGATACGGTCTATGAAAATATGGTATAATATAAGAAGGAATTATTACTTATTGTGTGTATATAAATTCGGAGGAATAAGTTATGAGTATTTATCAATTTAGTTCAGGTCAAGTTGCGGATTTGTCAAACGAAATAATGAAATTACGGTTGTCACATATGTTATGGTTAATTTCATTTAATAAAGATATTATTTACAAAAGGTTAAAACTATCACCAGTCATTAAGCATGATACTTGTGAATTTGGGTTATGGTATTATAAAAATTATAAACAGTTGTCTGACTATAATAGAGATTATATAGAACTAGGGCAGCTACATGAAAAGTTGCATGAAATAGCCATTAACATTATCAACCACTATCAATTAACTCAAACAGTAAAAGAAGATGACTATGATAAATTAAATCGAATTGAGATTAAATTTATGGCGGTATTGGATAATTTTCATGCTTCGATTAATTCATTTAAATACTCTGTTGATGCGTTAACAGGATTGCCAAATAAAGGGTTGATTGCTTCAATATTACATAAGGAATACGCTAAATTGAAACGATTGAAAGTTAGTAATTGTTTGGCTTTTGTTGATATTGATGACTTCAAAGGGGTAAATGATACATTTGGGCATATAGTGGGAGATCAGGTACTTAAGTTTGTTGCAGGTAATTTGGTATCATCTTTAAGAAAGTATGACATTATTGGTAGGTATGGTGGAGATGAATTTCTTATATTTTTACCTGATACAGATATTGTTAAAGCAAAGAAAATCCTGGAAAGAACAAGAAAAAAAATTCAGGCATTAGTATATAAGCTTAATGCAGATACACGTATTTCGTTGACTTGCTCAATTGGTGTTGCAAAATTTGTACAATTAGACAAATGTTATGATAATATTAATAACGCAGACAAGGCATTGTACCAAGCGAAACAACTAGGCAAAAATAAAGTAGTAATAAGTGCCTAATCCCAAAGACTCTGTTTTTAGGTCAATAACCATGAATGTTTTTAGATTTATGAGGATAGATAAATGAAAATAATTATCACATTAGTGTACTTAAATTTTATTGTGGCCTGTGCATCTTCGGGTAATAAAAATGACAGGTATGCAATTTATGATGCTTATATTGTTGAGCAAAAATTAGTTGCAGTAAATAAAATTAGAAGTTTTCAATTTAGAGATTGGAAGTCATTGGATAACAAACACTTGATCTTATCAAGTTCCCACAAGAAACAATACCTGATAATTTTATCGAATTATTGTACTGATTTAGATTTTACTCAGACGATTGGCTTAGATCAAACCATGAGTTATGTATTAGATGTTAAATTTGACGCAATTGTTGTAGACAGCAACCCTAATATGCCTTGTAGAATTAAAAGTATTTATCCAATAAATCGCGCACAAGAAAAGGAAATTATTTCTCTGAAAAAAGGCTTAAAAGGCTCACTAAAGAAAACAGATGAACTATAACTTAGCTCAGATTAACATAGCTCAAGGAAAGGCAGCTGTTGATTCGGAGATAATGCATGGTTTTGTCAGCCGTATTGAAGAAATCAATGCTATTGCTGATAAAGCACCAGGTTTTATTTGGCGTTTACAAACTGAAGAGGGAGATTCAACAGCAATCAAAGCCTTTGATGACCCAACAATGTTAGTGAACATGAGTACATGGCAAGATGTGGAATCACTTAAAAAATACGTGTATAACTCTTTTCATGTTGAATTGATTAAGGGTAAAAAGGCATGGTTTGATAAAATTGTTAAAGTACACCAAGTCATGTGGTGGATACCAGCGGGGACCATACCGACCATAGAGCAAGCTAAAGAGAAGTTAGTTTACCTACAAAAACACGGTTCAACCGAACAAGCCTTTACTTTTGCTAAGCATTATAATAAGCCATGTAACTAGTTTATGAAGTTATTGCATAAATACAATTCATTAAATAGAGCTGAAAAAAGAGCCCGTTATTTAGAAAGTAAAGGTGTTAAAATATTTATTTCATCTAAATTGTCATATGAATTTGGAGGTGTTAAAACTGGCGTCTTTTATGTTGGTTTATGGGTGGTTCATAATCGACAGTATAATGATGCTATTGCCTGTTTTAAAAGCAGAAAACATCGTGTTGTAAACACCTTATCTAAAAGTGAAATGAAGCAAACCATAGCAAATGAAAAAAATTCAAAGCAATCATCATTAATTATTATTAAAGGTGGTTTGAAAATAATATTTTTACTAGTGTTGTTGGCCTATCTAATGTATATAACTATGAAGTTTTGACATGGCAAGCCGTTAATTAGTGAGTCGAAAAACTCTCTATAAATTGTAAACAAGTATTAACTTTTTAGTTGTTGTGTTGAAATTATTTAATAAATTTGTACTATATTTGCACTCTTTTATCAGGAATGCACATGCCTTCAAACTCTAAAATCATCTTCTTATTAACTCTTTTTATCTCAACGTACTCTCAGGCTCAAAACTGCACATACAAACAAGCGCAAACAAAAATGGTGGAATTTAACAATATGATGCAAGTTAAAAACCGTGAAAAGATTGCTATGATAGAAAAAACAGGAGATTCAACCCCAGAACTAGAAGCTAAACTAATAGCTATGGTTGAAGAATCAGTGCCTATTGGGATTTTATTAAGTGATGAGTTTGATAACAATGAGAATATCCAATATACAGATAGTGTTAATCCAGAAATTTGTAAACAATATGATGCACTTATGAATAAGCATGCACCTTCAGATTATACGATAGCGAAAGTAGAAGTAGAACCTAGCAAGGCCAGTGAAAACTGCACAACTAATAAATTGTGGGAGCGTTTTGGTAAAGCTATTCAAAAACAACAAGCCATTGTTGATAGAATTACTAAAGCAGAATTGCCTGCCTATATGAAATTGCAAACTGAAATAGGGCAATATGCAACCACAGATTTAGCTAAAGCTTGTATCAAATTAGCAGAGTTTGAAAAGAAACTAGACTCTGAATAAATGCTGATGATAACTCTCTAGTAAAGTTAGTGAGTGATACAAAATTAATTGAATGTTGATAATTTCATATGTTATGAATTATTCAATAGGTTTTAAAAAGTCTTGCCATTGTCCATCATTTAATACCGAAGAAATATTGCCTTGCCCATCAAAAATACTTTGTGCCAAAGCGTGTTTGTGTTTTTGCATTTTCTGGATGCGTTGTTCGACAGTACCCTTGGTTATGAGCTTATATACAAAAACATTTTTGTCTTGGCCTATTCGATGAGCACGGTCTGAAGCTTGTGCTTCCGCTGCTGGGTTCCACCATGGATCAAAATGAATAACAGTGTCGGCAGCCGTTAGATTAATACCTGCGCCACCCGCTTTTAAACTAATTAAAAAGACAGGTACATCTCCTGATTGAAATGTATCAATTAATTGCCCACGTTTATTCGCAGCAGTTTTGCCTGTTAATAATAACGATTCAATGCCTAATTCTTGCAAGTGCTGCTTTATAATATCTAACATACTGGTAAAAGAAGAAAAAAGCAGGATCTTTTGCCCTTCTTCTATCATATTGGGAACAACGGTGCTGAGCCAATTTAATTTAGCTGAATCGTGATTGTCATTCATTTCTAATGCTTCAATATTCAATAATGCAGGATGGCAACACACTTGACGTAAGCGAAGTAAAGCATTCCCAATAATTATTTTATTTTGCGCCCCTTGTGATTTAGCGAAAGCCTGTTTAATTTCATCACTCATCGTTAAACGAATGGTTTCATAAACATTTGCCTGTGCTTCATTTAACTCAATTAATTGGACGATTTCAGTTTTGTCTGGTAGTTCCTTGGCTACTTCTGATTTAGTTCGGCGCAGCATAAATGGAGAGACACGCTTGCTTAAATCAACTTGACGGTCTTGGTTTTTATCCTTTTCTATGGGGAATTGATAAATGTGTTCAAATTGCTTTAATTTACCTAAAAAACCCGGCATCAAAAAATTAAACAGCGACCATAATTCACCCAAATGATTTTCAATAGGTGTGCCACTTAAGCATAAACGATGAGTTGATGGAATGCATGAGGCAGATTTTGCTGCCCTAGTTTTAGCATTTTTAATGGTTTGCGCTTCATCTAAAATCAACAAATGAAATTGTTGATTTGATAATTCTTTAACATCACGACTCATGATGCCGTAGCTGGTAATGGCAATATCGAAATGATTTATTTTGGCATATAATTTTTCACGATTAGGGCCTACGAGTAGCATTGAAGTCAAACTTGGAGTAAATTTATTAATTTCACGTTGCCAATTACTTAATAATGATGTTGGTACTACAATTAAACAAGGTGATACGAGTTTTGCGTTATTTTTTTCAGTAAGTATGTGCGCTAACACTTGTAAGGTTTTTCCCAATCCCATGTCATCGGCCAATATGCCTCCGAGATCATGTTTAGATAAAAACTGTAACCAAGACAAGCCAATATGTTGATAATCACGTAAAGTCACATTTAGGTTTTTGGGGTGCGGAACCAATTCTAGTCCACTTGTGCCAATTAGCTCTTTGGCTTTATCATGTAACCATGTGTCTCCTTGCCATTCAATTGTGGGCGATTCGTCTTGTTTAGACAAGGCATTTTGCAATTGTTGTAATCGAGCGACTTGGTTGTTAGCTAGGCTGAGTTTTTCATCCTTACTTAACGCCTTTTCATCGTATAGTTCTGTCAAGGTTGATAAGATTTGTTTTATGCTGTGGTGCTCCAATCCAACATTGGTTCCGTCTTGAAGTTTAATTGAGAACTCTTCATTTGATTTGCCTTGCCATTTACCAGATTGAATTGCTTTTACTAAATAAGGCAAAATGTTAATTGTAGTGCCATTAATTTTTACTCCCAATTCTAAATCAAACCATTGAGAATCATTGTCACTTTGCTTAACTTGAGCATACCAATCATCACTTTGAATTTGGTTCATACGAAAATTGTGATTGATTTCAATTTCCCAACCTTCTCGTTTTAATGCCGCAAATAAAACAACATAATTGCTGAAATTTTCTCCTAAAAATCTATCGTTAATATGGAAATCATCCAAGAGTGCCAATTCGTAATGAGCGTAAAGAGAATCAAGCTTTTCAATCTCACGCATAAAGCCGGCTAAAAGAGTTAACAATTCTGGGTTGGGTGCAACCTTACCTATGGATAAATCCTGAAAGGTGAATCTATTATTGGCTTGAGTAAAATAGACTTTCCCAACATCTATGCTTTGTATATGTTCAAATTCTAAGGGTATGGAGACTTCATGTGTTTGCACTGAAATGTGAGGAATAATGGCTTGGTTGCAATCAATTCTAATTGGTTTTGTTGTAGAATTTTGTTGGGAAATAAATCCAATTAAATTCTCATACATAGAGATATACACAGAATCAAGGATTTTCACCATCTTGTTGCTGGGTTGATTTACATCCTCAAAACGCAAGGCAGGACGGTAACAATTTTTCCAAAAGCAACGACCAGATTGCAAAATGTTTTTTAATAGCTTGTCATCCCTTTTATTAACCAGTTTAAATTGGTGTTGTTGGACAATAAAATTATTTTTCAAACGATTAAGGATAATTTTGTCAGTCAAGCTCACAAATTTAGGTAAAGGTTTTTGCTGTAACAAAGAACTGTCCAACTTAGCCTTAGTACTATAGCGATCATCTTTGCTTAAATAAGCTTTGTGTAAAGAAATGGTAAATTCTTTTTCTTCATCATCGCAATCTAAAAAATACACCAAACGATGACGTGCCATATTAGGGTATGGATCGTGGTTTTGTTTGTTTAGCCACACGCCTAAGGTTTCTTGGATATTTCGGTTGGCTTGTAATTGACCCGTAAATGGTGGTAATTGATCTAACCTGGCTTTTGATTCAATTAGTAGTGCACATAAGTGTACACAAGGTTTTTCATTGGAACAATGACAAGTTCCAATGCCCAAATCGACATCAACTGGCCAGTTGAGGGTCATTTTATGCAATTTTCCATGTTCTTCGATCACAGCATCAACAGTTTCCAACAATTTATCATAATGCCAATGCACTAGATTATCAGACATTAGTAATTGTAAAGCTTGATAAATTGTTTTTTCAGAAAATAGATTTTCTAATTGTTTTGCAGGGCCTTTAAATGCCAGTGGTATTTGTAACATGGACCAGATAAAATAAAAATCAATCGGTAATTCTATCATTAATCTCATGAGGCATAATAAAATGTGGTAATATTTTACAACTTTGAAGCAAAATGATGAGATGAAATATACATCACTCAAATTGCTCGTATTGTTCCTTCGGATTAATACAAATTATGCGCCTTTGCATAATTGCACATAAACCAACTTAAAGCTAAGGAGTTTTTAAACTATGTCAGATTGTACTATTTTTACTAAAGTAATTGGTCATTGGAGTGGTCAGGTGAAAACTTGGTTTGAGCCAGGGAAGCTGGCCGATGAATCTAACATAAACGGTGAAATATCAGAAGCCCTGAATGGTAATTTTATTCGTCACACCTACACAGGATCAATACAAGGAAAACCACGTAATGGCGAAGAGCTTACCACCTTAAATACTGTTACCAAACAGTATGAGCAAACGTGGTTTGACAGTTTTCATATGAATTATGCTATCATGATATCCAAGGGCAAAGCAACAGAAAATGGTTTCAGTGTTTTTGGGAAATATGATGTAGATGTTGGCATTCCACAATGGGGATGGCGTACTGACTATAAACTAATTGACGATAACCATTTAACCATAACAGCATATAATGTCACACCAGATGGCGAGGAAGCAAAAGCTGTAGAAACGGTTTATTCAAGAGTTAATAAAGACTAGGACATAAACCTTCTAAGTGTTTATTCAAATCACCGTTTAAGACCATATTACGTAAATTGTGCAAATCATCTGTCATCAAGCGATCTTTATCTAAAAAGGGTACGTGTTCACGCACTTGTTTATAGATTTTATACAAACTAGGCGAGGTTTTTAAGTCTTTATGAAAATCTATACTCTGACAAGCTGCCATAATTTCTATGCCAATAATTGTAGCCGTATTCTCTGCAATATCTGTTAGTTTCCGCGCAGCATAGGTCGCCATAGATACATGGTCTTCTTGATTGGCAGATGTTGGAATGGTGTCACAACTAGCTGGGTGAACCAATGTTTTATTTTCTGATGCCAAAGCAGCAGCAGTAACATGGGCAATCATAAAACCTGAATTAACTCCAGAATCTGGCACCAAAAATGCAGGCAATCGCGACATATGTGGATCAATCAACATGGCAATTCGACGTTCTGACATATTGGCCATATCGGCTAAACCAATGGCGATAAAATCAGCAACTAAACCAACTGGTTCTGCATGGAAATTACCACCGGATAAGACATCACCTTCGGCAGAGAATATCAAAGGATTGTCAGTTGCAGCATTCGCCTCAATCAATAATCGACTAGCAGTGTATTCAACTGAATCAGAAATAGCACCCATGACTTGTGGTTGACACCGCAAACAATAAGGGTCTTGTACTCGATCACAATCTTCGTGTGAATTGACAATCTCAGAATCTCTTAATAAGCTGCAGTATATTTTGGCTAATTTTATTTGCCCAATTTGGCCGCGTGCCGCATGGATACGTGGATCAAAAGGGCTTAATGACCCTTTTGCAGCATCTACCGATAAGGCACCAGATAAAACTGCGGCTGTTAAGCAATTCTCAGTTAAAAACAACCCTTTAAGAGCCAAAGCTGTAGAAACTTGTGTTCCATTTAATAATGCTAACCCTTCTTTAGGACCAAGTTTTATTTGTTTTAAACCTGCCTGGTGTAAAGCAAATGACGCATCAACCACATCTCCTTTATACATCGCTTTACCCATACCTATCATAACCAAACTCATGTGTGCCAAGGGTGCTAAATCACCAGATGCGCCAACCGAACCTTTCTCTGGAATAATTGGATAAATCTCATGATTAATCATTTCAATCAATAGGTTGATAGTATTAGGATGAATGCCTGAAAACCCTTGAGATAAACTCACCGCTTTGAGTGTCATAATCAAACGTGTCGTATCTTTATCAATAGGATTGCCAACACCTGTTGCATGAGAGATAACCAAATTACGCTGTAATTTATCTAAATCAACCCGGGCTATTTTCTCGCTTGCAAGCAAACCAAAACCCGTATTAACACCATAAACCGTTTCATCAGAATCAGCTATATCAGTTACTGTTTTTCTTGATGCCTTAATTCCAACCATCATTTCATCATTCAACGAAAAGTGAACTGGATTTTCCCAAATGTAGCGTAACTGCTTAAGTGTTAAACCTGATTTATCTAATTTTATTTTTTTCATATTCAAAATTTATTGTTAATTAATATTCTAGAGAGTTTTGCATAACTCGTGGAAAGTTTAAATCTCTCTTTTATTATTTCCGTATAGGCGGAAATCTCATTCTAAACAAAAACTGGATTCCCTTTTTCAAGGCAATGACAATGTACTTTACCATAACCTCTATTTGTCATCCTCGCGAATTTGAAGATTCATTTTTATTTAAAAGCTTGATTCCTTTTCATAGTAATGGCAATGCCCTTTATAACTCTGTTGGGTAGTTGGCTTTAGCCAACCGTTTTTATTCATATACACCATAAAATCTAACACCAGCATCTTTCAAATTTGCTTTAATGGCATTGTTTTTAATATAATCATAAACTAATTGAAAATGCTTTTCATCTCGAATTGCTTTATCAAAATAGTCACGTTCCCAGAAAATGCCTTTAAATTTAAATGTTTGTTAATACGAAAAGCCATTCCACCTTTTAATTTATGCATAATTTTACTCATATTTTGGTATTGTTCAAAGAGTATATGTATATGATTGGGCATTATTGAAATGCATATTAAATGAAAGAAATCAGGCTCTAGCTCTTTACAATACTTTAATATGATTTTTATAATGTCACCATTAAGTATTCTTCCTTTGTCCGAAGCATCAAGGTGTTCGTCTATTTTAAACTGTTTCTTTGATTCTTCTAAATCTGCTTCTTTAATCCTCAATAAAAAATCATCAATACTTGCATTTGTTCTAAATGTGACAAATTGATAAGTATTTATTTGACTATAATGATGTAATTTTTTTCTCATGTTTCAAGTGGTTTTATTCAATATTGGTGTTGTTTTGGTGGACTAAAGTCCACTACCCAATGTTTTTCATTTAGTTTTAGTTGTCCTCTAATATTTCTAAGTTTTTTCTAATAATTCTGAATTAAATTAAAATATATTTTACGGCAACCAAAATAAATGTTTAATATTTGGAGCTGTAGACATTTGTTTTTCAGTAACGCTATGTGATTATTCAATAACATTTTTTTTAATACGTTAAGTTTAATAATTGCACGAACAGATTGGACAAATAACATTCCCATAAATAAAGTAATTATGCCTCTAATAAATGAGAACCCTGACTCAAATCCAACTAATAAATGTATAAAAAAAACCAACCCTGATAAGATGCAAACAAGCCAAATTATCTTTAAGTTTTCACCAAGCAACCTATAAACTTCAGTTGGCCTATTTCTTCTTCTCTCTCTTCTTCTTTTACTTCTCATTATAGCCTTACTTTCTTATAATCTGTGTCATCCGTGTAATCTGTGGAAAATCATCTTTTAATCTTTTATCATTGGAAGATTAAGTTCATTCTCTTTCGCACATTTCTTCGCAATCTCATATCCCGCATCAGCGTGGCGCATGACGCCTGTGGCTGGATCGTTCCAGAGTACGCGTGCGATTCGTTCGTCGGCTTCGGCTGTGCCATCGCAACAAATAACAATGCCTGAGTGTTGTGAGTAACCCATACCTACGCCACCGCCGTGGTGTAAAGACACCCAAGTAGCGCCGCTTGCAACATTTAACATGGCGTTTAATAATGGCCAATCAGATACGGCATCTGAGCCGTCTTTCATACTTTCGGTTTCGCGATTTGGGCTGGCAACTGAGCCAGAATCCAAATGATCTCGACCGATAACCACTGGTGCTGTTAATTCACCATTTCTTACCATTTCATTAAAAGCTAATCCAAGTTTGTGGCGTAAGCCTAACCCAACCCAACAAATACGAGCGGGTAATCCTTGGAATTGAATACGTTCACGCGCCATGTCTAACCAGTTATGTAAATGCGGGTCATTGTTAATAATTTCTTTGACTTTGGCATCGGTTTTGTAAATATCCTCAGGGTCTCCAGATAATGCTACCCAACGGAAAGGGCCAACGCCACGACAAAATAATGGGCGTACATAAGCGGGTACAAATCCCGGGAAGTCAAAGGCCTTTTTTAATCCTTCGTTATAGGCTTCTTGGCGAATATTGTTGCCATAATCTACTGTCGGTATACCAAGTGCGTGAAAATCTAGCATGGCTTGAACTTGAACACGCATGGATTTACGTGCGTGTTTAGCGACTAAATTAGGGTTTTCTTTGGCTTGTTTACGCCATTCTTCAACCGTCCAATTTTGTGGTAAATAGCCGTTAATTGGGTCATGGGCTGAGGTTTGGTCGGTAACTAAATCAGGTCGAATACCATCTAAGTACATTTGTGGGAAAATATCTGCGGCATTGCCTAGTAAGCCAATTGAAATAGCTGCGCCATTGGCTAATGCGTTATTAAGCATCTCTATGGCTTGTCCAACTGAATACGCTTTTTTGTCAACATAACCGGTTTTAATACGAAAATCGATACGTGTTTCATCACATTCCACCGCAATCATGCAATACCCAGCCATGGCTGCTGCCAAAGGTTGTGCACCACCCATACCACCGAGCCCGCCAGTTAAAATCCACTTGCCTTTGGTGATTCCATCAAAATGTTGTCTTCCAGCTTCAACAAAGGTTTCATATGTACCTTGAACAATGCCTTGTGAACCAATATATATCCATGAGCCTGCGGTCATTTGCCCATACATCATTAAACCTTTTTTATCTAATTCGTTAAAATGTTCCCAATTTGCCCATGCAGGAACTAGATTTGAATTGGCAATTAACACCCGCGGTGCATCTTTATGGGTTGTGAATACACCAACTGGTTTGCCCGATTGTACAAGTAGTGTTTGATTTTCTTCCAACTCTTTTAATGCCTCCACTATTTTGTCATAACATTCCCAGTTTCGGGCCGCTCGTCCAATACCGCCGTAAACGACCAATTCTTCAGGGTATTCTGCTACTTCTGCATCTAGATTATTCATCAACATACGCAAAGGTGCCTCAGTTAACCATGATTTAGCATTAAGTTTGCTGCCTGTGTAGGCTTTGATTTTTCTGCTTTTGTCTATTCTGGTATTGTTTGAATCATTCATGTGTTTTTCTCGTTGAACCTTGCTAACAGATCTTTTTGTTTTAGGCCGTTAATGGCATTGTTTAATACTTCGTGCAAATTTGCATTTATTTCTTCAGATAGGCTTTTATAGATATTTATTAATGAGTTTTCATTTAATAAATTAGCTTGCTTTTTGCCAAACTCCGTTAAATGATAAGTTGTTCTACGTTTATCATTTTTATCACTCCTACTTTCAATTAATCCCAGTTTTTGCATCTTTGGTAGCTTCTGTTTAATTAATTGATGCGATTGTTTTAAGTGTTTAGCTAAATCTGTTACCGATAAATCATCAAATTTATTCAGGTAATGAATTATCGAACACGATTTAACTGGCACTACAATACCCAATGATTCGTAAATGGGTTTAACCTGCTCACGAATCAAATTACTCAAATCATCAGCTTGTTTACCAATGAAAGAATGTGATAATTTATTGATAGTAATTGGCATATTTATTAATGGAGAGCTTTGCATAATTTATGTGATGCACTAAAATTGTACCTTGATTGGGGGTTTTCCCATTCTTTTTTCCACTATCACAGAATTGTGCAAAGCTCTCTAATGTAATGTATTGCGCAATATGTTACCTAAAAAAACAAATAGTTCAATAATTATTTTAAAGTGAGTTGTTTTAGATAAATTTATGCAAGAGTTATGTTTGAATATTCTTATAAAAGATAAGCGAAAAACACATAAACAAATCTGCTTGTCATAATTCATCATAAATTCAGCATTTCATTGCTATAATACTAGGCTAAATTTCAATTAATCAAAATAAAAACACTAATCATGAAAAAAACCTTAATTATTATCACACTGTTTTTCCTTTCTGCTTGTAACGATGAGCAAGTTAATGATTCAACCATAACAAGCCAACAATCAAGTGTTCAGCTTGTTAATTCTAAATTAAAAAACAATACCCCGATTGAGTATTCTGAATTAACTGAATTTAAGATTTTAAGTATTGTTGAGGGTTTGTATGATAGCACACCGGCGATACAAATTAACCTAACCTTGCCAATTGATAATCGGCAAAAGGTATCGCAATTAGTTAAGGTTATGCTTGATGATGAGCAAGTTAAGGGCGAATGGATACATAGCAACAAGAGCAATACCTTGTCATTTCCGTTTATTGAAGCAGAAAAGAATTATAAAATTATTGTTGAAGAAGGTTTACTGTCACTAAATGGTAAAAGTTTACAAAAAGGGACGGTGAAAAACATAACTTCCAAACCCTATCAAAAAAGTGTTCGTTTTACTTCAAAAGGCAGCACCTTGTTAAAAGACAGCAATATCTTGCCTATCGAAGCAGTAAATGTGGATGCTGTTGACATGAAATTTTGGCGAATTCATGCCGATAAATACTCGCAATTTTTCAATATGTCTTATCGAAACGAAGTCTATTCGTTAGAGCGCCTATATCAAATTGGTGATGTGGTTTATACCAGTCAATTTACTTTGGATAGTGTTAAAAATAAACGCGAAAAGCACAATATATCGATAAAAAATATTAAAGAAGTACAAAAAGCCGGTCTGTATTTTGTCACCATGTTACCTAAAGATATGTATTCTTATAACCTTGAGACCACTTGGTTTATGAGTACTGACATAGGCTTGCACACGCGTATGTATCAAGATTCAATTGTGGCTTTCACGCATAAATTGCCTGATGCAGAAGTGTACCCTGATATAACTATTTCTTTATTGGATAAGACTGGTGGACAACTAGCGCAAGCCAAAACTGATGAGCAAGGGTTTGCAGAATTAAAAACCACAGATTTGCAAAAGGCGGTATTGTTGGTAGCAAGAAAAGGCGATAACTTCAATCTGATTCGGCTCAACAAAGCAAAAATGGATTTGTCAGAATTTAATTTAGTGAGTAGGAAAAATAACCCGCAAGAATTGTTTTTGTATGCGCCAAGGGATTTGTATCGTCCTGGTGAAACAGTCAATATCAATGGTTTATTGCGAAATTATGATGGCGAATATGTTAAAGCCAGCCCGATTAAGGTTAGCATAAAACGCCCAGATAACCGAGTAGTAAAATCATTTGATTGGCAAGGAGATGCCAGTTCATTGTATGAAACTGAATTTAGAGTACCACTAGATGCCATGACTGGCCAGTGGTTATTTAACGCACAATTGGCCAATAAGGATATTTTCAATTATAAATTTGCCGTTGAAGATTTTCTTCCAGAACGCTTAAAATTAGAGTTAATATCTGGTGTGGATAGCGGTCATATTGCTGCCACAATAGAACCAGTTATTAAGGTTCAGAGTGATTACCTTTATGGCGCGCCAGCTGCCAATAATCGTTTTGATGCTACGGTGACAGTGAAAACAGAAACACAGCTGTTTGATTATAAAAATTATGCCTTTGGCTCAAAAAATTACCGTGATTTTAAATTGACATTTGATACTGACCAGCAAAAGCTTGATGCCAATGGCTATGGTGAAATAATTCTGGACAATGAATGGAAAGAAACAAAATTTCCTTTAAGAATAAACAGTTATGTGACAGTATATGAATCAGGTGGTCGCCCTATATCACGAAACATAACCCATTCAGTTTGGCCTCAATCGGTCGCCGTGGGAGTTAGGCCATTATGGAATACGGATTATGCGAGTCCACAATCCAATAATGAAATAGAGCTTATTGCCATCAATCAACTAGGCGAAAAAATAGATTTAAACAACGTAGATGTTTTGTTGATTCGTGAAAACGATAATCGCTATTGGCAATGGGGTGACGATGGATGGAGTTACAGTAACAATCGCGATAACCAAGCGGTCTATAACAGTGTTATCAATATCAGTAAAGACTCGCAAAATGTTGTCAACATGCCATTGGATTATGGTAGTTATCGTGTTGAAATTAGGGACCAAAATAAACACTTACTCAGCAGTTATGCGTTTTTCTCGGGCTGGCGATGGTACGATGAAAACGCAAGCAAGGGAGAGCGCCCTGATCAAGTTAAGTTAGAATGGTTGGCAGATCACGTCACTCCAGATAGTACTGCTGAATTGAAAATTACTGCTCCGTATGCTGGCACTGCCTTGATTACCATTGAAAGTGACAAGGTTTTATACAAACAAAGCTTACAGATGGATAGTGCAGAACACACCATCTCTATTCCTATCGCAAAAGAGTGGAATAGCCACAATATATATGCCAGTGTTATGGTGATACGTAAGGGCGAAATAAAACGCAAGCATTTACCTGCTCGTTCGTTTGGCATTATTCATTTGCCTCTTAATCGTGACAGTCGTCAATTGGATATTGCCATTGAAAACCCCAAAAGAGTTTTGCCTGAAAGCAAAACTAGTATAAAAATTAAAGCCAATAATCTTGATGTTGGCAAAGAAACTTACCTGACTTTAGCCGCAGTGGATACAGGTGTATTAAATATCAGCAATTTCAAAACTCCCAACCCATTTGAGTGGTTTTTTGCCAAACGTAAATACTTGGCAGCTATTCGTGACATGTACCGCTCAATTATTGCTTTAGGAGATGGTAAAAACGCCACGCAGAAATTTGGTGGTGATGGTGATATCAATCGTGGCGGTGATGAGCCAACTTCAGATGTACAAATTGTGTCTTTATTCAGTCAAAAAGTAAAATTTGACCAAAATGGCGAAGCAGTCATTGAGCTTGATATCCCCTATTTTAACGGTGAATTACGTTTGATGGCTATGGCTTTTAATGACAACCAATTTGCTGGTGTAGAGTCATTTATGAAAGTAGCCGCTCCCGTTGTGGTATCGGCATCCATGCCCCGTTTTATTGCCAAAGGCGATCACTCTTATGCCACTATTGATATTCATAATACCGAAGATTTTGCTCAATCTATTCAACTAGAACTAACTGCTGATAAGGCGCTGGGCGGGCAATCCAGTAAAATAGAATTACAACTTAATGGTAAAGAAAAAAATATTTTGAAATTACCAATTACGGCAAAATTACATAGTGGTATTGGTAGTATCAATGTCAAAGCCAGTATTTTGGGTCCAAACAGTTATCAGTTAGAAAGAGATTGGAATCTTGGTATTCGCCCAGCTTATCCAGCAATAACCCAGTCACAAAGTAAAATTTTGGAAAAAGGTCAAATCTTCAAACTCGAGGAAAACAGCCTTAATAAATTTGATGATGGCAGTTTAAAATCTATTCTTAAGGTATCAAATATACCGGTATTAAATGAAGGAGAGCATTTGCATAACCTCATCCAATACCCTTATGGTTGCTTAGAGCAAACCTCAAGTCGCATGTGGCCATTATTGGATGTTGAAGAAAGCGACTTTGGGCTATTTGCCACAGAAAAACAACATGAAATCTTTTCAAAACGCAGTCAATTGGTCGATGAGGCCATTAGCCGAATTCTTGGCATGCAACGTTATGATGGTAGTTTTGGGTTGTGGAACAAGGATTCTCACGAAGAAAAATGGTTAACAGCATACGTAACGGACCTGTTATTAAAAGCTAGAGTTTTAGGTTACAGTGTGCCTGACAAAGCCTTACAAAAAGCCACAAAGCGACTAGCTAAATACGTAAAAGGTAATAAATATATTAATTCTGATATTGCTAGGTATTTAAGCAACAAAAACCACTATTTGCTAGCTTATCAAGCCTACGCAGCATATGTGTTGGCAGGTATTAAACAAGTCAATCTACAAGATGTGCGAAAACTCTATGATCAACATGCCAAAAATGCTAAACGGCCTTTGCCTTTGGCTCATCTTGCCATGGCTTTGGAGTTACTAGGCGATGATCGCAGAGCTAGTGAAGCATGGTTGAAAGCCTTAGATTTTCCTCAAGATACTAAGCGTTCTTATTATGCGGATTATGGTTCATCGATTCGAGATTTATCACAGGTAATCTTACTTAGTAATAAAAGTCACATCACTAAGTCTTTAGCAAAATCAGGTTATCAATTGTTAGCACCACTACAAGAAGCGATAAAAAAACGTCATTGGCTTTCAACTCAAGAACGCGGCTCGTTGTTTAGGTTGGCAAAATCCATGAAGAAAAATAGATTAAATAACAATAAGTGGACCGCAACACTAAATGAACAAAACAATCAAGAGGACTTATCTCAAAGCGACGACTTGATACAGTTATGGCATAACTCATCCGCCAAAACTAGTTTTGATTTAAGCAATACTGGTGACCAACCTTTATTTGTCGACTTTAAAACTCAGGGGTATTTAAGCAAATCTAAGCCTGAAAGTAATGGTATATCAGTGACCAGAAATTATTTTGACACCCAAGGTAATTTATTAGATATAAGCCAATTAACCACAGGCGAGATGATATTAGTGCACTTAGAGGTTAGTATCAAAGACAAGAAGTTTAACTACATCCCTGATGCCATGTTGGTAGAGTTATTACCTGCGGGCTTAGAGTTAGAAAACCAAAACTTAGAACACGCCTATAAGTTGGATAACCTCATCTTCGGAACCAAGAAAAACCGTAAGTCAATTTGGGACTGGCAAAGAAATAACATAAGCAATCATGAAGAATACAGAGATGATCGTTTTGTTTCCGCAGTTTCATTATCAAAATACTACCCGACACACGTTTTTTATCTTGCCCGTGCCGTAACCCCGGGAACCTACACCATCCCACCTACATTGGTTGAAGACATGTACCGCCCTGAAATCAGAGCAATAGGTGGAAATGATGGAGTAATGCAGATTAATGAATAGGAAGCGATGATACAAAAAAACCGTCATTCCTGCGACGGCAGGAATCCACAATTCTCGTCATTCCTGCGAAGGCAGGAATCCACAATTCTCGTCATTACCGCGAAGGCAAGAGTCCACAACTCCCGTCCTTCCTGCGAAGGCAACAATCCACAACTCCCGCCATTCATGCGAAGGCAAGAATCCACAACTCCCGTCATTCCTGCGACGGCAGGAAACTACAACTCCCGTCATTCCTGCGACGGCAGGAAACCACAACTCCCGCCCTTCCTGCGACGGCAAGAGTCCACAACTCCCGTCCTTCCTGCGACGGCAAGAATCCACAACTCCCGTCCTTCCTGCGAAGGCAGGAATCCACAATTCTCGTCATTCATGCGAAGGCAAGAATCCACAACTCCCGTCATTCCTGCGACGGCAGGAAACCACAACTCCCGCCCTTCCTGCGACGGCAAGAGTCCACAACTCCCGTCCTTCCTGCGACGGCAAGAA
>JADGEI010000015.1:56252-86658 GCA_016744455.1 Alcanivoracaceae bacterium
TCCACAACTCCCACCATTCATGCGAAGGCAAGAATCCACAACTCCCGTCCTTCCTGCGAAGGCAAGAATCCACAATTCTCGTCATTACCGCGAAGGCGGTAATCTAGAACGATAAATTGTATCATTTTTACTAAACCTCGCACTATTTGATATGAGATTACGTCTTCGCTGAATGACGGGTGTGAGTAGTTACATCAAATGAAAAAATAAAATACTACCTTAATCAAAATGTGAACTTTTATATCCTGACATAGCTGGAAGTGAATTATTTATTTATTGCCTTAATATAAAGTAACTATTGATAAATATTAGGTACCGTGCAAGAATAAGGGTATTGATTCCCACTATTACTTCGTTTTAATACATGGATTGTAAATTATGATTATTCACCTTAAACCTGTTAATTTCTTTCGTTATTCATTTATCGCCTGCTTTATTTTATTCATAAGCACGAATATTCATGCTCAAGGCAATGATGTTGTGAATTATGACAAATCGAAAGCGAGTAAGTCTCTCGATGACTTTGATGTTCAATACCTAGAACAACAACAAGGCATATCAGTACTAAATTTCAGTGGTAATTACGATAAACGCATTAGCGGAAATTATAATGCCGAAGCCAGACAAGCAGTGCTTCAAAAGTTTTACGAAAATCACCCAGACGAATATGATTTTGTCTATATTTTTACTGAATTTGAATTTGACACCGAATCCTCAAAGGCTTTTGCTGCGCCTTTATCGAATGATATTGAAGGCATAGGAAAAATTATTTATGATAATAGTCAGGATTTTTTTTCCGAAAACCTTAAAAATATCATTGATATGGCGGCACTCTCAAGATGGAATTTTAACCCGATCACCCCTACATATGATTCATTATTAGATGCCATGGTGCATGAAACCATGCATTACTGGGGGATAAAAGTGAAATACTTGGATTCCACTAATCAAATCAGCGAAAGACTTATTGGTGAAAGTAATAGCCACTGGAGCTATTTTCTTAATTCTAATGCTTCGGTAATGTATGGTTCGTTATGGCAAGAAATACAGCCTGGACAATTTTTAACAGCAGATACTTCTCATGGGTTAAGCCCGTTGGATCTTTACTTGGCTGGTTTTATTGGCAAAGAATCTGTTGCAGATTTTTTTATAATTACTAATGCAAATACAGGGTCAAATACTGATTTTCCACCATTAGTAGGAACTGAAATTCAGGGTAGCAAAGAAATTGTATCAATTAATGATATTATTGCTCATGAAGGGGAAAGAATTCCTAATTTTAATGATTATCAACATACTTTTAACGTTAAATTTATACTACTAAAACATGAAGATGATGTAATTAATTCTCAATCTATTGCTAATTTGTATGTTTTGCAAAATGAATTTCAAAAAAGGTTTTTTGCTGATACAAATGGAATTGGTCAAATAGAATTCCCAAATAATTTATCAGAAATTACAATTTCCGACCCAGCGATTCTTGAATATGATGAAAGACTAAATATCTCATTTAATTTATCATCAGCTGTTAATTTTTTATTGGCAGGTGAATCAATTGATTGGTGGCAAGATAATAACTCAACCAAAGTCAGAGATACGGTTACAACAATAAAAGCATTACAACGTATTATAGATGACTTTCCTGAGGCTCAGAATAAATTATCAGCGGCAATCACATGGTTAAATAATCATCAACCAGAGAATAATGATGAAATCGCATGGATGCTTGATAGTGGTGTTTTATTAAATGATAAAGTACAAATTTTAATTGATAATTTAAACAATACCAAAATTGTGGGCAAAGGTTGGGGTGCAATCAATGAAATCGATGCGTCACCTTATGATACAGCATTGATTATTAAGGGGCTTATTCAATCACAAGGAGAAAGCTATACTTTAGATGTACCAACAGTACAATTTGTGACTGATAATATAAACCTAGATTCAGGTTACTCTTTTGTTCAAGGCGGTCAAAGTAGCGTATCATCTTCATCATTATTATTAGAGTCAATTGCACATATTTCTTCTGATTCTCAGCATCAAACCGACCTTGTTAATTATCTTTTGAATGAAAAATTACCTGATAATTCCTATGGTGGTAATGGAGTAGGTACTCCACATGAAACTGCACAAGTAATACTAGCACTAGCATCATTAAATGATGACAATAATGAAACTCAAATTAATTTTGCAAAAACCGCACTAAATGGCATGCAAAGTGAAGATGGGTCAATGCAAGGCAGTATCTATTCGACTGCATTGGCAATCAGTGCACTCTATAGTAATACCAAATCAAATTTACGATTTAAAACAGTAAATGTATTAAACCAGAATGTTATTGCTGGTGAGCAAGTGTTGGTTAACTTTGTAGTAGAAAACAATGGTGTGCTTGATGCAAACAATGTAGATATTACGATTTATAAAGACTCAATCATTGCAAGCAACATAATCAATCAAACTAGTGTCGCTTTTGTTTTAGCAGGTCAACAACAAACCGCAGAAGCCACAATAGACACATCAGGCTTCAATCCAAATACCACACTATTTAGTGTGATTGATACAAATGATACCATAAATGAAAATAATGAAGATGATAATGTGTATTCATTTTCTATGGCTGTACAGCAACCCAGTTCAACACCCGAACTCGCCTTTAATGGAGGCTTGTTCGTTGTTTCTCCATCAAGTTTCGATTCATTGCCATTAACAATAAATGCCAGTGCTACCGTATCAAATCTATCACTTGCAGACATCGATAATATAACACTATCACTATCAAAAATTGAATCCAATGGTGATTTAACACTATTAGATACACAGGTAGCAAATATTTCATCACTTGAAAATCAGGCTTTTAATTTTACTGCTGAAATTGCTCAGACCACTACTGACGTTCCGTTAGTATTTAAAATTGACCCTGAAAATTTAATCAATGAAGTCAATGAAGAGAATAATCTTTACCATAAAATAATTAAAAAAACCCAATCGGTTGATATTGTTATAACACAGCAAGATGTGATTATGGGAAATCAAGCTATTATCGGAGAAAACCAGGCCATAACATTTAATTTCATTAATGGTGGTACAGAACATGCCTCAGCTTTTGATGTTAAAGTCTATGCGGAAATTGATGCTACAAGTTTATTGATTTTTGAATCGCAAATTAGTGAAGTTAATGCAGGAGAAATAGTAACAAGATCATTCTCTTGGATACCTCAAGAAGAAGGAAATTACAATATAAGGTTTGTAATCGATGAAGCCAATCAATTGGCAGAAACTGATGAGTTAAATAATGATGTGATGCTGCCATTACAAGTGGTAGAAAACGTTTTAACTAACATAACACTAGAAGATACCGATGTAAGTATGACGCCTGATCCAGGGTTACAAGGACAAAATTTACAATTTAACCTCACTATTCATAACACTTCTGCAATAGAATCAGGTAGTTATGATGTAAGTATTTTTCAGCAAATGCCTTCTGGGTCACCCAATAACTTAGTCGCAGAATTAACTAATAATCCTAGTATAGTAGCTAATAGTTCAACTATTATTCAAGTAGATATACCTGAAACCAGCCTATCTAAGAATAACAGTTTTATTTTTGAAGTTGATTCTAGTCACACTGTTTCGGAGTTTAATGAAAATGATAATATAATTATCAAAGATTTTAGAGTCCTGTCAAAACCAGATGCTTACATAAGTTCAGGTAGCTTTCAGTTAGCACCTTCAGTACCTGTTCGTGGAGAGCCATTATCTGTCTCGGTAACTGTTGAAAATAGTGGAGAACAAGATCTTTCATTGTTGAGTGCTTCCTTGTATTATGACAACTCTCTACAATCGGCACCTGTATTTGTAGAAACCCAAAATATTGCATTAATTCCTGCAGTACAGTCACAGCTAATCACATTTACTTTCAATTATCCCAATGATGAATCAATTGATACTGTGCTTATTAGATTGGATGAACTCAATAACATAGATGAAGGCAGTGAATCAAACAATCAAGCCAGTGTTTTAGCCGGTAATCAAGATGCAACATTGTATGTCACCCAAAAGTATTTTTCACCAAACAGTGATGAGATTAAAGATGACACAACAATTATATTTAATACAGAAATCATTTCAAATTATAGAATTAAGATTATTGATGGTGATTTTAACTTAATAAAATTATTTGACTATAATCAACTAAATCAACTACAAAATACTGCTTTTGGAGATGTTACATGGGATGGTAGGAATGATCGAGGAGTTTTAGCACGTGATGGAGAATATCAAATTCAGCTAGTGGGTGAAAGTTCAGAAATCGTTGAAACAACACTGGTAACCTTAGATACCAATAAATCTTCATTATTCAATTCTTTGGCTGAGAACAATGTACACACTACAGCCTTAAACTGCTTGGGTGACTTTCATAATAGCCGGTTCCAGTTTTCCCATGATGGAAAACACATATACACTTCAGTATATAGACACCAACCTTTTAATCAAATACAAGGTTTATTTAAAATCAAATCTGATGGATCTAGCCTAAACAGTATTATACCAGCACAAATACCTGCTGTTAATTACAATGTGCTCACTAATGGCGATGTACTTTATAATACCCAAAAAAACAGTGTTTATCAATTGTATATTCTCAGGCAAAGTACTGGGTCACATATTTTATTAGACAGCAATACAAAAGAACAAAATGTTATTTTATTTACCACTGATTTTGTAATTTTAAATGATAGTACTGAACATAAATTGATAAAAATTTACTATGATACAAGTATTACTACTGAAGAAATTCATTTTCAAGACTTTATATCAACCAGCTATGAATTGAATAATGGATTACTTGTTTTTCAGCAAAATACGGGTTCTGATACATTTGATTTATACTTTGTTAATTTTGATCTAAACCAATCACCAGTGCTAATAGCAAGCGATTTGGATGGAATTGAAAGATCTGAATTTTATAACCCAAAAAATTTATCTACAAATACTAGAAATTTTATTTTTAAAAAAAATGAAACACTCTATTTTTATTCAACAGTTGAGAGTGGATTGGAATTGTCCTTTACAAAATCAATAGCTAATAATGAAAGTTATGGATTTAATTCTCATAACGAAATTTATTTACTCAATCATAATCAACAAATTGTTATATATAATAAGTCTGGCAATCTTATTGCGCAATCTGAAGTGACAAGAACTACAACAGATTTTGAAGATTACTTGAATAGCATTGATTCAGTGCCAGCATATTTAGGTGGTGAAGGTCCTTATTATTTTGATATTTCAGAGATGTTCGATCCCTTTGTTCAACAAGAAGTAGTAAGTTCAACTGATTATACCGATAAAAAAGAACTGGTGCTTTTAATAAAAAATACCTTGATTGGTCAATTTAATACGCCTGAGTGCGGTGATATTCATTTTATTGTTCCGTGCGAGGGCTGGAATGAATTAACACAAGCTCCAGTTGTTACCGTCTATACGACTGCCAGTTTAGACTATTCCGATCTTAGTCAGCTATTATTGAAAATTGTTGAAGTCGGAGAGCAAGATTTTATTACCACAAATTTAAATTTTTCAAATTTACAAGAAGGAAGAAGTGAATATATCCAAGGCAGTGTTTTTGATTACCCAAATAAGGGATTGATTAATAGAGGTGATTTAGGGTCAAAACAGCAATGGGAAATTGATGATTTAGCCTATACAAATGCTACGAGTTTCCCTCAATCAATCGAATTAATAGGAAACAATACTTTTAGAAAAGTCAATCGTGTTGAAATACTTAACAGTGTGGTTCTTGATGGTTCTCCCGATCTTGCTAATCCTGACTGTGAAGTGCAAAATTCTGGAAACAAGTATATTTATAGATCAAAAGATAATCTTTATGCTGATATAGCTGTTTCCAACCAGCAAAATGGTGTGCAGATAAATGCCACAGCATTTGATAAGGATTTTGCTAGATATGAACTGCATTGGTCATCAGCAAGTTTGCCAGGTATTTGGAATCATATACATACCTCTATTCAAAGCCCTATTAATGGCGATATTGCCTACAATTGGATTCCCAGTCAAAGTGGATTTTACCATGTAAGACTAACAGCAATTGACAAAGCTGGTAATACTTATAGTGATACTGAACAGATATTTGTCAATCAAGCCACAACATCTATCAACAACATAGAAGTCAGTCCTAACTATTTCTCACCCAATGGTGATGGAATTAAAGATACCGTTGATATTCAATATGAAATCACCAATGCTGCTGAGGTATTGGTAGAAATACAGGATGAAACAGGATTAACCGTACATAGTTATACCAATGAATACATAAATCCCGTAGCAAATGTATTAATCCAATGGGATGGAAAAAATCAAAATGGTTTATTGTTACCGGATGGTAAATATCAGGTTGTTGTTCAAGGTTTTAGATATGATGTTTATTTAGATACCAACCCTATAACAAATCCTAGTCTTACAATGTCTCCATTTCAAAATGAAATAAACAAAAAAGCATTGATAACAATGATTAGTTACCCTGATTTTGATACAACAAAATATGAAGATTACTATAAACATAGTTTCCAAAGTTTCAATCAATTAACAAATTTTTGGGAGGATGATAATAGCAATGATAAAATTTTACATTCAGATACTATATCTGAAATATTTAATGGCAATTATCGATTAAAAGTTGAAGATAAGGCTGGGAATATCGGTTTTTCAGAAGTTCTCTTAAGTTTCAATAGAATTAGTGAACCTGGTGAATTAAGTAGATTCATACAAAGCTCTGTGAATAAAAACGACCAAAATACTAGATATGGTTTTCCATTTATTGATAATACAACACCTAATTCTGACACAGCACCAGGGATTGTAAATTGGAGCATAAATAATAAACTTGCTTATGAAGTTCAAGTACTGAATTATGGTGATATTGAATATATACAATTAATAACTAGTTATAGAGATCCACTAACACACGTTAATATTACAAGTTCAAAATTTGTAAATTCGTTATTACCAAATATGGCAGCAGCGTATTATGACAATGAAAGTTTTCTAGGTGCAAATGTGAATGGAAGTAATTATTTTGATATAGCTTTGGTTAGTCCGTCACTTTTTGAATATACTGAGTTACCATTCTTAATGATCGAACTCGAAAAAGATGATTTTCCAGATACTGGTGAAATTATTAATGTTACATTTAAAATCAAGCTTCTATCTGAACCAGATTTACAAATAACCAAATCTACAATACAGTTTCTTTCATCAAAGGCTATTAATTTTAGAAAGCTTACTTTTGATGAAGAAATTGATTTAAAAGACTTATCCCTTAATGCAGAAAATGCATACCAAAATTTTATTAATGAAAATATGCAAAGTATAGGATTAGAGTATTACTGGGTATACTTAGAGGGAAGTTATGATTTAACAAATTCTTTACTATCAGAACAATTTGAAGGTGATGATTTCGAATTCTATATTCCAGATTTTATAGATGCTAATCAAGACTATTATTCAGTTTTCTACATTATTCCACAAGACTTCTGTGATTTTGAAAAAACCATGAAATGGTCAGCATTAAACCGAGATAGAGGGACATTGATGATGTCACCGAATCTTTTGGTTTCTGAAGAATTTTGTATTAATCCTAGCGCCCAAATATCTTATTTTATGGGAGAGTTTTGTAATAATGATTCACAACATAATTCTATAAAATTTGAATTTGGATACAACGCCAAGTCTAGATCAAATAGTCCTATCTTGATTGAACTTTTTCATCTTAATAGTGCCGGCACATATGAATTAATTTATTCTGATACTAACCCAACAGTTTTGACTGAAATAGAATCAGACCCAAACAATGGTCATTTGGAAATTATAATAACATATGCTGATCCATTTATATTGGATACATCTCAATTTAATTCAGGTGATCATATATTTAAATTAAATATGGTTGATATATCTAATAATGTTGAATCAGTTGAATATAGAATTCCAATCGATCAATATACAGCTCAAAACCAAATAAATGCTCCTCTTGAAAATACTAAAATATGTGCAATAAATGACTCAGTTAATAATGTCCCAATAAATGTTAGTGCTGATGTTAGCCTAAGTTCTCCATATAAACTACAGTCCCATATTGTAATAAATGGTATAACATTTCATTCATCAAGTAATAGTATCAATTATCAAGATTATAATGATATTTCTAAACTTGAGCAGCTTGTCTCTCCCATACATGGACAAGCAGATTTTCACATTAATGAAAACAGTGGTGCAGCCTCATTTATACTTGAAACTATCAACTCATCAGGAACGAGTTATTGCAGCAGCGTCAATATTGAAATTGATTCATTGGTTGAATATGATCTGAGTTATTCTCTTTTAGAGGAAGATGATTTTGAATTGATGAAATATATTTCTCCAAATAACGATGGAATAAAAGACAATCTTACATTGACTACATTGGAAGCTCTAGAGGATTTGAGTGTCAATATGATTTTGAAACAAGGCTTAGTTACATTAGGTGAAATTTCAACTAATCAAATGATTATCAATGAAGTTTCAGATACGATTTGGGACGGACGAATAAATGGCGCTGTAGTTGATGATGGTAATTATACTGTAATAATTGAAATAGTAGATGATTGTGGATTAATCAGTAAATTAGAAATTCCCATTGTTGTAGACACAACAGATCCGATAAATAACTTTATTAATCCAGTTAACGCAGGTAGCCTTAATGCCATCGAAAGAGTTGAGCTGACTATTGATGAAACAAGTCTTAATGCCGGTCAAATTAACAACCAAGTTAATGTTGAATATAATCATAATGGTATTTGGCATCAACTGGATGTGTTGTCTTCAAACTACGATCAACAATTGCAATTATTTGTACTCCAACTAGATTGGAATTTAACCAATTTACCTGCTGGAACTTATCCATTAAGAGTCACCACAGAAGATTTAGCAGGCAATACAAGCATCACAACAATCAACCCCGAACTGCTCAACACTCAAGATATCTTTTGGAATTATCAAGTCGCACCTTTATACATCTCACCAAATGCTGACGCTGTTCAAGATACGGCCACAATAGATTTTGGATTAAATCTGGATGCCGTTGTTAGTGTTAATATAGTTGATGAGAATCAAACTGTTGTCAGGTCGTTAGTAACAGATCAGGCTTTTCCAGTTCAATTGAACCAGCTGACTTTTAATGGCTTGCACGACAATGGCGGCTTATTAAGTGATGGAGTTTATACTGTGGAAATAACTGCCAGTGAAACGGCAAATTTAACTAACAGTGCCACTTTACAATTACCTTTGACAATTGATAATCAAGTACCAACAATCCAGTGGTTACCACCATTGGCTAGTGTGACCAAAGGTGAGGGGATGGCACAAGTTCAACTGGTTGAATCCTATCCAGTATTTTTTGAAGTAAAAAACCAACAGCTAGAACCATTGGAACCAGAGGCTGTTATTATCACTAGAAATGAATCAGGAACATTTGACTTGTTAGACCTCACTGCATTAAATGAAACCGAGTATAAGTTGACAGCGGTTGCTACAGATTTGGCAGGAAATTCAACAACTGCATCAATCAATTACTTGATAGATGATACTGTGCCAGAAGTTACATTAACCGTCCCTGAAGATAATGCATTTGTAGGTGGCAATGAAATAGAAATTGCCATTACAGGATCCATATTAGATACAAATTTTGATTTTTATCAGCTGGATATTTCTGCAATTACAGAGCCACCTACATGGCAAACAATTCATACCAGTACAGAATTAATTGAAACAGAATTTGATTATCAATGGTTATCAGCTGTCAATGATGGACAGTATTTGTTGCGTTTATCTGCTCGTGATCAGGCAGGTTGGATGACAGAAATGTCTCATATTATAAACTTGGATACCAGCGACCCACAAGCCATAATAAACTCACCTATTAATGGTGCGGTTATTGGTATGAACAGTGAAATAATTGGTACTGCTAATGATGATAATTTTGATAATTACAGACTGTCATACAAATTAACCACAAATGAACAATGGTCACTCTTAAAAATCAGCCAATCAGCGGTTTTATCAACTCAACTTGGAGTTTTAACAAATAATTTAAGCAGTGGTGAATATGACATTAAACTCACTGTACAAGATAAAGCTGAGTTAGTGTCAGAATCACAAATTACCATTACACTTGATGTGGAGCCACCACCAATACCACTTAATCTAACTGGTGAAATTATCAATCATCAGGTGTCTCTACAGTGGGATACTGTCACTGCTAATGATTTATTTGGTTACATGGTTTACAGAAATGGCGCACCACTTCTCGCACAACCTACAACAGACAACCAGTATCTTGATAGCACTGTAACAGATGGAGAATATTTTTATAGTGTCCATTCCGTTGATACCCTTGGAAATTACAGTCTATCCAGTAATCAAGTGACAGCCATCATTGATACAACGCCTCCCGAAGTGATGATTATATCTCCTGCTGATAGCCAAAGAGTCAATAATACCATTGAAATCATTGGAACTGCCTTAAGCTTATTGGACTTTAATTACTATAAACTCTATTATCGCCAATCAGCACAAAGTGCACCTGGTACACTATTCCATAACTCTTCTGTACCTATTACTCAGGGTGTTCTTGGTCAGTTAGATACGACAACACTGATCCAAGATCAGAGCTATGTTATCAGGTTAGAAGCTTCAGATAGTTTTGATAATTTAGCAGCAGTAGAACAAATTATTTATGTAGATAATAGTTCACCAGCTTCCCCATTGAACCTAACCCACCAACTACAAGGTCAAACCAGTGTGCTATTACAGTGGACAGCTAATAGTGAAAGTGACTTGGTTGGTTATCTTGTATTTCAGAATGGTGTGGTTATCTCTGGGTCTGGTGACGGTAATGCTTCAATTGGTAATGCGATAACAACAACCAATTTTACAGTTGGAGATCTGATTGATGGTGCTCATGAATTTAGCATAGCTGCCATAGACCTCACAGGTAACATAAGCCAATTTAGTAATAGTGTATTTGAAACCATCAACAGCAGAGCACCAGACACGCTTATATCTTCACCTAATGCAGCGCAAAAATTTGAAACACCTTTACTTTTTGAAGCCACAAGCCCAGATAATGACATTGCCGAAATTAGATTTGAATACTCAGAAGATAATATTCTATGGACTGATATTACTGTAGATCAACAACAACCTTTCCAAACCACCATTAATCCAATTGATTTAAATTTAACATTTGGTAATCTCTATTTACGCGCAACAGCAACCGATACGGCGGCACAAGTTGATGCGACTCCAGCACAAGTAACAATTGAATATGCTGATTTGACAGCACCTTTATCCGTAGAAAATTTAATTGTCATTATTGAAGGTGGAGACATAACACTAAATTGGGATGCTAACACTGAAACAGATTTACAAGGCTATATTGTTTACAGAATAAGTGATGGAGTTTCAATTGAATTAACAAATCCTGCGATAACAAATACTACCTATGTAGATAGCAATCTGATGGATGGTACTTATAGTTATCAAGTAATAGCTGTAGATAATGTCGGTAATGAATCTAGTATTTCACAAGTTGGTCAATTACAGGTCTTTTCAATCAGTCAGGAGCAACCTTTTTCACCGTTGTTGTTACCTGCTCAAATCCAGTTAAATGGTCAGTCGGTTAGATTAGACGGAACAATTCAAATAAGCCATCAAACTACCAGTGGCAATACTCAACTAGCCGATGTTTCATTACAAGCTGATAATAATTTTACGAGTCCATCTATTGATTTGGAAACTGGGCTTAATAGTTTTACCGCCATACACAGTGTTTCCGCATTACACAAGAGTAAGAGTAGTTCAATTCAAATTGAGCTAAGTCCTATGCCTCAGGTGCCAAGTGATTTACAGGTAAGTGTAGATGCTTTGACAAGTACAATCGGTTGGAATGCAGTTGCAGATACTTTTGCCTACTTACCCTATCGTAATGGGCAAGCGATTTACCCTTTAGAGTACCTAACTTCTGGTATTACTTATCAAGCGAGTTCAGCAACTAGTTCAGCACCTAATGTTGGAGATGATAATGAACTAACCTATTGGCAACCATACTATGAAGATGTAACAGGGGAGAGTTTAACATTCATTGAACTAAGTTTAGACACGACAAACTGGATAACAGGGATTGAATTAACGTGGTATGAAAATGATTCTGAAATTTTACAACCCAGTGCTTATACAATTCAATATTTATCATCTGTTGGCTGGGTAACCATTGCAGAATTTAGTGACAGCAATCAAGCGCACATAATACATACAACCCCAGTTCCCTATTTGACAGATAAAATTAGATTATTGGTAAAAAACCCAAATGGTGTATATCAGTCTATTGGTTTATCGGAGTTTAAGGTAAAACATCAACCAACAACACCTCTCAACACAATAGATTTGGTTGAACAAGATGGAATTTACAGTTATCAAGTATCATCGATTAATAACTATGGTTTTGAAAGCACATTAACTGCTGCTATTGAAGTCCATATAGGTGATACCACTACACCAGAGGCAGTGACTTTGTCTGCTGCCATCTCAGGAGACAATAATGTAAATTTGAGCTGGGACGCAAGTGTATCAACTGATGTAAGTAATTACTGGCTATTTAGAAACAATGAATTATTCTTAATAACGGCTGATCAATCTATACTTAATTATACAGACATTGGATTAGCAAATGGGCAATACGATTATACCATTAGAGCGGTTGATTCCGCAGGTAATACATCCTCACACTCTAACAGTGTAACAATCCAAATACAGCAGCAAGCATTACCTATACCTAATAGCTTAACAGTATTTGCAGTATTGTCAGGCAATGCAGCTCAATTGAACTGGAGTCATGTTTCTACAACTAGATTTCATCATTACAACATTTACCGTTCATTATTGCCTTCTAATGCTTTCGAAAAAGTTGCTGAAACAATGGAAAATAATTTCATGAATGCATCGTTAGATAATGGGACAACTTATTATTATGTCGTTAGTGCAGTCGATGAATTTGGGAATGAAAGTGGATTTTCAAACGAAGTTTCGGTGACTCCATTAGACAGTGTACCAGCTTCAATGCCAGTAATTGTTTCACCTACAATAAATAACCAACCAATTACCACCGATCAAATAATAACCAATATAACAGGTTTAGCTGATTCAGGTGTTTTGGTAGATTTATACCTCAATAATAATTATACAAGAACTGTTAATGCGCTTGAGGATTACTCAGAAGAGAGCCAAACATTGGAAAATGTAGATACTATGCACTTAAACCATAAAGGAAAATACATAGCTTTCTCAGATTTTTTTGGGAATTTTGTTGTAAAAGATAAACTCTCAAGTATTGAACACAGTATAAGTGCTTTTATTAACGATTATGTGTGGAATAGTGACGGGACGGCATTGTTTATAACACAACCAGATTTAGTTAATGGAGCTAGAAAACTGGCAATATATGATACAGAGTTAAATGAAGTAGAAACTGTATTAAGTGGGTTAAGTATTAGTCATGCAAGACCATCACCTGATGAGAGTAAAGTGTTTTATCAAGGCAGCTACACTGATCCACAGTCAGGTCAAAGTAGCACGGGATTATGGCTCTATGATAGAGCGACATTATTAGCAATCGAAATACCAGTACAAGTAAATTTGTCGTATAACATCAATCAAATAGCTTGGTCTTTAGACAATGAGTACATTGCCTTTATAAACAGTTCAAATGGTGGTGAACTCTTTCTTTACACTATTAATTCTCAGCTGCTAGATATTATTGCTGTGGACTTTGGTTTTGAAGCGACACTGGATTGGTCCAATGATAATAATTTACTCTATGGTCGTGACACAACCGACCCACAAATGTATATCTATAATGTTTTAGATGACTCGACAACTCCACTGCCAATGACCAGCGGTATATCAGGAAGAGTTCACTATTCACCAGATAATAGTCAAATTGCTTACCAGCAAGAATGTTGTAATATAGCTTTGTATAGTATAGTCGATCAAACATCTAATGTGATTTATCAGGGGGATGATTCAATTCAGGAGATGGCGTGGAACGCTACTTTTGGAATTGAATTTAGAACTTTTGATAATTACTATAGATTAATCAGCCCAGGAAGTTTCACATTTAGTGATGTAGTCCTAGAACAAGGTATCAATCAAATCCATACCATAGCACGTGATGGTAGTGGGTTTCCATCTCAACAGTCACTACCTATTACAGTCACAGTTGAAGATACAGGATTACCGGATATAGTAGTTGAGAGTGAAGATTTTCTAGTTTCACCAGCCAGCGCATTACAAGGTTCAAATTTTGTCGCATCAGTGCTAGTGAAGAACAATAGTGATCAAATAATAGTAAATGCTGATGTCAGGGCAAGTTTAGTCTTGCCAGATGGCAGCACAGAAGAAATAAGCCTGTCACAAAATCAATTGAGCCTGCAACCTTTTACTAGTCAGTCTGTATTCATTGATTTGGGTATACGTGATTTGGCTGGAGACTATACAATTCAAGTGCAGGTGGATGGACAAAATCTAATAGAAGAGTTTAACGAACATAACAACAATGCTTTTCAATCCTTTATTGTATTAGAAAACCTGGATCCTGTTGTTCAACTTTTTGTATCACCAAATCAGGCAGCCCCAAACCAACCAGTGACTATTGAAGCTTCTGTTTTTAACCCAGCGAATACTTTTACAGGGGAATTATCCATCAGTATTTTGGATAGTCATAACTTTCCAGTTGCTGATAGCATAGAATTTTCTATTCCTCAATTAGCGAGTAATGCTACTCATGAAATAAATTATATTTGGACAACCCAAGAGGTAATTGCAGGAAACTATCAGATTAAGGCGCAATTATTATCCACCGATGGAGAAGTAATCAATCAAGTGCTAGAACAAATAGAAATATTGGTTATTGCTGATTTTTCAGTGAGCTTAGATGCACAAAATAACACAGTGATGGTCAATGAAAATTTATTCTTTAATTCTTCTATAAATTACACTTCAGGAAACAGTTTGCAAAATGGACTAATACAATGGGGAATACAGGATGCAAATCAACAAACGATATGGAGTAGTACACAAAGTTTGCCACAAATGCTGGTAGGATTCTCAACTAATTTGAATAATCAATGGCTAGCACAAACAGCCGGCAATTATCTCTTAGTTATGGAGTTTGATACTGAAAATTACCATCAAACATTATCACAACCTTTTGAAGTGATTGATGCAGTTTCTGTAGTGAACTTACAAGGCCACATAGAACAAGACCCAACTAGTATAATTTTGGGTAGTAATGTCACAATTGATTTTAACTTGACTAATTCTGGTGATGTTAACCTGAATAATATCCCTGTAACCGTTAAATTATTTACACCAGATTTATCTACAATACTGTCAGAAAACAACAGTAATATCTCCTTGGTTACTAACCAAAGCTCAGTGTTTAATACAGTTCTGTCATCAAATGGCTTGAGCAAGGAGACTTATCTAATAGCCCTTTATGCTGATTTGACTTCAGTTGCAGGTGACAACAATCAACTAATTGATACTCGCTCTATCACGGCAATCGATACCATTGGACCTGAAATTTCAGTTATCTCACCCATTGCAAACAGCTTACAAGCAGCCAACGTTGATTTGCGTTATAGTATCACAGACCAAGACAGCTTAGTTGCCGAAATCACGCTCCAGAGTACAGACATCAATCAAGGTGATCCTTTGATGATTAATGTTAATCAACTTAATGAGGTCTATACCCAGTCATTATTCAATTTGAGTCAGGGGCTACACCAATTAATTATCACTGCAACAGATAATTCAGGTAATTCTAGCCAAGTAATGGTTGAATACACAGTTGATCCAGAAGCTCCAACAATTGAAATTACAGGAGTTGTAGATGATTTGTATTATAATCAGCCAGTAACCTCCATTGTCAATATTATTGATGACAACTTGTTGACTTCAGAAATACTTCTGAATGGCACTCCTATACCACCAACTAATGCTATTGCTATTGAAGGAAATTTTTACCTAAGTGTAAGAGCGGAAGATTCTGTTTCAAACACTAGTTATGAAGATTTAAATTTTACAATTGATTTCACCTCACCAGAAATAACAGTAACATTTCCAGAGAACAATGTAGAAGCAGGTCAGTTAAACACAATAATAACAGGGTACACCAATGAAAGTGCACTGGTTGAATTAACTGCTGGCTCATACCAAGCTCAAGGCCAGGTTAATGGTAACGGATTCTTTAGATTTGAAGATGTACCCTTACTATTAGGTGCTAATAACATCGAATTGCAAGCCACCGATTTAGCTAATAATACAAGCATTCCAATAAATTTAACTGTAAATGCAGTCAATCAAATAGATATTGATGGACTGTTTGATGAAATTGTTAATTATCCCATTGAAGAAGATATTAATATGACTTACACATTGGTCAACAATACCACTACAGATTACAATTCAATAGATATAAAGGTGGAGTTCTATGATTTAACCACACACCAATTGGCACAAATGAAAATGGAAACAATCGATTTGCTTGATTCCCAAACAATAAATTCAGCATTGATATTTAGTTCAACAAATTTATTTGCTGGAAATTACCAGGTCATACTCAGTGTACGAGTCAAAAATGATTGGTTACAAAAAGATGAAAAAACCATTAAATTATTGACTACAGAATTTGGCCTTCATGTTAATTTGCCTGAGTCAGGTCATATTTATAATGCGGATATAGTCACCTCAATAGATTTAACCGAAAGCTATAATGAAGCACCTATTGTTGAATACAGGTTGGATGATGATGAAAATTGGATTGCAATGATAAATACAGCAGCAGAAAATTATATTGCTAACTTATCACTGGATAACGGCTCTCATATTATTAGATACAGAATCAATACTGCCAATACAATTATACAGAATACCACTGTCTTATTTGAAGTCGACACAATTGCTCCAGAAATCACTATTTCCAATCCCGAAAATGGTTTGATTACAAACCAAAATGTTCCACTAGGTTTTACGGTAACTGATGCACATGCAGTCATCACAGATGCTAGGATCAATGGTGTTGAAGTGCAATCAGGAGACATAATAAGTGATGATGGTGATTATACACTTACCATTACAGCTACAGATACAGTAGAAAATCAAGCAACAGAATCAGTGCAATTTAACATTGATACAACAAGCCCTACAATTACTTTAACCAACTTGATTGATCATCAACAATTTGATGATAATGGTATAACAATCACAGGTACAACTGAGCCCTTTGCATCCTTAACGTTGGATTTCACAAAAAACCATTACCAAACTACAGCAAATGAAATAGGTGAATTCACTTTTACTAATGTTATTTTGGACGAAGGGCTAAACAACTTGCAATTTTATGCCACTGATCGGGCAAACAATCATAGTGGGTTACTAGCAATAACTGTATATTTCGGTGTTATTGGAGACTGTTCTGTATTTGGGTTCAAAACAGCTTCCCCATACAATTCATTTGTAATTAGTGACTACACATCACAGACCTCTTTTGTAGAAGGTCGATTAGCCGTAGGAAACAATGTTTCTCTATCCAATTATTATATTGGTGAATACCTAGAGAGTGATACAGCAGGAGATGTACTTATTGCTGGTGGAGACATAAATTTTGATACAGAGCAACTTTATTTTGGCAATATATTAGCAGCAGGCTCTGCAAACATTGGACAAACTGTCATTGATAATATGCACGTCGGTGCAACGATTAATACCAATGCACAATTGCCAATTAATTTTAATGAAAGCTACCAAGAGTTAAGGTTGTTCTCAAATGCCTTAGTAGAACTACCAATAAATTCAAGTTATAGTGTCGATAATCAGCAACTACAATTGCAAGGGGACTGTAATGCACGATTGCAAATTTATTCAATTGATCATGAAGATTTAGAAAACAGCCAATCTGTGAGTTATTCGTGCTTGGCAGAAAATGCCTATTTGATTTTGAATATAACAGGTAACAATATCCATTTTAATCGTCTAGATTTGTCGGCCTTACAAACTATCAGGCAAAGAGTCATTTGGAATACTTACCAAGCGAATGAAGTAGCTATCGATAATATTGAATTCCAAGGCAGTATTTTGGCCATAGATGCCACTATCAAGAGTATAGATCCTAATAGAAATACAGGCGATGATAAAAAAGCAGTTAGCCCACATGATATCTTCTCTGATAGCTTCGAAAATGAAGCAGTAACACAAGTCACCGTAAATGGCCAGGTAATAGCTCAATCCTTAAACAGTAATTTAAAATCAAAACATAAACCATTAATATGTGATTCAATTCTACGGGTTAATGCTGCGCCCATAGCGACAGATATGAATTTGAACACTGAAATTGATACTGAATTACCTATTGCCTTGAATGTATTTGATGAAAATAAGGCCACTTTAGAGTATTTAGTTACATCTGGTGTGACAGAGGGGCAGTTAACAGGCACTATGCCGAATGTGACATACGTACCTGATTCTGGTTTTACAGGGACAGTAAACTTCATGTATCAAGTGACAGATCAACAAGGTAAATCAAGCACGGCTACTATAACAATTGCCGTTGGTAACAATAAATTCAGCAGTCATGGAAAAGTTTTTGTTCAACCCTTGACATTTGTTAGTTCTGCAATTGGTGCACTGGCTTTAACACCAATCAACGTATTATCTTATGGAGAAGAAAAATGAAGAATAAAATATTACTAATCAGTGCCTTTATGATGTCATCTACTGTGGCTGTTCTTCATGCTCAAAAAAATGAAAACTTAAAGCCTGTGACAATAAAATCAAAAATCAAATCACAAACCATAGTAAAAGACTGGCTTAATGGGCTATTGCTAGGCAATGATATGTCGCACCTCAGTTATTCTTATGACAATCAACTTAATGAACTTAAATCACAGTATAAAAGTTCTAAAATTGTTAGAGGTAACAATTACCAAGAAAACTTTAAAAAACGCTACAATCAATACGTAACAGATTTGACTAAACTCACTAAACTCGAAAAAAAAGTTGCAGAAACAAAATGGGAAAATAAGGTCATCTACCTAAAACAAAGCTATGAGTTAGCAAAAAAAGCACAAGCTCAGTTGCTTGAACACTTGGAAAAACAACAACAGTTTTTACTCGATAAAGAAGCACCAGAGGCTAAAGTTGCTTTAACTGAAGGCTTGATTCAAGCTGCAAAAAACAAATTATCGGATGAAACCCATCAGTTATTAGGTAATGGTAGTGTTAATAATTTTAAGCAGCTAAGTGACTGGCAAGAATTTGTCTTACTACAAAATATAAAACAAAAAGCCATAACCCAAAAAGAAAACAAAAGTACCGTACAAAAGCCACATAAAATCCTCCGTAACAGTTCTTTGCCTTATTCAGGGCGAGATTATCCAGCTCCAGTATTAAATTATACACCAGAAATTACCCCCAGCTATGCTGATGAAAATGCGCAAGCAGGAAACCCCGAGGATTTGTCAGAAGACGTAATCGTGCAGTTTTCACCTGCTATTAATCAGCTTGCTGCTGATTTGAATAATGATTACATTAAAATTCTTAACTATGTACGTCAAAATATAAAATTGGAATATTATGCAGGTGCGCAAAAAGGCGCTGATGCCACATTACGTTCATTAGCAGGAAATGATGTGGATCAGGCTGCTTTGCTAATTGCTTTGTTGAGACGATCAAATGTACCTTCGCGGTTTGTTCAGGGCGTAATAAGACAACCCATCGATGAAGCCATGGCAACAGTGGGATTATCTAATCCAAATCAGGTTTTACTGGCTTTAAACCGTGCAGGTATAGCACACCAGGCAATTGTTGAAGGCGGGCAAGTAGTTGCCATACATCGACATTACACTTGGGTCGATGCTTATCTTCCTTATGCCAATTACCGTGGAAGTGTTGCAGATTTAAGTGATAAAATATGGATACCATTGGCTCCAGCTATCAAACTGGATAACATGACTGACAGTGACTACAATTACCAAAATTCCAATTTGAATTCTGATACACTGGTGATGGATTTTCTCACCACATCTACTAATATATCACCATTATTGTTTTGGAAAAATCAAGTGCAACACGATATCACCAATAATTATCCTAATATCATCTATGAAGACTTATTAAATCGCCAAAATTATTCAACCACTCAATACCAATTATTACCATCATCACTGCCTTTTGAAGTAATAGCAACAACAGCAGAATCACCTCAATTGGCTAATGCGCAAATCCAAAGTCTTACCATACAAATGGGTGAGAATTCTGAGTACCTTGATGTCACTTTACTACTCCCAGAAATAGCAGGTAAACGCTTAACATTATCCTATTCACCAGCATCTGTTGATGACTTAAATATCATTAATCAGGCAGGTGGAATCGGACTGGTTGAACCTTATTTGATTGATTTACGTCCAGTAATAAAAGTTAATGGCAGGCAAGTTGAAGCCAGCAATGCACCATTGCCAATGGCAAGTTTTTCAGACTTGAAACTGATCCTAAACAGTCCGTCTGGAACCGAAGTGTTTCATCGTAACACGCTAATTGGGAATTATCTGATACTAACAATAACGCCACAAAGCGATAACTTTGTATTGGATAATGAAGACCCCAATCTATTTGCCGATGAAACCAGACCAACTCGATTAATGCACAACTTAGCAAAACTTTACAATCAACAATGGAAACAAGCGGAAGGAGAAATGGCAGCAGTTATGGATGTTGCATTAATAAAGCCTATACCAGCCATCACTATAATCTCACCCGAATATAATCTCCTACAATCTCAAGGTTTAACCACGGAATTACAATTTAAAGGCATAAGCATAGATGCTATCAGTAATAGTATCGATGCTATCAGTCGCGGCAACATCCAACAAAATCAATACGATTTTTATCGTTTGTCATCTTTACAAGGGTCTTATCTTGAATCCCGTATATTTCAGAGTCAATGGGCTGTAGAGGCAATTTCTGCTGACCAAGGGATACGAAAATTGTCAAACAATAATCCAATCCTACAATTGACACCAGATAATTATCAAACTCAGCTTTTGGCAACTAATCACCCACAATACATAAAAGACGAAATCGAAACTTGGCTGCAACATGGCAACCATGCTATGTTAGTTGAAAACAGTGATACTATTGATACATGGAGCGGTTCATCATGGGTGGTTTATAACCCTGCTTCAGGGTATAGTGGTTATTTTATTTCTGGAACCTATGCAGGAGGACAAACCACAAAAAGCCCAAATGACTGGTCACATACAGGGTTATACAATGAGTTACAAAACCCCTATGGAGAAGGTGCCAATCAAGATCCGCTTTCTGCATCTACAATTGAAATTATACAATCAAGCAATTATCAATTTGGTGTTGTTAATGCTAATTTGGATAAACCTTTATCTGTCATAGTTAGAGATCAATATAATAACCCTGTAATAGGAGCTGAAGTAACTTTTCAGGTTAAATTTGGTGAAGCATTTCTAATTGATACTACTGATAGCCAAAAAATCTCACCAATAAAAATTCGTACAAATACTGATGAGTTCGGATTAGCTCGTGTTAATTTGCAATCAGTCGAAAAAATAAATACTCATGTCTTAGGATTAGAAAAACCAACTGACCTTAACATATCAAAATGGGGTTATGTTAGTATTACAGCTAGTGTGAAATCGTTTTTAGGAATAATCAACATGGATGATTACTTTGAACTTTATGCTAAACCAGAAGTTCCATTTGAAATTGATGTTACTTCTGCATGTGAAAGTGAACCATCAGAAGAATGTTTAGTAAAAAATGGTTTTTTTGGAGTAAAAGGTAAAAATTACCACTATCGAGTGATTGATATCTATGGCAATTTTATTTCTAATATTCCGGTCAATTTATCAACTCAGCCTCAATTGTATAACCAACCAGGTAGTAATAGTAGTGGAAACATAGGATTTGGTCCTCACCCTTATTATAATAAAGGTAAAATTGCTATGAAATATGACAATTGCCTTTCATCAATTGATATTGTTCCACCAACATGCGCTTTACAAGGCATTGATGCGATTTCAGATTATTATTGGACGACATTTATACCCTTTCATCCAGTTTCAGAATCAAATACTGGTAGTGAATTATTTCAACTCTCATTGGATAGTCAAAATTTACCGCCAATTACTATTGAGTATAATCTATCAGAACAGCATTATTATAATGGTGTTTTTCAAGGACAAGGGTATAATTTTTTGAAGTCAAATTACTATGGCCCCTATGGTAAGTATGAAGCAGGTAGCTTAGGTGACACATTAAGGGTGCCAAGAAAATATTTAAGTCATGAGATCAATCGGCATGAAGATTCACTCTACTCTATTACGGGTTTCTTCGAAAAATACGCAAGTGGAATGTCTGGTGTGACAACTGGAGAAGGTGGAACTATATCAGGAAGTTTGCAAGTTTTTAGCAGCTTGTTAATGGAGTTTCAGACACGTGATATAGATTATAATGAAATGCAATTATTACAAGGCTATGGACGTTTTACATTTGATACTGTTTTTAGAACATGTACAACCCCCGGGGGAAATAGTTCGTTTTTTGGAATTGGAGAAGATGCCTGTACTTTTCCTGATGCATTAGGTATTAGGGAATATGATTTTAACGACTCTATATTTACCGCAAAAGTAGAGATAAGTGACATATATCCTCTAGCAGATTTTATAGTTGAATCATTTACCCCATCGATGGTTATCGAAGCGACCATAACTCCTGAGAGCTTTAGACCAGAAAACATAACTATAAAAATCTATAAAAATGATGTTCTATTTCAGGTGAATAATCAAAAATACCCAGACCAAAATAGGTTTAGTGTCATATTTAAACCAGATAATATTTCAACTGATATATACCTAGCAGAAGTGATAATTAATCAGGGTAACCCCTTTGAAATGATTTCTCCTAGAGTAGCTGTTGATGGCTTTCAACAAAAGGTCGTTTCAAGTGTAACTAGCGAAGGTATTGCCACTTTATTTTCAGGTCAAACAGGCGGTGGCCGGGTTATTAATGGTCAGGTCCCCAGTGGCCTACGTAAAAAAACCGATGTTTATCTTAATGATGAATATGTTTGTGAACGTGGAGGCTTTAATTTTGATTTGGTCACAGAATCTAATGTCAAAATTGACCTACAGAAATACGATGAGCATGGCAACCTAACCACAAATTTAACCACCATTGCCGATGATACCTATCCAGCAGGATCAAATCCAGTTGATGTTAGTATAGATGTGGTTAAACCTGGTAAATATTTGGTCATTATCAATGCCACATCTCTTGTCACAGGTAATTCTGAAACCATTTATGGAAGTTTTAATTCTACACTAAACAATCAAGATACACTTGCCATTGGTCATCCGATAGTTAAAGGAATAGATTTAGCAACAGGGTCAATGGTTTATTCAAAAAAACAATTATCACTAAGTGCACCGGGAAATGATTTGGAATTTATTCATACATATAGTGATCAAAGCAATCAAGAAATAGGGCCTCTGGGCTATGGTTGGAGCCACAACTATATGTCACGGGTGATAGAAAATGATTGTGATGTTATTACTGTAACGGGAACTGATGGTGGAACAACCCGCTTCAGGCGTCAAAATGGCGAAATAAACCCCATGCGTGGCTACCACTCCACCTTAATACAAAATGCAGATGGCAGTTATAGTTTCTACAGTAAAAATGGTACTCATTATCATTATAGTAAATACCAACAAAATGGCTGGTGGAATGATGCCATAACAGATACCAATGGCAATCAATTGACCATAAGCTTGGAAAACATTAACGAACAAGCACCCATCATCAAACATGTCACTGATTCAACAGGTCGACAGTTGGTATTTGATTACATTACTCGCTCATTTAATTGCGGTGATGAAGGTTGTGATTCAACAGGTAGAGTGTTGAGTAAAATCTCAGCACCTCAAGGAACAGATATAAACTTTACGTATTCAGAAATGGGCCAACTTATTTCAGCACAAACATGTATCAGTGGCGATTGCCAATTACAGGAAAGCTATGGGTATTTTCCGACTAATAATAGTGATTTTATCGATTATCAATCTAACTTACTCGCAGAAGTTAAAGATGACTTAACTCAATCGGCTAGGATCTATAACTATCAAGATGTAGTCATCAGTTATTTACTGGCAGGTCGTCCAACAGCTACAGATGTCAAACAAAAACAAGTTACTGACATTGTTGAAACAGATGGCGGTAATACAACATTTAGCTATTCCAGAACCAATCACTTTAATTCTCAAGCCAGCGTTAATCAAAATGGTACAATCACAGACTATATACTCAATGGATACGGGGCAGCTACATCAATTGCAGCAGCAAACGGCACCAAAACAACTGTTTGGGAAGTCTCTGATGAAATATTATTGACTTCTGAAACCGATGAAAATGGTAGAACAAAAACCTTTGAATACGATAATAATGCTAATCTTTTACAAGAAACCATTGGCTCAATATCTCGAACATACACTTACGTGACTCCCAAAACGCAAGCCCCTTACTTTAAAGACCGTATTCAGAGTTATACCAACTGGCGAGGAAAAACGACCACCTATCAATACGACACTAATGGGAATAAAATTCAAGAATCATTAGATGGGATAACTATTGAATACAGTTATACCAGTACTGGTCAGGTTTCTACTATTAAAGATGGCAGGGGAGGAGTGCAATCTTTAAGTTATGATAGTTATGGGCAGTTGTTATCTCAAGACGATGCAGCAGGTAATAGTACTCAAATGACATGGGATGAACTGGGCAGAAAAATATCCGAAACTGATGCCAATGGTTCTACAACCACATTTCATTACGATGCAGCCAATCGAATTACATCAAAATCAATAGACAGTAGAAATTGGGCATACAGCTATTCCCAAGGTGGATTGGTTAAAATAGAAATCGACCCCAACGGTAATACCACTGGATATACATATGATAGGATGGGGAGGTTGTTGGAGATAAAAAATGCTAATGATAAAACGTTTAGTTATGTTTACGATGCCAATGGCAATAAGACCCAAGAAACAGATTTCAATGGCAATATAACAACCTTTGTGTATGATAGTGCTAATCGTCTCATTAAAAAAACAGAACCGCTTGGTAAAATCACAACTTATGAATACGACAATGTAGGTAACGTCTTAACAGAAACCACAGCCGATCGAGTGGCAAGTTACACCTATGACCCTAAACGCTATTTTTTAACCAGTTTCACAGGTGATGGTGCCAGTCAGGGCGGTGGTCGAACAGTTACAAATGCAGCCATAACAACACGTACGGTTGATGGTGAAGGCAACATACTCACCGAAATCGATCCCAATGGTAATACCACAACCTTTACCTATGATGCCTTTAATCGAGTACTTACCGAAACAGGAGAACTCGGTTCAGGTAGAAGCATCATTTATGACCCTAATGGCAATGTGCTGAGTGAAACAACCAACAACTCAACAGGCAGTCAAACTCGGCAGTTTTCTTACGATGGAGCCAACCGTAGAAAAACAGCCATCGATGCCGAAGGCAACACCACGATCTATACCGTTGATGGTAGTGGCAATGTATTGAGTGAAAACATGCCACAAGGTAAGATAACAAGTTACGGCTACAACAACCTCAATTTAGTGACTAGCAAGACCCAGACAGGAGATACCAATGCCACTTGGAGCTACCAATACGATAATTCAGGAAATTTAACTAGCGAAACCCAACCCAACGGTAATATAATTAGTACCATGTATGACCCACTTAACAGACCTGTTAGCAAAACTGATACGATTGGTGCGATTAGTAGTTTTAGTTATGACAGTAATTCCAACATCAAGAGTGAAACAGACGGCAACGGTAATGTTACCAGTTATAACTACAATGCCCTCAACCAAAGGACAGCCGCAACCAAGCCACTAGCCAGAAATCATTCTTATTCCTATACTCCATTTGGTGAGATGCTCACCGATACAGGGCCCAATGGCACAATCACTTACACTGTTAATACATTAGGCCAAAGAACATCAGCCATAGGCCCAGATGGTTATAATGAACAATACAATTATGACAGCAACGATAATCTCACAAGTTTCACCGATTCTGTAGGCAACCAAACAACCTATGGTATTAACGCACTCAATCAAACCACCAGCCAAGCAACAGGCACATTTAGTAAAACACTGTTTTACGATTTGATCGGCAATAAATTAACCGAAACGGATTATAAAGGGATACTATCCGCATACACATACGACAAAGAAAACCGTCAACTCAATTTTACCAGAGCAGGTCAGTTACAACAAACCACTGTCTACTATCCAGCAGGTTTAGCCGCCACCCAAACCGATGCCAATGGTCATACAAGAGTGCATCAATACAATAGCCAATATTACCGAACCCAAAGCAATTTACCCGAAACCCAAGTGATTAAATACAGTGTTAATGGCTTTGGAGATATTACTGGAATTGACAACCCAGGTCAAAATGATTTGACCAGAGTGTTGGATAAACGCAGAAGACTTATTTCTGAAACAAATGGAGCAGGTAATCAAACCCAATATGAGTATGATTTGAATAATAATCGTACAGCAGAGATTAAACCTGATGGGACTAGGTGGGAATTTACTTATGATGCAGCAAATAGAGCAACTAGTATTAGTAATGTAGTCGAAGGAATTACCACAAATTACGTTTATGATAATAAAGATAATCTGACCAGCATCACCGATGCGGAAAACAAAACAACGACATTTACTTTTGATAATCGAAACCGAAAATTAAGTAAAATCTATCCTGATGCTAAGACGGTAAACTATTCGTATGATGCTAATGGCAATATCAATACAGTTGATTTACCCAATGGCGTTACTATCAGCTATGATTATGATGTGCTAAATCGCAAAACATCCGAAAGTTATTCAGGAACATATGGCAGTGCAAACGTAACATTTAGTTTGGATGCCAATGGCAATGCAACGACCATTGCCGAAACAATAGGTGCACTAAACTTCACCACAACTCAGGGCTTTGACAGTTTAGATAGAATGACCTCACGAGATGATGTTTATGGCAATAACTTTATTTTTTCATACGACAACAACGGCAATAGGACAGCACTCAAAGACCACAACAATGCGTTAACCAGTTATTCTTATGATGGCCTAAACAGACTAGCAAGCCTAACCCATGCAGGATTAGGTACATTCAACTGGAACTACAATTCAGCCGGATTAACCCAAAGCATTAATTACCCTAATGGTGCAAGTGTTCAATATCAATACGGCCCAGCCAATCGAATCGCAAGTATCATAAACAAAAAATCAGGGGCAGATATAGCAAGCCATACATACCAGTATGACTCAAACGGTAACCGCACCCAAATGACCGAGTCAAACATCCATATCAATCAGGTGGTGAATTACACTTATGACAAAGCGGATAGATTGACCAGTGTAGAATATCCCAACAACGAAAAGACTCAATACATACTGGACAAAGTTGGCAACCGCACCAGTGAAATCATTACAGGAACAAGTCCTAACACAAAAACTTATGGTTACAACAATAGAGATCAATTGGTTAGTATCACAGACACACTCGGATCAAATACAAGTTACACCTTTGATGATGCCGGCAACCAATTATCCAAAGACAAAAATGGAGTCATAACCACATTCGACTACACTGCACGCCACAGAGTTAAATCTATAACAATTGGCACACAACCAGCTATTAATTATCAATACGATTACACCGGCCAACGAGTTAACTACCAACGAAACGGAATTGAGAAGCGTTACCTCTATGATGGCTTAACACTGATTGCAGAAACAAACACAATCGGCAACACACTAGCTAGGTATCATTATGGTGATAGATACCAATTAGCAGAACAAAGAAATTCAATAAATAGTTATTACCACGTCGATTCATTAGGAACAAATGTAGCGGTTACCAATCAAGACGGCTCAATTCAAGCACGCTATGAATATGATGCCTATGGAAATTTGCTCACACAAGCCGGAAGCAGTGAACAACCCTTTGGATTTACAGGGTATCAAAAAGATGATGATACTGGATTGTATTATGCTAATGCGAGGTATTATGATTCAGAGACTGGAACGTTCTTGAGAGAGGATCCGTTATTTGGTGATATCAAAACTCCGCCGAGTTTACATCGATACCAATATGCTTTTAATAATCCAACTGCCTTTATTGACCCAACAGGTAAAGGTAATGATACTGCGCACTATTATGATGGTTTATTAATTGGTAATTTGATTGGTTTAAGCGAACATGAATCAGCAGCCTATGCATTGGGAGCACAAATTGCAGATGAGTTTCAACAAACGGATGCAGTTGAGACGTCTCTTGGGCAAGTTAGAGGGGATTATTGGTCAAAAGTAAGGAATAATTGCGGTAACCATGCTTTATGTGATGTAAAGCCTAGAGTTTTACGAAATGCAGTAGCAAATTATGTATTAAACGAATCTCACAATTATTTGGAAATTGGTACAGCTGACCATGCCTTTACTGATAGTTATTTTCATATTGGAAAGGATGAAGTACATGATTTAGAGAATCAAAAATTATTAACTCCAATAGTAGGTCATTTATTTGAATGGAAAAGCACAGATAAGGCTTATTTATATCATAACTCAAAAAGAGTTAGAGCTTTTAGAGCAAGAGCATGGTTGCTGTATGAACATACAGTTAAACAAGGAACACAAAAATTAGATAAAGGAAAATTTGGTTTAAAGCTTGATGAAGCAGTTAGAGCTCTTGATATACAACATAATAAACTTACAAAGCGTCATAGCAAATTAGGCTATACTGATGGTGGTGTTTATACATGGATAACAGATTTAAGTGAAATTACAGACCAAGAAGAATTTAACATGGTTAGAGATATGTTGTCAGGCAAAGGGCTTGGCAATATACCTAAAACGGAAGATCATCATTTAGGTAAAAATGTAAATGCTTTGCTCAATGACTATACTGTCGACCAATTGATAGGAATAATTATGGTGACAAATAGAAATTTAAGTGAGCATGTTCTTAAGCAATATGGAAAAGAGGATTTAATCCAATATGTAAATGGTAAACTTTTTCAAGCTCAAGCAAAATCTAGTGACTTTATTTATACTAGTGTTGTTAGAGAGAAAAACAATAAAGCGGAACGGGTGAAAGAAAGCAACAATGCTCCTGGAGTTAAGGAGCTATCAAAATGAAAAGTAAGATGATAGCTATTTTGATTCCAGGAACATCATGGGCCTCTGGTACAACCGGAGGGTATATTTTATTAAGCCTTCTATTGTCTATACCTTCATTTATTGCAATTGGAGTATTATTTTGGTTTGTAATTGAACAGTCTAAAAAGAAAGAGTTTAAAATAATAAAGGTTGGACTGATTTGTATGTTGGTTTTGTTTGTTGGTGGAATTTGTTTTTCAACTCATGGTATTTTAGTTCCAAATTGGGTTGCTTTTAAAAGCGGTAATTATCTCTTGCCAATTGTATATTCGATTATTATAAATATTGCTTTATTAGTTTTATACAAAAAAAAGTGGAATAAAAATAATAAAAATTCTTAATTCTTTAAAGCCAATTAGCCATACTCAAAGTCGCTACTCAGCGGCTTTTTTTATTCTAAATCTTTGTCTGTGTATTATTCGAGAATTGATAAATAAATTCATCACCATAAATTGATTCTATTTTTAATTTAAAGTCGAGCCGCTTTTTTATAATCTTTAATTTAAGCCTATCTCCAGCACATTGTTTGTATTTGAGCCCAGTTCTTTCAAAGTTCTTTTTTGCTGTTATCAAGTGGCCTTCTTGTTCAACTGGTATAGAATTATTAGGTAAGTATAATCCTGTTAAAAAACACATAGGATTAAGCTTGAGTTCTTGTGTTGCAGAGTGAAAAGAGCCATCTTTATGTTTAGGAACTGGTTTTTTATCTACAAATACATCAAGATTTTTAATATATGCTGTACCCATGCCAGAATTGTAAATATACAAGCCCCACTTACCTTCATCACCATCGTTAGTGAAATAAGCAGGAGAATAAACAGAGACAGGCATTTATTGAAAACTTAAATTAAATGCAAATCAAAACATTTGGTATAATTCTTGTCAGATTTATTGCGTTTTTAGGCTTGGTTTTGAAAAATTGAAGTTACTTTGCTAAAAAATATAAATTTTCA
>JADGEI010000033.1 GCA_016744455.1 Alcanivoracaceae bacterium
ATCTTACTAAATGACCCTTTGCCTAATACCGTAAGCTGAGTTAGGTAAGGGATAGCTTATGCAGCTATAGCGTAGTTATCGTCGTTTGCAACTATAACATTTGAAACATTTTTAACGAGGATAGTTTCCTCCTCGACATGCACCTACAAACTTCGCGACCCACGTCGAAACCAATGACGCCCCCAGGATATTCCAATTAAGCAGGAATTATCTACTGCGGAAAATATTATCTGGCTATTTTGTCCGTTTTTGATTGTTTAATAGCAAGCTATTCTCCTCACAAAATCAACCAAACTGGCTCAAATACTCTTTCCCTCGCTACAATAATTTCTACTTATTTGAAATATTGAATTTTTAAATAAAAACTTAAAAAATTATCGTATATTTGCTCACCGAACATCTCTATTCAGTAAGGGTTGGACATTTTAATGGGTTATTGGTTCAATTTTCAAGTTCTTTTGTCATTGACTTGCGCTTAGTTGAAAATTCAGTTTATTCTATTTATACCATTTATGCGCTATAATGGTTATTCACTCATTGAGTTAGGGCTTCTATTATGCACGGTTTTAAATTTATTTTCACTGTTGTCGTGTTATTCATTTCATCTAGTCTTTGTGCTGGTAAATACAACAAGATCATTAATATAGGTGATCAAATGCCTACTTTTACCGATTTACCCTCGATATCAGGTAAAAACCTTTCTTCATCAGATTTAAACGAAGATGTGGTTGTTCTTGTGTTGCTGGCCAATCATTGTCCATGGGTTAGAGGGATGGATCAGGACTTAATTAAGCTGGTTGATTCTTTTGTGGGTAAAAGCGTTAGGGTTGTGGGATTTTCTATCAATCACAGAGAGGATGACGGGCTAGATGCGATGAAAGTCCATGCTAAAAAAGTTGGGTACAATTTTTCTTATGTTTTTGATGAATCACAAGAACTGGGGCGTCAACTTGGAGCGACACGCACGCCTGAATATTATGTATTTGATAAAGACAGAAAGCTGGCTTATATGGGTTTGCTCTATAACTCTCCAGCAAAAATGAATTCTGATGGCAGTGTTCGTCATATTAATGGTGAAGTTTCTCAACATTACGTTACTGATGCCATAACAGCGTTATTGACAGGTAAACAAATTCATATAACCGAAACTAGAGCACATGGTTGCAGTGCAAAATATGACAATTAAAAACTTAATCTTCCTTTGTTTATTTTTAATTAGTGCTGCTTATGCCGTTGATAAAGAAAGTGAGGATTCTCCTTTCCAATTGAGTTACCAATCCATAAGTTTTGCTGAATGGGATGATGTACTTGCCTCTTATAAAAATAACATTTTAGTTGTAGATATGTGGGCTACTTGGTGTAGTTCATGTTTAAAACGTTTTCCTCATATGGTAGAGTTGAATCATAAGTACCGAGATAAAAGTGTCAAATTTATTTCTTTGTTACTTGAAGACCCTGAAGAACCTGAAGCAATCGATAAGGCAAAAAAATTTCTTATTAATCAAAAAGCTGATTTTGATCATTATTTTATGAATGAAAACATAATGCACTCATTCGAAAAATTAGACCTTCTGGGCATACCTACTGTTTTTATCTACTCAAAGGATGGAAAGTTAACTGATCGATTAACCGGTGACAACCCGAATAATCAATTTTCTGAAAAGGATATTGAAGACACTATAAACCGCTTATTAAGTGTCAAGTAAACGCTTAATAAAATTTTCAAGCTTGATGAAAACAACACAACGATAAAAACTAAAATTACTGCGGGGTTTAGTATATTTCTGACGATCATTTCTATGATTGTAATAAATCCACAGATCTTGTCTATTGCTGGTATGGATTATGGTGCTGTTTTTGTTGCCACTTGTTGGGCTGCGTTTTATGGTCTGGTGTCTTGTTTATTTTACTTAGTTTATTTAAGGCTCGAAAGTGGTTAATTGACACCATCCCTCTTTCCATAAAGTACGCCATTTTTGCAGGTATTGGTATGTTTTTAGCAATGATTGCACTGAAAAATATTGGAATAATTGTCAGTAATGAAACTGCTCTTGTAACTTTAGGTGAGATTAATCCTTGAACCATTAATGATGGTTTTCGGATTATTTGTTATCACGGCATTGTATGTACAAAATAGTAAACCTTCTATTATTGTTGGTATTTTATTGGTAACAATGATTACTCTTGTTTTTGGTAAGACTAACTGCCGTGACCACTTCTTTTTTATTTTTATTGGCTTTATTTTTCTCTCCACTTGCGGAAATGATTCCGGCTTACGCCACGGCACTTGCTTTATTGTTTGTGGCTGTGTTAATGGTTTCTTCATTAAAAAAGATTAAACGGGATAATCTTACTGAAGCAGTTCCTGTGGTTATTACGGTATTGATGATGTCTTTGACATTTTCTATTACCGAAGGAATTGCCATGGGTTTTATTTCGTATGTGGTCATTAAGTTGTTAGCTGGCAAACATAGTGATCTTAATTTAAATCTTTATTCAATTGCTGTTTTATTGGTTTTTAAGTATTTATTTTTATAAATGTAAAATGCGCTTATGACAAACATCACCATAACAAATGGAACAGCGGATAAAATTAGGCTACTCCACCCATAATTAAAAAGTACCCAGCCAGCCATTAATGAGGACATCCCTTGGAAACTAAACACACTAAAATCATTAAAGGCTTGAACCTTGTGCTTTTCATGATCATGGTAACACAGGTGAAGTAAAGAGGTACCTGAGAAAAACAAAAAATTCCATGCCACGCCTAATACAATTAACGCCCACCAATAATGCAAAACTGAATGGCCCTGGGTAGCAATCACCAATACTAATGCAAACATTATGGAACCAATTAACAAAATATAACGAATACCAATCTTATCAGCTAACCAAGTAGTCATTAATGAAGGTAAAAACATCGCTGCGATATGTGATTGTATCACCCATTTAGTATCTGCAAGTGAGTGTCCGTGCATTTGATGCATGCTCAATGGGGTAGATGTCATTATATAGCTCATTAAGCCATAACTTAATGCTGCTGCTAGCACTGAGATAATAAACAAGGGTTGTTTTATTATTATAGTTAGTGGACGTGCAGGTATTGTTTTCTCTAACGTTGTAATTTGTGGGTTTTCAAATTTCAGCATTATTAACATAGCCAGTATTACCATTGTAGCTAAGATGAAAAAGACGCCGGCAAACTCTATAGTATCTTTAAATAAGGTTGTACCAAACATTGCAACTTCAGGCCCCAAAAAAGCTGAAAACAAACCAGCAAACATCAGGAGTGAAAGCGCCTTATTAACATCTTTTTCAGAATCTACACTTTCAATTGCAGCAAACCTTAATTGCTGGACAAAAGCCGTAGTAATACCTAACATAAATCCTGAAACACAAAAGAAAATAAAATTGTTTTCTAAAATGGAAATCCCTGCAATTATTGCTCCAATAAAAGCACTAAGCATTCCAACGATTGTAGCATTACGTCGACCAATCTTATGAGTTAAGAATGCAGCTGGTATCGTGGCACTGGCAAGACCTGCAACGGTCATACCAAGCGGCAAGGTGACCAAACTAGGGTTAGATGCCATGCCTGTTGCTACGATACCACCAATAAAAACCATAATAGGAATTGATGCAGCAACAAATGGTTGGGCTAAAAATAGTATGACAATATTCTTAGGCAAGTTAGCATATTTGGAAATTAATGTAACTGTCACTATTAAAACGACCAGAATACTTAATGTAGTTACACTGTTATGAAACATTCTACAATTCTCAATCTTAATTTAATAAAAACTAAGAATTATAGCATAATAAGGTTTCTGATTCTGATATAGAAAAGGTGATAATTGTGCAAATTTAGAATATGATTAAAACAGTAGGTCACTTGTTTTATTTTGCCTTTCACACAAGTTTAGATAACTTACTACATGCCACTAAACAATCTTGCAGTATTAAATCAATATCTGCTGCCACTTTAAAATCTACAAATAACACAGAGACATCATTAATCCTAACCATTAATAAATAACTCTCACTGCACTTAATCATAACCTCTTGTGCTTTATCTTTTTCAAACTGTTCAGCTGCTTGATTGGCTAACCCAAATAGTGCGGCACCAATAGTTCCCAACTTATCTTCATCAAAACTATGAACTATTTTCGAAGCAACAACCATGCCATCTGAAAGCACTACAGCAGAATCTTCAATTTCTTGGCGGGTGTCATTTAATGTGTCTAATATTGTTTTAATCTCATTTGTATTCATGTTTATATGACTAGCTATCTTAAAGTTTGTCATTATATAGATTTACAATGGCATTTGAATTGACATAAATCAAAAAAATCGTTTTTACCCTTTCGCAAAAATAAGATAATTTAAACAAATAGCTAAAGGAGCTTTTTGAAAAAGCTACTTGTTCTGTTTTTCATCCATCGATGTTGTTAGCTGAATAGTTAATTTGTTTTGAGCAGGATGAATAGTAACGTTACGATAGGTCAATGTGTCTGTTATGCCAAAGGCCTGTTTAATATCACTAACATCAGGGATTAAAACCTTGGTTAATATTTCAGCAATTTTTTTACTAGGCTTACTTTCAAGCACATCTCTAAATGATTTCTCAAAGGAAGATTCTTCAGGTTTTTTATTTTCTAATATGAGGCTTATAATATCCTGAGTTGTTTTAAAATAATACCTATAGCTAACATCAGCAGTTTTTTCAAACACTTGTGTTTTTGCTCTTCTGGTGCAGTATTGCCTAGTAATTCTTGCTCTCATATTGACTTCTAATGATTCCTTATCTAGTGAAAGTTTAGCTTTTTTTATAAAAATCTTTTTTTCGCAGTCTTTTTTATTTAGCTGTTTTGAGATAGTTTTACGAAATTTTTTTATAACAGAATCTACCTCTATATTCATAGTGATTGAAATATTATCTCCAGGCGCATTGTATTCATCTGTAGAAATTGAACAATCAGACAAAGTAAAAGCTGAACCAATCATTGGGCAATCTATTTTTTTGGTTATTTGAGCTACACATTTAAACGATATCGCTAAAAATAACACCATTATCAAATCAGAGTTTTTCATATAAGACCTTAATCAATATTTTAAAGAATGTATCTTACTATAAGCTAAATAGAATTGATAATTAAGGGTTACTTTGATCTGAAAGGATAATGAAATTAAGGTTGTTGAATTGATGTAATAGTTAGATGAAATAGTAGACTTTATTGAAGCATTATATTACAAACGATATCAATAAATGGCGCGTTTAAGGTACGACACTAACACATAATAACTTTTTGATATTGAATGATATTATATTTTTTATAAAGATTTTTACCCCATATTTACACCCCTTTATTATTTTGCACCCCTTTCTTTTTGCATTACCAATACTTAGGTTTATAAATTGGCTTTTTGTTAGTTGGCATCATTTCAGGAAATTGGTGTTTTTCGAGTTCATCATTATTGATATGGCTTCTTGTCCAATCAGTACAATCACTTAATTTTTTATTTTTCCGCTTGTTATGCAAGTTTCTAGGCAAGATTAAACCTAAGTTGATATTGTCAAAATCCTTTCTAATGTATTTCAATGCTGGGATAAGGTCTGAGTCACTTGTGACTAAAACCTGTTGCTTGATGTCACCTAGTGTAGCATCTCGATACATTTCTAAAGCAATATTAACGTTTGTTTGCTTTTCTTCTAACTTCCATGTTTTTACTCTGTTATCTAGATCAATAGACTTGCCATGAACTACTGGTAAATTGGCACTACTATCAAAATAACCATTGATGATTTCAACACAACTATCATGATTTACAGTCAACGCCCTATGATAAAGATTTTGTGATTGTTGTGATTTTTCTTTATGCCTTGAAAATTTGGTAATAATCGGGGCAGTAAAGTATTTAACTATTTGAACTTGAGATTGAGGATTTTGTATTTTTACGATTTCAGAAAACAGACCATGTAAATTTAACGCCATTTATATTAGGTATTTTTAATTAATCCATAATACAGATTATAGCCATCAATATAAATTATCGTTTTCATGCATTATTTTCCCTTTAGATAACTCCCAACCCTAGAATTGAAAAAACCGCATCTACAAACCAATTGAATAAACCTTCTCTTTACTATGTAATTTATATTTTAATCGCCAATACTTCGAGCCGTTCGGGTGTACCAGTAGAGACAACCCAAAAGAGTAACTCTTTTTATACTACTTATCTTTGGATTTAAACGCCTTAACTGCGGCTTCTGTTAGCGGCTTTTTATCGTATTTCTTCTTTTTATTGGCTATTTTAGGCATGATTTTAAGAGTTTATACCCCTTTTTATTGAATTACAATAAACCTTGTTGAACCTTAGTGAACTTTAAAATAGTCAAACCCCTTTAATCTAAAGGGCTTAATGGATTTTTCTGGACTTTATTAAACTAGATGTTGGCGCGCTTGAGACGATTCGAACGTCCGACCTGCCGCTTAGGAGGCGGCTGCTCTATCCGGCTGAGCTACAAGCGCTGAAGAGGGTGGATTATAACTTATTTCAATCTAGGATTTCTAACAATTTCGTGTATTTTAAGGGCTTATGAAAATAATAACCTTGAAAATAATCACAACCTTCATGTTTAAGAAAATCATATTGTTCTTTGTTTTCTATACCTTCAGCTAGGACACTTAATTCCAGTTCTTTTGCCATTTTAATTATGGTGCGTACTACTGTTGCGCTATTTTTATTCTGAGGTAAATCTTTAACAAAAGATTGGTCGATTTTTATTTTATCGATTGGCAACTTGATTAGATAACTGAACGAAGAATAACCTGTTCCGAAGTCATCTATTGAAATTCTAATGCCTAATTTTTTTAATCGGTTAAACATATCTATTGATAAATCCACATCAACCATTAGCACTGATTCTGTTATTTCAAATTCTAAACAGTTAGGTAGAATTTGGTATCTTTGAATCATAGAGTGAATGTTTTTGTAGAAATCTTCGTCCTTTAGCTGCGATACAGAGATATTTACAGCAATAAAGTTTTGCTTATTATTAGCCAAACTTTCTTGTAGCTTTTGACAGGTTTGTTCTATGACCCAATAGCCAATCTTTATCATCAAATGGATTTTTTCTGCTGTTTCAATAAATTCATTAGGCCCTATACACCCTTTTTTTGGGTGGTTCCAACGTAACAGGGCTTCTGATCCAATCATTTTATTAGTTTTACCAACCAGAATAGGTTGGAAATAGAGTTCAAATTGAGAATGATTTACAGCATGTCTTAATTCCGTTTCCATTAAATGATTTTTTATTACAGAGAATTCTAAATACTTATCAAACATCTGTAAGTTATTGCGCCCCTGTTTTTTTGCCTTATTTAATGCCGTATCTGACCTTTGTAACAGCACCTCCTCGGTATTTCCATCTCTTGGATAAATTACAGCTCCAAGGCTTGCTGTAATCTGAAAGTCCATATCATTAATTACAAACGGGTTTGAGATTTCTATGAGAATAAACTCCCCAAACTCCTTAACTAATTTTTCTGCCTCTATGTCGTCTTGATGTAAATTTGGCATATGGATAACAAATTCATCACCTCCAAAATGATAAACATTATTATCATCAATGTTTTGCTTAAGCCTATTTGCCATCGCCTTAATTAACAAATCACCGATACGATGACCATGTGAATCATTAATGTCTTTAAAAGCATCCAAATCAAGGTTGATGACTGCTCCACAGAAGTTATTTTTTATATGACTAATAATTGATTTAGGGATTATTGACTGAAAAAGTGTCTTGTTTTGTAAATCAGTAATTGGGTCAAAATGTGCCATATGCATTATCCGCTTCTGATAAGTTTTTATGTCAGTTATGTCAACTGCTACGGTAACATTTTCATGGTACCCAACACTCAATCCCTTAAATGGCATTTTAGATATGAGCATCGTATATTTATTCTCAAGATAATCTGTAGTTTCAATTTCTTTTAACCGTGTAACACTTATGTCACTGCTTAAATTGTTGTCGTTCAAGAATTCTTTTTCATCGTATATATTTCGGCTAATGTTGTCAATTTTACATCTTTCAACTTCTTCTTGAGTCATACCAAAGTAAATACTTGCCTGCTTATTTGCTAATAAGATATTACCCTTATCATCTGCGACATATATGATGTGTGGGACTAAATTAATAATTTGACTAAATTGTTGGTTTCTTACCGATAATTCATTTACTCTTTTCTTAATTTGTCTCCTAAATAAAAATGCAGAAAACAATGCCAAAATAGCAAAAGCACTCAATCCATATATAATATATAAGGTTTCTAAGGGAATATTTTTTGCTACTTTATAAGTTAACCATTTTGATTTCACTTTGTAATAAAGTGAATTTGGAGCCTTTTTCCATTTTTTTATAAAGTGATCAAAGGCACCAAGCAAATAAACATTTGTGGATTTTGGCACTGCCACATAAGTGTTTGTTGGGTTAAACAGAATCGAACTTCTTAATAAATTATACTCATTAGCATACCAATCACCTGCGATATTATTTGAGACAATTGCATCAACATTAGGCAAGGAAAATATTTTAAATAATTCGGTATAAGTTTTCACCTTAACAAAATTGCATTCAATTTCAAATTTTTCACACCGAGATGCCAAAATTATACCATTGATATCTCCGGTCAAAACCGCAATGGTTTTATTATCTAAATCTAAAAAATCATTAATTGAAGAGCCTTTAGGCAAGTAAATTGCAGACCAACTGGCTACAAAGCTTTCTCTGGAATAAGTTAAAAATTTTTCACGCTCTTTGGAATAACCTACAGATGTCAGCATGTCGAGCTTTTGTTGCTTCATTAATGTGAGTAAGATATTCCACTCATCAAAAATCCATTTTATTTTAAAACCTTCTTCTCTAGCAATCTCATTAAACAAATCAACAATCAGCCCAGTTGCTTGATTTTGTTCATTTAAGTAGGAAAGCGGTGGATTATCAGATAAACCTATAGAATAACTTATTTTCTTTTGCTTATTCACAGGTTTTACTGGTTGTGCCAGAGTTACTAAACTCACAACTAATAAAAACAAAACTAAGCTTTTAAAGTGCATGGGAAATCCATATTTGTTTATTAAATTATTTGGGTTTGGTCAATAATTGCTAAATAGAAAACGTAATTAATACACATAACCTATTTAATCTCGCCTATAGCTGAAATCAAAACCATTTTGTCTAATAATTAATGCATGAAAAACCAACATCCCCTAGTTATACAATACTATTTCTATTAACTAAGGTAAATCAATTTAGTAAATATACTGAAAAAACACATGGATAAGATAAAACATAAAGCCTGTTATTATTTAGGATGATATTTTCATTCCAATATAAAAACCCAAAAAACACAGGGCAAATGTTGTTATCAAATAGGTAAAGCCTTTAATTATCTCACCTGAATTTAACATCAATACTGTTTCCATTGAAAAGGTAGACCACGTTGTAAGAGCGCCTAAAAAACCTACGGTAATGAATAGAATCATGGGTTCGGATGTATGGTATTTACTTAACAACCATACATAAGCAATCCCCATTAAGAAACAGCCTATCACATTAACCATTAGCGTCGCCCAATACAGATTTGTTGAAAAAAACTTAACCATTAACCTATTGTTTAGAAAGCGAATGACAGCTCCCAGTGCGCCGCCAGTAGCAACAGCGAGAATATTAGTTAACATCTCTTTTTTCTCGAATTAGGTTTAATTTAGACGCTATTTTAATTTCTAAACCAGCTTGTTTAGGTTGATAGTAAATTTTTTCACCTATGCTATCAGGGAAACCTTTTTGAGCATAGGCAATTGAGTCTTCATTATCGTGATCATACTGATAACCTTTGTTATAACCTGAATCTTTCATTAATTGAGTTGGTGCATTACGTAGATGCATAGGCACTTCTAATGATCCTAAATTTTTTGCATCAGCCAGTGATAGGTTATGTGCTTTGTATACCGCATTACTTTTTGGGCAACTAGCTAGATATGTGGCTGCTTGTGCCAAGACTAAATCTCCTTCTGGAGAACCTAGTCTACGCCACGTTTCCCAAGCATCAAGGCAAACAGTTATTGCTCTTGGGTCTGCATTTCCAACTTCTTCGCTGGCCATACGCAGTAACCTACGAGCAATATATTGTGGATCACACCCTGCAACTAACATACGATTCATCCAATAAAGCGCTGCATCAGGATTAGAACTACGAACACATTTATGCAGTGCTGATATTTGCTCATAAAAAACATCGCCTTTATTATCAAACCGACTAACCAACCCTGAAATAATTAAGGAAACATCTTCGTCTTTTACTCTACCATCAGTCGAATAGTCTGCCAAAATTTCTACTAAATTCAATAACCTTCTGGCATCACCATCGGCAGCATGAATCAATTGATTGTGTTGGCTCTCAGATATTTTTAACTCAACGACCTGTAACCCTTTCGACAGCAAACTTGATAAGTCTTTTGCCGCAATTGATTTCAAAATATAAACCCTTGAGCGTGATAGCAAAGCATTATTGAGGGCAAATGACGGATTTTCTGTGGTTGCTCCAATTAAAGTGATTAAACCGTTTTCCATGTGTGGTAAAAAAGCATCCTGTTGAGATTTATTGAATCGATGAATTTCATCGACAAACAATACTGTTACCAACCCTATATTACGATTCTCTTGTGCTTGTTTAATGGCATGGCGAATATCTGCAACGCCAGATAATATGGCTGACAAATTAATTTGTTGTGATTTTGTCTGCTGGCAAAGAATTTTTGCCAAGGTGGTTTTACCTGTTCCTGGAGGGCCCCAAAGTATCATTGAATGCAGGTGGTTTTTATTAATTGCTTTATCAAAAGGGCGGTTTTTTGCTGTTAAATGTTGTTGCCCAACAACATCATTCAATGATTGTGGGCGTAGTTTGTCAGCCAGTGGTTGCAATTAAAATTCACCTATGCCTGTTTTATCTCTGATGACATCTGTACCTTTGGGAATTTCAAAGGTGAAAAAATCGTCAGTTAGCTCTGGGTTCCTTATGATTTTTTCAAAGTTAAACACGACTAGATTATTAAACTGATTTTGCAATTTCAAAGTGGTTAAATTGTTATCATCAATTCCTAACCAAACAACCTTTACATCATCGCTCGGTTTTTTTGGAATCATTTTAACCCATTGAGTTTCCTCAATAGAGTCTTCCTTTTTTTCTTCAAGAGAAATTGTATAATGCTTTTCAGTTTGTTTTTTATTAAGCAAAACATATATTGGGTTTTGCTGGCTGTATTGTTGTTTAATGGTAACCTGTTCTAGATCTTCATCATAAATCCAGACTTGCTTTCCACTTGCTATTATTAATTGTGTTAGCGGTTTTTGGTATTGCCACTTAAATTGATTTGGAGCATTTAACCATAATTTTCCTGTAGATTTTTCTGAGAAATTGTTATTGGCATCAATTTCATATTGTTCAAATTCAGCTGCTAATGATGTTAAGTCTTTTCTTACTTGATCTAACAATTCAATTACCACCTCATCCTTTGCATTGGATAGTGTGGTAATCATTACTAAAACTAAAATGATTAAATAGTTAACTTTCATATTCTTTTCTCAACTTTATCTATGACAATTTTGACATTTCTATTTATGCTTGGTTCACAATTCATCTGTCGATACAGGGGCTGGGGCTAATACTTCTCTAGCACCATTATGTGCCGCAGCACTTACCACTCCATTTTCTTCAAGTTGTTCTACAATGGTTGCTGCTCGATTATAACCTACACGTAAGCGCCTTTGTACATATGATATTGAAGCTTTACGGCTTTCAGTGACCACAAAAACAGCTTTATCATACAATTCATCCACATCACTTGCGGGTGCTTGAGGAATTCCAGTTGCACTAAGCTCCTGTCCATCTTCTGTTAATTGCACTTCATCAAGTATGCCATTTTGGTAATCAGCTTCATAATGTTTGGTTAAGTAGTTTACAATACCATGAACCTCATGATCATCAACAAAAGCGCCATGAATCCTTTCAGGAATCGCCTTTCCAGGAGGTAAATACAACATATCGCCATGTCCTAACAACTGCTCAGCGCCTCCTTGGTCTAAAATAGTTCTTGAGTCAATTTTGGATGAAACTTGAAATGCAATTCGAGTGGGTATATTAGCTTTAATTAAACCAGTAATCACATCTACAGATGGGCGCTGGGTTGCCAAGATTAAATGCACACCTGCCGCACGCGCTTTTTGAGCGAGTCTAGCAATGAGTTCTTCAACTTTTTTACCCACAATCATCATCATGTCTGCAAATTCATCAATGACAATAACAATATAAGGTAACGTTTCAAGTTCTGGTGGTTTTTGCCCAGGAATTAAAGCATCTGGTTTAAATAGTGGATCAGCTAAAGGTTCTCCTTCATCACGTGCTTTCTTAACTGCTTTATTGAACCCTGCAAGGTTTCTTACGCCAACAGCTGCCATTAATTTGTAACGCCTTTCCATTTCAGCTACACACCAACGTAAAGCATTAGAGGCTTCTTTCATATCTGTAACTACTGGAGCCAACAAATGAGGTATACCTTCATAGACAGAAAGTTCTAACATCTTTGGATCTACCATAATGAGCTTAACTTCATCAGGTGTTGCTTTGTAGAGCAAACTGATTATCATCGCATTAACTGCGACAGATTTTCCTGAGCCCGTTGTACCTGCTACTAGCACATGAGGCATCTTGGCAATATCGACAACAACAGGTCTGCCCGAAATACTCTTTCCTAACCCTAGTGTCAATGGGGATCGAGATTTGTCAAACTCTACTGAACGCAATATTTCACTTAAATAGACAATTTCTCGGTTGGTATTTGGTATTTCAACGCCAATATAGGGCTTACCTGGTATAACATCAACAACACGAACACTAATTACAGATAAACCTCGAGCTAAATCTTTAGCTAGATTCATCACCTGACTCACCTTTACTCCAGCAGCTGGTTCGAGTTCAAACCTAGTAACAACAGGTCCAGGATATACACCGACAACTTTTACTTTAACGCGAAAATCAGCCAGTTTCAATTCCACCTGACGCGATAATACTTCTAGCTCTTCCTCGGAATAACCATTAATAACATTTTTTGGGTCATCTAATAAAGTTAATGGAGGGAATTTTCCAGCAGGTAATGTATCAAACAACTGTCCTTGACGCTCATTGACGGCTCTTTTACTTTCCTTAGTAGTTGTTTCAAATACTGGTTCTATATTTATTGGGTCGCGATGTTGTTGAATTTGAGCATCAATTTTCCTAACCTCTTCTCGGTCTTGTTTAGCCTGCTTTCCTACTTTCCAGTCCCTAAATTGATCAATTTTAAATTTGAGCCACTCAACAAACTGAAAGGTCCATTTGCCAACTAAATCTGCAAATTGAATCCATGACATGCCTGTAAATAATGTCGTTCCAGCTAAAAATATTGCTGACAAGATTAAAGTTGCACCAATAGTTCCAAGGCTGGTAAATAATGTTCGCCCAACAACTTCTCCAACAATCCCTCCGCCAGTAAAAATATAGCCAGAGGTATTAATATACATATAAGCCAAAGCACACCCAGATAACAGGGCTAGTACAAAACCACCAGCTTTAATCCCTGTATCAATCCAACTGATGCTTTCATCAATGTCATGGTTTTTATAAACCCGCCACCCAACAAATACTAAACCAATAGGTATTAAGTAAGCAAGATAACCAACGATGTTCAATAAGACATCCGCTAGAAATGCGCCCGAAGAACCCCCATAATTATGGGTTGTTTTTGTGTCTGAAGCTGAAAAAGGGCCGGAATCGGTAGAATCATAACTCAATAAAGATAACAGGACATAAGCCGCTAATGGAACAATAAGAAAGAATAAACTCTCTCTCAGTCTGTTACGTATATGTCCTGATACCTTTGATTTTTTCATGAATCAGATTATAACAGAGCTGGATGAATAATTTTACCAGCATCTACATTAATTCCTTTCTGCAATGATTCAACATCGCGCCACCCTTCTGTTGCCAACCTTTGAACATAAGGCAAAATTGCAGCAGATATAGCTTGTGTTGATGTACGAGGAACAGAACCAGGCATGTTTGTAACCGAAAAATGAATGACATCATGCTTAACAAAAGTTGGATTTTCCCAAGTAGTTGGTTTAGTTGTAGCAACACATCCACCTTGATCAACTGAGATATCTGCTATCACTGAACCTGGTTGCATATTTTTGACCATTTCTTCTGATATAACATGTGGAGCTTTTGCTCCAGTTACCAAAACAGCACCAATTACTAGGTCTGCACTTGCTACTTCTTTGGCTACAGATTCTTCATAAGGGTATAAAGCTGTAACATTGGCGCCTAATGCCATCATTTCAGCCAATCTATCTTGTCTTTTATCAAAAACAACTACATTTGCGCCGCCTTTTGCTGCTAATGCTGCTGAATTACCACCGGCTGCACCAGCACCTAAGACGACAACTTTACCGCGTTCCGTTGATGGTAAACCACCTAATAACACACCTTTTCCACCAGAAGGTTGGTGTAATAAGTGTGTACCAACTTGCGTGGCAATCATTCCCGCAATAATACTCATGGGTGCTAAAAGAGGTAATGAACCATCCACTTCTTCAACAGTCTCAAAGGCAATACCAGTTAAACCTATATCCAAAAGTTCTTTTGTCAATTGAGGCTCTGCTGCAAGATGTAAATAACAGAATAATAGATGGTCTTTACGTAAATGCTCCAAATCACCAGCAATGGGTTCTTTGACTTTGACAATCATTTCACCTTTTGCATATAGATCCGCTGCATCAGTTGCTATGTTTACTCCAACGTCAGTATAGTCACTGTCACTAAAACCACTTTTTATACCAGCGTTAGTCTCAATGAAAACTTCGTGGCCTGCCTTAACCAGATCTGCAGCTGCAGCTGGAACCAAAGCGACTCGTCCTTCTAATATTTTCGTTTCTTTAGGTATGCCTATGCGCATAGTTTGTCCCCTAATATAGATAATTAATGATGATTGCATTTTATCCGAAAAATTATCTATGCCTATAGAATTACTTCAATTTTTAAGCAAAATATTCATTGAATAATCTGTCTGACACACTATAATCCATAGATAGCGTTGATTCTAACGAACAGCGACTCTAAAAAACATTGAAAACTAAAAATTATGAGGACTTGATCTGTGAATCGACAGGTACCTAACAAAACATATACCATCGTGGGTAATGGAAAGGTTGCGAAACATTTTGCACACTATTTTAACTTGCTTAAAATACACTTTAATTGTTGGAATCGTAATCAATCTATTGATGAATTAAAACAATTAATTATAAATTCAGATTCAGTCTTATTGCTTATTGCTGATAACGCTATTGAACCATTCATTCGTAAACATTCTTTCTTACATAATAAAATCCTCATTCATTTCTCAGGTTCATTACTGACTAAACATGCATTTGGCTGCCACCCATTAATGGCATTTGCACATATGCTCTATGATTTGTCCACGTATCAATCTTTTCCATTTATCTGTGATGATGGTGTTGAATTTACTGATTTATTTCCATTACTTTCAAATAAATCTTTTCAAATCAACAATAAAAGCAAAGCCTATTACCACGCTATGTGTGTAATAGCAGGAAATTTCAGTCAAACTTTAATGTGTGAAAGCCAAAATAAACTATCTAAAGAACTACAGTTACCAGATGATATTTTATTTCCCTATCTATTACAAAATACAAAAAACTTTATTCATAACTCTGATAAATCGGCTACAGGGCCTATGCAACGTAATGATATTTCAACAATTGATAAACATTTAATTGCATTAAAAAGCGATCCACTTGAGAGTATTTACCATTCTTTCTTACAATTACACAGCACATACCACCAAACTTAAAAGAGAGGTTTTCATGAACATCAATCAACTCATTCAACAGAAAGCTGAAAACAAAAAGCTGTCAATGTTAACGTGTTATGATTATTCAACAGCAAAATTAATTAATCAATCTAATATCGAAATGGTATTGGTTGGTGATTCTGCTGCAATGGTAATGCACGGACATAATTCAACATTACCTATTAATATTGACACCATGGCCATCCACGTTGCCTCTGTTGCTAAAGGTGCACCAGATAAATTTATAGTTGCTGATTTACCTTTTATGTCCTACCGTAAATCGCTCAGCGAGAATATAACGGCTGTTGAAATATTGATTAAAGCAGGTGCACACGCGGTAAAACTGGAAGGAGTGAATGGTAATATAGAGCTTATTCAACACATTGTCAATTCAGGCGTTCCTGTGATGGGGCATTTAGGATTAACTCCACAAGCTGTCAATGTACTTGGAGGATATCGAATTCAAGGTAAGAAGAAACAAGCAAAAATACAAATCATCAATGATGTAAAATTACTGCAAGATGCAGGGTGTTTTTCTGTTGTATTAGAATGCATACCAAAAGATCTTGCTAGACAAGTCACAGAAGCAGTAGACATTATCACCATAGGAATTGGAGCTGGAAATGATGTAGATGGACAAGTCCTTGTTATTCAAGATATGCTTGGTATATGTTCTGATTTTAAACCAAAATTTGTACGTCGATATTTAGATGCTGAAAAGCTTTTTTTACAAGCATTTAATGCTTATGATGCAGATGTTAAAGAGCAAAACTTTCCTAATAATCAGGAGAGCTATTCATGAAAGTCATTAAAACCATTAATAAGTTTAGCTCCGTAAGAAATTCTCTTATAAATCAGAAAATAGGCTTTATCCCTACAATGGGTGCTCTGCATTTAGGGCACTTATCATTAATCAGGAAGTCAATTAATGATTCTCACATTACAGTAGTTAGTATTTTTCTTAATCCGACTCAATTTGACAATAAAAATGATTTAAATAATTACCCTAACTCATTAAATCAAGATTTAAAAAAACTTAAAACCAGTGGTGTAGATATTGTATTGTTACCTAATTTTTCTGACATTTTTCCTGATGATTACAATTTTCAAATACATGAAAACAACTTAAGTAAAAAATATTGTGGTTCCTTACGCAATGGACATTTCAATGGCGTATTAACTATTGTAATGAAACTATTTAACATAGTACAACCCAATATAGCCTATTTTGGTATGAAAGATTTTCAACAACTAACACTTATAAAAAAGATGATTCATGCATTTTTTATACCTATTGAAATTGTTGCATGTGAAACAATTAGAGAAAAAGATGGCTTAGCTATGAGTTCTCGAAATCTAAATTTGACCGCAAATGAAAGAAAGCTGGCTCCTTTACTCTATAAAACCATCAACTCCACACTATCATTATCCGAAATGAAAAGAAAGCTTATCAATTTTGGTTTCAAACTCGACTATTTAGAAATACATGGTAAGCAATTGCTTGTTACTGCATATTTAGGTAAAGTTAGACTAATCGACAATGTGCAATTAAAAAAACTGGATCATGCAGCATGAATATATTATTAATGATGACAGGATCAATTGCGTGCGCTAAAGCTACAGGTTTAATCTCAACTTGGACAAAAAATGGGCATGATGTAAAGGTAATCGCCAGTCAAAGTGCTTTGGAGTTTGTCGGTATAGCAACATTGGAAGGGTTAAGTAATCACCCTATCATTACAACTGTATTTAATCAAGGTACGATGATGGACCATATCAATCTCAGTCGCTGGTCAGATATAATTGTTATGGCACCTGCAACGGCTAACAGCATTAACAAATTAAACAATGGTACAGCTGATGATATGATATCAACAACATGGGTAGCAGCATTAGAACTTAAAAAACCCATGTACCTCGCTCCAGCAATGAATTCAAAAATGTGGGATTATCCTGCAACTCAAAATTCTATCAAACAACTTAAAAAATGGGGTGTTAAAATTTTAATGCCTCAATCTGGATTACTCGCTTGTGGGGAAAAAGGCAGCGGTCGTATGATGGAGGTTGAAAAAATAGATGAGTGTGTAATGAAAAAAAACAACAAACATCTCTTAATCACTGCTGGTGGAACCCGAGAATATGTTGATGGTGTGAGGTATATTGGCAATTTAAGTACAGGTAAAACTGGTGCTACTATTGCAGATTATTTTATATCGCAAGGTTATAATGTCACTTGGGTTGGTGCTAGAAATGCACAACAACCCGTACTAATCTGTGAAAAAATCTTTTATGAGACTTTTGATGACTTGCATGAATTAGTTAAACAACAACTACAACAAATTAATTTTACAGCTGTTATACATGCCGCAGCGATTAGTGACTTTTCAGTCTTTTCAGTAAAGTTAGACAACATAGAAATTACCGCTAGTAGAAACACAAAACTACCAACTTCTGACACGATGAGTATACAACTAACAAAAAATCCAAAACTTATTAGTTATTTGAAGGACTGGTCAAAAAATCCTGATGTAAAAGTTATTGCATTTAAATTAACCAATACTAATGATAAAGGTGAAAGAATACGAGCTATAAACAAACTTATCAATCAAAACAATATCAATTACGTAGCACACAATGATTTGTCAGAAATCCGATCAGGGCAACATTCTTTTAATTTTTATCTCTCAACTAAACAGATGAAATTTTGTAAAAACACTAACAAACTATGCAGAACCATCCAGGAGGAAATCTCATGATCTTATGTTTAGACATAGGCAATAGCCACTTACACGGTGGTGTATTTGTTAAAGACCAGCTTCAGTTTCAATTTCGTAAATCTTCAAAATCAAGTTCTTCATCAGATGAGTATGGAGTATTTCTACGTAACGTATTACGAGAAAACGATATAGATCCAAATACAATCGAGTCTATTTCTCTATGTAGTGTAGTTCCTGAAGTTTTGTATTCAATCAGTGCTTGTTGTCAGAAATACTTTGCCATTGAACCATTTATATTACAAGCCGGTGTTAAAACAGGGTTGAAAATTGGTTACAAAAATCCTCAAGAAGTTGGCGCTGATAGAATTGCAAATGCAATTGCTGTAACACACCTATTTCCTAATCAGGATGTAATTATTATTGATTTAGGAACTGCTACAACTTTTTGTGCAATTTCATCTTTAAAACATTATCTGGGCGGAGTGATATTACCTGGTTTAAAATTATCAATGACAGCTCTAGCATCTGGTGCTTCTAAACTAGGTTCCGTTGAGATTGTTGAAAAACAAAATACTTTAGGTAAAACAACCAATGATAGCATTCAATCAGGCTTGTACTTTGGGTCATTGGGTGCTATGAAAGAGATTATACATAACTTAGCTAATCAAACTTTTAAAGAAAACAAACCTCTAATAATTGGAACGGGCGGGTTTACTTCAATTTATCGAAATGCTGACATATTCGATAAAATCATCCCTGATTTAGTATTAAAAGGACTTTATCTAGCTCATCAATTGAATACATAACTAATTTCAAAGCACGCACCTCAAGTATCTTGATGGTAGTCTAAATTTTGGTGCAAAAAAAAAGCCTTAACATTGCTGTTAAGGCTTTAGTAGTTAAATTCTGGCGATGACCTACTCTCACATGGAGTAACATTATCCATGCTATCATCTTGATGGTAGTCTAAATTTTGGTGCAAAAAAAAGCCTTAACATTGCTGTTAAGGCTTTAGTAGTTAAATTCTGGCAATGACCTACTCTCACATGGAGTAACATTATCCATGCTATCATCTTGATGGTAGTCTAAATTTTGGCGCAAAAAAAAAGCCTTAACATTGCTGTTAAGGCTTTAGTATTTAAATTCTGGCGATGACCTACTCTCACATGGGAAACCCACACTACCATCGGCGATGCTGCGTTTCACTTCTGAGTTCGAAATGGAATCAGGTGGTGCCACAGCTCTATTGTCACCAGAAAACTGGTTGCAATTTAACGCTTCTGCGTAAATTGACTGATGTTCTTTAGAATATTAGTGCTATCTTGCGATAGTCTTACACTTTTCGTCTTGCAATTAAATTGTCAATGACTTCTTTTTGTCAGATTATAATAACCATAATTTTATGTTTAGTTAATCATAGACTCAAAGTATTTATAAAATGCTTTGGGTTATATGATCAAGCCTCACGGACAATTAGTACAGGTTAGCTTCATGTATTACTACACTTCCACACCCTGCCTATCAACGTCGTAGTCTACAACGGTCCTTTAGTTATCTTATAGATATGGTGAGATCTCATCTTGGAAGAGGCTTCCCGCTTAGATGCTTTCAGCGGTTATCCCGTCCGAACATAGCTACCGGGCAATGCCATTGGCATGA
>JADGEI010000034.1 GCA_016744455.1 Alcanivoracaceae bacterium
GGTGAACTTTTGAGTAAGCTCGCATAAGTTACTGCCGACATAAAAAATATTCCTTCGTCACTTAGATGAACATCATCATGAAATAATAAATCCATTTTATTTGTATCAGTACCCGTAAAACCTGGTACTTGATCATCTAATATTGCTTCAACCAATTTTACCAATGCCATACCTGCAGGGATATTATGAATAGCTCTAGGTAAACCATCATCATCTAACGTTAAATTTACTTTTTCAGTCACACACTCGTAACTTTTTAATTCTAGATTGGTATGATCTATCCATTCTTGAATGTCATTAAAATCCATAAACCACCATGATTGATAAAAGTAAGTCTGCCCATTGGGGTTACCAGCTAGCAAACGATTATGGTAGTGTCTCAATAAACTATTTGTATATTCAAATCGGATAACACCTAAAATATCATGACGTTCAGTAATGACTAAAGAATCATAAACTTCATTTGTTCCAAGAGTGGCAGGGTTTGCTAACTCAGTTATGACATCCATATCAAAAGTATCACGGTTTTTTCCCCTTGCATACCCAGCCCAAGCATTGTTATTCGGATCCATATCCGGCAGAACATCGCCACTGGTCCTTACCCTAATTGGAGAGCCAATGCCATTTTGTTGATTCCAATTGTAATCAACGCCTTTTCCATCAGCAATTACCTCTAAATAATCAGCATAAGGATTATCCATCAAACTATGACCACTAAGAAAAACACGCTTATACTGTTCTAGTTGTTCTGGTTCTTCAAAATCATTTAAGAATATTAAATCCGGCTCTCCTCTTGTAAAAGAATCACTCGCAATGATGAACAGAATTATTGTAATTATTTTTTTCATTATTTATTTTTCCTAATTATTAGAATTTGTTAAATATTTGTACAATCGGTAAATTGTTTTCGACCCGTTTTATAGTTACGAAATAATTAAAAAAAGTGTGACATATAAATTTAAGATAATTTTTGATTGAGAAAAACAATTAGGTTTTACCAAATAAACTACTCGCACTTGTTGAATTGGCAAAAAGAAATTCTCTGGTATCGCTACCACCAACATTATTGGTATAAATATGACCGTTATGATATGCAATATTTGTTATTCTTCCCATTCCTGCTTGTCGATATAGTAATTGACCTGGTGTACAAACATTATTTGGAAAAGCTGCTGGAACATCAGGAATTTGTGCTTTTAAAATCCCAGAAAGAAGCAAGAGAACGACTATTAGTATAATTTTTATTTTCATGACATACACTCGTGTAAATTTTTAACTCAAAAGAAGTTTTAAGCTCTATTTATTACGAGTAAATTGGATAATTTATGACATCAATTATTAAAATAAATATACTAAGCTCTGCATCTGGAATTTTTTCTGTTGATTCTACAGTCTGTGTATCAAATATTGATGGAACCGAACAACCTTCAAACTGTATGGTTTCATTTCCTTATCAGTGAAGAGACATTTTATAATGAACACCATGAAGTTCATTTTAAAAAAATTAAAACTTGCATGTCTCCACCTAATCCACCAACTTATAAGACTCTAGCCGTTTGTCTCTTCCTTTAGAACTTGAAATTCCTGTGTCTTAATAATTCTTGCTGACTTTCAATTGGAATAAGTTGACTGCCTTAATTTGTTTTCATAATTGAGTTTCTATAATTTGTTCACCAGTAAGAAATACGAAATATTTGCAACATACAAAGGTCATGTATTTTCTGCATAGTTTTTTATTTAAATTTAAAACCAAAATAAGGAAAACCTTTTGTCGAGCTAGCCCCAACAACTATTTGATTTTTATTCTTTAACTTAAATAGCCCTGAAACTTGAAAATCTATTTTCTTTGGTTGTTGATTAAAATAATCTAATTTATTTTCTTTTTTATTTAAATTTTTATTTAAAGTTAATTCTGTAACAAATTGAATATTATTGGAAATATCAGTTATAGAACCAGATTTCAAACTGACCAATGCCAATCTTTTTTCTAAGTTATGAAGCCAATATTCTGAAAAGGAAAATTCAAGATAGACATCCGTTATTTTCGTTATAGATTTGTGTACTCCAAAACCCAACCCTGCTTTTGTAAAAAAAAATGGGTCGATAACGTTTGAAGATGAGCCTTGAGTTAAACCAGCAGTTAAATAATGTTTATCTGATAATGATCGAGAATGACCATATGATAGAACCATACTAGAATTCACACTTGATCCATTTATTCCATATGATAATTCATTAAAATCGTAATTGCTTTTTTCATTTGCAAATGAAATTGAATTTATAGTTAGTAAAAATACTGCATATATTGAATTTATTTTGTTCATAATAACTTTGGCAATTTAAAATTATTATAGGTTACCATTGTTTATGTAAATTATTCGTAAATGTTTAGAATTAATGATTTATTGGTATTATTTATAGCGTCTAACAATTAGATTACTGCCTTTTTCTGGTTGTATATCATCAAGCAATTTGCTCTCCTATTATTTGCACTTTAATTTTAGGTTATATGAATAACCAAACCTATAATTTTACAAATATTATTTATGGAAAAGGAGTTTCAAATTCGGAGTTAAATTTGCGTGTAATATACATACTATTGCTAAAAAATTGACGATAAGTTGGTTGTAATCCCCCCATTTTTAACAGCCTCTAAAAATAGAATGGTAAATAATGCTGTCAATCTATTTTAGGACGGGGTAAAAAACCGTATTAAAGCTTACTTAACAGTTTGACTACTTTTTTCTTAAATGGTGTAAAGGGTGCGCGTACTAAAAAATTGGTGTTAAGCCTTGATTGATAGTATACAGTTTTGAGGTGGCTAAATGTATCAAAGCCATTTTTACCGTGATAACTGCCCATTCCACTCTCTCCAACACCGCCAAATCCTGTTCCATCTTGAGCAAAATGTACAATGGTCTCATTGACCGCGGCAGAGCCCGAAAGTGTGTTGGTTAAGACATTATCAATAAATTGAGAATTATTACTGAATATATACAAGGTTAACGGGTTTGGAGCTGAGTTGATAATGTTGAGGGATTCGGTTATAGAATCTGTACTGATTATGGGTAAGATAGGGCCAAATATTTCATTCTCCATTACTGGGCTGTCACTGGTAGGGTTGTCAACTAACAGAGGTGGAAAGATGTTTTTGTCGGTGTCTTTTGTATCACCTAGCGGCCATATGCATTGCTCTGAATCACAGGATTGGGCTATTTTTTCAAGTCTAGAAAAATGCCTTTTATTAACGATGGCAGAGTAATCAGGACTGGTAAGTATGGTGTTAAAACATTTTTTTATTTCAGAAATTAAAGCATCTATTAATGGTTGTTTTCGATTTTTACTGATTAAAATATAGTCAGGAGCGATACAAGTTTGACCGGCATTATAAAATTTACCACCAATTATGCTCTTGGCAGCTTTTTTCAGATCATATTTGTCGTCGATGACAACCGGCGACTTTCCTCCGAGCTCTAATGTGACAGGTGTTAAATTGTTGGCAGCGGCTTTCATGATAATCTTACCTACAGCTGTTGAGCCTGTAAATAACAAGTGTTTGAAAGGTAATTCACTAAACTCTTGTGCAACTTCTAATTCACCAAGGCTTACGGCAACTTCTGAATCTTTAAAAACTAAGGAGCAAATTTTTGCAATTATATCGGCTGTATGTGGTGTAATTTCAGACGGTTTAATCATGACCTTATTGCCAGCAGAAATGGCTGCAATAAGAGGGGTAATTGCAAGGTTGAAAGGGTAATTCCATGGAGCAATTATACCAACAACCCCAAGTGGTTGAGGTAAAATGGCATTTTTACAAAACATAAATTTGATACCAGCACCAGAAAACTTTGGTTTTGCCCAAGATTTAATGTGCTTAAGTGTATGATTTATTTCTGCGATACAAATCATGATTTCAGCAACGCGTGTTTCTTGCTCACACCTTTGCCCATAATCAGAAGACAATGCCAGTATAATGTCATCTGTATGATCGATAATTACAGTTTTTATTTTTTTCAAACGTGCAATGCGTTTACTCATTGTTAAATTTGAGGTTTTTACTAATCGGTCAAACTGTTGCTTTGGTGTGGTCATTGTGATTCTCAGTGTTGAGGTAATTCAGCATTATGGAAAACATTTTGTACGTCTTCCAAATCTTCTAGCATATCATTAAATTTTTCAAAATTGGCGATATCTTCTTCATTTGTAATGGCTACAGTGTTATGTGGGACAAATTGTATCTCATCAACTTCAAACTCAACATCTCCTAAAGCCTCGGTTAAGGCTTGTTTAGTTTTAAAGTATTCTGTATGAGGGGCGAATACAGTGACTTTTCCATCTTCACATTCAATATCAGTTACATCGACATCGGCATCCATTAATAGCTCAAGAATTGTATCTTCATCATCACCTGAAAAAACCAAAATGGCACTGTGGTCAAACATATGCGAGACACAGCCTTGAGTTCCGATACTACAATTGGTCTTCGTAAATGCTAAACGAACATCACCAAAGGTGCGGTTGGGGTTGTCAGTTAAACAATCAACAATAACCATGGATTTTCCTGGTCCATAACCTTCATAACGTGAAACTGCAAAATCTTCACCAGCTCCTCCTTTGGCTTTATCAATAGCTTTTGCGATTACATGAGCAGGAACTTGGTCGCGTTTTGCACGTTCTATTAAACTACGTAGAGCCATATTACCATTGGGATCGGTACCTCCAGATTTTGCACAAACGTATATCCCACGTGAGTGTTTAGAGTATATTCTGGCATTCATATCTGATGTTTTTGCCATTGAATCTTTTCGGTTTTGGTAAGCTCTACCCATTTGTATCTCTCTTAAACAATAAAAATAGTAATTTTACCTATAAGTTGCAAGAGTGTGAACTTAATGCCACGAAATACTTTACAATACCAATAATTATTCTAAATAAAGTTATGAACCACACATTTTCCGTCGCGCCAATGCTTGATTGGACCGATAAACATTGCCGTTACTTGCATCGATTAATTTCAGCCGATGTCGTGCTATATTCAGAAATGGTGACAACACCAGCTATATTACAAGGTGATACTCAAAAATATATTGGTTTTAACACGCAAGAACATCCATTAGTCTTACAACTCGGCGGGTCAGATGCCAAGGATTTAGCAAAAAGCTGTGTTGTTGCACAAGATTACGGTTACGATGAAGTTAATTTAAATATAGGTTGCCCAAGTGATCGGGTACAAAAAGGCAAATTTGGTGCCTGTTTGATGAATGAGCCAGATTTAGTCGTTGATTGCATTAAATCCATGCAATCTGCTGTCGATATCCCAATTACAATAAAGTCTAGAATCGGTGTTGATAATAATGATAGTTTTGAAAATTTACAACTTTTTATAGAAAAAATTGCCAATGCAGGTATTAAGACCATCATTATTCATGCGAGGAAGGCATTGCTTAAAGGGTTAAGCCCCAAACAAAACCGCAGTGTTCCTCCTTTAAATTACGATTATGTTTATCGAATCAAACAGCTGTTCCCAGAATTGAGCATTGTAATCAATGGTGGGATCACAACAGTAGAGGATGTTAAAGTACACCTTAAACAAGTTGATGGTGTCATGTTAGGTCGAGCTATTTGGAATAATCCATGGTTGTTGTATACTCTTCAAAACGAATTGGTTGGTGAATATACTAATAACAGAGATGATGTCTTGGTAGATTACCGCAAATATTGCCAAACCCAACTAACAAAAGGTGTTAAACTACATTGGTTACTGCCACCAATATTAAATATATACCATGGTTTGGCAGGGAATAAAAAATGGAAAAGTCATTTGGTTACTCAAGCAACACAACGAATTAATGACTTAACAGTATTCGACGAAGCACGAGAATTTATACAACTATGAGTGATTTTAAAATTGTTAAATGTAAGAAATGCGATGCGGCATTGGTAGAACTTAAAGGTGAAAAGCTCAAAAGCTGCGTTCAATGTGGGTATAATTTTGGATTAAAACCTAACAAAATAAAAAATCCTCATTTTATTCCTGGAAGTTTAAAAAAAACACCAGGGTATAAAAGGTATCTCGCTAAGGTTCAAAACTTGAGTCAGACAGGAACCAAGAAAAAGAAAATAAGCCCCCCTGCCAACAAGAAAAAATCAAACCCAATCGCAACTATAATTATATGGATTATTGTGTTAAATATCATACGAGGGATTTTTTGGTAGCTATGAGCGATTTCAAAGTTATAAAGTGTCAATCTTGTGGGTCATCTGTGGTAGATATAGAAGGCGACTCTATTATCGAATGCAGTCATTGTGGATCAAAAATATACGTTAATAAGGCCAAAGGTTCGAGATTAGTCGCTTTAAATTCGTTACTACTCATCGGTTTAATTGTTTTTGTAGCAGTAGCATCATTTTGGTACAGCAAAGATAACTCTTCTGTAGCTATAAAGCAAGTAGTTAACCAGCAACAAAATTTAATTTCAAAACCCATCAGTGCCATACCAAAACTCGATACTGAGAAACTAAAAATTCACAAAGCACATTTAAAAAAAGAACAACAAACCTCAGAGAAGCAACCTGAGGTCTCAGTAACATCATCGGTTCAGGGTCAAACTTCAATTGGCGGTTGGTTTTGGATTTTCACCATTAGCAACGACAGTGATGTTGCTGTTGCTAGACCTGGCGTTACAATGAGTTTGTTTGATAGTGAAGGTAACCGTATAGACGAGTTGCGTGTGTGGGCACGGCGCGAACACCTACCTGCAGGACAACATACTGAAGTCTTACTTTTCTTAGCTAAACCTCCAGAAGAAGAATTTACAAGTAAAATTGTAGGGATGGCAAAAACTGTCACTAAGTATGATATACAACAAGAAGAAATCAAGGTCAAAGCATTTATTGTCAAAGGAACAGGGAAAAAAGTAGAAATTGTCGGTGATGTTTATAACCCAAATAATTACCAAGTTGATTTTATTGAAATTGTTGCAATTGCCAAGAACAGTAAAGGTACTGCTGTGGGTACAGCAAAATCATATGCCTCGATTACTAATTTACCAGCACAAGGTACATCTGGGTTTAAAATCAGTGCAGGAACTTTTGTTGCTCAAGAGCCAGAAACTTGGGAATTATGGGCTGTTGGTCGAAAACATCGTTCAAATTAACTTTATTAAAGCCATAAAATAGATGATAATGCCCTTCATAAATATACGCGAAAACTAAATCATGATAGTTAAAACAGTAAATGAATTTAAGCAAGCCATTGCTAGTAACAATTTCCCAATAAAACAAGCTCCTGCTATGAAGGCTGCCTTTATGGTTTCACCAGTGGGGTTTTCTTTGGATGAGCAAACCGCTTCAGATAATGAATACATGAAAATGGACCAACTAACTGATGCAGATTTGGCTATTGTGCAGCAAATGAATTTGGCTCGAAAGATTTCAGATTGTGGAGTGCCGGTGATGACATTTCCTGGATCGGCAGAGACACCTGATGCCGTTTTCCCTAATAATGCTTTCGCAACTGCACATGGTAATAAATACATAATTGGAGCCATGCTGCATGAAAATCGTCAAAAAGAAACCATGAGAAAAGATATCAGGATGTTTTTTAATGATTTACTAGGTTATGAGAAGCATCACATCAAACGCGACAAGTGCGTGGCAGAGTTAACAGGTGTTTTAGTTCCGGATCGTGCTCGCAATATTGCTTTTTGTGGCATGACTGAACGAGTTAATGATTCAGGGGCTCAAGCAATGCATGAAATGTTTGATTTAGATTTAATGTTTCAATTTGATTTGGCACAAGGTGAATACCATACCAATGTTGTATTAGCAAGTCTAGCTGGAAAAGGGTGTATGATTCACTCAGGTTCATTTGCTGACCCTGACGTGCCAAAAGCGATAGCTGAATTTTACAAAGATAAAACAATTTTCTTAAGCGATGAAGAAAAATTGGCGTTTGCTGGAAATGGTATAACGATTACAGAAAACGATTTGTTTTTAAGCCAAACGGCTTTTGATGGGTTAGCACAAAAAAAGAAGGATAAATTAGAGTCTTGGGGTTTTACCTTGCATCATGTACAGGTAAGTGAATTGGAAAAGGCTGGTGGGTCATTACGTTGTATGGTCGGAGAGATTTTTTAATGTTGGAGTATGTCTTTTTCCATAAAACCTTAGCACAAGCATTTGTAAAACAGGCAGAAAATTATAAGTTAGAAACTTCTTTAGTTAATGAAGGGCCAGCGTGGGAAGTACATTTGTCAGAAGATATCGCAGATGATATTGAAGAAAAACTTAGTGATATTTATGACGATTTATTTGATCAAGATCATGAAATGTTTGATAACGAACATCAAGGTGAAGATGGAGAGTACGGAGCTGCAGCTATAGAAATTACGTTAAAAGATGGAAAGCGAACTTATGCTCAACTTAATCCAGCCATCATGGGTAAACTTATGAGTGTTATTAGTTTTAATGAGCTCAATGAAATAATTGAAGATGTTGTCACAGCGGTGGAGAATCCAGACGATAGAACAATTTGCCAAAGATATCGAGATAAAGAAAGCTCAAATCTAGTCTGATAATACCCAAATAAATGGCGGAGTGGACGGGACTCGAACCCGCGACCACCTGCGTGACAGGCAGGTATTCTAACCAACTGAACTACCACTCCTGATAGTTTTTTTAAGATAAAAAAATGACGTGAATCACAAAAAAAAGCATTCTATACTAACGTAATTAAAAACACTATAAACAGGTTAAAAAAAGTTAAAGTTTAATAAATAATACATCTGTTAGTGCATCTTTAGGGCGAATCAAGTAAGCTAGCCGCCACATCAGCACACTATAGAGAGTTTAAATGGATTTTGCATCCTTGGGTTTGTCCGAACAAGTCCTTAAAGCCGTAGAAAAACAAGGTTATGATAAACCATCACCGATTCAACAACAGGCTATTCCTGTTGTTTTAAAAGGTGAAGATGTCATGGCAGCTGCGCAAACCGGTACGGGTAAAACAGCTGGGTTTACATTGCCTATATTAAGTAATTTAGTTAAAGGCCCACGTGTAAAACCCAATCAAGCAAGAGTGCTTATCTTAACTCCAACAAGAGAATTAGCATCACAAGTACATGACAGTGTGGTGAATTATGGACGTTATGCCTCCATTCGATCAACAGTAGTTTTTGGTGGAGTGAAAATTAATCCACAGATGCAAAAATTACGCAAAGGTGTGGATGTTTTAGTTGCTACACCTGGTCGATTATTGGATTTACACAATCAAAATGCCGTTAGGTTTCACCAGCTAGAAGTGTTGGTTTTAGATGAAGCCGATAGAATGTTGGATATGGGCTTTATTCATGACATTCGTAAAATCATTGCCTTATTACCAAAAAAACGTCAAACCTTAATGTTTTCTGCGACTTTTTCTCAAGAGATTCGTAACTTAGCTAAAACCTTGGTACATAATCCAGTTGAAGTATCGGTAAGTCCTCGTAACACCACTGTAGAGGCCATTACCCAAAAAGTAATTCCTGTTGATAAAAGTAAAAAGTCTGCATTATTGGCACATTTAATAAAGAAGCACAATTGGTACCAAGTATTGGTTTTTTCACGGACTAAACATGGGGCAAATCGCATAACCAAATTTTTGGAGAATAAAGGCATTTCAGCTTTGCCAATACATGGTAATAAATCACAGAATGCACGCACCAAGGCATTGGCTGCTTTTAAAAACAATGAAATTCAAGTGTTAGTGGCAACCGATATTGCTGCACGTGGCATAGATATAAACTTATTGCCACATGTGGTCAATTTTGATTTGCCACATGTCTCTGAAGATTATGTACATAGGATAGGGCGAACAGGAAGAGCGGGTTCAAATGGAGAAGCGGTCTCATTGGTAAGTGCAGATGAAGCAAAATTATTAAAAGATATCGAAAGACTGATTAAAAAGAAAATACCTAGAAGTATTGTTGATGGTTTTGAACCGAGTCATGATGTGCCAGATTCGCCATTGGATAAAAGGCCAATAAAACCTAAAAAACCCAAAAAAAATAAACCTCAGTCAACAACCAGTGCAACTAAAAACCGTAGGAAACCCTTAAAAAAAGGGGCTAAACAAGCTAACTCGAATAGATTTAGTGCTCCTGCAAAAAAGAAAAAAACAAAAAACACACAAACTAAAAAATCAGATCCATATAGTAAATTTAGAAAATAATGTGAATTTAAAGACACTAAAAACATTTATATTTTTTGTATGGTCACAGTTCATTGTATTTAGCGCTGAGGCAAAAAAATTACAAATTAATAAATGTATTTTAGCCAATGGTACGATTGCATACCAAGAAAATAAATGCGAAAATATTGAATTAAAGCCACCAAAAAAACAAGTAACCCAACCTGGAAAAAGCAAACGGCAATTACAGGGAAAAAGTACAGTAATGAGCCAAACAAAGAAGAAAACCATTGCAAAAACGGTTAGCCCTCTTCAATTTAAAACATTCAAAACTAGCAATAATCCAACCCAAAAATTAATTGAAAAAGTCGGTCGTTTTACTATTGCTATTGATGTATTAAGTCACTTAAGGTTTTTTTCAAAAGTGTATAGTAGCAAGCTTTGGCACATGAAATTTGTAGATAATCAGGTGAACCCAAAATTTTCTGTTTTAATTGATTTTATTTTCCCTGATAATAAAAATTTTTCACACCCAGAAATTGAAGAATTGGTTTACTTGTTAGGTTCTCGATTTATAACAAAATCAAAAGAAAGGAGGGTCAATATTAAAAGTCTAAATGTTAATAATGGCAAAGGAGCCATAGCAACTTTTACCAATATTCGTTCTCAATACAAATACACTACAAAGGGTGTTGTTTTTAAAGGTAAATGGCTCATACAGTTTACAGTATTAAGCAATGATCTAAGCAACAATGATTACAATCGTGTAATCAGTTCACTTGAAGAATCAATCCGTATTAATTCTTTTTGATAACACCTTATTCATTGGAAAAAATTTAATATCAGTTCCATCATTCATCTTATGCATTGTAAATTTTTTACCTATATACCCATTTTTTTCATAAAATTTTATCCCTGATAAAGTTGACATTAATTGTGTTTCCCTGAAGCCGGCTTGTTGGACTTGTTGCTCACAGGTATTCAGTAGAGTTTTACCTAAACCGAGACGAGCATAATCGGGGTGAATGAAGAAAGCTCGAATTTTTGCAGCTTCTGTTTCGGGATTAAGCTTTGCCGAATCTCGGCTATTATTACTATCACTGCCAAATAAAGTTTTTCTAAAACTCCAACCACCACAAGCGATTAAATTTTTGTTATCTTCGATAACATAATAAGTCCTATCCTTAATCAATTGTGTGTCGACACCAAATGCCCCTTTTAGTGCTGATTCTATTATCTCAGGCTGGTAAAATTCAACACCTAATTTTCTGGCTGAAAGCTTGATTAATGTGGTGATTGATTCACTGTCAGAGTGTTCAGCAAGACGTAGCAGATATTTCATTCTTTAGGGTAAATCCAACCTGATATTTCTCCGCCAGTTGCATTATTTTGACTATTAGGTGCAACATCCAATAGGGTATAATGACCATTGACGTTATATAGGCTAATTTTACGTGCATATTTCTTAGGCTTCTTCCATTTTTTGTTATCGTAATTTTCCTCAGCCAGTGAGACAGTGCCTTTTTTAAGGTTAACATCTACTACTACAGCAACATGTCCATGACGCCATAATGGATTATTTCTATCTGGGTAATACACCACTAAGTCACCGATTTTTGGAGGGCGTTCAGCGGTGCTATTGATGGATCGAGCCAATGGGAAAGATTGGTTTGTTCGGATGTTTTTTCCTTCCGTTAAGTAAATAATCTCATGCGCTGAATCTACACTACCATAAGTTATGTCGTGATTGATCATCCACCAACGGCGTGAATATTCCACACATTGATTTATCAGACCAATATAGTGCAGGTTGTCATCTTTGGGGTTTTCTTTATGAAGGCTGACTTTTCCTGACTGTAAATTTAAAAATGAAAATTCCGGTTTAACGCATTGAGATTGGCAGTTGGAAAAGGCTGGAATACCTTGAGATTCTCCTAATACTACGCCAAATTCATGCACACAACCATCCTGACATAAAGCCTTGTTTTTTTCAAATAGTTGCTTGTTATGCTCTGGGCTAAAAGCAGGTGGTTTTTCTCTAAGGCCATATCCATCAGTATTATCTAATTGAGCCAACGATAACTGGCTAACTAGCAATAATAGTAATAATTTCATTTTATTTTCCTATAAAGTTAGCTTTTCTTTTCTCTAAAAAGGCTGTTGTACCTTCCTTCATGTCTTCTGTAGCACAGGTTACAGCAAAAGCTTTGGCCTCAAATTGCAGGCCTTCAGTTAAATTACATTCGGCACCATGGTTAATGCTGTCAATAATGCATTTCATCGCCACTGGTGCTGAGAAAGTTAATTGCTTGGCCATTTTTTCTACGGTAGTCATTAACTCTGATTGAGCGACAACTTTATTAACTAAGCCAATTTCAAAAGCACGATTGGCATCAATCATACCACCCATAAGGTTCATTTCCATGGCTCGACCTTTGCCAATTAAACGTACTAACCTTTGTGTACCACCAAACCCCGGGATAACTCCTAGTTTGATTTCAGGTTGGCCAAACATAGCGTTGTCACTAGCGACTCGCATATGACAACTCATGGCTAATTCACAACCACCGCCTAGGGCAAATCCATTAATCGCAGCAACAACAGGTTTGTTACTTTGTTCAATCGTTGACATGACTTGTTGCCCATACTCAGCAAATTTCATACCAGTTATGGCGTTTGAAGTGGCTAACTCTGATATATCGGCACCTGCAATAAATGATTTTTGACCACTACCAGTGACAATAATTGCGGCAACTTCGTCGTTGTCTTGTACAGAGACAATTACCTGTTCAATTTCTTGCAAAGTTTCTTGGTTTAAAGCATTTAATTTGTTAGGGCGATTAATGGTAAGTGTTAAAATATTGTTACTAATTTCATTTAGGATGTTGGACATAGTGTTGACTCATTGAAAAAAGAGAGTGATTATAACAATTATTGAACTCAAAATCGTCAAAACAGTCCTATACTATTGTTAATAACAGGTACGTAGCATAAAATACGGCCTTTTTGAAGAAAAGCCAAATCGGCAATTCTTACCAGTAATTCAACATCGAGGAATAATAGATGAACTTTAAATTAATATTAGCTGCAATAGTCGTTATTACAGCAACATTCGCATCAGCTCAAGACGAACAACCAGTTAAGTTTGATAAAAACAAAACAAGTTATGCTTTAGGTTACCAGTTAGGTATTCAGTTAGCAGGTAGACAAGGTGGTGATCTTGAACTCAATGCAGAGGAAGTGATTAAAGGTGTTAGAGACGCAGCAGCTAAAAAAGATCCTTCTGTTTCAAAAGAAGACATGGTTTTGAATTATCAAAATTATGAGCGTAATATGAAGCTAAAACAGTTAGAGGCATATAAAGCCCTAGCAGATAAGAATCAAAAGCGCAGTGATGACTTTTTGGCTCAAAACCGTAAGAAAAAAGGCATTAAAGAACTGGCTTCAGGAATTCAATATAGAATCATCGAAGATGGTACGGGTAAACACCCAACAATGGATAGTGAAGTAACTATTCATTACCGTGGTTCACTTATTGGCTCGGATAACATGAGTAATTATCAGGAATTTGATAGCTCGTTTGTACGTGGTGAGCCTAAAACACTAAAAGTAAATTCTGTGCTTAAGGGTTGGCAGGAAATTCTACCTTTAATGAAACCAGGTGGAAAATGGCAAGTCTTTATCCCACCTGAGTTAGCTTATGGCGTTCGTGGACAAAGCCCAATTGGACCAAATGAAATTTTAGTATTTGATATTAATCTATTAGATATTAAATAAAACTGATTAATTTTTTTTAAATTGAGGGCGAGGCAAGTTTAGTTGCTTTTAATTAACTTAGGTTGATTAAATAGAGCTTTAAAACTTGACTCGCTTTTTTATATGTTAAGAATAGAAAATAAAGAACAATTATATAAAAATCTTAAATCAGTTTTAAAGACAGATTTAATTCCAACAGAAATATGGCAAGCATCAGGACATGATGAATTCCGACCCGCTGCAGTGCTTCTGCCGTTATTTTGGAAAAAAGGCGAAATTCATGTAATGTTTACCAAACGCTCTGAAAAATTAAAACATCACTCGGGGCAAGTAAGCTTTCCTGGCGGAGGGTTTGACGAAGCCGATGTAACCATAAGGCAAGCTGCTATTCGTGAGACATATGAAGAAATTGGTATAGACTCTGAATATATAAATGTTGTCGGTTATTTAGAGGACATCGAAACCTACTCTGGATTTCATGTCACGCCTTTTGTCGCGACTTTAAACGATGACTTTACAGTAAAAATTAACCAAGATGAGGTAGCGGAAGTCTTTTCTATACCTTTAGAATATTTCTTAAATAAAGATAATTGTCAAAAACGGACTGCTGAATTTCAGGGTAAGCATGTGGAATATTATGTTTTTGAGCATCAAAAGCACACCATTTGGGGCGTTACAGCAGAAATTGTCGTAAAATTAACTGAAAAATTAAAATAGAAAAATAATGTCAATAACTCAAAAACTCTTTATAAAAACACACGGTTGCCAGATGAATGAATACGATTCATCCAAAATGCAAGATGTGTTGACTGACTCATATGGATTAGAAATTACAACAGTTGAAGAAGAGGCTGACGTCATACTTCTTAATACTTGTTCGATACGTGAAAAAGCACAAGAAAAAGTTTTTTCTCAATTAGGTCGATGGCGTAAACTCAAAGAAAAAAATCCAAATTTAGTTATTGGAGTAGGTGGCTGTGTTGCTTCACAAGAAGGCAATAATATCATAAGGCGAGCCCCATATGTTGATATGGTTTTTGGCCCACAGACTTTACATCGTTTACCCAGGATGCTCAATGCAGTTAGAGATGAGAAAAAGCCTCAAATGGACATCAGTTTTCCGGAAATTGAAAAATTTGATAATATGCCTGAAGCACGTAAAGAAGGTGCATCTGCCTTTGTTTCAATCATGGAGGGTTGCAGTAAATATTGCACCTTTTGTGTTGTGCCATATACTCGTGGAGAAGAAGTTTCTCGTCCACTTGATGGCGTGTTAGCTGAAATTATGGAATTGGCATTACAAGGTGTGAAAGAAGTTAATCTACTAGGTCAAAATGTTAATTCTTATCGTGGAGACACGCATGATGGGGAAGTGGTTGATTTAGCACACCTTATTCATTATGTTGCTGCTATTGACGGGATCGAACGAATTCGTTTCACCACATCTCACCCGGTGGAATTTACTGATTCCCTGATAGAAGCTTACAGAGATGTACCAAAACTTGCTAATTACCTGCATTTACCCGTACAAAGTGGTTCTGATAGAGTTCTGTCTGCTATGAAACGTGGCCATACGGCAATCGAATACAAACAAAAAATCCGTAAACTACGAGAAGTACGTCCAGATATTGCCTTATCATCAGATTTCATTGTTGGATTTCCTGGTGAAACAGACAAAGAATTTGCAGCGACGATGAAATTGATTAATGATATTAAATTTGACCAAAGTTATAGTTTTATTTATTCTAAAAGACCAGGTACACCTGCTGCGAATATTGAAGATGAGATACCAATGTCAATAAAAAAGCAAAGACTACAATTGCTGCAACAAACCATTAATGGATTTGCTGCTGAGGTTTCGCAATCAATGATTGGTACTGTGCAAAAAGTATTGGTGGAAGGCACATCAAAGAAGGATAAAAACCAACTCGCTGCTAGGACAGAAAATAACCGCATAGTCAATTTTGATGGGAATTTACGATTGATTGGTCAATTGATTGATGTCGAAATAACCGAAGCACAACGTAACTCTCTTAAAGGAAGGATAGTAACTAGGTAATGCCAACACAAACAATACAAATAGAAGATGTAAAAAATAAGGTTTTGATTAACCTATTTGGACATCATGACGAACACATTAAACTGTTGGCCAAAAAGACCAATACCAAGATTAATGCACGCGGCAATCAACTCCAAGTAGAAGGTGGAGAAGAAGATCTGAAGCAAGTTGAAAGGTGTTTAGGATTAATGTTGGATGAAGCGACAAATGAATCCTTAACCTTGGAACTTTCTCATGTCATTTTACAAGGGTGCTACCAGACCGATATTGAAACCGATGCTCAAGAAGTCAAAATACAAACCAGAAAAGGAGTTATTACAGGGCGATCACCCAACCAAAAGCAATACCTTCATAATATTATTACCCATGACATTAACTTTGGTGTAGGCCCAGCAGGAACTGGGAAAACATATTTGGCTGTTGCCTGTGCTGTTGAGGCTATTCTTAATCAAGATGTACAACGCATAATTCTTGTACGTCCAGCAGTAGAAGCGGGTGAACGATTGGGTTTCTTACCTGGTGATTTGTCAGATAAGGTGGACCCCTATTTACGACCACTTTACGATGCATTATATGAAATGTTAGGAGTTGAAAAAGTAGAGCGAATGATGGAAAAGAACATCATCGAAGTCGCTCCGTTAGCTTTTATGCGTGGACGCACACTTAATAATGCTTTCGTTATTCTTGATGAAGCACAAAATACCACTGTCGAACAAATGAAAATGTTTCTGACTCGTACCGGATTTGGTACAACTGTGGTGGTTACAGGAGATGTTACCCAAGTTGATTTAAGGCGCGGCGAAACTTCAGGATTAAAACATGCTATTGAAAAGTTAGAAAATGTCAAAGGCCTAAGTTTTAGCTATTTCGAATCCAAAGATGTTGTTAGGCATAATTTGGTACAGAAAATTATTGATGCTTATGAATCCAACCCTGTTTAATAACGAAACTAACAACCTAACACCAGCTGTTGATATGTTCAGCAAATGGGTAAAGACCGTCATAGATTTTCATGGAAAACCTTTTCAGGTTAGTATTGAGATAGTTGATCAGGCGACTAGCCAAGAGCTTAATAAAACCTACCGAAACAAAGACAAGCCAACCAATGTTTTATCTTTTCCTTTAGAATTACCAGAGTTTGTTCAGGAGGACTTGATTGGCGATTTAGCAATATGCGCAGAAATGGTAGAAAAAGAAGCTTCACAGCAGAATAAATTATTAGAATATCATTGGGCACATTTAACTATCCATGGTGTCTTGCATTTATTGGGTTATGACCATATAAATGATGATGAAGCGCAAATTATGGAAAACCTGGAAATTAAATTATTGGCACAATTAGGAATAAATAACCCATATGACTAAGGTAATTGTACAGTGTGACAAATGTAAACATCAATACAGTTTGCATGAAAAAAGAGTTGGAGAAAAATTTAGTTGTTTTTGTGGCACTTTATTAACTGTACCTTCAGTAAAAATTCATGATGCTGCAGTTGTTCGTTGTTCTTCTTGTGGTGGCTCACGAGGCAAAGATCAAGAGCCTTTTTGTCGATATTGTGGATCTAGCTTCACTATTCATGAGAGAGATCTCAATACCATTTGTCCACACTGCATGACTCGAATTAGCTCTAAAGCAAAATTTTGTCACTCGTGTGCAACACCGATTGTGGCTGATAGTGACGACTTCTTGAAAACAGAATTGCCTTGCCCAAATTGTGACGATGAAAAATTACACTCCAGAAAGATGCAATCGAATACCTTTACATTAAAAGAATGCTCTCATTGCGCTGGTTTATGGATATCAGCGGATGCTTTTAGGCATTTAGAACGTCGAACACAACAAGAAATAGCATCGGGCGTACAATCTGCTTCGGCAGAAGTAACGGCGAAAAACTCAAAACAATTTACTGGAAATCCAGAAAAATTTTACCGTAAATGCCCACAATGCACTGTCATTATGCACCGCAGGAATTATGCTGGATCTAGTGGAATTATTGTCGATGTCTGTAAAGACCATGGTTTGTGGTTCGATATACATGAGTTGGATGAGGTTCTTGAGTTTATTCGCTCGGGTGAATTAATCAAACATCAGCAAAGAGCGGTACGTAAAGCCAAATTGGATATGCGTAAGACACGTAGTGCACCTCCTTCAAAATCCAGTGTGGGAGATAGCGTATATGATATATCTACGCGGACCGATGTTTTGTCTGAAGTGATAAGATGGCTTATTGATTAATAAGAGAGCTTGTATGATTCATGTGACACGCTAAAAAGATTATTTAAGTCGAATTAACAAATAGTTATAATAAATGCTATATTAGTATGATTACTCTAGACATTTAGATTTAAATACGCACCATCAATTAATTATGAGGACAAAATCATGGCAGTAAAGAAGACATTAAAAAAGAAATCACCAGCTAAAAAATCAACAGTTAAAAAAGATGGTGTAGCTGAAAACATCATGGGTTCAGCAAACGAAATTTGGTTAGCAGGTCTTGGGGCTTTTGCTAAAGCACAACAAGAAGGTGTTAAAATTTTCAATAAGCTTGTTGACGAAGGCAAGGGCGTAGAAAAAATCATTAAAAAAAGCTCACAAAGTGCTAGTAAAGAAGTTAAATCTCAAGTTAACAAGGTGACTAGTAAAGCAACAAAGAGTTGGGATAAGTTAGAAAATATATTTGAAAGCCGTGTTGAAAAAGCATTAGATAAATTAGATATTCCAACCAGCTCAGAAATTAGTGCTTTATTAGATAAAGTTGAATCACTTGCTAGTGAAGTTTCTAAATTAACAGGTAACTACGTAAAAGACGTTAAAACTGCAACGAAAAAAGCAGTAAAAAAAGCACCTGCTAAAAAGAAAGCTCCAGTTGTAAAAAAAGCGACTAAGAAAGTTGCTAAGAAAACCACAACTAAGAAAGTAGCAAAAAAAGTAACTAAAAAGTAAATTAGAAGCAAATTTTTTAATTCCAGGAAAACCACATGTCAGCATGTGGTTTTTTTGTTATTTCCCAATTCAGGTTTATCAAGTAATTCATTTGCAGTTCTTGCTAATGCCTTTTATACTCTTGGGCTATTATAAAAAGAGCGGGTAGAAATGACTTTAACTAAAAAAATTATAATCTTTATGATTATTGGTGCAATTGTTGGCATTGGAATAAATTATTTGGGCCTTAATGAAAATCCAATTATTGAAAGTTATGTTACTGGTGGATTGTTCTACGTTGTTGGCGGCCTCTTTTTAAATGCCTTAAAAATGATGGTTGTTCCATTAGTATTTGTATCATTATTCTGCGGCACAGCAGCTCTAAGAGAACCCTCACACTTAGGTAAAATTGGTGGAAAAACCCTGGTTTTTTATCTTTTCACTACTGCAATTGCATTAATTATTGCCATTAGTATATCTTATTTGATTAATCCTGGTTTAGGTTTTGACATTCCAAATAATTACCCAAAGTATGTTGCAAAAGAGGCACCTGCTTTTGTTGACGTTGTTAAAAACATGGTTCCAACAAATCCTATCCAGGCTTTTGCCGAAGGTAAAATGTTGCAAATAATTGTATTCGCTATTTTATTTGGTTTAAGCGCAACAATGGCTGGCAAAGCTGGTGAAACAATTATTACATTTTTTCAAAATATCAATGTCGTCATTATGAAATTGGTTCACATTATCATGGAATTTGCCCCTTATGCTGTGTTTGCCTTGATAGCGATTGTATTTGCAGATTTAGGTGCAGATGCCATTTCAAAATTAGCCAAATATTTTTTCACAGTACTGTTTGTATTGCTACTTCATGCTTTTATAGTTTATCCAAGTATTTTAGTGGTTTTTGGAAAGTTAAACCCATTAACTTTTATGAAGAAAGTTCAAACTGCTGTGGTTTTTGCATTTGGATCAGCCAGTTCCAATGCAACTATACCTGTTACATTAAGAACCGTTACTAAAAGAATGGGTGTAGATAAATCAGTATCATCATTCACAGTTCCTTTTGGGGCTACTATCAACATGGATGGA
>JADGEI010000016.1 GCA_016744455.1 Alcanivoracaceae bacterium
GAGTATTCAGTCTTCTAGCTAGATTAATTTTTTATATCGATAATCCAATGCGTAATAGTTTTCAATAAGCCAATAACTTTATTCTAAAAAATTAATTTTTAACTGGTAAGAAACGGAAAAACTAGTATTTAAATGTTTATTTACAATAGGTTATGTTCTTTTTATAATTATTAAATGGATTTTATTTTCCAATGTTTTCCATAGCCTAATTACATAAATAGCTTAGCTTCTTGTAAATTGAGTTGGCATATTGCAATTTCAGTCTATCTAAGGACTGACTAACTTTAAGAAGAGAAAAATATTATGAAAACAAAACTATTATTACTAATTATATTAAGTGTGATGTTCACGTCTGTAATAGGTGCTAGATATGTCGGTGTCGGAGGTGGAATTGGAGTTGGCCCTTCTCCTCGTGCTAATTACCTTGGAAAAATTTACTATAAAACGACATCTGGTAACTATCATTACATCAAGTTAATTACTCGATCAACTTTGACTGCCTGTCAAATTGAATTTTTTAATCAACTAGGTCATATTCAAACCTCTCCATTATATGAAGTAGAAGGGCATTTAGAATATTGTCATAGAAATTAATCTATGGAATTTAGACAGTTGGCATTTTGCCAACTGTCTACCTACCAATTAATATTAATAATCTTCAAAATAGAATATTTGATTGTCTTTATTTTCAGAACATATCGCTTGTTTAATTTGAGCCCCATCTGGTGAATCAGTTGGATAGAGACACATACCCGAAAGCGCATTTTTTAATCTAAACATATCACCACCAACATGTTCCTTGATATAAATGGCACTCATCGAATCACAATCAGCAACACCTATATCGCTAGATAAGCCAAGCAATCCTTTTGGGGCTATACAATACCCTAAGGGCTGCGATTTAAGAGTTACAACATCTAAACCAGGAAACCCACCAATCACGTCATTTATAATGAATGCTTTTGGATCATTACTCCAACATTCCCATTGAAATATTTTTACAGAAGCTAACGAACCACCATCCCATGTGTAGGGATATAAGCATTTATCATAATATTCGCCATGAATCTTTTTGGTTTTGCTGATATCTTGAATCTCATTAAAAATTGCTGGCTTATCCAAATAATTTGGTGTTTTTGGAATTGTATACAGTGCAGTTCCTAATGTTCTTCTACTGGTTGAACCTCTACAATCAGTTCGTTTTGTGCCATAATATTTTACTTTAAATTTATAGGAAACTCCCGTTTCAAAAACTTCGATAGGAAACCCAACAGCTCCTCCATCTGAGTATTTAAAATCGACCCAGGCGAGTTCTGATTCTTTTTTATATTTCACTTTTATTGGGTGATCGCCCAATTCATCATTCCAACCCCAGTAATCCGTTCCACAAAAACTTGTACTCCAATCAACTTTTACTTCATTGCTATAGCTATCAAAGTGAACCCACACAGAGGCATAGGTCATGTTAGTCCATATTAATAAAACAATTGAAAACAATCTAATCTTCATATTCATAATTCTTTCTCACAGTTAAAAAAACTTCATTTAATAAAATGAAGGCTTGCAAAATGCCATTTGATAATAAATAAATAAATAGAAAACTTGTATTTTTACTATGGAATATACTGGTAGCAATACTTAATAATGATTTTCAACTTGTTTGCAACATACTGATATATAAGCATATAGAGCATTTTTTACCAGTCTTTACCATAGATTGTTCTACATAATAATTGTGCTCTAATTACAAAATTGAGATACTTGTCCCTCTTATTAATTTATAGAAATACTTATGAAAAAAATTACACTATTTATACTAACCATTTTTGTACATACAAATGTATCTGCTGATTCCCTTTGGACAGATGTTTATATTGGCACTCTTGGATTTTCCGCATTTGAATTTGTAACTGAAAGTGGGATAAACAAAACATTCACCATGTCAGCAGATTATATCGACTCTGTTGAGATAACAATGACCAGTGTTGCACATTTAGAAAGCGCAGTGGAATCAGTTAGTCAAGATTCTCAAAATATTGGAATGAAAAAGGCCATGCCAATCCTAAATAATTGTGTCGATGACCCCAACTTACAAGAATGTTCTGCTTTACCATTGGAGATAAACGAACACGAACATTTTGTGCTAAAACATCCTATTATTTTAGGAATATATACGACCAATGGTGAAACTGGGATATTTTTTAGAAACATAAATATAATCAAAGCTTTAATTGGCTCTAATAAGATTTGTAATGATTATAAAGAAGAGCATCCTGATTTATATGATGATGTGGAGTTTTTAGTTCCTTTTTACGACTTGTATGATGGATTCATTGAATATAAAACAATCGAAAAACCACCTTATTATGCTCCAATTTTACACTTTAATCACACTTTACCTGAGTTTGAATTTAGTGATGACGTCACTTTTAAATGTGTTATCCCACGTTTTAACCCTTTACTACCAAGTGGCAAGTCCTTACCTGACTCATAACTATAAATTTTGAACCATACTCAATAAGCTAGAAAGGTTATCTTCTAGCTTATTTCTATTGTTTTTGCCAATGGTTGAATCTGAAAGAATAAAATGGCAAGTTCTTACCACATTTCTCCACCTTGGGTTTTTCGGTATTTTATCAACGGATAAATATTTATCTAATGAACGTGTCCGCAAAGTACCATCGTCCACTGAAATAGTCCAAATTTTACTCCTATCAGCCAACTCTACTCTATTTGTTTTTGTATGTTCTTCCCAAATATTAACGGCATCGTTCATTATTTTTACAAGATGAATACAAAAATCTTGTTTGCTCACTTGTTGATTTTCATAATTCTGACTTGATTTTTCATCCATTAAAATAAGTTGTTGTTTATGTTGTTTAATTTTATCTAAAAGCTGCCTCTTTTCTCGTCTTTTAACCAAATAAAGGCTGATAACAATTGATAATAAAAAAAGTATTGCAATAGTGGATAGTAGAAATTTATTATTTAATGTTTTGATTTTTAAATCTGAGGATATTCTTTCTATTCTTTCAAGGTTTAACTCATTTTCTATTTTTTTAGTTTCGATTTCATACTGTATTGCCTTAATACTCGAATCGTATTTCTGTTGTAACAATTTTTCTCTTTGTATTTGATGTTTTTTCATGTAATTAAGAGAAGCTTTTGGGTTAGATTCTTGGTATAGTTCTGACAACAACATATTGACCTTTGACAAGGCTATGTAATTTTCATTTCCTATTTGCTTAAGTGTGCTTTTCAGTTCAACAATTGCAGCGCTTGATAACCCTGTCTTCTGATAAAGCCGCGCTTTCAAAATACTTAAATCGCTATTAAATCCATCCCCTAATTCATGATTTTTTTCAATGGCTTTATTAAGAAAATAACCTGCTAAATCATAATGTTCTTTTGAAATGTATAACCGCACAAAATCCAATATCGAGTGATTAATATCCTGTGGGTTAATATCATTAGATGATAATTTCATAACCTGAGCACCATATTTGTCAGCCAACTCTAAATCTTCAACGGTTAAACTAACTCGTAATAATGATTCATAGGCATGCTTGATTTGTTTTGCTACTTTTACATCTGATTCATTTGATTTACTATACAAATCATAAGATTTTAGAGCCTGCGTGAAATATTCATTTGCCTTTTCATAATTTTCTAATAACAAATATATAGAGCCAATGTTGTGGTATTCTACGCCAGATTTATAATCATTATTGGCCTCCTTGTATAAGTCTAGACTCTTATTATAGTATTCTAATGATGATTTAAAATTCATCCTAGCATGAGCGATAACGCCTAAATCATTGTAACTTTTAGCAATCCATTTCTTATTATTTGCAAGTAGGGCAATAGACAACTCTTCAAAAAACATTTTTTCTGCTTTGTCTAAGTCTTCACTATAATAACTTAAAATACCCGTCCAACTATTCCATTTAAAACGCAATTTTGGCACAACTTTAAAATCAGGAGATTCTTTCAAAAGTTGTAGGTAGTCACTCTGCTTTTCAAACTCCCCTAATTCATGGTATAGGTCGATTATAATGAGTAACAACTCACTTCTTTCTTCATTTCGCGCTGTAATTAGCTCTGTTTCACATAATTTAAGCGCATTAACATATTGGCCACTCACATATTGGTCATTACATGATTGGCTATTGACCGTGTTAAAAACAACTATAAAAGTCAGTAAATAGTATTTAATATTAGAGGCCTTAACATGACTTAGTATAGAAAGAGTAAAATACGGATTAAATCGCACAAATGAGCGTTTTACTGATAAGAGTTTTAACAATAGATAGGCCAATTTAGTCACTTTTTTTCGTTATCGAAATTATACAAATGCCTCTAATATTCAACTTGATTATGTTTATTTAAAAATGAGATTTAATTTTAAATGACGACAACTTCAATTAATACAACAATATCACCTAATTCAAGTTATGAGAATTACATCACATCTATCATCAAAATATTAATGAGAAGCCTTTATACGCTACCATCTTTTTCAACCACCAAAATTCGAGCTTCTCCAATTGGTGAAGCAATATGTTCTAAGCCGCTATTGGCATAAAATATATCACCTACATTTAGTTTTTCAGAAAACACCTTTCCATTTTCTTTGTATTGCATCACTATTTGCCCTTCCAAAACCACGAACACTTCTTCTCCATCATTTGTATGCCATTTATAGGGTTTATCTGTCCAATGAAGTCTTGTAGTTATTCCATTCATATTGGCAATTTGTATTGCTCCCCAAGCTTTGGGTGCGGTAAAATCTTTTGATTTAATAATTTTCATCGGTTAATTATATGTTAGAAATACGTCCAAATTGTGAATTATGTGATAAAGACCTCTTGCCTGATGCAACAGATGCTTGTATTTGCACATATGAATGTACTTTTTGTCGTGATTGTGTAGATACTATTTTAAACAATGTTTGTCCCAATTGTGGTGGTGGTTTTGTCTCTCGGCCAATTCGCCCTAAAAAGGCTTATCGTGAGAATACCTCTATTCAATACCAACCAGCTTCAAAGCAAAGGATTAACACTCCTTATTCAAAAGACGATGTCATTACCTTTATCCAGCCAATTAAACAAACCCCACCAGAAAAAAGATAATGACTACGTATTCAAGCAATGTTATCAAAATGCTGATAGCTGCAGTAATTATTAGCACCTCTTCTGTTTGGGTAAAAATTGCTGAAGTTGCACCCAGTGTTTCTGGTTTTTATCGTATGTTTATTGCCAGTATCTTTCTTCTTGGCATTACCCTTGTAAGAAGAGAAGCTATTTGGCGTAATTGGCCGTATTTTGGCTGGTTGTTTTCTGCCGCTTTTTTCTTTGCCTTGGATTTATTCTTCTGGCACCGTAGTATTTTTTATATCGGCCCTGGTCTTGCAACTGTATTGGGGAATTTTCAAGTTTTTTTTATGGCATTAGCTGGCTATCTTTTTTATAAAGAAAAGGTCACTTGGGCATTTATTGTAGGCCTCTTAGTGACCATTAGTGGTTTATTTTTATTGGTTGGTATTTATTGGAGTGACTTAACCGATCAATACCAAACTGGTGTAGTATATGGTTTACTAACTGCCTTTGTTTATACAGGGTTTATGCTGTCCTTACGTCACGTTCAATCCAGTAACAACAGCCTATCTTCACTGTCCAATCTTGGGGTTATGTCTTTTGTTTGTGCTTTATTGCTGTTTATTGAATTAACTTATAACGGCCACACTATCACTATTCCATCAATACAATCCTTGTTGTCTCTGCTTACCCTTGGATTAGTTTGCCAAGTTATTGGCTGGTTACTGATAACCCAGTCCATGCCAAATTTACCAACCTCGATTGTTGGTATTCTATTATTGTTACAACCAGCTTTATCGATGCTTTGGGATGTATTATTTTTTAATCGACCAATGGGACTGTTAGACTTTATCGGCTTGGGAATGGTTTTAGTAGGCGTTTATTTAGCCACGCTTAAGAAAAAATAATTTTATAACTTGTAGAGGGTTTTCAACACTCTCGAATATTAACAACTAAACGATGAAGCTATTCAATGATCTAAATATTTATTTATTTTCAATTATCCAATTAACGACATAATGTGCTGCAGTAATACCAAAAATACTGACAACCATCATAGTGGTGCCAAAGCCATTATTGCAGTCCAATTTCAAACTGGTTTGCTGTTCTTTTCCTTCCACGTCACACCAAGGAAGTTCTGGCATTTCTGGAGAAAAGACACATTGCACATGAAATTTTTTATTTTTGAAACGTGGAAATCCGTATTTATTTCGTAGCTCTTTACGCAATTTACATAATAAGCGATCATCATAACTTCTTCCTAAGTCTTTGACTTGAATATCAGCAATATTAACTTTTCCGCCTGCACCACCTATTGTAATCATATTGATATCTTGTTGTTTACACATAGCAATCAATAAACACTTGTGCTTGATGCTATCAATGGCATCAACCACAAAATCGTATTTTGGACTTAATAGTTTTTCAGCAGTTGATGGCAAAAAGAAGGATGTTTCTTCATTGACCTGACAAACAGGATTGATGCTTTTAACACGATCAGCCATGGCTCTGACTTTTTCTTGCCCTATTGTCTCTGTGACTGCGTGAATTTGTCGATTAATATTTGTAACACAGATGTCATCCGCATCAATCAAAGTTAATTCTCCAACACCTGAACGCGCAAGCGCTTCTGCGACCCAAGAACCTACTCCACCTATACCAATAACACAGACATGGGCATTTTGTAATTTATTAAAAGCTGTTTCGCCATGTAATCTGGCAACGCCACTAAAGCGTTGTTTATTGTCTTGATTCATTTATGTTTATGGATAAAAAGAGTGATTATAATCCACAGATTACACAGATTACACAGAAATTTTAAAGCAGATAAAGATTTAACCCATTTCAATTAATACTACATGGTTATGCACTATTTTCCTGTTCCATAGTTTAAATAGAGTAAATAAATGCCTAATACAAAGTTTTATGTTTAATATTTTTTGGGTAGTCGGCTTTAGTTAACATTATTAATAGATTAGCTAAACAAGACTTTGAAAGTATTCTGATGGCAAGCAGAAAGGCATAAAATACGCCACTATTAACCCTACAGCATAATATACGTTGAAAATTTGGAATTAGTTCGCTATTTGCAATTTTTTTAACGCTGAAAGGAGCCTTTAGTAACTTTTTATACTCGTTCCACGAGTTATGCATTATACTTAAAATACGCTAAAGAGATTCTTACATGAAAAAACTAGCCTTTATCTATTTACTCGTATTTTCATTTTTTACTTATGCTGATAAACCGGAAGAAAACTATCAAGCGCAAATTGAAGCAGAGCAATGGGAAACGAATTTAAACCACTACTTAATTAATCACAGGAACCCTAACATATCTATGGTAGGTATACATCATGCATTAATTATGTACGATGAAAACAAAATTGAAACTGATTTTTCAGGTATTAAGCAAGCCTTTCATGACTTAGTTGCAAACTTTGATTTATCAACTCAAAGTTTATTTTTAGCAGAGTCTATATGCAGGGACTCTTACTATTTAAAAGCATGTAAATTTGAGACATTACATACAAAACTTATGCAATCTGAACCTTATAATTTAGTAGTCTATTTACCTTTTCTTGACCTAGCTTTTTCACAGAAGAACAAGTCGGAAATCACAAAAACAATGGCCCTTATGTCTAACAGTACTTTTAGTAATTTTTATAATACAAATTCAATACTTCTTGATGATGCAATTGATGGGTTTAACGATGAAAACTTAATGTTGAGTAGTTTATCTTTTAGCAAGTTAGGTATTACCAAGGGTTTGTTTACTGAAGAAAAACTTAAAGACATGGAAGAAAATGCTGATCTTTATCATCGATTTATGCAAAAAGTAAATTTCAAACTATCAAACCCAATACCATCTTTTCGCCCTCTAATTGACACATGTAAGGACACTATAGAACATGGTGAAAATTGTTTAAAGATTGCTGATGTCATGATAAAAAATGGACACAGTTTAGTTGTGAATATTGTTGGTTATCATATCAAATGGCTAGTTTTACAAGAGTTAGGCAGTATGTCGCAAGCACTTAGAGCTGAAGAAAATAAAATTAATTTTAAACGTGAATACAAGTGCATTATGGATGCTTTTAATGCTGGCAGCTCAATGGATAACAATTTTTCATTAGAATTTTATTCGATTGGTACAAAACTAGAAAGAGAAGTTGATGAATATACTGCCTTTAAAAAAATGGCTGAAATGAACTACCAACACCTTTTAAAAAAAGGAGACGAATCAGCAATTGATCCACAGACGTGTATTGCTAAAGACCTTTTATAAACTGAAAAATGCTCTTACAACTCTCTCACTTTGATTTATCACCTGAGTTAACTCTTGTTGTGTAATCTTGGCATAAAACTCAATTATTTTTAATAAATTAACCGGCTCATTTCTTTGTTTAAAATCAGGGTGTAGGCTTTGATCGGGAGCATCCGTCTCAAACATAATGGAATCAATTGAACAGTAATCGACCAATTTATGTAACTTATGAGCATTAGGATTAACAATCGCCCCACCAAAACTAAACTTTATGCCTTTATCTAACATCTGTTTAGTTTGCTGTATGCTGCCATTATAACTGTGGATCATAGCATTGAAATAATCAGCATCCTTTAATCCTTGAAAGACCGCATCAACCGCACCTCGAGCATGAAGAATCAAGGGCAAACTATGTTTCTTTGCTAACTCAATTTGTGCATCAAAATAGAATTGTTGAAGATCTTTATCTAAGCCTTTTAAAAAATAATCAAGACCACATTCACCTAAAGCACAAGATTGATTGGCACTAAGCCACATGTCTAGGTATTTAATATCATCTTTTTGGTGTTGATTAATGAAATATGGATGCAAACCATAACTTGGAATAATGCTTGGGTTTAACTTAGTTAAATTTTTAAGTTTTGAAAAGCCTGAAACTGAAACGCCAGGGGTTATGAACGCATTAACCCCTGCATCTTGTGCCTGTTTGATAAGATGCTCCCTGTCCTTATCAAAGCGTTTATCATCTAAATGTATGTGAGCATCTATCACAGTATAGGATTTAAGAACACCTTATTGTGTAAGTCGTGGATTGGCAGATAATGATCAATTAACAACAGTGCAAAAAGTATCATTAAATACCAGATAGAAAATTTAAATACTTTCCAAGGTAACATAGGGTCTTTTGAATTGCGCATCTGCAAGACCAGTTGCAAAAACCTCAAACCCAATAGAATCGCACCAATTAAATAAACCCAACCACACATTCCGACTAAATAGGGCATGATTGAAATCAATAACAACAATATGGTATAGAGAATCATATGTAACAATGTATGTTTAATGCCATGAGTCACAGGCAACATAGGAATTTTAGCTTTAGCATAATCGTCTACACGATGTATAGCCAATGCCCAGAAATGGGGTGGCGTCCAAAGATAAATTATAGCAAATAACAGTAAGGCGTCACCTGTTAAGTTTCCAGTGACTGCTGTCCATCCAAGTACTGGAGGAGCTGCACCTGCTGCACCGCCAATCACAATATTTTGGGGAGTCACTCTCTTCAAGAAAAAAGTATAGATAAAGGCATAACCAATCAATGAAAAAAACGTTAGCACTGCGGTTAATGTGTTAATTTTATAGAGCAAAATACCCATTGATATAACACATAACAAAAAAGCAAAAATAATAACATTTGCATCTGTTAAATCGCCTTGTGGCAAAGGACGATGTTGTGTCCGTAACATAATCGCATCAATTTTTTGGTCTGCCCAATGGTTAATTGCTGCTGCTGATGATGCTGCAAAACCTATGCCTACTAGAGCATAAATCATTGTCATAATAGGCGGAATCCCCTCATCAACAGACAATAACATTCCCACTAATGCGGTAAAAACAATGAGCAACACTACTTTTGGTTTTGTTAGTTCTAAGTATTGACTAAATTTAGATTGTTGGCTCATGCTGTTCTTCTGGTTTTGTAAAGCAAAACGATGAGTGATAATAATAACAAGGCCGCAACTCCATTATGAGCAGTGGCCACAAACAATGGCAGATTAAAAACCACATTGGAAATACCTAAAGCCACTTGAGTGGTAAACAAACCTAGAACTGTTAACCCTAATGGCATCAATTCTCGGTTTTTTAATAACCGCAATGACAACCAAATTAAGTAGAATGAAACAACCACAAAGCCAATTCTATGAGTCATTTGTATGGCTACTCGACTAGGTGCATCCAATACACCAAATTCGTAATTAACACCCAACCCACGCCACATCACAAAAGCTTCTGAAAAATTCATGTCAGGCCATAACTGTCCATTGCATAATGGAAAACCAACGCAGGATAAAGCAGCATAATTTGAACTAGTCCAACCACCCAACATGATTTGCAATACAACTAACACCAAAGCAAAAACCACCATAGACTGTTTAACATGACCAGCATAACGGTAAGGAGTTATTGACCGACTACTTGTAAGTGCCAACCAACAGAGTAAAGAGAGTGTCAACATCCCTCCCATCAAATGAGCCATAACAATGACTGGTTTCAACTGTAAGGTAACTGTCCACATACCTAGAGCGGCTTGAAAAACAATCACAACCCCTAAGAAAACAGGCAATGTTAATGCCATTTCATCACGTTTACGAAAAGCCCATATAAACAAAGCCAATACAACTAAACCTAAAGTCCCGGCAAAATACCTATGAACCATTTCTTTCCATGCTTTATGTGGTTCTACAGCTCTTTCTGGAAAGGCTTGATTAGCTTGAGCAATTTCAGTTGATTCTGTCGGCCACGCGGCTTGGCCATAACAACCAGGCCAATCAGGACAACCAAGCCCTGCATCTGACAAACGTACAAAAGCTCCAAGTACTACAACGAATAATGCGAGTGCAACACCAAACCAAGCGAGTTTTGAGTAATTTTTCATTAAATTTGTTACAATGTTTCAAAAGCCCTAGATTTTACTGCATTGGGCATTGTTTTTCTTTATCTTACTTAAGTATTTGGTATTTTATGTGCGAATTATTTGCTTTATCTAGCTCATCTGCGACAGAAGTTTCCTTTTCGCTTGACGAATTTTCTAAACACGGAGGATTAACTAACCATCATCGCCATGGCTGGGGTATAGCCTATTATGAGCAAAATTCAGCTCGTATAATTAAAGAAGCGAGCCAGGCCAGTAGAAGTTTGTGTATGGATTTTATCAAAGAGTATAAAATGCAAAGTAGAATAATTATGTCGCATATTCGCTACGCAACTCAGGGTGTAGTTAAACTTGCAAACACTCAACCTTTCAGTCGAGAATTAGCAGGTAAACAACATGTCTTCACTCACAATGGAAATCTTTGTAATATGGTAAATAACCCAAGGTTCCAAAGCAAAAGATTCCAAAGTATGGGTGAAACGGATTCCGAAATGGCTTTTTGTTATTTAATGCATTTAATGGCAAATATTTGGGATGCACCACAATCACCAAGTTTAGAACAACGCCACAATGTATTTAGCTACTTTGCGGAAGAAATGCGTGATTTGGGCTTAGCTAATTTTATTTATTCTGACAGTGAATTTGTTTTTATTTACAGCCATAAACGTGAAGTAAAAAACAAACATAATAGTGATGGAATAACAACTCTTCCGGGGCTCTACTTTTTACAAAGAAAGTGCCAAATCGATGTTTTTGATAGCACTATAAAAGGCCTAAAAATGTCTAAAAGACAACCTCAAAATGTTGTCTTGGTTTCCAGTGTTCCGCTTAATAATGAAAACTGGATAGCGATAGAGCCCCAACAATCAATGGTCTTAAAAAACGGGGAAATTGTTGCACTTAGTTAAACTAACTTAGCCTTCGTTTTTTCGTGCCCGTAGTAACAAACCAAGATCCTTGATGACATCACGGGGCTCAAAACTTTGAGGATAAGACATCATCAAGAACCCTTCTGGAGCAAGCAAGTATAATCCCTTGTTGTTACCTAATGATTGTTGTGCAGTGTCACCTAATAGTACCGCTAATTTACTCTCTAGTTTATAACTATATTTTTCTATTGAGGTATATTGTTGAGGAATTTCAAGTGTTGTGCTCTCAGGATATAAAACCAAAAGTTTCACCTTCTTCATTTTGTGTCCTTTCGTCAATCTAATGCGATACAATGTATCTAACATTGACAAACACGTTTTTTCACATTCTCCTGAATGTTGATAAACAACCGTCCAAAAATCTTCATAACTTTTCAAACCGTCAATATCTGTAATTTTTACTGGAGGCTTGATAAAATTTCCATGATTTTTAAATGAATTTGGAGAAAATTCAATTAACTTTGAATTCATAACTATCGCTATGATTACAGGAACCGCGAACATCAAAATTAATCCGAAAATAGAAAGTTTGTTTTTTGTTTGTGCTTGCATAACTTAGTTGCAGGAAAATAAAAGCCGAAATTTTAACACAAAGGCATAGTAAAAAATGTATATTTTCAACCTTGATAAAGAATAATTCACCCAATAAAAAAGGCTACCGTGTGTGGGAGTAGCCTTTTCTTAGCATAGAATTGATTTAGATGAAAATTGGATAGGGAATGGGGGAACACCTAAATCAAAACAACTGAGTTCATTATAGGCTTTCAACCTCCGTAAATTGTGATAGCTGTCACAAAAAATAAAACTGTCGATATAATATGCTAATTTTAATAATTACAACCAAGTATTTGCCGCATTTATCTCCTAAATGGTAGAATATTTCTATGAAAAAAACTATCCTCATCACCGGAGCAAGCACAGGTATTGGTGCAGCATGTGCTAAACTCGCAGCAAAGATGCAATTAAACGTGATTGCTACAGCACGAAGACGTAGCCACTTGCAATCCTTACATGATGCACATCCTAATATACAACCTATTGTTGCTGATATTGCAACAGAAACTGGTCGTAATATCATTGCACAATCCATCAATCAACCCATTAATTTTTTGTTACACAATGCTGCCATATTGGATACTCCACAAGAGTTAGTCAACTTGGATTTGTTGGATTTTCGCAATAACTTTGTGACCAATGTTGAACCAATTATATTTCTGACTCAGGCGCTTATCCCTCACTTTAACACATCCCAACATAATGGACGTATTTTAAGCCTCTCATCAGGCGCTGCCAAACAAGCCATAGCTGGATTAGGAAATTATTGCATTTCGAAAGCAGCTGCATTAATGGCAAATCAGGTATTAAAAGTCGAACTGCCAAAACATGACATTCTAGTTAATGACTATTTCCCTGGAGTAGTTGATACCAATATGCAACACACGCTTAGAAATTCACAAAGCGAAATCTTTCCCTTTGCTGAAAACTTTAAAGAACTAAAACTCCAAGGAAAATTATCAAAACCACAACAAGTAGCTGCCAATATATTAGAAATATTTACTCAAACCGATGATCAATTATTCAACCAATCTGAATGGCTTTATCAACCAAATAGTGTTTTTGGCTGATAAATTTAACTTACCATTCCTAATTATCTTTTAAAAGCTTATATTGTTAAGCACATCTCAATTTAAAAAGCAGGACCTTAATAAATTAGAACTGTGATTTCCCCTGTATTTGTTGCGCCAAGTCCCGTATTGGTAACATACCTGAAACACTGTAATGTTGTAGAGTTTGACGCTTCACATTGAACACCTTTTGCACCGCTTCCACTATTTCCACGCCCATTTGCAGATGCCACAACATATCTAGATAATATATTAAAACTATTAGGGAATACAATTTTACAAATGCCTGTTTCTCCTATATCGCCATCACTTACTGAAACAAATATGCCCGTAGTTAGCCCGTCATAAAGTTTACTGATTGTTGAGCCACCATGTGCAGCTTCATTACAAGACAACTCTAACATGTATTTGAGCATACCATTACTAGATACTGATTGTTTAATATCTCCATTCTCTTTGATTTTAAATGTTTGTAATGAATTTGAAATAATTGAAAGTGATTCTTGGTTGCTCGAGTTTAACGTTAATTGAGCATCAGGATTGCCTGAACCTATTCCTAATTTACCGCTTGAATGCATGTATAGTTTTGCTGATCCATTTACACTAACTTTTAAGGGGGATTCGTTTAAGTTACTATTGATTTCAACCTTGCTATTTGACGTATTTGTGCCTATACCAACTTTACCCGAAGAGTAGGAAATATCTGGCCCATTTACAAGCCAAGGGCTAGTCGGGATAACCAGTGTAACTGGCACCCAATCACTTCCATTAAATTGAAGATATTGATCATTTGAAGCACCATTTGCTGCTAAACTATCTGCTTGGTTAGCTGTCATGGCAATTTGTGCTATTTGAGCATTCGTGGCTAAATGAGCTTGAGCTGCAATAGATGAGATCTCTGCCTCGAATGCAAAATCAGATGTCACGCTATATGGAACTGCATTCACTCTTTGCCTCGGCATTAAATCAACCGCGGCATCTGGGCTAGAATTCACCTGAACACTGAGTTGTAGAAAAAGTTCACCTCCATCATAAACAGCATTACCAAAATCCAGATTATTGACGTTAAACAAACCATTAGATACCACAACACCATTTTTAAAAACAATAGATCCTATAGGAGAACCTCCTGTTTCACCACCAAATAGCTTAAAAGTAAAATCATACACACCATTAGCGCGGAAGCCATTATCTGTTAATTCACCTTGGTAGTTAAAACCAGAACCTACCGAAGTACCAGCTATAGCATTTTGCCCTAACATTACGCCCATCATTATTAAAACTGTTAATCTATACATATTTATACCTATAATTGCTCAAAATCGTTTTTAAATATTAAATCTTCTTTCTGTTGCCAAAACCCACCTCTTAACAAAAACCCTTCGGCCGAAAGGTTTGATACCGCATCAAGCTGACCAATGCTTGCTGTTACAACAAAATTTTCACCACTACTTTTTGTTCCTCCATTGTTTATAGTGTATTTTGTTACATCGAACTGAGCCAATCCCTGGCTAACGACGGTAAAAAAAACTAAGAAAACAACTTTCTTCGTAACATTATTTAGATTAAAATTGACTAAAAACATAGTAGTAGAGACCTTTGAATAATTTTATGACCAAAGAAAATAATAGAGGTTGTTGCTAGAATGAGTTAACAGCCATAGGTAATAAATCACCATAACAAAGATTTTCACCCTTAAACATGAAAATCTAGTCATACTTACTCATTTTACTAACTATACAAAACGCCTCTATTTATACCTAGAGCCCTTCTCATAAATTGACTGAAGGTCTCATTTGTAAAAGCAGTTATTCTATAAAACTTTTGTAAGCTAATTATTACAAAAGTGTAATAAAATGTAATACAACAATGAGCACATATAAATATGATTAAATTTCTCTTATTCTTTGTTATTAACAGTGTAAACTTTGAAACAGTTTTTGAAAAAACCAATGGTTTAGAAACGGCGAGTTACCAACAAACCATAGATTTTTATACCAGCCTTGCCATGAATTACCCTCAAATAACATTACAAGCCATAGGTAAAACTGATTCTGGCAAACCTTTGCATATCGTCATGCTTAATAATGACAGCAATCAAACGCTTAATGAAATTCGTCAATCAAAAAGCCTCTTGTTAATAAACAATGGCATTCATCCTGGTGAAAGTGATGGTGTTGATGCAACAATGATAATGTATCGGGATTATCTAACTGGGAAGTTAAAGGTACCAAAAAATGTGGTGATTGTTACGATACCTATTTACAATATAGGTGGAGCATTAAACCGTAACTCAACTAGCCGAACCAATCAAAATGGACCAAAAGAGTATGGTTTTCGAGGCAATGCTAGAAATTACGATTTAAACCGCGATTTTATCAAGAATGACACATTAAATTCTCAGGCATTCGCCAAAATTTTTAATTTACTTAAGCCTGATTTTTTTATCGACAATCATGTCAGCAATGGTGCTGACTACCAATACACACTGACGCATTTATTTACTCAACACAACAAACTAGGCGGTAAATTAGGTGAATATTTAAACAACACATTAATGCCAACATTGGAGGATGCGTTAATGGAGAAAAACTTAGCAATAACTCCATATGTGAATGTTTTTAACAAAGTTCCAGAATCAGGCTTTAGTCAATTTATGGATTACCCGCGTTATTCCACAGGATACACAACTTTATTCAACACCTTCGGTATAATGGTCGAAACACATATGCTTAAGCCTTATAAACAACGTGTAGAAGCTACCTATCAACTCATGACATCCATGATAAAAATCATCGACAAAGAATCCAGCACAATTAAAAAGATACGAAAAGATTACCATAAAACCATTTATGCTCAAGAAAAATACACATTGGATTGGGAGATTGACCCTGACAAAAATAGCATAATTGATTTTAAAGGTTATGAGGGCACAATGATTGATAGTAAGGTTACTCATGCTCAACGCTTAAAATTCAACAGAGAGGCTCCTTTTACAAAACCTGTTGAATACCAAAATTCTTTTATACCGACGTTGCAAATCACTATTCCTCAATCTTATATAATTCCTCAGGGCTGGCACAAAGTTATCGAACTTCTCAGACTCAATAGTGTACACATGCAGACTATGGAAGAAGATAAAACAGTGACAGTTGAATCCTATCGAATAGGCAGTTTTGAGACTAAAAAAAACCCTTATGAGGGCCATTATTTGCATTCAAATACACAAATAAGCACATCAAAGAAACAAATTACGTTCAAAAAAGGCGATTACATAATAAGCCTCAATCAACCTTCTATTCGATATATCATTGAAACCTTAGAACCACAAGCGCCCGACTCTTTCTTTAATTGGAATTTTTTTGACACCATTTTACAACAAAAAGAACATTTTTCTCCTTATGTATTCGAAGACATTGCAGAGCAGTTATTAAAAGACAACGTTCAACTTAAATCTAAATTTGATAAAAAAATAAAAAATGATGAAGTCTTCAATAGTAATTGGTACGCCCAATTAGATTGGATTCACAAACAGAGCAAACATTACGAAAAGGCTCATATGCAGTATCCTATTTATCGAGTTTTGAAGTAGAAAATCAATCCTCAAGCCAGTTATTAATGACTTGATAAATTGCTTTACTACTTAACATTTGCATATGATTTATCTTTCGACCAATCCATTGATTTTCTTTTGGTATACATAGGTCAAAAGTTTTATCTTTACCTAATGCACTATTAATTGTTACTAATCCATCACCAACTACACCATTGCTTAAGGTTGATTCCTCTTTATCTGATGTCGTTGTTGCAATAGCAAAGCATGAAATTTTTTCAGGTAACGGAACCTTTTGCCTTTCATCAGTCTGCCAATCAATATCCACCACATTACCATAACGTAAATCAGTTAAACCATTACTACGCACTTTAGTGATTTTTGCAAATGGCGCACTATAGGGGCTGATTTGTAACAAAATATCAGCCCAGTGGCCACCCTTGGCAAGAAGTGCTCCATGATGTGGTGTTCCAATAAATATCATTTTATTTAAGCTATGTAACCAATCATGCTTGGCTTGTTTTGCATAAAAGCAGGCACTATGAGCAACTAATCCTCCCATGCTATGAGTTAAGAAGTTTAAAGAAACATTTGTTGGCACTTTTAGTTCATTAAGCAATCGAGTCAAATACTTACCATTTTCTGAGACATGTAATCCTGTGTTGTAGTGTAAATAGATAATTGTATGATTAAGGTCTTTTGACAAACACTCTCCATGATTATGCCCTTCTCTATTCCATTGTAAATCATTCATACACAAACCATGGATTAAAATAGTAGCATTGCTTTCAGTGTTAGCAAGTAACTTGTTAATCTCCCTTATATCCAATGATCGACCACCAACGCGAAAACTCATTGTAATTGCCAATGGGTTATCATTGTTTTCAAAGTGATCTCCTAATACGCCATTCATAGCAGATGCTATAGCTTCCCGTCTGAATGATAATTTATGATCGCCAGAATAGTCACCATGTAAATAACTACTTTTACTTAAAAGCGTATCGATACCATAACCCAACAAATCGGTAATACCATTAATACTCTTATACACCATACTAGTTAGCCCCTTGGTTTTTTCTTTTGGAGTTCCTAACAATGGAGTATATTGGCTAATAGTGCTATGTAGCGCCTCAACCAATTTAGTCGTGCCTTTCACAGCATCAATCGAGAGCTTACTCACTCCACGTATATCTGATGATAAATTTTTTGGCTTTTTTGATTTTTTTGTCATTGGGTTAATATATTAATTCTTTCTTATTGTTCGACTAAGTTTCAATCAATCTAATATGAGGGTCTTTTACCTTTCGCCTAATGTTATTCTAACTTTTATTTCTTTACCATTACGAGTAATTAACATGTCAACAGCATCATTGGGCTGGTGTTGTTTTAATAGTTGTGAATAATCTTTGAGGTTTGTAACTTCAGCACCATCAAATCGAATGATGACATCGCCTTCTTTTATTCCCGCTTTATCAGCAGCTGACCCCTTAGAGATACCAGCAATTCTCACCCCGACTCCAGAAAACGCAAAGTCCGGCATAGAGCCAGTTGCGGCTCTTTTGGTTGCTTTTGTCTGAATTTTTGCTTGTGCTTTTACACTTGAATTTTTGCCAGTAAAAGGCATCGGGTCTGTACGTTGTGCTAAATATTCTGTAATTTCACGCACCACAGCCGCGACTTTTATCAAACCTGCACTGTCAATTTTTTCGCTCACATCTTCAGGCACATGGTAATCTGATTCAACACCAGCATAAAACAATTGTACAGCAGGCACACCTTTAGCAATAAAGGAGACTTGATCACTAGCATCCAATTCTTGGGTTATTAACTGGGTTAAAACACCCGTTGTGTAGTCTGTCCCCATGAAGATAAACTTCCATTCTCTAGCTGTGTCGGTATTCAAAACCATGAGTTTATTGTTATTGAGACGTCCTACTGTATCTATATTAATATTAGCAAAAAAAGGGTGTTTTTTATAATTTTCAACAAAGTAACGAGAACCAATCAAGCCAGCTTCTTCAGCTGTAAATGCCACAAATATGATGCTGCGTTCAGGTTTTGATTTACCTAGTGCTTTGGCGATTTCCAACATAACAGCTACACCACTAGCGTTATCGTCAGCACCATTATGTATTTTACCTTTGTTGTCTTTTTTTGTATTGGGCCAGCCTTCTCCTAAATGATCATAATGTGCACTTATCACAACAGCTTGAGATAACTCGGGATTAGTCCCTGGTATAACACCTACAACATTAGTTAAATTAACATTTTTCTTACCCAAAACATCTTGCTGCCATTTCTGAAAGTAACTGTCATTATCACTACCAGTTCGTAGACCATAGTCTTTAAATTTATTGGCAATATAATCAGCAGATTTATCCAATTCACTAGTACCTATACCTCTGCCCTTTAATTCATCATTAGCTAAATATTCCACCGTTTCCATCATTCTATCAGCTGAAAAAGCAGGAGCTAAGTATGCCAATGCTTTCCTTTTTTCCAATTCCACCAAAATATTTTCTTGACCAAACTGATGTATTAATGGTGATGAATTAACTGGCCATTGACCTTTTGCACTATTGGAGGGTTCTTCGCCATCAAATGCCAAGTAAGAATACTTCCCATAATGCGGTAATTTCCTGACCAATCCATCAATCGCTTTTTCATTGCCAATGGATAATACAGTAATCACCTGATTTGGGTTATTTGGGTTGGCAGCAGCAGCAAAAAAACTACTATTAGTGGTGTTTAATTGTTGCTTATCAAATTGAACCTTTTCAGCTGATAAATTCGCATTATAATGCTCAATAGCTTGGTTAAAAACTGAAGTATATTTATTTTCAAGCCCCAAAATCATAACAGCTTTATCGTTAGGCAACTCGCTTAAATCAGATTGCGATACTATTTCAAATTTATCTTGATTCCCTGCAACCCATTTGTTGGCAAAATCCAGGTATTGTTGGTAACGTTGATTCGAATTACCTGGCAAGACTATTAGGGTTTTACTAGATCCATAGGCTTTTGTAAATGTAGGCGGAGATTCCCTCGGATCAAGTTTTCTAAACAAATCAAAATGAGGGTCAATTAATATTTTCAAAACCTTACCTGAGACAGTAAGAGCAAACTGTTGTTGCTTACTATTCATTTCTACCGTTTGGTAGTTTATGCCTTGATCAGTGACTATTGCAACAGGAACATCGAGATAAAAGACATCTTCATCCTGAAGTTGTTGGAGGGAAAAACTTAGCATTGTTTTTCCACGAATATTTTCTTCTTTGACTTCCCTTAATGCCAATGAAGGCGCTGCTGTACGATTTATCCACTGCTCAAAAAACCAACCCAAATCTTCTGAGATCACGCCTTCGAAAGCTTGTTTTATGTCATCAAATGAAGCTCGTTTAAACTTGTTATTACGGTTAAATGTTTGGTAAGCTTTGATGAATTTATCATCACCCACTTTTCGTCGAAGCATGTGATTAACCATCATCACCTTGCCATAACCAATGGCCTCACTTGCAGCATCATATCGTGAAAGAAATTTCTTAATAGGAAAATCATTGCCTTTATTGACATAATTACTGTATTTTTGCAAAGTCGAACGACGGTACTGCTCACCATTATTTCGTTGTTCTTTTATTAAATGATCGGCCATATATGCCGTTAATCCTTCACACCAATTCCCATTGTTAAAATCAACATAGACCGAATTCCCCCACCAATTATGCAATAGTTCATGTGGATAAGAAGAATGTAGGATAAATGGAAATCGAATGATTTTTTCACCCAACAAGGTAAAAGATGGCATACCATAACCTGTCTCCCAAAAGTTTTCAACTAAGGCAAATTTAGTATAGGGAAAAGGGCCAATAAGTTTACGGTACATTTCCATGTATTGTGCTGTTGTTTCAAGGTATTTATTAGCTAACCCTTCATCTGGCGTGCGTAAAAAGGCCATGGCTTGAACCGAACCCATTGAATAACTGTATTCATTAAATGCTGCAGCTATTAAAAATATTTCTTCTTGTGGCGTTTCTGAAAGCCAAGTGTCCGTATGAGTATTATCAGAGACTTTATCTACAACCCTTTTTCCAACAGTCACAACTTTCCAATCTTTTGGTAGCGTAGTTGTAAGTTTAAAAGTTAACAAACCTTGATTAAAATATGGTATCCAATAGGTTGAACCGGCTAAATACACTCCCTTTTGCCAAATAATACCGGGAGATTCACTAAATCCACGCGCATAGTTTTCAGCACTTTGAGTCACTTCTGATTCAATTTTTCCATGGTAACTAATAGCAATTTTAAAATCGCCTTTGTGCTTTTTAGGGGCTTTTATCTGGTATACATTAAGCTTTAGATCACTTTCTTTATCTGTATCATCCTTATCCATTCCAACATCAATACTCTGAACATTTGTTTTAATTTTTTTTATGTTTTTATTTTTATCAAGAATTAAAGCATGGTGTAGTTTAAACTCCAATGTTTTAGCTATTTGTGATTCGTCAATTGTTATTTGATCTGATACATGAATATAAGACTTATCTGGAGATAGAGTAACCACTAAATCATGATGTATTGGGGTGCTGAATGCTTGAATTGTGGTAAAAACAAACAATAGTATTAGCTTTCTCATGTTATTTCACCGTGATTTGGATGGGATTTTCATTCACTAAATATTTTTTAGCAACCTTTTTAATATCGGTTAATTTGATTTGTTTAACTGTTTCTAAGAAACGTTCATCTGTAGTCATATCACCATCAAAATAATAAGAATGTGCCAGGTAATAGGCTTGGTTAATACTAGATAAACGGCGAAACATCATTTTCCCCAAGTATTTATTGATGGTTATTTCTAGTTTCTCTTGGGTTATATTTTTTGCAAACTTAGGTGAAATTAATGTTGGAAACTGATTTATCAATTTATCGATATTTTTGGGTAACGTTGGAATATCAACATAAATCAAAGCCGTGTCATTAATTAATTTTATTCCAGCAGACATACGATAGGCTAATCCTTGTTTTTCTCGAATATTAAAAGAAATTTCATCTTTCAACATCAAGGACAAAATGGTTAGTGCAACTTTATCTTTAGCATCAACCTCTTTGACAAAACCGTAAAAAGTGTAGGCTTGTTCTGATGAAAAGTCTTCATTTATTGTCTTTTTAGAATCTTGCAACTTGAAACTTTGTTGTTGTGCTAGGCCTTTAAATCTAGCATGATCTTTACTTTTAAAATCTGCATAATAGCGGTTTATTGATGCAGGTTTTTCATTTGAAACCACAGAAACAATTATATTGTTTGGAGTGAAATAATCTTTGCCAAAGGCCAAGAAAGACAGATAGTCTAATTGTTTTGTAGGTTGTTCTGTATTTTTTGGTAGAACCAACAATTTTTCATAATGTTGCTTAAAACTGTCTTTGCTTTTATTTTTAGGCCTACCTCCACCCATTGATGTAATTTTAATTTGTTTTTCAAATTCTTTTTTACTTGGAACAAATGCTAACATTTCACTATTTAGTACATCAATAACTGCTTCTATATCTGTTGCCAAACCTTCAACTCGTATATAACCAAAGCTAGGGCTCAGGTAAATATCATCCATAGGTAAAAATGACAAGTCATTAACTTTAAAGCTTAATCCATATGCTGATAATTTTTTCTGAACTTCATCAGATTTCAACCTCTTACCAAAAGCGTCATGCCACATTTTGGCTGCCTCCACCCCATAATTACTTTCATGATTTTCTTTGTATTTAAAAAGGTAATGTAATGCTAATAAGTCACTCATTGGATTTTGTTTAGCAATAACCACTGCATTGTGCCCACCGTTTACATACAATTTTGCAGTAAGAGCTTCAGGATTTTCAGCCTTCTCTAAAGATTCTGGGTACTGAACGAGCTGCATGAATTGTTTGCCTAATTTAAATTTTTTTAATTCTTTTCCTGCTTGGAAAACACCTGCACCAGAAAATGCCTTAATAATGGAACCCAACCCTCGTTTGGCAATCATATCTGCGTTGTAAATTCCAAACATATGTGGCTTTTCACTTTGCCTAATAAAACCAGATTTTGCTTGAATCGCTTTTGCATTAATATACTCTTCAGACAACTCCAGTTTCAAACCCTCAAGCAAAGTGGTAAATTTCTTGCTGATGGCTGCTATTTCCGTATCATTTGCTAAGGTAATATCTGCTTGTAAATAATGAGCCACTGGGTTATTGTGCACATTAAAACTGATGCTCTTAATTTGATCAGGATAACGTTGTTTTATTTCAGATAGTAAGTTCTCTTTTTTTTGCTCAATGGCGTCAACCAATAAAACATAGAAATCATCAGAATGTTTTCCTAGTGTATAAAATGATTGAATAATGGTATCTTCGCCTTGATGAAATAAATAATCGATGACACCTGCCTCTTGTGATAGCTTTGATTGATCAAAACCAGTTCCCCATTCTTGTAAATTGGGGCGAATTATATTGCCTGGCTTAATTGTGCCATAAATTTCCTTCAAATGTTTTAACATGTGTTTGGTATTAAAATTTCCAATAACACTAATTTCCATATTATTAGGTACATAATTATTTCGATAAAATTCAATGACAGCATCTCTATCTAAATTTTTAATGGTCTGATAAGTACCAAGGGTTGGTAATGAAAGTGCGTGACCTTCGTAGAGTTTTTCCCGTACACTTCTGGTGATTTTAGCCCTTGGATTTGTTAATTCTTTGGCTATTTCCTCCAAAACAATGCCTTTTTCTTTTTCAAATTTATTGGCTGGGATAATAGAGTCAAATAGCATTCCTGCTTGAATTTTCATCCCAGTTTCAATTTTGTTACTAGGTACCACCATCATGTAATTGGTATAATATTCACCTGTATTGGCGTTGTTATAGCCTCCAATTTTTGCAGTTCGGTCGTATAGTTCTTTTTGTGTCCATTGCGTCGTACCATTAAACAATAAATGTTCTAGCATATGACTCATTCCACTTGTTGAGAAAGTTTCATAAGCAGACCCCACTTTTACTACGGTGTTAATTCCCACCATAGGTAAAGCCGGATTTTCTATCAAAATGACATTAATGCCATTGTCTAACTTATGAATGCTAACACCTTGTGGTGGTTTTAAAATCTCATCGATTGCTTGAACTGTGAGACTAGTAAACATTAGTGAAACTATTGTAAGTAAAAGAATTTTATTTCCTTGCATTAGGGCGCTCCAAAAAATTTGCTTTAAAGAGATTTATACACAATTCTGGGATAATAAAAAAGAGGGCTAAAAGCTCAAACCAAGGCGAAATCGAATCAAATAGCTCGCTAATTGCGATTTTTAACACTGATTGGAGTTTTTAACAACTTTAAACACTTTCCATGAGTTGTGCAAAATTGTCTATAGTACAGTAAATTGCCCTCTGATAAAAGAACAAGAAAACATCTATATAAAAAGAGACATTATCAATGTATTTAATTTGTAAAATGTTTATTTTATGCAAAACAACTTATCAACCTAATAATTTTCATCACTGTTTATAGGCATGAAACAGTAGTTATTTAGAATGGTTTTAGTTTAAGAAATTTCTACAAATCATTTATACCCACCTTAAGGCATAATACTAAGATTGGAATAATTTTTACTTAAGACCGATTCTTTTCAAAATCCAACAGCCACTTTTTTCTGGGTAATCCTCCACCATAGCCTGTTAACTTACCATCACTTCCTATCACTCGGTGACAAGGAATCAAAATATTTATTCTATTTTGGCTGTTTGCTCCTGCTACAGCTCGTACGGCTTTGGGATTACCTAATGCAATTGCCTGCTGTTTATAAGAACGTGTTTGACCATAGGGAATAGATTGAAGTTCCTTCCAAACCGCTTCTCTAAAATCAGTTGAGGGGTGATGCAAGGGCACAGAAAAAGATTTTCTCTTACCTGTAAAATACTCCTCTAGTTGATGCTTGAGTTTCTTTAGGTGCCTGTTATTGCCTGGTAAAATAACGGCATCAAGCCTGCTTGTTAACTCTATGAATTCTTTCTCAAGTATTTTCCTGTCAGAAAAATCTAACAAACAAACACCTAGATCAGTTGCACAGGCAAACATTGGGCCAATAGGTGTAGTTAAACGCACAATATTTATTATGGATTTAGAATTAGGCTGACTAGCACTATCTCCAAAAATTGATTTGTAACTGTTATTAAAGCCGCTTAAGGATTCAAAACCATTATCAAAAGCTGAATTAGTTATTGACTCGCCTTTAGTAATACTTACATAGGCCGCATTTATTCGTAACATTCTTTGGTAACTTTGAAATGTCATATTGTGGTGTTTTTTAAACCACCTTCGAATATGATTTGGCTCTAATTGGCGTATTTTTAAATCAGCATCTTTAATTCGCAAGTAGGGATTATTATTTAAGTCGTTTATAAGTTGCTGTATATATTCTGGAGTTTCCTCTAACTTAGTCATCGGTTTACATAACTTGCATGGTCGATAACCGTGCTGTAAAGCTTGATTGACATTTTCAACAAAATCAACATTTTCAACATTTGGCTTTCGTGCACGACATGATGGCCGACAAAATATACCTGTTGTTTTTACACACGTGATGAACAAGCCTTCATATTTCGACGTTTTACTGCCAATAATTTTGTATTTCTGCTTAAAAGTTAATAAATTAGTCATAATTCTATTGTAGCCAAATTGTCAGAACCTACTACCGAAAACTTAACAACAATGTTTTTAAAATTAGCTCAATTAAACACTATAGTTTCCATTTAGGGTTATATTTCATAAAAGTGTCACTACGTGCATACAACCCATTAAACTTTTCTTTTATTCCTTGATCATGTTGAAAACCATTTTTTTCATATAAATGAATAGCTGCCTCGCATTGGTGATTCGTTAATAAAAATAAGGTATCGATATCGGCTTTATTACAGTCAGAAATAACGTGTTTTAATAAAACTTCTCCAGCTTTTAAGCCACGTGCAGATTCAAGCACGCCCATCTTGGTTAATTCATACCATTTATTACCAAAATTTTTAACTGCACAGGTACCAATAACCCCCAATTCTTTATGAATAGCAAACCAAATCTGCCCACCTTCATCAATAATATATTTTTGAGGGTTTGCTAGAATCGTTTCATCTATTTCTTCCATTACAAACATGCCACTAACCCATTCGGCATTAATACTATAAAAATACTTAGCCAGTTTTGGTGTGTATTTAACTATTTCGACCTCTATGGTTTTTTTATCCATGAAATTTCTCCAAGGTTCTTTGGTATAAACTTTTTCTAGTAAAGGATTTTTCAAACTGTTGCAATACTGTATAAAAATTTTGCTCCGTTTCTTCACACAATTCAATAGCTGCTTTTCTAACAGCAACACGAACCATCTTTAGTTTTTGGTATTTTTTCTTGCCTAATTGTGATAGTGACATTATTTTACGCCGTTTATCTTCTGCATCTGATGAAAATTCAACATAACCAACTTTAAATAATTCTCTACTAAATTGACTAATACATGGCTGTGTCAAACCTAAATATTCAGCGGCTTGTACGATTGACACTGATTTTTTGTCTGCCAGCAAACTCATTAAGGTATACCATCTGGGTTGTATGTCTTGACCCATATATTTATAAACATTTAACGCATCACTCATCATCCTGTCGCTTAACCGCTTTAATCGGCTGCCTAATGCAACCTCACCCATTTCGTCAAAATAGTCTTTTTTATCCATTATTACCACCAATTCATTTATTTACATTAGTAATTATATAAGCAATTATGTTTATATGTCAATGCAATTCTATAAATTAATTTCTGATGATGAGTTACAGTGTATTAATACTGAAACGTAATACCGCTATTCAGAACTACAAGAAATTCTCATACCAAAGAAGATTAGTGTAGTAAATGAAATCAAAGACTTGAATTCACCTAATTGATTTTATTATGGCTGTTCAAGCCCTAATCGCCCTTGGTCCACGTTATCAACATTTGATTTAGTATGCTTTGAACTACATATTGATACCTTGCTACAAACAAATGAGTTTTGGCTGAATCACTGTGTTTAACTTCAGGGTATGTATTCAAATAGTTAAACTAAAGAACTGGCTAAATGGGTCATCTGTGTAATTAGCAAATGGTCCACATGGCACAAAACCGAAATTTTTGTAAAGCATTTGTGCAGGTACAAAAACTTGAGCTATTCCAGTTTCTAAGCTAATTTTTTGGTAAGACTGAGTTTTTGCATAGCTAATGATTTGAGTCAGTATTTCACCTGCAACCCCTTTCCTTAAAAATTTATCAGACGTACGCATTGATTTGATTTCGGCCTGTTTGCTATTAAGATGATTTAATGCGCCACAGCCTGCAATTTCATCATTTATCCAGGCCGTCCAATAGAGAATATTTCCACTATTCAAAGACGATAAATCAATGGCGTGCACACTCTCTTTAGGTGAATAGTGAAGCATTTCTTGATAATGTTCTCGAACTAACCGCCTTAATTCTAAATTTTTAAGGCTATCAAGCTTAATATTAATCATGGCTATGCACTTTTTCCCTGCACCATATTAGAAGCAGGCCAAATAACTTTTTAATATAAAGTGTTGTGCTTAACACTTCAAATGGGTAATTGACTTTACAGATTATGAAAGCATTCTGATGACGAGTAAAAAAGGCATAAAATACTTTCATAGTCTTGTATGATCAAAAAGTTGGCTAAAGCCAACTATCCTTAATATTTCAAAACAAGTATTCACTTAATAAAATTGTGGTGCAGGATAAAAGTGCAGAGCCATGATATTAATTTTAAATTTAGCTTTAGTCATCTAGTTTGTAGTCTCATAGAAAAAGTTTTTACCAGTAAAAATTCAACGATTTAGCCACTGATCTTGTGTGATTGTATACCAATTTAACAGTATACCTTTGTAAGTAAACATTTCAACAAATGTTAAACCAAGTTTTCTCAATATAATATTTGAAGCTATATTTTGTGTGTGAGCTGCACCACTAATTTCAGTTAAGTTCATGTGAGAAAAGCCATAGTTCAAACAGGCTATAGCAGCTTCTGTTGCTACTCCCCCACCCCAATAACGTTTTCTCAAACGGTAGCCAATATCATAGTAACTCTTATCTATACGTAAATCACTTTCATACTTAAGCCCACACCAACCCATAAAACTGTTAGTTTCTTTATCAATAACAGCGAAGCGAGCTATTCCATTTTTTTTATATTGTTCTCTAATAAACTTAATGGTTTGTTGTGACTCCTCTCGGGTTTTCACAGGTTTATTGCCAAGATAGGTATGTACATCTGCATTCGAGTCTAAAGCATACATACCTTCAACATCTGATGGGTTTAACTCACGTAGAATTAATCGTTTCGTTTCAATTAGAGGATTCAATTAATGATGCCAATTATTGCTTGCTAAAGATGCGATAATTTTTTTGCCACGATGTCCATAGATTGGGTTATTTTCAAGTGCTTTAGCATCAGCTAGTTCTATGGCAACATCCGCAGGTGTTTGATTTGAGTCTTTGGCTTGTTTTAACACCCTTAATGCAGTTTGAAAGACACCAAATTCGTACTCTTTTTCCAAATGCTGATTAAACAAAGGATCTTCATCAATATACCCTGCTTGTTCACCTGCACAGTTAACAATACCCATGCGATTAACGAGGAAGTCAGGTACATAGGTAATACCTTTGTTCTTTAGTAGATGACCATCAGTCTGTGAGTTTGATAATTGGTTATTGGCTGCTCCACAGATAATCTTAGCCTTAATTTGAGGTATTGTATGTTTATTTAAAATAGCGCCAGTAGCACAGGGTGCAAGAATATCACAATCAGCAAATAAAATTGATTTATCCTCGATATCAACCAATCGACCTTCAAAATTTTTGTTAGTGTATTTATTTTTAATTCGATTAACCAAGTCGTCATCAATATCTGCTGCAATCACTTTTTGGGCATTTCTTTCAAATAAATAATTTATCATTGGTTCTGCCACATGCCCCATTCCTTGCACAGCAATGATTTTTCCTTCTATAGAACCTAAGTTCAAGAAATCCAGCGCAGCTTCCATACCTTTAACAACACCTAGTGCCGTAGCTGATGATGGATTACCGCTACCGCCTAGTGCTGCAGGAATACAGGTAGTAAAACGTGTTTGACTAAATATTTCAGCCATATCCTCTTCACTTGTTCCTACATCCTCTGCTGTAATATAACAACCTTTTATTGAAGATATAAAGCGTCCATAATCTTGGTAAATGTTCTTTCTTAGTTTTGTATCATTTTTATCATAGTTTGGATTATGTACCATTATCCCTTTACCACCACCCCACCATAAATTAGCCAAAGCATTTTTACGTGTCATGCCTTTTGATAAACGCATACCATCTCGTAACAAATCTTCAATTGTTTCATAATTCCAATAACGCAAGCCTCCTGATGCTTGACCACGATTAGTTTGATGGATAAAAGCCGACTGTAGAATGTCATACTCACTACTCACCTGGAAAAACATGCCTTCATGTTTCATAAAATCTCGTTTATCCGCATTGATAAAGTCTGCAATTTCCTGGAGTTTAGGATCAGAAATTTTTACTAAATTAGAAGATTCATCAAAAATTATTGAAAATCTATTGAGGTTATTTTGTTTTAAGTAGGCGATAAAATCTTGTGGATTTAGTTGTAATAATGACATTTATTTGATTACCCTTAATTTATTCTGATTGCATTATATATCTCGTCTTATTTTTAGCAATATTTATTTTTCAATTGCTATTTCGTGATAATATATAAACATGAATGAGAAATATGACCCTATTAAGGATAAATATACCATGTATGGTGCTGAGTTTTCTCTGTATTCAGGTAAAGTTCGTAGCTATTTACGTAAAAAAGGCATTCCTTTTGTAGAACGTTTATCTGATATAAAAGCTTTTAAGAACTTCATTATTCCACGAACGGGTGTTAAATTTATTCCTGTTGTACAAACTTCAAAAAACATCGTTATTCAAGACACTACTGATATTATTGATACGCTTGAAGTCAAATTCCCCAAAAACCCTGTCTATCCTGATACACCTAAGCAAAAATTAACGGCATTGCTTTTAGAAGTCTATGGCGATGAATGGTTGCTTATTCCAGCTATGCACTACCGTTGGAACTACCCAAAAGAAAACATGCCTTTTATTTACCAAGAATTTGGCCGAACTATTTTACCCAATTATATAAAATTCATTCAACGAATTGCAGGCAAAATAATTGGTAACAAGTTTAAAAGTTTTGTCCCAAAACTAGGAATAACAACCAAGTCAATTCCTGCAATTGAAAAGAGTTACACACAATTACTTGCCGACTTAAATACACACTTCAGTAAACATAAATATTTATTAGGGAACTTTCCATCAATCGCTGATTTCGGAATGATTGCCCCCATGTACGCTCACCTTTATCGCGACCCTTATCCAGGGTATATAATGAAAACTCAGGCTCCACACCTTGCTCTTTGGGTCGAACGCATGATGTCAGATTCAATAGCCATAGGTGACTTTTTGCCGTACGATGATGTGCCAGAAAGCATTGATGTGGTGTTAAAAAGGATGGCAACTGAACAAATTCCTGTCTTAATAGATACCGCTAAGTTATTGCATGAATGGTATGATTTAAACCCAAACGATGATATCCCACGTATGCTTGGCACACATCAATTTAAAATTGCAGAGACAATAGAAGAACGTGCAGTAATACCCTATTCACTGTGGATGTGGCAACGCCCCTATGATTATTATCATTCCTTACATGAAGAGCAACGATTATTATTGAAACATTGGTTGGAAGAAATTGGTTTATACCACGCTCTAAATATTCCAATCAAAACCCGAGTCAAACGTTTGAACAATTTTTTACTTATTGATAATTTCACCTAAGTACAATATAACAGTTTTGCTATCAAGGTTGATCGAAAAACTAGTTACTTTGATAAATATTTAATGCCATCAGCTATTCCTGACACTGTCAGCGGGTACATTTTATTATCAAAAAGTTGTTTAACTATTTGTGTGCTTTGTGTATAACGCCAATAATCATCAGGAACTGGGTTGAGCCAAATTGTCTTTTCCCATTTCTCTTTGATGCGTTTCAACCAGACATTTCCCGCTTCAGTATTATCGTGTTCAACACTGCCGCCCTCATATAATAATTCGAAAGGTGACATGGCCGCATCCCCAACAAAAATTACGGTATAATCATCTCCATAAGTATTGAGTATATCGTGCGTATTAATGCTTTCATCATAACGGCGGTTATTGTCTTTCCAGAGGCTTTCGTAAACACAATTGTGAAAATAAAAATATTCTAAATGTTTGAATTCAGATTTTATCGCAGAAAACAATTGTTCACACGTGCGAATGTGATCATCCATGGAACCTCCGACATCAAAAAAAACCAAAAGCTTTATAGCATTATGACGTTCAGGAACCATTTTGATGTTCAAAAGGCCGCCATCTTTTGCTGTGCTCTTAATGGTATCATCTAAGTCTAACTCCTCAGTTAGTCCTGTTCTGGCAAACCTTCGTAACTTCCTTAGTGCTACTTTCATATTACGCGTGCCAATTTCGCAGTCATCATCTAGGTTTTTGTACTGACGTTTTTCCCATACTTTTACGGCTCGACGGTGAGTGCTCTCTCCTCCTATACGAATACCTGCGGGATTATATCCTCCATGGCCAAAGGGTGAAGTACCACCTGTTCCAATCCATTTATTTCCACCTGCGTGTTTCTTTTTTTGTTCTTCAAGGCGTTTTTTTAAGGTGTCCATGATTTTATCTAAGCCGCCTAATGCCTCAATCTTGGCTTTTTCTTCATCACTGAGATTTTTGAAAAACTCAGTTTCCAGCCAGTTTTCAGGAATTGTCGCTTGAGTTAGGTCTTCACGTGTCTTTAAGCCTTGATAATAGGCACCAAATGCTTGATCAAAACGGTCGTAATATTTTTCATTTTTGACCAAACACAGTTTTGATAACTGATAAAATTCATCCATACTACCAAAGGCGATATTTTTATCCATGGCCTCAAGTAACACCAATAGCTCCTGAATTGAGACGGGCACTTTGGTTTCTTTCAAGCTATAGAAAAAATCAATTAACATATGAATACTCTAAGGTATAAATACAAATTTATTTCAACTGCCTACGCATCATAAACGCCAAGCGTTGGATGGCATCAACATCCTGCTCATTTTTCAGCAATGCCCCGTAAAGCGGTGGAATATTATCTTTAATGTCTTTATTTTGTAACAATTCAAGTGGAATATTGTCAGCCAATAAGAGTTTAATCCAATCAATCAACTCTGATGTAGAGGGTTTTTTCTTTAAACCTTGGACATCACGTAATTGAAAAAATATATCTAAGGCATATTTGACCAGTTGTTTTTGGATATCGGGATAATGTACATCAACTATTTTTTGCATGGTGTCTTTGTCTGGGAAATTGATGTAATGAAAAAAACAACGGCGTAAAAAAGCATCGGGTAATTCTTTTTCATCATTGCTTGTAATTATGATGATTGGGCGGTGTTTGGCCTTAACCTGTTCACCAGTTTCATAGACATCAAATTCCATTTGATCTAGTTCAATAAGCAAGTCATTTGGGAACTCAATATCAGCTTTATCAATTTCATCAATTAGAAGAACCACTTGTTCATCAGCTGTAAAGGCTTGCCAAACCTTTCCTGGTTTTATGTAGTTAGATATATCATGAACCTTATCATCGCCTAATTGTGAATCACGAAGACGAGACACAGCATCATATTCATATAACCCTTGTTGTGCTTTAGTAGTAGATTTTACGTGCCAGCAAATGAGCTTCTTTCCTAAAGAATCTGCCACTTGTTCTGCAAGCATGGTTTTTCCAGTGCCTGGCTCACCTTTTATCAACAGTGGACGTTGTAGGGTTACAGCAGCATTAACTGCCATGGATAAATCATCGGTTGCAATGTATTTTTTTGTACCAGTAAACTTCATGTTCATTTTAATTTCTCTAATGCTCTATTAAATCGACTCTCAACAAATCCTCCAATAACCACATCTCCGATAACGGTCAATGGCGTGCCTTTACCACCAAGTTGTTTAAATAGTTGTGCATCTTTCTCAGACCATTCAATATCACGTTCACACCATGTTACACCTTTTGAAGCGAGGTGTTTTTTAGCTTTTTTGCAATATGGACAAAACTCTGTAGTAAACATAACAATGTCGCAATTGGCATCTATTTCGCGTGCTGAAACTTCTTGATTAAGGACTTTTATTTGATCTTGATAAATGATATACAAAGCGATAGCAACCGCACCATATAACAAAGTTGGAAGTATGTATTTTTTAAATTTTTTCATAAGAGTATAATATCGAGATAAAAACAAAATTAAAAGACTTTTCCCGCAGATGATGCATATATCTTTTCCTATTAACTTTGCATAACCTTAGTTAATCGGTTCGCATAAGCATGTTACTTGATTATACATTTGTCATAGCGAAGGTATCTAAACGTTAAATCTAAAATGCAATACATCCCCTTCTTTAACGATATAATCTTTGCCTTCTAATCGCAATTTACCAGCTTCTTTGCAACCCGCTTCACCATTAAACTGGATAAAATCATCATAGCTCATTGTTTCAGCGCGAATAAACCCTTTTTCAAAATCCGTATGAATTACACCAGCGCATTTTGGTGCAGTAAAACCTTCTCTAAATGTCCAAGCGCGCACTTCTTTAACGCCTGCAGTGAAATAAGTACGTAAGCCCAACAATTCATGCCCCGCTCTAATCACTCGGTCAAGGCCAGCTTCTGTTAAGCCTAACTCTTCCATAAACATTTCTTTGTCTTCGTCATCCAATACTGCGATTTCTGACTCAATCACTGCACAAACAGGGACAACCGAAGAGTTTTCCTTTTTAGCAATATCAGTAATTTGGTCTAAAAATGGATTATTTTCAAAGCCATCTTCACTGACATTGGCAATGTACATCACCGGTTTACCCGTGATAAAACTAAATTCCTTAATAAATACTTTTTCTTCCTTATACAAATCCAAAGCGCGAATAGGTAGCCCTTCAGACAATTGCGCAACAACTTTTTCAAGCACAGCTGCACGTGCTATGGCTTCTTTATTGCCTGATTTTGCTTGTTTTTGCGCTTTTAGCAAACCTCTTTCAGCAGAATCCAAATCTGCTAGTGCCAACTCCGTATTAATGGTTTCCACATCATCCAATGGATTAATTTTTCCCTCTACATGCACCACATCATCGTCTTCAAAACAACGAACCACATGAGCGATAGCATCGGTTTCACGAATATTAGACAAAAATTTGTTACCCAATCCTTCACCTTTTGAAGCTCCAGCTACAAGTCCCGCAATATCAACAAATTCCATTACTGTTGGTAAAACACGTTCAGGATTAACAATCTCTGCCAGTTTAGCTAGTCGCGGGTCAGGTACTTCGACAATACCTACATTAGGTTCAATTGTACAAAAAGGGTAGTTTGCTGCATCAATACCCGCTTTGGTAAGTGCATTAAATAAAGTTGATTTTCCGACGTTGGGTAAACCAACAATTCCACATTTGAAGCCCATAATAGTTCTATATTTTCAAAAAGAGGCGCATTTTACCAAATTCATGATTATATTGATATAATAACATCCATGCATCTATTGAATAATAAATTTAAAAGCTATGGGGTTCAGGCAATTCTACTTATCTTTGTGGCTGGGATATTCATGCTAATGATGATGCATGACTACTTAACATCCGTTTTATTTAATCAATCGTATTATTTATCGGAATCATTAGTGTTTAAAACAAATATTGTCTTATTAGTTATTCCAATACTTATAAGTGGTGCGACTCATAAATATAAATTTTCAAAAGAAATCAATGTTACTAAACTAATGTTATTGATGATTCCCAGTGTTATAATTCATATCTTAATAGCCAGTTTATTAATTGCGTTTATCTCTCACACCTTAATGAGAGATTCTTTTACATTTGAATTTTTAATCAAAAACAAATTCAATCAAGATTTTATTTTTCTATTGACCATTTATGGGTTAATGTTTTTAATATCACGGTATTATGCAATAAATATTCAATCAAACACAACAAAACTCACAATCAAATCAGGGAAGCAAAGACAAATAATACACACGGCTGACATTGACTGGATAACTGCAGAAACCCCATATGTAGGAATTTGGACTAATGGTAAAAAATATTTATACAGCTCAACCTTAACTAATACACTATCCGAATTAAACAATGATGATTTTGTTCGAATTCATCGATCAACCATAGTAAATGTATCTAAAATTGAAAAAATTGTTTCTCGCGCAAATGGCGACTATGACCTTTACCTATACGATAACACCCAATTAAGATTAAGTAGAAATTACCGAAAGCAACTGGATCACGACCAGCTTAAGTTCTAAATCACTCAGCTTAACGTAATAAAGGAATTACCCCTTTCATATAAACCTATGCTGTCATTATGATGATTTTTTTAATTGAGAAAAGCCAATGAAATTGACACTACTAGTAACACTTATACTAACCACCACTTGTTACTCACAAACCAACAAACCAGTTGGTGGAGGGTGTGATGGTTGTGAGTTAATGTATAGCGACATGCCTCAAAACATTTCATCCATAAGCTACTCACCTGCATGGAATAGTGCTGGTCAAAAACTTTTAATTACAGGCAAAGCATATAAACAAGATGGTCTGACTCCAGCTGCAAACATAATCATTTATTATTGGCAAACTAATCATAAAGGTTATTATGTTGACAAAAACGATTTGAACATTCACGTTAAAAGGCATGGTTATATTCGAGGGTGGGTTAAATCGGATAATCAAGGCCGTTATTCAATTTATACGATTAAACCAGGTGCTTACCCTAATAAAGACATACCTGCACACATCCATCTTTCTATAAAAGAACCCGATATTAAGGATGAATATTATGTTGATAACTTAGTATTCGATTACGACCCATTACTAACAACAGAAAAGAGAAAAGCATTAAAAAATCGTGGTGGAAGCGGTCTACTTAGAACCTTAAAAGGAAAAAATATACTCATTGCTGAACACAACATAATCTTGGGTTTAAACATTCCCAACTATCCTAAAGTGAATGACAAACAATTAAAGTCGGGCCAAAAAGCTGGTGAAGACTTTCATTCGATTACTCCTTATCATGCATGGGGCCCCGATCGAGGCACAACAACATGCCCCGTTTGCCGTTATGGCCGTTATTTTGGAATAATGTATTTTGTTAATGAAATAAACTCACAAGAAATCAACGACTGGCTTTTATTTTTAGAACAATTAAGTGGTCAATATGACCAGCAATTAAAAGTATATTTAATATATGGCAGTGCTCGTAATTATAGTTTTTCAAAACGCAATAAACAACTTGCCAAACTAGGTGAAAAACTAAAACTACAAAAAGTAGCCTTAACTTTTGTACCAGCCTTCGATGACAAAGAAACTGATATTTACCTAAGTCGAATTAATTCAAATGCAAGAAACACCCTTGTCATTTACAAAAACAGAAACATCATAAGCAATTCAACCAACCTCATAGCAAACCAAAAGAATTTTAAGATAATACAACAAAAACTCACGAACAGTACGAGTGATTATTTTAATCTACAAATAGACAAGACAAGGTAATACAATTTTATTTATAAAACATACGTAGTTACATGCATATATTGTGCAAAACACTATCCTGTTCACTATAATATAAACCATGCAAAATTATTTTTTTAAACACGCTTTATTAGCTAATGGTTGGCAAGAGAATATACGCGTCAAAATTTCCTCTGATGGATTGTTTTCCGATATTTCAGTCAATGAAACACTTCGTTATAACGACATTGAATTAGATTGTGTCATTCCTGCCATGCCGAATTGCCATTCACATGTTTTTCAACGAACCATGGCTGGCTTAACAGAGTTCAAGACCTCAGAAAGTGACAGTTTTTGGTCATGGCGTGAGTTAATGTATCAGTATGCCAATCAAATTGATGCTGATCAGTTATACCATGTTGCACGTTATTGTTACGCTGAAATGCTTGAAGCGGGCTACACATCCATATGTGAATTCCATTATATTCATCGAGATTTGAACCATAGCAATAATACTGAAAACATGTCAATGGCTATCATCAATGCTGCAAATGATATCGGCATTGACCTAACTTTACTGCCTGTTTTATATACTCAAGCTCATATTGATGGCTCACCATTGTCAGGTTTGCAACAACGTTTTAAGTTATCTGTTCCAGAGTACATTCAACTGTACCAATCACTACAACAAAAATTGCACGAAGGTCAAAACATTGGCATTTGTTTTCATTCATTACGTGCGGTATCAATTGAGCAAATAAAAATAGTACTAAATGAGCTTGATACAGGTCAACCTATTCACATACACATTGCAGAACAAACTGCTGAAGTTAATCAAATACAGCAACACTTGGGCAAACGCCCTGTTGAACTACTATTTAAACATGTTGATGTTGCAGCAAACTGGTGCCTAATTCACGCGACACATTTAAATAAAAGTGAAATTAAATTAATAACACGTTCTAAAGCAATCGCTGGACTATGTCCTATGACAGAAGCAAACTTAGGCGATGGTATCTTCCCTTTAACAGAATTTAATCAACAATCCGGTCGTTTAGCCATAGGCTCTGATAGCCATATATTGATTAATCCATTTCAAGAATTACAAATGCTAGAATACTCACAACGTTTAAATGACCAAAAACGTATAATTGCTAGTTCGGCTGACTCGCCAAATGTTGGTACATTTTTGTGGAATTCAGCCATAAAAGGTGGAGCACAAGCTTGTCAGTTACCCATTGATGGCATTCAAGTTGGCCAAAAAGCAAATTGGCTATCAATTAACACTGACACTACCCTATTAACCAATTTAAAAGGCAAACAAATTTTGGACACAATGATTTTTGCTAGTAACCAAATTCCAGTAGAAACCTATAGATTTGGACAAAAACAGGCATCTATGACAAAAAATATTGTTGAAAACTATAAAAACACTTTAAAATCACTTAGATAATTATTAATCAGACAGTATATTTGTTAATATACGCGGTCGCTTTATTATGAATAGGAAAAACTAATGGCAAGAGTTACAGTTGAAGATTGTTTAGAACATGTTGATAATCGTTTTGAGTTGGTACAATTAGCAGCCAAACGTGCACGCTTAATTGCAAATGGTCAAGCCCCTTTAGTTGAAGAAGAAAATGATAAACCAACAGTTTTGGCATTGCGTGAAATAGCTGAAGGTTTAATGACTACAGAAAAACTAAAAGAATTAGAGCTTGAACAAAAACGTGCTCAAGAACTTGATGAATGGAATGCAGCTGCTGAAGAGCAAGATGCGCAAATGATTTAACCTCTTTTATCAAATGCTTAATACAACCCACATATTAAGAACATATAAGTCGTGACTGATACTGATGTCACGACTATTTTAAATCATCCGGCAGTTGTCTCTGCCTATAAAAACCTTACCAATCTTACCAATAACTATTTACAACCAAAAGAACAGCTGTTATTAAACAAAGCATTCCAATACGGTGCAAACGCCCACAAATCTCAATTTAGGAAGTCAGGCGAACCTTATATAACACACCCTATTACTGTAGCAGCAATACTGGCTAAACTCCATTTTGACATCAACACATTATGTGCAGCAGTACTGCATGACACGATTGAAGACACAGATATAACTGAGAAAGAATTAACCAAAGAATTCAATAAAACTGTGGCTTATTTAGTACAAGCCGTTACAAAACTAGACAAACTTAAATTCAGAAACCTTCAAGAGGCCCAAGCAGAAAGTTTTGTGAAAATGCTATTCGCTATGGCTGAGGATGTACGTGTCATTATCATTAAACTTGCAGATCGCCTACATAATATGCGTACAATTGGAGCAATGAGTGAGTCAAGCCGCAAACGAATTGCAAGAGAAACTCTAGATGTATTTGCCCCAATTGCTGAAAGATTGGGTTTAAAGGTGATACAAAACGAAATGCAGGACCACGCATTCAAAGCGTTATTACCCAATATAGCTAATGAAATCAACGATAATATTAATAAACTTGCAGGCCATCGCAAGCAAGCCATTGAAAAAATCAAAAAGAAAATTATCAAAGCGCTTATCCACTCTGATTTAAATGCAGATGTTGATGGACGACAAAAATCGCTCTACAGCATTTACCACAAACAGAAACGTAAAAACTTATCATTTGATCAAATCCATGATATCTTTGGTGTACGGGTTATCGTCAAAACCTTACAAGAGTGCTATATTGCACTTGGAGTGATTCACGGTTTATACGCACCTAGAGAGCACAGTTTCAAAGACTATATTGCCGTGCCAAAATCCAATGGTTACCAATCAATTCATACCTTGGTCACCGGCCCCTTTGGTTTAGCTATCGAAATACAAATAAGAACAGAGGAAATGGACAAAGTCTGCGAGTCAGGCGTTGCTGCACACTGGATGTATAAAAAAGATGGCTCCGATACCAGCTCTCGATTAACATTGGCTAGAAATTGGTTAGGCAATCTTTTAAGTGTACAGAAAAATACAGGTAGCTCATTGGAATTCTATGAAGGTATGAAAAAAGACCTAATTACCGATGAAATATATGTTTTTACACCGAGAGGTAAAATTATCCAGCTTCCCTTACAGGCAACAGTTTTAGATTTTGCCTTTGCCATTCATTCCAATGTTGGAAACCGTGCAAAAGCAGCAATGGTGAATGATAAAAAAACGCCTTTAAAACAAAAGTTAAAAACTGGTCAAACCGTCGAAATAATAACCGATGATAGTGTAATTCCCGCTACTGAATGGTTACAATTAGTCACTACAAGCAAAGCACGTACTGCAATTCGAAATGCATTGAAACAAATTACAGATGTAGATGCTGTGTATGTAGGTCATAAAATGCTAGATAGAGCACTAGATACTTATGGTTACTCCTTTGACTCGATAGACAAAAGATCAATAAAACGTGTTCTCAAGTACTACAAAAAAAGCAGCATGGATGAACTCTTAAAATCATTTGCATTAGGTGAATTATTAGCATCAATTGCAGCCAAAAAACTTCTGCCTTTACTAAAACAACGTAGCATAAACAAGCCTTACAGCCCTAAAGAAGCTTTCTCTATCACAGGCAATGAAGGCTCAATAATTAATTATCCGCTCTGTTGCCAACCCATAGTAAATGATGAGATCATCGGTTATTTAAGTCCTGCAAAAGGCATTGTGGTTCATAGAAAGAACTGCCATAACCTTGAAGAACTAGAAAAAAGTCCAGAAAGAATGGTGGTAATGAATTGGGATTTAGAACATCCTATAATGTTTCAAACAACATTACAAATGGATGTTATTAACAAACAAGGAGTGTTAGCAAAACTAGCTAGCGTCGTCGCTGAAAACCATGGTAATATAGAGCGTTTTGAACAAGTTGACAGAGATGGCAACTATTCTGGCCTTGAGTTCCATATCAGTATTGCCAACACAGAAAAACTAGAAAATATTTTACACAAACTTCGCCATTTACCCGAAGTGTTAAAAGCCAAAAGGAAAGAATTCAAATGAAAGAAATAGTCCATACCAAACATGCACCAGCAGCAATAGGCACCTACTCACAAGCCGTCATTCATAACAAGCTACTTTATACTTCAGGGCAAATACCCATCAATCCAGAAACAGGCGAAATGCTTGAAGAAGATTTTGAAAAACAAACCCATCAAGTCTTTAAAAACCTACGAGCAATTGCCTTAGCTGCAGATACTAGTCTACAAAACACCTTAAAACTGAATATTTTCGTGCAGGATTTGTCGCACTTTGCAACACTAAATGCTATTATGGCTGAATACTTTGAAGAACCGTACCCTGCAAGAGCAGCTATACAAGTTGCTGGTTTACCCAAAAATGCCATGGTTGAAATGGATGCGATAATTTCAATTTAAACACAAATTAAGAGCAACAAACTTAAGGAGAGTTTTTCGCCTTAACAATTATTTATTTTCATTAATATAGAGAGGAATTATGAATATCATTAAATACCTAACAACAATTGTTAGTCTTGCATTTGCAATTAATGCATTTTCACAAACACTTAGTTCAAGTGCGGAAAATGCTAGGTCTGATAGATCGAATTATGTCGTTAAATTTTATGAACCCGGCTTACTTTATTACACTGGCGGGGTAAACAATATTGAATCAACAAGTCCTCAACATAACAATAGCAACACATTTGAAGCAAGGTCTGAGGCCACTAAGGCCTATGGAGCTCACCTGAATTCATTGAAACAAAGTAAACTCACAGTAATTACTAATGCTATCGGTACAAATTTCAAAACTATCTATCACTATAAGGCTATGTATCATGGACTAATGCTCAGTTTAACCTCACAAGAAGTTTCTGCACTTAAAAACTTAGCAGAAATAAAGAGTGTTGAAAAAGAACCTGTGTACGACTTGGTTACTGAAAGTGGACCAAAATGGATTAATGCTGATCAAATTTGGGATGGTACTGCTGTGCCATTTACTGGATTACCCAATAAAGGCGAAGGAATTGTAGTTGGTGTAGTTGACACAGGTATCAACAGTGATCACCCATCTTATGCAGCAACTGGTCCTGATGATGGCTATGTCCATACCAATCCATTAGGTAGTGGTAATTTTGTTGGTCATTGTATTGGTGGTAATAACGATGGTTTACCTGCACCAAATGCAGAGATCACCTGTAACAACAAATTAATTGGTGCATGGGCATTTACAAATGGAACAGACACTGATGCACCAGAAGACAATAATGGCCATGGTAGCCATACTGCTGGTACAGCTGCAGGGAACTTTTGGAGTGGACCATTTTTTGATGGTGGTACTCAAATGGCAATTAATTTACCTCAAATTTCTGGCGTAGCACCACATGCCAATATTATTGCATACGATGTTTGTGAAACATCAACTTGTAGTGCTACATCTGCAGGTATTGATAGGGCTATTCAAGATGGTGTGAATGTAATCAACTTCTCTATTTCAGGAGGAAACTCGCCATGGTTTGATAACGACAGACAATTTCTTGATGCAGTTAATGCTGGGATTTTTGTCGCAGCAAGTGCTGGTAACACACGTGCAGAAAACACAAACCCTATAGCTGATGTTAACCACAAAGGCCCATGGTTAATGACAGTTGCAGCAAGCACTCATGACAGAAACGGTAATCGTGAATTAGTGAATATGTCTGGTGGTACAAGTCCCCCTGCTGATATAGCAGGACAATCCAATACAGAAGGCTACGGCCCTGCACTAGTTGTCTATGCGGGCGATTTTTCTAATGGTGATGCAGACCCTGAACAATGCCTAAACCCTTTTCCCAATAACACATGGACAAATGGTGAAATAGTCGTTTGTGATCGTGGAGCAATAGCGCGTGTAGCAAAAGGTGTTAATGTATTAGCTGGTGGAGCGGGCGGCTTAATACTAGGAAATATAGCCGGTGGTGCAACCACCGAAGTTGCAGATTTTCATGTACTTCCTTCAATTCATATGAATGCAGCAAAAGCTGACCAAGTAAGAGCATGGTTAACAACTGGATCAAATCACATGGCAACTATTGTTAACACAGGTTCCGGGGCAGGAACAGTTGGTGATATTCTTGCTGATTTTAGTTTACGTGGACCTAATTTAACAATTGATGTAACCAAACCCAATATCACAGCACCTGGAGTTAGTATTTTTGCTCCATTCAATAATGACCCAAATACACCTATAGGTTCAGCTGAACTTGGAAATATTAGCGGTACCTCAATGTCTAGCCCACACATGGCAGGTGTAGGTGCATTAATGAAAGCCGTACAACCTACATGGACTGTGTCAGAAATAAATTCTGCCATCCAAATGACTGCTGATGAAACTGGCAGAAAAGAAGACAATGTCACACCTGTGGATCCTGATGATCTAGGTAGTGGCCGTGTAGATTTATCTGTAGCCGCTCAAGCTGGCCTTGTGATGGATGAGACTTTTGCCAACTATTTGGCAGCAAACCCTAGCACTGGAGGTGACCCTAAAACATTAAACATACCAAGTGTAAGAAATTCAACTTGTGGTGCTTCATGTAACTGGTCTAGAACTTTGAAAGACACACTAGGAATTGAAACCAGATGGACTGTTTCAGCAGTAACTGATGGTACATTTACCCTAAATGTACAACCAACCAGTTTTGTCATAAACGAAGTTGCGGTTCCTCCAAATCCAGATGTCATATTTAAAAATGGTTTTGATGAACCTTTAGTAATCGTTCCCGTTACCAATCAAACATTAACCATCACGGCAAGTAATGTTCCAACAACGGCAACCGGCATGTCATTCGGCAAAGTTGTTTTAACCGAAATAAATGGACTTTCACCTCCATTGCACATTACAGTTTCTGCCAATCAATCACTACCATATGGTGGAACACCTCCGCCAGATTCATAAGTTAATCAATTAATGAAAAAAGCAGCTTACCTAAGCTGCTTTTTTTTCCGCTCAGTTTCATTTTCTTAACAGATATCAAGTCATTGACTTCAATTCTAGGTTATATTGCCTCGCTATGAGCCTAAGCAACACTAATATTAATTATAAAATTCTCGACACCTCCTTTTGTATTGACAAACATACATTAAAAATCAATGGTAAGCGTTTTGTTTGTAAAAAAGCAACCATCGAGGCTTTACAATTGTTCTTGCAAAGTAATGGCAAGGTAATAAGTAAAGACAACTTGATTGATCATATTTGGAAAGACGTGATTGTCACTGAAGCCTCTGCTTTTAAACAAGTGCAATTGGTAAGGAAAATTTTTGCTGAGGTTGGATTACCAAAAGATATTATTCATAATGTTTATGGTAAAGGCTATCAAATCAAACTTCCAATTATTACCACCCAAGAGGATTGCACCAATCCTGATCTTGAAACGAATAATAAACAATCAGATAGGTACTATAAATCAACAAAAAGATATACACTAGTTTTGATCAGTTTAATCCTCATTATTTCCTTATTCGTTAGTTTTTATCAATCACCCATAAAGAATGACTTCTTTAATAAAGCAAAAAAAGAATCACTAGTCAAACTAATCAACAATGATTGGCGCAAAGGAAAACAACACCTCATTAATTTATTAGAAAAAGAAAGCTATCATCTTTCTATCAAGGACCTCGCCTTTTTATATAATCATATCGGCAGATCTGAATACCATTTACAAGAGTATAAAAATAGCATTGAGACCTACTACAAAGCCATTCAAGCTTATGAAAAAGTAGACAATAACGAGCAAATAGGTCAAGTGCATTTAAATTTAGCTGAAAGTTATTCATTTATAGTTACTCAGAAGGGCTATCGTGAAAAACAAAAAGAACACATCAACAAAGCCATTGAAATATTTGCAAGAATCGATCAGAAACAACGGATGATTGATGCCAAAATGCAATTGGCCTATTTTTATCAAAAACATGTTGGCATCCAGAAAGCCAAGAATTTATACGAACAAATTATTGATGATACAAAACAAGAAGGAGATACGATTGGTGAAATGATTGCTGTAAACAACCTTGCAGCGGCTTATGTCATTACTAATGATTATGACAAGGCAGTTGAACTGGGGCAAAAAGGCTTACAAATGACTCTAGAGATTGGCACAGGCCGCTATATTGCCAATTCATATAGCTTCTTAAGTGACCTTTACCAGAATCAATATAAGAGTATTGAGGCTATGGAAATGATACAACAAGCCATTAAATATCAATTAGCTACAAATAATTTCTCTAATATAAGCCCAAAAATGATAACACTGAGTTATTTACTGGTACAAACTTATCAATTTGACCAAGCTAATGATTTGCTCAACTTAGCAGATAATTACTTGATAAGTTTAAACATGAAAGGTTCTAGAAGCATCGTTATCATGTACCAAGGACTAAATTTGGCACGCCAAAACAACTGGAAAGATGCTGAGAATTTACTAACCAATTCTTTAGCTATATCTCAAGCCGCTGATTTCATCTATAAACAGCCCTTAAATCTAGCCTATCTAGCACTGGCAAATTATTTTAACAACAATTACTTACAAGCTATTCAACCAGCTATGGAAGTCATAAAAAACAAAAACAGTAATAAGCAGTCCAAAGCCATTGCATCATTAGCATTGGCCTATACCTATTCGCTAATGGAAAAACAAGAGTTGGCTGACAAGTGGTACTTAGAAACGCAAAAATTACAAAATCCTAAATGGCTATTCGAATACCAGCTATTCCTAAAACTAAAATTGGAACGTCAAGAAAAGGACAACTCGGTATTAGTCACTCAAACTGAAAAAGAAATTGTCGAAATTAACATTAAAATGACAGAACTAACACAATTAGCGCGAGTAGATCAAGGTATTTATAATAAGCTTATGAGCCAAATTTTAGAAAAAACACGATCAAATAGTAAGAATTAGCCTCACTTTTTGACAACAACCATAACTCCCGTAAAAAAAAAGGCTAAATTTTTCAATCTAGCCTTTTAAATTTCCAAAATAGAACCAAACTTCGGGGAATGGCCTCATTCTCTATTTTAGAAAGCTCATTGTTCAACTCAACTTATCTGACATCCCCGATTATCACTAATTTCTCACTTTCTTTATTCAAACCCATTGCTAAATAGTGCTTCACCAGTATTTTGAACCGATCCTTCATAAGCTCCCGCATCATAGGAACCCCTTAGGTTGGGGATAGTGGGATCATCATAACCTCTGGCGTTTCCATTTAACCCTGCATAATAACTTTGGATTGTCGCCTCATCACATAAATCTTTTGAGAAAGATCCGGGCAACACATGATAATCTCTATTTGCAGCATCGACAAAACCAGGGTCTAAATTAAAATTATCTACATTAATCACCGCATCAGCAAAACTTGCGATTTCATGTACATAATTACAACCAACACGAAGATTGGGATCAATCCCTCCGACTTTACTAACGATATCTCCCTGATCCCTAATTATTGAATTGTAAATATAGAGCCAGTGCTGTGAAGTAGTACCGATAATATCAAAGACACTAAAAGCATTATTATTTGTTAAGGTGTTGTAGTTAAAATTAACACTACTTGCTAAACCATTAGCCCCTTCTAGTCTAAATAACTGTGCTGATGACACTTGGTTCCATGGGCCATTTCTAGTTATTAAATTTCCTTCTAAAAATAGAGACCCTACAGAATCAACCACGATAATTGAAGTGTTTTCAGCTTGGTTTTTATCAATAAACGTCCTAGATATGTTTGCCTGACTTTTATTATAAACAAAACCTGCAGCACCAGTACCATGTGCTGTATCAATTGTATTATGCGACAAGCTAGAACACTTGTCATTATCCCAACAAGCCGTATCCAATCGCCTCATGTTAAACCGTGCAGAATTAACGGCAGTAAACCCAGCTCCTTTATTTTCTGCTTGATTGTATTCAATTCTTGCATTAATTCCGGTAAATGACGTTTCGTTAGGGTTATTAATGGTATTTGTTCCCATGAGGTAAACACCACCGCCACCAATAATAATAGTTGAAGAATGTGCTGTTGAGGTATTAGCAACAACACTTGCTGGATGATCATTATTACCAGTTAAACTCATATCAGCACCGTCTAACAAATACACACCACCACCAAATTCAGCTGTGTTTTTTATGATCCCATATTGAACTAAAAGAGGGTTGGGTTGAGCATCACCACTCTTTGAAGTAATGTGACAATCTTCAGCCGCATAAATTCCACCGCCCTTTCCCACAGCCGTATTGCCTCTAATTACGGAATCACCCGACATCATAAATGTACCGCCTAACGAACAATGTACTCCACCTCCATCAAAATCTGTGTGGCTATCTGTAATTTCAGTATCAAATAGGCTAACGTTTGCACCAACTCCTCTAATTTTGATACCAGCCCCTCCCGAAACGCCTTCATTATTATCAGTAATTATAGAATTGTTAATAATAACAGTGCTGTTACCACTTACAGAAATAGCATGAGAGTCAGACCCATGTACAGTGAAATTATTTATGGCAATCAGTGATTGAGTCGCTTGATTTGCATCAATATTAATAATGGGTGCAACAAGATTAAAAGGGACCCATCGAGTGTTTTGATTACCCAATATGTCATTTTCAGCATCAACACATGTATCATATCCACCACTAAAATACTTGGACTTGCTTATGATTTCATCTAAAGAATGAATTGTCTGTGATGTTACCCTAACAAATGCATCTGTATCATTATAGGCATCTTCTAAATTACTATAATCGCAATCCCCAGTTGACCCCACAGTTACAAAAGCTGAACCAACTGTGGACAGACATAACAAGAAAATTGCAGTCGTATAATAATAGTTTAAATTTTTCATATCGCTTACCCCGAAGTAGTTAAAAAGTGTTTGTATTTAACACTTTCGAAGTTTGAATATCTTGATTGAAGTTTGAACAAGTTTGAATCTTTTAGACTTAACGATTTTAGGGCTCCCATATTAAAAGAGTTACCCTTTAAAGAAGGTAGAAAAACTCAACCATCACCTCATATAAAATAACCAATTCTCAATTTGTAATCTGCTCTTGTAAAGTTAAGCTTTTTACAACTTTAATGCATCTTTCACAGTTTCATCTAAATCTCTGTTATTATATGCCATCATTTAATCTTTGAGATACCTATGAAATTTTATATCTACTTACTATTTGTAGTTGCATTAAGTCAGCCGGTAAATGCGTCAAAATACGATAAACAATTAGAGACATTAATTGACCAATCTTGGGAATATTCCATGTCTAGATCACCACAAGCTTCTAGTTATCATGGCAACAAAAAATTTGATGGGCAACTGAATAATAATTCTTCAACTTACCAAAAAGAAACAGCTCAGGGCTATCAAAATTTATTAGGTAAATTAAAAGAAATTAAACGCAGTCAATTAACAACTGAAAATAAAATTAATTATGACATGTCAAAAGCGATGCTTACAAACAGTATAGCAGATATACACTTCAATGAATTTCAAATTCCAATACAAGCAGAAGGTTCATTCCATGTCGATTTAGCCAGCATGTCTAGCTACATGAGTTTCAATTCTAATCAAGATTATAAAAACTACTTAAGCCGTCTCAAACAAATACCTAGAGTTTTTGAACAGCATATTGCCAATATGCGCGATGGATTAAAAACAGGCATGACTCAGCCACATGTCGTCATTAAGCATTACCCAGAATTCATAGAAAAATACATTTCAAATACTCCTGAAAACTCATTATTTTATAAGCCCTTTAAAGCATTGCCAAAGGCTATTGATACAAAGATAGCAAAACAATACCAGAAACAAGCCATCGAAATAATTAATTCAGAAGTCACACCAGCTTATAAACAATTTAAAAGATTTATGGAGGAAGAATATATTCCAGGTGCTAAAAAAGGCATCAGTGCCTATAGTTATCCGAATGGCAAAGCCTATTATCAACAACAAATAAAAGAATACACAACTCTCAATTTAACTCCTAAAGAAATTCATGATATTGGATGGAAGGAAGTCAAGCGTATAAAATCTGAGATGGTAGAAATCATAAAGCAAGTTGAGTATAAAGGGACATTTGCAGAATTTTTGGAGTTTCTAAGAACCGACAAACAATTTTATGCCACATCTGCCGAAGACTTACTCAAACAAGCCAGTTATATTGCCAAACAAATGGATGGAAAATTACCGTCCTTATTCCAAAAATTACCAAGGCAACCCTATACCGTAAATCCTGTACCTGAACAAATTGCCGCCAATTACACCACAGGGCGATATGTCTCAGCTCCAATCAACTCCACTAGACCAGGTCAGTATTGGGTTAATACGCATTCATTAAATAAAAGACCGTTATACAACCTAGAGGCACTCACTTTTCATGAATCAGTTCCAGGTCATCATTTACAAGCTGCATTAAATGCTGAATTAGAAAATCTCCCTAAATTTAGGCGTTACAATTACATTTCTGCCTTTGGCGAAGGTTGGGGGCTTTATTGTGAGAAATTAGCAAAAGAAGTAGGCTTTTACAAAGACCCATATTCTGACTTTGGCAGATTAACCTACGAAATGTGGCGTGCCATGCGCTTAGTTGTAGACACTGGCATGCATGCTTTTGGCATGAGCCGTGATGAAGCCATCATACTTATGAAAAATAATACAGCCCTATCCACTCACAATATCCAAACAGAAATAGACCGTTATATTAGCTGGCCAGCTCAAGCCTTATCCTATAAACTTGGCGAAATAAAAATTTGGGAGCTACGAGCAAAAGCTGAAAAAGAACTAGGAGAAAAATTTGACATTAGATCCTTTCATGATGCCTTATTAGCCAATGGCTCAGTGCCATTAAATGTGTTAGAACAAATGATTGATAAATACATACAAGATCTTTGATTTAAATGTGCTTATTAGTGATAAGTATAAGTTTGCACTAAATTTATAAATTAAAGTGTTTTTTGTTTTATCCAAAATGAAATATCCTTTAGTCCAAGTGATGTTATGTTGTAAACACCTCTTGACTCTTTGGCAAACCATCCATAATAATTTTTATACAAAATATCCCTGGCTTTAGGGTCCTGAATTTGTTCAGCAACTACCGAAGCTTTAGTCGCTCCATTATTTTCTAGGTATTGGCCAATTGCCAACGATCTTTGCCTGTAGGCCGTAACTCTACCTATCATCGTGCTAGATCCACCAAGATTTGGGTCGCCTACTCTTTGATGAAATTCACCCAAGTGCTTTTGCAACTTTGGTTTAGATTTTCGTGGTGTATACACCTTAGGGTCAACAATCACATCAACACCACCAACCTTAATCGTGGGGTCTATAATAATCAAACCCAGTCCCAGCATCTTTATCAGTTTAATGATATTTCGTTTTCGTTTTCGATTTTTTGCTAATTTGTATTGTTTAGGTAGTCCAATATAGACAAGAGAGGACAATGACAAACGCTCGACTGCTTGTAAAATTACCGATAAATTAATAGACAACTTAAATTCAACTATAATAGGTTCTTCATCTTTACGCACCGCCATCACATCACAATCTACAACCTCACCCTTAACTTCGTACCCTTGGGCTTCTAAGAAATATTTTAATGGCAAATATAAATCTGATTCTTTCATGTCCTTGATTATAGCTTTTTGAACAAATAAATGGTGAATCAGTAAGAAATTATATTCTCATAGATTACTGCCCAATTAGCTTTATAACTATCTTGATAAAAGTATATGCAACAAATTATCCTGAAAATTAATATTTGTAGTCAAGGTACTGTGATTTTCACATAAAAAATAGGGATAATCCAAAGGGAAAAAACTATATTTATGTTGAGGTGCTGTTGGGTCTAACACATCTCTAGCAAGCAAAGAGGCCTTAGTTACGGTCCCATCTCCTGGCTCTAACATCAATTGTGCATAATCAACCCCTAGTTTAGGATTTTTTATTTGTGATGGCTTTAATCGAATGACAGAGACCCCACCAACTTCTTCCACTAATAACCTTGCCGAAGTAAGGCTGCAATCTCCTCCCATCACAATTATTTTGTAATTGGGATTCTCAAGAGGCACAGTAAGTGACCATAAAAATCTTCGAGCTCGTTCTAAATGTTTTTGAAAATATTTCTTTAATGTACTCAAATAGATTTCGCCTTGCTGGGTTGAGTCAAAGTGACTCATTATTCTTTTTTCAACTTTTGGATCATAAATTGACCACTGAAATTGTCTCCAAATTTCATGGTCAAAAACATCTCTCTCTAATTTTTCACCATTAATATTAATTAGCCAAGTATTAATGGCGTGTGGAAATAATTGATAGATACTTGGCATAGTCACTAAGACTTCTGTTGGAATTTTACGAAGACCGATCTTAAGTCCAGTAATAAATGATTCAACTGAACCAACTGACCCTAAATTTGGTGTACCAAGCAAGATTAATTTACGGACATTTTCACTGCCTTTAAGGTTGATAGGAAAGTCATTATCATTCAACACATCAACATCGCCATATCTTAAATAATATCGACTAACTAAACCACCCATAGAATGAGCAACTATATCCACTTTAAGGTTTGGGTTGTTATAGTTTTTTTTAATAGCCTGTATATATTGATGAAGTTTCTTGGCGCTTTTGACATTATCTTGCCGCCAATCATAGGTAAATATATACATCCTCCTATTGAAATCAAAAACCTTTTCATCTCTATCAGTTAGGCGATAATCCCCAAATTGTTGGAGCGTCTGAAGAATAGCATTATAAAAATCAATTCCAGCGGCTTTATCTGCTATCTCAAACGGCTCCACATCGCTTTCTAATGCTTCTAACGTATCGGGATTAATTTCGAGACCAATGTCTTTATAGTTTGAAAAAAGTAAATTTTTTAAATTACCAAACCACAGCTCTTTCAAGTCATTTCTATAACGAAGTTTACTTCCCATAATCCCATGAATTAATATCACTGGAGGTGGAGTATCATAACTAATATGAGTTGTTTTATATAAATGAGCTAAATCAGGTTTATAGTGTTTACTGCAAGAAAACAACATAAGAGTAACTACCAAAAGAAAACTTTGCATAACTACGTGACGAAATGAGAACAACTTAAAATTAACCCGATCAAATTGAGAAACAGCTTCTTGTATTGATAAGCAATTTTTTCGCACTATGAATCCCTCACAATCCTATTAAGATGGCTTAGTATATAAGAAATCTTAGCACAACTCATGAGGTCTGTTAAAAAGTTACGAAAAATATCAATCCATCTCGATAAAAGCGTAAATCATCCGTAATTTGATTCACAAATCACTAGGTTCTGGCATCTTAAGTTTTGAATTGTATTTTCTATTGTAAATCGCAAAGAGTTTAAACTACTTTATTTACCTTTATTTTTGTGTTAATATTTTAATTCGACATAACTGGGGGAGTTTTTGATGATAAATAAATTAGTGAAACATTTAAAATGTATAGCATTATCCATTCTTTTTTTTCAAGCATCACTCACTTACGCTTCGAAAATAACCATAGGTACAGGTAGCACTATACAACTAGGAAGTTCTAGTTTGAACTCAGACAGCCTTGAAATAAATAACAATGGAGAATTACTCTGGGGGAGTGGTGCTCATCAAATATTAGATTTTTTCAATTTAAACACAGGCATCTCATCAGCACAAAGCAGTACTATTTCTCTTTCTCAGGATTGGCATAATGAAGGCAGTTTTGATGCAGGTAGTGGAATTGTCCACTTTACTGATCTTCAACCATTAAGCCATATTACTGGTATGACTAATTTTTATGAACTCATGGCAACAACAGCCGCGAGTAAAACCATAGAATTTCAAGAATTAGTACAGCAAAACATAGAAAAAAATATTGTTTTAACAGGTTTTCCTGGGAATTTATTAACGATTAAAAGTAGTTCTTCATCTAAACAAGCTTATTTAAAATTAAATCTTAATGCCACACAAACTGTAGATTATGTAAATGTGACAAATAACCACAGTGTTTTGCAGGTAATTGCACCTGGACCAGCTTCTGCATTTAACTCAATTCAAGGCCCTAATGCACGTGGATGGTTTGGAACTCCATTAGCATTTTCCATACCAACTTTGAATCTTTACACTCTTCTGATACTACTATTAACAATAGTGTTAATAGCTAATAAATATAGTAAACAGAATGTAAACCCAGCAATTTCTTGAGGACAAATATAATGCCAAACATTAGAAAATTTCAAACCATACTCTCGCTTAGCCTTTTGTTAGCGAGCCATATTCTACTAGCAAATGACGTTCTCATCCAGCCAGATACTGGTGATGGGGTGGTTGTCACTGATCAAAGTGGCACCAATGAAAGAGTGAGAATAAATGAAGATGGGAGCATGCTTATCAACTCATTACCTACAGCTGGAATTGAAGATACGCCTATTTGTTATGATGATATCACAGGGCAATTAGGTAATTGTAATGCAGGAACTTTGATCGGACCTCCTGGACCTCCTGGACCTCCTGGACTGGATGGAATGGATGGAGCAGCTGGTATGGCTGGACCTGCTGGAATGGATGGAGCACCTGGAATGGCTGGACCTGCTGGAATGGATGGGGCACCTGGTATGGCTGGACCTCCTGGTATGGATGGAGCACCTGGTATGGATGGAGCACCTGGTATGGATGGAGCACCTGGTATGGCTGGACCTGCTGGAATGGATGGAGCACCTGGAATGGCTGGACCTGCTGGAATGGATGGGGCACCTGGTATGGCTGGACCTCCTGGTATGGATGGAGCACCTGGTATGGATGGAGCACCTGGTATGGCTGGACCTCCTGGTATGGATGGAGCACCTGGTATGGATGGAGCACCTGGTATGGCTGGACCTCCTGGTATGGATGGAGGAAGTATTGCAGTCACTATTGTCAATACGAACACCACACTAAATACCGATAATCAATTTGTTTTATCAAGTGGCGTTGCTGCTCTTACAGTGACTTTACCCGCTGCACCAGTAACAGGACAAATTATTTACTTTTATACGGAAAGCCCCACAAACTTTAACTTAAACCCTAATGGAAAGTTTTTTAGACAGGATGGATCGGATTATTCAACGTCGGCACTAGCTGATTTTGGCACTGCCAGTACTGAAGCATTAACCCTTATATATAGCGGCACAAAATGGTACCCATTCTCAGTGCAATAACTATTACTATGCTTTGTATGAAAATTAAAAAGCCCCTAGAAATAGGGGTTTTTTAATACTAAAGATTCAATAACTCCTCTAATCAATTTTTATCTATATTTATTTTATCATTCAAAAATTTAGCCCAACACAGTAAAAACTTCAGAATGATACACATAATCTTGCATCGTTTTTCAGGGAATTAATTTGAAATATTAAGCCAATCGTCGGGCACATAAAATCTAGTGCCAGTTCAAGGCGTAATGCTTATTGCTACAAAAAAAACATCTTAACCCTATTATTGAATTATTATGAAATCACCCCTTTGGTTTTTAATTTAGCGAGTTGACCTTCAGATAAATTTAGTTCGTGAGCTAACACCTCTAGCGTTGAACTTCCTAATAGTGGTGGCGGCAATTGATAAGACAAATCGAGTTTTGAAAATTTTAGTGGATTGGCTATTTGAGGCACTTTTTGATTGTTTCCCCCTTCCAAATCAATCAGCATGTTTCGGTGTTTAATCTGAGGCTCTCCCATGGCTTGTTCAATATTATTCACAGGGCCGCTAGGCACACCTTCTTTGTGAAATAATGTTAACCAATGTTGGCAACTATGAGCCATAAAAACTTTTGCCAGTTTAGGAATCAAGCTGTTTCTATTTATCACACGTTCACTGTTTGATTTGAACCGTTCATCTTCTTGCAAATCTGCTAAACCTAACAATCGACAGGTTTTATTAAATTGTTGATCGTTTCCAACAGCCAATAAAATTTCCCCATCACTACAACTAAAGGTTTGATAAGGCACTATATTAGGGTGACTATTACCCTGTCTTAAAGGAATATTCCCACTCACTAGATAATTCATACCCTGATTGGCTAACATGGCAATTTGTGTGTCCAGTAGAGACAAATCAATATGCTGACCTATGCCTGTAGCATTACGGTAATTTAGAGCTGCCAAGATTCCTGTTGTGGCATACATACCGGTCATTAAATCAGTGACGGCAACACCTACTTTTTGTGCTTTTCCACCATCTTCTTCTGAGCCTCCAGTAATACTCATCAAGCCACCTGTTGCCTGAATCATGGCATCATAACCTGCCTCATGAGCTCTTGGGCCCGTTTGGCCAAAACCAGTGATCGAGCAATAAATCAGACTAGGATTAATGTGACAAAGACTCTGGTAATCCAAGCCATATTTTTTAAGACCATCAACTTTAAAATTTTCAATCACAATATCGGCTTTTCGAGCCATTTCAATAATCAGGCTCTGCCCCTGCTTATGAGTAATATCAATGCAAATAGACTGTTTACCACGATTAGTAGCGATAAAATAAGCAGATAGCGATTCTTCAGTTGACTCTCTATTTAAATAAGGAGGCCCCCAATGACGGGTATCATCACCAACACCGGGTTTTTCAATTTTCCATACAGTCGCACCAAAATCAGCCAAAGCCTGACTCGCCCAAGGACCGGCAAGAATACGACTTAAATCCAACACCTTGATGCCTCCTAATAGAGTTGGAGGGTCATTTGGAGGTGTAGTTATTGTTTTTTTTTCCATAATTAACTTTTGATTTTATAAGTAGACATTACATCATAAATCTACAACTTTGATCTTATTGATACAGATGTAAAACCCTCACTTATTTGAATGAAAGGCACATCTCAGGCATACACCATTATATTTCTTAACTAATTATTTTATCACTCTTTTATAACTTTAATTAGCCTCACCTATACGCGTCAAATTCAGGGTTTTCTTTAAATCCATCATCATTTCTTCTGCATCTGAAAACATTTTCCAATCTTCTAATTGATTAAAGCGAGTTGATTTTTCTCGTGCACTTTCTGCTAAAATAAATTTTTCACTGGTTAATGAATTCTCTGTTCTGATGATTTTAAATTGAGTAATTATTGTTTCAGAACTGTAATACAATTGACCTGTTAATCGTTTTTGTTCTAAATCGGCCATAAAATATTCTTCTTCAGCTTTAATAACATCAAATTTTTCAAGTGAATCCATCAACTGAGTAATTTTACTTAACTGCTCTTGATTTAATTGACCACTAAATAGACCGGCTTTTTTCATATAAGTTGGACGATAAATTTCGATAACGCCATTTGCAAAGATTCTGATATTTGGAGTTAAATCAGGTTTTAACAGCTTGCTCGAATAAGACGTCATTTCTAAAATAAGGTTTTCATGTGCGTATGCAGATGGAAACGAATTGATTAGCATCATCAATAACAATCCTAGAGTCCAAAATATTTTCTTGTAGTTTAATTGCATAGTATAAATATTCATATTATTCTCCTTCATTCTCAAAACCATCCAAATAAATTAGTTCAATGAGAGCTTCATTAACCGTAACGGTAATGGTTTCACTATCAGTTAATAATCCTGTTCCATTGTCAGTGACTATAACATCAAAACTGTAATCACCGGGGCCTTGTGTTTCGGTTGGCGTGAAACTAAATTCACCACCTGTAGTAATACTCGCACCAGTGGGTTCGCCGGATAAACTGAAGGTTAAAGTATCGACAGGCAAATCAGCATCTGTGGCGGTCGCTGTGAAATTCAAAGTGGTCAATTCCGTAACCGACTGATTACCAATGATTGCAAGAACAGGAGCAGTATTGCCACTATTAACTAATACATTAACGATACCATAACTACATGTATTGGTTGCGCCACCATCGTCTACACATGTTTTGTACACAAATAAATCAGGGTCTGAAGAACCACTAGTATGTGTGTAGCTGAATGTACCATCAGTATTTAAAGTAACATTTCCATTCAATGGCTCTCTAAATACGCCAGTCGACATATTAACAGGCAATAAATCTGGATGTGTATCATTATCGAGTAACGAATCTGATCCTCCATCAACGAGCATTACAGTTCCACCAATGATAACAGTAAGCTGGTCTGTGACCGGTGTTGGAACTCTCTTACTAGTGAAAAACCAATTAACAGCTTCATTGTATCGAACTGAAGCAGATGTAATCACAGCATTATTACTGGCTAAAAATCCACCACCCGTTTGGCAAACTGCAAAACTTGTACTGGTATCAAGAGCAACCGATATATCACAGTCAACTGCATCAGAAACACCTCCATATACCAGGTTAACGGAATAATCATCTGTAGTATCAGAAATGCGATCAATACCTGTTCTTGCAAAAAGCAGTGTATTTACATCATCACCAACCAGTGCACGTTGATCTTCATCTGATCCTTGGCCTTGCTGCATGGTTGCCTCAGTTGAAGGCAAACCAAAAAGACTAGAAACTGTACGATCAGCATTTGCTGCAAAATTGTTTCCTGTAGGCAAGTCATTCAAATCTCTTGAAAAATTGCTTTGATTCACTGCGCCATTTGGCGTCACAAAGGGGTTGTTTGAGTCTGTCAAAAACCAATGTAAATTAATATCATCACCTCTCACGTCATCAGAAGATCCTCGAACACCATCCATACCACTATTTATATCAAAAACCGCATTAGTCCCTTCTGCTGCTTTAGTATAGTTGGTATCACTTCCTGAAAGCCCTGACTCTCCTGCTGCATTGGGATGTGCCATGCCGATGCAATGCCCCACCTCATGTAACAACGCTGATTCAATATCTATCGCCCCTGAAGGTATATCGTTATCTGAGCCCAAAAGCAAATTACCCTCAATAGCCACTAACTGATTATAGCGGTCTATGCTGTTTTGAACGGGAATTTCTAGGTTAGCAGCTGAAGTTGAACCAACCACAATACAAACTTTATTCGTAACTACGCCACCCAATCCATTATAGTTTTTTGGGTGAGTCACCAAATCAACACCATTTGCCTCTCCAGCAAATATATAAGCCCCTGCATGTAGGTCTCCACCAATAAGAGGCAATATATAAATAAGTCCTAGTACTGATATTTTGTTAATTAACTTCATTAATATTTAAACCCTCTGTATTCATTAGTAATTAAGTAAACCTAACTAACATACTATTCTCATACTAATATATTGTCAATTTCTAACAGCTCCATACGTGCTAAAAACGATAGTTAAAATAAGATTTCCAAATTGTACTACCCACGTTTCCGTGAACACTTAGCTTGCTCTCATTGTTTGGTTTTCAATTGCCTCAGGGCTAAATTTCCCAATTCATGACTGAATGAATCTTTACCTATATCTGCCATCCGCATTCAAATAAAAACTCTTTTTTTTTGTCCATACAACACACCAAAACACGTTGCTGTGTTTTGGTAAATAGTGCATCACCGATAATTGATTGGTACATAAATTATAACAATTTTCAGACCCGACAAGGGTACTATGATCTTTTATTGGTCTTGTCGAATGTTATTATTTTAATTCATACGCATTTTAAATTAAATGGCTGACATGAATCGTTTAAAATTCTAATGAAAAGAAAAGTGGCTTGATATATCTCCAAAATACTGGACGAAAAAATATCAAGAAAATATGCACCAGTTATAATACAGTTTAACCATTATTCTATTTACGGCGAAATACGCCGCATGTAATTTAGATGAATTCACCCTAATAAACCTATTTAATGATAATGTTATGGTTTCAAATCCGTTTATTCAAAATTAAAACCATTGGGTTTATCAATTAGCTTGAATAATAAGGTGACTGATATATAAAATAACCTCAACACTTTCTCATAATCATATTTACAAATTATAAAACATGAATAACAAAAAACCAGTCAATCAAAAATTCCGAACAGTACACCGTTATGTAGGTAACTTCCTAGCAGGCATAATGGCCGTTTATGCCATTAGTGGTATCGTATTAATTTTTCGTGATACAAATTTTCTGAAAAGCGAACATCAAATCGAAAAAGTGTTGAAACCAAACATCCGTACGGAAAATTTAGCCAAAGAATTAAAGGTGAGAAGCTTACAAAACCTCAAAGAAAATGCAGATACCATTTCATTCAAAAATGGCACATACAACAAAACAACAGGGTTAGCACAAATCTCGGTCATGAAGTTGCCAATGGTATTAGATAAATTAACACATTTACACAAAGCAAAATCAGGAGACCCGTTGTATTGGTTTAACATCTTCTTTGGCATTTCGCTTCTGATATTGGTAATAACATCATTTTGGATGTTCAGACCCAAAACCAGGATATTTACTAAAGGACTCTACTTTTCACTCTCGGGCATTGCACTGATCTTAGTTATGATATTTTATGGATAAGGTTAAAATGTAACCCTCCCACTTTTAATAATCTCTATTGATGAATCATTAAAAACAGCAAAAGAGTTGTTTAGCCATTTATGTAAGAATGCCGTCTAACTTATTTTTTAAAACACATCGATTTATTCAAATATTATACCTGTTGCAATTTCTTTTATTTGATACACCCCCAACTGGATAAGAAAGAGTGGTTCACTTCACACAACCCCTTTTTATAATGGCTTTAAGAGTCATGTTTGTAGGTTTGTCACAAACTGTCCCAATATTGTTATAGTAACTGCTATTCATTTCGATTAAACTGCTGTTACGTAAGAATCTAAATACATTTAAACACCCAAACAATTGACCAAGACGAATGCTTAGATTAATAAAAAACCAAATATCTAAAATAAAATCACCATGAAAAATGAAATTCTTTTAGTTGAAGATGATATCGAACTGGCGATTTTGGTTAGGGATTATTTAACCAAAAATGGCTTTTCAGTCAATATGATTCATAATGGTACAGATGCAGTTACAGCTATTCAGCAGACTTTACCGGACTTGGTTGTATTGGATATTATGCTGCCAGATAAAAACGGTAATGAAGTGTGTCGCGAAGTGCGTAGTTTTTATCAAGGAGCGATTCTGATGCTAACTGCTTTAGATGATGATATGGATCAGATGTTAGGTTTGGAACTAGGTGCTGATGACTACATCATTAAACCGGTTCAACCACGTTTACTTTTGACCCGAATTCGAACCATTTTACGCAGAATGGCTCAACACGAACCTTCGAATAACACTATTATTAATGCAGGAGAACTTCATATAGATTCGGCAAACAGACTCGTTAAAGTGGCTGGCAAAAGCGTTGACTTAACCTCGGCGGAGTTTGAATTATTGTTGTTGTTATCACAAGAAATTGGTCAAGTCGTTGATCGTAACTCTATTGTTCAGGAACTCAGGGGGTTTGAGTACGATGGTTTAGATCGTTCAATTGATCGCCGTATATCACGATTAAGAAAAAAACTATCAGCTAATTCAAAAACTGAATTAATCAAAACCATACGCGGCAAGGGCTATCAACTCTGTGCTGGTGAACAATAATTGTAAACTCATTATGTTAAAAGCCCTTATAAAACTATGTCTGCTGGTAATCTTGCCAGTAATCTATTTATTGGTAGCTAATAGCTATAATCCATTACAGATTTATAATTACTGGTTACAGGAAAAAATAACGGAAGATGTTTATCAAGGTATTTATCACGAAATTGAAAGGCAATTATTGACCATTGATGAAAATCAATGGAACAGTAAAGTAAATGAAATTGCAGAAAATTTTAATACCGAAATTCAGTTCAAGAAAATTGACCAAATTGTCAAAGAGGGTAATCAGCAATCGCGATTAATTTCTGGTGAATATGTGTCCCTAGGAAACGAACAAGGCTCAGTGGCATTGAGAATTGCAGATACAGACTGGGCAATTGCCATAGCAAATAATACAACCTTTCTTCAAAACACATACATTGAAGCCAGCGGCCCCATTTACCTATTTCAAAACGCTTTAGATGAAATCCCCAACTCGCAACTAGAAAAGAGTATAGTTGAACTTGAATCGAGATTTCAGGTACAAATTGAAATACTTACAGATGCAAAACTAACTGAAATTAATGCAACACAGAAAGTATATCAGTATAAAAATCTGACTTGGACAAAGGATGAAAACGAGGACGAGGTGTTTCTAATTAAAACTCAAAATGGCAGAACCTTAATCTTGAGTCTAGAAAGAGACCAATTCATACTAGCATCCGCTATGTTTATCCCATTTTTTTTGATGGTGTTATTTGTCTGTGCAGGCCTTTTAATGTGGTTATGGCCCTTGTGGAAGGATCACAAATCACTCACTCAAACAGCAAAAAATTTCGGAACTGGGCACTTAGATGCCCGTGCACGTGTACGCAAAGGTTCTTTTACGGCCGAATTAAGCACGTCATTTAATCGCATGGCCGAGAATATTAGAAATTTAATTCAATCCAATCAAAGTTTAACCAATGCAGTTGCTCATGACTTACGAACACCAATGGCTAGACTAAGATTTGCGAATGATATTTTAAAATCAGGCAATTGTGATGCAGAGGAAATAGCCCGATATCGTCAAACGATTAACTCCAGTATTGAAGCCTTAGAATACCTGGTTACTCAGACACTACACTACTCCAGATACAACCGTTCAACAGACATTAATCATTTCAGAAATATTCATTTTGCAGTTGAGGTCTTGGAGGAAGTGGAACACTATCAGTTTGATCATGAAAATATTGTATATGAAACCAATATTGACGATGTATTGTTAAAAACACAACAATTTGTTGATGACAGAGCGCTTAAGCGTGCGTTGGTTAATCTTTTGAATAACGCCACAAAACACGCAAAGTCTCGTGTCTTAGTTAGTTTTACCCAGCAACTTAATGAATTTGCATTAATCGTTGAGGACGATGGAGAAGGGATTGCCCAACAAAATTACGAAAGAGTTTTTCAGCCCTATAAACAACTCGCTAATAAACAAAGAGATACAGCAGAAGGTGTGGGGTTGGGATTAGCTATTGTGAAGCAGATTGCAAGTTGGCATAACGGTGAAATACGAATCAAACGATCAGATTTAGGTGGTGCATGTTTTACACTCAGTTGGACAGCGGTTAAACCTTAACCACATCTAGCAAATCAGATTAAATGTTTAAAATGATTGTCAACTTACAAAACCTTGACTCAAACGGTCACAAAACTACTCAATAACGTCACTGAATAACAGAGTCTTACTGATTACAATTGGTGTTGTATATTTCTATATGCATATATACATACACTACAATTTAACAATTAAAAACTATTAGAGAGTTTTGCAAAGCTCTCTTTTTTTAGGAGATCTTAAAAACATGAAAATTAAACTAACTTTGTTGTTTTTCATAATAACTTTATCAACAACAACACTTTCAATGGTCGTCCGCCATGATGTGGACCCAGATCTTTACCTGGCAAATGAAAGTGAATACCCTGCTGTTTTTCCCGTTCGGATAAATGGCAAGAGGAAAGAATGTGTTGCCACATTAATTGGCCCTAAGTGGGCTATTACTGCTGGGCATTGTACGGTGTTGGTTGACCTAAGCAATAAAGAACCTTATCAAGTATTAATCAATAAAAAACATTACGATGTTAAGTCAGTTCATATTCATCCTGAATTTGGAGAAGTGAAAGGTGTACGTGATGAGAATGGAAAGCTCATTGATATTATTATGAATCCAAAAAACATGAGTTATGATGTTGCATTAATTGAGTTAGGCAAGGCAGTTGATGATGTCAAGCCGATTGATTTGTACACAAAGAAAGATGAAATAAACAAAGAAATATTGATGTTAGGTTGGGGTGATTATGCAAATGGTAAAAATGGAACGGTAAGAGATGAAGCTATTAATGATGGCCAATTCAGAAAAGCATACAATTTAATTGAGGGTATAGACGACAACTATCTGACTTTTAGTTTTGATTATCCAAACTCAGCCAATACACACAAATTAGAAGGTGTAAACGGCCCAGGTGACAGCGGTGGTCCAGCCTTGATAGAAAAAGATAATAAAACGTATATTGCAGGTGTCAGCTCAAGGGGATATTACCTAAATGAAGACGCTGATTATGTAGCAGAAGGGAAATACGGTTGGGTTGAAAATTATGTTCGTATATGCACAACAATAAGTTGGTTAAGGAAAGTAATGAATCAAAATGCTATTAGAACATTAAAAAAATATGCTGGAGACTATATGTTTGAACCAGCAGGTGTCGTAATAAATATTTATACAAAAGCAAAAGAAAATGATACTAAACTCTATTTTAGAGCATTTGGTGAAGGAGAAAGTGAGTTAATTGTAACAGGAGAAAAAAACACATTTTCTTTTAAAACCGAAGAAGAAATTAAAGTAGAATTTAAAAATCTAGAAAATGGTGTTTTTAAGGAATTAAACCTAATACAACCTGACGAAACAATAAACGCAATTCGTATGGAAACTGAAGATTTAACCACAATTGATAAAAAACTCATTAAAAGAGGCTTTTCAGGTGTTGTTTTAGTCACTCAAAATGACAAAATTTTATTTAATAAGGCATATGGAAGAAAAAATAGTAAAGAAAATGGGCTCAATGGCATAAACACGGTTTTCGATATTTGTTCTATTACCAAACAGTTTACTGGTGCAGGGATATTAAAATTATCAATGCAAAATAAGCTGTCTATAAATGATAAGCTATCAAAATACTTTGACACAGTCCCTAATGATAAAAAGAACATAACCATTCATCAATTACTCACTCACTCTTCAGGCTTGACAGCTGGGATTGGAGATGATTATGATACGATTACAGAAGAAGAATTTCTAAAACAAGTATTTAAAAGCAAACTGATAAGCACAGCAGGGGAAGAATTTCATTATTCTAATATGGGTTATAGTTTACTCGCTTTAATAATTGAAAAAACCAGCGGAATGGATTATGAAACCTTTTTAAATATAACTCTTTTTAAACCTTTAAAAATGAAAAATACGGGTTATGTCATCCCAGATTGGAAAACAAACGAAGTAGCTAATGGTTTTTTAGACGGTGTTGAAGCAAAAAAACCAAATGAAGAAAATTGGAGCAAACAAGGTCCATACCTCAATCTCAAAGGAAATGGAGGTATTTTAACAAGAGCAAGTGACTTATTGCTCTGGAGTCAATCGATAATTGACAGCACAGTACTAGATGAAGAATCAACATCTAAATACCTTTATCCACATTTTGAATATAATAACGGTAATGCTCATTATGGTTATGGATGGTCTATTCAGAACAATAATTCAGAAGCTAAATTAGTACATCATAGTGGCGGGAGTGATTTGTTTTCTTCAGATCTTTGGATTTATCCTGAAAAAGGAATTACAGTACTTGTACTTAGTAATACATTCGACCTATATGTATTATCAATTGCAAAAAGAATATCAAATTTTTTACTTGAAAAACAAACCACTTAAATCACACAGTTTGCAATCCTTTTAACATAAACCCTCTATAGAAATAAAAAGTTATTGCTGCCTTCATGCTCAATGCCAATTTCAAACAGGCACACGAGTTTGAGGGCAAGCATTATTATCTCACCATTGCATATTGACTCAAACAGTCACAAAACAGCTCAATATCGTCACTGAAAAATTGGTTTTATATTGTTATTATTGTGCTTGTACATTTCTAAATGTATACATTTAAACAAAGTAGCATAACAGCTAAAAAACATAACTCGGAGATTTAAAATATGAAAAAAATAGCATTTGTATCACTAATATGTATTCTGACTTCTGCTTGCACCAGCACGGGAACTATCCTAGGCATGAGTGAGCATGGTTCTGTCAAAATGGATTACACACAAGGTGCTTTTGATAATGATGGCAACCTTAACATCGTCATGCCTGATGGAGAATTATTTTTCGGCAAATTTGTACAAGCCTCTTCCTCAGAATTTGGTAGCAGTTTACTTTTAGGAGATTCATTAAACGATGATGCATGGGTATTAAACGGTTCGGATCGAGTGTCTTCTCAAACACAGGCACAGCTTATCAGTAGCCGAGGCAACACAATGGAGTGTCAATTCCAACTTTCAAAACCAGACAGCGGTATTAACGGAGGTGGCATTGGAAAGTGCCTAACATCAAATAACCAAAAAATCACCGCTACTTTTTAAATTTTCATACCCTAGCCAGGCCTATTGAACCCCTTGAAAATAGGTTTGGCTCAATTACAAACAACCTTTAAGTTCATTTAAAATACAACGCTTTCCCACATGCTCGCCATGCTGTAGATTTTAAGTTTTCTTGCTGGTGTTTTTTTATGCTTTATTCATGGTAAACCCCTTAAAATTTTATGGAAAATATTATTAACAACTTAAACATAGATAATGAAACATGGCATAAAGCCTTGTCATCTAAAGAACGTATTGAACGCATTAGGGCAGAAACAGGTGAAGTCTATTGGCTTAAAAAATCAGCACCCGCCAGAGGGGTGTTTCGTTATTATGCTTTAAATCTTTTTAGCAAGGTATTACGTATACCTCTTTTAAAGGCCGTACCACAAAAAGGTGGACAAACTGCCCTAGACTTAGAAGTTGAAAGAATAACCTGTCTTAAAAAAAACGGAATTCTCGTACCTGAATTAATGGCAAAAGAACCTGGTTGGATTTTATTGAAGGATTTAGGCGTTTCAATTATTGATGACTTTAAACAAAATCGTCATGATATGCCAAAAGTAAGAAAATTGTTTGCTGATTGTCTTGATGGGATTAAACAGTTACACAAACAGAATCAATACATGAGCCAAGGCTTTGTGCGTAATATGTTGAAAATCAAAGAAGACTCTGCACAAATTGGCTTTATCGACTTTGAAGATGACCCATTAACCGTAATGAATTTAGCGCAAGCACAAGCACGTGATTTGATATTATTTATCAACTCTACTGCTCGTTTTTTTGTAAAAGACAGTAGATTTTTTCAACAACAAATTCACAAATTCTTCGATGGGCATAATCCTGAAGTTGTTGTAAATATAATTAAAACCAATAACAGCTTATTGTGGGTAATAAAACTCCCTTTTAAAAAATCACTTGGACACGATTACCAAAAGCTTAAAGTTGGTATCGAGGCTTTAAAAGATATTAATCTGAAATTATAGAGCTTTACTCATAACTAGCGCAACTTATCAGCAGTCAGAGCAACACAATGGAGTGTCAATTCCAACTTTCAAAACCAGACAGCGGTATTAACGGAGGTGGCATTGGAAAGTGCCTAACATCAAATAACCAAAAAATCACCGCTACTTTTTAAACTTTCTTTACCAAGTCAAACCTGTTAAAAAATCTTGCTAATGGGTTTGGCCCTAACATAATCTATCTTAAAAATTCATTCAGTAAAAAAACACTATATAATTAAGTCTGTAATACCCCCAGAATTTGCGAGATGTAGTGAATCATACTGAAACCTTATGGCACAAAAAAACCCCGCTAACCCATAAATTATAAGGGCTTTCGGGGTTTTATGAACTGTCGTGAAACAGATGTTTGGTGGGGCGGCGTAAAAACCACTATCTCGCAAACCCTTATATACCAAGGGTTTTGTTATAATTTATAGACTGACAACCACAGAAATCCCCCAGAATTTTCATTGTTTTTAATTGGATATCTTGTAATTTTTCTTACAATAAAGTTCTTTGTTATTATTTTTTTCTACTCATAAAGTTAAATAATTTATCCATTAAATGATAACGCTAAAACAGGGCTATAACCATCATCAATCAACCTCCAGTTAACAAATGCTGAACATTCAATAATAGCATCATATTGTTCTGGGCATCTCGTTTTAAATGTTTTAACATCTTTTAACTTTAGAGTTATTACACTTCCTTCTTCACAATGGATTGTAGTCATTTGAGCATCAGAGTCAGAAAGATAACTCATACAATCAATCCAAGCATCCATATTCCTTCCATAATATTCTGGAAAACCAAATACTTGATAAAATTCATCATGAAATGTATCCCAGTCTGTAATGTTATTACAGTCAATTTCTACAAGTTGTAAATTATTGCTTACCATTTTTTGTCGCTATGGATTATCAACTTCATATTATTTAGCTTTCCTTGATATCATTCTATCTAATGTTTTAAGACAAGCATCACAATTCTTAGATAGACAGTATTACTCATTTGATTTACTAAACACATGATATAAAACGCCTAAAACATTCTCTTCTGGCACGATTCCCCAGACTCTTGAGTCTGAAGAATTATCTCGATTATCACCTAAGACGAAATAAGATTTTTCTGGTACAACCCATTCACCATCACGTACTCTTCTATTTTTCATGTGTATGATTTGATATTTTGAATTTCCTATTTTTTCTTGCATTAAAAAGTCATAATCTTGTTCAGATATTAGTTGATTCTCAACAAGAACTCCATTCACCTTTAAGACTTTATTATAGTATGAAATCGTATCATTACTTTTTGCGACAACACGTTTTATATAACTTACTGTCTTATCATTGGGGTATTCAAAAACTATTACATCACCTTTTTCAATTTTACACGAATCTGATTTTTCTGATTTATGAATTTGAATTCCATATAATTTGTAATTACCACATCCTTTTTTACTGACGACTATATAATCACCGGAATTTATATTGGGCGCCATTGAAGAGGCAGGAATATGAAAAGGTTCAAAATAGAATGCCCTAAAAATAAATACAGGCAACAGGAAAGTAATAATTATTCCAATCTGTCCATACCATTTGCTATACCAAGACCTTAATTTATTGAAGTTTTGGGCTTTTTTATAAGCATAAACAGAAATTAATATATTAATAGACCATGAAATAATTGTAATAATAATGTCTACATTCTCAGTAGCATAAAATAGTCCATAAACATTCATTATTAGACTAAATATTAGATACAATAAAGCATACATAGGTTGACCCACATACAACAATCCCAATGGAGAAATTAATAGTCCTAAAAATGCAGCTATCCATTTATTTGTTTTTTTATCCATTTTATTTCCTTAAAAAAAAAAAAAAAAACATTTAATACCTATTTTTAAGAATGTTAAGTAATTCAACATTGATATAATAATTACTCCTACCAATTTTCAATTTAGTCAAAAATCCAGTCTCATTTAACTGCTTTAAGTAACTAGCTGCTGTATGTCTATGAACATTTAATTTTTTTTCTAAAAAATCATTTTTTGTATAAGGATGCATAAATATGCAGTTAATTAAATCATGACTGTAAAAGCTAAATTTTTCCCTAATCCTCATTTTATAATCATCCATTAACAGTTTAACTTTATTAACCACTGCAATAGTTTCTTTTGCGGTAATCTCAACCCCTTTCAACATCCATACAATCCATTCTTCCCAACTATTTTTTGTTCTTACTTCTTGTAACAATCGATAATAATCACTCTTATTTCGGATAATAAAACTGCTTAAATAAAGTACAGGAATATCCAGTAATTTTTGCTGAACAAGATACAGCGTATTTAAAAGCCGCCCTGTTCTTCCATTACCATCATAAAAAGGGTGAATGCTTTCAAATTGAAAATGTATTATTGGCATTTTTATTAATGGGTCTATTGCATGGAATTCAGGATCATTAATATAAGTTTCCAAATTACTAAATAATCTAACAATATCATCTGGATGTTGCGGCGGTGTAAAAATCACTTCTCCTAATTGTTGATTTTTTAATACAGTACCTGGCAATTTACGGATGGGTTGATTAGGTGCTATGATTGCTTGAATCTCAATAATATCATTTGCCGTTAACATGTCATTGTTTTTTAACTTATTTATCCCTACATGCAAGGCATGAGCATAGTTTAACGCTTCTTTAGCTGCTTTTGACGCAATAGAATCGTCAATAGAAGCTTGATACAACTCATCATCAGTTGTAACAATGTTTTCTATCTCGTTACTATCTTTTGCTTCTTGCAAGGCTAAAGTATCAATTAATATTTTAGAGTTAGGAATTTTTGAAACCTCACCCTTGAGCTCACCCAATGCTCGACTTGCCTTATTTAAAGCTTTTAAAATAGCCACAGTTTCACAATCAATTGGTAGCGGCAATTTATTAATAGTTAATTCACTCATGTAGATATTCCTTCTATATGTACACACAAACCATTATTTTATACATATTACTACTTCATGTATAATTATATCGATTTTTTATACATGTTTTTAGTATATGTACAGGTTATCACTTTAATTATACATGAATGGAAATGTAAAATTGATACAAGAAATAGCTAATCGAAATAGACTAAGTAAGGTTCTCCTCCAGCATTTTCTCTAACAATAAAAAAACCGTTCAAACATTAGCAAATCTGTACTTAGGAATACGTAAGTATTGAAATTGGCAGCGGCGGGAGGATTCCACTACATCCCTGTAGTTTTATTACGGACTCCTTGTCCTTCACCCGTCGGGCCAGCTAAAGCAGTTCAAATCGTACCAGACGATTTAGTCACCCTTCCCCTTCGGGCTGCCTGCGGCATTCAAAAGTGCTATCCTGCATTTTTAGTCGAACCGTCACTTCGCGGGGTTCAACTCATGGGTCGCCTTCCTTCTAACAAAAAAAACAGCCCAGAGGCTGTTTTCTTTTGTTTGGTGGGGCGGCGGGAACTGACTTAAAAGCCTATCTATTTGATTTATATATATTTAATAAATATTAAAAGCGTGTGGTACTACTTACAGTACTACTAAAATAAAAAGTCATAACACTTTTTATAAATACATTTCATTCAAAAAATTTTATAATAACTGTGTATCAAACTCTTTTTCAAAATCTGCCTTGGTTTCTGTTTCATTATAAAACGGCATTCCCCAAATCACATAATTTTTATCTTTCCAAAGTTGTTCTATCTTGTGTTCTGTTTTGAGCTTCATTAAAAAATTATGCTTCCATTCATCTTGTTTTATTAAATGCGAACCTTTGGGTTCTATAAATACCTGATAATGTAAAGACTGTTTTTTATTGTCTTGAACTAAAAACAGCACAAAATCTGGTTCAAATACTCGACCATCATCAAAGTTATATAATTTAAAATGCCGTTCATTCCTCAATAAATATACTTCTGAATATTTTTGTTTCAATTGATTTACAACTTTTGCAATATACTTAACTAAGTATTTTTCTTCTGAAGTTCCATAGTTTTCATTAAAAGCAAACCAATCTTCATTTGATAAGTCCATGTTTAAACTTTGGTTAGTTGTTTCACTTTGAGCAATTCCGTTTTCTTTATCGCCTAGCCCATCATTTACTATATTGAGTGTTTTATCAGTAAACGTTTCTTTAACCATGAATGGTTTAAATTCTTTAGTACCTTTATATTCAACATTATCTGCCAGTAAGCTACTTTTTAACTTATTGAGTAATTGAATTGTGATAGATAATTTACTTTCTTGTGAGAGATTAATTACTGTCTCTTCAGAACCTTCCACTTCCACTTTTACTTTACCAAGATAATCATCAGAAATAATAAACTCTGAAGTGCTTTGTAAATGCGGAAATCTAAGCTTAAGATTTGAAAACTCATATTCAGGAAATTGGCATAAAGCTTTTTTAATGACATGAATACCAAATGACTTTATCAAATAATTTGTTTGTGAACGATTTGACCGACTAGTTAACTCAAAATCAAATACAGTTGAAGATTGAGAATAACCAGATAATAATGTTATTTTGTGTATTGTTTCAATAAAAGAAGAATCAAGCCCAACTACATCTTCTCTTTTATACTTTACCCTATCATTTTTGAAAAAATAACCTATCTTATAAAATGGTTTTTGTTTAAAGCTAGGTTTAAGGTTCAAGTGTAATTCTCGACTTTCCTTTGCTTTAATTCCAATTTCTTCCAATGCAGTATGCAATTCTTGGATGTATCTTGGATTATAAGCGCTATGATAATAAAGCTCTTCACATAGCTTTAAATCACTTTCACTATCGTTGCTTAAAATATCGTATTTCCTCTGATAAAGTGGCTGGTCATCCTCTAATCTAAATGGGCAATATCTTGCCCCTCTTCCAATTAATTGAGCTTCGGACATTGTGGTTTTTCCTGGTTTTCCCGACCTAGCATCACGAGTATCATACAAGCGAACAATATCAAATAAATTAAGAACGTCCCAACCTTCATTAAGCTTATCCACTGCAAAAATTGCTCTATACTCATTGTCACTATCTTCCAAAGTATTAACTGCTATTTGTTTAGCTTCAGATTCGTCCTTTGAATTTACAGAAATACATTTGTTTTCAGCAAATTCCTCCCTTAATTCTAATGCAAGATTTTCTAATGCAATATTATTGGTTTCAAAATAAGAAAATATATTTACTATAACACCATCCAAGTTAGGATTGTTTTTTAGCCTATTTAAGTCTTCACTGTTTAATGATTTAGCCTTTCTGCAAAACTCTTCAAAAAAAGATTTTGAATCCTTAATTGTTTTTGATTTGAATAAAATAACAGGCTTAATTAACCAACCATTCTGAGCAAATATTTTACGCCTAAATTGGCTTAATAGAATCGCCTGTAACGCTCTATCAAAAGGCAATATATCTGATTGTAAGACTTTTACTTCTTTAGAATATCCATCTAGTCTAAAAGACTTTAAAGGATAGTCAAAAATGATGTTATCCTTATATTTATCAACAATCTGGTCATTAGTTAGATCAGCAGTTGCAGTAAACTCTAATAATATATTTTCAACATGAGCATTAAATATTTTATTAACAGTCGATTCCCAACTCGTTAAATCAAACATTTCTGTTTGATTTAAATCTTTAGCTTTTTTAGTTTCTGCATTTATATGGTGTGCTTCATCAGAAATAAGAACAATTTTTTCACCTTCAAAATCATCAAATGTTAAGCTGTTTTCCTTGGGTGTATTTAATCGCATATGCAACCCTTGGATTGTTGAAAAAACGATATTAATATCATCAAGGTTAGCCGCCTGAAAGTTATCCACCTCTTTTATTCGTATTTGTTTATTGTTTATTAGCACCTCTTCATTAAATAGGTATTTTGAAGCTATATTGTTTAAAAAATTATCCCGTGTTTTATTGATAATATTTGTACTATTTACAAAGAATAAAAAATTTCTGTAACCTTTCTCATACAAATAAAGCATTAGCCCTGACATTATCAAAGTTTTACCACTACCTGTAGCCATATGATACAAAGCTTTTGTAGGTGCATTATTATTACGCCCTTGATAGCTTTCAAAATAGTATTTAAAGCGACCAAATGCCTCTAGTTGGTATGGACGAAGCTGAAATTCAGGATTTAAGTTAGTTTCAATACAATCAGGCATGTTTTTTTTATAGAAATCAATACCTCCTAAAAATTCTGCACCTGTGGTTAGTTTTTCATGGAGTAACGGATTGTTTGCCATAATCACTTATCACCATAAAATTGTTTATTTAACTTTTTATCATCTTCTGAAATTTTATAGTCTTCGTCGTCAATATCTGAATAATTTACATATAATTGATTTTTATCTATTACAGCGATTAAAAATTGTTTTTGCTCTTCAAGTGATAAAGCCTCAAACTTATTAATGTTTTTATTAATACTTTCTGGTTTTACTTTATAACTTATAAAGTTCTTATTTTCTAAATTTTTCCAAATTAAGTATAAAGCTTTATGAGTATTTGATTTTAGTATTTTATTTACTATAATTGAGCTGTATTGAAATAATTCACAATACAAGAATGAACCACCTCCATTCCAATTCAATTCGTCTGAAACTCCTACATTATCTCCTAGAATAACTTTATTTAACCTTGCAACTAAAAATTTATCTATATAATCCATTTGTTCTATTGCAATAAACTTCCTTTTCATTTTTTTTGTGACTGCCGCAGTTGTACCACTACCTGCAAAAAAATCTAATACAATATCATTTTTATTTGTACTTAATTCAATTATTTTCTTAATAAGTCTTTCTGGTTTAGGTGTACTAAAAAGGTCAGTAACAGGTAATTCAGGAAACAGTTTTTTCAATTCATATTTAGCTTGTCTGTTATGACCTGTTTCTTTTAAGTCAATCCATAAAGATGTTGGAGGTAGTCCTTCCATATCAGCTAAATAAGTTCTTCTAATTAGACGAGTTTGTTCTTTATTAAACCTTAACTCACCAGATTGTAATTTCTTATCTATGTTATCTTTTGACCACCTCCATCCATTAGGAGGATGATTAATTATATTACCATTTGGAGTTTTTAATTTAAATTGAAGATTAGGCCTTAACCCTGGATTATTAACTGGATTCCCATCAAACCATTTACCTTTTGGATCATTATCTGGGTTCTTAAAATGACTTCTTTTACTCTCATAATTTAAAAACTTAGGTTTCCAGTCTTTATTTTTTCCATAAACTAAAATTTGATTATGATCTTCTGAAAATCTAGTTGCATTATTATTGCTATTATCAGAAATTTTCCAAATTACAGTGCTAATAAAATTATCTCTTCCAAAAACATCATCACAAATTATTTTAAAATAGTGGATTTCATTTTCATCCAGTGTAATCCATATAGAACCATCATTGCTTAGTAAATCTCTTGCTATTTCTAGTCTGTTTTTCATAAATGTTAGCCAAGCAGAATGATTGAAACTATCATTATAACCAAATCCGTCTGAACCTGTATTATATGGTGGGTCAATATATATAAGCTTTATATTTTTTATAAATTTCTTTTTTAATGTGTGTAAAGCTAGCAAGTTATTTCCTTTAATAATCAAATTATCATCAAGACTGATATTGTCTACTTCATGCTCACCATCTTTATCGTATTTTTTGAAATTAGTTAAAGCTTTTGGAGCAAGTAAACGGTCTATTTCATCAGGAGCAAGAGTTTCATTCCAAAATATTTCTTTACGCTTTTGATCTTCTTTGGTTTGCCCTCCTTCAAGTACGCAATCTTTATAAGGCCATGCCAAAACCACCTCTTTACTTTCCGTTAAATATTCACTATTGGCTGTTAAACCTATTTTATTCTTAAATGCTGTATAGCTATCTGGTAAAAACTGCTTATTACTGACAAAGCTTTGAAAAGCAATCTTATCAAAGACTAAGACACCCCCTATGTCTTTAAAAAAATGCTTTTTGATAGCATTATTGGCAAGTAATAACTTAATAAGTCCCTCATCCATAGAGAGAGCCAATTCGACTATTTTATTTTTTACTAATTTTCCATCTATGATTAGCCTTTCATCATTTTTAAGGGCATTCATCAGGTCATTGATTAAATTTTGCATATATTTTTTAGTTTATTTCTTTTTGTAAGGGTATGTTTTGAATACCTTATACCAAATAGTGCTATAACATTCTATAATGTCCTAAATATATAGGGGATTTAATTTATTTTTATACTAAGGTAGGTATTTTATGACAGGTCAATATTCACATAAACAATTTTTTAGGCGTATGCCAAATACGCATTTAGCTATATACTTTAAAACTAAATCTATCGGTTTAGAAATTGATTTCGACAAGCTGGAAGAAAAAGACACTGAAATAATATTTAATGCCTTTCTCAAGTTACCAGAAGAACAACAAACCACTATTGAAGCTGATTTTCAGAATATTAACGCACTGGCAAATGAGGGCGGTGTTCAAGCTTTAATTGATGAGTCTAATTATTTTCAAGATGAAGATTTTATTGAGTCCATTTCAGCCATTGATGGTTTTCATGCAAAGGTAATGTGGGCATTTATTGAAAAACATAATTATTGGCGTGGTGCTTCTATGTTTTTTCATGCTGATAATGTGAGTGCATCTTTCTGGAAAAAACGCAATGATTTACCATCAGTACCAGCACATGACAAACCCGATGACATACATAATTTAGCTAAAGGCATTAGTCAATATTTTTATAATAAAGAAGCACGTGGTAAAAACTGCAAAGTTGAGCCTTATATCAGAAATAATAAAATATACTTTTTTGCCTATCCTGAAGATTATGGTCAATCAGGTGTTGAATGGGTTAGTAATAATTTAAAGACACTGGCAAGGCATCCAGCATTTGAAATTATCTATGTGTATAGTGAGGATGAAGGTTCACTGGATATATACGCCCCTAAAAATACCAAGGCTGTACCTGACCTGCAAAAACTCTTTGCTGAACATATCTTAAAATTAAAAACATTACCCAATGGAAAAATTGATACACGAGTTTATGATTTAAAACCATTAGAGAATGTTGACTTTGAATTTCAACCAAATATTCAAGCGGGTATTGAAAGTGTTGTTGTTACACGCTTAAGACTAACATTAAAACACGGTGATAGAAAGCGTATTATATTAGAAGCTGATACCAAAAAAAATCCAATTGCTGTATATGACTTATTGGATGAACTAAAACCGCCACCACACCATATTACACAAGTAAGGTTAAAAGTAACATTTGAATCCATTCAAGGCAAACGTGCTAAAACACGCAGTTTTAATATTACTCATCCTAATTCATGCGCGTTAAATCATGATGGTAATGACTTAAAAATACGTGAAATGTTGGCTAAATCAGGCATAGAGCCACAATCATTATAAGATGCCATCAGAAACCACCTTAAATCGCACGTTAGCGGCTTTAATTGAGCATATAGCATCATCTGACAAGCCAATCATAATAGATTATAGAACAAGCCTTAAATGGCAATCAGGGGCTTTAGAGTTGTTTTTAAAGCTTGGACTTATTAAAAAAGCCTCAATGGCTAAATCAATTGAATGCAAAGGCTGTGACAATCATTGTTTTATGGATGTTATCACTCATACAAATAAATCAAATGCCCGTGCTTTTATCGTTTGTGAAGATCCAGAAATGCAAAGTCAAATGGGACGAATGGAAATTTCAATTGAGCATTTAAAACAATGGGAGTCAAGTATTAAACAAATGGCTTATGTTGTTTCTAATCTATTGGATTTAGATAGCAGTCATACAAAATTCGCTAAAGATAAAATTCAACTTGGAATGCTAAAAAGCTCAATGGGTCGGCGATGGGTATCAATTCTACAAAAACCATTATCAATCGAAATTAACCAACATACTATCCCATTGAATGAGATTTTATTTTTTGAAGGTAAAGAATTATTGATTGATGAATTACAAATTAATGAACTACTTGAACGCCCACCAACTTCTACAAGTAACCAATACACTCAATCAACTGATAAACGCGAAGAAGGCAAAATTAAAACACAAGCCATGTATCAAGATTGGAATGATGAATATATAATCCAAAAAAACAATAAACCCAATGCAAGTGATACATGGATTTCAAAAAAAATAGCTAAAATGGACATATCACAAGGCAAATCATCAGAATATATTCGTAAAAACATGAAAAATTAAAGAAAGTTGGGCAAAATTATTTTGCACAGTCTAAATCACTGAAAACAAACAAAATTATTAATCAAAATAATTATCTAATTGTTTTAAAATACCCCTCATTAGCATTGATCCTATTGCCAATTATCTTAATTGCAATGATTAGCTTTGCCCAATATGCACAGATAAACTCTCAATTGAATTTTCCATTAACCAATTAAGAGATATAAATATGTCACATAAAATACTAAGGCTTCCTAGCGTTATAGACAAATCTGGCTTATCAAGCAGCACCATCTATTTACAAATCAAAAAAGGCAATTTTCCGAAATCTATTTCTTTAGGTGATAGGGCTGTGGGCTGGCTTGAAAAAGATGTTGATGATTGGTTGGAACAAAAAATTATTGACAGTAAAGAAGCTGAATAATGGCAAAAAACCATAATCCAAACTTAGCGAAAATACACCGCAATTATTCTATTGAAGAAGTGGCTAATTTGTATCAGGTTCATAAAAATACTGTGTTAGCATGGATTAAAAATCATGGACTAAAAACCATTGATAACTTAAAACCCATATTAATATTGGGTTCTGAATTACGCCTGTTTCATCAAAACAAAAGAACCAAAAATAAACGCAAATGTTTACCTTATGAAATATATTGTTTGAAATGCAGAAAGCCACAGATACCCGCAGAAAACATGGCTGATTATATTCCTATGACAGACACAACTGGTCGTTTAAATTGCCTGTGCCCACAGTGTGAGAACCTTATTAATAAATACTTTAGTTTAAGCAATATTCAATTAATAACTAGCAAATTAACAATAGCATTTCCCGAAGGTAAAAAAACACATAATCTAGAGGGACAACCCCCTCCTAAACAGTGACTTTAATACACATGGTAAAAACATAATGAAATACAATCCAAAAAATTCAAAAGTACTTAATACTCAATGTACGGTACGGGGGTATTTAAAAGTTATAAAAAAAACTTGCTAACAAACGAAGCCACAGTAAAAAATTCACAGTCACAAAATCAGTAAATTGACAAATATGGGAACAAATAAAAGCACCAACTCCTTAAATAATTTTCAGGGTAAAATCATATGAAACACAATGCAATGAATGAAAGAATCAAACGTAAATATCTGGTATTTCTAAAAGAAGCCAAACAACAAAATGAGTCTTCAATTGATTCGGTTGCCAAGGCATTAAGTCGCTTTGAGGAATACACTAAATTTCGCAATTTTAAAGCGTTTCATTTTGAACAAGCCATTGGCTTTAAAAAGTGCTTAGCAAACCAAAAAAATATAAGCACGGGCAAAAACTTAAGTAAAGCAACGCTTAATACAACACTTCGTCATTTAAAAAATTTCTTTCAATGGTTATACCAACAAACAGGTTTTAAATCTGGATTTAATTATCCTGATACTGAATATTTTAATTTATCTGAAAAAGACACACGTATCGCCACTGCCAAGCGAAATAAACCTGTACCAACTTTAGAACAAATAATACATACAATTGATTCTATGCCATACAAAACAGACATTGATAAACGCAATCGTGCTTTAATTGCTTTTACAATATTAACAGGTGCACGTGATAGTGCTATCGCTTCATTTAAAATTAAACATATTGATACTCAAGCTGAAACAATTTTTCAGGATGCTAGGGACGTTAAAACCAAATTTAGTAAAACCTTTACTACTAACTTTTTCCCTGTTAGTGAAAATATAAAACAGATTGTTTCTGATTGGGTTCAACACTTGACTGAAAATTTATTGTTTGGAAATGATGATCCTTTATTCCCTAAAACTAAGATTATAAATAATAAAAATCAAAAGTTTGAATCATCAGGTTTAAAAAAAGAACATTGGAGTAATGCCACACCCATTCGAAAAATATTTAAAGATGCCTTTACAAGTTCAGGATTAGACTATTTCAACCCGCATAGCTTCAGAAATACGCTTGTAATGCTTGGTGAAAAGAAATGTGCCTCACCTGAAGAATTTAAGGCATGGAGTCAAAATTTAGGACATGAGCGGGTTTTAACAACATTTACTAGTTATGGAGAAGTTCAACCACAAAGACAAGCTGAGATATTTCAAAAACTAAAAAATTATAAATCTACCAATACAGAAGATCAAGCCAGTATTGCAAAGGCAATAGTTAATGAAATGCGGAATCAAAAAATGATTAATTAGTTATTGACCTTTAATTAATTTAAGTGCTTTTCTACCTGTTAGACTCATATTGCCAGTAGCCGCTTTATCAATATACTCACTCCACCATGCCATGACTGGTATTCTACGTTTTATATATTTAGCGCGATTATAAGCATTTCTGACTTCATTTTTTCCAGTATGTGCCAATGATGCCTCAATCACATCTGGGTCAAAACCTTGTTCATTTAATGTGGTACTGGCTAAAGAACGCAACCCATGAGCTACCAACTTATTATGAAAACCCATCCTTTTTAATGCTGTATTTGCCGTTTGTGAATTGGTAGGTTTTCTTATGTCTCTATCTGAGGGAAAGATAAACTCACTGTTATGACTTATATCTTTCATTACATCTAATAGAATTAAACTTTGTTCAGTTAATGGGACTGTATGGGGCTTTTTCCTTTTCATACGTTCAGCGGGAATATTCCACAAGGCATTATCAAAATCTATTTCCTCCCAACGCGCACCCGATGCCTCACTGGGTCTAACCATTGTATGTAATTGCCACTCAATAAGGCATCTGGTTGTTATCTTGATACTGGCTGTGGCTAGTGCCATCATTAACACTGGAAGCTCTTCAGGTTTAAGTGTTGGAAGATTTTGCTTAACAGGCGTATTAAAAGCCGTTTTAATCCCTGTTAATGGATTGTGTTGTATCAATCCTGTATTAACTGAATATACCATCACTTCATTTAAACGTTGGCATAGCCGTTTTACTGTTTCCAGACTTCCTTTTGCCGCTATAGGTTCAATCACTTCAATGGCTTTAACTGCTGTAATTTTATGAATCGGCAATTTGCCCAATTTTGGGAATATGTGTATCTCTAATGAACGCCATGTATCTATTGCATGATTTTCTGATACTTTTGATTTTTTAGTCTCAAGCCATTTTGCAGCAATATTTTCAAGTGTATTGTTGTGCTTTAATTCATTAAGCTTGCTTTGTTCATCACGGTATTCTTTAGGGTCAACCTCCTTTGCTAACAACTCTTTGCATTCTTTTCTTTTATTTCTGGCATCTGCCAATGACAATGCAGGATATGAGCCAAAACTAAGGCAAGTGCGTTTTTTTGTGAATGGTCTCTTATAATCAAACAACCATAGTTTAGAACCATTGGGTTTAACTCGCAGTTGTAAACCACCACCATCAGAAAGAGTATAAACTTTTTCTTTTGGCTTGGCTTGTTTAACTTCAGTATTTGTTAGCGGTTTAGTAGTTCTAGCCATTTTAGTAGTACCAGTTTTATTTGATATACATGATACTACTATAAGTACAACTAAAAAAGCAAGAAGTTATAGGATTGCTTAGGATGTTATAGGCAATAAAAAACCCACTAAACCTAGTTATATATGGCTTAATGGGTTTATATTGACTTTTACAAGTCTTAAATGTGGTGGAGGCGGCGGGAGTCGAACCCGCGTCCGCCAGCCCTCTATTTGAGGATCTACATGCTTAGATTATGCCTTTTAATCTCGCGCTACAGGCTCCGACAATCAGGATCAAGTTTTGCCAGTTTAGATAAGTTTAACCTTAAATCGTCCAAACACCGATCAAGGCGATCTTACTAAATGACCCTTTGCCTAATACCGTAAGCTGAGTTAGGTAAGGGATAGCTTATGCAGCTATAGCGTAGTTATCGTCGTTTGCAACTATAACA
>JADGEI010000045.1 GCA_016744455.1 Alcanivoracaceae bacterium
TCGCTATCAGAATCAACACTATTGATGTTTGTTCCTAATACCCTTTCTTGTCCATCTATGAGACCATCACCATCGCTGTCTTGATTAAGGTAAACAAAGCCCATTAAGAAAGAATTACCATTTGGTGGGGTATTTGTAGCTACCAATTTATGGTTTAATGGATCGTTTTCATCTCGATATAACCTAATAGCACTTGGGCAGGCTACTGGAATACACTGTGAAACAGGTAAGATATAGCCTTCTATACCTGCATAGTTGTAACCATCATTGTGAAGACTTTGAATCGCAGCATCAGATGTGGCATAGGTATCATTTCTATTTGTACCAACTGACTTTTCCATTCTTCTTAATGGAACCAAATCTTTAGAACCTGAAAAAGGATTATTATTTGTTGTAAAGACGTAAAAACTCGCACGTGGATCAGTTAAATCAACTGGCAATGCATTGGGATCAGGGTTATCTGAGTTGTCATCATACCAAAATTCCGTAAACTCGTTAACTACAGGAACACTTGCATTCGAGATATAGCCAGCGTTAGATAACATAAAAGCAACTGCAATTTGCGAAAATGGTGTATAAACATTATTACTTCCATCTAATGCAACAATTTCAAACATTGGTGTTAATCGTGTTTTAACTTGAATACTGTTTGACTTGCCTAAAATCACTTCCAAAGCTCTACGTGCATTAGGTTGTCCATAACCAAAATACTCGTCAAATCCACTAAGACCGTTTAATTGATCAGTTGTTGCATTCATAACATTTCTAAGGCCAATTAGATTATTAGGGTTTGCATCACCATTTGGTAAAAGTGGGTGAGCAGAACGCATGAGTTGATAAATAGCAGATACTTGCGGTGCTGACATTGAAGTTCCTGTACATAGGCCATACCCATCATTTGGAACACCATCGAAATCATCAGAACATGCATTAGGAAATGATGGAGAATGAACTTTTCCTTGATAATAAGTTGAATAGACATTTCTCGCCTGTGTCATCACATCAGTTTTATGATCAAGGAATAGATTGCCAAAAAGATCTGGCAAAAAGCTATGATTCGACCCACACTCATCACCATCTGGAACTAAACTAGGAGGAGGAAAAAATGTCTCAGGTACATACCTAAAACAATTACTTTCATCTGTAAAATCCAAATAATCATTACCGTTTGGTGTATCGTTCCAATAGTTGACTTGATTATTAACAACCTCAGTCAAACCTCCAACAGCTACAACCCGTTTATCACTTGCAGGAAAGTTTAAGGCCTGTCTATCATTGCCAGCAGATGCCACAAACATAATTTGCCTTTTATCTAACAATCTAAGTTGCTGACAAGTAGGATCTTGACTTGTTGGAGGGCAAGGTTCTGGGTTTTCAAAAAATACACCAGCACTCAAATTTAATACACCAATACCATTCTGTGCTGAATAATACAGACCATTTGCTAAAGCATTACTTGGTATTCTTGCAAACATGTATGTTTTTGAATTATTAGGATTATTGGGATCAATATAGGTTCGACAAATACCACCTTTGGGAGTGTAGTATTTCATCATAGATAGACCACAATTTTTACAAATACCTTCAGTCAAACCGTTTTTTGCAGCAATTAATCCCGAAACGTGGGTGCCATGGCCAACAAATGATGCAGATACTAAGTTATCAGTATCATCACCATCAATAAAATCACATGCCGCTGTACCTGTTGTTTCAGGCACTCCTTGAAACTCATCGATGTTTAAGTCCACTACCGTAGGATTGCCTGTAAATGGGTCATACAATGTTTCTGCAACATCTATACGATAATATGCATCCAACAAATTACCTCCTGTGTAGCTACCACTTTCATCAAAGGCTCTTAATGCAGGATGATTGACCTCTACACCGGTATCAACCATACCAATATAACCCATTCCCTCTGATAGTTCCCAAGCTGACTGAATTGTTTGATCAATTGTATTGACGGCTTTAAGGGTGAATTCACCAAGTTGCTTTATATTATTGTTTTTATCCTTTTTAGAAAATAACGTCTTTTCTAGACTCTTAATTCCTTGATAAGTAGAAATAGGTGGATTATCTTTTAAAGTCACCTCATTGAAGTTTTTTATATATTGCTCACCTGCTAATGAGTTAATTATACTTTGATTATCTTGACTCGAATCATAGGTGACAACAAGGTATTGTTGCAATCGAGATAAACCCCACAAAGGACGCGAATCCATAAGTGCTTTTAAATGACCCGATGCCCTTGAATCTATTAAGTACTTAACATCAACAGGTTCAACATCATTAAATGCCTGTAGTGTATAAGTTGGCGGTGGTGGTGAAACCGAACCATCTTGAACAATTACATTTAATGATGGCGCATGACTATCTCTGGATATTTCGATATAATAGCTTGCTGAAAAGGCATTAATGCATAAAATTAATAAAATTAGTGGGGTTTTTCTCATGATAGGGCATCTCCGTTTGTTTATTCTGAGTTAAAAAAATGACGTTGAGTAAATAGATAAGTGAGTAATAGTAAAATTAAAGCATAGAATATAGTCGATTTTATGGACAAAGAACCAACCATTACAGCGGCCTTTACTTCAAATAAAAACGTTGGTCCATAAGGGTAGGAAAGGTTATAGGGCGGCTCTGGAATTGGTAATATAACACTAGGATCAGTTATTAATGTTTCTAATGAATAGACACCTTCTGGTAATTGCCCAATTTCATAATAGGCTCGAGTAGCAGGAAGAGGGACAGGAAAGCAGATAGTTGGCGTAAGAGAATTTACAGCAATTAGCCTAATATCATTCCCAAAATACTGAAAAATATGTGTTAAACCTTGAGAGTTTGCTGTGGGCAACGATAAACAGCCTGGATAATAAGTATGAGCAATGCCAACTCTAATAGTATCTCCAACCATCGGATGTGGAGGATCTATTATGACAAAAGGCTCAAAACCTTGTGCCTTTACCTCACTTGCTAACAGCAATAGAAGTACCAACATTATATTTTTAATAAAAAGTATTTTCATGGGATTTCCTCACAAATAAAAATTTCATTGTAACTGAATTACAAAGGATATTTTATATATTGCTGTTTTATTGGGATTATTCATTTAATATCTTGGTAACAGGCGAAACCTATGTTACCCCCCCCAATAAACTATTGTCAACAAAAATTGTTGAATTTTTGAAGGCTAAAATTGTCTCCGAATTTATTAGACCATTACATTTACTATTTTTAGGTAAAAATAGTAAATGAACTATTGAGTGTAAATGGGTCATACAATGTTTCTGCATTAGAAACTGAATTAAAAAATATAAAAAGTTAGACTGATTTTGGAAAAAATTTTCATGTTACCCAAATCCCGACATAGAGTCACAAGAGCCAATTAAGATTTATTGGCTCTTGTTAGCATAACAAATTATTATCGTTTTTTCCCAATAATTACTGCTCCACGAGTTATAGAAAAGCCAACATCTCCAAGATAGCTTGTTTCAGAAATAAGTTGTTTAGTTTTTCCAATAGATGCTTCTGATTGCCCCATTACAATAGGCGTTACTTCTATAACATCATAACCATTTTCATCAAAATCCTCATAAGCCTTTCTAAGTCGTTCTGCATATTCATCAAGATTTACATATCTTTCAGAATGTTGTTTTGCTGTTTTCTTAAAAAAGAGTCCTTTTTCAACGTCATATGTTCCTAATGAGGCATAAAACCAAGTGCTAATAAATTTACTCATAATAATATTTTCCTACAATTCAAAACCATTAACAAAAACAACATCACTAGCATTAGCAACTAAAGGATCACTAACTGGCATTCCAGCCGGTGGATATTCAACGCCATCATTAACGCCATCGCTATCAGAATCAACACTATT
>JADGEI010000035.1 GCA_016744455.1 Alcanivoracaceae bacterium
GGTGGGTTTGCTACCCCTAGAATCTTCAATATGTGTTAAAACATCTGGCAATGTATGCCCATCATAAATATTTTCTTCATGGCTAACAACACCAACAACAATGTTGCTTTTATGGGTTGATGCTATTGACACTTTGTTACCATATTCGTATTGAACCCTATCTTTTCCTTTTGCCTTACAGTAAACATGAGGTTCGTGAAGTGAGTAGACTTTATTCTTAGTATTAACCCCACGATATAACACCGCAAATTAAGCGGCATATTTAATTCTAGGGTGGTTGAAATATTTCTGCACTCTTTTTGGGCTATTTTGAATATCTATCATATGTTTTTGCATCTTAATTTCCATTTCACCTTTTTTCTTTGTTGGCGCATCAGCTCTAAATTTTGCCTTTAAATCACAAAACCATTAGGAAAACTTCAAAAAGTAGATATTAAAACTGTTTGGAAAACGGAATATAATCACTTTACTCCTTGGCTAGCAAAAGAAGAAAATATAGAAATACTAGGAGAGGAATTTAAAATTGACTTGGAGGTCATTGAAATGGAGAAATCTGTCGGGCCTTTTAGGGCTGATATATTATGTAAAGATACAGGAACGGACAAGCATGTAATAATTGAAAACCAATTTGGAAAAACTGACCATACTCATTTAGGACAAATAATGACCTATGCATCAGGGTTAGATGCTTTTACTGTTATTTGGATTGCGGAAAATTTCACTGAGGAACATAGAGCAGCATTAGATTGGTTAAATAATATTACCGACCAAAACATAGAGTTTTTTGGAATTGAAATCGAGTTGTTTAAAACCGGAGAATCCTCTCCTGCTCCAATGTTTAATATGGTATCAAAACCAAATACTTGGAGTAAATCAATAAAAAAGAGTTCAAGTAACATTCAACTAACCGACACGAAAATTTTCCATGAGCAATATTGGCAAGCAATGAAAGACTATGTGGAGACACAAACAGTATCATTTAGAATGCAAAAAGCACTTCCACAACATTGGACAAATATTTCAATTGGAAAAAGTAATTACAAACTTTGTGCAATCGCAAACTCAAGGGATAAATGGATTCTCTTTGACCCCCTCTTGATTTCGGTATTGAAACCAGTATTCTGTCAAACAATCCAACAGCAACGATGTCTAAATCACCATCTCCGTCAAAATCAGCTGGCAATTCAAACATGGCTACAACATTGCTACCAACAGGAATCATTTGCCAGTTACTGTTGCCATTGTTGATTTCTAAAACAACTTCATCTGTCAAGCTATAGCTGGTAATCAAGTTCATGTCTCCATCAAAATCTATATCAACAGGAATCACACGCTGAGCATGTTGTTGTGTGGTGCGAATAGGTTGTTGGGTAAAATCTACCCAATTTTGTGCATATATTAAAGTAGAGCTAAAGAATAGAATAATAATTAGTGATTTCATTATCATCTAAACAAATGATTGTTAAAATATTCTCAAGTATTAGTTGAGAATATTAAATAATAAGCTCGTTTATTCAAAACCATTTGCAAAGATTAAATCTCCTGCGACAACACTTACTTGAATTTCATCGTATACAGTATTTATCCCATCTTTGGCAGTAAATCGCAGAATATAAATACCATAGGTATCAATAGTGATTTGCGATTGACTGCTACTAACAGCACTGAAAATGACGGGGCCAGCATCTTGAGGCTGAGAATGTACACTCCAATTGGTTTGTAAGAAGCCATCACTATCTGTTGCATTACCATTAATTTGTACGATAAAGGGTAGGTTTAAGGCAGAAAGCACCTGATCTATTCCTGCATTGACAACAGGTATGGCATTATCATAAACAGTGGTATTAAGGTGTAGAACTACTGAATCAGATGGCAAACCTAAAGTGCCAATTGAGTTATCTGCAGGAAATGGTGAGCTAGCATTAAATGCAGTATCAGTAACTCCTGCCAACCAAATTTGATTAGGAAAATGAGTGTTTAATTTTATTGAACGACCTGCATCACCTGTCAAAACATTGCCATCTCCACCAAGATATGAACGAAAGAGTACGGTAGATAAATCTGGACTATAAGCTGATATCAACCAGTCCGGACCATATTGCGCATCCGGAAACCATGGATATTGAGGTGGGCCAACAGGTGTAGTATATTGACTCATCAATGCATCTGCTGTGGTACTTATATCATTAGAGTTTGTGTTGCCAGTCACCCAAACTCTGCCATCTTCATCAATATTAACCCCTGATGACTCATCTGATCTGCTGCCACCAATAACAGTGCTTGCTAATATTTGGCTTCCATCGGTGTCTAATATAACTAAAACACTGTCTAATAAATTTTCATTAAATACAATTCCAGGGCTTAAAATATTGCCAGTTAAGTCACGAGGTGGATAGTGAAATGACTTTTCTACACCAATACCAGATAAGGGGAAAAGTGTGTCGGTGTTACTATTTATAGAGCTTGTATCAAGTATTATATAGGCACGACCCAAAGTATCGACAGCAATGGCATCATTGACTGATGAACCGTCTTGTCGAGAACCTCCCAGATATGTTATATATTTAATGATATCTAATTCAGCAGAAATTCTCGCAACAAAGCCATCACCAGACCACTCATTATTTGATTGATATCCGCCAAATTGAGGTTGAGCCATGGATGATGCAACACTTGGAATTAAATGCTGACTCAATAAATCACTAGATTCAGTATGACCAGCAATGTAAATATCATTATTTGCTCCAATAACAATTCCGCCCCAAGCCGAATCACTACTGCTACCACCAATACGAAGACTATTGACTACCGAGCCATCACTTGCATCTAAACGAATGACAATACCATCTTGTGAGCCCCGTAAATTGCTACCAAGCAATGTACTTGATTTGCTTTCACCTGCAAGATAGATATAGTTCGCTGTTGTACTATTGTTAAAAGATAAAGCAATACCATTTCTAATCCATTCTTTATCATCACCATCAATAAGTGTGGTATACAATATATTTTGACCATCCAAAGATAACTTGGTTAAAAATATTGCATGCCCATTGGTTTGTATATTTCCTGTTGCATCAAAATCATCTGATTCCGTGACACCTGTCACATATATGAAATTTTCATCAACCACCAATTGATAGGCTCGATCTTCACTACTACCACCTAAATAAGTACACCAACTCAAGGTATGAGTTGTTCCATCAAAACGAGCCACATATGCATCTGAATGAACCCATTGATCATAACCTGGACTTGTTTGTGGATTATGGTGGCTTATTTGAGCCGTTCCAACACAAGGCAGGTCGCCAGAAAATGTATAACCTGTAATTAAATAATCACCATTATCTAATACTGCCATACCTTGAGCCCGCTCCTCCATTTGCCCACCAAATCGTAATACATGTGAGTTGACAAGCGCATCTGCATAAGTGTTTGAAGCAATCAAAAAAAGTAAAATTTGAAAGAGTTTTATAAATAAATTCATATTTGTTTCTCCAATAATCGTGATTCCATATCGATGGTTTCTACATCGAATTTTGGGTTATACAAGCTAATTGTTTTTATTTAATTAAGTAAGCTCTGGTTTATTATAATTTCAAAAAAAATCGCCTCTATCGGGTTAAATGAGCCACTTGTGACACGAAAATACGTGGCTACCCTAACACCTATTTTAGTTATTCTTCAAATCCATTTTGATAAATGACATCCGGAACAAGGTGACTGTTATTCCACCAATCAATTCGATTTCCATCATAACTGGAAGTAATTAAATCTTTGTCACCATCTCCATCAATGTCTGCTGATTCAATAGATGTGAATGAAAAATAGGGGTGGCTGTGTATTGCATAATTTCCCTCAGCTTGATTTTCAAGAACTGCCATATAACCCTTGTTGAAACTACCCAAAGCAAAATCCAGCAGGCCATCATTATTAAAATCTCCACGGGTAAATTCTACTGGCTCATTGACACTACTGCTTATGGTATGTTGAGCCCATGCATTGACCAAGTTCGCAGGATGTTCGAACCATGTAATCACACCTGGCAAATCAAAAACAGCCACAACATCAAGGTTATTATCACCATCCATATCATAAAACTGGGCAGAACTAGGGGTGGTTAAGTTAGAGGAAATAATATGTTCTGCCCAATTATTCTTTTTAGGGTTGTTTTCACTAGCATACCACAAGACACGACCTCCGCCATATTCACCAATTAGAATGTCTGGCGTGTTGTCATTGTCTACGTTGCCAATACGTATTGATTCAGGGTTAGTTAGATTGCTGACTATTGTCCACCTTGTCCACACAGTGCCATTTGAAGTGTTTTCATACCAAACAGCCACATTACCAAATCCTTGACCATTGTTGTCTTGCCCACTAGAGACCACTGCAAAATCCATGTCACCATCATTGTCAATGTCAGCCACATCCAAATATCGTGGGTGAATTATATTTGTGTCTATGCTGTGAGGAACCCAATTGTTAATTGCACCATTTTGTTCATACCAAATAACTTCGCCTTCAGTGTTGAAACCAGTATTTCTGTCAAACAACCCAACAGCAACGATGTCTAAATCACCATCTCCGTCAAAATCAGCTGGCAATGCAAACATGGCTACAACATTGCTACCAACAGGAATCATTTGCCAGTTACTGTTGCCATTGTTGATTTCTAAAACAACTTCATCTGTCAAGCTATAGCTGGTAATCAAGTCCACATCACCATCAAAATCTATATCAACCGGAATCACCCGTTGGGCATGTTGTTGTGTCGTACGGATAGGTTGTTGAATAAAGTCTACCCAAGTTTGTGCGCCAAGAATTACTGGTTGAATTAACAAAATTAAAATAGTTGTTTTCATGAAGTTATTAACGGTTTATTAATAAAATAATTTCACCTAATTGAAATTTTTTCCTGATATGTGCGTTTTTTACATTGAAATTTTTAATATATAAAAAGGTAATATCAATGGAACAAACAAACAAATAAGAAGAAATAAGAAGAAATAAGGGAAATAAGGGAAATAAGGGAAATAAGGGAAATAAGAAGGACACGCATACTTAAAAGAAACCAATCGAGTCAAAATTTTAATATTTTGGTTTGAAATTCATCTGGTATTTAAGTTTTTAATTGTAATAATTGGATTGATGGTGGGTTTAGTTGAATTTTAATGGTTTAGGCTTATTTGAAACGAAGTAATCCATCACATTCAAAAAACGTAGATGAAAAACTTGTGAAGATTAACTATTCTAAAGCTGGATTAAGTTGAATTCCAGTTCGCCATTTCTTGCTAACAGACTGACAAAAATCTTTGAGTTGTTGGACTGTTCCAACAGCTGTATGCCCTTTGGATTTGAATTGACTTAACTCATCTAACCACGTATCAGAATTTAGATTTAATCGTTCTAAAATATTAGGTAAATCATCGGGTATAAAACCACGTTTATTGGCAACAATACTTCTTCCAGTCGCATCCACTAAAGCACAATAGTCACCTAAACCATAAGGTATATCGTTTTCTCCAAAACCTAGGTTTAGTAGATTGGTTTTCTTAGCCTTTATTCTTTCTTGAATAGATGTGTAATCTGAAGCCTCTGGAGTCTGTGCCATGGCAGCACTTATTGGATTAAAATCCACATATACCATACACGTCAATAATGCTCGTTCATCAAGCAATGCTTGGCTTTTGAACCGAGCTTGCCAGAAATGGCCAGTGACTTTATCTTCGATATTGGCTTGTCTTGCAATGTACTGATTTAACAATTGGATGGAGTCGCTAATAAGGTGAATTCAAAGCCTTGATTTCACCCTATTAATCTTTTGCGGTAAACATCGGTTTGTAAAGATACCATTTCTAGTTGAGTTTTGGATAAATGTTCGGCATCTAAAAAACGTTGGCAAAGTGGTTTTAATGAACAAATTGATGAGCATTCAATCAATACCCTTTTATCATCCCAATGTTCAGTTGAATTAACCTTCAAAACCAAATGATAATGATTGGACATTACAGCATAGGCATAAACATCGATATTAAATACTGAAGCCAGTTGCTTGATGCGATCAACAATTAGTTTTCTGCGGTGTTCATAACAGTTTCCTGAGTACTTGTCTTTGCCACATAAGAAGGCTCTGCGAACACATCTGGTATCAATGTGATAATAGGGTGTATCATCGATTGATATGAGTTGATTCCTTGCTAAAGTCATAACTCTCTCCTTGAAAACGACTATTGTACAAAATTTATAGAAATTTTTATGTAGGCAATATGATTTTTGCTTTGTATGATATTTCCTACAGTTGTGTGTCCTACAGGTGTCCTCTCTACAGGAGTCTACAGGTGTTCCCCAGTAAAATGGCATAGTTGTATTTTCTGATTACCCCATAAACAAAGGATTTACTCACTGTATGTGATTCGTGAAACTGCCGATTAAAAACATCAGCAATTTTATAACCACTTTAATGCAGGTTGAATTTTCAAAAAAAAAGCCATGGCTGAGGTAGCCATGGCTTTTCATTGTTAACTTTTTTGTTGTGAATTACTTGCTAAATGTTTTCCTTCTGTAAACAAGCGCAATCATCAACAGGGTTAATAACAACAAGCCATAAGTGCTTAGAGTTGGCACCATAACCATTACAAAGAATGTAGTAGGTCCTACGCCAACTGGGTTGTTACTCATAACATTTGAGTCATTGTTGCCATCCCCAGTATTATCATAATTGACTAAGGCTTGGTTTTCGATCAACCCAAAAGCATTACCATTCAATTGTGCATTTATGGTGACTGTTGTTGAGCCACCAGCAGCTACAATTCCGTTCCATGAAACGGTGTTACCTATATTAGTCACAGTACCGTTGCTTGCTGAACCACTTACAAAGTTCATAGAAGCAGGTAATACGTCCGTCATTTCATCGCCAGGGTTGTCGTTTTGTGGGTTTGGTCCAGTGTTATTAATTACAATTGTATAGGTCACTAGTCCAGTAGGGATGAAATTACCTGATACTGATTTGATAGCACTTAATACAGCTTGTACATTATCGTCATTGTTAATTGTGCCAATTCCTTGGTTGTCACCGATGGAAACACTTGCGCCAGTTACATTGGACAAGTCCACATTAAATGTTTCGTTACTCTCAACAGCAACATCTCCATTTACCGTAACAGATACACTCTGTGTAGTCGCTCCACCTGCAGTAAACGTAACCATTTGTCCAGCAATTGCGTCATAATCGGAGTCAGCTGTAGTTGCCGTTCCATTTGAAGTGTTAACTTGGACAGTTGCGTCTGTAGAATTATCTATACTTACTGTAAAGTCAAAAGTTGACGAGCCTACATCGCCTTCAGCTTGAGTAACATCATCAATTGATATGACAGCAGCGTCATCATTTGTAATGCTTCCATCACCTTGAGCATCTGTAATTGTTGCGCCCATAGCGTTACTTAAGTTTACAGTAAAGGTTTCATCCGTTTCAATTGTTGTATCGCCATTTACTGTAACAGATACCGTTTGTGTTAATGGTCCCATTGCAGTAAAAGTTACTGTTTGAGCTGCAATAGCAGTGTAATCTGAACCTGCAGTAGCACTACCATCGGCTGTGTCCACTTGAACAGTGGCATCTGCTGCAGCATCAATGCTAACTGTGAAATCAAAAGTTGATGTACCAGCATTGCCTTCATTTTGAGTAACATTATCTATGCTAATATTGGCGGCAACAGCCACATCATCATTGGTAATAGTTCCTGTATCAGTAGTAACTGGATCTAATGCAACACCTATTGGGTTAGAAATAGTCACTAAAAATGTTTCATCCATTTCTACATCAGTATCACCAGTAACATTGATAGTAACTGTTGCTGTTGTTACTCCAGCTGCAAAATTTGCTGTACCCGATGGTAATGCACCACCAAAATCGGCAGCATCCGCAGGGTTGGCACCTGTACCTGTAACTGCATAATCGACACTCGCTGCAGCACAGCTAGCAGAACGTGTAACGGTAAATGTAAATGCAGTAGTGCCGACATTTCCTTCATTGTTAGTTGGTGTATCTCCTATGGTTACTGTTCCAAGTGCAGAGGCTTGCAAAGCCTGAATACTAGTAGAGTTGTTTCCACCATTCGCTGCACCAGGTGTGAGGCTACCTAATATGGTATCTGAAACCCAAGAAGCTTCAATGGCACTATTTGCAAGTACATCATTTAGGAAGGCACCGGTATCGTTATTGGGCTCATTGGAACCTGTCGATAGGTTGAAAGTTGCATTTGAACCAAATGTTCCAGGGGTGTCATCCCAGTTAATTGCAAAGCCATCAGCAGATAGTGTATTGCCAGTGTCAGTTGTATCAATATAAACGACATCATCACTAGCAAAATTACCGCCACCTGTAGTAGAAGTAATATTAGTACCAGCAGTTTGTAATGATAAATTCCAATCGTTCGAGCCAGGCGCATATGCTGTATCAGATGCGGGCCCTGTTGTACCACCAACTGTAATTATTGTGCCAGCACAAAATGTTGAAGCTATGTTTTCCATATTGGTAAACTGGTATGATGAAAATTTTGATGCGGTAGAACCAGTAGAATCACCTACAAAATAAGTGTTTAATTCCACAGCCGTAAGGTTTTCTAATAGAATAATTTCCGCCCACTCATTTGTGGTTGTTAAGTTTCCAGAGCGGTAAAATTCATTAATTGCAACTTTATTAACTGGTCCACCAGCAAATACATTGCTTGATGATAGGCAAACTGTTACCGTTGTTAGTGCCATGACAATTGGCTTGAGCTTAATTTTTATCATTCTTTTTTGATCCTCTGAATATAAGATGTATTTTTAAATTTGTTAGGTGCAATATAATATACGAATTTTACTACAATTTCATTAAATTCACTTAAAGCTGTTTGAATAGGGTTGCTTTCATAGTTTTTTTGTTAATCCCCGGCCACAGTCATCTCATCAACCAACCATGATCCTGTCTGGATTTTACTGCGTTTGTCTATATCATTGGCAACTAGTACTAAGTTTTTATACATGTCTTTAAGGTTGCTGGCAATGGTTAACTCACTAACAGGGTACTGAATCTCTCCATTTTCAACCCAAAAACCTGATGCACCACGCGAATAATCACCATTGATGGTATTGACACCTTGACCCATAACACTCGTAACATAAAGCCCTGTGTTTAATTCTTTTATAGCGCCATCAAAAGATTTGTTACTTGATTTAACAAATAAATTGTGACAACCACCTGCATTACCTGTAGTGGTTAAACCAAGCCTACGTGCGGAATACACTGATAATAGGAAACCTTTAAGTAAACCTTGGTCTATTATATTGCGTTGTTTAGTAGTGACACCATTACTGTCATAATTACGTGAGGCAAAGCCACCTTTGACAAAGGGGTTTTCATCTATTTCAAACCATTGAGGGAAAATTTGTTTTCCTAAATCGTCTTTTAAAAAACTGGCTTCTTGGTATAAACTACTTCCTGAGATGGCTGAGAGCATATGACCTACCAAACCTTGTGAAACGGTTGGATCAAAAAGCACAGGGACTTTGCATGATTTAATCTTTTTTGCTCCAATACGAGAAGCTGTACGTTGAGCTGCTATTCGCCCAAGTTCATCAGCTGGCATCAAGTGATTGAAATCACGAACGGCATCCCACCAATAATCTCGTTCCATTTGCCCATCTTTATTGGCAATGGCCACCACGCTCAAGGATGAGTTGCTGCCTTGTTTACTGCCAATAAAACCATTGGAATTAGCATAGACTGATCGACCTTCTCCCATGGAAATATTGGCTTCATCAACGACTAGGCCTTTGGTTTCTAATGTCGCGGACTCAGCTAGTTTTGCCATATCTATTAAAGTTTCAGGAGCTACATCTCTCGGGTGGTATGTTGATAAATCTTTGAAATCAGCTGAATTGGCTAACAATGTTTTTTCGGCTATGCCGGCAAACTCATCGGCTTGAGTTAGCTTTGCGATTTCTAAGGCTTTATCTATAGTTAAATCGATACTTGGTTTATCCAAAATAGCAGTGGAAGCAGAACCTTTGGTTTTGCCTCGGTAAACTGTTAGCATTAAAGTACGGTCTTCGGAATTTTCTATGGTATCAACATCACCGTTGCGTACACTGATTGCTAGACCAGAACCTTTGGAATAGACAACTTCAGCATCAGTTGCACCCTTTTTCTTTACTGTTTCTAAGATTTCTGTAACAATCTGCTCTGTATTTTTATTCATAAGATTTTATGGTTGACCATTCTAAAATTAACGCTAGCGATAACGAACTCGAATTTGATTCGCGAACACAAAAAAAACATTATGCACATTCTATGGTTGATTTGGCACATAATTTAGCAGAAATGAAACATTCTGTACTAATTAAGCTACCCATAAGTGAATCAATCATTGATGCTATAGCTGCCTCAAAGAAGATTAAAAGTCATATTGCCCGTAAACGCCATTTTCAATATATTGGTAAATTATTACTTAAGTCAGATCCAGAAGAAATCATAGAAGGAATAGAGGGCCAAGAAAAGCAGCATGAAGCTGGTTTAATTAGGCAGCCATTTATCACCATGTGGACAGAAAAAATCCTAGAAGACCAAGATGTAATAAATCAATTGTACGTACTCCATCAGCATACAGAAATACAGACATTACGGCAATTAGTACGAGCGGCCTTAAAAAAGAATGCTAATAGTAAAAAGAACAGAAGAAAAGTTTTTGAGCATCTACGCATGATGGACACTCAAGAACCATTGCCTATCTTTTAGTAAGGCCCAAATCCTAATAATACCCTTATTAACCTTACGGATAAATCCCTATCTCATTGAGTTTAATGAGAAAGAGAAGCACGATGAGTATTAATACTCTCTTTTATGGTTTAAATAAAAATAAGCAAGAAACACTAAAACTAGCGATAAAACCACTAACATCCAAGCAGAATTAGTTGGAATTAGGTATGTTGTAGCACCTGCTGCTCCTGGATCAGTTAATGTTGTACTGTCAGTGTCACTATCAAAATTACCACCTTCGATTATTTGCATAGTGATTTTGGTTTTTGATGTGCCAATATGCTCAATATTCGTAGAAATGTTGGACCATTTGTCATCATTTCCTTGTTTCCAATAACTGTTAATAAATAAATTGTAAGGGACAAATATCTCAATGGTAACCGTTTCATTAGGGCTTAAACCATTAATTGTAAAACCAAGAAAATCATAAGGAAATCTCACTTCAGCAGTTAATCCGTCTAAAGATTCTGTAGAGACATTTAAGTTCGAAAGAGGGAAGCTTGATTTTACAGTAAAGTAATCTGTACCATTATTTGTTAAAAATGATGCTACATTGCTTTCGGTACTATCTAATATACCATTGCCATCACCATCACCAAATCCAGCGCCATCAGCGTCAGGTACAGCATTTTCTATTAAATCATCAACTCCATCACTATCTGCGGGATTAATATTGACTGTTTGAGAAACATTATTCGCAGCATTAAAATTAATGTTACCTGATTGTGAGGCAGTTAATGAGCATACTCCTGTGGTTATTATTGTTACCATAAAGTTTGTGACTGTACAAACAGATGTGTCATTCGATATCATTGCCACAATTAGCCCAGAATCGCTTGTAGCTGTGGCGTTAAATATCCCTCCTGCAATAAATGTTTGGTCTACGGGGTCATTAAAAGTTATGGTTTGATTTGCTTTTGTAATCGAAACAGTTTGGATAACATCCATAGCCGGATGATAAATAGCATTTCCTGATTGTGAGGCAGTAAGATTACAATTGCCAGCAGAAACGATTGAAATTAAATTGCCAACAACAGTACAAACAGATATGTTATTTGATGTTATTGTAACAGGTAAACCAGAGTCACTAGTTGCAGGAGCATTAAAGCTAGCTCCTGGGGCGTAGATTTGATCAAGTGGGTCATTAAAAGTAATAGTTTGATCATCAATTGCAGTAATCAAACCACTTGTAGAACCATTGATTTCTGTTCGACTACAACCATCAATATCTGTTACAGTTAATGAAGGCGAAAAGGCCCCAGCACTATTGTAAGTATGACTTGGATTTTGCAAATTAGAGGTGTTTCCATCGTCAAAATCCCATGTCCAACTAATTATCGGGGCACCAAAAATAGTGGCATCGGTAAAATCAATATCTAATGGAACATCACCAGAAACAGGATTTGAAGTGAAACTTACATTTGGTCCAATAACTTGAACAAAAGATGCACTAGTCTTGGTATCAAAACATCCATTTGCATCAGTTACTGTCATACTTACTGTATATACACCAGGTTGATCATAGGTATAGTTGGGACTTTGCTCGGTTGAAGTTCCTCCATCGCCAAAATCCCAAAACCAACTTGATGCAGTTGAATTATTTAAAACGCTCTCATCAGTAAAGCCAACATCTAAAGGACCGCAACCGAAATAGCCAAATGGATTACCATTATTAAAACTTGCAACTGGGATGCTAATATTAACTTCATCAGTAGCGGTATCGCTTCCATCTGTATTGGTTACTGTTAAGCTTATTGTATAATCACCAAATGTTGCGTAATTATGAACAGGGTTTTGAATAGTTGATGTATTGCCATCTCCGAAATCCCACAACCAAGAATCTGGAGCAGTTGATTGATCAGTAAAAAAACTGGTATGGGGAAGAGCACACCCAATTTGAGGTGCCAATGTAAAAGCTGCGATAGGAGGAACTGCGCAGGCTTTGTATACAAGGAATAAATTCGTTATAAGTACATAAAGTCCTATTTTTATTTTCATTGGTTTCCCCTTAAGTGAATGGTTAGTATATAGTAATAGCGATATTTTGTGACTATTCCCTCAAATAATAATTAGAGAATAGATTAGTTTATTTATGCGGCAAATTTTTTTGCCAAAAACCTACATCATGCCAATTATCAAATTTCATACCGGCATCATTAAATTTACCTACGAATTTAAAACCGAGTTTTTCATGTAATCTTTGACTTTGTTCATTTGGTAGGGTCATGCAGGCAACTAGCAAATGAAAATTTAATTCCTCTAATTCATCTATAAGTGCTTGATAGAGTTCTTTGCCCATGCCTCTGTTTTTATAACGAGGATGCATATAAATGGTGGTTTCTACTGATTTTTTATAAGCGGGTTTATCACGCCATGTAGAACCATAAGCAAACCCAATAATTTTTCCGGCATCTCTGGCAACTAAAATAGGGTATTTTTTTAAAATTTGGTTAAATTTATTATCGATTTCAAAGTAAGTATAGGGTTTCATCTGAAAAATACATGCATCATTATGAACGTAATAATTAAATATAGTTACTATCGCTTTCAGGTCTTGAAATTGATACCTCTGAATCATTAAAACTCAGTGCCTCCAACTGTTAGTTCATCGACTTTTAACGTCGGTTGCCCAATTCCAACAGCTAAGTTTTGACCATCTTTACCACAAACACCCATGCCTTGATCAAATTCAAGGTTGTTTCCAACCATAGAAACTTTAGTTAAAACCGTAGGTCCATCACCAATCAAGGTCACGCCTTTTACAGGTTTGGTAATCTTTCCATTCTCAATTAAAAATGCATCACTTGCTGAAAAAACAAATTTACCATTTGTAATGTCAACTTGACCACCACGAAAGTTTTCGGCATAAATTCCTTTTTTTACCGATGCAATAATCTCTTCATGCTCATACTTGCCATTTTTCATGTACGTATTTGTCATACGAGGAATCGGCAAGTGCGCAAACGACTCGCGACGGCCATTTCCGGTTGATTTAACTCCCATCAAACGCGCATTGAGTTTATCCTGCATATAACCTTTGAGGATACCATCTTCGATTAAAACAGTTTCTTGTGTGGGTGTACCTTCATCATCGATATTGAGCGAACCACGACGATTTGGTAAATTTCCTGAATCAACGATAGTGCATTGTTCACTGGCTACTTTTTGCCCAATTTTACCTGCAAATGCAGATGTGCCTTTACGGTTGAAGTCGCCTTCTAAACCATGCCCAATTGCTTCATGTAACAATACACCAGGCCAACCTGCACCAAGAACAACTGGCATTACTCCAGCAGGGGCAGCTACAGCCTCAAGATTGGTTAGGGCTGATTGGACTGCTTGGTTGATAAATTTTTCATCAACACGTTGAGAAAATAATTGTTGCAATGTCATGCGACCGCCGCCACCAGAAAAGCCAATTTCACTTCGGCCTTTACTATCATTTGCTATCACTTGAATACTAAGTTTACACATGGGTCGAATATCTGCGGCATATGTTCCATCGGTAGCAGCTACCAAAATATTTTCTTGCGAACTCACAAGAGAGCAAATAACCTTGCTTATGCGAGGATCTATTTTACGTGCCATCACATCCATTTGGTTTAATAAGGCTATGATTTCAGAATTATTTACCTGTGTTAAAACATCATCATGAGTGTAGATTTCAGGATATTCTTTGGCATCAATCTTCACTGCTTTATGATTGGCTTTACTGTTAGAAATGGTGTTGGCAGTATTAACCGCTTGTAAAAGACCATCATTGGTTAAAGCATCAGAATAAGCAAACCCAGTTTTCTCGCCACTATTAACTCGTACACCGACTCCTTGGTCGATGCTATGAGACCCACTTTTTACCTTAGTGTCTTCAAGTACCCAGCTTTCTAACCGTGAAGATTGAAAATACAGGTCAGCAAAATCAGCACCATTTGCCAGTGCTTGTGATAAGGCATTATTGAGATTTGATTCACCCAAGCCACCAGCTTCGAGTAATTGTGCTTTAACTTTGTTTAACATTAATGATTATTCATATAAATAGCGTGCTATTATCTTTGATTTATAGGCAATACACCATAAAATTAACGCAATTAATTAATCAAAAATAATAATGAACAAAATAACCTGTATAAAATACGGAAAAGATCAACAAGGACTCAACTACGTTCCTTATCCTGGTGAACTAGGTAATAGAATACATAATGAAGTCTCACAGAAGTTCTGGCAAGAGTGGTTAAGTTACCAAGTCATGTTTATCAACGAAAATCGATTATCACCCATCAAACCAAATGACCGAAAACGCATAGAAGTAGCTATGCAAAAATTCTTTTTTGAAGGCGGTGTAGAACCAGTTGAAGGATATACACCAGAATAGCGATTAATTCTAATAAAAGTTTGACAGCTAGATACAAGCTAAATATAATGCATCGCTCAAATAGACCAGTACAGCAGATATGCTAGGGTTTAATTGATACAAAAAGAATGGCCCGGTTAGCTCAGTCGGTAGAGCAGAGGATTGAAAATCCTCGTGTCCTTGGTTCGATTCCGAGACCGGGCACCATTTTTAACATTCAAGACCTTCCATAAGGTCTTTTTTTTCGCCTAGAATAACGTAATATAAAGGTTTTAACCCTCATAACAGTTCATTAGCTTTCATTAAAACCCATAAATAATGTTGTCAATATGTTGTCAATCATGTAAATTATGTGTGTGGAGATGCTATTTATTTCAAATATTGACAACAAGTTTTATCAATATTTTAGTTTTCCCCTTAGTTTATCCCCGAATTTACTAACAGTGTGGAGATTGTCTCAAAATCAAAAATTGACAACAAATTTTCACGATTTTAGCCAATAATTGACAACAAATAGGATTAACATGATTAATAAGCTAGATGTAACAAAGATAAAAACCTATATTGCTAAAGGTACAGTAAAGAAATATGCTGATGGCGGTGGCCTAAACCTTGTTGTCAATAAAAGCGGTTCAGTGCATTGGCGGTTAAGCTATCGAATGTACGGTAAACAAAAAACAATTACATTAGGATATTATCCGCAACTAACATTAGCACAGGCACGAAAAAAAAGAGATGATGTAAAAGCAAAGATTAGAGAAGGGATAGATCCAATTAGAAAAAAAGAAGATGGTACCAGCTTTAAAGAAATCGCAAAACAATGGTTTGATACAAATTTAGCGATTAAAAATAATAAAGGTTTACCTAAATGGTCTGAAAAACACGCTAAAAGAATATGGAAGTCACTAGAAGATAATATATTCAACCATATAGGCCACTATCCAATCAATAGCATTGATTCTGTTAAACTCACCGAAGTATTAAAAATAATTGAGGCCAGAGGGTCATTAGAGCATTTAAAAAAGATTAGGGTTAGGTGTAGCAATATTTTTGTCTATGCCAGAGTTAAAGGATTGATTACTATAAACCCTGCACAAGATTTAGAAACAATCCTACAATCACCAACGCCTAAAAACTTCAATTCAATTCAATTAAAAGACTTGCCAGTGCTAATAAAGGATATTGAAAACTACGATGGCGAACCAACCACCAAGGCAGGTTTGAAAATTGCGTTACACACTTTTTTAAGAACCAATGAAATAAGGTTTTCTAAATGGAATGAAATTGATTTTGAAAATAAACAATGGATTATTCCTGCTGATAGAATGAAGATGAAACGTGATCATATTGTGCCTATGAGTAATACTGTTATTACAATACTTAAAGAGCTACAGAATTATACTGGTGAATATGAATATATCTTTGCATCAACACACAAGCCTACTAAACAGCCATTCAGTGAAAACGCTATGTTGTACGCTTTATATAATCTTGGATGGCGTGGGCGCATGACAGTACACGGATTTAGACACCTTGCCAGTACCACATTAAACGAATTGGGTTATGACAGTAGGTTTATTGAAAAACAACTCAGCCACGAGACAAAAAACAAAATAGCAGGTACTTATAATAAAGCCCAATTTATAGAGGGCAGAACCAAGATGATGAATGAATGGAGTTCATTTGTTGAAAATTCCAACGGGCAAATAATACCGATAAATAGCAAACAGTCTAAAAATTAGCACTTTTTTTAACTGTATAAATCCGTTACAATTAAAAACACTATCAAGTCATAGGTTCGCTACCGATAAGGCAAAACACTTTCAATTGCTTTGACTTGATAACCACTAATTGAAAGTTATCACAGGAAAGAGTGATTATGATAGAAATTAACGATACTCGATATTATTCTATTGATGAGTTTCCAAATTATATTCGAGTTGACAAAAAGCCATTAAATAAAAAAGGAAAGGAACAGTTAATAGATTTTTTGAAACAAAAAAAAAGTGGTTATTTCTATTCTGAAGGAGTTATCAACGCCGTAATTGTAGAAAATCAAAAATCTGAATATTCACAAATATCTAAACAAAGTTTAATTCAAGGAATGATAAATATTTATCCCAGATACATTACTGAAAAAAAACACCCATTTTTAGAAATCTACATAGTAGATGGTAGAGTAAATAGTAGAACTGCAAATCATAAAACAAGAATCTTAATAGATGATGTATGGACTTTTTATAAAACTCTTAATTTAAGGAATTTTGAATTATTTGGTCATCACTTTAGTATGATTAAAGATAACATTTTACCTAGAATAAATAGCGGTAGAGAAATTGAACTTCCTGAAGTAGATTTATATTTTTCTAAATCTACTATTGAAGATACATGTAAAGCACTAAGGTTGTTTGTAGACTTAGATCAACATTTATTCAACGAAGCCGTTATATCTGAAAGGTCGAAAGAGATAATGGAAAATAAAGGGGTTTTAACTAAAAGACCTAATCCTAATAGATTAACAAATTTCGATTCTATGGATAAGTGTTATTTTCTACAGTTTCAAAGATTTTTAAAAGAAACTAAACCAATTTATAATAAGGATTATATAAATGTTGGTACAGCAATTATTCATTTAATTGATCAAACGCAACGTTCGCTATCAAATGATGGATTTATGTATAGCCTTAGAGCAAATTCATTATTAATAGCTAATGCCATATTGGATAAAAAAATCAATATTTTTAATGCTATAACAAAAAACTCCATAAAAGTTGAAGAAGCTAAAAAAACATATGATGAAATCTCAGTTACTCATCCTGAAGGGTTTCAATCTTTGCTTTTTATGAATTTGAATATTAAACAGCTGGTATGCTTTTTAGAAGAAGAAGAAAAAATAAATGATGATAGATTATTGTTTTTTAAAAATCTTTTAAGGGGAGTATTTCCATTGCCAATAAATAAATTTAAAGATAATAATATTATTTTATTAAGTGATGCTTCTAAACTATATGAACGATTGGAAACACATACTAAGATATTAGTTGATTGTGTGAAACTATATTTTGAAAAACATGAAAGTATAAATCAATATCCACAATTTAAAGAAATCTACAATTCACTTAAAAATAAAGAGATCAAGCATATAAATATAAAATCTGTAGGTTTAAAAGAAATAATATTTGTAATGGTCAAGTATTTCCGGAGACATTTTTAGCCACATTTTTGTAACTCATTAAATTTCTGATTTGGAGTTTTATAATCAATGGCTGAATTCAGTCG
>JADGEI010000036.1 GCA_016744455.1 Alcanivoracaceae bacterium
ACACTTTACTATTATATCGAACTTTCATCAGACACATTTTTTTTTATGCTATATTTGGTAAATAAATCAGGTCGATTTTTTAGTTATGAATATGGCTCTTTATTAAATTCTTTTTAGGTTGAACATAAAAAAACCAGCACTAAGCTGGTTTTTTTATTGAATCTTCACTATTTTTTAAGTTATTTTTTCGCTTCCTTAACTTCAATCAATTCAACGTCAAAAATCAACGTACTGTTTGGCCCAATTGGACTGCCAGGACGTGCATCAGCACCATAAGCTAAATTCGGTGGAATGTAAAAACGGTATTTAGAACCCGCATTCATTAACTGCAGACCTTCTGTCCATCCTTTGATAACTTGATTTAATGCGAAAGTAGCTGGTTGGCCACGATCTACTGAACTATCAAATTTTGTACCATCAGTTAAGGTTCCCGTATAGTGAACAACAACTGTTGCATTAGCAGAGTCAGGTTTTACACCTTCACCTTGTTTTACGATTTCATATAACATGCCAGATTCAGTGCTTTTGATGCCTTTAGTTTTAGCTTTTTCAGCCATAAAAGCTTTACCTGATTCTAGGTTTTTGACTTTATCTGCATCAAGTTTCGCCATCATTTCAGCACGTTGTTTTTCTTGAGCAGCTTTCTGTTTTTCTTGTAATGCTTGGCGTAAAGTTTGAATTTGTTCAGGAGTTAGTTTTGATTTTACTGCATTTGCCGCATCGTTTACTCCAGCCATGAATGCAGAAGAGTCAAAATCCATACCAGATTTCTTAATGTATGCACCAACATCAGAACCAATCATGTAGTTGGTTTTTTGAATATCAGTATCTAAATCACCGGCAAAAGTTGCAGATGTGGCTAGTAATGTTCCAACCATTAAACTTGTTACAGTTTTTTTCATAAAATATTTCTCCATGGAAATTTAAGTTTAAAATAAAATTTTTAAATAAGGTAAAGGTTTAGCTTGTATATTTCAAGCTAAATTAGCACCACAAACCTCAATTATATCAAATTGAAACCATTTAAGCTTTCAATTGTCCAATTTTTTAATCATGTTTTCATCGATTGGATGTCATGCATAAAGTTGAACATTGATTTAATTCAATGTATCATTAGTCAAACATATACAAAAAAAGTTCATAGGTTAATTTAAATGAAAACAACATTAATAAAAGTCACCGCAATTCTTGTGCTATTTAGTTTTACACAACTAGATGCAAAATCCATTGAAATGGATTTAAAGCCAGAACCTTATCAAAAGGAAACAAGTCGATGGTTGGTTCGACTACTTGAGCAATTGCATTACAAGCCTATGAAACTTGATGATGCGTTTTCTATTAAGATATTGGATAACTATATTGATACACTAGATCCGAATAAAGTCTATTTTTATGAAAAAGATGTGGAAGGTTTTTTAGCCTATAAAACAGAAATTGATGATGCGATTAAATCAGGTGATGTAGAGCTTGCTTTTAAAATTTTTACAATCTATATAAAAAGAATTCAAGATCGTACGGATTATTCTTTGTCATTGTTAGAGCAGACCTTTGATTTTAGTAAAGACGAAGAATATATTTGGGACAGGGAGGATTCTCCAAGGGTAAGTAGTAAGGTTGAAATGGATGACTTATGGAGAAAAAGAGTAAAAAATGATTATTTAAATTTAAAACTTGCAGACAAAGATGATGCTAAAATTAAAGAAGTTCTAAGTAAAAGATACAAACGCATAGCTAAAAGAGTAAGCGAGTCTAATAACGAAGAAGTTTTTCAATATTTCATTAATTCTTATGTTACATTAATTGAGCCGCATACATCATATCTTGCACCAAGAACATCTGAGAATTTTAAAATTAACATGAGCCTATCTTTACAAGGAATTGGCGCTTTATTAGGTAATGAAGACGAACATGTTGTTATTAAGAAAATCATCAAAGGTGGACCCGCTGAAAAACAAGGCGATTTAAAAAATGGAGATAAAATTGTGGCCGTTGGCCAAGGTGCAGCAGGTAGCATGTTGGATATTGTTGGTTGGAGAACAGATGATGCTGTAGAGAAAATACGTGGTGAAAAAGGCACAATTGTTCGCTTATCTGTTTTAAGTAAAGATGATTTACAAGGCGCTAAGACGCATATGATTTCCATCGAGAGAGATAAAGTTAAATTAGAAGAACAAGCTGCTCAACACCAAATTTTAAAAGTAAATACAGGGCTAAATGAACATAAAGTTGGTGTGATAAATTTACCTGCCTTTTATTTGGATTTTGACGCAAAAGCAAGAGGTGAAAAGGATTTTCGAAGTACCACTTCTGACGTTAGAAAAATATTAGAAAAATTTAAAATAGAAAAAGTTGATGCGCTCATCATGGACTTACGTAACAATGGCGGAGGCTCGCTTATTGAGGCTAGAGACTTAACAGGACTATTTATCGATAAAGGACCTGTAGTACAAATCAAAGACTCTCGTGGTAGAACTAATGTTGATCGAGATACCGATGAGACTATTGCTTGGAAAAACCCAATGGTGGTTTTAACCAATCGAGCATCGGCATCAGCTTCAGAAATATTTGCTGCAGCACTTCAAGATTATGGAAGAGCGATTGTTGTTGGTGAACGTAGTTTTGGTAAGGGTACAGTACAAAGTTTAATTCCTTTAGATAATTATAGCCGAAATAATGAACACCCAATGGGGCAATTAAAATTAACATTGTCACAATTTTTTAGAATTAATGGTGGCAGTACACAAAACAGAGGGGTTATCCCAGATATTGAATTTCCAAAACGAGCTGGTTCTGATAGTTATGGAGAAAGCGAATATGAAAATGCATTGCCATGGACGAGTATCAAACGTTCAAATTACAATATGCAAGGTGATTTAACCCGTGAAATTCCCCAATTAAGGGAGAGTTATAAAGCACGTGAACTTGTTAATCCTGAATTTGTTTTTGTAAAAGAAGATTTTGATTACTATAATAAATTAAAAGAAGATGTGACTGTCTCATTATCAGAAGAGGTCAGGAAGACTGAAACAAAAAAACGTGAAAAACGTAAGATTGAGAGAAAACAAAAACGTCTTTCAATTACAACAGGTGAACAGAATCCACTACTTGCAGAGGTTAATGTTTTATTTAACTCTGAGGATGAAGTTGTTAGCGAAATTGATGAGTCAGAAGATGAGGATGAATTAAACAATACTGAAAATGATTCAGAACCGGCCGATGATTTCATTTTAATGGAAGCCGCACGTATTGTTACTGATTTACTAAAAATTAAGAAGCAACAATTAATAGCTTCAACTGAAAAACCCAGTAAACAAAAATGAAAGTCGTTATTGTTATACTATTATTCTTTATCATCTATAATTTGGGCGTAGCCATGTTTTACATGATAAAAGATAAAGGACAAGGAAGAAACACTGTTAGGTTCCTAACAGTTCGAATAGGAACCAGTGTTTTTTTATTTATGTTAGTTCTTCTAGCATTAAAAATGGGATGGATACAAGCCCACTCTCTACTGCCTTCTTAAATTACAAATGAGTGGGTTTTGATTTATTAAAAGATTAAAGCTATGTGAGAACTTTACAAAACCCTCTCTGTAATCAATCTTTTATATTCTGTTGTTTTTCTTTAATCTCTTGAGCAAGTTGATAAACAGCCATAGCATACATTTCGCTGTGATTGTACCGAGTTATGACATAAAAATTATGCATGCCAAACCAGTATTCTTTGTGATCTTTTTGTTGGAGTCGAGTCAATGATACCATGGCATCATCCGCTAATTTTTGTTTGGTTTTGTAACCCATTTTCATTAGCTCTTTAACTGTTAACGAAGGTTTTAGGTTTTGTTTCTTTAAAGAGGTGAATTTCTTGCCAACGCTTGCTTTGTGGACGACGCTTTGATCCTTTTTCCAACCATGAGCTTTGAAATAATTAGCAACACTTGCGATGGCATCCGGGATATTATTGAGCAAATCACGTTGCCCATCTTTATCATAATCAACAGCATACATAAGATAAGAACTTGGCATAAATTGACCAAAGCCCATTGCGCCGGCATAGGATCCTTTGGTTTCTAGTGCCGAAATTTTTTCTTTGTGTGTGAGAACGATAAACTTTTCTAGTTCCTTAGTGAAAAATGGAGAACGTTTTGGGTAGTGAAAAGCGAGGGTGTACAGTGCATCAATTACACGATAAGAACCTTTGTTACCACCGTAGTTCGTTTCGACACCAATAATTGCTACAATAATCTCTATTGGAACACCAGATGATTTGCTCACAGCTTCTAAAGTATCTTTGTGTTTGTCCCAAAACAAAAGGCCTTCATTTATACGTTTATCTTTTAAAAATATAGCACGGTATTGATGCCATTGTTTTTTCTTTTCAGCTGGGCGATTCATGGCATCGATGATGCTTTGTTTCTTTTTTGCTTGTTCAAGGATTAATCGAACTTCTTTTTCTTTTAAGCCATTATTAACGGATGTGTTTTTAATGAATTCATCAATATTTGGCACAGAGTTTTTTGCCTGTAATGTCGAACTAAGACAAAGAAGTAATATAATAATTTTTTTCATGATTTTAATAGTTTCCTATGATTGTAAACAGACATGATCATGCCGAAGGCTGCCATCAGTGTTATGATGGAAGTTCCACCGTAACTAACTAATGGTAATGGTACACCAACAATCGGGAATAAACCACTAATCATGCCAGCATTTATAACGAGATAGATAAAAAATGTTAAGGTAAGAGCTCCAGCAAATAAACGATTAAATGTATCTTTGGCGCGCGCAGTAATGTAGAGGCAACGAAATATGATTAATAAATAAATTAAGAGTAAAATTGAAACGCCTATTAAACCAAATTCTTCTGCTAGAACAGATAATATAAAATCGGTAGAGTGCTCAGGTAAAAAATCTAAATGTGTTTGACTACCACTTTGCCAGCCTTTGCCAAATACGCCACCAGATCCAATGGCAATTTTAGATTGTATTATATTCCAACTGGTTCCTAGAGAGTCTTGCTCGGGATTTAAAAAAGTTAATATGCGATTCTTTTGGTAATCTTTGAGTAAAAACCCCCATAAAATAGGTGCAATTGCAACAATTGATGCAAATGCACCTACTATGTATTTCCACGAAATTCCTGCTAAAAAAAGCACAAAACATCCACTGGCAGCAACTAATATAGAAGTACCAAAATCTGGTTGATTAAAAATTAAAATAACTGGAATAGCAAGTATGATTATACTCATCATTATTGATTTGAAATTTGGGGGTAAAATTCGATAACGGTAAAACCATGCCAGCATTAAAGGAATGGTTAGTTTTGCTAATTCTGATGGTTGAAAGCGAATCCCTATCTTTAACCAGCGTTGAGCCCCTTTTGATTCATAACCAAAGAACATCACTGCCAGTAATAGTAAGACGGTGATTAGATACAGCCAAGGTGTTATGCCAGCTAGTTTTTCAGGCTTCACTTGAGCGAGAATTAAAGCTACTAACATACCAAGTGCTAATCGAATTATTTGTTTTTTTACTAATATCCAGCCACCTGCAGAATACAATACAACCAATCCATAACCCATCAAAAGCACGATAAAAAGAAGTAACCACCAATCTACGTAGTGGCGTTTGTTATGATGTGAATTAATGTTGTAAGGCATATTATAGTTTTGCCTTTTGATGGACTTCAGTTAGGTATTTTTCAATAATTTTTCCAGCTATTGGTGCGGCTGTTTTTGAACCGCTGGCTCCATGTTCTGCAACAACTACAACAGCAATTTGAGGGTCGTCGGCTGGTGCAAAGGCAATAAATAATGCATGGTTTCGTAAGTGCAAAGGAATTTCAAGATTTTTTGTATAGATGTCTTCTTCTTTTTTACCATAAACTTGTGATGTACCGCTTTTACCAGCTGTTAGGTAACCTTCTTTTTTAATTACCTGAGCAGTACCCTTGATATCATGAATGACACCTATCATGCCTTTATGAATGGTTTGCCAGTATTTTTCAGGTATATCAAAAGGAATAGAAGTTGCGGATTGTGTCTCTGATTTAATTAAGTGTGGTTGGAAATATTTACCTTTATTGGCTAGCATGCTTAATGATGCGGCTAATTGGATGGGTGTGGAAACTAAAAACCCTTGGCCAATACCAGTTATGACGGTTTCTCCTGGAAACCAGATGGTGCCTTTGGTTTTTTCTTTCCAAACTCTTGATGGCAATAGGCCTTTTTTTTCACCAATTAACCCAACACCTATTGTTTCTCCGAAATTAAATGGCAGTAAAAACTTATGGATTCTATCAATGCCTAGTTTAACTGCTAAAGCATAATAAAAAGTATTTACTGATTGTGTTAAAGATTGCTCAATGTCCACATCTCCATGACCGCCTCGCTTCCAGTCGTGGTATTTTCTATCTTGGTTTGGTAATTGAAAATAACCTTGAGAAAACATACTGTAATTTAAATTTATTGTTTTGTAGTACAATCCTGCTAAGGCGATATAAGGTTTTATAGTGGAACCAGGTTCATATCTACCTCTAATACTTCGGTTAAATAATGGTTTTGTTTCTGATTTAGTGAGCGTTTCATATTGTGCATGTGACATGCCATTGACAAAATCATTGGGGTTGAAACCTGGTTTTGAAACCATGGCAAGAATTTCACCGTTGTTTGGGTTGATGGCTATAGCAGAACCTGTTAATTCACCAAGTGCATTGTAGGCAATTTTTTGTAATTCTATGTCAATAGTGAGAACAATATCTTTCCCGCTTAAGGGCTGATTTTGCTTTAGGGTTTTCAAGATTCTACCTTTGGCATTTGTTTCAACAACAAGAGACCCTGGAAAACCATGCAAAGTATCTTCGTGAAATTTTTCTAACCCTAATTTACCCGTATATTCTGTGCCAAGATAACGACTTTTATCAAGTTCCTGCATTTCTTTGTTATTAATTCTACCAACGTAACCTACAACATGTGCCAATATGTCGGTATATTTATAGCGTCTAATTAAATAAGGGATAGCTTTAAAACCAAGATAATTATGTTTTCTGGCAATAAAGTTAGCTAACTCTTTTTCGTTCAATTTATCTTTAATAACGATAGGTGTGAAAACTCTATTGTTTTTAACTTGTTGTATTATTTCTAATATTCTATCATGACTGATATGTATAAAAGGCTGTAATTCGTCTAATGATTGCTTAATGTTATCTACTTTTTCAGGTATCATTTGTAGTCTGTAAGTAGGAACGTTGTCAACGAGCAACTTGTGATTTCTGTCGTAAATAAAGCCTCTTGCGGGTGGTATGGAGGTTGTTGTTATGCGATTTTTTTCTGAATTAATAAGAAGTTCTTTGTGTTTGACTACTTGTAAATAAAAATATCGTGAAAAAATAATGGTGATTACTAGTACGATAAGAAGAGCTGAAAAAGCTATCCTAGAAGAAAATATTCGTGCTTCATGCTGGGGGTTTTTAATCTGTTTATTCAGCTGCGACATTAGAACTTATGTCGAACTCTATCAAGGATATACTTAAACCAAGGCCATACAAGTATGGAGGTTAATACTGGCCATAAGTTGATTTTAAATGAACCTGATTGCTGGGATAACCAATCTATGACAGTTCTGATAAACGCATCATTTAATAGTAGAGTTCCAATCATAATTGCGAGTTGCCAAAAAGAGGTCATTTTTAATCGTTTATGAACTTTACTAATCAAAAATACCATAGCAACGATAGAAAACCCATGTTTGCCAAATAAGCTGCCATATAAAACATCAAGCATAATACTATAAAAGAAGGCAACAAATAGGCCACATTGTTTAGGTGCTTCAATACTCCAATAGATAATAATTAGTGCTAACCAATAAGGTTGTAATGTTTGGAACCAACCTTTCCAAGGGATTAGCATCATTATTAAGCATATTACAATTGAAAAATGAATGAGTTTGTTTGATTGTTGTCTCATGATTCTTCTTTAGATAGAGAGGATGTTTGAACGCTTGGTTCTTTGTTCCAGACAAGCAAAATTTGTTTGATTAAATTAAGGTTTGCGCTTGGGACGGCAGTAGCCTGTTTGAATGACTTGTCTTCTGTTGTAAGTATATTATTTATTGTTGCCACTTTCAGCCCTCTAGGAAAGACATCACCATATCCTGAGGTTATTAGTATGTCCCCAATTTTGACATCAGCGCTTTGAGGGATTTCAGATAAACTGAGTGTATTTAGGTTTCCTGTTCCATATATAAAAGTGCGAATTCCTGTGCGTAAAAACTCAACGGGAACTGCATGGTTTTCATTAGTAATTAAAATAACGTGTGAACTTTCAATGTCGACTTTACTGATCTGACCAGCAACACCATTTAAATCTAAAACAGTTTGGCCTACCTGTACACCTTGGTTGTAGCCCTGATTGATAATAAGGTGGTGATCATTACTGCCCGTATTAACATTTATAATAAATGCGGCAGTTGTTTGTAATGGTAGTTGTTGTTTTGCATTGAGTAGTTGTCGAAGTTCGTGGTTTTGTTGTGAGATGACATCAAGTTGCAACAAATCAATTTGTGCCTGAGACAGCTTTTGTTTTAATTCAGTGTTCTCATTTAATAGTTGTGCTTGGTCAGAGATTGTCGAATTGATGAAGCTATACGCTTTTTGAGGTAATTCCACAATCTTTGTTAATGGGTACGTCAATGTTGATAGAGTGCTGCGAATTGGTGTGGCAATTTTTGCTGATTGGTCCAGAACCATAAGCACAATACAAACTATTTCTAACAACAAAAAACTTAAGACATTATTTCCAGATAGTGCCGGTTCGTTTTTTGGTGTCCACATTTTTGTCTAAACGTCTTATCTACGTGTAAAGGTAAAAAAATCTGAACCCTGTTCGTCCATAATTTCTAATGCTTTACCACCACCACGAGCTACACAAGTAAGTGGGTCTTCAGCAATTAAGACTGGTAATCCAGTTTCTTCCATTAATAACTTGTCTAAATCTTTAAGTAATGCTCCACCGCCTGTTAAAACAATTCCTTGGTCTGCTACATCTGCACATAATTCAGGAGGAGTTTGTTCTAAAGCTGTCTTGACTGCAGCAACAATCCCCGCCAGCGGTTCATGCAAAGCTTCAAGTATTTCGTTGTTGTTAATAGAAAACATCCTGGGAACGCCTTCTGCTAAATTTCTTCCTGTAATTTCGACAGTCTTAACCTCTGTTGAGGGATAAGCACAACCAATTTCTTTTTTTATTTTTTCTGCAGAAGCTTCCCCTATTAAAGTTCCGTAACTACGGCGGACATAGGAAATAATGGCTTCATCAAATTTATCTCCACCAATTTTGACTGATGCGGCGTAAACAATACCATTTAAAGAAATTACTGCAACTTCTGATGTGCCACCACCAATATCAAGCACCATGGACCCCCGAGCTTCGTGTATGGGAATACCAGCACCGATAGCAGCAGCCATTGGTTCTTCAATAAGATAAACATCAGATGCCCCTGCTTCGTCAGCTGATTCTTGTATGGCTTTACGTTCAACTTGGGTAGACCCACAAGGAACACATATAAGAACGCGAGAACTAGGCTTTAGCCATCTGTTTGAATGAACTTTACGTATAAAATGTTGCAACATTGCTGATGTCATTTCGAAATCTGCAATTACGCCATCTTTTAATGGGCGAATTGTTTGAATATGTCCAGGCGTTCTACCCAACATCATTTTTGCTTCTATACCAACTGAAGCAATATCTTTGGGGCCACCAATGCCTCTGTCCATTCGTACAGCTACTACAGATGGCTCGTTTAGTACGATTCCATGGTCTTTCATGTAAATAAGGGTGTTAGCAGTTCCTAAGTCGATTGAAAGATCATTGGAAAAGAGGCTTCTAAATTTTTTAAACATATTGATTTTTAATTATGGTTTGTGTTGGAAAAATGGAATATTGTGGTGCTATTAGTTAGAATACTCCAATCGCTAATTATATAGTAAGTCGAGCAAATTTATGTTAATAAATCGTAAAGAAGTTGAACAAATTGCAGTTCTAGCAAAACTTGCAGTCAGTGAATCAGAAATTGAGGCCGTGACTCATTCATTGGGTTCTGTTGTCGAGATGATAAACCATATCAGTGAAGTTAATACAGATGCCATTAAACCCATGGCTAACCCTATGGATGTCGTTCAAAGATTGCGTGCTGACAAAGTCACGGAAACCTCAAATAAACCGCAATTATTAGCAATGGCTCCAAATGCAGATGAAGACTATTACTTGGTTCCGACGGTCGTTGAATAATATGAAATTTACCGGTATAAAACAAATAGCACAGGCATTGAGAAGTAAAGTCATATCTGTTCAAGAGTTGTATGATGAGTCTGTACAACGATTAAATACTTATGAAGAACTAAACTGTATAATTAATACAACCCCTGAATTGGCTGCAGCTCAAATTAAAAAAGCACAAACTCAAATTGACACTAATCAAGGCAGTCTTCTAACAGGTGTTCCGATTGTTCATAAAGACTTGTTTTGTGTCAAGAATACTAAGACTACTTGTGGTTCAAAAATTCTTGAAAATTTTGTAGCACCATATGATGCTACTATTGTTGAAAACCTTAATGGAGCAGGAATGGTAACCATTGCAAAAGCAAATATGGACGAGTTTGCTATGGGCTCCTCAAATGAAAACTCTTTTTTTGGAGTTGTAAAAAACCCATGGGACTTAACTCGCGTTCCTGGTGGGTCATCAGGTGGATCTGCTGCATCGGTCGCTGCAGGAATATCACCTATTGCAACAGGATCAGATACTGGAGGCTCAATTCGCCAACCAGCCGCATTATGTGGCGTAACGGGCATAAAGCCTAGCTATGGTCGAGCGTCACGTTATGGTATGGTGGCTTTTGCCTCAAGTTTGGATCAAGCAGGGGTTTTTGCTAGAGCTGCGGAAGATTGTGCTTATGTTTTATCTGAAATGTGTGGTTTTGATGGCAGAGACTCTACTTCAGCTCACGTAGCAAAAGAAGATTTCAGTCAAAATCTAAATAAATCCATCAAAGGAATGAAAATTGGGATTATTCCTGAGTGGATGGATAGCCTAGATGATAAACTCAAAAACCAAACAATTACAGCCATAAATAAACTTAAAGATTTGGGAGCACAACTAATAGAAATAGAATTACCAAAAGCACATTTAGCTGTCTCTGCATATTATGTATTGGCCCCAGCAGAATGTTCTTCAAATTTATCACGATTTGATGGCGTACGTTATGGTTATCAATGCGATAACCCAAAAGATTTAAATGATTTATATGTACGTACACGAACTGAAGGCTTTGGTGAAGAAGTAAAACGCCGAATTATGATTGGTACTTGGGCGTTATCTGCCGGTTTCTATGATGCCTATTACCGCAAAGCTCAAAAAATTCGTCGCTTAATCGCTGATGATTTTCAATCCGCTTTCACTCAAGTCGACATAATTGCCGCTCCAGTTACTCCAGAAGCAGCTTTTGAGTTTAATGCAAAAAAGGACCCTGTCAGTATGTATCAAGAAGATATCTTTACGATACCCTCTTCTCTTGCAGGGTTGCCTTGTTTGTCAATGCCTATTGGTTTAGTTGATAACTTACCTGTCGGTTTACAATTAATTGGTAACAATTTAGCAGAAAGTACTATTTTAAATGCAGCACATCAATACCAACAAGATACATCTTTTCATAAACTTGTAGCAGAGGGTTATGATGAGTAAGCAAAAATATGAAACAGTAATTGGCTTGGAAATTCACACCCAATTAAAGACAAAAAGCAAATTGTTTGCTGCAACTGACACCACTTATGGCGCTTCACCAAATTCACAGGTGAGTTTTTTAGAGGCTGCAATACCTGGGCAATTACCCGTGTTTAATGAAAAAGTATTGCGTTACGCCATACGGTTTGGGTTGGCAGTAGGTGCAAAAGTGATCGCTAAAGAGTCAAGGTTCGATAGGAAAAACTATTTTTATCCAGATTCACCCAAAGGCTATCAAATCACCCAATTACACCACCCTATAGTTGAACATGGTAGTTTAACAATAGAAGATGCAAATGGAAATAGTAAATTAATACGGATTAACCGTGCACATATAGAAGAAGATGCCGGCAAGTCAATCCATACAAAATATGCAGATTATTCAGGCATAGACCTTAATCGTTGTGGTACGCCATTAATAGAAATTGTATCTGAACCCGATATGTCCAACGCTAAAGAAGCGGTTGCCTATATGAAAGAAATTCATAGTATTGTTACGCATTTAGGCATTTGTGATGGGAATTTACAAGAAGGTTCTTTTAGATGTGACGCTAATGTATCGATTCGACCAGTAGGGCAAAAAGAACTAGGTACACGTACGGAACTTAAAAATATAAATTCATTCAGGTTTGTTGAAAAAGCCATAAACTTGGAAGTTAAACGTCAGATTAAACGAGTTGAAGCTGGAAATAAGGTTGTTCAAGAAACTCGCCTTTATGATGCCGAAAAACATGAAACTCGGTCTATGCGTAGTAAAGAAGAGGCCAATGATTATCGTTATTTTCCAGACCCTGATTTATTGCCAGTTGTCATTGATCAAGCTTATATTGATAATGAAAAAAAATATATCCCTGAATTCCCAGCTAAAAAAATCCTACGCTATTTAAATGAGTTTGATCTTACCGAAGATGATGCTAAAGCGATTGCTCATGATAAAAATTTATCGCTATTTTTTGATGAAACCGTTAAGTTGTTAAAGAAAGCTACAGCAAAAACCTGTGCCAACAGGCTTTTGGCTGATGTGAGCTCCTTAGCAAAAAGCCATAATGCAACTGTCTCTGATAAAATCATTAGTGCAGAACAATTTTCCGAATTACTAGAAGCTCAAGCTACAGGAATAATTTCACATAAAATTGCCAAAGTAATATTAGAACAACTGTGGGATAGTCAATTGTCTGTTAAAGAAATAATTGAAAAAGAAGGTTTAGCACAAGTATCAGATAGTGGGGAGTTAGAAGCTATTATTGAAGTGTTAATAAAAACAAACCAAAACCAATTTCAGGAGTATAAAGAGGGCAATATGAAAATGTTTAACTTCTTTGTTGGGCAAGTTATGAAACAAACCAAAGGCAGAGCAAACCCTGCTGAAGTAAAATTAATATTAGAAAAACTATAGGATTTATAAAAATATGAGTAAAGCACTAATCTGTGGCTCTTTAGCCTACGACACTATTATGGTATTTGAAGATCATTTTGTTAATCACATCATTCCCGATCAAATTCATAAATTAAATGTGTCTTTTTTTGTACCAGACATGAGTAGAGAGTTTGGAGGTTGTGCTGGTAATATTGCTTACAACTTAAAATTAATGGGTGGCAATGCTGTTCCCATGGGTACTGTTGGCAATGATTTTAAACCTTACAGCGATCGATTAAAGCAGTTAGGTATTTCATTAGATGGGATTATTGTTAAAGAAACGATGTTTACACCACAAGCATTTATTACAACTGATCGAGATAACAATCAAATAACAGCCTTTCACCCAGGAGCTATGAGTTTGTCCCACGAATGTAAAGTATCAGATCATGAGGGTGTTAGTATTGGCATAGTTGGTCCTGATGGCAGAGATGGTATGATTTCTCATGCCCAGGGGTTTGTCGATGAAAATATCCCCTTTATCTTTGATCCAGGCCAGGCAATGCCTTTATTTGATGGTGACGACTTAAAAAGTTTCATTGCACAGGCTTCTTGGATGGCGGTGAATGATTACGAATATGAGTTGGTTTGTGAACGTACTGGTTGGGACGCAAAAGAAATCGCATCACATTTAAAAGCTTTAATTGTTACACGTGGAGATAAAGGTTCAGAAATCTATACTGATGGAACGGTATATCATATTCCTGTAGTAGAGGCAGATAAGGTGGTTGACCCAACAGGGTGTGGCGATGCTTATCGTGCTGGATTATTGTATGGGTTACTAAACAAATTGGACATTCAAACAACAGGCAGAATTGCATCACTGCTTGGAAGCATTAAAATTGCCTGTGCAGGCACACAAAATCATAATTTTACACTAGATGAGTTTAGTGGATTATTTGAAAAAGAATTTGGCTATAGGTTTTGAAATGATTTTCAAGAGAGGCTTTAAAAGTCTCTCTTGAATTTTATGTAATATAATGTAATTGACTTTATTTAACAGCTTCCTGGGTGCTAGGTCCAGATCTGAACTGAGTTCTTTCAACTTCATTTCTAGTTGCCTTTCTTGTGGCTTCAATTTCCGATGCAGAACGACATACAGTAGTTGTTCGGTGTGAACCTGTTTTTTTGATTTGTTTACAAACAACCTTTTCATCACTGGTATTATCAGCTAGAACTACCTTTGATTTATTAGACACATCGGCATTTCTCATTTTGTTATTTGAGCCACCATTTGATGCACAACTAATAACAAAAATGGTTGTTATTAAAAGAATTAATGTTTTTTTCATGCTTGTTTCCTATTACGAATATTTTAGTACGTTCGATGTTAAATAATATTCAGGGTTTGTGCAAGCATAAAATAGAAAAACCAATAAAAAAAATAATTACAATGATATTTAGTTGTAATTATAAGACTATTTTGAAAGAATAAAGCCAGTTAATATATTTAAGACTATTGATAATACTCAATAGCACAATAAAATTATGATTGATATAGATGGGTACCGTCCAAATGTGGGCATCATCTTACTCGGTGATAATGGCAAAGTATTTTTTGCAAAAAGGTATCAAGATAATGGCTGGCAATTCCCACAAGGTGGCATCAATACCGATGAGACAAATGAAGAAGCCATGTATCGTGAGTTATATGAAGAAATTGGATTACAACCAAAGCATGTGGAACTGTTAGGTTCGACTCCTGGGTGGTTGCGTTACAAATTGCCCAGAAAATACCAAAGAAGAAATTCAAAGCCATTATGTATAGGGCAAAAACAAGTATGGTATTTACTAAAATTTGTTGGTGAAGAATCTCACCTTAGTTTAAACCATACGGATTCACCAGAATTTGATGATTGGAAATGGGTACATTTTTGGTACCCTGTTAAGAAAGTGGTTAAGTTTAAAAAAAGCGTTTACATTAAAGCACTTAGACATCTTGAAACTTTAGCTAAAAAGGCTTAATGGGTTTAGCTCTCGTCATTCCTGATAGATCAACTGATTTGTTAGTCGAGCAAATTAAATTGCTTAATCCAGATTTAGACGTACAAATATGGCCTAATATTTCAAGGCCCCAAGATGTAAGGTTTGCTGTTTTATGGAAACAACCGCAGGGGTTATTAACTAAATTTTCTAAATTACAAGCGGTCACTTCATTAGGGGCAGGCATTGATTTTATTCAAAACGATAAAGACTTGCCTACTGGTATTCCAATACATAGAATTGTCACAGCAGGACTGAAACAACAAATGGCCCAGTATATATTGGGCTATGTTTTGGAAGATTTTCGGCATTTTGAAATCTATCGAAAACAACAACAACAATCTCTATGGAAAATTTATGAATTGCCACCTAAGCCAGTAGTTGGTTTTTTGGGTTTGGGTAAGATTGGGAAATTTGTTGCAAATCAATTTAGAAATTTAGGTTTTGAAACCTTAGCTTATACTCACAATTCTACAGACGAAGAGATAACCTGTTTACACAATGAAAACGGTTTGCAACAACTAATGGTACAAAGTGATTATATCGTTTGTTTATTACCGCTAAATGAGCACACAAAAGGACTGTTAAATTATAAACGTTTCAGTTATTGTTCTAGACAACCCATGTTAATCCATGTTGGGCGCGGTGAGCAATTAATCGAAAGTGATTTATTAAAAGCATTAGATGAAGGATTAATAAAACATGCTGTAATTGATGTCTTTGCCGTTGAACCATTACCCATAGGTAATCCACTGTGGCAAAGAAAGGATATAACTCTAACACCGCATAATGCTGCACGATCAGATAATAAACAAACGGCGAAAGAGATAATTAAGTTAATCAAATTGCTTTGAAACAAAATACATAATAATTCCGAGAACAAAAACAATTAAACTCATTAATGCTTCTTGCGGCTTATCAAAAACGATATAAACTAATGTCCAACCCATTAAGCATAAATATAAAATTGGCGTTACCGGATAAAGCCATGTTAAATAAGGGCGGTAAAGATCTGGCTGGGTTTTACGTAAAACAAGAACACCAAGAACAGTGGCAAAATTACTGACACCAAGCGTAAACCCTGCGAACACTAATATAAATTCAAAAGAAGAGGTGATAACAAACAATATGCTAAGTCCAGATTGTAATAAGATAGCATTTACAGGTATGTCATTGTTATTGGTATGGGCTAAAAAATTAAAAACTTTATAATCCCGCCCAATGGCTTGAAAAGCTCGGGGACCAGCCATTGTCATGGCGCTAACTGTTGAAATCAAAACAATAGAAAGGCTAACACCCATAATAGCAGCACCTTCAGGCCCAAAAACATGTTTCGCAGCAATATAGCCAATTTCTTTAACACCCATCATTTCACTAATTGGTGCGACATATAAAAAGATAAAATTGAGTAATACATATAATATGGCAACTGTTATTGTTCCCAGTATCAAAATTTTGGGTAAATTTTTCTGTGGGTTTTCAACTTCACTTGATATGTATGTAGCAGAGTTCCATCCCATATAGGCGTAATTAACAAATATTAGAGAAACTGCAAAAGAACCACTAAAGACAATATCAAAATCTTTAGTATTAGGCATAAAAGAGATGTCTTGTGGTTGTTGTACCATAAAATAGGCAAACCCACTAAAAGCAATAATTAACACCAATTTTAAAAACGTCAATAATTGATGAAAACCACCGCTATTTTTATGATTTGTTACATGAATAGCCGTTAATATTATAATCAATGCAACAGCTAATATTTTTTCATCTACAATGTCATAAACAGAGGTAAAATACCCAGCAAATAAAATTGAAACTACGGCAACCGGTGCTGCAAAACCAATAGTGGTTGAAACCCAGCCTGTAACAAACCCTACAATTGGGTGATAAATTTTTGTTAGGAAATTATATTCGCCTCCAGATTGAGGCATGGCTGACCCCAATTCTGCATAACTTAATGCACCACATAACGCTGTAATACCACCAATTGCCCAAAGCATGAGAATAACAAAACCTGATTGAATTTCAAGTAACTGAAATCCAAGAGAGGCAAAAACGCCAGTGCCAATCATATTGGCTACAATTACTGATGTAGCAGAACGAGTAGTGTATTTTTTTGAAGAGTTAACCATAAATATTTAATCGTTTTCAAAGTTATGCAAAGGTTTTTCATTTAAGTATAACGTTGTATCCGATTAAAAGGTGATATTTATAACAATCTTAAGTCATTTTTTAATTCAGTTTCATAATTTTCCTTAACGGCATTTTGTATTGTTTCGAGCCTAGACAAAACTTCTTTGGATTGCGTAGCAAGTTGTAGATACATTTCAAACAGTTTTTTTCGTTCACTTTTAGTTAGCTTATCATTATTGTTGACAAATAATCTTATAATAGAGAGCCATATTCATAACTAAAAAATCGACCTGATTTATTTACCAAATATAGCATAAAAAAAAATGTGTCTGATGAAAGTTCGATATAATAGTAAAG
>JADGEI010000017.1 GCA_016744455.1 Alcanivoracaceae bacterium
GACTAAGTTGTTTCCAAGACATAATTTTTTATAAATATTGTGAATGAATCTATTTTAACATTTTTAGATAAATATTGTGTTTCGAGCAAAGATCTCTATAATTGTTTTCTAAAAATAGTATTATAAGTACGGTGAGAGTGAAGTTAACCAATTAAGGCTTGTAAAACAGGTAAGCAAAATCGTTAAATGTTTTGAGGATATTAGAGACATGGCAAGGGAAGTGACAAAAAAAGATTGTTTGGCAGAGATAAAAAGGTTCTTTAAATATTACTATGCATATTGTCAAAGCCCTGAACCCGATTCAGTAAGAGAGGTTCTTGCATCTATCTACAGTGTTAATGACAAAGTACGAAAGGCAGGGTATCCAAATTTTTTTCGTAGTAATGAGTTTTTAGCAATTAAGGCTATTCGTAACTATGCAATTCACCAATCTGAAATATATAATAAAGCTAAAGCTTTGCCAATTGCTTCAAAGGTCCCTATAAATGCAGAACTAAAAATCCTTTGTTTATTACCAAAGGATGTTGTTGATGCAATTTTTGAAAGTACAGATCTAAAAAATCAAGCTGCTATCGAAAGCACCTGTGTTTTCTACAAGAAGTATGTAGATATATACCCTTGTATTTTCAATTTTGGGGTTCAGCTTTTTCTTTATACAGAAAATAATAGCTTAGAGATAAGCTCTAATGAATACCTAGAATTCAAGAGTTCAGTCGAATATGAAAGAAAGCATAATTATCCACATCAAGTTACAGGTGGTTTTAGCCTGCCCCAAGGTGGAAATATTGATGAATTCATCGACAATTGTCTTCAATCAATAGAGGAGAGCCTTGAAATGCAGAGTGCATTATATTCTGAAAAAGATGGTATGTTTACTTTTAAGGAAACTCAGTAGATACAGAAAATTAAGCGTTCAAAATAGGTAATTCTGTAACATTTAATCCTCTATTCCTCTAACTGTAAATTATCATCATTCTTGATAATTCTTAATCAAAGCCAATATATTTAAGGCTCCATGCACATTCCGCTAAAATTTGCATATAATTCAATTATCCGTTAAAATGTTACATATCTACTATGGTTTGTAACAACGTAATTCTATGCAAAAAGAAATGAACAAAATGCGGTTATATGATGATCAGGGGAATAGATTATACCTGACTGTCAAAGAACGTGAGTTGTTTAGAGATGCAAGCAAGGGAGAGAGCAGGGAGCATAGAATGTTTTGCCAAATACTTCTTAATACTGGATGCAGGCCTCAAGAATGTTTGAACTTGGAAGTTAAAAATATTTTTATCGATGAAATGTGCATACAGTTTAGAAGCTTAAAGAAAAGAAAATATGACAATTCAGGTAATTTGAAAAAACCAGAATATCGAACAGTACCAGTGCAAGAGAGATTTATTGAACTGCTAGATTTAACTTTTGATCTCAAGCGTAAGATGAAAAACAAAGAAACACAAAATGACCTGTTATTTAAAATGCACAGACAAACCGCTTATAGGGCTGTTGTCAGTACAATGAATAATGCAGGGATAGTTGGGAGTATGGCAATGCCTAAAGGATTAAGACATGGTTTTGCAATTGCTTTACTAATGGGAGATAAACCCGCACCAATACACGTTGTATCTAAATTACTAGGACACAGTGACGTAAAAACAACAGAAATTTACTTGCAAGCAGTTGGAACAGAAAAACGGCAGTTGGTGATACAGGCGTTGTACTAATGGCTATATTTGAAAAATTATTTGATAACTTAAAATCAAGCAAACTTAAAGAATTAAAAGAAAAAAAACAAGAAGGAACTATTGATGGTATTTCAAAAAACATAATTGAGTCATGTATAAATGAAATTGCTGATAAAACTTACTCTCAATTCAAAAATAATACACCAAAAATTCTAGATGAGCAAAAAACAATTACAGATTCTTTTGTTGTTAGGAATAATGGGGTTTGGTCAAGTGAATTTGATAAGTTAGAAATGTTAATATACATTTGTTGTGAAGCAAGTGAAAACTTTTTCAATTCATATGAAGAAACTGAAGGTTCTAAAAATGATATGGTTTTTTATGCAGTCAAACGTTTGCATGCAAGGGCATGCAATATTGCAAAAGAAATTCTATGGTTGTTAAGAGGTGGATATGCTGATGGTGCTGAAGCAAGATGGAGGTCTTTATACGAAGTGTTCATTATTACTAGCTTTCTATGTGACCACAACAATGAATTAGCGACAAGATATATTAACTATGAAGCTGTAGAAAAATACCAAGCTATGAATCAGCTTATCAAATATAATCAAAGATTAAATTTTGAACCATTTGAAGTTGCTGAACATGATGTTATAAAAAAGAACTATGATATGGTCATAACAAAATACGGGAAAGATTTTAAAAATCGTAATGCCTGGGCTTCAGAAATATTAAAAAATAAAGCCCCTTCTTTTTCTCATATTGAGGAGTCAATAAACTTTGACCACATGAGGCCATTTTACAAGCAAGCAAGTTATAATGTTCATGCAGGGGCTAGTAGATTGTTTTATAATCTTGGGGTGTTAGACGAAAAAGCTGTTGGAATTCATGCTGGGCCAAGCAGTTTTGGTATAGCTGGGCCAATAGATCAAACAGCATTAACCATGTCCCAAATAACAACAAGATTGTTAAATTTATCTTCTAGTATAGATAATATAGTATTTATGAATATTATAGATAAGCTGAATAACGATATAAGATCCCTGTTAATTAAAAGTAGTAAAAATTAATTACCTATTTCTCAACTAAAAAGGGAAGCAGAGCTATTATTTGCAAACGAGCATCTGAATAAAACACAATTTAAGTAGTTTTTAGCTTTTATGCACATGATATTGATGATTGGTATTAACATGACTCTGAATTTAAATGTATTATAATTAAGGAAGAATGTTTAACTATTAATGGTGTTGGCCATTTTATTGAAATTAAAGAGAACGAATAAATGAAAATTATATTTAGAGGCATCTATGTTAAGTTTACTTGGTAAATTTATAGAAATTATTGTTGGTATTATCATGATTCCTATAGCATTAATCATTGCAATTCCAATGAGAATTATACAAAAAAAGCAACATCAAAAAAACCTATTACTTTATACTGGTGAAGAGCAAGCGCTCTTAGGAAAAGCACAACGAGTAATCAATATGGAAAACAATGGATTAATGTCGCCTGATAGGGATCTGTTGGTGATAGCTAGGTGTATTGAAAGTGCTAGATTAGATTATCAAACTATCAAAAACAGAGAAAAATTCAATGTTTCATTTATTGATTTTATTGCTCCAAGAGTTAGTCAATGTTCTATAGTGTCTTGGAGTAACGCTATAGATTATTTCAATTTTACTTTTGTGAAAAATCATGAAATATATCAATGGCTTACTGCAAGATTTAATCATAAAGATTTACCTTCTATTGATAAGATTACAGAGTTAACAAGTTTAAGACGCGGGAGTGTGTATGGCCCTGAAGAATATGACTTTGACATCAAGTACTTCCCTGAAAGTATAAAGGAATTACATAATCTTAATTCAATATATCTTCCATATAATAATATTAAAGAATTACCTAAAGAAATAGGAAGTCTAAACAACCTTACATTCATCGAACTTTTTGAAAATAAGCTAAAGACATTACCAGTTGAGATTGGTATGTTGAACAAACTTGAAACCTTATCACTATGTAGTAATGAGATTGAATTACTACCTGATGAAATAGGTAATTTACATCGTTTAATTGAGTTAGACGTATCAGTTAATAAGTTGAGCTCTATCCCAAATAGCATTGGGCATTTAGTTTCGTTGGAAAAGTTAGTATTGGCATATAATAAAATAGAAAAAATACCAGATGAATTATTTTGCTTAAAGTCTCTCAAGAAACTTACTCTATTCCATAATGATATAGATATATTATCTTCTAAAATAGGTCAGCTAAAAGAGTTGACTTTGCTTGACGTTCTTCATAATAATTTAACGGAAATACCAAACGAGGTTGGCTCTCTAGTAAATTTAGAGTACTTGAGTTTTTATGGAAACAATATTACTAAAATTCCAAAAAATATTTTCGGTTCACTAATAAAATTAAAAGACTTAAGTATTGGGGCAATGAATATTAATGAAATACCAGAAAGTGTTTTTGGTTTAAAAAACCTAAAAACTCTAGATTTACAAAGAAATAATATTACTAAATTATCCTCTTCTATTGGCAACCTAAATAATCTTACAAATCTTGATATTAGTGATAATAATCTAACTGATTTACCAGATGATATTGGATTATTATTAAATTTAGAAGACTTTGGAATTGGAAATAACAAGATTACGGAAATACCAGAAAGTGTTTTTGGTTTAAAAAATCTAGAATCACTGTCTTTAGGAGGAAATAAAATTGATAAATTATCCTCTAGTATAGGTAACCTAATAAACCTTAAAAGTCTTTATTTACATAATAATAAATTAACGAGCCTTCCAGCAAGTATAGGTAATCTAAAAAATCTTGAGAGACTTTATATATGCGGTAACAATATAACAAGTCTTCCGGAAGAAATCATAAATTTAGAAAATAATGGATGTGAAATAGTTAGGTTTGAAAAATAAATTACCTAGCAATCAATTCAATACTATTTAATTACACTAGGTATTATGAGTTTGTTAAATGTTTTTAGTTTTTAGTTTTAAAGTGTTAAAATTAAATATGGCACGTTTATTTATAAACATATTCTGCAGACGTTAGCTTATAAAGATAAAAATACATTTGGTAAAATTTATTTACTTGGTACTGAAAACATAACAAACACTGATAAAATAATAATCAACAAGGAAAAATATGTTCGAACAAACTTTTAAAAATATAGATGACATACTGCACAAGGATTCAGGTTGTGGCAGTGAATTGGATTATGTGGAACAAACTTCATGGGTTTTGTTTTTAAAGTATCTGGAGGATTTAGAAAAGGACAAAGAAACAGCTGCTTTGTTATCTGGTAAAATTTATCAAATGATAATTGAGCCTAAATTTCAATGGTCGACATGGGCTGCACCGAAATTAGATGATGGAAAAATTGATCATAATGCTTTAATTGGTGATGATTTATCTGATTTTGTAAATATTGAATTATTCCCTTACCTGAAAAAATTTAAATTAAATGCCGAAAATGCCAATACTATTGAATATAAAATTGGTGAGATATTTAGTGAATTAAAAAACCGTATTCAAAGTGGCTATAATCTGCGAGAAGTCGTTAATCTAATCGATCAATTGCGTTTTAGGACTCATGTAGAAAAGCATGAGATGAGTCATCTTTATGAGTCGAAGATTAAAAACATGGGCAATGCGGGGCGTAATGGTGGTGAATACTATACGCCAAGGCCTTTGATCAAAGCCATCATAAAAGTGGTTGCTCCTAAAATTGGTGAAACTATATATGATGGAGCCGTTGGTAGCGCTGGCTTTTTGTGTGAAGCTTTTGATTATTTAAGAAACAGTAAAAACCTCTCTACAAAAGATGTAGAAACCTTACAGAAAAACACTTTTTATGGCAAAGAGAAAAAATCATTAGCCTATATCATCGGTATTATGAATATGATACTACATGGAATTGAAGCGCCAAATATTATACACACCAACACCTTGGCAGAAAACTTAAGCGATATACAAGAAAAAGACCGTTTTGATGTGGTGTTGGCCAATCCTCCATTTGGTGGCAAAGAACGTGCAGAAGTTCAACAAAATTTCCCCATAAAAACAGGCGAAACCGCAAGTTTGTTTTTACAGCACTTTATAAAAATACTCAAAGCAGGTGGCAAAGCAGGGATAGTCATAAAAAATACATTCCTAAGCAATACCGATAACGCATCAGTTGCACTAAGAAAAGAATTGCTCAGTAACTGCAATCTACACACTGTACTAGATCTGCCAGGAGGTACATTTACAGGAGCTGGAGTAAAAACTGTAGTATTGTTTTTCGAAAAAGGCAGTGCCACTAGAAAAACATGGTTCTACCAACTCAATTTGGATAGAAATTTAGGCAAGACCAACCCACTAAACGAGCGTGATTTAGTTGATTTTATAGCACTACAAAAAACAAAGGCTGAAAGCGAAAACTCTTGGTCGGTAATTATAAAAGACATCGATCAGTCTACACTTGATTTAAGTTCCAAAAATCCAAACACACCTGAAGAAGCTCCCTTGCGTAAACCAGAAGAAATTTTAGCAGCCATGGCAACATTAGATAAAGAAAGTGCTGCAGTTTTAAAAACCGTTCATTCTTTAATTGAAAACTAATATGAAAAAAGATTGGGTAATTAAGAAGTTAGATGAAGTTTGTGAAATTGAATATGGAACAAGAGTTGTCAGAAAAAGAGATGGAGGGAGAATATATCCAGTTTATGGTGGTGGTGGTGCTACATTTTTTATGGATATATTTAATCGTGAAAATTGTTTAGTTGTAGCAAGATTTGCTATGTCAGAAAAGTGTACTCGTTTCATAAAAGGAAAATTCTTTTTGAATGATAGTGGATTAAGTATAAAACCAAAAAATATAGATGAAATATCTCAAAAATTTTTAAACCTACAGTTTCTTCATCTGAATGATTACATTTATGCACTTGCAAGAGGTACAGCTCAAAAAAACCTTAATGTTCCTGTTTTTAGAAAACTTGAAATTCATTTTCCTAAATCCTTAAAAGAACAAAATCAAATAGTAGAAGTTTTAGACAAAGCCTTTATCGCCATAGCCACTGCGAAAGCTAATGCCGAACAAAATCTAAAAAACACTAAAGAACTTTTTGTAAGTCATCTGCAAAACACTTTTGAGAATAAAGGTGATGATTGGGAAGAGAAATGCGTTGGTGATGTTGCAAAACATTCGTTGGGTAAAATGTTAGATAAAAATAAAAACAAGGGTGTTCCAAAAAAGTATTTACGTAATCAAAGTGTGAGATGGTTTGAGTTCGATTTAGATGGTTTAACTGAAATGCTATTTCTTGATAGTGAAAAAGAAAAATATACAGCAAAAAAAGGTGATGTTTTGATATGCGAAGGAGGCTATCCTGGGAGAGCTGCAATTTGGAACAAAGATTATCCAATTTATTTTCAAAAAGCAATTCATCGGGTAAGGTTTTATCAACTTGCATATAATGAATGGTTCTTATATTATCTATTTCTATCTGACAGTAATGGAAGCATAAAACAATATTTTACTGGTGCTGGAATACAACACTTTACAGGTAAATCACTGCATAAGTTTCGAATTCCATTACCACCTATTAAAGCAGTCAAAGCATTTGTTACTAAATTTCATTCGATTTCAGCCAAGACCAAAAAATTAGAAGCTATATATCAACAAAAAATAGTAGATTTAGAAGAGTTGCAAAAGAGTATCTTGCAAAAAGCGTTTAATGGGGAATTATGATATGACTAATAACAACTATATGACAGGTGTCGGTATAAATTACGAAGGTTCCTTACACAAAATTAAAAAGAGCGATGTGTTGTTGCAGCCAATATTTGAAGCTTTTACCAATTCATTAGACTCAATAAAGGATTTAAAAAACAAATACAATACTACACATAAAGGGAGTATAACTATTAACTTATATTTCAATAAAGATATATTTGAACAAAAGGAATTTGAAAAAATTGAAATTATTGATACAGGTATAGGGTTTGATGATATTGGATTTAATAGATTGGTTGATTTAAATGATGAAAGCAAGGGAAGATTTAATAAAGGAACAGGGAGAGTACAATTTTTACATGCTTTTGACATTACAAAAATTTCGAGTATTTATAGAGATATAAAGTCTAGTACAGGATTTAAACAAAGGAAGTTAACATTGTCTAAATCAACAACCTTCGAAAAACACAATGCATTCATACGAAAAGAAGCAGGAAATGAATCCGAAGTTGATACTAAAGAATCAAATACAACTATTATTTTTGAAACTGTTCTTGATAAGAAAGATAAGCCATATTTTGATTCTTTATCATCTGAAGAAATGAAAAAGGATATTATATTAAAATATATGATTATTTTTTGTGAAAACAGAGATAATTTACCCCAAATTAAAATTAACACATTGATTGTTGGTGAACATACAGAGGAATTAGAAATTATTTCTGGAGATATTCCCTCTATTGATCAACAAAAGCCAATTGATATTAACTACAGCAAACTCAATCAAACAAAAATTGAAAAAACTGTAAAGAAAGAAACATTTTTGTTAAAAGCTTTTAAAATTGATAAAAATAAATTAGATAAAAATGCTCTTAAGCTTACTAGTAAGGGAGAAATAGCAAAAGATATTGAATTAAATAGTTTGCTTCCAGAAGAACAAATTGATGGCAATCGATATTTGTTTTTATTATCTGGAGAATATATTAATAGTAAAGATAGTGATACTAGAGGTGATATCCAAATCCCAAAACTATCAGACTTTAAGAAAGGTGAGAGCAGTTCACTTTTCGATGAAGAAGAAATTTTATTAGATGATATAAAAAATGAAACAAATGATGTGATCGTTGAAATTTATAATGAGATTAAAGAAAAAATTAAAGAGAAAGAAGAAAACCTTAAAGAATTAGAAGAAATGTTTTTACTTAACCCCGAAACTATCAACTCATTAAAAGGAAAAATAAAAATAAATGATTCTGATATTCAAGTGCTAACAAAAATATATGAAGCAGATGCTAAAACCAAAGCAGAAGGAGATGCTAAAATCAAGCATCAAGTTGAAAAATTAAACGAACTAAATACAGCTGATAATTCTAATTATAATGAAGAGTTATTAAAACAAGTTAATGATTTTGTCAGGACAATACCACTACAAAATAGAACTGCATTAACTCAATATGTAGCTAGACGTAAACTTATCCTTGATATGTTCGGTAAAATACTTGATAAACAGCTAGACATACAAGCATCAACTAACCGTAAAATAGATGAAAAATTATTACACAATTTAATTTTTCAACAATCCTCTAATAACCCTGAGGATAGTGACTTATGGTTGATAAATGAGGACTTTATATATTTCAAAGGTGTTTCTGAAGCTAAATTAAAAGATATTAAAATCGACGGTGAATTAGTATTCAATCAAGCTTTTGAAAAAGAAGAAGCTGATTATTTATTATCCTTTGGAGAAAATAGAAAAATTAAGACTCCTGATATTTTACTTTTTCCAGAAGAATCTAAATGCATAATAATTGAATTAAAATGCCCCAGTGTTCCAGTAAGAGTGCATTTAGGACAAATAGATTTTTATGCAGGATTAATTCGAAACTTTACAAATGACTCTTTTAATATTGACACCTTTTATGGTTATTTAATTGGTGACAAATTTGATCCACGAGATATTAGATTAACTGACCCACGTTTTGTACAGTCATATCATTTGGATTATATGTTTCGACCTAGCTCACCAATTGCTGGTGATGTTTTTCCAAACATCAATAGAAGCGATGGTTCAATTTACACAGAGATCATTAAATATTCTACATTGTTAAAAAGAGCCAAAATGAGAAACAAAATCTTCATTAACAAAATCAAACCAATATAATAAATAGTTAATTATGAATGAATCAGAAACCAGAGCAGAATTAATAGACCCACAACTTGCAAAAGTTGGTTGGGGAATTGTTGACGATTCTCGAGTTCTGCGTGAGCGCAATGTTTGTAAGATTACCGATGGCCGCATAAAAGTGGGTGGTAAACGAGCTAAACCATTGATTGCGGATTATATTTTGGTTTATAAAGGCATAAAATTGGCTGTTGTTGAAGCTAAAAGTAACGAACTGGAAGTCGGTGAAGGAGTCGCACAAGCCAAACTTTATGCACAAAAACTTAATTTAGATACAACCTATTCATCTAATGGTAAGGAAATTTACCAAATCTGTATGCTTTCTGGCAAAGAGAGTTTGGTTGCTGATTTTTTAAGTCCTCAAGAGTTGTGGGATAAAACTTATCCTCAAGGTACTCTTACGCAGCAAGCGCAACAATGGCGTGAGAAATTTTCTAGTATTCCATTTGAAGATAAATCAGGCACTTGGCAACCCAGATATTATCAGGAACTGGCAGTAAAAAAGACTTTAGATTCTATTGCCAATAATAAAGACCGAATTTTATTAACACTTGCAACCGGAACGGGTAAAACAGCCATAGCTTTTCAAATAGCATGGAAGTTGTTTTATACACGCTGGAATCTTTCAGCAAAAGATACTGAGTATATATCCAGAAGACCAAGAATCTTGTTTTTGGCAGATCGAAATATTCTTGCAGATCAGGCATTCAACTCGTTTTCTGCTTTTGCTGAAGATGCATTGATACGGATAAAGCCTAAAGAAATAAAGAAAACAGGTAAAGTACCAACCAATGGCAGTATCTTTTTTACTATTTTTCAATCATTAATGTCAAATGATAAAACGGCTGAAGCTGATGAAAATGAAGAACAAGGTGAAATTAATTACGATGAATCTATTGCCTATTATAATCAGTATCCAAGGGATTATTTTGATTTAATCATTATTGATGAGTGTCACAGAGGTGGAGCCAATGATGAAGGAAATTGGCGCAAAATACTGATGCATTTCTCACCAGCTGTTCAGATAGGTTTAACTGCAACACCTAAACGCAAAGACAATGTTGATACTTATGCCTATTTTGGCGATCCTATTTATATCTATTCGCTTAAAGAAGGGATTAACGATGGTTTCCTTACGCCTTTTAAAGTTAAGCGCATTAAGACCACGCTGGATGATTATATCTATACCAACGATGACGATATCATTGAGGGAGAAATAGAACAGGGTAAAAACTATGAAGAAAAGGACTTTAATAAAATCATTGAGATAAAAGCACGCGAAGCCAAGCGAGTTAAAGTCTTTATGGATGATGCCAATGAGAATGATAAAACCATCATCTTCTGCGCCTCTCAAACCCACGCTGCCATTGTCCGTGATTTGGTCAATCAATACAAAAAGCACAGCACAAATCCAAATTATTGTGTCAGAGTTACGGCCAATGATGGCGAGATAGGCGAACAGTTTTTACGAGAGTTTCAAGACAACGAAAAACTGATACCAACCATACTCACCACATCGCAAAAACTTTCAACAGGAGTTGATGCAAGAAACATCAGAAATATTGTATTGATGCGACCTGTGAATCAAATCATAGAGTTTAAACAAATTGTCGGAAGAGGAACAAGGGTATTCGATGGCAAAGATTTTTTTACCATTTATGACTTTGTAGATGCCTACAAGCAGTTTTCAGACCCTGAATGGGATGGAGAGCCAGAGGAACAAGCTGAATTCCAACCAAGAAGCCCAAAAGAGCCTACAGAGGTATCTGAAGAAGGTGAAGATTATAATCCACAGCCAAGGAAGAAAAAAATTAAAATCAGGCTGAGAGATGGCAAAGCACGCGAAATCCAACACATGATGTCCACATCCTTTTGGAGTACAGATGGTAAACCTATTTCAGCCGAAGAATTTTTAAACAATCTATTCGGTGAACTGCCTAACTTATTCAAAAGCGAAGCTGAATTACGTAAGCTCTGGAGCAACCCAATAACCAGAAGAACATTGCTCGAAAAACTTGATGAAGCTGGATTTGGATTAGAAGAGCTAACAACACTAAAAAAACTTATCGATGCAGAAAACAGTGATTTGTTTGATGTATTAGAATATGTATTTAACAGTGATATAAAACCCATCACTCGTGAACAAAGAGTAGCTACCGCACATGCCACCATTTATGCATTTCTTAATAAAAAGCAAAGAGAGTTTATTGACTTTGTTTTGAGTAAATATATTGAATCTGGATATGAAGAACTAGACTTGGAAAAATTACCCATATTACTTACCAACAAATATCAATCATTGGAAGATGCAATAAACGAGTTAGGTGAAGCATCTGGCATAAGTTCATTGTTTATTGATTTTCAGAAATATTTGTATGGGGAAGTTGCTTGAAAAAAAAACGGTTTTGGGAAAATTTAAGTTACTACTAAATAATTTACGAGATATAAATACTAAAAAAACAAATTCGTGAGGTTTAATTATGAATCAAGAAAAAGATGTGCTTTCATTTATCTATAGCAACTTAGATGCGTTATATTACTTTAAGGATGAAGATGTAAATGATTTTTCTAAAAGAGCAATTTTGCGTTATTTTTTTATTTTAATTGACGATTTGTTAAAAGTTGCAGGAAAAGTTAATAACAAATTTTATAAAAGCGGAAAAATATCAAGAATTAAAAAAAAACAAAATAAAAATTTAATTAAAGATCTTAATAATACTTTTGATAATGAATATGATGTAATTCGTGACAAGATGTCAGCGCATCAGCAGCATTTGCCTCTAGATGATATAAATAAATGGTGGGTAGAAATTGATAATACAACCATTGAAACCCTTTATAGTGAAGCTCATGCAATAAGAGATGGATTAAAAAGTGGGTTCGATAATGAGATTGAAAGGATAAAACATTATTCAATAATGGATATATTCTCACCTGCTTTGTTAAAAAGCAATGAGAAAAGTTTTAATTTTTCAGCTGGTAGACTAAGTATTGCAAGAAACAATACTTCTGGTATATTACCGGCACATGATTCTCAAGTAAAAGCACAAATAATATCATCAACATTGGAGTTAATACAAATAGATTTTGGCCTAACACAACAATGTAATAATCCAGATAGTGATTATAAGTTAAAACTATTTGATATTGGCTGGCTCTTAGTTATATGTGATTTCATTTCATTAATAGATAATTTATATGAGGATAATAGTTATGGTAAAAGTTTATTGTCTATTTGGAAGGAATTAGATATCAAGGGGTTTGATTTATTGAATGAGTATAATATAAAAAAAAGAGACTTAAATTATGAAGATAAACTAAGAGAAATAAGAAACAAAATTGCGGCTCATAAAGATAGTGAATTACAAATAGCAACAGTATATAAAGATTTTATGAGTATCAATCTAAGAGATTTTCATGGTTATGTAATGTTACATTGTAATGCTTTTAAAACTGCATGCAGTTATGATAATAGAACAAAACTCCTTGGTATGACTGGTGTTCCTCTTAAAAATATAAAAAGTTTATCTTCATCTCCTTCAAAACCATTTAATAATTAATACATTTCAAATCTATTCTAAACAATAAAAGTATTTATTCATCTTGTGTCAATGATGATTACTATGATCAGCAAGTTATAATTACATTTGTATAATTGTAATAAATCTGATTAATGTTACAGTTTCATATGTTTTGTTGGGTTTAAATCATTAAAAAGATTTCCAAACTAAATAATACACAAAATCAATGGTTGGTATATTTATTGGTATAAAATTAAGAAAATATTGAAAATACGTTTAAAAACAATGAGTTATAACAAAAAATGGTGCCCGGGGCCGGAGTCGAACCGGCACGGTGTTACCACCGAGGGATTTTAAGTCCCTTGCGTCTACCAGTTTCGCCACCCGGGCAGGGTATGCTTTGATGTAATGGAGGCTGGAACCAGATTCGAACTGGTGTCCGCGGTTTTGCAAACCGATGTATAGCCACTCTACCATCCAGCCTTTACAATTAAATGATCTCTGGTAGATGACCATTTAAGGTTTGTATTCTTGTTGGTAAGAATACGGTGTATTGGAGCGGGAAACGAGACTCGAACTCGCGACATCGACCTTGGCAAGGTCGTGCTCTACCAACTGAGCTATTCCCGCTGAAAGAGGTTGCACATTGTATATTGACTTGAAAAATTGTCAACATAAAATTTTAATTTATTTGGTTTTTATATCTTTTCTTTCATCATAGGCCAAGCAGCCTTTAAATAGATGAACATTGACCATAAAGTGAGTGCTGCTGCAATGTATAATAAGGTGAGTCCTATTTGATATACTGGCAACTTCCATAAGTCATTTTCGTACAATAAAAAACCGATAGCGAACATCTGAAACAGTGTTTTAACTTTGCCAATATAGGCGACATTTACTGTGGTGCGTTCGCCCAATTCAGCCATCCATTCACGTAATGCAGAAATAGTGATTTCACGGCCAACAATAACGGCTGTTGCTATCATCATTAACACAGTAGGATGGTCTTGTAATAAGACAATTAGTGCTGTAGAAACAGTTATTTTGTCAGCAACAGGATCTAAAAAAGCTCCAAAACGAGAGTGCGTTTTGTGCTTTCTGGCAAAATAGCCATCAAAAAAATCAGTTATGCTGGCAAAAAAGAAAACTGTGCATGCTGCGACTCTATTCCACTCGAATGGTAAGTAGAAAAATAATAGCATGACAGGGATTAGGGCAACGCGTGTTACAGTTAAAATATTTGGTAAGTTTTTAGTCACTTTGTGGTTCATAAATCTAAGAAGCTTTAGAATATACGAGCAATCAATATTAATCAATCGTAGGTGTGAAATTACAGATGAAAACAGATTTTTGGATAGAAAAATGGCAAAACCAGCAAACAGGGTTTCATAAAAACTATACTCACCCTTTGCTAATTAAATTTTTGAATAAACTTGAATTGCAACTTGGAGATACTGTATTTGTACCTTTATGTGGTAAATCAGTAGATATGCTTTGGTTAAACTTACAAGGATACAATGTTATTGGGGTTGAAGTCAGTGAGCTGGCTGTTGAACAGTTTTTTTCTGAGAATCAAATAGCTCCAAAGCGCACCACTATTGAAAACTTTAATGTTTTCACCTATGAAAACATTACTATTTATCAAGGTGATTTTTTTGAATTATCCTCTGAGCATTTAAAAAATGTTTCTGCCATTTATGACAGAGCAGCCTTAATTGCTTTACCTAATGAGTTGGTTGTTAAATACGTTGATAAAATGCATCATATCTTGCCAAAAGGAACGCTTGAATTACTGGTGACATTAGAATTTAATAAAACTTTTGGGCCCGTTGGCCCGCCTTTTACGACACCTGATACAAAAGTTGTTGAATTGTTCTCTGAGTATCCATCAACTCAACTTGTTTATCAGACGGATATTATAGAACGTGAAGATAAATTTAGAGGGCAGGGATGTAAGTATGTTTATGAGCGGGTATATTTGGTTACTTTTTAAGTTGCCGTTGTTATCTGTATGGGCGTATTGAAGTAAAGGCAACTGATTTCAGGTGGGAAAGGTTATCCTCTTTTATGAGTAAATTCCTAAAGTAATTATGCTTAATATATCAACCCTGCGGTATTATGCCGCAGGGTTGATATAATGGTCTGCCAACCTTGGTAATTACTCGATACTCTTCAATAGAAAAATATTTTTTGCAGAAAATAAATTTTTATGAATTATTTCTGCACTAAAATTGATATAATTAGCTCTTTTTACGTTTGCGTAGAAAACGTAGAAGTTTACATAGATTTAGAGTGGATAAATAATATGAGCAGATACAGTAAATACCTTATTGAGATAGATAACAGAAAATTTAAAGGACTTCACCCAAAACCAATAGATGGAGATGAATTACTTAGTGAAATCATTACACAAATAAAAGATACCAATAATAAACACAGAGAAGAGTCTTTAAACTTCTTTATTACTAATGTTTTACCAGGGACAACCAGTGCCGCTAGCGTGAAAGCAAAATTCTTAAAAGAAATCATTTTAGGTGAATCTGTTGTTGAAGAAATATCAGTTTCTTTTGCATTTGAACAATTATCACACATGAAAGGCGGGCCATCGATGGATGTACTGCTTGATTTGGCATTAGACAATGATGCTACAATTGCTCAAGAAGCTTCAAAAGTACTTAAAACACAAGTGTTTTTATATGACGCAGATACCGCCCGCCTTGAAGAGGCTTACAACAAGGGCAATGAAGTGGCAAAAGATATTATTGAGAGTTATGCCAAAGCAGAGTTTTTTACTAAACTGCCAGATGTTGAAGAAGAGATTGAGATAGTCACATTTGTTGTGGGTATTGGTGATATTTCTACCGATTTACTTTCGCCAGGTGGTGATGCTCATTCACGTTCAGATCGTGAATTACATGGACAATGTATTTTTGAACATAATAAAGATAAGCAAAATGAACTGCTAGCTCTTCAAAAGCAACACCCAGACAAGAGAATTATGTTAGTCGCAGAAAAAGGCACTATGGGCGTAGGTTCTTCACGCATGTCTGGTGTTAATAATGTCGCTTTATGGACAGGTAAAAAAGCCAGCCCTTATGTGCCATTTATTAATATTGCGCCAGTTATTGCAGGAACAAACGGCATATCTCCAATTTTCTTGACAACAGTTGATGTAACTGGCGGCATAGGTATTGATCTTAAAAATTGGGCTAAAAAGCGCGATTCAAATGGCAATGCTATAGTCGATGAAGATGGCGATTATATTCTTGAGGAACTTTATTCAGTAGAAACAGGAACTGTATTGACTGTTAATACTAAAGAGAAAAAATTGTATAATGGCGATAAAGAATTAAAAGATATTTCTGCTGCATTAACTCCTCAAAAAGTTGAGTTCATTAAAGCTGGTGGCTCTTATGCGATTGTATTTGGTAAAAAACTGCAAGCTTTTGCTACAAAAGTATTAGGCACTGAACTTATCCCAGTATTTGCACCATCAAAAGAAGTCATAAGCCCAGGACAAGGTTTAACTGCGGTTGAAAAAATATTCAATAAAAACGTAGTTGGTGCAACACCGGGTGCTATTTTACATGCTGGTTCTTATGTGCGTGTTGAAGTGAATATTGTAGGTTCTCAAGATACGACAGGGCTAATGACTTCGCAAGAATTAGAAATGATGGCAGCAACTACCATATCACCAATTGTTGATGCTGGCTATCAATCAGGTTGCCATACGGCTTCTGTTTGGGATGATAAATCGAAGGCAAATATTCCAAGATTAATGAAATTCATGAATGATTTTGGTTTGATTACAGCTCGTGACCCAAAAGGCAATTACGAACCAATGACAGATGTTATTCACAAAGTTTTGAATGATATTACTGTTGATGACTGGGCCATTATTATTGGTGGTGATTCGCATACAAGAATGTCTAAAGGTGTAGCCTTTGGAGCTGATTCTGGCACAGTTGCGCTAGCTCTAGCTACAGGTGAGGCGAGTATGCCAATACCTGAATCGGTTAAAGTGACTTTTAAAGGCGCAATGAAAGACCATATGGATTTCCGTGATGTGGTGCATGCAACACAGCAGCAAATGCTGAAAAAATTCAAAGGCGATAACGTATTTCAAGGCCGAATTATTGAAGTGCATATAGGTACGTTACTGGCTGATCAAGCCTTTACTTTTACGGATTGGACGGCTGAAATGAAGGCAAAAGCATCCATCTGTATTTCTGAAGGTGAAACACTTATTGAATCATTAGAGGTTGCCAAAAGCCGAATCAATATCATGATTGACAAAGGCATGGACAATGAAAAACAAGTCTTACAAGGTCTTGTTAATTTAGCCAATAAACGTATTGATGAAGTGAGAACAGGAAAAAATCCTCCATTAACCCCAGATGATAACGCCAAATATTTTGCAGAGTTTGTTGTGGATTTAGATGTTATTGATGAGCCCATGATAGCTGATCCTGATGTCTATAATGATGATGTTTCTAAACGATATACACATGACACCATCAGAGAACTTTCATACTATAAAGGAAATAAGAAAGTTGATTTGGGTTTTGTCGGATCATGTATGGTGCACAAAGGTGATATGCAGATATTAGCTCACATGTTAAAAAATATTGAAGCGCAAAATGGTAAAGTTGAATTTAAAGCACCATTAGTTGTTGCCCCTCCTACCTATAATATCGTTGATGAGTTAAAAGCCGAAGGCGATTGGGATGTGCTCTCTAAATACGCAGGTTTTGAGTTTGATGATACTGCACCTAAAGGTTCAGCACGAACTAAATATGAAAACATTTTGTATCTAGAGCGTCCGGGCTGTAGTTTATGTATGGGCAATCAAGAAAAAGCCGAAGCCGGTGATACGGTGATGGCAACTTCTACACGTTTGTTCCAAGGCAGAGTGGTAAAAGATTCTGATAAGAAAAAAGGAGAATCTTTATTGTCATCGACTCCAGTAGTTGTTCTTTCAACTATTTTAGGTCGAACACCGACCATTGAAGAATATAAAGCAGCAGTTAAAGGCATTAAACTGACTATGTTTGCACCGCCTTTAAAAGAGTTAACTTCATAATCAACCTATGACTGGAAATTAAGTATTATACTTTTAACGAGTATTAGTAAGTTACAAAGATTGAATATATTTGCCATTACACAACAGTGTAATGGCATTCTTTTTGTAAATTTTGGATTAGAGCGCATCAATTTTATTATCCATACCAATGACTAGTTAGTGGGTAGTTATATCTTTGATAGTAAATTCTTGTTTAGCAACAATCTTTTTACCATTCATAGCATTTATTTTTATATTGAATTTAGTTTTACTGGCAATACTTTTTAATTTGATTTCAAAAGACTTACTTTCTTGTTTTGTTACATTTCCTACTGTTTTATCAAGGTTAGTCTTAAAAAAATTAAAATTAGCATCGACATTAACAGGAGCGTTGTTACTGGTAACAGTTTTTAATAATGTTGAGTCAGATAAACTAACTCTATAACTATCAATCTTTGGGCATACAGAATATTCAGGACACTTGACTGGAGTGATGATCAGCTTAAATACAGTTTCTCCATCTTTTTTTACGCTCGGTGATGATGGATTAATTAAAGCCTCATGCAGGACAGGAGTAGGATTGCCTATATTTTCATTAAGAACAACTGGATAAACTCCATCATAAGAGACACTGTAATATTTTTTTTCTCCATAGCCTTCTTCATGTGGATATGTTTTACGATAAAGAGCAAGGTAGGCTCTTTTTTCTTGGAACAATTTTATTAAGCCAATTGCTGTTGGAGATCGAAAAGTTGCAGTTAATAATCCGTTTTTATTAATTGTAATACTTGAAGCTGTTATTATACTGTTCTCTGCTTTGAATAAATGGGTGCTTGTTGTTTCAATGTCTTTGGAATAAGATCTTGTATTCATTTCTTTATTTGTTTCCCATATTGTTTCTTTACTTTTATCTATAGGCACTGTTTTTGAATTTTTGAAAATTATATCAGCATCAATTCTTTCAGCGATACCAAAGTCTTTCACTCCCGCAATAGTAACAGTTGCATTTCCTTTGCCAGAATCCTTCATTATGGTAACTTGGTATGGAGGTGCTTTATATCGAGGTATGTCTATAGAAAAACTATCTCTTGAAAAATTGGTTATGGAGACATATTTAGAGACTATATCGTATAATTCTATATCTTCTCCTAAACAATAACGATCAAGAATTGTTAGATAATTGTTACTATTAGCATTATTTAGTATATCTTGCGCAATTTGGTTTGCTTTATCTTTTGTCTTTCCACGACTTTGAGAAATTTCAATTATTTTTCTGATAAAATTTTCTTTATATTTTTGATTTATTAGAGGGATTCTTTTGCCATTATCCGTTCTTTTAAAATGAGTAATTTGTAATAAGTCACCAATAGTGCTTTTCTCACAATTTTTATATGGCCAAAGCACTAGAAAAGTAACATCATAACTTCTAGCTATGGTTGAAAAACCTGAAGAAGATCGAGCTGCTCCAATACGAACAGTTAATTTGTTTTTATCTGTTTTTGCTACGGTGGTAATACTATTTAAATCTAATGCTTGTAAGTTTTTAAGCTGTTCATTTATTGAATCTGACCCAACCCCAAGCCCTGCACCAGCTACAGTCCCTGATATTGATAGTTTTAGCTGGTTTACGGCATTGTATAATTTTTGAGCTGAAGACCTTTCTAGGTTATCGATGACAATCATCGGTATTACTTCAGGAGTAATGTCGCACGTTTCACTTCCATTATTTTCGATGATTATATCAGTATAAACATCTAAAGATGACTGTCTCATGCTTGGTTGTACAGATATTTGGGTTCTAAATAGATAAGGAATGGTTCCATTTTTAGCGACATTTGCATCAAGATAACGGTTAAGCAATTGAACCTCTTGATACAAGGCAGTAGCTGCACGGTATTTTAAAAATGGGTCACTTGCAAATGAGTTTGTTCCTATGCTTGGATTTGGAGCTAATAAGTTAGAACTTGGAGCGGTATTTGTTAATTCTGGAATTTCGCCAGAAGATCTTGTAGTGTTAAAAATTGATTCTTGAGTTCCAATTGTTGATGTTCCACTATCATTAGTAGTATCAGTAGATGTTGAGTTGTTTGAATTAGAACTAATTGTTGTTGGTAGATTTAGGTTAAAGCCAAAACTTTGACGGTTTTGGTTGATTTGTTGGTCACTGCTGGTAATTGCAAGAACCTCTCCTATAAATGCACTAGCATTGGTAACGGTAAAATTCGGTTTTAAATCATCTACAACATCATACCAAAGAATTGGTGGATACATGGAAACATAAACTTTCCCTGCTTCAATTTGTGTTTCTGGATAGTGATTACTTTCTTTAAACCAGTTATTTTTGCCACAAGACTGTATGAATATTGTTAATGCAACAAGCATAATTATTTTAGCTGTTCTCATGAAATTTTCTCTTAGTAGTTACTTAATATGTGTTAACTGGCTTTTGAATCTCTCACTATATTTTAAATTTAATAGAGATTACTACCAATTCTTTTAAAAAAAACAATCACACAATTGCTATTTAACCTCTATTAAATGATAATTTGGAAATATAATATACATTAAATAGAAATGGATAATATCTTAATCGCAACTGTCGTTATCATCTTTTTTACTGCTTTGCTTTCACGCATTGTGCAGCGATTTGATCGTGTATTGAAATCAATAAGAAACTTTCACATTACAATCATTCGTATGGATGGTAAACGCATGTGGGGAAATGCCAGAATGTACGCCAATGGTATGAAACTGTTGTTCTCTAAACCTTATCAATCCAGTGGTGGTGCATGGGTAGATAGTTATATTTTTTATCAAGCTGAAATGGATAGCCTGAAATTAATCTACCGTTACCATGATGAACTCTCTCCTGAAAACAAAAAAAGACGATTAGCTGAAATAGAAAAAGTTTCAAAACCAGGTAATCTACGTCGTGGAATTAGGCAGTTTAGAAATTTTATCAGTAATTTTCAAGATGCTTTTAGTGAAACACTTGGGGTGTTTTTGAACAGGATGAAATCAAGTGCCGCTGATTTGATGAAAGCCAGTGAAAAACATTTAAAACAAGCTGGTTCTACAGCAATTGGTGCCGTTGGAAAAGAATACGATCAAATTTTAGAAAATCACATCAATAAAAAAGTCGTTGTGTCAGTTAAAACAGCAGATGAATCTAAAGAATTTGCTGGGTTTTTAGGCGAATATTCAGCTAAGTGGATAGCACTATTGCATTGCAATATTGAACAAAATTGGCATTTGCCTTTAAATGACATGAATAGATTGATTTTGAACAATAATATCGATGTCAGTTTTAAAGTCCTATTTAAAAATGATGAATATGCTTTAGAACTAGAAATCAGTAATTTTGGTCAAAAAGACATTCGCCTTAAACAAATCAAAGGAACAGATTTCACCAAAAGTATTTACAAGACTATAAAAGCAGATGAAACTATAAGAACCACAATCTCAAAATTACCAAGCAATTTATTTCCTGAAAAGTGTAAGCAAATTATAGACAAAGAAATCAACAGCATAGCACCTGAACGTGGAGGAAAATACCACCCAGATGTTTGGAATGAGTTAAAAGACAAATTGCCTCAACTTGATTTAGTTTATAGCTGCAACCGCCGTGTTGATGTCTATGTTCCTCGTTCAATTGCAACAGTTAGGCACAGTGTTTCAATGAATTAACTTCTGTTTAACCCCCTAATATTAAGAAAAAGTAAAAACAGAATCACAAAAAAAACGATAGGTATAATATTCCAATTAAGAAATATTATGAAACCAAGAGTGAAATTTAATACTTTAACCGTCTCGCTTTTTTGTCTTAGTATTGCATTTTCATCACAGATTATTGCAAAAACCAATACTATTTTAATGTTTATAGCACATGAAGATGTGTATTATTCAGAATATATCGTTATGAAAAGTGCGCTGGAGGCTGTTGGCTATACTGTAGATGTTCGTAGCGCTAGTAGCAATGACTCATCAACTTATATGATTCCTGCAAATGTGACAATCCAAGGAACTTCCAATTCGCTTGCCAATAGTTCACATACACAATTCACTGATCAATTTTTAATTGCATTTAATAGCCCGTGGGATGAAAGTTTGGATGTTATGCCTGTAAATAGGCTGTTATCAGTCGATGGTGATGTACAAGATGTGCCAGACATGTCAACTTATGATGCATTAGTGGTTGTTGGTGGAACGGGTGCATTGGCTTACAGAGTAGATGGAACTTATCAGGCACAAGGTGTTATTGATGCATCCATAATTCAAAATGTAGCTGAAAAACTTAATGGTTTGGCCTTAGATGCTTTAAGTCATGACAAGCCTGTTATGGCATTGTGCCACGGTGCAAGTGTACCAGTATTTTGGCGAATTCCAGGAACTGTTGGATCTGATGATGAGGCTTTAGGGTTTAGTCTATTGAAAGGTGGATTTGCTACGGGTTTTCCTGATACGCCTATTAATTATATGCTAGGATTAGACGTTACACCTAATGATAATGATAGAGTAACGATATCTACACCGCACTCAAGTTTTTATGATGTATTTGGCAGCGCTGAAGAAACGGGTAAAAGTAAAATTTTAACCACAAGAGATTGGTATCCTCAATCCGTTGCTTTTGCTGCGAAGGCCTTATTGAATATACTTGATAGTTATCCGAGTCAAGAAGTGCTAACACAAGCAATTGATACGTTGATTATTCATGGTGGTGCACTTGACCCGAATAATTGTAGCTTTGCAGATAGGTTCACCAATGATGTTCCATGCAATTATGGTAACACAGTCAATAGTTTGCCTGCAGATTATACGCATTTAACTAGTCTACTTACGGCAACTAGTGCTAATGATAACTTTAGTTTTAATGTTTCTGATATCAATTTATATGATCCACTGAACTTGCCCTTTGATGGTGATAGTTATGAAGAAATATACAATTATTTTACAAGTTTTGATTCAATAGTCTTTTTTAAACATTGGCCAATAGGCGTGACATCTTCATTGCAGCAAGCATTGGTCGATTACGCTGATAATGGTGGAACAGTTATCGGATTACACCATGCGGCGTATAACGGGCAGAGAACAACCTCTGAGAATAAAGATGATATTGTGGAGATGTTTGGGGTCGAATCCTCAACAAATTTTAGTGCAACCATTGAAAATCAAAGGCTTCTTTTAGGCCAATACGGTCATTTTATCTCCAGTTATGGAATGACGAGCAATGCCATTAACACATCAGTGACTAATAGTTTTCCTGATGCCGGCAATAGTGAATTTCCGGAAGGTGCAAATAAAAGTTTTTCACGTCACCATTATTTTTCAATTGAAGATGAAATCTACGCAAACTGGTTGTTGGTTTCTGGACAAGCCTTTGGAACTGGAATAAATGAAATAACACCATTGCTGAAGCATGATATTGACCTAGGTGCAGATAATTCCCCTCAGAATTTTTCTGGCCTGACTAAGCTGTTCAATCCTTCTTTAGATGAAACCATTGGCAAAGTTGTTTTTATGATGCCCGGAGAAAAACCTGAAAACTTTGCAGTGGCTCACCCTTATGCTCAAATGATACGCAATGCAGTTGCATGGCTTAAACTTGATAATCAGCCTGTAAATAATGATCCAATCGTATTTACAAATGGCTTTGAAAATTTATGAAGATTGAGAAAGTTCTAGCCATAAGTTGTGGATTTTACAAAAGAGTTCAGCGGTTTTTTCTGTATCATACATGGCAGAGTGCGCGCGGGAGTTATCCCACTCTATATTCGCCTCAGCAATAGCTCGAGCTAATACTGTTTGTCCATATGCTAGTGCTGAGAGTGTTACGGTATCTAAACAGCTAAATGGGTGAAAAGGGTTTCGTTTGATTCCTGTTCGTGCAACAGCAGCATTTATAAATGATAAATCGAAATTAGCGTTATGACCTACTAAAATGGCTCGGTTACAACCTGCATCCTTAATTGACTTACGAATAGGAGAGAAAATTTTACCCAGTGCTGTGGTTTCATTGGTAGACATTCTCAATGGATGGTCCAAATCAATACCTGTTATTTCCAAAGATTTTGGGTCGATATTAGCGCCCTCAAAGGGGTCTACATATGCAGTGTGAACATCGTCAAAAAACAGAATACCATTTTCTTTTTGTTGTATAACTGCAGCGGCTACTTCTAGTAGTGCGTCAGTTTGTGAATTGAAACCACCTGTTTCCACATCCACTACTACGGGCAAAAACCCTCTAAATCTTTCACTTATTTTTGTCATCTGTTATTTTACAATTGTTTTGATACTGTTAATCGTTAATTAGTTGTGCATCGATGCATTTTAGACTAAACATGATACAATAGCCGACATTATAAACTTTTATTTTAATTTTAGGAGAGAAGAAATGAAAAAAGTTATTCTTGGAGCAAGCTTAGTTCTTGCTATGAGTTCTGCATTAGCGACAGATCAAAACTACGACGATCGTTGGTATATAACGCCAAGTTCAAGTTTTGTTAAGCCAGATCCAGATAAAAATGCAAGTTCAGGCTTGGCATTTGGATTGGCATTTGGAAAATTTGTAAGCGAGAAAGTCTCGGTAGATCTAGAACTTGATAAAACAACATTGGATTTATTAAACGGCGGAGAGTTAAGCCAAACTGGGGTCAATGTCATTGGACGTTACCATTTTACTGAAAGCATGGGTTTTGATCCATATTTGGGAATGGGTTTAGGGGTTATGAAACATAGAGGTTTAGCGCGTACTTCACAAATTCATAATGGTGTAGACTCAAGTGGAACAGATGCTGTTGGTAGTTTGGTAGCTGGTATGGCAAAAGAATTAACTGATAGAGTAAGCTTAAGAACTGAATTTAGATACCAGCTTGAAAATTCAGATGGTGAGGTGTCTCCTTCGAATAATACCTTCACCAATTATTTGTTTAATGCAGGTTTAAGCATCGCAATGGGAGAAGCATCTGTACAGGAAACTAAAACAGAACTCGTTGAGAAAGCTCCTCAACTTGATGGCGACAATGATGGCGTCAGTGATTCTTATGATCGTTGTCCAAATACACCGGCAGGCACAAAGGTTGATGCCAATGGTTGTGCTGTAGTAGATGGTGACGATGATAGAGATGGTGTGCCAAACTCAAAAGATGTGTGCCCGCATTCTAAAGCAGGTGCTGTTGTTGGAAAAGATGGATGTGAAGTGAAAGTTGTAATTGAATTACAAGGCGTACATTTTGAAACTGATAAAGCCACTTTAAAACCTGTTTCAATATCGATTCTAAATGCTGCTGTAAAAACATTAGGTGAGCATGGAACTATTATGGTTGAAGTTGCTGGCCATACAGATTCACGTGCATCAGATTCATATAACGAGGCATTGTCTGAACGACGTGCAAAAGTTGTATATGAATATCTTGTTGCTCATGGTATTTCTGCTGATCGCATGACTTGGAGAGGTTATGGTGAATCACAACCAATTGCAACAAATGATACAGATGAAGGCATGGCAAAAAATAGAAGAACAGAACTTATTGTCAAGTAAATGTCATTAGTAAATATGCCGTAAATTGCATATACAAGACTATAAAATCCACACTCAACTATGTTGTTTGTGGATTTTTTATATAAGTCATACTTAGTAACAATAATAAAATTTCAAAGCTTTACATTAGCAAAGTTAGTGATATACAATTTATAATTTACTTACACATTGTTTTAAATAAATTCACACATAAATTTTGGGATGAAAATAATACAACAATTATGAAGGCAAACGAGTTCAATCATTTTGAAGTTAGAAAAGAAAGGCTTGTATTGCTTTTTGATGCTTTGTTATCTTCACAAATTGGGATGTTTATTGCCGCCATCGTATTGGCTTATATACTTTTTGGTTTTATAGCTACTAAAATTTTAATAATATGGTTTTCTGTATTATTTATTTCAATTGTATATCGTTTACTTCTTTATTTTTCATTTTTTAAAATACAGATTAAAAATAAGAGTGATGTTCAAAACTGGGAGAACCGATTTTTATTAGGCGTATTATTGTCTTCAATTTCTTGGGGTTCTGCAGGGTATTATTTATTCCCTCATAATGATGTCATACATCAAGCATTTCTAGAAGTTGTTTTGATAGGTGTTGCCTCAGTTTCAATTGGTACACTTTCACCAAATTTGCGCGCTATTCTATTATTTATCCCAATAACTTTACTACCTGTATCAATAAATGCTTGGTTATCTGGGCATATTACGGGATTTCCTTTATTTATCTTGATTATAATTTTTATTTTAGTTTCTTATAGTGCAGCTAAGAGGTTTAATACGACGCTAGTTGAAATATTATCATTACGCTATAAGACAAAAAAACATGAGAAGGCTTTACAGCAAAGTGAAGAAAAGTATCGCCTGCTTTATGAAAAATCTGAAGATCCTATGATGGTCATTTCCAATAATAAGTTTTCATTGGCAAATATGGCTGCTGTTAGATTGTTTGGATATAGCTCAGAAGAACATTTTATGAGGGCCCCTGTATGGGATTTATCTCCAAAATACCAACCTTGTGGTATGTTATCAAAAGAAAAATCGATTAAGTATATGAAGGTCGTGAAAGATAAAGGGCATCATGAGTTCGAATGGACTTATACAAAGTTAAATGGAGGTCATTATGTGTCTGAGGTAACATTAACTCGAATTCCATCAGATGCAGAAGCATCTGTCTTTTGTGTTTTTAGAGATGTTTCAAAAAATAAGGCCATTGAAAAAAAATTAAAAGATGCTTTTGATCTTGCGGAATCTGCCAATATTGCAAAATCTAACTTTTTAGCAAATGTGAGCCATGAAATACGTACACCAATGAACAGCATAATTGGATATTCAGATTTATTAGTAGCTTCTGAAATTTCACAGAAACAAAAAAGTCAGGTACAAGCTATTCGTAGTAGTGCTAAAGATTTGTTAGTTATCATCAATGATATTTTGGACTATTCTAAAATAGAAGCGGGACAGCTTAGCTTAAATGCTAATGTCTTTAATCTAAATGAACTATTTCAGAACCTCTATTTAAGAGTTGAAACCTTAATTAAAAAGAAAAACTTAAATTTTATATGTAATATTCCACAAGAACTGCAAACATGGTATTTTGGTGATTCAGTTAAATTATTGCAAATTTTAATAAATTTAGTAGGTAATGCCATAAAGTTTACCAAAGAAGGCAAAATAGAGGTTAATTGCAAAGAAGTATCGAATAAGAATGGATTTACAATCATACATTTTACTGTCAAAGATACAGGAATAGGTATTGCCAAGGATCAATTCAATTCTATTTTTAGTCGTTTCACCCAAGTTGATAATTCATCATCAAGAAAGCTAGGAGGAACTGGATTGGGTTTGAGTATTAGCCAGGAATTAACCCAGTTTATGGGTGGTGAAATTGGGTTTGATAGTGAAGAAAACTTAGGCAGTGAATTTTGGTTTACTATTAGATTAAAGAAGTCTAGTATGCCTATCATAGAAAATCAACAGGATAACCTGGCTAATCCTCTGCATTATTTTCATGCACGTGTATTAATAGTCGATGACAATGAAACAAACTTGTTGGTGGCACAAGAAGTTATAAAATCGCTTGGTGTAAGTACGACGACAGTATTAAGTGGGCACAAAGCGATTAAAATATTAAAACAGCAAGAATTTGACCTTGTTTTTATGGACTGTCAAATGCCTGTATTAGATGGGTTTGAAACAACGAAAATGATTCGAAATCCTAAAAATAAAGCCCTAAATCCCAACATGCCAATAATTGCTATCACTGCTAACGCAATGCAAGGGACAAAAGAAAAGTGTTTAGATATAGGAATGAATGACTATATTCCCAAACCTATTGATGTAGCACTAATTCGAGAAAAATTAGAATATTGGCTTAACAAGGATAAAAACAATCAGTTAGATTTGAAAAATAAGCAAAAACATCGAGTAATAAATACACATCAAGGAGCGATTTTGTTTGATTACCCTGCTATTCATGAACGTTTAGGTGGTAATCTTGAATTAATAAATAAAGTGCTTAAAAAATTTGTCAATAGCATTGAAAATCAAATTGAAGATGTTAGAGTGCTTGTGAAAAACAAGGAATTTGATGCAATTGCTGTCTTAGCACATAAATTAAAAGGTTCTGTTTCAACAATAGGTTGTGATCAATTAAATTTACTTATTATTGATATTGAACAAGCTGGAAAGGATCAAGATTTAAGAAAAATACAACAGCTAATTCCTGCAATTATATTTAGCTACCAAATTTCAAAACAAGCCATCGAAAAAAAGTTACCTGAGATTTTGTTACCTGATTCATGAGAATTAAAAATTTGTAAAATAGCCATTTGAATTTATCACCTGAGTAATGCTTCCTAGAATTTTCAATTTCGAATGGCTGTTTTCTCTGTGTGTTGTGATTTTAACCCCTCGGTAAAATATAGGGTTTAAGTGATTCACAATTATAATATATTGTTCTTAAGCTCTTTAAATCTTTCAATTGGAAATGATTCTGATATTTCCATAATGACCTTATTATTATTGTATACCAGGTAGGTTCTATTCAATAATTCAGACTCTTTTTTAAAGCCAGAAGTTTCTCTATCAGATGATATTAATTTCTGAAGCTTTGTCAGTTTTTTATATGTCTCAACTTGATAAAGTTCCCATAGACTACCAATAGGTTTGTTTCTCGTGATTAAATCATCTACAAACTGCTGAGTTAAGTTAGCTAGGTAAATTTTTGACTCAGCGTAGAGCCAGTTGATGTTTGACGATTTTCCTTGTAAATAAATCTGCCTATTTAAAATATCCCCATCTGTATTAGGAGTGATTTTTTCTGATAATTTAACTACTTTGATTTCTTCTTGTGTTAAAAGTTTTATGAGTTCTGTAACAGTTCCATCAGTCTTCATGAGTAGTTGTAAAGAAAGTGGGTAGTGTGATAAATTGAGCATTAAAAACCAGTTCCCAATCTTAGATAGAATCTAAAGTCACCACCATCAGAGTACCCACTACCAAGAAATAATACAGTGTTGGCCACATCCAAAGAAATACCTGCTGAATAGCCATAAATCATATCTTCGAACTTTATATGGTGTTGCCAAACATTGCCAAAATGGCCTTTCATGATAAATTTAGGTGAACCAAAAACTGGCAGGTTGATCTTGTCTAATTCAGTAAAAGCACCAATTTCCATAACAATGGCATTTAATCCAAGTAAAGAGTGTTGGGGGTACCCAGCAAAATTATCTAATCCTCCATAGGCAAATAAAATTTCCCCATCATTTGCATCGTTAACAAAATCGCCTTGGAAACCAAGGTGTATGGCTGTGTTATCTGAAATTTCAAATCGTTGAAATATGTCAAAATTAAGCCATTGTACTTTGTTAAAAATTCCAATTTCCGTATGTAAATCGATACCTGAACGAGCATAAATTGATTTATTCAATGTATCTAAACCATATCGAAATCTCAAGCCAAAAGTGCTATTGATAGCGGTATCAAATGTGGATTTATTGATGACTGAGGCCACATTTTGGTCCATAAACCACAGTCCTGTACGTAGTTCACTATTTTCAGTTAAATTAGCTCCAACATCAATGCCAAAACGAAAATCTTTAATGTCGTATTCACCAGTTGGTTGTATATCAAAATCATCATCAATATTTTGACCTATAAGCGATGGGTTAAATATGTTTCCATAAAAACGCCGGCTGTCTTTTGACATAAGCAGATTTGCACTTAGGAAATATTTGTCCGCAAAATCAATGGGTTGGTTGAGTTCAGACTTCCATTGTAAGATGCTGCCAATACTTATATCATTTATCCATTCGCCACCTTTAGAATTGATGTTGTAGCGGTGATGCCTCGCTAATAGTGAAACTCGCGTATTGGAATCAAAATCATCTGCAACTTTTAATCCAAATTTGAGGTAATCAGGCCCCCAGTTTTTTTCTTGAACTTTAAATTCAATGCCTTGCTGCCCTTTTTCATTTTTAACGACTTTATATGTTACAGTTAGGATGTCATTATCAATGGCTAGTTCATCGGCTAAATCTTGAATTTTAGCAACGACAAATGGTGTATTTAATAACGTATTGGTCTTATTGCTCAATCTTTCTATTGATGTCCTTTTATTCCCGATAAAGCTAACAAATTCAATGGTTTTTGGTATTTCCCTAATCAAAAGATTACGAGAATCAAGTGAAGTAAGGTAATCATTATCATCCAAGCTTAAATGGTCTAAGACCAGTGATTTAGCTTTAACACCATTCATACCCGCAGTAATGAACTCTTGATATTTTATAAAATCTCCAGCTCCTAAATCTTTTAAATCAGGTGCTATAACAATATCAGCTTGGCCTAATGATTGAATAGTGTTTTGAACCAATGCAACATCAACACTTTGATAAGAAACTGAAATGATGGATGAATCTTCGTCAATTTTATTTAACGGTGATGATATGTTGACGGCGATGACAATATCGGCCCCCATCATTTTTGCCACATCTACAGGTAAATTATTTAATATGCCACCATCTGCTAAAAAACGCCCATGATGTTCTATGGGTCCAAAAACCAATGGAACTGCCATGGAGGCACGCATTGCCATGGCTAAATCACCATGATCAATGACATAAGGTTCAGCTGCATTTAGGTCTGTTGCGATGGCTCGAAAAGGAATAGGGTAGTTATCGAAGCTCTGGGTTTTAATTGAGCCTACAATCCTTTGAAGTTCAAGCATTAATTGTTGGCCACCGGCAAATCCTTTAGCACTTTTAGGTCCTTCTTTTGATAGTCCAAACTCTAAATCGACAAAATAATCTTTGTCTGCCTGTTTGGCACTGTATTGTTGTTTTTTTCTATCTACATTTGCTCGAAAAACTCTATCCCAATCTACCGATTTAACTACCCACTCTAAGTCATCAGTGCTCATGCCAGTAGCATATAAACCACCTATAATACTTCCCATAGAAGTGCCTGCAATGTAATCAATAGGAATTTTTTTCGCTTCTAAAGCTCTGAGTACTCCAATATGGGCAAGTCCTCTTGCTCCACCACCAGATAATACCAGTCCAATCTTTGGACGATTTCTATCATAGGCAGATAGTTGACTTGTGATAAACAATATTATCACAAGTAGTATGAATTTTAGTTTCCCCAATTTTTTTTCCAATTTCTAAAATAAATATGTATTGACAATGACCTCACAATAAAAAATCCAAGAAAAGCTAACCACAATCCATGGTTATCATAGGCTCTTAGTGAGTACCATAATGGAATATAACAAAATATTGTGGCAATAACCATAGAATTTCTCATTATTTTTGCTTGTGTAGTAGCAACAAATAATCCATCATAGACAAAACTTGGCATGGCAATAATAGGTATAATAACTAACCAGAATATATAATTTTTTGCATACTCTTGCACTTGGACAATAGAAGTTAATAGACTAACTATTTCATTACCCCATACATAGAAAAGAAGACTGAATAATAGAGCAACATTGAAAGAAATAATAAAAACATGATGCAAAATATTTTCTAAATGTTTTTTATCGCGCTTACCATAGGCTGCTCCACATAAAGACTCTACTGCGTGAGCAAAACCATCAAGGCCATAAGACATAAGATAAAAGAAATTGATTAGTACGGCATTAGCGGCCAATGATAGTTCACCTAATCGTGCGCTTCCCTTTGTCATCAATGCAAATACTGTCATCAAGCACAATGTACGGATAAAAATATCACGATTAAGAACTAGCAGTTGTATAATTTCTTTACGTGCAGAAATCCACTGCTTAAATTGGTTTAAAGTTGGGATTGAATAGTGTGTTTTTATTAAAAAAATAATGCCTAATACTAAAGCTAAGTATTCAGAAATAACTGACCCATAAGCAACACCAGCTATCCCCCATTTGAACTCCATCACAAATATATAATCTAATATCATATTGCCAACTTGGTTGACTAACATGATCCATAATACTTTTCTTGAATGTTGAATGGCTAAAAAATAACCAACAAAAACATAAATCACTAAAGTGGCTGGAGCTGAAAGAATACGAATAGAAAAATACTGCCTCGCCATATCTGCTGCAAGCCCATTTTCTGCAGTTAAACGTAAAGCAAGTGTTTCAATCCAGGATTGAAATAAAATTAATAATAAAGCAATCAATAGGGCAACAACTAAAGCTTGAGTAAGCTGCCTGGAAATTTTTTCTAAGTGATTGTTGCCAAAAGATTGTGCTATAAGCCCTGTAGTACTAAGTTTTAAAAAGCTAAATCCCAAAAATATAACGTTAAATATTGTAGCACCAATATTAATGGAGGCTAAGTAAACAGGCGAGTCCAAATGCCCTAAAATTGCGGTGTCTACAATCCCTAACATCGGTATGCTGATAGCCGATAATATCATTGGAATAGCAACAGAAAATATTTTTTTATACATACTGACTTTTAGCACATGAAAGAAACGATAAGCTTTGATAAAATGATTAAATTATTAAATCATTGTTGAAAATTAAATCATGACAGATAAACGTTATCCTGTAAATAAACAAAGAACTAAAAGAAGTAAATTAAAAATCATTAAATGGTTTTTAATTTTCTTTGTACTTAGTAATATTGCCTTGATGTTTTATTATGATCGAAAACCTGAATTATTTGATGTCAATAAAATCGCAAAAAAACGATCTGATTTACATGGGCATAAAACAGTTGTAGGCTTTACCACATCAGCTACATTACTTGAGGTTGCTGATAGATTATTACATAAACCAGGTGGGTATTTAACCAATGACAAATTGCCACCATCAGTTTTTATGGACAACATACCTAATTGGGAATACGGCGTTCTAGTTCAAATTCGTGATTTAGCTCGAACATTGCGCAATGACTTTAGTCGATCACAATCTCAGTCTTTAGAAGATGAAGATTTAAAAGAGTCGGATCCTAAATTTCATTTTGACGATAACTCTTGGATTGTGCCAAGAACTGAAGATCAATACCGAGAAGGAATGGATTATTTGCATCAATATTTAGATCGGTTATCTGATGATAATGATGCAGATGCACAGTTCTATGCCCGTGCGGACAACCTTGTTATTTATTTAACTATTGTAGAAAAGAGATTGGGTGGACTTTCTCAAAAATTAAGTGCAAGTGTGGCTAAAGAAAGACTTAATACTGATTTAAGTGGTGACACGGCAGCTCAACAATCAACTTATAAGCCAAGTGAACTAAAAGTGAAAACTGATTGGTTTAAAATTGATGATAATTTTTATGAGGCTCGTGGATCGACTTGGGCATTAATACACTTTCTAAAAGCGATGGAAGTTGATTTTAATGCAGTATTAATCAAAAAGAATGCGCTTATAAGTTTACGTCAAATTATACGTGAACTGGAATCAACTCAAGAGTCTATATGGACTCCTATGATACTTAATGGCTCAGGTTTTGGTTTCTTTGCTAACCATTCTTTAGTCATGGCTTCTTATATATCACGTGCAAATGCAGGTATCATAGACTTAAGACAATTGTTGGAAAATGGTTAGTTTTATGTTTTAATGATCGGATGAAAATATTTACACTCTTAGCAAGCATTGGCATCGCATTCGTATCTAATGCACAAAACGATAAAGTGTCCAAGCAGTTGCAACTTGAATTAAACACAAATGAACAAGTAGAATTGTATTTGTTGTTAAATAATCAAAAAGTAATAAAGGCATCAAAGTCAACATCTAGAATTCAACGGTTGAAATCTGTTATTTCTCAGTTAAAGATTAATGCAGAAAGTAGTCGAAGTAGGTTTGAACAGCGCGTAGCAAAATTCTCAAAGGCTTATCAATTTTATTGGGTAAATAATTCTGTGTGGATTAAAACCAATAGTAAAGATGCCGATAAGATTATCGCTTCAAATGAAGTGTTTAGAGCTTTTTCAAATTCCAAGCAAAAACTTGAAATTATCTCCGAAAAACTCGTATCTCCTAATACCATTAATTCAGTTGGTTGGGGTTCAACTATGATTAATGCTCCTGATGTATGGAATATGGGGATAAGAGGGCAAGGAGTTCTCATAGCTGGACAAGACACTGGTTATCAATGGAATCATGAGTCACTGATAGAAAAATATGCCGGATGGGATGGTGCTAATGTAGATCACAATTACCATTGGCATGATTCAATTGCCAACCCAAATATCCCTTGCCTCGATGGACAGAATAATTCAGCAAGTTGTGATGACCATGGGCATGGTACACACACCATGGGTACCATGGTTGGTGATGATGGCGTTGGTAACCAAGTTGGTATTGCGCCTGATGCAAAATGGATTGGTTGCAGAAATATGGATCAAGGAAATGGGACACCACAAAGTTATACCGAATGTTTTCAATTTTTCTTAGAGCCTACAGACTTAAATGGTGAAAATCCAGATGTCACTAAAGCACCGCATATTATTAACAATTCATGGGGGTGTCCAGTGAGTGAAGGATGTACTCAGCCCAATGCACTTGAATCTGTTGTCAATAATGTTGTAAATGCAGGTATTTTAGTAGTGGCAGCAGCGGGTAACAGCGGCTCTGGTTGTGGAACAGTAAGGGATCCTATAGCCATCTATGATAAAACATTTACTATTGGTTCTACGACTTCGAGTGATACCATTTCAAGCTTTAGTTCCAGAGGTGCAGTTACTGTAGATGGAAGTAATCGAATTAAACCAGATATGTCTGCACCTGGCAGTTCTATTCGGTCTGCTTCATTGGGTGGGGGGTATACCAGTTTAAGTGGTACTAGCATGGCATCGCCTCATGTGGCAGGTGTTGCAGCATTATTGATATCAGCCAACCCAGCTCTGGCAGGCAACCCCGAACAACTTAAAGAAATATTATTAAATTCCAGCCTCGCAAAAACATCCAATCAAAATTGTAATGGAACATCAGGCTCTACTATCCCCAATAATACTTTTGGTTGGGGTAGGTTAGATGCCTTGGCAGCAGTTACTCAAGCCACTGCACATCTTGTATTTAGCAATGGTTTTGAGTAATTGTTATTGCTGTAAATGCATTGGAATTTGAAAGAGGTTTAACAACATTCGTTTACTCTCAATAAATGTGTGAAATTGATACAGAATAGGCATATCTAATATTCGTTAATTAAAACTCTCTAGTATGAACCTAACTTGATTTTACATGCCTCATAAGATCAAATAAAGCACACAAATACTTGTTTATTCAAACGAGTTAGTAAATATAACTTCAACCACTTTAAATTCATATGCGCCTAAATCATAGGGGCCATTTAGATTAGGAACACCAGCATTATCTATACCTCTAGCCTCGCCACTTATGTCAACACTAGGTAGATAAATACTAGTATCACACACATCCATTGCAGAGGTATCAGTATTTGCAAGACGATAATCAGCATTGGCTGTATCTAAGAAATCAACAATACCAATAATAGTATCTGTTGTGGGTTCGGAAATGGTGGCTATACTATTTATCAGGTTACATGAAATAGTTGTTACCGTACTGGATTGTGTTGATACTATATCACCGGATTCTTTAATTATATTACCGAATAGTTCTAATTCGGTGTCATGATCCATACTAAAAACCCTGTTAAAAACGTTATTGTTAAATAGGGTGTTATAGGCGAATGTAATTTTTGTTGAGTTGTTACGTGCAGAAAAAGCATTATCATTGAAATAGTTTATATCAATACCATTATCATAGATAAGATTCCCTTCAAGTAAAATGTTAGCTCCACTTGTTACGTAGGCAATATAAGCGGCTTGATCACTATTATTGCGGTTAATCCAAGTGTTTAGTATATTAATTGCCCCGTTAAAACGCGCTGCCATCGCAGAGCCTCCTCCAGGGAATGTGTCTAATAGTAGGTTATGACTGATGCTTGAACAATAACGACCATAACTACAGTTGTGAGTTGAATTTAGATTAATAGTCGCGTCAAATTCTGAATAAAGACCAGCTCCATAACGATTGCTAGTATTTGAACTAACACTCGTATTGATTAGTTTAACTACTGTTTCTGATCCATTAGCTGAAATTCCTCCTCCTTGACCAGAATTAGTGTCATCAAATGCACTTTGATTTTGCTTAATGTTAAACTGCATGGATTGGCTTCCAATAAAGTCTATAACCCCTCCAGATGTATATAAACCGCCACCACTGGTATTACTTGTGTTTTGGTAAAGTTCGTAATTTGCATTGAAACCAGTTTGATTGGAAACTCCAGAACGAAATTGTATTTGGCAATTTTGATTGAATATTCCACCGCCATTTGAGTCAGCATGGTTGTTTCTTATGCTGGTTCCTTGATTTAATATAATGGTTACATCATCACCTGAATTGGTCGACTGTTCACAAAAAATACCACCGCCTTGACTTGTTACGGTGTTTTGTCTTATTAATGTATCACTCACAAGAACGGTTAATGGTGCAGGTCCTTGCGATCCCGTATTATAAATAACAATTCCACCTCCATAATGTGAATTGTTTGATTCTAAAATTGAATGATTAATTGTCAAATTGCCTCTTATGTCACGCATTCCAATGCCGCCGGCCCATTGGTGTATGGTTCCATTACTATTGTTTCCTCCGCCATTTTTAATTGTCAAATGATCAAATAATACCTCTGCATCATCAATAAATTTAATTTGTATTACTGGGAATGTGATTGAACTACCATTAATAACTGAATTGCTAAATCCAATAGTGTCAGATGTAGCATCAGCACAATTTTCATAACCGCCTTTGATTGATATATTATTTTCAATAATAATATTCGTGATGAAATCATCTTCATTGGTTAATCTTATATCAGTCATGCCATCATCTATGGCTTGTTGCAATGAGTTCGGGTCTGTAATCATGTTGTAAGTACAACCTGACTCCCAACCTATAGTGGTTTGGGCTGATACAAATTGAGTGCTTAATATGAGTATCATTATTAATTTATGTTGCATGAATTTCTCCATTATTTTTTGTTATTCAAAACCATTTGCAAACATTGCATCAGGAAGATTAAAGTTGTGAAATTCATCGGCACCAGCATCTGCTAGTCCAAAGGCATTAGGAATGTTTGGATAGTCTATGGATCTGAATTGTTTATCAATATCTTCTTCTAATGTAACAATAGAATCATTTGGTAAACAATAGTCTATGGCATCAGAGTCATTGGCAAGATGATAATCATCATTTAGAGGGTCAACAAAACTTAGGTTTAAATTCGCAACACCTGCGCCCATTAATGTGCTGGTTTCATTAACCAATACACAACTCGTTAAATAAAATGCACCTGATACGTTATCTAATACCAGCTCTGAACCATTATTGACTATTGAATTATAGATACTAAAAAGTGTACCAGTACCAGTCATGCCCAAAATAGCATTTGCATCATTTGCATCATTATCGGCAATGGTAGAGTGGTGAATTGTTATATCTGGCCCATTAAACCCTCGGATAACATGGTTGTCGCTATATCCATTTAAACCATTGTCACCATTTTCATAGATAACATCATTTAATAAGGTAAGAGATGTAAGATCATCTCTGGCATAAACAACAGTTCCACGACCAGATCGATTACCAAAAATATAAGAATTTTCGACAGTGACTTGGGATTCATTGCGTATATAAATACCTCCACCATTTGTTGTTGACTTGTTATTAGACAATATTGAGCATTTTTTATCCGTATTCCAACAACTGCTGTTTGACGATTGTTTAATGGTTAATTCAGAATTGTCATTGATATAAAAGCCACCACCAAGTGAAGAAGACGTGTTATTGGTTAATAAACCATCAATTATTTGAACAGTGGAGTTCCTATCTGCATAGATGCCTCCACCGTTATTTGAAGCTTCGTTACCTGCTAAGGTAACAGGTTGCGTTGAGTTTCCAGATATAAAAAGAAAACTAATATATGTGTTACCATATAAAAATATTTCTGCAGCAAGGTCTGCATAAATTCCACCACCGTTATTGGTGGCAAAATTACCCATAACCCCTCGCAAATCTGAACTGGTGTTAACATCTATTCCAGAATCAATAATCACCTTGCATCCATTAATAGCAAAAATGCCTCCGCCATCTAATGCAGTATTCTCGCCAATTAAACTTTCATCAATAATTCTGACAACAGTATTTGCATTCCCACAAAAGATGCCACCACCTCTGTTGGATGCCATATTGCCGAAAATTGAACTGTCTTTGATGAACACATCTGTATCAACAGGATTGCCGATATAAATACCACCGCCATTTTCAGCGGTGTTATTAATAATTAGGCTGTTTTCAATAGATAACAAAACACTGGTGTCGCCAATTTCAATGCCGTGACCTCCATCAACCAGCGAAGTATCAACAGCATCACGTACAGTTAAATTGTTGAGATTGATTGTGTAATTTGATTGTATTGATGAGTCTACTTTTATGGCCGGAGCGCCTAAAATTCCATCGCCTTTAATAACTGTATTCGTACTGGTTAATCCCACGTCTCCTAAGGCTGTAGCTAGGCATGAAGCGTACCCACCATTGATATCAATAGAACTATCAATGACTAGGTTTTCTGTAAACTCTTGAGCAACAACTCGAAGTTCTGTTTCATTGGCATCTAAGGCATCTTGAATAAATCCATAGTCGCACTCTCCAAATCCAGGGGAAAAACCCACTGAAACCCAAGCATATAAAAGCTTGGGAGTTAAAATTAATAATAATAAAAATAGACGCATTGTAGTTCTCTAAGTTGTGACATACTTAGATATACGAAATGCAAATTAAATTTGGACAATTATATTTAAATTATTTTTTCGATGGTTTGTTTAGCAATCATCCAATCTCGTCGCACAGTTCGGTCTGTAACACTTAATTCGTTAGCAATATCACCATCAGATAGACCTAAAAAGTATTTCATTTCAAATATTTGGGCGACTCTTGGCCTTGAATTATTTATGGCATTTAACACTTCATCAAGTTTTATCAACCAGTTGGCATTGTCGTTTGTTGATATTTGGAAATCATCAATATCAACAGCGATGTGTTGGTTTTTTAAATTAAGCTTTTTCTTGGCAGAATCAATCAAGATTTGTCGCATGGCTTTGGCAACAATACAAAAAAAATGTTTACGGGATTCTGCTTTAATTCCGTAATTTTTTAGTTTTAGCCATGCTTCATTAACCAAAGATGTTGTATTTAAGGTTTTTGATGGATTGATTTGTTTATGCCGAACACCTGAGGCTATCATTTTTAAATCTGGATAGATAACTTGTATTAAATTATCCATGGCACTTATATCACCTTGGAATGCATTACCAATCATTATGGTGATTTCTGTTGGTTTGAATTGAGTGATTGTTGAAACCATGAATTGATATGTTACAAGAAAAATTCAATACACTCAAATTTTATATTTTATTTTTTGTCCAAATGATGTAAAAAAACAGTATGTTGTAGTAATTAATAGATATAGATAAGGTTATGAAAATAATAATATTACTACTGATGATTATTATTACTGGATCAATTAGTGCGGTTGAATATAAGTTCCATGGGCTATTAGAAATAGATAATAAATTAGCAAATGGTAACTATAATTTTAATGTTGAACTTTTTGATAATGTTTCAAATGGAGAATTTGTTTCAGCGAAATATATAAAAGATGCGAAAGTGATAGATGGCGCCTTTACTTTAAATTTAGATTTTCAATCTCAGTTAGCAAAAAATAAAAGTTATTGGCTTGAAATTAATGTAAGGTTAGCGTCAGATACCACGTTATTCCATCAACTTTTGCCACGTCAACAGTTACAAGTTGATGATCAAATATATATTAAAAAAGTATCAAATTCTCAAAATGTAAGTTCATCAAATAGGGGTGTTCCTATAATTTTAACAACTTTAGGGATGAATTATTCAAGAATCGAAGCTAGCAGTTTAGCTGCAGGTAATGAAGATTTATATCACGAAAACCAGAATCTACAATCCTATGATTTATCTTTGCAACAGTTATTAACAGAAGATGAATATGAAAGAGTTAGCCATATGCATGACAGCCTAAGAGAGGTAATTAATGCGGATTTAAATGATAACTTACCAACAAATTTAGCTGATTTCTTACAAAACAATGGCACTAAACTTTCAGAAATGTATTTAATTACAAATAATCAATTAGCCATTGATTTAACTACAGGAGCTAATCCTGAAGCTTTAAAAAATAAATTAAATAATACAGTAGGGATAAAGATAAATGCAATTGCATCTACTCCTTCGTACTCAGTTATATCTATAATTTCAAATGCAGAGTCATTATTCGTTTTAAGCCAATTGCCAGAACTAAAATCTGCTATACCAGCAGCTGCTAGTACAAGTAGGTTAGACAAGCAAGACAAGAAAAATTTACAGCCAATAATGCATTTCTCACAAGGTTTAGCGAATAATCAGGCAGAACAAGCCATGGAAGTAGATGCAGCTAGAAGGGTGTTTAATAATTTAACTGGTTCAGGTATACAAGTGGGCACTCTATCAGATTCAGTTGGGCAAGTTGGTGGGGGCATTTCTGATTCTAGAGTAACTGGGGATTTGCCAAATGGGGCGCGCTATAAAATTGCTGCTAATGTAGCTAACTCCAACTTCAAAGATGAAGGCCGAGCAATGATGGAACATATCTATGATATCAGCCCAAGTATAGACTTTTTTGGTTTTGCTACGGCTTTTGGAGGAAAAGCTACTTTTGCTAATAATATTACGTGGCTTGTAAACCAAGGAATGGGTATTATCGTTGATGATGTTGTGTACCCTAGTGAGCCTTTTTATCAAGATGGTGTTGTGGCACAAGCTGTCGAGGCATTCGTAAATCAAGGAGGAATATACTTTGTTTCCGCAAATAATCAAGCAAACTCTAGTTATGAAAAGGAGTTTTCAGATTCAGACAATGATGATTTCCATAATTTTGATGGTTCAGATGAACTGTTTAGTATAACTGTTAATTCTTCATCAGAAGTTAAACTGGCCCTGCAATGGGCACAACCCTGGGCAAATGCTACAACAAATTTAGATTTTGAATTGCGGGACCTGTCTAACAATATAGTTGCAAGTAGTACAACTAATAACATAGGAGGCAATCCTTATGAATTTATTTCTCTTCCGAGCTCATCTACTACAAAAAATTATAATATTGTAGTGAAACGTATCACAGGTAATGCTTCAAACTTAATCTTTAAATTCATAAGTTTTAGTTCAGGAACAACATTAAATGAGTATGCCAATGCAGCTGCCGGCACTATAAATCCACATGGAGCAACCAAAGGAATAGCAATGGGTGCGGCACCATGGTTCAATAGAGATGTTGCTGAGGGTTTTAGTAGCCAAGGACCACATAAGAGATTCTTTGATAAATTGGGTAACCCTGTTGGACCATTTATATTTGATAAGCCTGATTTCATGGGAATAGATGGAGCCAACACCTCATTTTTTGGGAGTACTGACATTCCTCAAGATTCTGATGCGCTCCCAAATTTTTTTGGTACTTCGGCTTCTGCCCCCAATGCTGCCGCAGTAGCAGCTTTGATGCTACAGCAAGCAGGTGGTCCGGGTAGTTTAGATGCTAATGATATAGAAGAATCGATTCGTTTGTCTGCAATTGACCTTGGCAATGAAGGGTTTGATAAGGTAAATGGCCATGGACGTATCAATGCATTAGGAGCAATAGTTCTCGCAAAAGGGGCACAATCTATTGAATACTACCTTTATTTAAATCAATTTGGTGATACTAGTTTTAGTCAAAATTTATTTGGTGTAACTGATATTGATCGATTTATGTTTTCTTCAAATATTGCCAGTGCAACAACGATTGATATTACAGAAAGTGATCAAGATATGGATCCTATGATAGCCGTGTTTATTCCTTTACTTGGGTTGCGTATGGGGGTTGATTACAATAGTGGTCCCGGTGATGATGCAAAATTTTCTTCTATAAATTTAAGTGGTTTAGTTCCTCATTCTTTTGAAGTACTAACTGAATCTGATTTTTCGACAGCAGCAAATTTTACTGCAATTGTTAATGCAGGAAACCAAAATGTAACTGATAGAACAGGAAATCTAAATGTATTTGGTAAAGACTTGAACATTGCATCTTCACTCAGTTTATCTGGTGATTCACAGTATTACCAGTATACAGCTCCATATAATGGCGATTTAAAATTAAGTTTAACAACTACTGGTTTTAGAGGGATGTTAAGGCTTTATGATAATACTGGCGGTCTTTTAGTTAGTACAGTTACGGTAGATGGAACTGAAAAAGAATTAGAATTTAATCAAATTATCAGCGGTACTAACTATGTAATACAGGTAGTTCCATTTGAGTATGTTGGTGATGGGAGTTTTGTATTGGATGTAGAGTTTTTTAGCCAATCTTATGTTTTAACCATGCAAAAAATTGGTAATGGTATAGGAACCGTAACAGATGGGACAGTATTTGGTATATATTGTGGAATCAATTGTTCACATAATTATGCTGAAAACTCAACGGTAGAATTGGATGTTTTACCTACTATTGGGCATACTTTTACAGGCTGGTCAGAAAACTGTAATGTTTTGGGTAATGGTAATTGTGAAGTGTTAATGACATCAGATACAACTGTTACTGCCGAGTTTCAAGCGCCTGATGAAATGTTTGCCGATGGGTTTGAATAATTTTCCTTCGCGTGTTTAATTTTTTAGTCTTGCATTATTATGCCTTTGAGTTGCTATTATAAAGCTCTAATACTTTTGCAAAATTTGATATCTTCTTCCATTATTAGTTTATGGTTCAAAAATTTTTGAATAGATGTATTTAATGATTGGTGATGTCGTTCTTTAATAAAATCTGATTGACATAATTTGTTAAATGTTTGTTTAACCTTTGATATTTCATCAAAGGGTTGTTTTTTTGATTTTTTTACTACGAGAAAATAGTCAAAAGCTATACTGAAATATTTTTCATAATAAGAAAAATCATCATTAACTCGTTTGAATAGTTCCTCAAATTTTGTTAGGGATTTTTTATACAGTGTAATCCCTTGATTTGTTTTGTTTTTTAAAACACTAATACTGGCTAGTTTAGCTAATGCAGTAGAAATAATGATCATATTTTCAACTTCGATACCCATATCAAAGGATTTATTAGCATTTTCAATTGCTGCATAATAGTAATCACTGGCTTTTAATAGATTATTCACTTGAACATAGTAGTTACCTAAAGATGTTTGGATATTTGCTTGCTCAAACCAAGAATCTGGATACAACGGATTAATTTTTTTTACTTTAGCAATGTATACAAGTGCTTGATCATATAATTCTTGTGGGTTCTCATGTCTCTGAATTTTAACATCAGTTAGTGTTTTTAATGTTGCTACCATTTCTACATAATTCATTTCATGGTTTGAATATTGATCTATTAGTTTTTTTAAAGTGACAATGGCTTTTTCTAATAATTCTGTCGGATCTTTACCTTGATTTATTAGATGGTTGGCTTTAAACCGATAAAGTTGCTGTAAAGAACCGTTTATAGTTACTGGCTGTGGCTCTGAAAATAAAGTTAAGGCACGATTACAAATATTCAAGCCTTTATTAAATGTGTCATCTATTTTTTCAGGGCTATCAAAACTTTGGGATTGGATGATACTTGCCATTAATATACAGTTTTCTTCATAATTGATAGGTGCTGATCGGCCAATTTCTAGAGCTTTTCCTAAGGCATCTGCTGCTTTGGTAAGGTAGTGTTTTGATTGATTATGACTTTGATTGCGTAACAGGTGATAATATTTTTGAGTGTAGATAGTATTTGCGAGTCTAAAAGCTTCAAAATGCCATGGGTTGAATTGTATCTCTTTTTCAATAGATTCTATTGCTTTTTCATAATCGCGTTCTAAATATTGTAAATACGCAGCAACATAATTTGAGGTAGACAGTCCACTGCTGGCAATTTTTAAATGATTTATTGCTGGTTCATATAACATTTTTCTTTGTTTTTGAATATATGCTTTTTTCTCAGTTTCGTTTTCAATTGTTCTCGCATATACTCTTGCATTAGTCCATTTATAGGTAAGTGTTAAACCCAGGCCACTTGATAATTCAGGTGACTCCCACCCTTTATTTTTTGCTAATTTAAAGTATTCATAAGCTCGATCTTTCTTATCCATTGCTAAAAAAGCAATACCAAGTGCAAAACTACTTAAACCAGTTGTGTCTGAACCACTTGATTCAATATCTTTTTCTAAGACTTCAATTTCTGAAAGTATTGATTGATATTTATCACGTACATTATGAAATGGCATCATGTGAGTACGCCTAACTTTTGCTTTAATTTCTTGGGCTCTAGAAAGGTGTTTTTCAGCTATTTTTACTCTTTTAAAGGTTTCTAGGGTTTGATAAACTCCATTGCCAATACCAAAGATGGTAGCTAATATGGCTACAGTAATTATTGAACTAATGAGTGGATGTTTTTTTATTTTTTTACCTTGGCGGCCAAAAAAAGTAATTTTTCTTGCGGATATTGCATCTCCATTGAGATAAGCTGTAATATCTTTATTGAGTTGCTTAACTGATTGATAGCGTTGACTGCGTTTTTTTTCAAGGCATTTAAAAGCAATGGCTTGAAGATCTGCAGAGACTTCATTGCCCATCAAGGTTGGTTCATCGTTGATGATTCTAAAAGATATTTCTGAAATACTAGCGGCTTGAAAGGGCATTTCATTTTTTAATAATTTATAGAGCAATACTCCAAGTGAAAATATATCTGTACGTCGATCGAGTAATTGAGTCATGCCTTTGGCTTGCTCGGGTGACATATATCCAGGTGTGCCTATAACTGCACCTGTCATGGTTAGTTTTTGTTGTTCATCTGTTGAAGCAATACCAAAATCCAGTAATTTAACAACTTTGTCTTCATTAATCATTAAGTTGCTAGGTTTAATATCTCTATGGATAACACCATGTGAGTGAGCGTAGGATAGGGCATCACAAACTTGCCTAAAAAGGATTATTCTTTGTTCGGCATTTAAGTCATTTTTATCAGCAAAACTCAGTATGTCATCGCCTTGTACCAGCTCCATGACAAACCATGGGATATCGTTTTCTGTCACGCCAGCATCATATAACTTGGCAATATTGTTGTGGTTGAGATCAGATAGAATTTGACGTTCACGCACAAAGCGATCAATCATTGATTGCGATGCGATTGCATTGGGGATTATTTTTAATGCGGCTTGTTGTGATAATTGCTTATCAGTACGCTCAACCAAATAGATAATTGACATTCCTCCCTGTCCGAGTAATTCGATTATCTTCCATTGGCCAATTTCTGTTCCAATAGCGACTTCTGGATTAGTACCAATTTTACTTAAGATACTATTATAACCAACAATACTTTTATCGGATTGTTCAATTGCAGCAGTATCTAGCTTATCTAATTCGCTAATAATGTTGCTGATTTTTTTTTCAATATCTTTTTCGCTTTCTGTCATGTTATCCAATAACAAAGAAATGGTATTAAATTAATATTAGCATACTAACTCTGTAATTAACCAAATACTTGTTAATAATCAAGCCTATGACAAAAAATTTTATAGGTAGGTATTATTTTATCTTTATGTTGTAAGTTGCCTTTCCAATTGATGAACCCAAAATTGAAAAAATAACCCACAAATTAATTTGGATTGTTACTATAATGACACTTTTTGTATATAGCTATTTAATAATTGTAAAAGTAATATTTCGATTTATCGATAGATATATAACAATACAGGTTGTTTCTATCAAACTTGCAAGATTTCTCTAATAATGCCAGTGGCATAAGATCCTGGTAAAAGTTTAAAATTTAGTTTTAAATCATTCCCTAACCATTTGTGGTGAAAGTCTAATGGAACAATACGCATGGAGCGGCGGTCTTGTTTGAGTTTGAATTTTTCAAAACCTTGTTTATAAATGGGGAAGCTTTCAGCGATGGTCTTTTCTAATTCTGCAGCTCCATCAGTTGTTTGCGCCGGATCTTCTCCCCACATTGCCGCTGTTAGATGTAGATCGAATTCGGCTAGTCTTTTTTTGATTTCTTTTGCAGTAGCATCACAGGCAGGAAACCATGATTTGCTATTATTGAGTTGTAAAATATCTCCTTTAAGGCATAAATCCCATTGTTGATTTTGTATTCTTTGAGCTAGGATTAGATTAAAAATATGGCTACGGGCTGTTGAGATGAGTATGGATTTTAGATTTCTTGATTTAACCTTAATAGTACCGGCAAACCAATCTGTGACTTTTTGAATGTTATTCATGTCATGTCCAAATCGCTGTGGCCCAAAATAGTTTGGTACACCGTTTTCAATAACATTAGCAATATTGTTTTCAATGTTTTGCTTATCGCCATCAATGTCTCGAATAACAATTTCAAATTGATTAGAGTCTAATTGCCCTGTTTTTATTTTTTTGTTATGCTTTCCATGTTTAAGAATGGTGATTTCATCGGCTAATGCGGCTTGGATTTTTTCACAATCAGTCACCTTAGGTAGCTGTATACTGAACCACTGTTGAGTTATGGCATGGCGATCCTTTAGTCCTGCATAACCTACCTGACGTTGTGGTACTTGACAAACATTGGAGAGTTGTTTAGCTACCCAGTTAGTATTGCTATCAATTTTTTCTATAAATAACCAAAGATGTTCGCCATTGCCTGATAATTCAATATCATTAATTTCTGTAACTCTGAAATCCGCAGCTTGATTGCGGATTGTCCCTGAGGCATTTATTGTATTGAGTGTCGGAAATAATTGGTTAAAATTTTTGTGCATTCAAGCATTATATCTAATCGAGACAATAGCACAACTCAAGATTGTGTAAAAAAATTATAAAAATATGCCAATGCAGAAAAAGAGTCTAATAGTAAGCTTACTAGACTCTTTTTTGCCTTGAATTACACTTATATTATACCGCATGGTGAATAAATATTCTTACTACCACAGTACCAATATGAAGGTTTTTATTCGTTTATTTCCTCATCAATTTTTTGCATTAATAGGCTGACTTCTTTTTGTCGGCCTTGATCTGCCAATGGTCTTGTTGGTCGTGGATTGGCATTTTTTGCTTTATTTATATGCTGTTTAGCTAAGTTATATTTTCCTTCTTCATCGTATAAGAATTCTGCATAAAAATAGTTTGAGTCAATTCCATTAGGGTTAAGTTCAATGCCTTTTTTTAAGTGTTTCATGGCCTTTTTATCAGAGCCAAAACTCAATGGCCAACCAGGAACTTTGTAATATAAAACACCTAATGAAGTATAGGCAGAGCCATTAAGTACTGAACCATCAAGTTTAATAGCCTTTTCAAATGATTTTTTAGCATGCTTTGCTAGTTTACCAGCACTAAATGTTCCAGCTACACCTGCATAGGTAGAATAAATAATACCTTCCCACACCAAAGCATGTACATTTTTGGGGTTATTGATAACAATTTGTGTGGCTACCTTGGCCAGGTTTTCAAAAGCATCTTCTTTTGCGTCATCTTCAGTTTGGTAATTGATAATAGCCCATTGTTTTTGTATTTGGGAAACTTCATCCGTCATTTGTGCATTTGCGATAAAGCTGATTGCGATTAAAAGTAAAAGTAAAAGTAATTTTTTCATAGGTCACCTATTTGTTTAAATGTGTTTTAATAATTTGGAGTTGTTTTTTTATTGACCCAGAAACTAAACTGGGGAAAAGGCCATTGATCTTTGCAAATAATTTTTGCGGCCAACCAAAAAACTTTTCAGCATTATTTTGTTCTATAGCTTTAACAATCTGTGGAACTACCTGTTCTGCTGTATCAACATTGTTTTTTATTGCCTTGTTGAGCTGGTTGATGTTATCAGAGTTTATTTCAGTTTCAATCGAGCGTGGTGCAAGGTACTGAACTGAAATACTGGTATCAGATAATTCACGCCCTAAAGCTTGAGAAAAACCTCTTAATCCGAACTTACTGGCACAATAACTACTAAATCCAGGAAAGCCTATGGCACCAAAAGTGGAACCTATGTTGATTATCTTAGCTACTGGAGCTTTTTGTAACCACGGTTTTAATGCTTTTGATAAAAGTATTGGTGCGAGTAAATTAACTTCTAGCATTTTTTGAATATTTTCAATAGACTGATTTTCAAGAAAGTGGCCATCACCAACACCTGCATTGTTAATTAATATGTGCCCATCGGATTGTAAATGAGCCAGTACTTGAACTAGTTTAAGTTGAAACTCTTGTGTTGTAATGTCTCCAGAAACTGAGACTGTACCGTTTGGCAATGTTTTTGAAAGTTCATCTAATTTATTTGTGTTTCTTCCTGTTAGAACTAAACGAGCTCCAAGTTTAGCAAGCTCCTTGCACAAAACTTTGCCTAAACCACCATATGCTCCTGTAATGACGACAGTTTGATGGTGCCAATTCATGCGTTTAAGCCTCGAAATATATTTGCGTACAGTTGAAAAAATCGCTTACATGATTTAATGACAATATTCAATTGATCATTATTTAGTCTGTTGATTAAGTCTTCAAAAAACTTAACATGATCTTGATCCAAATCACCATGAGAAATTAAGTAACTAAACGCTTTGTTAGGTAAGTTTAATGATTTTTTTATACTATTTGCTGCATGTGTTGCAAGTTGTACACTGGTTCCTTCGAGTACATGCACCATGCCTAAAAAACACAAAGGATTAATTCGATTAATTGAATCATAAGCATAAGCCACCATTAATTCTGTGGCAAAAGCCGGTTCAGATTGTTCGACTGCTTTTTTATTTCCACCACAAGCCTCAATATCGTTTAAAATCCATTTTTCATGCCCGATTTCTTCTTCGATGTACTCTGCCATCATGTTTCTTAACCAGTCATCTTCATGTTTTATTTTACTGCCAGTTAGCATCAATAATGGTACTGTATGTTTTACATGGTGATAGGCCTGAGTTAAAAAAGCTCTATAGAGTTCGACGCTAATATCACCAGCTATGGCTTGGTGTATGATTGGCAATGATGTCAATTCTTTTTGTTCTCTTTGTGTTTCATTACATAATATTTCAAATGGTGTTTGAACCGTATTAAGCTTGTGCATAGATTTCCTCTAATTGGGGTTTAAAGTGTTTAAAAACTTGTTGATGTTTTGTCTTACCTGAAGCTGTCAGCATTTTGTTTTCAAGTGTGAATGGTTCACTTGCTACAATGATTTCTTTTACTTGTGCATAATCGGGTAATGAAGAATTGATTTTCTTTAGTTCATGTAATAAATTTGTACGGTTTTGAGATGAGTAGGATATAGCGGTAAGAAATGGTTGTGCTTCTCCATAAATAGCAACTTGCGTAATGCTGGATAATGATAATAATTCTGCTTCTATCCAATCGGGAGAAATATTCCTTCCGTAGGAGTTTATTATGGTGTTTTTTTTCCTTCCGATAATATGTAAATTATTATCTTGATCAAAGCGGCCTAAGTCGCCAGTTGCATACCATTCATCAAGTGGCTTTTCACTACCCAAGTAACCGAGATATAGCTCTCCTTTGGTAAGAATTTCTCCATTTTTACTAATTTTAACCTGTTGGTGATCTAAAACTTTACCAACAGAGCCAATGAACTCTGTCTTTGTATTTAAACTGATAACCGACCCACATTCGCTGATGCCATAACCTTCAAAAACTGGCAATTTTAGAGCCTTAGCTTTCAATAGTAACCCTTTAGAACAGACAGCCCCGCCAACGGCAATGAACTTCAAGAAAGATAGGTCTGTCACTGTTTTTTGACAATAAGTAATGATCGCTTTTAGCATTTGTGGCATCAGTATCAAACTATCAGGTCGATAATTTATAATGGCATTGATTAATTTAGTAACGTTAAGCTGGCTGGAACCACTTAATCCAAGTTTGGCTAATGGTGGTGTGATAACTTCAATTGCTAATTGCTTGGCTGCGTAATTAGCTGCGACATTCTCTAACAAAACACTTAAAGGTAAAATGCTTAAGTGTTTGTGGACTTTAAATTGTTGTGTAATTTTGGCTAATGAACGCCCAACAGATTCAAGGTGTTGCAAACTTAAGCAAACACCTTTGGGTTCACTGGTAGTCCCGGATGTAAAGGTGATTTTATGCGTTCCTTTTGGCAACTTAGGATAGTGGCTAATGGTTTTAGTCATTAGCAAACCTATGTTTTTGTCAGAAGAAACTAGAATAAAACCTAAAGATAACCATAGTGACTCAGCCAATGGTGAACAAATAACTGTATCTAGTCCTGCTTGAATCGACATATGGGCAATTTGTTGTGGCGTAAAAAAATGTGGAATAGGGACAATGATTTTACCTAAATTAGTCATTGCAGAATCTATCATTAACCATTCACTTGAATTATCTAGGTGAATGGCAACACGATTATAGACCTGAGGATTAACTTCAATATGTTTGATTAAATCAAACATGTTTCAAGCTTCATTCATGTTGTTTTTTACATTGGAATAATAAACAGCAGGTTTAAAGTCATAATATTTCCCCCAGTCATTTGCAGCACCATTAACAGCTTCTTTGTTAGCTTGAGCAAGTAAACATAATTCAACGTTAAAAGCATCGAAAAAACTTTTAATGGGCTTGGTCAGGGTATATATAGCCCATTCTACATCTAAAGATTTAATGTATTTACTTATAATTGGCATAACTCTATTAACATCGCTATTTTTACTTACAACAAAGTTACCTAGTTCAATTATTCTTTTCCGGTCTATTTTGTGTTGGTTGTTGTGAATGATAAGTTTTTCAATGGGTTCTGCTAAATAACATTCTGAAAATAATGAGTCAATATCTGCGTAGCGCAAACCCAATGCAGAGATGATTTTATTATCCGATACTCGGATTACAGTCAGTATGATGGGGAAAAATGCAGTGAGATGAGCATCAAAATGTTTAACATAAGAATCGTATGTAAAACGTTCAACTTGATTACGTATATTACTGGCTTCAGTAACTAGCTCGACTTTATATTTATTTTTATTGATATCAATGTTCTTTGTATAACGAATCACATTAGGTGCATGATTTATCGAATTAATTTGTTGGTTTATCATATTCTTATTCAATTTAGTTGCCATATTACCGAATTAGAGAATATGATTTAATTAATTCAATCGGTACAGATTGATTTATTTTACTTATAATCTCTAAGTGTTAAACAATTGTTAAAAATAGAATGACTAAAGCCAAAGCAGACTTAAAATTAGCTAAAGCACTGATGAAAGGTGGTGAACTAACCTTTAATCAATTTTTTACTGATTATTACCCGAGGGTATTCCGTTTTGTCATGAGTCGAGTTAAAGGTGATAGGGATTTAGCTGACGATATGGCTCAGATGACTTTGTGTAAAGCCCTCGATAAAATGCACACTTATAGAGGCGAGGCTGCCTTGTTTACCTGGATGTGTCAAATTAGCCGTAGTTTAGTTTATGCACATTTTTTAAAAGAAAATCGTCGAGGAAAAATTGTACAACCACTTGCAGAGACAGAAGATGCGAGAGAAATATTGGATAATATTGCCATGAGTGAAAATACCCAACCTGAAAACATAGTTGAAAACCTAGAACTAAGTGATTTAATTAGTGAAATCTTAGATAACTTGCCAAATAACTATGGCGATATTCTTGAGTGGATGTATGTGGAACAACTATCGGTAAATGAAATAGCTAAAAAGCTCAATACAACCATGGTTTCAGTGCAATCATCATTAGCACGAGCAAGAAAATCATTTAAAGTGGTCATTATGCAAATGTTGAAAAATAATAAATTAAAGCAATCCCTTGCTGGATTTTTGGAGAATTAAGATGGAAAAGAATAAATTAGGGGAGTTAATTCAGAAACATGGTAAAAGGATTAAGCCAAATGAGTTAATGCAACAACGCGCAAAAAATAATGTTCGAGCGCATTGGCAAAATTCAATAGCGAATAATAGAAAACAAAGAAATAGTAGACTTTATAGCCTAGCAGCTTCGTTATTTGTTGTGTTTACACTAGGTATGGTTTTTAAAAACTATTTTAATCAAGGCCCCCAAGATATTTTTTCTAATCAACAATATGTTCAGGGTGAAGTGCTGGTTTCGACCGATGGTGAAAACTGGGCGAAACAAAGCTCTAAAGTAATCAAAAATGGTTCTTGGCTAAAAACAAACACAAAAAGTTTCACCAACTTAAGTTTGTTGGATGGTTCTGAATTGAGAATAAATCATAATTCTATTGTTGAAATTATTAATCCAACCAAAATAAACCTAATATCTGGTGAAATCTATCACGATGCAGATATTGTTACAGCAAAAAATCATTTAATAATTCAAACAGCTTTTGGAAAGGTTCAACATATAGGTACACGGTATTTGGTTAAAACAGATTCTAATAAGTTGGAAATAGCAGTAAGGAATGGCTTGGTTGAAATAGAATATAAGCAATTAAAAAGGAAGGTTGATGCAGGTTACGGACTCACTATAAATGATAACAGTGAAATCACAACACAATTAGTGCCGGCAAATGATAAAGTATGGGACTGGGTTAGTTTGGCTGCTACTCCCTACCAATCAGAAGGTAAGACATTGTATGATTTTGTTAGTTGGTATGCGCATGAATATGGTTATAAAGTAGAATGGAATTCTAATAAAATGAAGAGCAAAAGGGTTGAATTATCAGGGCAAATTTCACATCTGGATAAATCAATACAGTTAAAAGCAGTATTTTTATCAACCACATATGATTATCAGATAAATAAAGGTATATTGTCGATTCATTAATACACGAGACTAATAATCTTGATGAAGTGGACTTTTGTGTGCTTATTATTTATTTGCCAACTATCCAATGCAAAATCATTGAGTGTAATTCAATGGATTGATGCTTTTGCTTTAGAAGGGGTGCAAATATTTTATAGCAGTGATTATTTATCCTCTACAGACAAACAAATAATTCTGGACATAGAGCCTGCTACAGTTACTAACCTAAATTTAGCTTTACACAGTATTTCGTTAATACTTGTTGAAATCGATGCTCAATCCTTTGTGGTCAAGCCCATAGTAAAAGATACTATTTCATATTCTGGAATGCTAGTTAAAGCTTTTAATAAAGAAAACAATAAACCAATTCACTCTTTTTCTGTTATTTCAGATAACAAAAAATACTCTGCTGAAAACTATGTAGTTCTAGTTAATTCGGTTCAACAACAAGTTGAACTATTAGTTAACGCTCAAGGTTATTACCCTCAAAACCACATTATAAAGGGGACACAAGGCAAGTATACTGTGTTTAATGTTTGGCTTGACCCAAAACCAGTTAGCATTGATAAAATTATTGTTACAGCCAGCAGAATAAATTTTCAAAGCCCTCAAGCGAGTAAAACAGCTCTAATGCGTGAAGACATTGAAAATGCAATGCCATTAGGAAATGACCCTGTAAGAGTGAGTAGTAGTATTGCAGGTACTGTTGGAAATGGAGTGAGTGGTAAGTCCCGAACTAGAGGCGGAACTGAAGATGAATCTTTAATTATATTAGATAATCATGCACTTAGAGATCCTTTTCATTTTAAAGATTTTTATTCGCTATTTTCTACCATTAACCTTAGTGTTATTGAAGGGTTAGATTTTTACAGTGGTGTTTTCCCTATGCAATATGGAGGGCGATTAAGTTCTGTTATGGATATCACAACAGGTGATAATTTCAATCAATCAAATCATGAATTTGGAGTTGATTTTTTTAGTACTTACTATACTTATCGACACAGCAATGCAAACTATAGCAAACAATTTCAAACCTCTTTGCGCTCAGGTGGACTATTTATCAATGATAGGATAATAAAAAACAACATTATTCAACCTGAATTTGACGATGCCTATTTTAAAACTTTTCAACAAATCAATGATAAATGGAGTGCCTCTCAACATTTGTTGCTATCACGAGATGAAATACGTGTTAATGATTTAATTAATGATAAAGGTGAACGAGCTGATTCCGGTAGCCATGACCAGAACTTATGGTTGCAATGGCATTATAATAATGCTGATACAAGCCAAGTGTCATTTCAGATCTATACCACAAGAAAACATGATAGACGTTCTGGATTCGTAGCCAATACTGAAACACGCGGCAATTTGTCAGAAGATGTTCTTAGCCGGTATTCAGGAATAAAATACCAACACAAGTATAATTTCAATAATCGTTTTTCTTTAAAATTTGGTCTTGATGTCTATCAAGAAAATACAACTATTCATTCCATAAGAAATATAAATCATTTTGGTGAATTAGCTCAACAATTAGAACTGGTGAGACAAGATAGCCTGTTTTTTGATTTAAAGAAACAAGGTAATGCCGCTGAATTTTTTATTAATAATCGGTATCAATATTCGGATAAATTGATCTTTGATGTTGGCGCACGTTTTGAATACAAACAATGGATAGATGAGAATATTTTTAGCCCACGATTTAATTTGAGCTATTTTCATAATGACTCCACTACTTATCGATTTGCCTTAGGGCGGCACCAACAATCACAATACTTAGATGAACTGTTGTTAGAAGATGAGTCTCCTGAATATTTCAAACCAACATCTGCTGACATTGCTGTATTTGAATTTAATAAGCAATTAAAAGAAAATCTTAATATTCGGGCTGAAATCTACTATAAAAAATATTCTTCGACTCATCCTTATTATGAAAATTTGTTCAACGGCTTGCATGTTTTACCTGACTTGTTTTTCGATCGAATAAAGATTTCACCTGATGACACCACAGCTAGTGGAATAGAATTAAGTCTAAGTGGCGATAAAAACGATATCAACTGGTCTGCTAGTTATGCATTTTCGGATGTTGATGATTTTATTGAAAGTAACGAAGTGCCACGAAGTTGGGATCAACATAATGCTTTAAAATTTAATTTACATATGCCAATTCATTTTAAATATTTCCCAAATTGGGGGTTGGATTTTGCTGCAAACTACCATAATGGTTGGGCAAAAACTGAGATAGTAACTAATGATAATGGATTTGAAATTGGCGAGCGAAACCAAGCAACATTTGATGACTTTTATCAATTTGATATTAAATTGAGTAAATTAATGCAAGTTGACAATGGTCATATGCTATTTTCCATTCAAATCAACAACATATTAAATACACATAATCCTTGTTGTGTTGAATATGAATTAATCGATGGTCAATTACATTCGGATGAAAAGCGTTGGTTACCAATGTCACCGAATATTAGTTTTATTTATAAATGGAATTAACTCATCAAACATACGGGTTAGCAGTTATAATATCCTAATCAGGTAAGTCTTATATAACTAAAACATAGGTAAAGAATATGATTGGATACATGACAATAGGAACGAATGATTTAGAAAAAGCTGGAAAGTTTTACGATGAGCTTTTTTCAATAATTGGAGCAAAACGATTAATGGCTGATGATCATATCATTCTTTGGGCAACTAACCCAGGTGCTGGAATGTTTTCAGTTATTACTCCAAATGATGAGCAATCTGCAACAGTAGGCAATGGAACGATGGTAGCCTTTGCAGTAGATGATTTAGACACAATTAAACGTATGCATGCGAAAGTATTAGCACTTGGTGGAACTGATGAAGGTGAACCTGGCCCTCGTGGCGATGATTATAATTTTGGATATGCTCGAGATCTAGAGGGCAATAAAATGGCTTTTTATTGCATGCAAAAATAGCTATAATTTGAGAATCAATAAATGAAAATTGAAGGTTTCAGATTTATTTTTATTTTATTTGTATTTGTTATATCATCATGCCAGCAACAACCTAGTTCATTAACGACAAAACACTATTTTATATTTGGGACAATTATTGAAGTACTAATTTGGGATAATGATGAGGGGTTAGTGAATAAAGCATTATATGATGTTGAAACCGAGCTCAATGGTATGCACTCCCAATGGCATGCATGGAAAAAAGGACGTTTAACTAAAATTAATAACGCAATACGTTCTCAGAAATCATTTGAATTAACCGATGAAGAAGCTGAATTCATTCAAACTACACAAAAGTTATCACAACAATCGTTAGGCTTTTTTAATCCAGCTATTGGCGAACTCATTAACCTATGGGGCTTTCATACAGACAATTATCCTATTACTGATCCACCACCAAATGATGAACTTATCCAAGCTTATCTTAAACAATTGCCGACGATGGATGATATACGTGTTGATGATAAACACATTAGTTCAAATAATTCACACCTATGGTTGGATTTTGGAGGTGTAGCAAAGGGTTATGCTATTGATAAGGCAATCAACATTATCAAATCCTATGGCCTAGAAAATGCCATTGTTAATGCTGGCGGTGACTTACGAAGTATTGGGAACAAAGGTAATAAAGAATGGCGTGTGGCAATCCGCAAGCCAAATTCTGAGGAGGTATTAGCAATGATTGATGTGCAAGGTGATGAGTCTATTTTTACCTCGGGAAATTATGAGCGATATAAAGAGTTTGATGGAAAACGTTATGCTCATATTATTGACCCTACAAGTGGCTATGGAGTAGAGCAAATTATCTCAGCTACTGTTATAGCTGAAAACGGCACGAAAGCAGATGCTGCAGCAACGGCATTGATTGTTGCTGGAAAACAGCACTGGGAATCTGTTGCTGAATCTATGAAAATAAATCAAGTGCTATTAATAGATGTTGATGGTAATTGTATTGCAAGTAATAATATTAAACTAAGATTAAAAAATCTAAAAATAAAATGTAAATCATTTTAATTGTTTAGTCATTTTCCTTTACAGGTTTTTTATTTAACTTTCTTTGTAATGTACGCCGATGCATGCCCAGTTGTTTGGCAGTTCGTGTGATATTCCCCTCGTTTTCTGATAATACTTTGTGTAAGTGTTCCCATTCTAGCCGTTTGATTGGTAATGGGTTTGATGTGATCTTAACCTTTGTATTTGCTTGATCTTGCTCTAAGGCTTTTAAAATTGTATCCACATCAGTCGGTTTTGTTAAGTATTGGATTACACCAAGTTTAATCGCTTCTACAGCGGTTGCAATACTTGCAAACCCCGTTAAAATAACAATGTGGATATCAGGGATTTTTTCTAATAACATTTGGCACACTTTTAAACCTGAATCATTACCTATACGCAAATCAATTACCGCATAATAGGGTTTCCAGTTTTGTATTAACTCAAAAGTTTGCCTATGATTATTAGCAGTTCTGCAGTGGTAGCCTCGCTTTTCTAAAGCGCTAGATATGACCTGGCAAAACACCTTGTCGTCATCGACTATAAGGAAATGTTTATTCATCGAGTTTCAACGGCAATAAAATGATTAAGTGAGTTCCTTTGTCATTTGAAGTATCAATCTCAATTAAACCAGAAAATCTTTCTATGGTTGTTTTTGCAAGGAATAACCCTAAACCCATACCAAATTCTTTATCTGAATGATTGCGTTTTTGAAAATTTGGAATCGACCCTTCACCATTGTCACAAATAAATAAACCTAATTTTTCATTTTTAACTTTGGTCGTAACTGAAACTATACTAGCTTGAGATTCTAGGGCATTATTAATGATATTAACCATAGCTTGTACTAAAGTCTTATCAATATGGAGTTTGTCATTTTTTTTGTGGTCTGTATTAAAGTTTAGCCTGCTAGAATCAGGGTCAATTAATCGAGATTGTATACTTTTCAAAAATTTATCTACACTGACAATCATCCCATTTATCGCTTGAGTTGTTCCAGTTGATGCTGTAATTTGTGTTAGTGATTTTTTGCAACGTAAGATTTGAGATTCCATGATTTTCAACATATCATGGTGCGATTTAATACCCGCATCATTAAGCATTTCTTTAACAAGAATATTTATTGTTGCCAGCGGTGTTCCTAATTCATGAGCTGAACCTGTGGCTAAGGTCGCTAAAGCAAGAATTTTTTCATTTTCCGATTGTTTTGCTTTAGCCTTAATTAACAAATCTTCTTTCCGGTGTATGTTTTGAATCAATCCTATAATCACCCAAGAGATTAAAATCGACAACACAATAAACCCAAGCCACATGCCAATTAAATGTTGAGAAAAGCTAGTGCTGTGGTGCATATGGTCTTGCATATTCATTTCAACAGGCTTAAAAAATTTAATCAAAAGTGTGTAAGATGTAATCGCATAAGCCGTAAGCAACCAGGTGTATTTTCCTGGCAAAGTAGTTGCTGAAAATATGATAGGCACTATTAAAAACCAAGTAAAAGGGTTGCTAGCTCCACCCGTGAGGTAAAAGAACAGTGATAATTCTGTTAGGTCAATGATAAGATTAATAAATAATGGATGGTCAGATGCTTGTTTCTTGAGGTACCAATAAAATAAATTCATTAAGAAATAAAAAGTGCTTAAAACTAAGACTGATAATGGGTAATCAATACCCCAAACGGTTTTTGCCATTACCCATAATAGGACTTGCCCTAAAATCAAGAAATTTCTTAACCAGAAGAAAGTATTGTGTTGTGAATTCATACGCATTTTTCTATTTTAAACTATCTAGACCTGTTTGTAATGTTAGATGTATTAACTGCGACAATTTGCCACATTTACATGGGTTCTTAAATCTTTAAAATGTCGATAAATTAAAACACAATAAGATTGAGATGAATAAAAAACCTTTATTATATGCACTAAGTATTACACTGTGTTCAACGAGCCTAGCTTTGGCAGATGATGTTGAGGTTCTAGATAAAATTGAAGTGACTACTGAGTCAAAAAAAAAGGATGTGAGTGTGCAGTTATTACCTGAAAATGCACAAAGTATAATAGATACTTCAGAAGTATTAAAAAAAATGGCTGGAGCTAATGTAAATAGAAATGGACCGTTAACGGGTATTGCCCAGTATCGAGGATTGTCTGGTAGTCGAGTTAATGTACAAATTGATGGGGCAAATATGCAGGAGTCTTGCTCAAATTCCATGGATGCAGTTATGAGCCATGTTCCAGCTAGTATGATAGATGCTGTTGTATTAAAGCGTGGTATTGCACCAGTTAGTTCAGGAATTGAAACCATAGGAGGAAGTATTTTTGTTATTCCGAAAACTGTTAATGGAACCTCAGAAAAAATGGAATATAGTGCTGATTTTAACCTTGGCTATACTTCGGTAAATGCCGGTGCAAAAGCATCAGCCTTGTTATCAGCTTCTTCAGCTACACACAATTATTATTTAGGAGTTGATAGTGAAAGTGGTGAGAGTTATGCGTTTGATGGCGGTGAAAATTTCAATACCGAATATGAACGTAAATTTTACCTGTTAGGTTATAATTTTAATGGTGAGAAACATAGTTTTGCATTTAAATATAATTATAACGACACGGGTGAAAGCGGCACACCATCATTGCCAATGGATATTGTTTATGCACAAGGAGGAGTTGCTAGTGTTGATTATGGTTATGAGATTTCTGATAATTGGAATTTTAGATCAAAGTTTTCACATCAAAATACCGATCATGTGATGAGTAATTACCTCTTTAGAAATGTGGTTCAAAAAAAGGATTCCATTACTCAAGTTAATAGCAACGCTTATAGCTTTGTGCTAGATACAACTACACAAGTAGGTGAGTTGTCCTTTGGGATTGAAGGTGATGATACAAACCATCAAGCTGATATTGTTAGCCCTGATAACTCTATGTTTCATATTGATAATTTTGATACTGAAAAAGACCGGAATAGTTTTTTTATTGAACTCTTGTCTGATTTAAACGACATGCTTAGTTTTTCGACTGGCTTAAGGTATACAAAAGTTGACATGTATGCAATAGAAGTTAACTCATCAGTGGCTATGATGGATAACCCAATGGGTAATATGCACAGGATGCGTCGTGATGCCTTTAATACTGCCGATAGAAATATTGAAGATAACAATCTGGATTTTTCACTAAATTTAACCCATAAAATTAACGACACTCTGGTTTTTGATTATGGAATAGGTTACAAAACACGATCGCCGAGCTATCAAGAACGGTATTTGTGGTTACCACTTGAAGCTACCGCAGGTATGGCAGATGGTTTTAATTATTTGGGGAATTTAGATTTAGAAACAGAGAAAGCTACACAGTTTGAATTAGGTCTGACTTACAAAAGTGATCACATGTTCTTTTCTCCACATGTTTTTTATCACCGTATAAATGATTATATTCAAGGTACACCCACACCAATGATGAATGTATTACAGCATAATAATGTTGATGCGGAGCTATATGGTGCCGATATTGAATTTAGTTATCAAATTACAAATACCCTTAGTTTAAATAATACAACCAGCTATGTCAGAGGTCAACGTCGTGATATAAATGACAACCTTTATCGAATTGCGCCACTTAATACACGTTTCGAACTGGTCTATTCTCATAGTGATTGGAATTTTAGTACTGAATTATCCGCCTATCAAGCACAAGAGAAAGTTTCACTAACTAATTTAGAGCAAAGCACACCAGGCTACGGTTTAACCAATGTTGCAGCAACCTATACTTTTAATGATAGAGCTAAAATTGCCTTTGGAGTGAATAACTTATTTGACAAAAAATACACGAATCACCTTAATGGCTATAACCGCAATAATAAAAACACAGACGTTGGTTTTGAAGCAAATAACCCAAGGGCATTTCGTCTTCCTGGTGAAGGCATAAATAGTTATGTCACATTGTACCTGCATTGGTAACTCCTCAAATTTCCATCGGTAGGTGCAATTTTTTAACAAATAATCATACAAGCTCTCTAAAGGGCAAAGAATGCAATTAGAGTTTCATTTAACTCATTTTATTTATGATTAAAATAAAGGTGGAAATTTGCGGCAAACTATTTCAAAATGACTGAAGTTATACAATGTTAATGAAAGTCATCAAATGGAGAGCCAAATAAATAAAGCCAAGCCAATATTCTATAGTTTTCGTCGTTGTCCTTATGCAATGAGGGCACGAATGGCATTGGCTTATGCAGAAATTGACTATCAGCACAGAGAAATTTCATTAAAAAACAAGCCTCAGTCGATGTTAGGTTTTTCACCAAAAGGTACTGTTCCTGTACTTATAATAGACGAAAAGGTTATTGAAGAAAGTTTGGATGTAATGAAATGGGCACTGGCGCAGAAAGATGATGATAATTGGTTGCTACAAGATGATGAAGTATTTCAAATGGATATGCAGCAGTTAATTATTTTATGTGATAAGCAGTTTAAAACTCAATTAGATTGTTACAAATACTCTGACCGACATGAATTTAGTGAGGTTGAATACAGGGATCAAACATTATGGTTTTTACAAGAGCTTGAAAATCGTTTACTTAAGAATAAATTTTTAATTTCAGATTGTATCTCATTAGCCGATATCGCCATATTTCCCTTTATACGCCAATACGCCTTTGTTAATAAGTTATGGTTTGATGAAACTGAATACCACAATCTTAAAAATTGGTTACAGAACAATTTACAGTCAGGTTTATTTACCTGTATTATGCATAAACATCAATTATGGCAGGATAATGAATAATGGCAATCACTGGAAAAAAATTAAAAAGACTTTTACGTATTTATCCTCCATACATTGGAGCAGGTATAAAAGTAGAATCCATTAGCCCTGATTGGAGAAAAACAATTGTATCGATGAAAGTTCAATGGTACAACCGCAATGCAGTCGGCACACATTTTGGTGGAAGTTTGTATTCAATGGTGGACCCTCATTTTATGTTGATGTTAATGAATATTTTAGGCCACAATTATATAATATGGGATAAGTCAGCTTCAATTGAATTTGTTAAAGCTTCAAAAGAAAAAATAACGGCCACTTTTTTAATTACCGAAAAAATAATTGATAAAATAAAACAAGAAACATCCAATGGTGAAAAATATTTACCTGATTTTTCTATTGATATTGTTGATTCTGCTGGTAATATTGTCGCTAAAGTAAATAAAAAACTTTATATCCGAAGAAAGAAAGCCTAGAATAACTCGCTTTTAAATCAGCACCTGATTTGCGTTCAGGCTAGCGGAGAACAGTATGTCAAATCAATCTATCGTCGTAACGGCGCTCTATCATTTCGTTCGTCTTGACAATTATAAAGACTTACGCCAACCATTACTCGATGTCATGCAAAAAAATAATGTCAGGGGAACATTGTTACTGGCTAACGAAGGCATTAATGGCACAATAGCGGGTAATCAAACTGGTATAGATAATGTATTGAATTGGTTGCGAAGCGACAAGAGATTAAGTAATTTTGACTCAAAAAGTTCCTATACCAATGAAATGCCATTTTATCGAACCAAAGTAAAGTTAAAAAAGGAAATTGTCACCATGGGTGTGCAGGGTATAGATCCTAATTTAAAAGTTGGGCGATATGTTAAACCTAAGGATTGGAACGAGCTCATATCAGACCCAGAGACTATTTTAATCGATACTCGTAATGACTACGAATACCAAATTGGCAGTTTCAAAAATGCCGTTAACCCTGATACTGATACTTTTAGAGAATTCCCCAAATACGTTAAAGACAACCTTAACCCTAAAAAAAATAAAAAAGTGGCAATGTTTTGTACTGGTGGAATTCGTTGTGAAAAATCCACAGCGTATTTGATGGAATTGGGCTTTGAAGATGTCTTTCATTTACAAGGTGGTATTCTAAAATACCTAGAAGAGGTACCTAAAGATGAAACTATGTGGGAAGGAGAATGTTTTGTCTTTGATAACCGTATCGCTGTGAATCATGATTTAGAGAAAGGCTCATATGAGCAATGTTATGCTTGTCGTTACCCAATCACAAAAGAAGAAATGGAAAGTGATGATTACCAAGAAGGTGTCAGTTGTCCACATTGCATAGAGAGTGTGACAGATGAACAACGTGAACGCTTTGCTGAACGTGAAAAGCAAATTTTACTCGCAAAAGAACGAGGCGAAGAACATATTGGTGGAGATGTAAAAGAGTTGATTAAAAAACGCCATACGCTGAAAATGAAACGTAAGCAAGAATTAAGAAGTCAAACTACAGGGTAGCTCTATTTATAGAGATACACTTAATGCTAACTTGGGTTTATTGTTTTATTAACGCTGCGGTATTATATCGCCGGGTTATTATTCAAACCCGTTCAAAAAAATCACATCTTGATTAATAGGAATAGCTAATATATTGTCAAGAATAAAAGCACCACGCCCTAGAGTGCTCACCATGATGCGGTCGGCTGTTGAGCTATAATCAATATCGTATATTGGAGCATTAGGTAGATTATTACCCAGTTCTACCCACACATTAAAATTATCCGATGCTTTACTTAAATAGATGCCATTATCGGAGCCTATCACAAGGCCATCTCCATCAGAGTTTTGCAAATATTTCAGGCTACGAAATGATCCTGGATTTAAGCTCTGAATGTTACCACTGATATTATTCCAACTTGCTCCTGTATTGTCAGTCATATGTATTGTTGCGTTGTCCATGTAAAAAGCCGTGTTGGAATTTTCAGGGTCGTTAGTCACTCCTTGAGGTGCACCAACTGATTGCACCAGTGTAAAAGCCCCTGCTGCTGATGTTCTGACAAAAATTCCATCATCCCCATCTCCAGGGTTGTTACACTCTTCTTGACAGGCACCAACATATATTACATCCAAATTGTCACTAGCACCATAAGCCATATTGCTTTGTGCTGAACCGATTACCCTTAAGCCAACGGCTATAGCAGATAGGCTACTGCCTTGGTCAAGTGATTCATAAACACCATTGCTTCCGCCAAATAATAGACGGAATGCATTAACATTGTTGACGGTGATTGGAGTAGAGAATTGTGCTTCAAGTGGATCACCTGAAATTACATTGCGTGCAGGGAAGCTAACTCCGGTTAAGGTGTTGTTTCCATCATAAGATTCCCGTCTAAAGCCAAATAATGTCTGAGCACTGCTATACCTAATGACACTTGATGGACTGAATATTGCCACGGCAGTATCGCCACCATCACCTTGGTTTAACGTTTCCCAAATTGGATTCGCTGTGGACATTTCTTGAGCCGAGCCATTGTCTTGGTTGCCCCCAATAATGATGTCGTTGATTGTATCTAATGAAGCGTCATGAATTTCAGTAACGGCTAAATCGCCATTTAAGGAAAACCAGTCTCCATTGCTTGATGATGGATTGCTGCGTTTGTATATTCCACCATCATCAGCTTCAAGTAAATTACCATCAACATCAAAAGCCATATCACGAGAGTCAGCATGCGGTGATGAATTTGAGTTTGTGCCACTATGTGTTAGTGGTGTCCATTGACTGCCTAATGCTAAAGAAGCATCACCACGAAATAGCCTGCCTGTAAAATTTTGAGCACCGATGGAATTTGGAAAACCACCTGTGTCTTCAAAGGTCCTTGTTTGCCGATCACCACCGACATAGACAACTGTATCATTGCTTGGGTCTGCAACTAATGAGAAATGTATGCTTCCTTGGCCTCCAGGGTGGATGCCAACATTGCCTGTGTTTTCGAAAGTTGTTGGTATATCCATAGTGTTCCATGTAGAACCTCCATCATCAGAATGAAACATTCCAGCTAGTTGACCTGAGGAAATAACCCCTACAAATACATTATTATTATTGCCAACTGATATTTCAAAATTTGTTCCAGCAATGGCGTCCATTGCTGCATTACTTACTTTAGTCCAACTTGCTCCGCTATCGGTTGTTTTGTGAATACCATCTATTAAACTCCCACAGACATTGTAAGTTCTGACATTGGCATAAAATACAGCATTGTTTGAAGGATCAGCTGCCATTGTGTCAACTGTACCTGATGATATTCCGTTAGTTATTTGGCTAAATGTGGCTCCTGCATCTGTAGATCGATAAATACCAATATTACTACATGTGAAGTTATCAGCTATATTTACTGCCGCTAATATAGTATTTCCCCTGGATTCAACTTTTACAATGTTTTTGCCTTCCATGATACTGTCAAGAGCGCCCCAAGTTGCCCCGCCATTCGTGCTTCGAAAAACTCCAGACCTAGTTCCACCTCTACGACCAAAGCTACTAAAACGCCCATTGCCATACACCAAAGTTTGACTTGTTGCATCAGTTGGATCTAGGACAATGTCTCCAATGGATAGAGAGTTTTCATTATCTGTTAGTGGTAGCCAGTTTGGATTGGCAGATGTTGCGTTTGAAGTTTTCCATACTCCACCATTAACTGCTCCTATATAAATAATATTTGAATCAGATGGATGTATTATTATAGAATTGATTGCACCTATTACTGGTGAGTTGGTAATGCCTTCAACTTGTGCTCCTTGGATTTGATTAGGTCCTCTAGAAACCCAATCGTTAGCCCCTAGTACGCTTTGTAATGGTGTCTCTTTAGCAAAAACTGAGCAAGAATAAATCGTGATGGCAATGAATGATAGTTGAAAGGCTTTTCTTGAACTGCCTTTAAATCGATTTAAGTAGTTGTTGTTAATTGAATTCATGCAATTTACTTCTATTGATATTTAGATATTATAGAGTATACTAATCAATTGATGTTTAATGAATGAAAATTTTAAAATTTTTAATTTTAGGTGTGATTAAATGATGAAACCGTTATACAAACTAGTGTTCTTATATTTGCTGAGTGTTAATTCATCTGGTTTTACAGCAATATCTCTTTCGGAAAATGTGTTGGTTGATAGTAATGATAACATGATTTATACGCAAGATGTAGATGGAAGTTTACAGGCTATTAACATAGAAAGTGGTCTCTCATTATGGAAAGCACGTAGTGTGATGAAGCCTCTTGGGTTGGCTAACAATTTATTGTTGGTGCAATTAAAACCACACTCAAAAGGTCAGTTGAAACTTGCTTATATTAATGCCATTGATGGCTCAGTAAATTTAATGCTGGATGTTTCTATTCCTGCTGATGTAAATGCAAGAATAAGTCAAGGTATGGATGATACATTTTTAATAAAGCGTGATAATAACAATCAACTATTTTGGAAGTATAGTCAGCATAAAAGTGGTGCACTGGAGGCGAATCAAAAGCGCACAGTACAATTTGGAAGACTGAATATTGATCAACCAAACCTTGCTGTTCAAAGTTCCCATAGTTCACGTTTAGAATTTCCTAAAAGTAATAAAGCAACTAACCTGTTGCAAGGTGTCGTTGGCCGGCAGATATATTCAGAAAATAGACAACATGTTTTATTAGTTACTAATGATTCAAATGCAGAAAATGGTAATTTCTATCTTTGGGAATTTTATCATATTAATGGCACTAAACTAGCGGATTTTAAGTCGCAACAAGGTTATAGTCCGTTTATTATAGTTGGTAACTATCTTATATACACTCATTCTCCGAGTAGTCAACTTCTTGCAAATAACGTGGTATTTAATACACCTCGTTCATTAATCGTCTATGATTTATCAAAAAAGAAAATCAATTGGCAATTTGAAATTACAGATAATAAGTATACAGGATTGATAGCACCTTAATAACATAAGTGGTTGTTACACTTTAGAAATATGCTTACTAAGGATGTGGCATTATTGATAAAGCGCTAAATTAGTATATTATCTCACCAAGTCAGCGCTAAAAATTTATCTATTTACGTGGTGGTCTTCCAGCTCTTTTACGTTCGCTTTCTGTTAATATTTTCTTACGAACACGAATTGAATCAGGTGTAACTTCTACCAATTCATCATCTTCAATAAATTCCATTGCTTGTTCTAAACTCAATTTAATGGGGGGTGAAATAATCAAAGCTTCGTCTTTACCTGCAGCACGAATATTGTTTAACTGTTTGCCTTTGGTTGGGTTGACAGTTAAGTCGTTACTACGTGAGTTTAAGCCGATTAATTGGCCTTCATAAACAGGCGCATTAGTTTCGACTAATAGACGCCCACTTTTTTGTAGGTTGAATAAGGCAAATGCTAGTGCTTTTCCTTGAGAGTTGGAAACCAATACCCCATTCTGCCTTCCTGAGACCATATTGTCATACTTAGGTGCATAATGGTCAAATACATGAGTCATGATACCTGAACCTGAAGTCAATGTTTTGAATTCTGATTGGAAACCGATAAGGCCACGAGCAGGTGCATGGAAATGCATGCGAACTCGTCCTGTAGAATCAGGTTCCATGTCTTTCATTACTGCTTTACGTTCAAGTAGCTTTTCCATAACCGAACCTTGATGAGTTGATTCGACATCAACCATTAAGTCTTCAATTGGCTCACAAATTTCTCCATCTATTTCACGGAATATTACTTCTGGGCGAGAAATTGCTAGTTCATAACCTTCTCTACGCATCGTTTCAATTAATACCGACAAGTGTAATTCACCACGACCTGAGACTTTATATTTATCAGCATCATCAGTGGCTTCTACTCGAAGTGCCACATTATATGTGGCTTCAAGTTCTAATCGATCTTTAATTTGGCGCGAAGTTAGGTATTTACCATCTTGTCCAGCAAAAGGAGAATTATTAACACAAAATAACATAGAAATTGTAGGTCTATCTACTGATAATGGCTTGATGGACTCTGCGTTATCTCGTTCACAAACTGTATCTGAAATACTGATTTTATCAACACCAGAGATGGCAACAATATCACCAGCTGATGCTTCATTTATTTCAACGCGTTCTAAGCCTTTAAAGCCAAATATCTTCAAGACTCGGCTATTTCTCACTTTGCCGCCGGCGTCAATCACAGTGACAGGTGTATTGGTTTTAATTGATCCACGTTTAATGCGGCCAATTCCTATTAAGCCTAAAAAGCTATTGTAGTTCAATGTTGTAATTTGCATTTGAAATGGTTTGTCAACTTCTACATCAGGTGCACTAACTTTATCAATTATGGTTTCAAATAATGCAGTCATATCACCATCTCGACTTTCTTCATCCAAATTAGCATAGCCATTTATTGCAGAGGCATAGACGGTAGAAAAATCAAGTTGGTCATCACAAGCACCTAATGAATCAAATAAATCAAATGTTTGATCCATTACCCAATCAAGGCGCGCGCCATCTCTATCCACTTTGTTGATTACAACAATTGGTTTAAAGCCAATCTCAAAGGCTTTAGATGTTACAAAACGTGTTTGTGGCATAGGCCCATCAACTGCGTCTACTAGTAATAATACCGAATCAACCATACTTAATACACGCTCAACCTCACCACCAAAATCAGCATGGCCTGGAGTATCGACGATATTAATTTTGTAATCTTTACCATCACGTTTGTCAGTGTAATTAATAGATGTGGTTTTGGATAGAATTGTAATGCCACGTTCCTTTTCCAATTCGTTAGAGTCCATCATACGATTTGGGTCATCTGCACGATCACCTAAAGTCCCAGATTGTTTAATTAGTTCGTCTACTAAAGTTGTTTTTCCATGATCAACGTGAGCGATGATGGCGATGTTACGTATATGAGTTGTCACAATGTTACCTTTTTAAGTCTATTTTTTTCAAGGTCGCGATTATACTCGATTTAAATGTAAACTATAGGATTATTAGTGGTTTGTGTACGAATACAGTTAATATAGCCCTGTGATGAGTGATGTTTACCTGTAAATACATGAAAAGCCTTCATCTCTATTAATAGAAAAGGAATAAATATATAAATGAAATAGAATAAATCTCTAAGTTTTCAAGCATTGAATTTTTACAAACCCTTTATAATCTATGGTTAATTTATAAAGCAAAATTCTGAACACATTAAGATGATACTTTTTTTTAATAATTAGTAAAAATCTAATAGTCATTTATTAAATTTTTCTTGGTGAATTTATCAATTGGATATATTATCGAATTTTGTGTTTTATCGATTTTTAGAAACACTTTATATTTTAATTTAATTGAGTAAAAGAATGGAAAAATTCATTGAAGTCATAAAACCAGAAACCTTTTCTTGCGAAAACCACTGGTATCCAAAAGCTTTAAACGCAACGATTCACCCAATGGTTAATTTCTTTTTACATATGGATAAAAAACGCATTGTTTCTAGGTATTGTCACCTGCACCCTAAAGTCAACCGTGAAAAACTAGAAGAAATTCTTTCTTATCAATGCAAGCACTTTCTTTGGGGAGGTGCAGATTTGATTAATTCTACATCAGAGGATGGAGAGAAAAAAATGGTGGTCATTGAAAATAATTCATGCCCATCTGGGCAAAAATCTATGCCATTAATGGACGATAATAAGGAAGATGGTTCCTATAGATTGTTAATAGAAAGAACTTTCAAGCCAATGATTGACAACAACAAAAGGAAAAACAAAGTCAAAGGGAAATTGGCGGTTATATATGACAAAAACTATATGGAAACCTCTGGCTATGCTGCAACCATAGCTGATGTATTTGATGAGGATGTTTTATTAGTGCCATTTTATACAAACAAAGATAACTCTCATATTGTTATTGAGGATGGTGTTATTAATATCGTACATGAAGGGGAAGCCACACCTATTAGAGCCGTGTTTAGATACGTAACACAAAAGCCATGGAACAGGTTGCCGATTCATTCTAAAACATTAATACTCAATCCTATTGTTGCGTGTCTTGCAGGTGGAAGAAATAAAATGATAGCTGCAAAGGCTTATGATATTTATAACACAGAGTTATCGGAACACGGGATGAAAATTAATATCCCAGATACGATTTGGGATGTGAGTAAAGAAGAAATTACTTTATGGGTAAAAAAGTTAGGTGGACAAGCTGTCATCAAAGTTCCATATAGTAATGCAGGGCAAGGAGTTTATACTATTATTAATGATGAAGAGCTAGCCAATTTTATGGAGTTGGAGCTTGAATACGATAAATTTATTGTTCAAAGTTTAATCGGAAACTATGAATGGAGTTCAATAGGGCAACAAGGCAAGTTTTATCATGTAGGTACAATTCCAAACTCTAAAGGTCAGACTTTTGTAGCAGATATTCGTATGATGGTCAGCAGTACTAAAGAGGGTATTAAGCCTTTGTGTATGTATTCGAGAAGAGCTTTATCTCCTCTGGTTGACAAGTTAAATAATAGCCAAGATTCATGGGAAATACTTGGGACAAATTTGTCTGTCAAATTAGGTGAAAACAAATGGGACTCTGATACCAATCGATTGTTAATTATGGATCGCAGAGATTATAACAAACTTGGGCTTGGATTAGATGAGCTTATTGAAACCTATATTCAAACAGTTTTATCTACTATTGCGATTGATAAAATGTGCACAGGACTATTTAATTCAAAAGGAAAATTTAGAATGAAATTATTTAAATCCTTAAATAATGATAAAACATTTTTAAATGAGTTAATGCTATGATTAATTATTACTCAAATATTAATATCCATAATTAATATGGATATCAAAACAATAATAGAATTGAAAATAGAAGATACGCCAAAAAATTCTATTAAATATTATTGGTTAGAATTAATTACTAATGGTTTAGGAGAACCTGTTAGTTTGCCTATTATGGTAGCCAGAGGTAATTTTGACGGACCTACAGTTGGTTTAACTGCTGCGGTTCATGGCAATGAACTCAATGGTATATCTGTTATCCAACGTTTATTTGATGATTTAGATGTTGAAAATATGAAAGGTACAATTGTAGCGGTTCCTGTTGTTAATATCCAAGCATTCAATAGTGGTGAAAGATTTTTTGAGAATGGTGTGGATTTAAATAGAATTATGCCAGGCAAAGAGCATGGAAATATTAGTCAAATATATGCCCATCGATTTATAAATTTGGTTGTCAATAAATTTGATTATCTATTAGATTTACATACGGCAAGTTTTGGTCGAGTAAACTCGTTTTATATAAGGAGTGATATGAATAATAGCATCACTAAAAAATTGGCATTATTACAAGATGCAGAAATTATTGTACACTCACCACCATCAGATGGCACATTAAGAGGAGCAGCAGAGGAGCTCAATATTCCGGCAATAACCATAGAAGTTGGAAACCCAAACCAATTTCAGAAAAAAATTATTAAAAGTGGCTTGGAAGGCGTACATAATGTTTTAGCTTATTTGAAAATCATACCAGATGAAATTGTAGAGTTAAACAGAGAAACGATAGTTTGTAGCAAATCTTATTGGATATATACAGATCAGGGCGGATTATTAACTGTGCACGTTGAGCTAAGAGAAAAAATTTCAAAAAATTATCATATTGCAACACTCAAAGATGTTTTTGGCAATCTTATTCAAAAATATTATTCGCCTGAATGCGGTATTGTTGTTGGTAAAAGTGTGAACCCTGTTAATCAATCTGGAGGGAGGATTATTCATCTAGGAATTGAATAATAATCAATTCTTTAAAAGAGTTTAAATAAAAATAGGCTTTCTGTATTGTGTATACTTATTTTTATTTAATTGTGTAGTTGTTTTTTTATACGAGTAGAAAATGAAAAAAAATGCAAAGTTTTTACTGCAATGTGCAGACTGTGGTGTGAGATATAGAAAAACCATTAAATGGTTAGAAAACGTAGAGAAATTTAATTGTATTTGTAACAATGTTCTTGATGTCGATGAAGTGGTTACAGAAATATATATATCAAAAAAGGATAAAGTCTTTAAAGTATACCCAAGATAAATTAAACGGATTTCATTACTAAAATTAGGGAGGATTAACAATGGCAATTTATCACTTGAAATGCTATTCAGGTTTCTTTTGTTCCTAGTTTTACCCCTATTATTTTCCAATAAAAATTATACTTTTAAACAAAAACATTTTACAAGTAATATGATGTGATAAAAAACATAAATATTTTAATTATTCTGATAAAAATTACTTTGTAAAAAATATATTTTGAAGTATAAATGTGAAATGAAACATATCTAATTAGATTGAATCATAACACTTATATTTTTTAAATATTTTATTATCACTTTTTGAGGTATATATGAGATGCTTTACCCTAGTAAATTCGGATTTGATCCACTTTTCCCAAGTTCTAAAGACTTTAAAATCGTTGTAAAAGATGATAATTCAGGTCTTGGAGTAATTTGTTACAAATCATTTAAAAAAGGCGATGTTCTGGCAAGGATGGCAGGAGAAATTGTTCAAGATTTAAGACAACACACGTTGCAAATAGATAAGAATAATCATTTGTATGATACTTATTTTTCTGGTTACTTTCTACATTCGTGTGATCCTAACATATCATTAAATATGGCAGAAATGACTGTTACTGCTCTTAATGACATTGATGCTCACACATTTCTTTATATGGATTATAGTCAAACAGAAGATATTTTATATAATCAATTCCAATGTGGTTGCGGTTCGGTAAAGTGTCGAGGTTGGATAACAGGAAAGATGGAAACATCTAATTCATTGTTAACTATGACAGATTATAAAAATAACTCAATGGGATGCTGAATTGACTAATAAATTTTGGTGGCACAGACCTGATTTATGTTATAAAAAAAACAAATTGCATTTTTCAGGTCGTGATGTCAATAAATTAGCCAGTCAGATATCAAACCCTACTTTTTTTTATTCGGGGCAAAGAGTTATTTCTAATCTGTTAAGGATTAAAATGGCACTTGATGACTTTTTGCCAAATAAAACACATCAGATCTATTACGCGATGAAAGCCAATAGATTTTCTCCAATTCTGACTTTTCTTAAGACTAATAATTTATGTGGAATTGATGCCTGTTCTCCAAATGAAGTTGAATTGGCTTTGAGTTGTGGCTTTGATCCTAATGAAATTTCCTTTACTGCCTGTAGTTTGTCAAAGAATGATTTTATACAGCTTTCAAATTATGATGGTTTAATTATGAATTGTGATAGTTTACACAGCATTAAAAGTTGGGGAGAGGTAAAACCTGGGTCAAAAATTGGTATAAGAATTAATCCTGAAATGGGTACTGGTCGAACTGGTAATGACAAATTACAATATGCAGGTCATATGGTCACTAAATTCGGAATATATAAAGAACAATTTGAAGCTGCACTAAATTTAGTAAAAAAATACAATTTAACAGTCAATAGAATACACTTTCATACGGGTTGTGGTTATTTAGATTCTGAATTAGCACATTGGAAAAAAATCCTTAACGAAAGTTTATGGTTTATAAATCAATGTCCCTCATTAGAAGCAATTAATATAGGTGGCGGGTTAGGGGTTCCTCATACAAAATTTGACAAGAGTTTAGATTTAGAATTATGGGCAAAAACACTTTCAAATGTATATGGAAAGCTAGGAGTACAAATTGAAGTTGAACCAGGCGATTATATAGTTAAAGATGCTGGTATTTTATTAGTGGAAAAAACTTTTTTGGAAACTAAGAAGAATCAAACTTTTGTGGGTGTGAATGCAGGATTTAACCTAGCGCCAGAACCTGCGTACTATTCTATGCCATTTGAACCCGTGTCATTAAATAATAAAAATGAGACTCAATTGGTTACAGTTGTTGGCAATATAAACGAAGCACTAGATGTATGGTATGAAAATATTGAATTGCCCGATCTTACAGATCAAAATTATATTGCGATTATTAATTCAGGTGCGTACTCATCATCGATGTCATCTGTAATGGTCTAATAAACTCGGAATCATTTTTAGCCTTATAATAGACGCAACGAGGTATTAAAAATGTCGAAACAAAGAAAACAAAGACTGTCATTTAC